>NZ_QTQI01000010.1 GCF_003853705.1 Burkholderia sp. Bp8992 | reverse complement strand
CAATAGAAGAAGTGGTTGAAGCCGGCCGGCGTCACTTCCGCGAGCATCGCGGAAAGCTCGATCACCGGCGGGTGCGTCGTCTTGAAGAACGTGTTGTAGAACGGCAGTTCCTGCAGCTGGCGATACGCGGCGTCGGCGAGTTCCTTGCGGCCGTAGCCGACGTTCACGCACCAGAGGCCGGCCATCCCGTCGATCACCTTGTTGCCGTCCGAATCCCACAGGTAGACGCCGTCGGCCTTCACGATCACGCGGCTGCCGGCGCGGTTCAGCGCGCCCATGTCCGAGAACGGGTGGATGTGGTGCGCGGCGTCGAGCGCGCGGTATTCGGCGGTCGAGCGTGCCTGTGCCGCGCGCGGTGCGGCGGCCGGCGCGGCCGGCTGGATCCAGGCAGATTCGTTGCGGTAAGTCATGTTTCCTCCGTGATTCCGTATTCGGTCGTGCGCACGCTCAGACGTGCAGCAGCAGATGGCGGCGTTCCCACGAGCTGATCACGCGGAAGAACGCTTCGTATTCGGTTTCCTTCAGCGCGAAATACGCTTTCAGGAACTTGTGGCCGAGGATCTCGCCGAGCGGTTCGCACGCGGCCATCAGCGTCAGCCCTTCCTCGAGGTTGCGCGGCAGCTGGTACGGCAGGTCGTAGCCGTCGCTGACGAGCGGCTCGGTCGGCTCCAGGCGCTGCGTCATGCCGAGGTAGCCGGCCGCGAGCGTCGCGGCGAGCGCGAGGTACGGGTTGCAGTCGACGCCCGGGATGCGGTTCTCGATGCGGCGTGCCGACGGGCCCGAGTGCGGGATGCGGAAGCCGACCGTGCGGTTGTCGTAGCCCCACTGCACGTTGATCGGCGCGGCCATGAAGCGCGACAGGCGGCGGTACGAGTTGATGTACGGCGCGAAGATCGGCATCAGCGCCGGCGTGTACTTCTGCAGGCCCGCGAGGTAGTTGTAGAACATCGACGTCGCGCCGCCGGTTTCCTGCGACGTGAACAGGTTCAGGCCCGTTTCCTCGTCGACGATGCTCTGGTGCACGTGCATCGCCGAACCCGGTTCGTCTTCCATCGGCTTGGCCATGAACGTCGCGTACATGTTGTGACGCAGCGCGGCCTCGCGCACCGTGCGCTTGAACAGGAACACCTGGTCGGCCAGCGACAGCGCGTCGCCGTGCATGAAATTGATCTCCATCTGCGCGGCGCCGACTTCGTGGATCAGCGTATCGATGTCGAGGTTCTGTGCTTCGCAGTACTCGTAGATGTCCTCGAACAGCGGATCGAACTCGTTGACGGCCTCGATCGAATACGACTGGCGGCCCGTTTCGGGGCGGCCCGTGCGGCCGACCGGCGGGCGCAGCGGCAGGTCCGGGTCCTTGTTCATGTCGACCAGGTAGAACTCGAGTTCCGGTGCGACAACGGGTTTCCAGCCCTTGGCCTTGTACAGCTCGAGCACGCGGCGCAGCACGTAGCGCGGCGAGATTTCAACGGGCGAGCCGTCGAAGTGCACGCAGTCGTGGATCACCTGCGCGGTCGGGTCGACGGCCCACGGGATCAGGCGGATCGTCGACTCGTCGGGCACGCACACCATGTCGGGATCGGTCACACCGGTCAGCGAGCCGTCTTCCGGATACTCGCCGGTGACGGTCTGCACCATCACGGCCTGCGGCAGGCGCATCGATTCGCCGGACGTGAACTTGTTGCGCGGCGTGATCTTGCCGCGCGCGATACCGGCCATGTCGGGAATGATCGCCTCGACTTCGGTGATCCGGTGCTGTTTCAGAAAACTTTCGATGTCTTGCATGTCTGTTCTCGTTTTGTTTGGGTCGGCGCGCTCAGGCGAGCGCGGCGGCGGCCATGGCGCGCGTGCGGGCAGTGCGGCGGGCGCGGCAGGCATCGCCGAAGGCGCGGAAGATCGCGCTCGACAGCGGGTCCTGCGCATGGCGCCATTCGGGGTGCCACTGCACGGCGAGCGCGAAAGCCGGTGCATCGACGACGCTGACGGCCTCGATCAGGCCGTCCGGTGCGACGGCTTCGACGGCGAGGCCGGAGCCGAGCTGCGCGATGCCCTGCTTGTGCAGCGAGTTCACGTGCACTTCGTCGCGGCCGCCGGCGAGCGCGTGCAGCTTGCCGCCGGGCGTCAGGCGCACGACGTGCGCGGGGCCGTATTGCGTGTCCATCGGCGCGTCGTCGTCTTCGCGGTGATCGGCGAGGCCCGGCACTTCATGCACGCGCTGGTGCAGCGTGCCGCCACAGACGACGTTCAGCTCCTGGAAGCCGCGGCAGACAGCGAGCACCGGCACGCCCGCGGCGATCGCGGCGCGCAGCAGCGGCAACGTCGTCGCGTCGCGTGCCGGGTCGTGTTTCGTGCCGGGTGCGCTCGGTTCGCCGCCATACAGGTGCGGCTCGACGTTCGAGTAGCTGCCGGTAAACAACAGCCCGTCGACCGTGGCGAGCACGTCGTCGACCGACTGGCGCGCGCCGAGCGCGGGCAGCACCATCGCGAACGCGTGCGCGCCGTCGACGATCGCGGCGACGTATTTGTCGCCGACCGTGTGCGACGCGTGTGCGCCGATTTGCGTGAGGTCGGCAGTGATGCCGACGAGGGGTTTCCTTTCCATGACGTCAATCAGTTATCCGGAGGGTTGTTGCGTGCAGCTCGCCGGACGGCGCGAAACGCAGGCGTGCAACAGCCCCGCAGCCTGGCGCAAAGCGCAAGGCCGCTGGTGAATGGGCGCAACGGGATGGCGTGGCGATCCGCGCTGCGCGCGACGATCAGGCCGTCGTTCGTTTCATTGCGACACGCGACGCGGCAACGAATGCGCGAACGCGTTCCGTCACCGCACGGACCATGCGGTTGGCGAATCAGCAGGCGAAACGAACGACGTAAAGAAAGGAGAGGCGCTACGGCAGCAGCGACGCCACTTCGTCGGTATCGACGGCGACGAATGCGCGTGCGGAAACGGCGTTGTGGCGCCGAACGGAACGACGGGACAGGATGGTGTAGATCGACAGGTGAAGCAGGCGAGGACTATGCCAGCCGCAACTGCCGTCGGAAGCGGGAACGGCGCTGCGCAAACTTCGCACATCGCCTCGATCCCACCTCACCAGAGGGCCACGGACTCTCACGATTACACTCGACTGGTTTGTTGAAAGTATTGAACACCCGACCGTTTCAACGCACTGGGCGTTTAAAATAATCAAGGCGCCGGTTCGACATCATTTACATTGATGAGCATCAATTTTTGCGTTGCAATAACGCTTTTTTGCTGCTCATTAAAGTCTGATGACGCCAACCTGAGAGCCAGCATATACGAGCCAAAAACGGCGTCAAATGTTTTTTAACGGTCCTGTATCAGGGCTTTCCCGAGCAACGGGAACAAAAGATTCGCAAAAGGAATGGTCGGCGGGGTGTTCATTATTTCGAACGCCTTTCAGGGTTTTCCCCGCTGATATGCGGCATAAAGTGATTAGAATATTCAACGGCTGTCCACCGCGTCGTTTCACTTTGCCATCGCACTTATCGTGTCCGAAACCGAATCGATGTCCACCGAAGTCGCCGAGCGCCTGCGCTTCGTGCGCAACAAGCATGGCCTGTCGCAGCGCGAACTCGCGAAGCGCGCCGGCGTGACCAACGGCACGATCTCGCTGATCGAACAGGGCCGCGTGAGCCCGTCGGTCGGCTCGCTGAAGAAATTGCTCGAATGCATACCGATGAGTCTCGCGGAGTTCTTCACGTTCGAGCTCGTCGAGTCGCGCTCGGTCGTGTCGCGTCGTGACGAGATGCCGAACCTCGGCAACGACACGCTCGCGTTTCACCTGGTCGGCGCGAGCGTGAAGGACCGCAACATGTGCATCCTGCGCGAGATCTATCAGCCGCACGCCGACACGGGGCCCGAGATGCTCGTGCACGCGGGGCACGAGGGCGGTGTCGTCGTATCGGGTCGGCTCGAGCTGACCGTCGACGGCGCGACGTGGCTGCTCGACCCCGGAGACGGCTACTACTTCGAAAGCCGTTTGCCGCACCGTTTTCGCAATCCCAGCGCGGAACTGATCTGCGAGGTCGTCTCGGCCAATTCGCCGGCGACCTTCTGACCTTCCCACCGCGCATCACTGCATTCGCTGCTGGCTGGCTGCGCATCATGCGCAGCGGCGTGCCGCATCGCGAATGCCAAAAAACTGAGGCATCCTGATGAACAAGTTGACTTTGGCTGACTGGCAGGACAAGGCGGCGTCGCTCGAGATCGAAGGGCGCGCATTCATCGACGGCGCGTCGCGCGACGCGCATGGCGGCAAGACGTTCGACTGCGTGAGCCCGATCGACGGCCGCGTGCTGGCGAAGGTCGCCGACTGCGGCGAAGCCGACGTGAACGCGGCCGTCGCGGCTGCCCGCCGCGCGTTCGACGCAGGCGTATGGGCCGGCCTGAACCCGCGTGCACGCAAGGCCGTGCTGCTGCGCTGGGCCGCGCTGATGCGCGAGCATCTCGACGAACTGTCGCTGCTCGAGACGCTCGACGCGGGCAAGCCGATCGGCGACACGACGACGGTCGACGTGCCGGGCGCCGCGTACTGCGTCGAATGGTTCGCGGAAGCGATCGACAAGGTCGGCGGCGAGGTTGCGCCGGCCGATCATCACCTCGTCGGGCTCGTCACGCGCGAGCCGGTCGGCGTGGTGGCGGCCGTCGTGCCGTGGAACTTCCCGATCCTGATGGCCGCGTGGAAATTCGGCCCCGCGCTCGCGGCCGGCAACAGCGTCGTGCTGAAGCCGTCGGAGAAATCGCCGCTGACCGCGATCCGCGTCGCGCAGCTCGCGTTCGAAGCCGGCATCCCGGCCGGCGTGTTCAACGTCGTGCCGGGCGCGGGCGAACCGGGCAAGCTGCTCGCGCTGCATCGCGACGTGGACTGCATCGCGTTCACGGGCTCGACGGCCGTCGGCAAGCTGATCATGCAGTATGCGGCGCAGTCGAACCTGAAGCGCGCGTGGCTCGAGCTCGGCGGCAAGTCGCCGAACATCGTGCTGCCCGATTGCCCCGATCTCGACCGTGCTGCGCAAACGGCGGCCGGCGCGATCTTCTACAACATGGGCGAGATGTGTACGGCCGGTTCGCGGCTGCTCGTGCATCGCGACATCAAGGACGCCTTCATTGAGAAGCTCGTCGCGGCCGCGCGCGCCTATGTGCCGGGCAATCCGCTCGATCCGTCGGTGTCGATGGGTGCGATCGTCGACGGCATCCAGCTCGAGCGCGTGCTCGCTTATATCGACGCGGGGCGCAGCGAAGGCACGCTCGTCACGGGCGGGGCGCGCGTGAAGCAGGAGACGGGCGGCTTCTATGTCGAGCCGACGGTGTTCGAGGTGAAACCCGATGCGAAGATCGCGCGCGAGGAAATCTTCGGGCCCGTGCTGTCGGTGATCGTGTTCGACGATGTCGACGAGGCCGTGCGGATCGCGAACGATACCGAATACGGGCTGGCCGCGGCCGTGTGGACGTCGAACCTGACGACCGCGCACGACGTATCGCGCCGCTTGCGTGCGGGGACCGTATGGGTGAACTGCTACGACGAGGGCGGCGACATGAACTTCCCGTTCGGCGGCTACAAGCAGTCGGGCAACGGCCGCGACAAGTCGCTGCACGCGCTCGAGAAATACACCGAGCTGAAGTCGACGCTGATCCGGCTGCGCTGACGCGTTGGCATGCACGGGCGCATCGCCGCTCGGCGCTGCGCCCGCCCTCCCGGGTGTGCGTCAGGCGGTGCGCAACGCAGGGTGGAAGCCGGCGGCTTCGATGATCGACTGCACGCGCTGGGCGCCTTGCGCCGATTCGACCTTGACGATCTTCGCCGCGACGTCGATGTCGAGCTTCGCGGCAGGATCGGCAGCCGTCACCGCACGCGTGATCGCATTGGCGCAGCCGCCGCAGGTCATGTCCTGGACTTCGAATTCCATCGTGTTCTCCTGAGTGGTCGATTGACGAACACCGTCAGCATGAAGTTTGCCATGGTGGGAAGGTCAAGCGTTGCGTGCAGGATACCGCCTGGCCGACGACGCGTCAGGCCGTGGTCTGACGAATGGAGGCGGCGCCGCGCATGCCGGTCGGTGTATGGCCCGATTGACCGTGGCCGTGCAGCGCCGTGCGTCGGGAAAAGCCTTTCCGGACAACGGACTGCGAAACGATGTGAAACACTATTTCCATGGCGGCAACGAGGGCATTCGATACGGAAATGCGAATCGCTCTTAGTATCGATTCTCTTCAAGATCCATTCTCCGTTCCCAACCATGAATCGTTTTGCTTTCGGCTTCGCGCTGGCCCTGCTGGGCGCATCGGCAACGTCCGCATTCGCTGCCGACGACGTCGTCAACCTGACCCTGAAGGACCACAAGTTTTCTCCCGATGGCGTGACGATCCCTGCCGGCAAGAAGGTGAAATTCGTCGTGAAGAACCTCGACGCGACGCCCGCGGAATTCGAGAGCGACGACTTCAAGGCGGAGAAGGTCGTGCCGGCCGGCAAGTCGGCCGAGATCCTGGTCGGGCCGCTGAAGGCCGGAACCTACGAGTTCCACGACGAGTATCACGAAGCGCAGTCGAAGACGCACCTCACCGTCAAGTAAGCGGATACCGACATGCTGTCGACTGCCCTGATCGTCTTTCGTGAAGTGCTCGAGGCCGCGCTGGTGGTCTCGATCGTGATGGCCGCCACGAAGGGCGTGCCGCGGCGCGGCTGGTGGGTGAGCGGCGGGCTGGCCGGCGGCGTGATCGGTGCAGGCCTGATCGCGGCGTTTGCCGACGTGATCTCGCAGTGGGCGTCCGGCATGGGGCAGGAAGTCTTCAACGCGGGCGTGATGTTCGTCGCGACGCTGATGCTCGCATGGCATTGCATCTGGATGAGCCGGCACGGCCGCGAGATGGCGCTGCACATGGGCGCGGTCGGCCGGGCCGTCGCGGCCGGCAGCCGGCCGCTGACGGGCCTCGCCATCGTGGTCGGTGTCGCGGTGCTGCGCGAGGGCTCCGAGGCCGTGCTGTTCCTCTACGGGATCGCGGCGGGCGATCCGGGGCAGACGCCGCAGATGATCGCCGGCGGGCTGCTGGGCGTGCTCGGCGGCGCCGGGCTCGGCTACGCGATGTATGCGGGCCTGCTGCAGATTCCGTTGAAGCGCCTGTTCTCCGTCACCAACGCGTTGATCGTGCTGCTCGCGGCGGGAATGGCGAGCCAGTGCGTCGGCTTCCTGCTGGCTGCGGGGCTCGTGCCGTCGTGGGGCGATGCGGTCTGGGATACATCGTGGCTGCTCAAGGAATCGAGCATCGTCGGCAAGGCACTGCATACGCTGATCGGCTATACCGCGCGTCCGGCGGGCATCCAGATCGCCGCATACGTGGCGACGCTGGTGGCGATCGTCGTGCTGGCCCGGCTCGTCGGCCGGCCGCAGGTGACGGTGAGGCCGCCACGGGCCGCCGCCTGAATATCCGGGTTTGAATACGGAAAGGGGCGTCGATGACGCCCCTTTCCGCATTTGCGATGCGCGATCCGCGCGCGCGCGACGGGATCAGCGGTGGTTGTCGATCCAGGCGCGCGCCCATTCGAGCCCTGCATTGCGCGCATCGTCTTCGGTGTCGAACACGCCGAGCACGCCGGACGCTTCGACGAGCCGGTTGTTCTGCGTGATCGTGCCGCTCGCCGCGAAGCGCTCGGGCTGCATGATCTCGTCCTGCTGCAGGATCGCGTGGCCCCAGATCTGGTAGCCGTGGTAGGTCTGCGCTTCCATTATCGAGTCACCTCCGCAGCGCGGCCGCGCGTGCCGACCTGCAGCACGTTGCCGTCCGGCGTGTATTGACGCGGGATATTGGAGAAGTTTAGCGCGTGCGTCTCGTCGGAGCCGGCAGGGCGCATCACCGTGAGGCGGCCCGGCGCAGGCTGGGCGACGGGGCGCGGTGCGGCCGGCGTGTCGGTCGCGGTGGCGGCCGGGCGGTGCGAACCGGCTTTCACGGTCTGGGCGACACGGCGCTTGTGCGGCTTCGCGGCGGCTTTCGGCGTGACGCTCGCGTGCTTCTCCGTGCTCTTGCCGGTGCGCGCATCGGCGCCCGTGCGTGCGGCCGGCGTGCGGGCCGCCGGATGGCGCGCCTCGGGCGGGTTCCAGACCTCGACGTAATGCTCGGCGGCCCAGCCCGTCGACGCGAACGTCAGCGCCAGCAAACCGCATCCAATCAGTCTTACCATTGTCTCTCCGTCATATTCCTTGCGGCCCGCGTCCGGTCGGCCGTGCATGCGCATTCGGGGAAGCCGGCTCAGGAGAACACCTCGAGCCCGTGTTTCTCGACGATCTGGAGCATGCGCGCGGCGATGCCGCTCGGCCGCTTGTCGCCCTGTTCCCATTGGCGGATCGTCGACGTCGTCGTGTTCAGGTACAGCGCGAACACGCTCTGGCTGACGTTGACCGACTTGCGGATGCGGGCGATCGCTTCGGGATCGAACTGCGGCGCGGCTTCGATGCAGAGATCGTCGTATTCCCGCATCGTCTTCTTGTCGATCAGACTGGCGCGATAAAGCCCCGACGCGGCGCTGTGGACCGCCTCCGTCGCGTCGCTCTTGAATCGACTCTTGGCCATTGCAAATCTCCACAAGCTCTTTCAGTGCGACCAGCGTCGCGATGTCGCTGTCAGTGTGTCGACCTACGTCCGCGGCGAGCTTTCTGAAGGCGCGCAGTTCGCGTGCATCGATGTTGTCGCGGTCGCATTTCGCGAACAGGAACACGAACATCCACGTGTGCCCGACCTTGCCCAGCACGATCCCGCGCTGCCGATTGCCGTCGAGGCGCTTCTTCCAGACGTTGCCGCCGAGATCGACGCCCTGGCCGCGGGCCAGTTCCCGCACCGCGCGGCAGAGCTCGCCATCGGCGATTCCCGCTTTCCCGGCTGCCTTGTGAAACCACTTCGTCTTGAAGACGCGTCGTACGGAAGCAGACATGTCGAGCCGGTCGAGCTAGCACAGGATTATATACCACTACGTGGTACATATTTCGACCTGGCCGAATGGTCTGCTTCGTGCCGCGACGCGGTCGGGACGGCCCGATGCAGGCCATCCCTGTCGTCCAGCCTTACTCCACCGTCACCGATTTCGCGAGGTTCCGCGGCTTGTCGACGTCGGTGCCGCGTGCGCACGCGGTGTGATACGCGAGCAGCTGCAGCGGCACGACGTGCAGGATCGGCGACAGTTGCCCGTAGTGTTCCGGCATCCGGATCACGTGCAGGCCGTCGTCGTTGACGATCTGCGTATCGGCATCGGCGAACACGTACAGCTCGCCGCCGCGCGCACGCACTTCCTGCATGTTCGACTTCAGCTTCTCGAGCAGCGTGTCGTTCGGCGCGACCGTGACGACCGGCATCGCTTCCGTGACGAGCGCGAGCGGCCCGTGCTTCAGTTCGCCGGCCGGATAGGCCTCGGCGTGGATGTACGAGATTTCCTTCAGCTTCAGCGCGCCTTCGAGCGCGATCGGGTAGTGCAGCCCGCGGCCGAGGAACAGCGCGTTTTCCTTGCGTGCGAATTCTTCCGACCACGCGATGATCTGCGGCTCGAGCGCGAGCACGCTGTTCAACGCGGCCGGCAGGTGGCGCAGCTGCTTCAGGAATTCGGCTTCCTGCGCGGCGTCGACGTGCCCGCGCAGCTTGCCGAGCGTCGCGGCCAGCACGAACAGCGCGACGAGCTGCGTCGTGAACGCCTTCGTCGACGCGACGCCGATCTCGGTGCCCGCATGCGTCAGGAACTGCATCTCGGTCAGGCGCACCATCGCGCTGGTCGCGACGTTGCAGACCGCGAGCGTATGCGTGTGGCCGAGCGACTGCGCATGCTTGAGCGCGGCGAGCGTATCGGCCGTCTCGCCCGACTGCGAGATCACGAGCACGAGCTGGCGCGGGTTCGGCACCGATTCGCGGTAGCGGTACTCGCTGGCGATCTCGACCTGCGTCGGGATCTTCGCGATCGATTCGAGCCAGTACTTCGCGGTGAGGCCCGAGTAGTAGCTCGTGCCGCACGCGAGGATCAGCAGGCTGTCGATCTCCGCGAACGCAGCCGGTGCGGCGTCGCCGAACAGCGTGGCGTCGAACGCTTCCGTCTGCGGCACGGTATCGCCGATCGCGCGCGGCTGCTCGAAGATTTCCTTCTGCATGAAGTGGCGATAGGGCCCAAGCTCGACCGCGCCGCCGTACGCGCTGACGACGCGGATCTCGCGCTGCACCGTGGCGCCGTGGCGATCGACGATCTTCACGCCGTCGAGCGACAGCTCGCACACGTCGCCTTCCTCGAGGAACGTGAAGCGGTCGGTGCTGCCTGCGAGCGCGAGCGCGTCGGACGCGAGGAAGTTCTCGCCGTCGCCGTGGCCGACGACGAGCGGCGAACCCTGGCGCGCACCGACGACGGTATGCGGCTGGTCCTTGTGGATCACGGCGATCGCATACGCGCCGTGCAGCTGGCCGACGGCCTCGCGCACCGCGTCGAACAGGTTGCCGCGGTACAGGCTGTGCACGAGGTGGGCGATTACCTCGGTGTCGGTCTGCGACACGAATTCGTAGCCCTTCGCGCGCAGCGCGTCGCGCAGCGTCTCGAAGTTCTCGATGATACCGTTGTGGACGAGCGCGAGCGCGTTCGACGAGAAGATCGGGTGCGCGTTGTGCGTGACGGGCGCGCCGTGCGTGGCCCAGCGCGTGTGCGCGACGCCCGTCGTGCCTTCGAGATGCGATTCGCGCACCTGCGTGTCGAGATCGGCGACGCGCGCGACGCTGCGCGCGCGCTTCGGTGCACCGGGCTCGAGCACGGCGACGCCGCACGAGTCGTAGCCACGGTATTCGAGGCGCCGCAATCCTTCGATCAGCACCGGAACGATATTACGCTGCGCAACTGCGCCGACAATGCCGCACATGAATGGTCAATCCTGTAAGTCGACGCGGGCGCCGCCGGGGCGCCCGCAAAAGGTTCAGCTCTTCTTCTTGACCGGGCGGACGTAGCCGCTCTTCGCGGTCTGGGTCTTCTCGTTCAAGGCGAGCACGCCGTCGGCCACGTCCTTCCAGATCGTCGTGCCGGCGGCGATCGTCACGCCGCGGCCGACGCGCACGGGCGCGACGAGCTGCGTGTCCGAGCCGACGAACACGTCGTCCTCGATCACGGTGCGGAACTTGTTCGCACCGTCGTAGTTGCAGGTGATCGTGCCCGCGCCGATGTTCACGCGCGCGCCGATGTCGGCGTCGCCGATGTACGTGAGGTGGTTCGCCTTCGAGCCATGGCCGATCACCGCGTTCTTCACTTCGACGAAGTTGCCGACGTGCGCTTCGTCAGCCAGTTGCGCGCCCGGGCGCAGCCGCGCGTACGGGCCGATCACGGTGTGCGCGCCGAGCTCGGCGCCGTCGATGTGCGTGAACGCGTCGATACGCGTGCCGGTGCCGACCGACGCGTTGCGGATCACGCAGTTCGCGCCGATCGTCACGTTGTCGGCGAGCGTCACGTTGCCTTCGAACACGCAGTTCACGTCGATCGACACGTCGCGGCCGCAGCGCAGCGTGCCGCGCACGTCGAGGCGCGCCGGATCGGCGAGCGTGACGCCGTCGGCGAGCAATGCGTCCGCGACATTGCGCTGGTGAATGCGCTCGAGTTCCGCGAGCTGCGCCTTGCTGTTGACGCCGAGCGTTTCCCATTCCTCGTCGGGCTGCGACGTGACGACCTCGAAGCCGGCCTCGATCGCGAGTTCGACGACGTCGGTCAGGTAGTACTCGCCCTGCGCGTTCTCGTTCTTCAGCGCGCCGAGCCACATCGACAGCTGGGCCGTCGGCGTGACGATGATGCCCGTGTTGATTTCGGCGATCTTCAGCTCGTCCGGCGACGCGTCCTTCTGCTCGACGATGCGCGTGACGAAGCCGGACGCGTCGCGCACGATGCGGCCGTAGCCGCTCGGATCGTCGAGCGTGACGGTCAGGATCCCGTAGCGGCCTTCGCGCGCGGCATCGACGAGACGCCGCAGCGTCGACGCGCGCGTGAGCGGCACGTCGCCGTACAGCACGAGCGTCGGTTGCGCGGGGTCGAGAAGCGGCAGTGCCTGGCGCACCGCGTGGCCGGTGCCGAGCTGCTCGGCCTGCAACGCGAACTGGACATCGGGCGCGGCGACGGCGGCCTCGACCTGCTCGGCGCCGTGACCGACGACGACGACGAGCCGGGACGGCTGCAGCGTGCGCGCGGTGTCGATGACGTGGGAGAGGAGCGGCCTGCCGGCCAGGGGGTGAAGCACTTTCGGCAGCGCGGAACGCATGCGCTTGCCGGTGCCTGCCGCCAAAATCACGATATTCATGGCGCCAGCTTGTCAGAGGAGTTCGAAGCCGTCCATTTTAGCATGCGGCCCTTGTCGCTCCGGGCCTGTCGCGGCGCGGCGACAACGCCGAAACGAGGCCGTCGGCCCCGGTTTCGGCGGGTGTTCGGTCCCTGCTTACAGGTCGTCGAACTGGACGATCGAGATCGGTTTGGACGCGCCCGGCGCCGCCGAGTCGTCGCCCGACGCGCACGGCTCCTCGTCGAACGCGATGTCGCCTTGCGGGTCGGCCTCGCCCGTCGCGCGCAGCGACTGGAACGGGTACAGCGTCGTGTCCATCAGGTGCGACGGCACGACCTTCGCGAGCGCGTTGAACATGTTGTCGACGCGGCCCGGGAAGCGCTTGTCCCATTCGCGGATCAGCGCCTTCATTTCCGCGCGCTTCAGGTTCGGCTGGCTGCCGCACAGGTTGCAAGGGATGATCGGGAATTCGCGCAGCTCCGCGTATTTCTCGAGATCGGTTTCCTTCACGTACGCGAGCGGGCGGATCACGATGTTCTTGCCGTCGTCCGACTGCAGCTTCGGCGGCATCCCCTTCAGCTTGCCGCCGTAGAACATGTTCAGCAGCAGCGTCTGCACGATGTCGTCGCGATGGTGGCCGAGCGCGATCTTGGTCGCGCCGAGTTCGCCGGCCACGCGGTACAGGATCCCGCGGCGCAGCCGCGAGCACAGCGAGCAGGTCGTCTTGCCTTCGGGCACGAGCCGCTTGACGATGCTGTAGGTGTCCTGGTTCTCGATGTGGAACGGCACGCCGACCTGCTTCAGGTATTCCGGCAGGATGTGTTCCGGGAAGCCCGGCTGCTTCTGGTCGAGGTTCACCGCGACGATGTCGAAGTCGATCGGCGCGCGCTCGCGCAGGCGCAGCAGCACGTCGAGCATCGCGTAGCTGTCCTTGCCGCCCGACAGGCACACCATCACCTTGTCGCCCTGCTCGATCATGTTGTAGTCGCCGATCGCCTGGCCGACCTGGCGCACGATCCGCTTGTACAGCTTGTTGTTCTCGTACGCTTCCTTCTGCTCGCGGCGCGTCAGCGCAGGGCGGCCGGCCGGGGCGGCGTCGTCGAGGGTGGCGGCATCGGCCGCCGTGTCATTCATGTGGGGGGCGTTCATGCGCGCTCCTCGTCCTTGATGCGAAAGACTTCGACGCCGACGGCGTCGCAGTCCGGATAGGCGTCCGGTTTCTCGGTACAGACGCGTACCGCGCGCACGGCATCGTGCGCCAGCAGGTGTGCGGCGATCGCGTCGCACAGCGTTTCCTGCAGGTGGATGTGGCCGCGCGCCACGCATTGCGCGACGCTCTGCTTCATCAGGTCGTAGTCGACGACTTCATGCAACCGGTCGTCGACGGGGGTGGACAGCGCGAGCGGCACGAACAGGTCGACGTTGATGACGACGCGCTGCTCGCCGCGCTTCTCGTGTTCGAAGGCCCCGATGTTGATGTGCACCTCGTAGTCGCGCAGGTAGAGCCTGCGGCAATCCGCGAGGCGGGGGTGCAGGAGAGCGGAAAACATGGTCGTCCCAGTCAAATTGGCGTGCACGCACGCAAAGCGGCGCGGGCGGCGGCAGTCAGGCCGCGCGATCCGCGCAGTTCATTCATTCGGGCCGGCGGCGGGCGGCACCAGGTGCTCGCCGCCGTCGACGGTCAGCGTCGCGCCCGTCACGCCGGGCGCGCTCGCGAGATAGCAGGCGGCCGCCGCGATGTCGTCCGCGTGCGGCGCGTGGCCGCGCACGAGCGCCGCGACGCGCACCTTCGGCGCGAGCGCGAGCGCCAGCGCCGACGTCGCGCGGTTCAGCGCGGCCTGCATCAGCGCATGCGACAACTGCGCCGGTGCCGGGTGAAACAGGGCCTGATCCAGCACGTGGATCGCGCACGCGCGCAGTGCTTCATGCTCGCGCGCGGCGTCGGGTGTTGCATCGGCGAGCGCGCGGGCCAGCGCGAGCGGCGCCGTCACGTTGCGCGCGAGTGCGCCGGCGAGCGACGCGCCGTCCACCGTGTGCGCGTCGTCGGCGCCCGCGCTGGCGCTGACGAACACCGCGCACGCCGGCCGGCCGAGCGCTTCGCCGCACGCGGCGACGAGCGCGGCCGCATCGGCTTCCAGGGCCAGATCGGCGTCGAGCACGGCCGCGCGGCGGCCGCGCGCCGTGACTTCGGCGACGAGCGCATCGGCGGCCGCGCGCGGCGCGCCGGGGCTGCGCTGCAGCGCGACGTCCCAGCCGCGGCGGGCGAAACCGGTCGCGAGCGCACGGCCGATCGACGCGGCGTCGGCTGCGCTGCCCAGGGCGCCCGTGACGAGCACCACGCGCGGGGTCGACGTATCGGCTGAAACGGTCATTTACAATGCCGGGATGAACCCGAAAGCTCACGAACCCGCTAGTTTACCTGCTCCCGGCCCTGACGCGCTCGCGCAGTCCGAAACCCTTGCCGCGCAATTGCGCGACGAGATCGCGGCGGCCGGCGGCTGGCTGCCGTTCGACCGCTTCATGGAGCGCGCGCTGTATGCGCCGGGCCTCGGCTATTACAGCGGCGGCGCGCGCAAGTTCGGGCGCCGCGCCGACGACGGCAGCGACTTCGTCACCGCGCCCGAGCTGTCGCCGCTGTTCGCGCAGACGCTCGCGCAACCGGTCGCGCAAGCGCTTGCGGCGAGCGATACGCGCCGCGTGATGGAATTCGGCGCCGGCACGGGCAAGCTCGCGGCCGGGTTGCTCGCCGCGCTCGACGCGCAGGGCGTCGAACTCGACGAATACCTGATCGTCGACCTGTCCGGCGAGCTGCGCGAGCGGCAGCGCGACACGATCGCGGCCGCCGCGCCGGCGCTCGCCGCGAAGGTGCGCTGGCTCGACGCGCTGCCCGAGCGGTTCGAAGGCGTCGTGGTCGGCAACGAGGTGCTCGACGCGATGCCGGTGCGGCTGTTCGCGAAAGCGGGCGGCGCGTGGCACGAGCGCGGCGTCGCGCTCGACGCGCAGCAGGCGTTCGTGTTCGACGACCGGCCCGCCGATGCAGCCGGCCTGCCGCCGGTGCTCGCGGGGCTCGACGTCGGCGACGGCTACGTGACCGAGACGCACGAGGCCGCGCTGGCGTTCACGCGCACCGTCTGCACGATGCTCGCGCGCGGCGCGGTGCTGCTGGTCGACTACGGCTTTCCGGCGCACGAGTACTACCATCCGCAGCGCGACCGCGGCACGCTGATGTGCCACTACCGCCACCACGCGCACGATGACCCGTTCCTGTACCCGGGGCTGCAGGACATCACCGCGCACGTCGAATTCACCGGCATCTACGATGCGGCCGTCGCCACCGGCACGGACCTGCTCGGCTACACGTCGCAGGCGCGCTTCCTGCTGAACGCGGGCGTCACCGACGCGCTGGCCGCGATCGACCCGTCCGACATCCACGCGTTCCTGCCGGCCGCGAACGCGGTGCAGAAGCTGATCTCGGAAGCCGAGATGGGCGAGCTGTTCAAGGTGATCGCGTTCTCGCGCGGCATCGACGGCACGCTCGACGCGTTCGCGCGCGGCGACCGCTCGCACGCACTCTGACAGGCCCTAGCATGCTGCGCTGGCTATTGACGACGTTCATCGCGGTGATGATCCTGACGCGCTGCTGGCCGTGGCTCGGCAAGCTCGGCATCGGGCGGATGCCGGGCGACGTCACGCTGACACTCGGCGGGCGGCGCTACCCGTTCCCGTTCATGTCGACGCTGGTGCTGACGATGCTGCTGTCGATGGTGGCGCGGCTGCTCTGAGCCGCGCCGGAAGGAGGGGGTTACAGCTCGATCTCGCCGAGGATCCGGTGCGCGAGCGCCTTTGCCTCGTCGAACGCTTCTTCCTCGCTGGGGCTCGTCGAGTGGACGTCGTAACGCGTGTTCTCGGTGTCGTCGCCGTCGTCGCGCGCGAGGATCACGTAACCCTGGAACTGCCCGTTGCCCGCATGCTGGGTATGCGCCTTGGCCGTGTAGATGCCTTTCGTGAACGTGTTCGTGTCCATCGTGCTCTCCCGCAAAAGGACACTTCATCGTAGCACTGCGGCGCAACATGTACAGCGTCGCTTATCGGTGACCGAACAGTGCCCGGCCACCGTCTTTCCATCAGCGTTCGATCAGCGCGACGACCTCGTCGAGCGTCGGCGCGTGCGCGCCCGTATGCCGGCACGCGGCGGCGCCGGCCGCCAGCGCGAACACGAGATGCTCGCGCCAGGCGCGCTGCGGCGCGGCCATCAGGCTGAACAGCATGCCGCCGATGGACGCGTCGCCCGCGCCGACGGTGTCGGCCACCTCGACGCGCGGCGGGCTGGCCTCGTGCACGTCGCCGTCCGCGTAGAGCGTCGCCGCCTGCGCGCCGCGCGTGACGAGCACGGCCGCCTGCGGGTTCAGCGCGCGCACCGCCGCGATCGCGTCGGGGCCGTCGCCGCCGAACAGGTGCCGCAGGTCTTCGTCGGACACCTTGATCAGGTCGGCGAGCGCGGCCATCTTCTCCAGCGTCGGCCGGTACGCGGCCGTCATCAGGTTCCGCACGTTCGGGTCGAAGCTGATCTTCACGCCGCGCGCGTGCAGCTCGGCCGCGAGCGCGGCCAGCGTGCCCGCGAGCGGTTCGCGCACGAGGCTGATGCAGCCGAAATGTGCCCATTGCACGTGCTCGGTCCAGCCGGCCGGCAGTAGCGCGGGATCGAACGCGAGATCGGCACTCGCTTCGCCGATGAAGAAGTACGCGGGCGGGCGCGTCTCGTGGACGATCGCGAGCAGCGGCGGCCGCGCGACGCGCTGCAGGAAGCGCAGGTCGAGCCCGGCCGCTTCGCTCGTGTGCCACAGTTCGTCGGAAAAGCAGTCTTCGCCGATCGAACCGGCGAGCGCGCTCGGCACGCCGAGCCGCGCCACCGCGCGCGCGACGTTCCAGCCGGCGCCGCCCGGCACCGAGGTCCACTGCGCATCGCCCGCCCGCACCATGTCGGTCAGGATGTCGCCCGCCGACACGAAAGCCGGAAACGTGCCGCCGCTCATTGCGTCGGCTCGCTGCGTTGCATGCGCGCGAGGGTCGCGAGCACGTCGTAGCAGGCGCCCATCGTGTGATAGTCGGTCTTGCCGGCCGGGCTCTTCTCGTCGCTGTACTTGCGGTTGTCGCAGGTGAGGATCCGATACCACGCGCCGTAGCGGTGATCGACGAAATGGGCCCAGCTGTAGCGCCAGATCTCGTCGTACCAGTCCCAGAAGCGTTCGCTGCCCGTGCGCGCGCCGAGCATCGCGGCCGCCGCGAAGGTTTCGGCCTGCACCCAGAAGTACTTGTTGTGGTCGCAGATCGTGAAGTCGGGGCCGAAGCCGTAGCACAGGCCGCCGTGATCGGCGTCCCACGCGTGCGTGAGCGCCGCGTCGAACAGCTCGGCCGCGCGCGGCACGAGCCAGTCGAGCGGGCGGTGCCGTTCGAGGATCAGCAGCAGCTTCGCCCATTCGGTCTGGTGGCCGGGCTGGAAGCCCCACGGACGGAAGATGTTCGAGCTGTCTTCCTTGTTGTAGTCCCAGTCGACCGACCAGTCCGCATGGTAGTGCTCCCACACGAGCCCGCCCGACAGCGCGGCCTGGCGCTGCGTGATGTGGGACGCGACCTTCTCCGCGCGATCGAGGTACGTGAGGTGGCCGGTCGCCTCGTACGCGGCGAGCAGCGCCTCCGTCATGTGCATGTTCGCGTTCTGGCCGCGGTACGACGACACGATCCAGTTCGGCGTCGCATCGTCCGCGTACAGGCCCGCGGCCGCATCCCAGAAGCGGTGCTCGGCCAGTTCGTAGGTCGCGGCGATCAGCGGGCGTGCCTCGTCGATGCCGGCCATCGTCGCGTGCGCGGCCGCGAGCAGCACGAACGCGAGGCCGTAGCAGTGGCGCGTGCCGTCGAGCGTCTCGCGCTTCGCGCCGTCGCGCCAGTCGAGCTCCCAGTCGTAGCCCTGCAGTGCGTCGTCCCAGTGCGCATCGCGCAGGAAGCGCAGCCCGTGGCGCGCGTATTCCAGGTGGCGCGGGTCGCCGAAATGCCGGTACGCCATCGCGTAGTTGAAGACGAACCGGCAGCTGCTGACGAGGTGGCGCGACGTGCGGTTGTAGATGCTGCCGTCGTCGCGAAAGTAATGATAGAAGCCGCCCGTCGGGTCGAACGCGTTGGTCGCGTAGAAGCGCAGCGTGTCCTCGATGTGCGACAGCAGGAACGCCGGATCGCGGAAGCTCGCGACGAACGGTGCGGCTGGCGTGTGGGCGGCCGGCGCGGCCGGGTGGGGTTGGACCGGGGGCATGTTCATGATTCGGTGACGGTGGCAGTGTCGAGTGCCGGCGAGGCGGCGGGCTGGCTGCTGGCCCGCACGATCAGCTCGACGGGCAGGGAGATTTCGGTGCGCTCGGGCGAGTCGGCGAGCAGCAGCTCGACGCCGCGGCGGCCGAGCGCTTCCTTGTCGACCGACAGCGTCGTGAGCGGCGGGCTCGCGTGCGCGGCGGCCGGGATGTTGTCGAAGCCGACGATCGCGATGTCGTCCGGAATCCGCAGGCCGCGCGCGATGCACACGCGCTGCGCAGCGAGCGCGGCCGCGTCGTTGTAGGCGAACACGGCGTCGGGGCGCGGGCCCGGTGCGTCGAGCAGTTGCTCCATCGCTCGCGCGGCGCCCGTGTCGGGGTCGAGCCCCGCATCGATCGTCACCTCGTACGCGGGATCGAACAGCCGCCCGGCTTCGAAGAACGCGCGCCGGTAGCCGATCGCGCGCTGCGCGATGCTGTAGTGCGCGGGCGAGCCGCCGATGAACGCGATCCGCGAACGGCCGGTGGCGAGCAGGTGGCGCATCGCGAGCGCGGCGCCCGTCGCGTTGTCGATGTTGACCGAGCGCAATCCGGGCGCCCACAGGTCGATCAGCACGAGCGGCCGGCCGGTCGCGGCGAGCGCCTCGATCGTCTCGGGCTCGATGAAGCCGGCGACCGCGATCGCGTCGGGCGCGTGCGGGCGCATCTGGCGCAGCACGTCGTCGTTCGGGCCGACCGTCAGCAGCGTCGGCACGATGCCGCGCTCGCGGCACGCGTCCTCGACGCCGTGCAGCACGTGCGAGAAGAACGGGCTGGCGGGAAAGCGGTTGTGCTGGCGGTGCAGCAGGAAGGTGAGCCGGCGGATGCGCGGCCGCAACTGGGCGGGATCGTAGCCGAGCTGCTGCGCGATCCCGACGATGCGCGCACGCGTGGCTTCGGACAGGCCGGGCTGGTTCTTCAGCGCGCGGGAGACGGTGCCGATCGAGACCTCTGCCGCCCGCGCCACATCGCGAATGGTCGTACCCATCGTTGGTTCGGGGTCCGGTTTGTTTAGGGTGAAAGCGATTGTATAGTAAAACGAATCGCGGAATTCGGGCCGGATAACCGGGGAATACCCGCGAATAGTGGCTTTTTACGCGCTAATCTGCGAAAACGCCGTTACTAAAAATACTAAACAAAACACGAAAAAGGCAAGGTGGACGTATGGGGCCGGGCGGCGCGCGTCGCGGGCGGCAGGTGGGCTGGATGCGAGCGTGCATCGCTCGTCCGGGCGTGCGCGGGCAGGCCTGAAGCCGGTGCGGTGCGCAACGATCCTGGCGGCGGGCGGTAAGGGTAAGCGGCGCGCGGCGAGCGGGCATCCGTCGCCATGGCACGGCGTGCGGCCGTGCCCCCTGCGAACGCCGGCCGCGTGCGGTTCAGCCCGCCGCCACGGCCGGCGGCTCGCCGCGATGGCGCAGCGCGGCGCGCCCCGCGTCGAGATCGACGACCGCCAGCCCGTCCGGCTGCTGTTTCGCGCGCCGCTTCGCGAGTGCCGCGACCGACGCAATCTCGTCGCTGCCGTAGCGCTTCGCGCCGTGCGCGCCGGCCGGCACGCCGACCGCGCCGATCGCCATCGTCACGAAGCCGAAGAACGCCGGGTTGCCGTGGCGGTCTTCGCCGCGCAACCCGCCCGCCTGCCGGTCGGCCTGCGTGTAGAAGAGCCGCGCGCCGTCGTTGAAGCGCGCGATCGCGTCGGCGGCGCGCTCGCGCCAGTCGTCGCGCTGGAACAGCACGAGGAAATCGTCGCCGCCGACGTGGCCGAGAAAGTCGCGCTGCGGGTCGCACACGCCGGCCAGCACCGTCGCGGCGAACTTCAGCACCTCGTCGCCCTGCCAGTAGCCGTACTGGTCGTTGAACGGCTTGAACTGGTTCAGGTCGACGTAGCACGCATGAAAGCCGGCGTCGCGCTGGAGCAGGCGGTCGATGTGCGCGCTGATCGGGATGTTGCCGGGCAGGAAGGTCAGCGGATTCGCGTAGCGCGCGGCCTCGATGCGCATCTCGGTCACCGTGCGCACCAGGCTCTCGCCGGTGCCGAGCCCGACGTAGCGGCCGTGCTCGGTGATCACGAAGCCGTCCGCGAGATAGCGCTGGTCGTGGCTCGCGAGCAGCGTCGCGAGCTGCTCGAACGTCGTCGCGTTGTCGATCATCAGCGGCGCGTCGTTCGCGAACTGCAGGCACGGCTTCTTCCCGAACACTTCGCGGTGATACGGCAGCGCGAAGCGGTCGATGAAGCCGCGGCGATTCACGAGCGCGACGGGCCGTCCGCGTTCGACCAGCACGACCGCGTGCAGGTCGGGCATCCGGTTGAACAGGTCGAGCACGTCGTTGCTGGTCGCGTCGCGCGGCAGGGCCGGCGCGGGAACCAGCATCTTCCCGGCGATCGTGCCGGCCGGCCGCACCGAGCGCGTCGCGCCCGGAAACACCGCGATGTGCGGCGCGCGGATCGCGTCGCGCGCGGCCGGCGCGACGACGCGCGACGGCTGCGCGTTCGGCCGGCCGAGCAGGAAGCCCTGCACGCAGCAGATGCCCATGTCGCGCACGACGATCAGGTCGCATTCGTTCTCGATGCCTTCCGCGATCAGCTGCGCGCCGCTCGCTTGCGCGAAGTGCTGCATCGCCTTCACGGCCTCGAACTTGAGCGGGTCGCGCGCGATGTCGTGGATGAAGAAGCGGTCGATCTTCACGACGTCCGGATGCAGGCGCAGCCACAGGTTCATGCTCGCGTTCGCGGTGCCGTAGTCGTCGAGCGCGAACTGGATGCCGGCGTCGCGCAGCGACGCGACCGCCGGCCCGATGTGCGCGACATCGGGAATCGCGTTCTGCTCGGTGAGCTCGATCACGATGCGCTCGGCGCCGATCCGTGCGCGGCCGAGGAACTGGCGTGCGCGCTCGCGTTCGCCGGCGAGCGTGAGGATCGTCCCCGCGCTGAAATTGAGGAACAGCTTGCCGTCGCAGCCGAGCGCCGCGAACGCGTCGAGGCAGGTGAGCGCGGCGGCTTGCTCGAGCGCGATGGTCTTGCCTTCGCGCGCGGCCTGCGCGAACAGCGCGGCCGGCGGTTCGAGGTCCGTGCCGCGCGGGCCGCGGATCAGCCCTTCGTAACCGACGACCGTGCCCGACGCGAGGTCGACGATCGGCTGGAAAACGGCCGCGAGCGCGCGCTCCGCGATCAGGCGCGTGGTGATGGCGGCAGCGGAGTCGGTGTGGAGCGCGGGCATGGGCGAGGGCAGCCGAATCGACGGGACGTCCGGCTTAACGGCGCCGCGCGCAGGGAATTGAATGAAGATTTCGTGACACGATGCACGCGACTGGTGCGTCGCGCCGGACGTGCATCGACATGCGTCCGGAAGGTGGATGGGAGGGCGCGGCGGAAGGCCGCCTTCCGGCGGCCGTCATCCCCTCGGCGCGTCAGCGCTTGCCCGCGCTCAGCGCGCCGCGCGCGGACGTCGCGTCGCCCTCGTCGTGCTCGCCGCTCGTGTCGCGCGCGCCCCAGCGCTGCGCGAGCGCCGCGCACGCCATCAGCTGGATCTGGTGGAACAGCATCAGCGGCAGCACGACCGCGCCGACCGCGTTCGCCGAGAAGATCACCTTCGCCATCGGGACGCCGGCCGCGAGGCTCTTCTTCGATCCGCAGAAGATGATCGTGATCTGGTCGGCGCGGTTGAAGCCGAGCCGCTTGCTGACGAACGCGGTCAGCAGCAGCGCGATCGCGAGCAGTACGAGGTTGACGACGAGCAGGCCGCCGAGCGCGCGCGGCGGGATCTGGTGCCACAGGCCTTCGTTGACGGCTTCGCTGAACGCGACGTAGACGACCAGCAGGATGGAGCCCTGGTCGACGAAGCGCAGCACGCCGCGGTTGCGGTCGATCCAGCCGCCGATCACGGGGCGCAGCAACTGGCCGGCGATGAACGGCACGAGCAGCTGCATCACGATGCTGCCGACCGTGCTCCACGGCGACGCGGCGCCGGCCGACTGCGACGTGATCATCAGCCCCACGAGCGCCGGCGTGACGAAGATCCCGAGCAGGCTCGACGCGGATGCCGCGCACACGGCGGCCGGCACGTTGCCCTTCGCGATCGACGTGAACGCGATCGACGACTGGACCGTCGACGGCAGCGTGCACAGGAACAGCACGCCCGCATACAGCGTCGGCGTGACGAGCGGCTGCAGCACGGGTTTCAGCGCGAGGCCGAGCAGCGGGAACAGCGCGAACGTGCTCAGCAGCACGACCGCGTGCAGCCGCCAGTGGGTCGCGCCCGCGACGACGGCTTCGCGCGACAGCTTCGCGCCGTGCAGGAAGAACAGCAAGCCGACGGCGATGTTGGTCGCCCAGTTGAACGCGTGGGCGGCCGGGCCGCGGCAGGGCAGGAGGCTCGCGAGCACGACGGTGCCGACGAGCGCGAGCGTGAAGTTGTCGGGAAGAAAACGGGGACGGGCCATCGGGAACTCGATTCGAAAACGACGGAGGCGCGCGTCGCGCGCGCGGATGGCGTCATTGTCCCGGTTGACGATTCACCACACAAATTCATTGTATGAATCGATTGATGAATCGATTGCATGAAACGGTGGTCGTCGCACCGGCCCGGCGACGCGCAATGCGGCAGAAGAATGTTCTGTCGCGATCGCGCCCGGAAGTGAAAAAACCTAGCAGTAACATGGTGTTACACCGATGCCCGCGACATAACACTTTTTGGCTCGACACCGTTTCGGACCGCTCATAAATTACTGCTGAAAGCCTTGGGTCGGCCGAAAGGAGCCGGCGGCGGGCGTGGACAGGCACTGAACGATGACGGAACGGGTGAAACGGAAGATCGGACGATGGGCGGCAGGCGTGCTCGGCGCGTTGCTGGTGCCGCTCGCGCTCGCCCAGCCGCCCCACGGCGGTGGTCATGGGTTCGGCGGCCACGGCTTCGGTGGCGGCGACATGCGCGCGTACGGTCAGCCGAATGGCGGCGGGCCCGGCGGTGTGCCGGTCTGGCGCCGCGTTCCGCCTCCCGGCGGCATGCGTCCCGGCGGCGTGAGCAGCTACGGCTCCCGCTGGGGGCTGCGGCCGACGCCGTCGTACGGCCATTACGCCGCGCAAAGCCCGTATCGTCCGATCAGCGCCGAGGTGCGCCAGATGCCGCGCCCGCCGGGCGGCGGCAACGTGCCGCTGCGTGCGGGCTCGATCCGCGCCGACGTCGCGCGCTACAACGAGGAGCGCGGCGGCCGTCCGATGCCGCCGCCCCGCTCGCAGGAAGAGCCTGCGCACTCGCCGTTTTTCTCCCCGTTCTACCGAAACTGAGCGCCCCGGCGCTCGTCCCCCTGCCGGCTGATGCGAATTCGCCACAGTCGCGCGTAGATTTCCGCTGATTTTCCCGCCGCATTGCGCTATCTTTCGCGCCCGGTACGTGCACGCCACGCCGCCGCCCCGCCGCGCGATCGCGTTTGTGCCGGGCCGCC
This sequence comes from Burkholderia sp. Bp8992, assembly GCF_003853705.1. Classification (GTDB taxonomy): domain Bacteria; phylum Pseudomonadota; class Gammaproteobacteria; order Burkholderiales; family Burkholderiaceae; genus Burkholderia. The sequence continues at coordinate 207,658 of NZ_QTQI01000010.1, read as the reverse complement.
GCCGCGCATCCGGCCATGTATCGACCCCGCGAAGTTAATGCTGCCGCTATACCCGCAATAAGTGTGCGCAATTTTGACCGGACGAATGATCCGTAAAGATGGCTGCGCCCCACAAGACGCAAGCACTCGGCTCCATAAAACAACGCTCGCGCCACTTATCGACTATCCGACAAAACCTGGAGATCCCATGAAAGCATTTGCTCGCCGTGCGTCGCGCACGTCCGTCAAGCTGATCGCCGCGGCCGCCTGCGTGGCGGCCACTGCGCCCGTCCATGCACAGTCGAGCGTGTCGCTCTATGGTCAGGTCGACGAATGGGTCGGCGCCACCAAGTTCCCGGGCGGCAATCGCGCATGGAACGTGTCGGGCGGCGGCATGTCGACGTCGTACTGGGGCCTGCACGGCGCCGAGGATCTCGGCAACGGCTACAAGGCGATCTTCACGCTGGAAAGCTTCTTCCGCGCGCAGAACGGCCAGTACGGCCGCTTCCAGGGCGACACGTTCTTCGCGCGCAATGCGTACGTCGGCGTCAGCTCGCCGTACGGCACGGTGACGGCAGGCCGCCTGACGACGCACCTGTTCCTGTCGACGATCCTGTTCAACCCGTTCTACGACTCGTACACCTTCTCGCCGATGGTGTACCACGTGTTCCTCGGCCTCGGCACGTTCCCGACCTATCCGAGCGACCAGGGCGCGGTCGGCGATTCGGGCTGGAACAACGCGCTGTCGTACACGTCGCCTTCGTTCGGTGGCCTGAACTTCGGTGCGATGTACGCGCTCGGCAACCAGGCCGGCGACAACCGTTCGAAGAAGTGGAGTGCGCAGTTCAACTACGCGAACGGCCCGTTCGCGGCGACTGCCACGTATCAGTACGTGAACTTCAACAACGGCCCGCAGGATCTGAGCGCGCTCGTCGCCGGCATGAAGAGCCAGGGCATCGCGCTGGTCGGCGCCACCTACGACCTGAAGGTCGTGAAGCTGTTCGGCCAGTACATGTACACGAAGAACGACCAGGTCGCGGGAAGCTGGCACGTGAACACGGCTCAAGGCGGCGTGTCGGTGCCGCTCGGCGTGGGCAACGCGATGGCGTCGTACGCGTACTCGCGCGATGCAGGCGGCCTCGACCAGACGCGCCAGACCTGGGCCGTCGGCTATGACTATCCGCTGTCCAAGCGCACGGACGTCTACGCGGCCTACATGAACGACAAGATCAGCGGCCTGTCGTCGGGCAACACGTTCGGCGCAGGCATTCGCGCGAAGTTCTGACGCGCACGCGCGATCGGTGCGCCGGCCGCGCGCGTAAAAACGCGCGTCCCGGCTGCATGTTTTCTCGCCAGAAACGGCGCCGCCACTCGCGGCGCCGTTTTGCCTTTCTTGACCTTTCTGTTTCCTCGCCTTTGTTACCCTATCTCGTAATTGGACCATTCCCCCGTCATTACGAGCTAGTTCGATGGATACCCTCGTCAGCATGAATGTGTTTCGCTACGTCGTCGAAGTGGGCAGCTTCGTCGGCGCGGCCGAACGCATGCAGATGTCGGCTGCGATGGCGAGCAAGCACGTGATGCATCTCGAGCAGCAGCTCGGCGCGCGGCTGCTGCATCGCACGACACGACGCGTTGCGCCTACCGAGGCGGGACGCGAATACTATGAGCGCCTCGTGCAGGCGCTGTCCGAACTCGACGAAGCCGGGCAGGCCGTCGGTGCCGCGAGCGTGGTGCCGCAGGGCAGGCTGCGCGTGACGTCGCTGTCCGCGTTCGGGCTGCGGCACGTGATGCAGGCCGTCACCGATTACGCGGGCCGCTTCCCGGACGTCACCGTCGACATGACGCTGTCCGATCGCGTGGTCGACCTGATCGAGGAAGGCTACGACGTCGCGGTACGCGCGGCGCCGAACGGATTGAAATCGTCGTCGCTGGTCGCGCGGCAGATCGCGACCGCGCACATCCTGCTGGTCGCGTCGCCCGAGTATCTCGAGAAACGCGGCACGCCGCAGACGATCGCCGATCTCGCGCACCACAACTACCTGCGGCGCGATTCGAATTCGACGATGCTCGACTCGCTGATGATCGACGCGGCCGCTGCGTCGCGCGTGAACCTGAACGGCAACCTGATCGTGAACCATCTCGAAGGGCTGCGTGCGGCCGTGCTCGCCGGCGCGGGCATCGCGCTGCTCGGCACCGAGGTGGTCGGCGACGACATCGAGTCGGGCCGGCTCGTGCCGGTGCTCCTCGATTCGGTGCCGCCGCACGAAGCGCCGATCTATGCGGTGTACGCGAGCCGCCGTCACGTGTCCGCGAAAGTGCGTTCGTTCGTCGACTTCCTCGCGGCGCGTTTCGAAGGGCAGTCGCTGTGCCCGTCGATCGAATCGCGCCTGCGCGTGCTGCCGATCACGCGGATGAAGCGCGCGGTCTGAACTGCGGATTCCGCTGCGGCGGGGCAACAAAAAGCGCGAACCGCTGCGGTTCGCGCTTTTTCTTTGGTGCGACGATTCGAGCGCCGACGGCGGCCGCCACGGCCACCGCTTCCGTCAGCGCGGGATGCCGAGCCGCGCCTTCGCGTCGTCGTACTCGCGCTTCAGCCGCTCGACGAGCGCGGCCACGCTCGGCAGGTCGTCCATCAGGCCGACGCCCTGGCCGGCACCCCAGATGTCCTTCCACGCCTTGGTCTTGTCGCTGCCGAAATTCATCTTCGTCTTGTCCGATTCCGGCAGCGCGTCCGGATCGAGGCCGGCCTTCTCGATGCTCTCGCGAATGTAGTTGCCGTGCACGCCGGTGAAGAGGTTCGTGTAGATGATGTCCGACGATTTCGCGTTCACGATCGCGTGCTTGTAGTCGTCGATCGCGTGCGCTTCCTGCGTCGCGATGAAGCGCGTGCCCATGTACGCGAAGTCGGCGCCCATCGCCTGCGCGGCGAGAATCGAGCCGCCGTTCGCGATCGAGCCGGACAGCACGATCGGGCCGTCGAAGATCTTGCGCACTTCGCCGACCAGCGCGAACGGCGACGTCGTGCCTGCGTGGCCGCCGGCGCCGGCCGCGACGAGGATCAGCCCGTCGACGCCGGCTTCGAGCGCCTTCTGCGCGTGGCGCAGGTTGATCACGTCATGCAGCACGATGCCGCCGTAGCTGTGCACCGCGTCGACGATCTCGCGCGCCGGCGCGCGCAGGCTCGTGATGAAGATCGGCACCTTGTGCTCGACGCACACGCGCACGTCGTGCTCGAGCCGCGCATTCGACTGGTGGACGATCTGGTTGACCGCGATCGGGCCGATCACCGCGTCGGGGTGCTTCGCCTTGTGGTCGGCCAGCTCCGACTGGATCTGCGTGAGCCACTCGTCGAGCAGTTCGGCCGGACGCGCATTGAGCGCGGGAAACGAACCGACGATGCCCGCCTTGCATTGCGCGAGCACGAGTTCGGGGTAGCTGACGATGAACATCGGCGACGCGATGACGGGCAGCGTCAGGTTCTGCAGGACAGCGGGCAATGCCATGTGATGTCTCCAGTCTCCAGGGGCCGTCGGCGTCCGCGCGGTCGCGCGGATGCCGACACCATGCTTTGCATTCGAACGGTGATTCGAGTGTAGCGGCGAACCGGGCGCGTTCGAGGACGTTCATATTAATACGAACGGTCGTGCGATTCTACGCGAGCTTAACAAAATGCGCGGTGTGGCGGCAATCGAGTGAGTGTTCTCTTTCTACGGTTTCGGGTGGTTGTCCCGCTGTGTAGATGCACGGGCACTCATAAAATAGCCGCCATAACAAACCAACGAGAAACAAACCATGTCGTTTGAGGCGTTTGCACCGTTTCGCGTGACGGTGCAGGACACCGACATCTTCGGTGTCAAAGGAGGCGCGGGGCCGCCGCTGCTGTTGCTGCACGGCCATCCGCAGACCCACATGATCTGGCATCGCGTTGCCGCGACGCTCGCGAATCATTTCACGGTGATCGCCACCGACCTGCGCGGCTACGGCGCGTCGGGCCGGCCGCCGAGCGACGCGCAGCACCTGCCGTATTCGAAGCGGGCGATGGCGGCCGACCAGGTCGCGGTGATGCGGCATTTCGGCTTCGAGCACTTCCATGTGTGCGCGCACGACCGCGGCGCGCGCGTCGCGCACCGGCTCGCGCTCGATCACGCGGACGCCGTCGAGCGGATGATGCTGCTCGACATCGCGCCGACGCTCGCGATGTACGAGAAAACCGACCGCGCATTCGCGACCGCGTACTTCCACTGGTTCTTCCTGATCCAGCCGGCGCCGCTGCCCGAGACGCTGGTCGGCGCGCATACCGATGCGTACATCGAGCGCGTGATGGGCAACCGGTCGGCCGGGCTCGCGCCGTTCGCGCCCGAAGCGCTCGACGCGTACCGTGCCGCGCTCGCGCAGCCGGGCGCCGTGCATGCGATGTGCGAGGACTACCGCGCATCGGCGACGATCGACCTCGAGCACGACCGTGCGGATCTCGAGCGCGGCAACAAGGTCGCGTGCCCGCTGCGCGTGCTGTGGGGCGAGCACGGGATCGTCGGCCGCTGCTTCGATCCGCTCGACGAATGGCGGCGCGTCGCACGCGACGTCAGCGGCCGCGCGCTCGACTGCGGGCACTACATTCCGGAAGAGGCACCCGTCGCGCTGATCGACGAACTGCTCGCGTTCTTCGAGGCGCGCGACCCGGCCGCATGAGGGGGCGGGCAGGCGGCACGCGCCGCCCGCTGCTCAGCGGTGCGTGTGGTCGTCCTCGACGAGCGGCGGCAGGCGGCGCGGCACCGGCGTCGATTTCACGATCGCGGTGCTCGTCTCCGCGCGCTCGGTCACCTTCGACAGGATGTCGTCGAGGTGCTCGATCGTGCGCAGGTAGAGCCGGCAGATGAAGCAGTCTTCGCCGGTCACCTTGTCGCATTCGACGAATTCCGGAATGCGCCGCAGCAACTCCTCGACCAGGTGCAACTGGCCCGGCAGCGGCTTCACGCGGACGATCGCCTGCAGCGTGTAGCCGAGCGCGCGCGGGTCGAGCTCGACGGTGAACGCGGCGATCACGCCCTGCGCTTCGAGCCGCCGCACGCGGTCGGCGGTCGCGGGCGCCGACAGCCCGATCTGCCGCGCAAGTTCGCTGGTGGCGATGCGCGCGTCGTCGGCGAGCGCCGCGAGAATCGCGCGGTCGGTCGCGTCGAGCGACGCGACGGCAGGCGGGGAAAGGCGTTTCGGCATGATCGCTTTGCTTTCGAAGGTGATTCGGCTGATTCACTTCAGTTTAGCCATGGTTGCGGCGAAAGCAAGTTTCTAGAATCGAAGTCATCCACCCTCTGCAACGGAGTTCATGATGGCCTCGAATGAAATGCGCCGCGGTGCCGCCGAGATGGTCGTCGCGATGCTGATGTCCGGCACGATCGGCTGGCTCGTGATGTCGTCGCAGCAGCCGCTGACGAATGTCGTGTTCTTCCGCTGCCTGTTCGGCGCCGCGACGCTCGCGATCGTCTGCGCGGCGTTCGGCTTCCTGCGCCGCGCGTTGTTCTCGCCGCGGATGCTCGCGCTCGCGACGCTCGGCAGCGTCGCGATCGTCGCGAACTGGCTGCTGCTGTTCGCCGCGTATTCGCGCGCGTCGATCTCGATGGCCACCGCCGTCTACAACACGCAGCCGTTCATGCTCGTCGCGCTCGGCGCGATCGTGTTCCGCGAACGGATCACCGCGTCGACGGTGGCGTGGCTCGCGCTGGCGTTCGCCGGGCTCGTGTTCGTGGTGCGCGTCGAGCCGTCCGTGCTCGCGGTGCCCGGCGAATATCTCGAAGGCGTGGCGCTGTCGCTCGGCGCGGCATTCCTGTACGCGATCTCGTCGATCGTCACGAAGCACCTGAAGGGGACGCCGCCGCATCTGCTCGCGCTGCTGCAGGCCGGCCTCGGCGTCGTGCTGCTCGCGCCGTTCGCGCACTTCGGCACGCTGCCCGCGACGGCCGCGCAATGGCTCGACCTGATCGTGCTCGGGGTCGTCAACACGGGCCTGATGTACGTGCTGCTGTACGGCGCGATCCAGAAGCTGCCGACTGCGATGACGGGCGCGCTGTCGTTCGTCTATCCGGTCGTCGCGATCGTCGTCGATCACGTCGCGTTCGGGCAGACGCTCGCGTGGACGCAGGTGTTCGGCGCGCTGCTGATCCTGCTCGCGGCGGCCGGCGTGAACCTCGGCTGGCGCATCGTGCCCGCGCGTCGGGCGGCCGTCGGCAACTGAAACGGTCGTACGATTCGGCGCCGCGGCGCGATGCCGTTGCGGCCCGCCGAACGTGAATGCCGGGAACGACGATTGCGCGCGAAAGCGGCTCGCGCGCAGGCGGGAAAGGCGCTGTAAGAAGTTGTAGGGAAACACCCGATGCGATGCGGCCGCGTCGCTCGTATGATGCGTGCTGTGACGTTGATCACGTTCACAGGATTCCGATCTCGACGCCGTTCGCCCGTGAGGCTGAACGGCTTTTTTTTATGCTTCGCTCCCGGCGAGCAGGCGCCGCCGTGCGTCGAGCCGCGCGAGCAGCGCGCGCCTCGCGTCGTCGTCCGACGCCCGCCATCCCTTGATCTCGTCACGCGTGCGCAGGCAACCCGCACACCAGTCGGTGCGCGGATCGATCCGGCATACGTCGGTGCACGGCGACGCGACCGTCGCGACCGGCACCGCTACCGTCACGTCGCTCATGCGGGCTCCCGCAACGCGACGTCCGCAACCGGCGCGCCCGTCAGCGACACGAGTTCGTCCGGCGACAGGTTGAACACCGCGTGCGGATGGCCGGCCGCGGCCCACAGGCTGTCGAGCGTGAGCAAGTCGGCGTCGATCAGCGTGACGGGTTCGACGAGATGGCCGATCGGGCAGACGCCGCCGATCGCGTAGCCGGTGTTGTCGCGCACGAACTTCGCGTCCGCGCGGCCGACCGCGCCGACCTGCGCGGCCACCTTCTTCTCGTCGACGCGATTGACGCCGCTCGCGATCACCAGCACGGGCGCGCCGTCCGACTGCCGGCGAAACAGGATCGACTTCGCGATCTGCGCGACCGAACAGCCGAGCCCGGCCGCGGCTTCGGCCGACGTCTTGCCGGTTTCGGCGAGCATCACGATGCCGTTCGCATGGCCGCGCTCGCGCAGCAGGAGCGCGACGCGTCGCGCGGAATCGGGGAGGGAATCGAAGGAAGCAGGTGTCGTCATGTTGAGGAATCCGTGAAGTGCCGTGGTCACACGCAGGTCGCGTCGTCGGCCGCGCTTTGTGCCTTGGCGAGCAGTGCACGACCGGCGCGCGACACGTTCGCGCGGCCGATCGCGTTCGAGATGAAGTCGCCGGCGGCGACGACTTGTGCGAGATCGATGCCGGTGTCGATGCCGAGGCCCTGCATCAGGTACAGCACGTCCTCGGTCGCGACGTTGCCGGTCGCGCCCTTCGCGTACGGGCAGCCGCCCAGGCCCGCGACCGACGCGTGGAAGATCTCGATCCCTTCGAACAGCGCCGCGTAGATGTTCGCGAGCGCCTGGCCGTAGGTGTCGTGGAAGTGGCCCGACAGGCGTTCGCGCGGGAACACGCGCGTGACGGCCGCGAGCACTTCGCGCGTACGCTTCGGCGTGCCGACGCCGATCGTGTCGGCGATGTCGATCTCGTCGCAGCCGAGCGCCGCGAAGCGCTCGACGACGTCGACGACCGACGCGACCGGCACCTCGCCCTGGTACGGGCAGCCGAGCGTGCACGACACGCTGCCGCGCAGCCGCAGGCCCGCGTCCTTCGCGGCCTTCGCGACGGGCTCGAAGCGCGCGATGCTCTCGGCGATGCTGCAGTTGATGTTCCGCTGCGAGAACGCCTCGCTCGCCGCGCCGAAGATCACGACTTCGTCCGCGCGTGCGGCGACCGCGTTCTCGAAGCCCTTGAGGTTCGGCGTGAGCACCGAGTACACGGTGCCCGCGCGGCGCTCGATGCCGGCCATCACGTCGGCGCCGTCGGCCATCTGCGGCACCCATTTCGGCGACACGAACGACGCGGCCTCGACATTGCGGAAGCCGGCGCGCGACAGCCGGTCGACGAGCGCGATCTTCACGTCGGTCGGCACGAACGTCTTCTCGTTCTGCAGGCCGTCGCGCGGGCCGACTTCGACGATCTTGACGGCGGTGGGGAACGTCATGGTTGTCTCCTGATTTTTCGGTAGGGCGGAATTCAGTAGCCGCGCGCGTAGTCGACGACGCCGCCGACACGCTTGCCGCGCTCGAACGCGCGGATCTTGCCGGCGATCTGCTCGACGGCTTCCGCGCGCAGCGTCTCGGCCGAGCTGTGCGGCGTGATCGTGATGCGCGGCGCGTGCCAGAACGGATGGTCTGCCGGCAGCGGTTCATGCTGGAACACGTCGAGCGTGGCCGCGGCGATCCGGCCGCTCGCGAGCGCGTCGAGCAGGTCGGCCTCGACGAGATGCGCGCCGCGCGCGACGTTGACGACGTACGCGCCGGGCGCGAGCCGCGCGAATGCGCGCGACGACAGGATGCCGTCGGTGTCGGGCGTGCTCGGCAGCAGGTTGACGAGCACCTTCGCGCCGTCGATGCATGCGTCGAACGCGCCTTCGCCGGCGAAGGTCGTGACGCCGTCGAGCTGCTTCGCGCTGCGGCTGTAGCCGCGCACGGGCAGGCCGAGCGCGGCGAGTACGCGCGCGACCTGCGCGCCGAGCACGCCGAGGCCGAGCACGGCGACGGTAAAGCTCGCGCGCGGATGCGGTTCGAGCGGCTGCCAGCGGCGCTCGCGCTGCAGCGCATCGTATTCGTCGAAGCGGCGCAGGTAGCGCAGCACCGCGTGCGTCACGTATTCGACCATCTGCTGCGCCATGCCCGAATCTTCCAGCCGCACGAGCGGCACGTGCGCGGGCAGCGTGCCCGGATGCGCGCGCTCGAGCGCGAGCAGTGCGTCGACGCCCGCGCCGAGGTTGAAGATCGCGCGCAGGCCGTCGCGCGGTGCGAAGAATTCGCGCGGCGCGCGCCACACGAGCGCGTAGTCGGCGGCGGCCGTGTCGCCCGGCTGCCACGCGCGCAGCTCGGCTTCCGGCAGCGCGTGCGCGATCTCGTCGCGCCATGCGGCGGCTTCCTGGTGCGGGGAGTAGAACAGGATCTTCATTGCGTGATGGCGTGCGCGCCGGCGGGGCGCGTCACGGGCAGGGCGAGCGGGGCCGGGCGCAGCGCGCCGGCGGGCGTAGCGGACATCGTGCGTCTCCTGACGACCGGGCCCGGCGCATCGGCGCCCGGCCCGGCTCGGTGTGAAGCTGGCGGGAAGCCCACATTCTACGGTTTCGCGGCGCATTGCGCCGTCGCGCGGGATGTCCGCCCGGCGCGCGCGGCCGCCGGAGTGCCGGCCACCGGGGCGCCGGCCGCGCAAAAGCAAAGCACAAAATATTGGTTCGGCCGCCGCGGCCGCCGCGCCACAATCGAACCTCGTCTTCAAGCAAGCGAGGGCAATCATGAGCGCATGCAGCAAATCGGCGTGGCCGCCACGGCTCGTCACCGTTCCGGGCCTGCACGGCAGCGAAGGCGCTCACTGGCAAACCTGGCTGGAGCGGCAGTTTCCGCGTTCGCTGCGCGTCGAGCAGGACGACTGGGACGCGCCCGATCTCGCAGGCTGGGCGCACTCGGTGCGCACGCTGCTCGATCGCGAGCGCGGCCCGTTCGTGCTCGCCGCGCACAGCTTCGGCTGCCTCGCGGCCGCGCATGCGCTCACGCAGGGGCCGCATGCGGGCGATGTCGCGGGCGTCCTGTTCGTCGCGCCCGCCAGCCCGAAGAAATTCACGTTCGCCGGGCCGTTCGACGCGCGCCGGCTCGCGGTGCCGTCGATCGTGATCGGCAGCGAGACCGATCCGTGGATGCCGCTCGCCGATGCGCGCGCGCTCGCACAACGCCTGGGCAGCGCGTTCGTGAACCTCGGCGACGCCGGGCACATCAACACGGCAGCCGGCTTCGGACCGTGGCCGCGCGCGAAATACTTCATCGATACGCTGGTGCATTGCGCGGCGCCGCTGCGCTTTCGCGACGCGGACGACGGCTTCGAAACCGCGCTCGTCGACCGCGCGCTGGCGCACGCGGTCTGACGGCGCAGGCCGTCGCGCTTACGACGCCGCGACCGGCTTGACGGCGGCCGGATCCGAATAGCTCGGCCGGCCGTTTTCCACGTGGCCTGCGTAGCGGCGCGAGAACGTGCCGTTCGCGCCGTCGCTGACCGTCACGTCGTACCAGTGGTGGCTCGACGCGAGCGCCCACTGCTCGACCTGCTCGTCGCCGCCGTGCAGCGTCACCTGCCGCGACGGCGCACCGTACGCGTTGTCGGTCAGCGTCAGCGTGACGCGGGCGCCGCCGTGGTTGCGCAGCTTCAGGTACAGGTTCCCGTTCGCGATGTCGTAGCCGGCCTTCACCTCCGGCTGCGCCGGGTTGCGGTGACGCGCGGTCGCGGCCGACACGTTGCCGGAGAACACGCGCACGAAGCCGTTCGGCCCGTACACCGAGAACGCATACACGCCGTTCGTCTCCGTCAGGTCGAAGTCCGCGTGCAGCACGCGGCGCGCGCCGACCGTATAGCGCCACGGCCCGTCGGTGCGGTTCGTCGCGTACACGTGGAAGTGCGCGCCCTGGTTGCCGCGGTTCGCGAACTCGATGCGCAGCTTCGTCCCGCCATAGAGGCTCGCGTTCACGTGCAGCTCGTACGGCAGCGCGCGCGCGGGCCGCACGCCGGGCTCCTGCGGATCGACCGGCGACGGCGTCGCGGGCACGGTCGGCGCGGGCTGCGACGTGCACTGCTGGTCCGCGATCGAGCGGTACTGGCTCGTGTCGGGCAGCGGCGGGAACGATGCATCCGACGAGCGGAAGTCGAACGCGGCGGTGAGGTCGCCGCACACGGTGCGGCGCCACGGCGTGATGTTCGGTTCGTCGATGCCGAAGCGTTCGCCGATGAAGCGGATCACCGACGTGTGGTCGAACACCTGCGAGCACACGTAGCCGCCCTTGGTCCACGGCGACACGACCGTCATCGGCACGCGCGGCCCGAGGCCGTACGGCAGGCCGTCGGCCGTATAGCTGCCGCCGCGGCCCGGGTTCACGACCGTATGCAGCTCGCCGTCGGTCGTCACGGTCGATGCGCCCTGCGCGGCCGACGTCGGCGGCTGCGGCGGCACGATGTGGTCGAAGAAGCCGTCGTTCTCGTCGTACATGATGAACAGCACGGTCTTGCGCCACACGTCCGGGTTCGACGTGAGCGCATCGAGGATCTGCGACGTGTAGTTCGCGCCGTACGCGGGCGTGTATTTCGGATGCTCGGAGAACGCGGCCGGCGGGCACAGCCACGATACCTGCGGCAGCCGGTCGTTGATCACGTCGTCCTTCAGGTTGTCGAGCGTGCGCACCGTCTGCGCGCGCTGGTACAGCGACGAACCGGGCTTCGCGTTGATGAAGTTCGCGAAGTTCTGCAGCACGTTGGTGCCGTAGTTGCCGTTGTACGGATCGTTGCCGGTCGTGCCCTGCTGGTAGATCTGCCACGACACGCCGTGCGCCTCGAGGCGTTCGGGAAAGGTCGTCCACGACAGCAGCTGGTACGCCGGCGGCCCGTCGCCGTCGACGTAGTCGCTGTTGTCGAGCAGCGGGCCGCCGAACTTGCCGGTCGGGTCGACCGTGCCCGTCATCAGGTACGAGCGGTTCGGGTGCGTCGGCCCCGGCAGCGAGCAGAAGTAGTTGTCGCACACGGTGAACGCATCGGCGAGCGCGTAGTGGAACGGGATGTCCTCGCGCACGTGATAGCCCATCGTCATGTCGGTCTTGTTCGCGGGCCACTGGTCGTAGCGGCCGCCGTCGATCGCCGCGTGCGTCTTGTACCACGAGTGGTCGAGATCGCCCACGCACTGCGCGCTCGTCGTCAGCGTGTTCAGCCGGAACGGCAGCACGGGCTTGCCCGGATCGGCCTTCGACGGCTGGTACCACACCGGCTTGCCGTTCGGCAGCGGGATCGGGAAGCGGTCGTTGTAGCCGCGCACGCCGCGCAGGTGTCCGAAGTAATGGTCGAACGAGCGGTTTTCCTGCATGAACACGACGATGTGCTCGACATCGCGGATCGTGCCGGTGCCGCGCGCGGCGGGAATCGCGAGCGCGCGGCGGATCGATTCGGGAAAAGCGTTGAGCGCAACGGCGGCGCCCGCGGATTGTGCGACGGTATGCAGGAAACGGCGGCGGCTCGATGACGTCATATTGTTCACCTCGGTTCTGCGGTCGGGGGGGGCGGAAGCGGCGGGATCAGCCCGGCGACGATGCCGCGGCGCTCGACGCGGCCGCGTTCGTTGCGTTCGTCGCAGGCTTCGCGTCGTCGTCGTCATCGGGCGGGTAGTGCACGACGGGCGGCGCGAGCGGTGCGGCATCGGACGCGGCGGCGTTCGCGGCGGCACCGTTGTTGAACGCGCTGGCGGCGCCGGCCGATGCGCCGGCTTGCTGCGAGGCGTCGGTCGCGTGGGCGTCGTGCTGCCCGTCGTCGCTGCAGGCGGCGACGAGAACGGCGGCACACAGAACGACGACGACGGAAACGCGACGCATGACTTCTCTCCTGGCAGGCTGATCGGGAAACGTTTTCGAGTATGCCGGTGCGATGCGACGTTTCGGTGAATCGTTTGCGTCCGGCATGTGATCGCGAAAGGCTTTCGTCAGGCTGACCAACGGCTTTCGCGTGCGGCGGACCGGCAGCCGGCTGCCGTCGATCGCTGCCGGTCAGCGCCTCGGCGTCCTGCGCCGCACCTCGCTGCGCAGCCAGTCGAGCCACGTGCGGATCGCCGCTTCGTGCGGATGGCCGGGGCGCCACACGACGTAGTGCGCATACACGTCGGTCACGCGCACCGTCGACACGCGCACGAGCGTGCCGTCCGCGAGCTCGGGTTCGATCAGCGAGCGGCGCGCGAGTGCGACGCCGCGGCCTTGCAGCGTCGCGTCGATCAATGCGTTCGCATCGGTGAAGCGCGGCGCGCGCGCGGATTCGGTGAGGTCGAGCCGCGCGGCCTGGAACCACGGCTCCCAGGGCTGCGCGGGATGGCGCAGCAGCGTCGCGCGCACGAGATCGGCCGGCACGCGTGGCGCGATGCCGTCGCGGTTGCGGTACGCGGGGCTCGCGACCGGGAAGATCGTCTCGTTCATCAGCTTTTCGGCGACGACGCCCGGCCAGGTGCCGGGCCCGTAGCGCAGCGCGACGTCGATGCGATCGCGCTTGCGCAGCGGCGCGAGCGCCACGTCCGGGTGCAGCGCGATCGCGATGTGCGGATGCGCGGCCGTGAAGCGCGGCAGGCGCGGCGCGAGCCAGCGCTCGGCGACACTCGGCAGCACGCTGACGTTCAGCGTCACGTCGCAGGTACGCGGGCGGCTGCGTACCGCGAGTGCCGGCTCGAACGCGCGTTCGAGCACGCTCAGGCCCTGGCGCACCTGCAGCGCGAGCGCGTGCGCGGCATGCGTCGGTGTCGCGCCGTTGCGTTCGCGCGTGAAGAGCGGATAGCCGAGCTGCGCCTCGAGCGCGCGGATGTGCTGGCTCACCGCGCCTTGCGTGAGCGCGAGCGCGTCGGCCGCGCGCGTGAAGCTCTGCAGCCGCACGGCGGTCTCGAACGCGCGCAGCGTCTGCAGCGGAGGGAGGTGGATGCGTCGCATGCGGGTATTAGTAACACTAATGTCCGAGCACGACAATTCATCGTTTGTCGCGCACCGGTACGCGTTCCTACACTCGGTTCCGTCTTCCACAGTCCCGTCGGGCCACACACCATGAACGCATATCGTCTCTATCTTTCGCCGGGCGCCTGCTCGCTTGCCGCCCACATCGCGCTGGAGGAAACCGGCGCGCCGTTCGACGTCGAGATCGTCTCGGTGCAGAAGCGGCAGAACCTCGCGGCGCCCTATCTCGCGATCAACGCGAAGGCGCGCGTGCCCGTGCTCGCGATTCCGGGCGAGTCGCGCGTGCTGACCGAAACACCGGCGATCCTCACGTATCTCGCTCGCCGCCATCCGGATGCGCAGCTGCTGCCGCCCGGCGATCCGCTGCGCGAGGCGCGGTGTCACGAATGGCTTGCCTGGCTGGTCGGCTGGGTGCACGGCGTCGGTTACGGTGCGTTGTGGCGGCCGGGCCGCTTCATCGACGATCCGGCGCTGCACGGTGCGGTCAGCACGCACGGGCGCGGCACGATCGAAGCGGCGAATGCGTCGATCGAAGCCGCGCTCGCCGACGGCCGCACGTGGGCCGAGCCGGGCGCGCATTCGATCGTCGATCCGTTCCTGTTCGTGCTGTATCGCTGGGGCGCAGCGATCGGACTCGACATGACGCGGCATGCGGCGTGGACGGCCCATGCGCAGCGCGAGGCCGAGCGGCCGGCGGTGCGACGCGCGCTGGCGCGCGAGGCGGCCTGACGGATGTGCGGGTGTCGCGGTGTGTGCCGCGACGCCCGCATGAGGCGGGCCGCTGCTATTTCGCGGAGAACAGCGGATAGGTCGCGCAGGCGATCAGCGCGGTCGCGAGCCACACCACGCTCCACGAACTGACCGCGAGCAGCGGCGGAATCGCGAGCGGCGTCGCGAACAGCCCGAGGTAGACGACCGTGTTCGCCATCCCGAGCGCGGTGCCCGCGTGGTTGGCGCCCGCGAGCGTCGCGAGCTCCGTGTACGCGACGCCGTGCCACGCCGACACGCAGATGCCGGCAAGCACGAGAATCGCGACGATCGCGGCGAGCGGCACGTGCGCACTGCCGGCCGTTGCGGCTGCGAGCAGCGCGAACGACCCGGCCGCGACGAATACCGATCCGCGCAGATACGCGCGCCGGTTGCCGTGCCGGTCGGTATGACGGCCGCTCCACACGCGCATCGCCATCGCGCCGATCTGCAGCACGACCATCGCGGCGCTGATGCCGGCGAGGCCGAGCCGGCCGAAGTCGTGCAGGAACACCGTCGCGAACGTGAGCACCGCGAACTGCGGCGTGCACAGCAGGCCGATGCCGACCACGATGCGCCACACGGGGCCGCTCGCGAGCGGATTGCGCGCATGCTGCGCGGACGGCTGCCGCTCGGCGGGGCGATGCGTGGCGAGGTGCGGCGCGGCCGGCTCGGCGGGCGGCTCGTGCAGCCAGCGCCAGGTCAGCGCGGCCGATCCCGCGCACAGCAGCATCAGCGCGCCGAACACCGCGGCGAAGCCGAGATGCGACGCGAGCGACGGCAGCAGCGCCGCGCCGACGCCGCCGCCGAGCGGCACGGCCGTCTGGCGGATGCTCATCGCGAGCCCGCGTTCGCGCTCGCCGAACCAGCGCATCACCGCGCGTCCGCTCGACCCGTTCACGCTGCCGCCGAGCAGGCCGACGCAGCACATCGCCGCGACGACGCGCATCAGCGGCGGTACCGCGTGCGCGGTCGGGACGATCGTGCACACCATCAGCGCGAGCATCGCGGCCGTCGCGACGAGCCCGGTCAGCAGCACGCGGCGATCGCCGAAGCGGTCGGCCGCGATCCCCCACGGCAGCTCGGACAGCGCGACGCCGAAGCCGAGCGCGCCGAGCACGAGGCCGAGCGCGCCGTTGTCGAGGTGATAGGCCGAACGCATCCAGACGGCCGTGGTCGGAATGCCGGCCGCGGCCGCCGAAAAGCTCATGTTCGCGGCGACGCCGGCTGCCAGCACGCGCCAGCGATGGGCCGCGCCGCGCGCGGCGCGGGCGGGCGAGGAGGAGGAAACGATGCACGAGGTATCCATGGCGGCAGGCCCGGTTGGAAATTGACATCCCTAGTCTGGCGGCCTACATTCATCCTGAAAATCGGAAAGTATTTGATGAATCGTTCGATGAAACAGGATGATTGAGATGCCCGGACAAGACATTCCGCGCGGCGGCGAGCCGCTCGCCTGGGCCGATGCCGCGCTGGCGCGGCCCAACTTCGACGTGGCCGCGCTGCGCAGCCTCGTCGCGGGCGTGGATCTCGGCAGCTTCGCGAAGGCGGCCGACCGCGTCGCGCGCTCGTCGTCGGCGGTGAGCGCGCAGATCCGCAAGCTCGAGGAGCAGGCCGGCACGCCGCTGTTCGTGAAGGCCGGGCGCGGGCTCGCGCTGACCGACGCCGGCGACGCGATGCTGCGTTATGCGCGGCGGATGATCGCGCTGAACGACGAAGCTGCGGCGGCCGTGCGCGGCGTGAATCTCGACGGCTGGGTGCGTGTCGGGCTGCAGGAAGATTTCGGCGAGGCGATCCTGCCGGACGTGCTCGGGCGATTCGCGCGTGCGCATCCGAAGGTGAAGATCGAGGCGCGCGTGGCGTGCAATGCCGACCTGTTCGAGCGGCTCGATGCGAACCAGCTCGATCTGGCGCTGGTATGGGGTGATCCTTCGTTGGCCGAGTTCGTGTCGCGGGCGGGGATCGGCAGCGAAACGATCGCGCAGGTGCCGATGCAATGGATCGGTGCGGTGGGCGCCGGTGGATTCGGGGTACCGGAGGGCGACGACGGGGCCGAAGGTGATGCGGATGAAACGAACGGCCGTGTCGAGCGAGCACGCGGCGAGCCGCTGCCGCTCGTCGTGTTCGACCGGCCGTGCCGGTTCTTCGGCACGGCGACCGATGCGCTCGATCGCGCGGGCATGGCGTGGCGCATTGCGTTCACGACGCCCAGCCTCGCCGGGTTATGGGCCGCGGCGGCGGCCGGCCTCGGGCTGACGGTGCGCTCGCACTACGGGCTGCCGGCGTCGGTGCGCGTGCTCGACGCGGCGTCGTGCGGGCTGCCGGCACTGCCGAGCCTGCCGTTGATCCTGCTGCGGCGCACGTCGTCGGCGACGCCGACGGTCGACCGGCTCGCGCGGATCGTGACGCAGGCGGTGCGGGAGGCGACGGAGGGGGCGGGGGCGCTGGCGGCATGATATCGATCGGCAAGCGTGCGTTCGGCTGGACGTTCGGCCCATTGGTGCAACAGGGTGAATGCCGTAACAATGGTGGGTCACCCAATGGAGCCCATCATGCAAGTTGCCACTGTCCCCGAAGCCACGCTCAACCTGCAAAGGCTGCTCGATGCCGCGATCGCCGGCGAACGTGTCGTGATCACGCAGAACGGCAAGCAGTCGGTCCGGCTCGTACCGCTCAGGCCGATTCATCCGTACGGAGCGCTTGAGGGGGAGATCTGGATCGCCGACGACTTCGATGCGCCGCTCCCCGATGATTTATTGGACGCGTTCGAAGGCAAGTAATGCGACTGCTGTTCGATACGCATATCTTTCTCTGGATGGTTGCGAATAATCCGAGGCTGAGTGTTCGCGCGCGCAGGTTGATTGATTCCGCGGACGAAGTGTTCATCAGCAGCGCGAGCATCTGGGAAGTGGCCATCAAAGCCGGCAAGGGGAAGCTGGATGTCGATGTGGATCGGCTGGTCGACAAGCTCAAGACGAGTCAATACCGCGAACTGCCCGTTCGGGCGGCGCACGGTGCGGCCGTTCGTCATCTTCCCCTCCACCATGGCGACCCGTTCGACCGATTGCTGGTCGCGCAGGCCTCGTACGAGCCGATGGTGCTCATCACCGCCGACGGCCATCTTGCGCGGTATGGCGCGTCAAGAATCTTGACGGTCTGAAACAGTTTCGGGATCGAATCTCTACGCCGCCGCACCAGCCGACGCGGACGCATCGAGCTCCGCACAGAGCTTGTCCAACCGTTCCCGCAACCCCTCGCTCGCCGGCACGAACGGCAGCCGCAACCCGTCCTCGCACCACCCTTGCGCGGCGAGCACGGCCTTCACCGGCGCCGGGTTCGGCTCCGCGAACAGCGCCGCGACGAGCGGCTGCAGCGCGACCGACAGGCGTCGCGCGTCGGCGAGCCGCCCGTCGCGCAACAGCGCATGGATCCGCACATGCCATTCGGGCAGCACGTGCGCGCTGCTCGCGATCGCGCCGTGCGCGCCCGCGCACATCGCCGCGAAGTTCTGGTTGTCGTCGCCGGACAGGATCGTGAGCGGCGTGTCGTGCACGAGCCGGCTCATCCGGTCGAGCGTGCCGCCGCATTCCTTGATGCCGGCGACGCGCGGGTCGCGCGCGAGCGCCTGCAGCGTGTCCAGTTCGACGTTCACGCCGGTGCGGTACGGGATGTTGTAGACGAGCACCGGCAAGTCGGCCGCGTCGACGATCGCCTCGACATGGCGGCGGATGCCGTCCTGCGTCGGCCGCACGTAGACGGGCGGCGTGACGAGCAGCCCGTCGGGTCGCAGCGCGGCAAGTTCGCGTGCGCGCGCGGCCGCGAAGTGCGTCGCGCTCGCGGTCAGCCCGACGACGATCGGCAGTCCGGGCGCCGCGTCGCGCAGCGTCGCGAACACCGCATCCTGTTCGCGGGAGTCGAGCAGCACGCCTTCGCCGGTCGTCGCGCCCGCGACGAAGCCCGCGATGCCTGCGCCCGCGTAGTGACGCGCGAGCCGAGCGAGCGCTGCATGGTCGACTTCGCCGTGGTGAAACGGCGTGATGATCGGCAGCCAGATACCTTCGAAACGTGTGTTCATGCAAAGCCTCATGGTGGAAACGGAGTGGGAAGGAACCGTTCCGCCGGCGGGGTGCCGGAGCGAGGCGTGCATGCAAGGAGAAAGAAACGACCTGCGGGCATCCCGTCCGGCATTCGCCTGACGGGACGCGACGTCCCCGTCAGTCGAGGAGTCGTTTTTTCAGTTTCAGCCCGGCCGCGCGCGTACCTGCCGCGACGGCGGCGAGGATCGAAAGCGAGCGCAGGGTGGCGGACATGGACGAACCGTGAGTGGGCTGAGCGGCGATCTTAACACCGGATCGGCGGCGCGCGCGAGCGTCGGCCGGCGTTTAGCAGGATTCGAGATTTGCTTTCCACGACTGATTGGAAAGACCGCCGCGCCCGGCCGCTAGAATGCCCGCTTACGTTTCGATGACAGCGCGTACGCGTGCCGTCACGCACATTCACCACCACTGGAAACGGGGCACATCACGATGGCAAGCATCAAGGGGATCGGCCGCTGGCTGCACACGGGCGCGGCGGCGGCGCTGGTCGTGGCGGCGACGGCCGCGCACGCGGACACGTCGATCCTGAACGTGTCGTACGACGTGACGCGCGAGCTGTACAAGGACATCAACACGAGCTTTGCCGCCGCGTACAAGCAGAAGGCCGGCGAGACCGTCACGATCAAGCAGTCGCACGGCGCGTCGAGCGCGCAGGCGCTGTCGGTGCTGCAGGGGCTGCAGGCCGACGTCGTGACGATGAACCAGCCGAACGACATCGACCTGCTCGCCGAGCGCGGGCAACTGCTGCCGAAGGACTGGCGCGCGCGCTTCCCGGACAACAGCTCGCCGTATTCCACGACGATGGTGTTCCTCGTGCGCAAGGGCAATCCGAAGGCGATCAAGGACTGGAGCGATCTCGCCAAGCCGGGCGTCCAGGTGATCATCGCGAACCCGAAGACGTCGGGCAACGGCCGCTACGCGTATCTTGCCGCGTGGGGCTTCCAGAAGCAGAAGGGCGCGACCGACCAGCAGGCGCTCGACTTCGAGAAGGCGATCTTCCGCAACGTGCCGGTGCTCGACTCGGGCGGCCGCGGCGCGACGACGACGTTCACGCAGCGCGGCATCGGCGACGTGCTCGTCACGTTCGAGAACGAAGTCGCGCTGATGGACACCGGCGCATCGGGCGCGCAGTTCGACGCCGTGTATCCGTCGGCGAGCATCCTCGCGGAGCCGCCCGTCGCCGTCGTCGACAAGGTCGTCGACAAGAAAGGCACGCGCAAGGTCGCGCAGGCCTATCTCGACTACCTGTACACGCCGGAAGCGCAGGAGATCATCGCGCAGCACCATCTGCGCCCGCGCGACGCGAACGTGCTGAAGAAGCATGCGGCCGAGTTCAAGGCGCTGAAGACGTTCAGCGTCGAGCAGGTTTTCGGCAGCTGGGCGAACGCGCAAAAGACGCATTTCGCCGACGGCGGCACGTTCGACCAGGTGATCGTCGACCGGAAGTAAGCACGGCGCGCATCGCGCGCGGCCCACACGACGACATCGCAGCCGGCTGCACACGCGGCCGGTTTTTTTTCGGCATCGCGCGGCGGACTTCCGTTTCGCGACGGCACGCATTCCCGACCGCCGCCGCGCATGCTACGCTCATCGCCTCCCTGCAACCGGCGCCGCGCGATGACCGTCGATTCGTCCTCCCCAGCCCCCCGCGGCCGTGGCCGCAAGATCTGGTCGGGCACCCGCCCGGTGATCGCATACGGGATGCCGCCGCTCGGCTGGCGCGATTTCTACCATCGCGCGCTGACGGTGAGCTGGCCCGTGTTCTTCCTGTCGCTCGCGGTGCTGTTCCTGCTGCTCAACGGCGGCTTCGCGACGCTCTACCTGCTCGGCCATGCGCCGATCGCGAACCAGTCGCCGGCCGGCTTCGGCGGTGCGTTCTTCTTCAGCGTCGAGACGCTCGCGACCGTCGGCTACGGCGACATGCATCCGCAGACCGTCTATGCGCACCTCGTCGCGACGTTCGAGATCTTCGTCGGGATGTCGAGCATCGCATTGGCCACGGGGCTCGTGTTCGCGCGCTTCTCGCGGCCGCAGGCGAAGATCCTGTTCGCGCGCAACGCGATCGTGCGGCCGCTGAACGGCAGGATGACGCTGATGGTGCGCGCCGCGAATGCGCGCCAGAACGTGATTGCCGAGGCGCAGGCGAAGTTGCGGCTGATGCGCATCGAAGGCACGCACGAGGGCTACTCGCTGCGCAAGATCCACGACCTGCCGCTCGTGCGCAGCGAGCACCCGATCTTCCTGCTCGGCTGGAACCTGATGCACGTGATTGACGAGTCGAGCGCGCTGTTCGGCGAGACGCCCGAATCGCTCGCCGCGCGCGACGCGTCGTTGCTGATCACGATCGAGGGCTCGGACGAAACGACCGCGCAGGTCATGCAGGCGCGTCATTCGTGGGCGCATGACGAGATCCGCTGGCGTCACCGCTATGTCGACCTGATGCACGACGAGGACGGCATCACGCACATCGACTACACGTATTTTCATGAAGTCGTGCCGATCGACGTCGACACCGACGAGCGTGGGTCGCCCGGCGTGGTGGTCGAAGCGGGCGCGTCGGCGCAGGGTCCGGGCGCGCAGGCGTGAGCGAGGGGCCGGCCTCTCGCGCGTCACGCGTGCAGCAATCGCGCCGCTTCGCGTTGTTCGATCGCCACGGCGCGACGAAACGCGTCGCGATCCTCGGCGCGTGCGACGTAGTCGCCGAGCACGCCTTCGGCCGGCAGCAGATGCGCGTCGAACGCGATCTTCAGCGTGCTGGCGAGCAGCAGGTCGGCCGCGGTAAAGCGATCGCCGACGAGCCACGGGTGATGGGCGAGCGCTTGCGCGAGTGCGCGTTGCACACGCGTGATGTTGCCCCAGCCGAACGCGACCGGATTGCCCGACGCGCCGGTGAATTTCTCGGCCATCGCCGGTTCGAGGCAGGTCGGCGTGAAGAACATCCATTGGAGGAAGCGGCCGCGCAGCGGATCGTCGGGCGCGATGCCGAGCCCGGCGCCCGGGCAGCGATCGGCGAGGTAGAGCAGCACGGCACCCGATTCGGCGAACGGCGCGCTGCCGTCGTCGAGCGCGGGCAGCTTGGCCATCGGGTTGACCTGCACGAATGCGTCGCTGCCCTGTTCGTGCGAGCGCAGGTCGATCGGCACGAGTTCGTACACCACGCCGGTTTCCTCGAGCATCCACAACGCCCGGAATGCCCGGGTCTTCGGCCAGTAGTAGAGCTTCATCGCGCCTCCGCGTTTGGGTGCCGGTGTCGGTCAGGTCGATGCTCAAGCGTACCCGAGCGCAGGAGGTTCGGACAGGGGCGGCGAGGGGCGTCCGGCCAAGGGCGGTACGGCTGAGCGAGTCTGTTGGCGGCGTTGTGTGTCGAGCGTGAATCGGGCGGAAAATCCGGCAAGGCCCGGTGGGATAAGGAGGTTTTGGAATAACTAGTTATATGAGGACTAGTTATGAAGATCGACAAAAATCCTGTGGAAAATGACATAGCGCCCCATGTACGCCGCGCCCCCCGCAGCCTCCTGGCACATGACCTCGCAGGCATTCGACCACGACCGCCAAAGCATCGCGAAACACGGACATCACTGGAGACAAGTCACGCATGGCAAACGACGATCGCACCACGATCATTTCGCGGAGAACACCGGAATCGGCGGCCATGGTGGCCGAGGTCAAGCGCGCGATGGCGATCACCGCGCGGCTCAACCGTCTGACGTTCGACGATGCATGCGAGGTTCGTGCATTGTTCGGAGAACTGATCGGCACGCAGGTCGACGACGGCTTCGTGCTGATCCCGCCGTTTCACGCGACGGGTGGCACCGGCATGAAGCTCGGGCGCAACGTGTTCGTCAACCAGAACTGCACGTTCTACGACCTGGGCGGACTCGAGATCGGCGACGACGTGATGATCGGCCCGAACGTCAGCCTGATCACGTCCGGTCATCCGATCGAGCCTTCGCGGCGGCGCGACGGCGTCGTCGCGAAGCCGATCGTGATCGAACGGAACGTTTGGATCGGCGCCGGCGCGACGATCATCGGTGGCGTGACGGTCGGCGAGAATTCGGTCGTCGCGGCCGCGGCGGTCGTCACGCGCGACGTTCCGCCGAATACGCTGGTCGGCGGCAATCCGGCAGCGGTCATCCGGTCGATTGCCGAATGACATTGCCCGGGCGCGCGTGCCGGCGCGATCGCGCATCGATGAGCGGATGTGGACAACCCGCTAGACGACGACTCGAAACGCTGTGCATTTGAACGGTGAGGGTGCCGCCGAGGCAGTCCGGACAAGCCTTTGCGGGTGTCCCCGGTTGCGGTGCACCGAGGCGTTCGCCGATGTGCGCATGGCGATCCCGTCGCGCAACCGGTTGTGGATATCCTCGCTCCGAAACGACTCGGCGCGCTGTGGATTTCACCGGTGAGGATCGCCTGATGTCGCGCAATACGTGAAGAAGGGTGTGGACAACTCGCTCCGAGACCAAGCGAAATGCTGTGAAATCCAACGGTGAGTGTCGAAGCCGATCGCGCGACGCGCCAGTTCCAGCAAGGCTCGCCGGCCTTTGCCGTGATTCGGCGCGCCGCGCATTCTGACGGAATGCAAGAATGCGCGACCGAGCCCGATGTGCGTCGCGACGCCGATATCCGGGTCCGGATCGCGATCGAGCGGGCGTGCATTCTAACGGCAAGCGCGGGCACGTGGTCCGGAACGTGCGAATTTCGTCGCGCATTCGCGATCTCCCAAGCGACTCGACGCGCTGTGGAATTCAACGGTGAGTATCCGCGCATCATTGGCCGGCAGCCCGTCCGGGCGCGGCCGTCCGGCTGATGACGTCGCCTGGAGCACGTGCCGTGTCAGGCGCACCGTGCGCATTTCAGTGTGGATATCCGCCCGCCGAAACGACTCGCGGCACTGTGTTTTTCGACGGTGAGTGTCAGCGTCCGATCGGGTGACCAGCCGCCTCCGGCATGGATTGCCGCGTCGCCGGCGCTCGATGAAACGCGCCTCCGCGAGCGATCGGCCGATTTTCCCCGATGTGGATATCCGGCCCCCCAAGCCACTCGAAGCGCTGTGATTTTCACCGGTGAGCATACGCGCACGGCCCGCTGGCAATGCAGGTCCGGCCGTGGAAAACAGCCGCCGCAGCCAGTCGAAGCCCTGTGCATTTCAACGGTGAGTGCGAAGCGGTAGTCGCGCAGCATGCGTATTCCGGCGTGGATATCCGCCCGACGAACCCACTCACGACCCTGTGTATTCGAACGGTGAGGGTGAACAGCGGATCGTCGAAACGAGCCGGCCAGGATGTGGATATCCACCGTCAGGACCCACTCGTCGCGCTGTGAATTCCAACGGTGAGCGTCGACACCCGGGCGAACGGCATGCCGATTCCGGATGTGGACATCCCGGCCCCGACGCCACTCGAAATGCTGTGCAATCGAACGGTGAGCGCGCGAACCCGATCGGCGCGAAGGGCGCGGCGTTGTGGACATCCGGCGCCCTCGACCAATCGGAACCCTGTGCAATTCAACGGTGAGGGTGACTGCCAAAAGCCCTCGAAACCCTTGGCAGACGGGGTTCGAGCACCCATCGCGTGGCCATGGCGATGCCCTCAAGCGCGCATCGGTTTTCCCGGCAAGACGGCCGGCCGCGTCGACACCCGCCAACCGCGCCCCCACCACCGCGCGCGAAAACTCTCTCAAATCCACGCGAAAACCTGCGCAGTTTTTCTCGCTACAGCCCCGCCCGAGCAAGATGAGAAAAAACATTCTCGGCTGCGCACGAAAAAATAGAGCCATTCGCTGCCGCCGGTCACGCGTCGCCCGACGCCCCGCCGCGCAGCCCAGAACAGCACAATCCGGAGACATCCCCCATGACCGCCCGCCTGCCCGTCGATGGCACGCCTGCCCTGTCCGACTACCGCCTGACCGACAACCTGACCGCGACGCGCGGCCGGATCTTCCTGACCGGCACGCAGGCGCTGGTCCGCCTGCTGCTGATGCAGCGCACGGTCGACATCGAGCAGGGACTCAACACGGCCGGCTTCGTCAGCGGCTATCGCGGCTCGCCGCTCGGCATGGTCGACCAGCAGCTGTGGAAGGCGAAGAAACTGCTCGATACCAGCGGCGTGCGCTTCCTGCCGGCGATCAACGAGGAACTCGGCGGCACGGCCGTGCTCGGCACGCAGCGCGTCGAAGCCGATCCCGAGCGCACGGTCGAGGGCGTGTATGCGATGTGGTACGGCAAGGGTCCGGGCGTCGATCGCGCCGGCGACGCGCTGAAGCACGGCAACGCGTACGGTTCGTCGCCGCACGGCGGCGTGCTGGTCGTCGCGGGCGACGACCATGGCTGCGTGTCGTCGTCGATGCCGCACCAGAGCGACTTCGCGATGATCGCGTGGCACATGCCGGTCGTGAACCCGGCGAACATCGCCGACATGCTCGAATTCGGCCTGTACGGCTGGGCGCTGTCGCGCTACTCGGGCGCATGGGTCGGCTTCAAGGCGATCTCGGAAACGGTCGAGTCGGGCTCGACCGTCGACCTCGACGCGCTGCAGACGCAGTGGCCGGCACCGGAAGGCTTCACGCCGCCGTCGGGCGGCCTGCACAACCGCTGGCCCGATCTGCCGAGCCTGACGATCGAGGCGCGCCTCGCCGCGAAGCTCGACGCGGTGCGCCATTTCGCGCGCACCAACAGCATCGACAAGTGGATCGCGCCGAGCACGCACGCGAACGTCGGCATCGTCACCTGCGGCAAGGCGCACCTCGACCTGATGGAAGCGCTGCGCCGCCTCGACCTGACGGTTGCCGATCTCGACGCCGCCGGCGTGCGGATCTACAAGGTCGGCCTGTCGTATCCGCTCGAGATGACGCGCGTCGAGACCTTCGTCGACGGGCTCGACGAAGTGCTCGTGATCGAGGAGAAGGGCCCGGTCATCGAGCAGCAGCTCAAGGACTACCTGTACAACCGCAGCGAAGGCGCGCGCCCGCGCGTGCTCGGCAAGCACGACGCCGCCGGCGCCTGCCTGCTGTCCGAGCTCGGCGAACTGCGCCCGTCGCGCATCCTGCCGGTGTTCGCGGAATGGCTCGCGCGGCACAAGCCCGCGCTCGACCGCCGCGAACGCGTCGTCGATCTGGTCGCGCCGCAGATCCTGTCGAACGAAGCCGACGCGGTGAAGCGCACGCCGTACTTCTGCTCGGGCTGCCCGCACAACACGTCGACGAAGGTGCCGGAAGGCTCGATCGCGCAGGCCGGGATCGGCTGCCACTTCATGGCGTCGTGGATGGAGCGCGACACGACGGGGCTGATCCAGATGGGCGGCGAGGGCGTCGACTGGGCCGCGCACGCGATGTTCACCAACACGAAGCACGTGTTCCAGAACCTCGGCGACGGCACCTACTTCCACTCGGGCATCCTCGCGATCCGCCAGGCGGTCGCCGCGAAAGCGAACATCACGTACAAGATCCTCTACAACGACGCGGTCGCGATGACGGGCGGCCAGCCGGTCGACGGCAGCATCTCGGTGCCGCAGATCGCACGGCAGGTCGAGGCGGAGGGCGTGTCGCGCTTCGTCGTCGTGTCCGACGAGCCGGAGAAGTACGACGGCCATCACGGGCAGTTTCCGACGGGCACGACGTTCCATCACCGCAGCGAGCTCGACACGGTGCAGCGCGAGCTGCGCGAGACGCCGGGCGTCACCGTGCTGATCTACGACCAGACCTGCGCGGCCGAGAAGCGCCGCCGCCGCAAGAAAGGCGAATTCCCCGACCCGGACAAGCGCCTGTTCATCAACGACGCCGTGTGCGAAGGCTGCGGCGACTGCGGCGTGCAGTCGAACTGCCTGTCGGTCGAGCCGCTCGAGACGCCGCTCGGCCGCAAGCGCCGCATCGACCAGTCGTCGTGCAACAAGGACTATTCGTGCGTGAACGGCTTCTGCCCGAGCTTCGTGACGGTCGAAGGCGCGGCGCTGAAGAAGGCGGCCGGCGCCGCGTTCGACGAAGCGGCGCTCGCCGCGCGCGTCGACGGGCTGCCGGTGCCGGCGACCCATCTCGACGCGGCGCCGTTCGACATGCTCGTGACGGGTGTCGGCGGTACGGGTGTCGTGACGGTCGGCGCGCTGATCAGCATGGCCGCGCACCTCGAAGGCAAGAGCGCGTCGGTCCTCGACTTCATGGGCTTTGCGCAGAAAGGCGGCTCGGTGCTGTCGTTCGTGCGGATCGCGTCGAGCGACCGGTGGCTGAACCAGGTGCGTATCGACACGCAGCAGGCCGACGTGCTGCTCGCGTGCGACATGGTCGTCGGCGCGAGCGCCGAAGCGCTGCAGACGGTGCGCCACGAGCGCACGCGGATCGTCGTCAACACGCACCGGATCCCGAACGCGTCGTTCGTGCAGAACCCCGACGCGAACCTGCATGCGGACGCGCTGCTCGAGAAGATGCACCATGCGGCCGGCGACGGCTACCTGTCGAGCTGCGACGCGCAGGCGCTCGCCGCGAAATTCCTCGGCGATTCGATCGGCGCGAATATCCTGATGCTCGGCTATGCGTGGCAGCTCGGCCTCGTGCCGGTGTCGCTCGCCGCGATGATGCGCGCGATCGAGCTGAACAACGTCGCGGTGCCGATGAACAAGCTCGCGTTCTCGATCGGCCGGATGGCGGCCGGCGACGCGGCGGGCCTCGATGCGTTGTGGAATGCGCGTCACACGGTGGCCGCACGTGCCGCGCCGGAGACGCTCGCCGAGCTGATCGCCGATCGCGAAGCGCGACTCGACGGCTACGGCGGCGCGCGTTACGTCGAGCGCTACCGGGCGCTCGTGAACGCCGCACGCGCGAAGGGCGACGACGCGCTGACGCGCGCGGTCGCGACGACGTTCTACCGGCTGCTCGCGGTGAAGGACGAATACGAGGTCGCGCGGCTGTACACGGACGACGCATTCCGCACGGCGCTCGAAGCGCAGTTCGAAGGCGTGCCGGGGCAGGCGTATCGCGTGAAGTTCAACCTTGCGCCGCCGACGGTCGCGAAGGCCGGCCGCGACGGCAGCACGCCGAAGAAGCGTGTGTTCGGCCAGTGGATGTGGCCGGTGTTCGGCGTGCTGGCGCGCGTGCGCAGCCTGCGCGGCACGGGGCTCGATCCGTTCGGCCGCACCGTCGAGCGCAAGATGGAGCGCGCACTCGCCGACGACTACGAGACGACGCTCACGCGCGCATTCGCCGCGATGACGGCCGGCAATGCGGCGCAGGTCGTGCAACTGGCCGACCTGCACGCCCGCGTGCGCGGCTTCGGCCACGTGAAGGTGCGCAACCTGGCCGGCGTGAAGCGCGCGGAGCGCGAGCTCGCGCTGCAGCTCGGCATCGACGCGGCGACGAGCGCGGCCGTGCAGCACGCGCTTGACGAGATGAAGGGCGCGGGGATGCTGAAGGGGATTCCGGTCGTCGTCGCGAAGTAACGCGAACGCGGGTGGATGTGAAAACGGCGACGCTTGAGCGTCGCCGTTTTTTTTGCGTCTCAGTACCCGTACGCGGGCAGTTGCAGGACCGTCAGAGAATGCCTTTCTTGCGCGTCGACAGCGCGGTTTCCGACAGGTCGATCTCGCGGATCAGCTTCGTCAGCGTCTCGTCGGAAATCTTGCTGTCGCTGCGCAGCCGGTACAGCGCGGAGCGTTCCGCGCGCACGGCCGCGATCCGCATCTGCAGCTCCATCGTTTCGGCCTGCTTCGCTTCCGCGCGCGGCGTGGGGCCGTCCTCGGCGAGTGCGGAGAGCCGGCGGCGATACTGGTCCATCACGCGCGCGGAGATGTCCGCGCAGCGCGCCGCACCCGATTCGTCGAGCTCGGCCGAGATCGCATCGTGCGACGAGTCGATCGCACGGATCGCGGCCTGCGCGGCGGCCGAGCGTGCGATGCGCTCTTCGTCGCCGAGCGGGTTGCGCGTCGAGCGCACGCCGCGCAGCAGCAGCGGCAGCCCGATCACCGCGACGATCAGCGAGCCGAGGATCACGGCCGACGCGACGAAGATCGCGGTGTCGCGCCCCGGCAGCGGTGCGCCGTCCGACAACGCGACGGGAATCGACAGCACGCCGGCGAGCGTGACCGCGCCGCGCACGCCGCCGACCGTCATCACCGCGATCGTGCGCACGCCGGCCATCGTGCCCGCGAGGCCCTGGCGCGCGGCGCGGCGGCTCGCGAACCAGCGCAGCAGCCACACCCACGTGAAGCGGATCGCATACAGCGCGAGCATCATCGCGCCCACGTTGAAGATCATGCGGCCGACCAGCGCATCGCTCGTGTGGTGCGCGTCGACGAGCGCGCGGCCGATGATGTGCGGCAACTGCAGCCCGAGCATGATGAACACCATGCCGTTGAAGACGAACTCGATCATCGCCCACGTGCTTTCGGCGCGCACGCGCGACGCGACCGTGCTTTTGCGCGAGAAGCTCGTGTAATTCATCATCATCCCGGCCGATACGGCCGCGAGCACGCCCGACAGGTCGAGGTGCTCGGCGAACAGGTAGGCCGCGAACGGCACGAGCAGCGTCATCACGATGCCGGGGGCCGGATCGCCTTCCTGCTCGGCGTTCAGGAAGCGCGTCGACAGCGCGCTGAACAACCACGACACGATCGCGCCCGTCGCGAGCCCGCCGGCCGCGACGATCACGAACGTGACCGACGCGGCGCGCAGCGAGAACACGCCCGTCAGCGCGGCCGCGATCGCGAATTTCAGCGCGACGAGGCCCGACGCGTCGTTCATCAGCGCCTCGCCTTCGAGGATGTGCATCAGTTGCGGCGGAATCCGGCCCTTGCCGGCGATGCCGGACAGCGCGACCGCGTCGGTCGGCGACAGCACGGCCGCGAGTGCGAACGCGATAGGCAGCGGCAACTCGGGAATCAGCCAATGCGCGAAGTAGCCCACTGCGAGTACCGTCATGAACACGAGGCCGAACGCGAGCATCAGGATCGCGCGGCGCTGCAGGTACAGCTCGCGTTTCGGGATCCGCCAGCCGTCCGCGAACAGCAGCGGCGGAATGAACAGCAGCATGAAGATTTCAGGATCGAACGTGACGTGCAGGTTCAGGTTCGGCCATGCGAGCATCGCGCCGAACGCGATCTGCATCAACGGCAGCGGCAATTGCAACGGCAGGAGGCGCGTGACGGCGCCGGACAGTGCGACGGTCAGCAGCAGAATCAGGACTGTGAAAACGATTTCCATCGATACGGCGAATAACGCGGAATGAAACGATCGTACGGAGTGTAGCGTGCCGACGTGACGGCTGCGCTCAAGCGGCCGGTGCGTGCGCACGAAAATGGTGCGCCCGGCGTGCGCCGCGGTGGTGCGATGGCCCGGCCGAACCGCATGGCATATGGATTGTCGGCGCCTTGCACGGAGCTTGCTTGAAGTGGGCAGCCGCCCGGCATCGATCGGGCAATCGAGGGTCCAACCATGACATTGAGTGCGCCGTCCGTTTCGCCGGGCGGCGCGTTCGAAGGCATCACCAGGAGGAAGGCATGACGATCGTTCAACAGGAGCGTCCGTCCGCCGCGTCGCCGTACCGGTTCGAGCGGGAGATGAGTTCCGGCTTCGAACGTCTGGCCACGCAGCATCGCGACCTGACGCTGACGACCGTGTTCCAGCCGATATTCAGCCTGTCGCACCAGCGTGCGGTCGGCTACGAGGCGCTGTTGCGCGCGCACGATGCGCTCGACCGCGCGGTGTCGCCGCTCGACGTGTTCGGCGCCGCCGCGCGCCATGGCGAGCTGCTGCAGCTCGACCGGCTCGCGCAGGCGCTGCATCTGGAGAACTTCGCGCTGCTCGGCGCCGAGCGCGAGTGGCTGTTTCTCAACGTCCATCCGGGCGTGCTGACCGACCCGTTCCAGGCCGCCGCGCTGCTGGCGAACCTGAAGCGGCTCGGCATGCCGCCGCGTCGTATCGTGCTCGAAGTGCTCGAACAGCGCGCGGAAGACGTCGAGCGGCTCGCGGAGGCCGTGCGCGAATTCCGCACGCACGGCTTCCTGATCGCGCTCGACGATTTCGGCGCCGGTCATTCGAACCTCGAACGGATCTGGCAACTGAACCCGGACATCGTGAAGCTCGACCGGATCATGCTGTCGCACGCGGCGCACCGCACCGGGCTCACCGCGATCCTGCACGGGCTCGTCACGCTGCTGCACGAGGCCGGCAAGCTCGTGCTCGTCGAAGGGATCGAGACCGAGCACGAGGCGCAGATCGCGCTGTCGTGCGAGGCCGATTTCGTGCAGGGCTACTACTTCGGGCGACCGGCGCCGGGGCTGCCCGACAGCGCGACCGCGACCGGCTGCATCGGCGAGCTGACCGAGCGCTTTCGTCAGCAGACCGAAGCGCGCGAACGGCGCGACGCGCAGCGGCTCGCGCCGTACCTGCGTGCGTTCGAGCGGGCGTCCGAGCGTCTCGCGGCCGGCGAACCGCTCGACGAGGTGTGCTGGAACTTCCTCGCGCTCGACGCGGCCGCGCGCTGCTTCCTGCTCGACGCACACGGCCGCCAGTCGGGCCGCAACGTCGTGCTGCGCGCCGATCGCGCGCTCGCCGAGGCGCGCTTCTCGCCGCTGGCGGACGCGCAGGGCGCGAACTGGCTGCGCCGGCCGTATTTCCGTTCGGCGATCGCCGAGCCGGGACGCGTGCAGGTCACGCGGCCGTACCTGTCGATCAACGAGGCGCAGCCGTGCGTGACGCTGTCGGTGGCCGTGCGCGTCGGCGATGCGCAGCGTGTGCTGTGCGGCGATATCGACTGGGTCGACGAGGAAGCGGACGGCGGCTAGCGCCGCACGGATCGCATGCGGCGATCGGGGCGCGGCGGCGCGGGGCGGCCGTTGCGTTCGCTGCATGCTTCCCCGACAATGGCGCGATCGCGGCCGTCGTGTCCGCGATCGCGCCGCCCCGGGGGCCACCATGGCGGCGAATAAAAGGACAACATCATGAAAAGACCGATTTCGCTGACCATCCTCGCGTGGGTCGTCATCGTGACCAACGCGATCACGTGCGTCTATACGCCGTTCTCGATCGGCATGCCGACCACCCAGGCGCTGATGTCGCACTACCTGCTGCCGGTCTGGGCGACGTTCGGCATCAGCATGATCATCGAAGTCGCGAACGTCGTGATCGGCATCGCGATCCTGAAGGGGCGCGAATGGTCGCGCACGGCGTACGTCGCGACGTTCGTGTTCGGCATCGCGTTCTCGCTGGTCAACATGCCGGCGTCGATGCTCGCGGTGCTGATTCCCGGCGTCCTGCTGTTCGCGCTGTTCGTCTACCTGCTGTTCCGGCGCCCCGCGACCGCGTATTTCCGCCAGACGCCCGCATGAGCATCGTGCGCAATGCGATCGCGATCGTGCTGTTCGCGATCGCGGGCTTCTGCGTGAGCGCCGCGCAGACGGTCACGTTCATGAAAGTCGGCCATGCGGGCGCGACGACCGTATTCGTCGCCGTGCTGTTCGCGGTGTCGGCCGTGCTCCTCGCCGCAGGCGCGTTTGCCGGCACATTCCGGCCGCGTACGCGCGGCGCGGGCATCGCGCTGCTCGTCGCGACCGCGATCACCGCGTTCGGCGCGCTCGGCTGGGCGATGCTCGTGCTCACACCGAAGATCGTCGACATGATGCAGCAGAGTGCGTACTTCGACGCGCGGATGTTCAGGTTCGTGCCCGGCACCGCATTGACGGCGTTGTCCGCGCTGGCCGGCATCGGGCTCGTGCGGCGCGCCTGACGCGCACGGCACGCCAGCCCTTGCCCCGCGGAGTCATACTGACTAGGATGCGCGAATTGTCCTGACGATTCGCGGGCCGCCCATGAACCGAAACGCCGCTTCTTCCATCCTCCTCGAAGTGATCGCCACGACCGTCGGCGACGCGAAGGCCGCCGCCCGCGCGGGCGCCGACCGCCTCGAGCTCGTGACCGCGATCACGGAAGGCGGGCTGACGCCGAGCGTCGGCCTGATCGAGGCCGTCGTGGCTGCCGTGCCGATTCCCGTCAACGTGATCGTGCGCCCGCACAGCCGGTCGTTCGTCTATGACGCCGACGACCTGCGCGTGATCGAACGCGACGTGCGCGCGGCCGTCGCGGCCGGTGCGAACGGTGTCGTGTTCGGCGCGCTCGATGCGCGCGGCGACGTCGATCTCGATGCGCTGGCCCGCATCGCGGCCGCCGCCGACGGGCGTGCGCTCACGTTCCACCGTGCGTTCGACGTCGCGCGCGATCTCAACGCCGCATTCGACGCGCTGCTGCGCGTGCCGGCCGTCACGTCCGTGCTGACCTCGGGCGGCCATCCGTCGGTGCTCGACGCGGTCGCGACGATCACGCGGCTGGTGCGGCAGGCGGCCGGCTCGACCTGCACGGTGCTGGCCGGCTCGGGGCTGACGATCGACGCCGTCGGCGATTTCGTCCGCGCGACCGGCGTGCGCGCGGTGCATTTCGGCTCGGGCGTGCGACCGCGCGGCGAGGTGCTGGCGCCCGTCGACGAGCAGCGCGTCGAGCGCGTGCGCGCGGCGCTCGACGGCGCGGCGGCGCACGTGTGACGTGCACCGGAACACGAATCGGGAGAGCGGGCCGCATGGCCGGCGCAACACCCGACGAGCAGGGCGGCGCGCACGCTGACGCCGCGCGCCGGTGATCCGCGACGCGCAGGGCAACCCGGTGCAGACGATCGGATGAAAAAAAGCCGGGGCATGCCCCGGCTTTCTCGTTGGCGGGCCCGGCCCGCCGGCGGATGCCGCTTACGCGCGGGCCGACATCGCGTCCGCGTCGCTCGCACGGATGCCGAGGCGCTCGAACAGCGCGCGGTCCTTCTGCGATTGCGGGTTGCTGGTCGTCAGCAGCTGGTCGCCGTAGAACATCGAGTTCGCGCCGGCGAGGAAGCACATCGCCTGCAGCCCGTCGTCGAGCTGCTCGCGGCCGGCCGACAGGCGCACGACGGCCTTCGGCATCGTGATGCGCGCGACCGCGATCGTGCGCACGAACTCGAACGGGTCGAGCGGTGCGGTGCCTTCGAGCGGCGTGCCTTCGATCGCGACGAGGTTGTTGATCGGCACCGAATCCGGATACGGGTTCAGGTTCGCGAGCTGCGAGATCAGCCCCGCGCGTTCGCGGCGCGATTCGCCCATCCCGATGATGCCGCCGCAGCACACGTTGATGCCGGCGTCGCGCACGCGGTCGAGCGTGTCGAGGCGGTCCTGGTACGTGCGCGTCGAGATCACCTGGCCGTAGAACTCCGGCGACGTGTCGAGGTTGTGGTTGTAGTAGTCGAGGCCGGCGTTCGCGAGTTCCTGCGCCTGTTCGTCCTCGAGCATGCCGAGCGTCATGCAGGTCTCGAGGCCGAGTTCCTTCACGCCGCGCACCATCTCGGTCAGCGCCGGCATGTGGCGCTCCTTCGGGTTGCGCCACGCGGCGCCCATGCAGAAACGGCTCGCGCCGTTCGCCTTCGCCGCGCGCGCGGCGTCGAGCACCGCGTCGACGTCCATCAGCTTCTCGGCCTTCAGGCCCGTATCGTGATGCGACGATTGCGAGCAGTAGCCGCAATCTTCCTCGCAGCCGCCCGTCTTGATCGACAGCAGCGTCGACAGCTGCACCGCGTTCGCATCGAAGTGCTCGCGGTGCACCTGCTGCGCGCGGAACAGCAGGTCGTTGAACGGCAGCTCGAACAGCGCGACGACGTCGGCGACGCGCCAGCGCTGCGGGGCCGGCGCAGCCACGGGAATCGCGTCGGGTTGCACGGCGGCGGTCTGGGCTTGGGTCATTTCGGTTTCCTGTCCTGGTCGGGGATGAGGGATCGGGGGATCGGGGGATCTGTTTCGGTTGGGTCAATGCTGCGCGGTGCGCAGCGTCTCGACGAGCGCGGCGATGTCGAGCATCGCCGCTGCGGATTCGGGGGCGGCCGGGCTCATGTGCGGAATGCGGCCGACGAGCGGTGCGCCGTGCTCGCGCGCGAGCCAGTCGCGCATCGTCGCGATGTTCTCGTCTGGGAACGACATGGCCGGGTCGACGTGGTTCGCGACCCAGCCCGCGAGCTTGAGGCCGCGTGCGGCAATCGCGTCGGCGGTGAGCAGCGCGTGGTTGATGCAGCCGAGCCGCACGCCGACCACGAGCACGACCGGCACGTCGAGCGCGACGGCGAGATCGGCCATGTCCTGCGTGTCGTTCATCGGCACGCGGAAGCCGCCGGCGCCTTCGACGACGACGACGTCCGCGCGCGTCAGCGCTTCGCGATGGCACGCGGCGATCGTGCCGATGTCGAGCGTCACGCCTTCCTGCGCGGCGACGATATGCGGCGCGGCCGGCGCCTTCAGCAGGAACGGCGTGCGCAGCTCGGGCGGCAGCACGACGTTCGCGGCGGCATCGAGCTGGTCGGCGTCCTCGTTGCGCCAGACGCCGTCGCGTTCGTACGCGCCGGCCGCGACGGGCTTCAGCGCGGCCGCGCGCAGGCCGTGCCGCGCGAAGCCATGCAGCATCGCGGCCGACACGAAGGTCTTGCCGATTTCGGTGTCGGTGCCGGTGACGAACAGCGAGAGCGGGGCCGTCATGCTGCCGCCTCGCTGGCTTCGATCAGCGCCGCGTCGAGCCGCGCGAGATCGTCGAACGAATGCGCGGCCGACAGCGACACGCGCAGCCGCGACGTGCCGGCGGGCACCGTCGGCGGCCGGATCGCGGGCACCCACAGGCCGTGTGCGTCGAGCGCGCGCATGGCCGCGAGCGTCGCCTCGTTGCTGCCGATCACGAGCGGCTGCACGGCCGTGTGCGAATCGACCGGCTGCCAGCGCGTGTTGCGCAGCAGCGCGCGCGTGCGTTCGATCAGCGCGGCGAGGTGCGCGCGGCGCGCGTCGCCTTCGTCGCCGGCGATGACCTTCAGGCTCGCCGAGACCGCGTGCGCGACGGCCGGCGGCGCGGCCGTCGTGAAGATGTAGCTGCGCGCGCGCTGGATCAGCCATTCGATCACGGTTTCATGCGCGATCACGAACGCGCCCGCGACGCCGGCGGCCTTGCCGAGCGTGCCGACGTACACGAGATGCGGCGAACGCAGCGCGGCGGCCGCGAGCGCGCCGCGGCCCTGCGGGCCGAGCACGCCGAAGCCGTGCGCATCGTCGACGACGAGCCATGCACCGTGGCGTTCGGCCAGCGCGACGAGTTCGGCGAGCGGCGCGATATCGCCATCCATGCTGAACACGGTGTCGCTGACGATCAGTTTCGTTTCGGCATCCGATGCGTCGAGCAGCGCGGCGAGCGCGGCCATGTCCGCATGCGGATAGACCTGCACGTTCGCGCGCGACAGCCGCATGCCGTCGATCAGCGACGCGTGGTTCAGCGCGTCGGAGAAGATCGTCGCGCCCTTGCCGGTGAGCGCCGTCATCGCCGCGAGGTTCGCCATGTAGCCGGTGCTGAAGTACAGCGCGCGCGGTGCATCGGAGAAGCCGCCCGCGAAGCCCGCGAGTTCGTCTTCCAGTTTGGCGTGCGCGCGCGAATGGCCGCCGAGCAGGTGCGAGCCGCCGCTGCCGGAGCCGTAGCGCTGCGCGCCTTCGGCGAACGCGGCGACGAGCGCCGGATGCGCGGCGAGGCCGAGATAGTCGTTGCTCGCGAAGCCGATGATTTCCCGGCCGTTCACGGTCATGCGCGCGTCGCACGCGGTGTCGGCGATGCGGCGCACGCGGCGCAGCCCTTGTGCGTCGAGATCGGCGAGGCTGCGTTGCAGGGTGTCGAGCAGCGGCACGGTCATTGCGCGACCTCCGCCAGCGTCGCGTCGAGCGTGTCGCGCGTGCGCTGCGCGAGCCACGCGATGTCGTCGTCGCTCATCACGTACGGCGGCATCAGGTAGACGGTCGTGCCGATCGGGCGCAGCAGCAGCTCGCGCTCCAGCGCGCGTTCGAAGAACCGCCGCGAGAAACCGCGCGCCGCGTCGCCGTCGAGCGCGACGTCGAACGCGAACAGCGTGCCGCGCTCGCGCAGGTGGCGAACTTGGCGGTGCGTGTCGAGCGGCGCGAGCGCGGCGCGCAGCGTCGCCGATTTGCGCGCATTGCCCGCGAGCACGTCGTCGCGCGCGAACAGGTCGAGCGTCGCGACCGCCGCGCGGCACGCGAGCGGGTTGCCGGTGTACGAGTGCGAGTGCAGGAAGCCGCGCGTCGTGTCGTCGTCGTAGAACGCCGCGTACACGTCGTCGCGCGTGAGCACGAGCGACAGCGGCAGATAGCCGCCGCTGATGCCTTTCGACAGGCACATGAAATCGGGCCAGACGCCGGCCTGCTCGCACGCGAAGAAGGTGCCCGTGCGGCCGCAGCCGACCGCGATCTCGTCGGCGATCAGGTGCACGCCGAATTCGTCGCACAGCGCGCGCAGCCCGCGCACGTACGACGGATCGTGCATCGCCATGCCGGCCGCGCACTGCACGAGCGGCTCGACGATCAGCGCGGCGATCCGGTCGCCGCGTTCGGCGAACAGGCGCCGCACGTCCGCGAGCGCACGGCCCGCGACGTCGGCGGCCGTCTCGCCCGGCAGCGCACCGCGCGCATCGGGCGACGCGACGACGTGCGCGTGGCGGATCAGCGGATCGTACGCATCCTTGAACAGCGCGACGTCGGTCACGCCGAGCGCGCCGATCGTCTCGCCGTGATAGCTGTTCGCGACGCAGACGAATTCCTGCTTGTTCGCGCGGCCGCGGTTGCGCCACGCGTGGAAGCTCATCTTCAGCGCGATCTCGACGGCCGACGCACCGTCCGACGCGAAGAACGCATGGCCGAGGTTGCGCGCGGTGAGCGCGTGCAGCCGTTCGGCGAGCTCGATCGCGGGCTCGTGCGTGCAGCCGGCGAGCATCGCGTGCTCGAGCGTGTCGAGCTGGTCCTTCAGCGCCGCGTTGATGTCCGGGTTCGCATGGCCGAACAGGTTGACCCACCACGAGCTGATCGCGTCGAAGTAGCGGCGGCCGTCGTGGTCGTACAGCCACACGCCCGCGCCACGCGCGACGGGGACGAGCGGCAGGCGCTCGTGATGCTTCATCTGGGTGCAGGGATGCCAGACCGCGCGCAGGCTGCGCGCGACCCAGTCGTCGGTGGCTGGCGTACTCAAGGCGACTCCGGGGGGTAAAACGACCGCGCGGCATCGAATGGATGCCGCGCGGCGGGACACGAAACGCGCTGAGATTAGCGTGTTCCGCGGGACGTTGCACTAGCGGTTACAAACGCTGCAAAGCCTTGCCGGGCGGGAGTTCGGCGCAGTTCGGGGGTGCTCGGGACGGAACGCGGCGGAAGCGGGGAAATGACCGTAGATGACGACGTTCGAGTGAGCCGCCCAGACAGAAAAAAATCGCGGGCCGCGCGCCGGCATGACCAGGGAAAAACGGGGATCGAAGGCGGGTGCGGGGGAGCGCGGCGACGTCGCGCCTACGAGGCGGCGCTCGAATCGTCTACGGAATCAGGGGAGGAAACAGCCGGCAGGAACGGCACGCAGGCATAACCGCACGGGAGGACGGGCGGGAGGCAGAACCGGATCAGGCGGGAAGGGTGCGGCGGCGGCGGACCCGCCGCGCGTCAGCGCGAAGCCAGTGCGTGCGTATCGGCGTCGCGCGCGTTGGCGTCGCCGTTGTCGGCCGTCTGCGTCGTGTTCCACACGACATGGTCGTTGACCGCGTACAGCCGGCATGCGCCCGCGCCTTGTTTCGCGCAGTTGTCGAGTGCGAGCGCCATCGGGTCGTCGCCGCCTTCCGCCCACGACCAGGCGCCTTCCGACGACACCGCGAACGCGCGGCTCGGATGCTGGTTCAGGAAGCGGCGATAGCCTTCGCGACCGGCTTCGTCGACATACGGCACCGCGTTGACCGCATCGATCGACGCGTAGCCGGTGGCCTTCGGCTCGTGCGGGTTCGCGACCGCATAGCGCACCGAGGTCGGCAGGTTCAGGGTCGCGAGGAACGCATTGACGGCCGGCCACCACACGGGCACGCCGTCGCGATCGACGATCAGCCGGTGCGCGTCGTCCTTGTAGCGGCCGAAATCGATGAACTGCGCCTGCGTGCCGTGCGACACGTACGCGTCGTGCATCTGCGCGACGAGCGCGGGCGTCCAGACCGAATCGTTGTCGCCGTACAGCCACAGCGAGCGCACGGCCGTATGCGCCCCGTACTGGTCGAACGCATCGACGAGGTTGCGCTGCCAGCCGTCGCACAGGTCCTGGCGCAGCCCGCCCGAGAAGTTGATGATGCCGCGCACGCCCGGTGCGGCTTCGGTGCCGTACGCGACCGATGCGAGGCCGCCGTGCGACGTGCCGGCGACGACGATGCGCGACGCATCGACGTACGGCTGGTGCGACATGTAGCGCACCGTCGCGTCGACGTCGGCGGCCTGCGCGAGGCCGTTCTTGCCGACGTTGCAGCCTTCCTGCTGGTACGTGCCGCCCGAGCCGGCGAAGCCCTGGCGGTTCGGCGCGATCACCGCGTAGCCGCGCCGCACGAATTCGCGTGCGAACGCGAGCGGCCGGCTGCGCGGCTGCAGATGGAGATCGCCGGTGTTCTTGCCGTGATTGAAGACGACGAGCGGGAACGGCCCGGGGCCGTCCGGCTTGAAGAGCGTCGCCTCGAGCGTGACGGCGCCCGACGCATCGGCCGGGATGCGGAGAACCTGTTCGTTGAGATCGGCCGCGACCTGCGGCAGGTTCGAGTCGCCGTAATCGAAG
Organism: Burkholderia sp. Bp8992; assembly: GCF_003853705.1. GTDB lineage: Bacteria > Pseudomonadota > Gammaproteobacteria > Burkholderiales > Burkholderiaceae > Burkholderia. The sequence continues at coordinate 168,503 of NZ_QTQI01000010.1, read as the reverse complement.
CGCTCGGCATGGGCGAGCGACCCGCTGGCGCCCGTACCCGTATTTGCGTTCGGCAGCGTACCGGCCTGAGCGGCCGACAGCGCACAGGCCGCCATCCATCCCACCAATACCTTGCTGAACGCCATTCGTAAGCCCTGCCATGCAACATGACCAATTCGAGGTCATCGTAGCCCGACAAAATCGGGTTGTGCAATGCGGGAATTACCCGGCGTCTGACATGGCAACTATTTGTCAGCGTTCACTTACTTCGCCGTCGACATAGCGCCAGAAACCGTGTTCGTCGCGCTCGAAACGGCTCGTCTCGTGGAGCCGGTACGCGCGTCCGCCCACCTTGTAGCGGGCCACGAACTCGACCTCCGCGTGGCGTTCGTCGAGCGGCGCATGGCGTTTGACCGCGAGGCCGAGCCAGCGCGGCGCGTCGGGTGCGTCGGGGTCGGCATCGAGATCGGGCGGGCAGGTGCGCACGGCCCACGTCGCGCGCAGGTAGCCGGTCGCGCCGAGCACGTACGCGCTGTACCGCGAACGCATCAACTCGAGCGCGGTCGGCGCGGCTTCGCCGCCGTCGATGAAGCGGCCGCAGCAGGCCGCGTAGCGCGGCGCCGGCGCTTTGCCGGCGGGTGCGGGGGACGCGCCGCCGCACGGGCACGCGTCAGGTCGGTTCAAAATCATGCGAAACGGGAATTAACGACGATCGGTTGTCGAGTCGGCTCACCAGCTCAGCTCGACGCCGTCGTACTGGAAGAAGCGGCCGTTGGCCTGCGACACGTCCGAGCCGGATTCGGCGATCACGCGGCGCATGCCGGTCACGCTCGTTTCGGGATCGATCGCGGCCTGCGCGCCGCCCATGTCGGTGCGCACCCAGCCGGGATGCAGCGAGATGCACGCGGCATGGCGCGTCTGCAGCGACGCGATGCGCAGCGCGTCGTTCAGCGCCGCCTTGCTCGCGCGGTACAGCCAGCCGGTCGTGCCGGTCGCCTCGGCGATGCTGCCCATCCGGCTCGACACGACGGCCAGCACGCCGCGTGCGTCCTCGACGAGCGGCAGCAGGATCGGCAGCAGCTGCATCGGTCCGCGCACGTTCGTATGCATCACCGCGTCGAAATCCTCGGCCGTGATCGTCTCGACGCCTTCGGTGCGCGGCCCGTACACGCCCGACACGAGCACGGCTGCATCGAGCCGTTCGCCGTCGAGCTTCCAGCCGAGCACCGCGATCTGCTCGGGCTGCGTGATGTCGAGCGCATGCGCGTGCGCGCCGAGCGCGCGCAGCGCGTCGAGCGACGCTTCGTCGCGCGCGGTCGCGATCACGTTCCAGCCGTCGCGCCGGTATTGCCGGACGAATTCGCGGCCGAGGCCGCGCGATGCACCGACGATCAGTACGGTTTTCATGCCCATCGCTCCTTTCCTGGGCGCCGCCTTGGCGGCGCCGGTGTCAGATCCGTTCGATGCGTGCCGCGGCCGCGCCGCGGCCGCCGCCAGGCTGCTGGCGCACTACTGCTTCGCGTCGTCGCACGGCTTCAGCGTCGCGGCGACCGCCTGCGCGACGCCTTCGAGCCGCGCGGCGGCGTCCGCCGCGATCATGTCGTTGTCCGGTGCATGCTGGCCGCCGGCGGTCAGCGCGGCCACGCAGCGCTTGTAGGTCTCGTCGAGCGCGTCGAAGTTCGACACGGCCATCCCGAGGTTGCGCATCCGGCCGTCGTGCACGCCGTACACGAGCCCATGCACGGTGAGCGACTGGCCCCGCGCCCACGCGTCGTTGACGATCGTCGTGCGGCACACGTTGACGACCTGCTCGATCGCGTTCAGCTCGATCAGGCGGCGATAGCGCGCTTCGCCGACCGGCCAGCCGTCGAGCAGGGCCGCGTGGCGCTCGCGCACGTCCTGCACGTGGTGCAGCCAGTTGTCCGCGAGGCCGACGCGCCGGTTGAGCAGTGCCGCGTTGACGCCCGAGCAGCCGTAGTGGCCGACGACCATGATGTGCTTCACGCGCAGGATGTCGACCGCGAACTGGATCACCGACAGGCAGTTCAGGTCGCTGTGCACGACGACGTTCGCGATGTTGCGGTGCACGAATACTTCGCCCGGCGGCAGGCCGATGATCTGGTTCGCGGGCACGCGCGAATCCGAGCAGCCGATCCACAGATATTCCGGCGCCTGCTGGTCGGCGAGGCGCGCGAAGAATTCCGGATCGTCCTCGAGCTTGCGCTTGACCCAGGCTTCGTTGTTGTCGAACAGATGTGAAAGCGGATTGTCTTGGGTGTTCATCGGTGTGGATTCCGTTGGCGGAAATCGGGTCGATATCGGTTTCGGTGTCACCGGCGTCAGGCCGCGCGCTGCGCGTTGCCTTCGCCGTCGTTCTGGTCCGCCGCACCGAAGCGCGCGGGGTAGCGCACGCTGAAGCGCAGCGCCGTGTCGTACGGGTAAAAGTCGGGCAGTTCGCCCTGCATCAGCTTGTCCTTGCTCGCCTGCCACAGCGCGGGATCGAAAAAGTCCGCGTGATGCTTCATGAACACGCTGCGCACGCGCGGGTCGCCGAGCAGGAACGGTCCGTAGGTTTCCGGAAAGATGTCGTGCGGGCCGACGGTATACCACGGTTCGCCGGACAGCTCGTCTTCCTCGTTGCGCGGCGGCGGCACGCGGCGCACGTTGCAGTCGGTCAGGTACTCGATCTCGTCGTAGTCGTAGAACACGACGCGGCCGTGGCGCGTGACGCCGAAGTTCTTGTACAGCATGTCGCCGGGGAAGATGTTCGCCTTCATCAGCTCCTTCACCGCGTTGCCGTATTCCTTCACGCCGTGCTCGACGTCCGCATCGCTGCCGTTCTGCAGGTACAGGTTGAGTGGCGTCATCCGGCGCTCGATGTACAGGTGCTTGATCACGAGGTTGTCGTCCTCGTATTCGAGCAGCGACGGCACTTCCTTCTCGAGTTCGCGCACGAGCGCGTGGTCGAGCCGCGCGAGCGGCAGCGCGACGCTCGAATACTCGAGCGTGTCGGCCATCCGACCCAGGCGGTCGTGGCGCTTCACGAGCTGGTACTTCTCCATGATCTGCGCGCGGGTCGTTTCCTTCGGCGGCGGGAACTGGTCCTTGATGATCTTGAACACGTACGGGAACGACGGCAGCGTGAACACGAGCATCACGAGGCCCTTGATGCCGGGCGCGATGATGAAGCGGTCGCTCGAATGCGACAGATGGTGCAGCAGGTCGCGGTAGAACAGGTTCTTGCCCTGCTTCTGCAGGCCGACCGACGTGTAGATCTCGGCCTTCGGCTTGCCCGGCATGATCGTGCACAGGAAGTCGACGTACGCGGACGGCACGCCCATGTCGACGAGGAAGTACGAGTGCGAGAAGCTGAAGATGATCTGCAGCAGGTCGCGGCGCAGCAGCACCGTGTCGAGCGCGAGCAGGCCCGGACGTACGTGGCGGATCGGCACCGCGAACGGCAGCACGCGGTCGGCGTTGATGATGCGGCCGATGACGTACGCGCTCTTGTTGCGGAAGAACAGCGACGACAGCACGTGGATCTGGAAATTCGGCGCCGCGTCGAAGTGGCCGAATTCGTCGTCGATCGCCTGCATCACGCAGCCGATGTCGCGCGGCAGATCCTCGAATGCCGGTTCGAGCTGGAAGTTCGTGACGACGCGCTCGAGCGTGGCGGCGAGCCCGTCGGTGCCCGGATAGTACGCGCGGTAGGTCGGCTTCGCGGCCGGTTCGTCGTTCTCCAGGTACTCGGTCGAGATCGCCGGGCGCACGAAGATGAAATCGTTGCTGAAGTACGAACGGTGCAGGATCTTGCAGCACACCGAATTGAAGAAGGTTTCCGCGCACTCGGGCTGGCGGTGCGACGTGAGCAGGCCGATGTAGTGCAGCTTGATCTGCTGCCACACTTCGTCGTCGATGTTCTCCGCGTCGTATTCGTCTTCGAGCACCTCGACGCATTCCTGCACGCGATCGTCGTACGACGTGATCCGCTCGCGCGCGAGCCGCTGCAGCCCGTGCCAGTCGCCGCGCTCGAACAGCGTCTTCGCCTCGACCGCCGCTTCGCGGAAGATCCGGTAATGGCGATCGAAGTATTCGAGCATCGTCTGCGCGACGTCGAAACCGATCTGCGACGACAGCAGTTTGGGGAAGTGATTCATCGCGTGCAGGCTCGTTCAAGGGGCTGTAAGCACTCGCCATTTTAGCGCCCAAGTCGGCGTTTCAATGACTTTCGCGGTGACGCGCCGACGGCCGTCAATCGGCGCGTTGTTCGCCGTTGGGCGCCGTTCGATACATCTTCGCGTAAAGATGCGGGTACGGAACCGATTCTGACACGAACTTTTTTCTGGCGGGCCGGCGCTCGTCGGGCACCTGTTTCGCGCGACGGCGATAGAATCGACGCACCGCCCGCCGCGCCCTGCCGCCGGCACGCATTCGCACCGATAACGACGAGACGCCCCACCGATGAACGCACTGGAACACCAACTCGACTACCCCTTCGCCGACACGCTGCCCGCCGCGGGCGACACGTTCGAGGTCGCGCCCGGCGTGCGCTGGCTGCGCATGCCGCTGCCGTTCTCGCTCGACCACATCAACCTCTGGCTGCTGCGCGACGAGATCGACGGGCAGGCCGGCTGGACGATCGTCGATTGCGGGATCGCGTCGGACGCGATCCGCACGCACTGGGAGCAGATCTTCGACACGCATCTCGACGGCCTGCCGGTGCTGCGCGTGCTCGTCACGCACTGCCACCCCGATCACTTCGGCCTCGCGAACTGGCTGTGCGAAGGCGGCGACCGGGGCCGCTGGAACGTGCGGCTGTGGATGACGCTCGGCGAATACATGTTCGGCTGCCTGATGGCGGCCGGCAACGGCTCGAACGCTGGTGGCGCCGCGGCTGCCGATCATTTCGCGCGCCACGGGCTCACCGATCCGGCCGCGCTCGACAAGCTGCGCAACCGCCGCAGCTACTACTCGGATCTCGTGCCGGCCGTGCCGCCGCGCTACCGGCGCCTGCGCGAAGGCGATGCGGTGACGATCGGTGCGCGCACGTGGCGCGTCGTCACGGGCTTCGGTCATTCGCCTGAACATTGCGCGCTGCACAGCGAGGCGGACGGCGTGCTGATCTCCGGCGACATGGTGCTGCCGCGCATCTCGACGAACGTGTCGGTGTTCGACCTCGAGCCGGAAGGCAACCCGCTCGCGCTGTACCTGCAGTCGCTCGGCCGCTACGAGACGATGGCGCCCGATACGCTCGTGCTGCCGTCGCACGGCAAGCCGTTCCGCGGTGTGCGCACGCGCATCGCGCAACTGCGCGAACACCACGATGCGCGGCTTGCCGAAGTGCGCGTCGCGTGCGCGGAGAAGCCGACGAGCGCAGCGGACATCGTGCCGATCATGTTCCGCCGCCGCGAACTCGACATCCACCAGATGACGTTCGCGCTCGGCGAGGCGCTTGCGCACCTGAACCTGCTGTGGCTCGCGGGCGAACTCGTGCGCGAGCAGGGCGACGACGGCGTGCTGCGATTCCGCACGGCCGGCTGAGCGCGCGTCGTCCTTACACGACGGGCTCGTAGCGCCACCCGTCGTGATGCCATTGCATCGTGTGCGTCGGTTCGAGCGCCGCGAGAAACGCGGGGTCGTGCGACGCGACGACGATCGCGCCCGGGAAGCCGCCCAGCGCGGCTTCGATCGCGCGCACCGATTCGAGATCGAGGTGATTGGTCGGCTCGTCGAGCAGCAACAGCTGCGCGGGCGTGCCGCGCCACAACGCGCATGCGAGCGCGGCCTTCAGCCGTTCGCCGCCGCTCAGTTGCCGGGCCGGCTGCGTCGCGCGCGTCGCGTCGAGCTGCAGCAGCGCGAGACGGCTGCGCAGGTCGCCTTCGGCAAGCGGCGTATCGAGCAGGTCCAACTGCTCGACGATCGAGCGCTCGGGGTCGAGCAGCGCGAGTCGCTGGTCGAGATACGCGGCGCTCACGTGCGTCGTGCAGCTACCTGAGCGCGGCGCGAGTTCGCCCGCGAGCATTCTCAGCAACGTCGATTTGCCGCAGCCGTTCGGGCCCGTCAGCGCGATACGCACGGCGCCGCTCGCTGACCACGTGATCGTGTCGGCGTTGCCGGCGACGCGCCACGGCAGTTTCGCGTGTTCGAGCGTGAATAGCTGGCGGCGTGCGCTGACTTCGGTAGCCGGCAGCGACACGAGCACGGGTGCGTCGGCTTCGACGCGCGCGGCCGCTTCCTGCACGCGCTCGTCGAGCGTCGCCTTGAAGTCGCCCTGATGACGCCGGACCGCCCCCATGATGCTGCGCGCCGCACCTTTGCGGCTTTGCTTTGCGCCCGAAGACAGGTTGGCCGTCTTCGCGTCGCGCAGCGACGCGGCCGCATGGCGCTGGATCGTGTCGTGTTCCTGTTCGAGCCTGCGCCGCACGCGCCCGCGCTCGGTGCGCGCATGGTCGAGCGCCGCTTGCGCGGCATCCCGTTGCGCGTCGCGCTGCGCGCGGTAGAGCGCGTAGTTGCCGCCGTACGAGTGCGCGCCGTGCGGCGTCAACTCGACGATGCGCTGCACGCCGGCGAGCAGCGCACGATCGTGGCTCACGATGACGACGCCGCCGCGCCAGCCGTCGAGCGCCGCGTGCAGCCACGCGCGGCCCGGCGCGTCGAGGTGATTGGTCGGTTCGTCGAGCACGAGCAGGCCAGCGCTCGACAACAGTGCGCCGATCAGCGCGACACGTGCGAGCTGGCCGCCGCTCAGCGCGTGCGCGGGCGTGTCGGGCTGTACGTCGCGCAGCCCGGCCGCGTCGAGCGCCGTGCGTAGCCGCTCCGCGAGATCCCAGCGATCGCCGATCAGGTCGAAGTCGTGCGGTTCCCCGCGGCCGTCCGCGATACGCGCGAGCGCGCCGAGCGGTGCGTCGAGCGCGGCGACCTGCGCGACGGTCCGCGGGCGGGCTGCTGCGTTGTCGTCGTCATCGTCATGCTGCTGCGCGACGTAGACGACGGGCGTATGCCGCTCGATCGTCCCCGCGCTTGGTGCGCGGCGCCCCGCGATCAGTTGCGCGAGCAGGCTCTTGCCGATGCCGTTGCGGCCGACGATGCCGGTCGGCGTGCGATCGATGGCCAGGTCGAGCGAATCGAACAGCGTGATGCCGTCGTCGAAGCGGAAGGAAACGTGATGAAGCGCGACGAGCGCGCCGGTGGGCGTGGCTGCAGCCATAAGCACCTCCAAAAATGCGTGAAGACCTTCGCATGCGGCGTGCGTGGCACGGGCGGCGAAAACATTTCGGGAAGGCTTAGTTGTTCACTTTGGCTGGCGTCCGGTATGAGGAACAGGCGCGCAGTGTAGCAAGCGCGGCGCGCGGGCCGCAAGCGAGCGGCGTGTGCGCCGTCGCTTGCGTGCCACGCACGGTCACTGCACGGCGACCGTCGTGAAGTTCTGCCGTCCGAACGGACTCACGTGATAGCCGTTCACGGTCGTGCGCGTCAGCGCCGCCGCGGTCGGATAGCCGAGCGGGATCCACAGCGCCTGGTCGTGGATGATCTTCTGCGCCGATTCATACAGCTTCGCGCGCTTCGCCTGGTCGGCCGTCGACTTGCCGTCGGCGATCAGCTTGTCGAGCTGCGCATCGCAGAAACGCGCGAAGTTGATGCCCGATTTCACCGCATTGCAGCTGAACAGCGGCGACAGATAGTTGTCCGGATCGCCGTTGTCGCCGGCCCAGCCCATGAACAGCATGTCATGCTGGCCGAGCTTCGCCTGCTTGATGAGTTCGCCCCATTCGATCACTTTCACCTCGGCCTTCACGCCGATCTTCGCGAGGTCGGCCTGCAGCAGTTCCGCGCCGACCTTCGGGTTCGGGTTCAGCACGCTGCCGGTCGGGCGCGTCCAGATCGTCGTCGAGAAGCCGTTCGGGAAGCCGGCCTGCGCGAGCAGCTGCTTCGCCTTCGCGGGATCGTACGCATACGGCGCGACGTCCTTCGCATAGCTCCACGTGTTCGGCGGATACGGGTTGTTCGCGGCCGTCGCGGTGTTGTCGAACACGACCTTCAGGTAGGTCGTGCGGTCGAACGCGAGGTTCAGCGCCTCGCGCACCTTGTCGTTGTCGAGCGGCTTCTTCTGTGTGTTCAGCGCGACGAAGGCGGTCATGAACGCAGGCGTCTGCACGACCTTCAGCGCGCTTTCGCCCTTCGCGGCGAGCACGTCCTGCGGCTTCGGCGACAGCGCGATCTGGCATTCGCCGGCCTTCACCTTCTGCAGGCGCACCGACGGGTCGGGCGTGATCGCGTAGATCAGCCGGTCGACCTTTGGCTTCGTGCCCCAGTACGTCGGGTTCGCGTCATAGCGGATCAGCGCGTCCTTCGTGTAGCTCTTCAGCACGAACGGGCCCGTGCCGACCGGCTTCGCGTTCAGGTCGGCCTGCTTGCCGGCCTTCAGCAGCTGGTCCGCGTATTCGGCCGAGTAGATCGATGCGAAGCCCATCGTCAGGATCGGCACGAACGTCGCGTTCGGCTCGTTCAGCACGAACTTCACCGTGCTGTCGTCGACCTTCGTGACCGACTTCACGAGCTTCACGAGGCCCATCGACTGCGCGTGCGGGAAGCCGCTCGCGCCGGCCACCTTGTGCCACGGGTTCGCATCGTCGAGCATCCGCGCGAACGTGAACACGACGTCGTCCGCGTTCAGCGTGCGGCCCGGCTTGAAATAATCGGTGGTCTGGAACGCGACGTTCGGGCGCAGGTGGAACGTGTACGTGAGGCCGTCGGCGCTCGCTTCCCATTTGTCGGCGAGCGCGGGTACGACTTTCTTCGCGGCTTCGTCGTAGGACACGAGCGTGTTGAAGATCACGTCGGCCGACGCGTTGGTCGTGACGAGCGAGTTGTACTGCACGACGTCGAAGCCGTCCGGGCTCGATTCCGTGCAGACGGTGAGCGGCTTGGCGGCGGCGAGGCCGGGGGCGGCAAGGGCGGCCGCGAGTGCGGCCACGGCGAACAGCTTGACGTGCATAGGTTCTCCCACGTGACTTGTGATTTTTGCTGGCTGTCGGAATGCGGGCGCGGCGCGGTCGAGGACCGGCCGGCGCGGCTGGCGAATAGCATACCGTCAAAGCGCGCGACGCGTGGAAAAAGGCGCCGGAACGCGGTGAATTGAGCGACAAACGGCTGCGTTCGCGACGGAATGGGTGCTGATGCGGCGGTTCGCGTAGTGCGAGCGCGACGCGGGAGGCGAGAGGGCGGGACAGGGCGGGCGGCTGCGACTGCGCGGCTCAAACGCCGGAACGGACGGAATCGCGACAGATGTGCGCGGCGCGTGATGCGACACGACGGTATAGACCCGCGCGGGTTCGCGCGGTATGGCGATGCAGATCAGGCCGAGGCCGGACGGCGCCCCGGCGAGATGCGCGCCGGATCCACGACGCGCTCAGTGCGTGCCGGCCTTCGGCTTGCGCGGCGCCTTTTCGAACAGGCGGTCGTACAGCCAGCGCGGCAGCACGTGCAGCACCTTCGCGACGACGCCCATCTGCCACGGAATCACGCGGAACGCGTGCTGCCGCGCGATCGCGCGCGCCGCGCGTGCGGCGAAGCGGTCGGCGTCCATCAGGAACGGCATCCGGTACGGGTTGTGCGCGGTCATCGGCGTGCGGATGTAGCCGGGCGCGATCGTCACGACGCCGACGCCGGCCGGGCGCAGCTCGACGCGCAGCGCTTCCAGGTACTTGATCGCGGCCGATTTCGACGCGCTGTACGCGCCGGAGCCCGGCAGGCCGCGTACGCCGGCGACGCTCGCGACGCCGACCAGCGTGCCGTGGCGCGCGGCCGTCATCGGGCCGACGAACGGCTCGAACGTCGCGACCATCCCGTAATAGTTGATGTCCATCACGTCGCGGAACGTCGCGAGATCGCCCTGGCCCGTGACGGCGCCCTGGCTGATGCCCGCGTTCGCGATCACGACGTCGGGGCAGCCGTGCGCGGCGATGAACGACGCGGCGGCGGTGGCCAGCGCATCGGCATCGCGCACGTCGGCGGAATAGACGGAAATGGACAGCTTGGGGAAGCGCCGCGCGAACGCATCGAGTGCATCGGTGCGTCGCGCGACGAGGGCGAGCGTGGCGCCCTGGCGGGCGTATTCCTCGGCCATCGCGAGGCCGAGGCCGCTCGACGCACCGGTGATGAAGACCTTCAGCGGAGTAGTCATGCCGGTGCGCGTGCGGCGATCAGAGCTTCTTGTCCTGAACCTGCTTCACGAGGAAGTCGAGCACCTGGGCCGTGCCCGGGATGCTGTTCGTGTAGGCGGGGCCAGTCTTGTACTTGCCCTGCACGACGACCGTCGGCACGCCGTCGATCGCGTAGTCCTTCAGCAGCTTGGCCGACTGGTTCACCTCGCCCTGCACGCTGAACGAGTTGTACGCGTCCATGAACTGCTTCTTGTCGACGCCCTGCGTGGCCAGGAAGTCGGCCTGCGCCTGCGGCGTCAGCAGGTAGTTCTTCTGCTTGTGGATCGCGTTGAAGATCGCCGGCGTGACCTTCTCGGAGATGCCGAGCGCGGACACCGCGTAGAACAGCTTCGAATGCGGGACGAAATCGTCACGGAATGCAACCGGCACGCGCTTGAACTCGATGTTGTTGCCCTGCTTCTTCACCCAGGCCTCGATCGTCGGCTCGAATTCGTAGCAGTGCGGGCAGCCGTACCAGAAGAACTCGATCACCTCGACCTTGCCGGCCGGAGCGGATGCCGGCTGCGGCGACTTCATCACCTCGAAGTCCTTGCCGGCGACCGGTGCGGCGGGCGAAGCCTGGGCGAGGCCGGCAGCCAGGCCCAGGGACAGAAGGAGCGTGCTAAGCAGTTTTTTCATGTTGTGAACGTCGAATCAGTTGCTCGGGTTACGGAACGTAACGGGTTCTGCGTGGGCTCGGCCGGTTGGCTTACTGCTTCGTGAAGCGGATCACCGCCGTGTCGACACCTGCATCGGACAAGCGTTGACGGGCCGAGTTCATATCCTCGAATTTCGAGAACGGGCCGACGCGCACGCGGAAATAGGTCACGCCGCTGACATCGCGCTTCGACACCTTCGACTCGAAGCCCTGGAAGCCGAGGCGCGCGCGCTGCTGCTCGGCGTCGCCTTCGGTCTTGTACGCGCCGACTTGCAGGAAGTAGCCGGTGTTCGCGTCGTTCGCGGTCGGCGGCTTCGCCGCTGCTGCGGCCGTGGCGGACGACGTCGGCTTCGGCGTGTTCGCGGCCAGCTGCTGTTGCTGCTGCTTTTGCGCGGCGGCCTGCTGCGCCTGCTTCTGCGCGGCGAACCGTGCGAGATCGTCCTCGCCGCCTTGCTGCTGTTGCTGCGCCTGTTGCGTCTTCTTCGGCGGCGGCGTGGTGTCGGCCGGCTTCGGCGCGACGGCGACGCCGTTGCCCGACGACGTATTGTTCGACGCGGTCGTGTTGCTCGAGCTGCCCGTGTTGTTCGAGCCGCTCGATCCGTTGGCCGACGGCGGCACTTCGACGATCTGCGGCTCGGGCAGCAGGCCGCCCTGGGTCTGGTTCGCAGCCTGGCCGGGCGCGGTGTTCGGCGGCGCCGACTGCGCGGCCTGCGGCACCGGCTGGCCGGGCGTCTTGCCCTGCAGCGCACGGTTCGGGTCGAACTGCTGAGGCTGGCTCGCGCCGTTGTCGGCCGGCGGCGGTGCGACCTTCGACACGAACGGCGACGGCGAACGCGTGATGTAGAGCGCCACCACCACTGCGATCGCGAGGCCGACGATCAGGCCCAGCACGATTCCAAGAAATGTCCCTCCGGCTTGTTTCGATTGCTTCGAAGTTCGGCGTGGTTGTGCCATTGCTTGAGTCACCTGCAAAAAGAATCGTGAGAGCCGCGGCGGGCGCTGCCGCGGCCGTTCACAGCCCGGATCGGGCTGCTTGCATCCTTACATCTTGGCGGGCGCGGACACGCCGAGCACCGCCAGACCGTTCTCGAGCACCTGCCGGGTCGCGGCGAGGAGCGCGGCGCGCGCATTGCGCGGCGCTTCGTCGTCGACCAGCACGCGCTCCGCATTGTAGAACGAGTGGAATTCGCCAGCGAGATCGCGCAGGTAGAACGCGACCGCGTGCGGCGCCAGTTCGTTCGCCGCGTGCGTGAGCATGTCCGGGTACGCGGCCAGCTTCTGCATCAGCGACGCCGCCTGCGCGCTCGTCAGCTGCGACAGGTCGGCGCCCGGCAACTGCGCGACGTCGACGTTGTAGCGCGACTTCAGTTCGTTGAGCACCGAGCAGATCCGCGCATGCGCGTACTGGACGTAATAGACCGGGTTTTCGTCGTTCTGTTTCAGCGCGAGGTCGATGTCGAACACGAACTCGGTATCGGCCTTGCGCGAGATCAGGAAGAAACGCACCGCGTCGCGGCCGCGCGTGATGGTCGCCTCGTCGATCAGGTCGGGCGCCGCTTCCTGGCCCGCCGCCGCGCCGCCCGACCATTCGATCAGGTCGCGCACCGTCACGTAGCTGCCCGCGCGCTTCGAGATCTTCACTTCCTGGCCGTCGCGCATCACGGTGACCATCTTGTGCAGCACGTAGTCGGGATAGCCCTTCGGAATCCCGATGTGCAGCCCCTGCAGGCCGGCGCGCACGCGCGCGATCGTGCCGTGGTGGTCCGAGCCCTGGATGTTGATCACCTTCGTGAAGCCGCGCTCCCACTTCGTCACGTGGTACGCGACGTCCGGCACGAAGTACGTGTACGTGCCGTCCGACTTGCGCATCACGCGATCCTTGTCGTCGCCTTCGTCGGTCGTGCGCAGCCACAGCGCGCCGTCCTGCTCGTAGGTCATGCCGGCCTTGACCAGCGCGTCGACCGTCTTCTCGACGCGGCCTTCGCTGTACAGCGACGATTCGAGGTAGTACTGGTCGAACTTCACGCCGAACGCCTGCAGGTCCATGTCCTGTTCGCGGCGCAGGTAGGTGACCGCGAACTTGCGGATCGCGTCGAGATCCTCGACGTCGCCCGTGCCCTTGACCGGCTCGCCGTCCGACGCGGCGACCGTTTCGCCGTTCAGGAAGTCGCGTGCGATGTCGGCGATGTATTCGCCGTTGTACGCGGCTTCCGGCCAGCCTGCGTCGCCCGGCTTCAGGCCGCGTGCGCGCGCCTGCGTCGAGATCGCGAGGTTGCCGATCTGCACGCCTGCGTCGTTGTAGTAGAACTCGCGGTGCACCGCGTAGCCCTGGCTCGCGATCACGTTCGCGAGCACGTCGCCGAGCGCGGCCTGGCGGCCGTGGCCGACGTGCAGCGGGCCGGTCGGGTTCGCCGACACGAATTCGAGCAACACTTGTTTGCCTTTCTCGCGATCCGACGTGCCGAATGCGCGGCCCTGGTCGAACACGGCGGCGATCACCGCCTGCTTCGCGGCGGCCGACAGGCGCAGGTTGATGAAGCCGGGGCCGGCGATCTCGGCGGCCTCGACGAGGCCTTGCGCGGCCGGCTGCGCGGTGAGCGCGGCGACGATCTGCTCGGCGAGCTGGCGCGGGTTCGTGCCGAGCGGCTTGGCGAGCTGCATCGCGACGTTGCACGCGACGTCGCCGTGCGCGGCGACCTTCGGGCGCTCAAGCGTGATGGTCGGGGCGACGGACGCTGCGTCGGCGCCTTTCAGCGCGTGTGCGACCTGCTTGACGCTATCCGCGAGCAGGGCTTCGAGGGTCTGTTTGTGTGCTGGCAGCATGCTGGTAGAAGGCTTCGTTGGTGGCGGCCGGAAACGCCGGCCCGCCGGCGCGCTTTTTAAGCGCGCGTTTCAGGGATCGCAGAATTTTAACAGGTGCTAATATGCCGCTCAGGCGGCCCGCGTCCGCGAGGCCGGACGCCGGTCTGCCGGCGTTCCCCAACCGCGCCGCGCAGGCACAACAAGATGAAAAGGGAATTGTCATGATTACGTTCAAGAGCAAGGCGGCACAGGATCTCGACGTGCTGAAGGATTTCGCCGTGTATGTGCTGGGTCTCGTCGGCAAGCAGCTGGGCGAGCGCGGTGTGATTACGCACGACGAGCTGGACCACGCGATCGCCAAGCTGGAAGGCGCCGTGGCGCAGGCGAAGCAGGAACGCGCCGAGCACGCCGGCCATTTCCACGAGGACGAAGCCGACCACGCGCACCACGAAGTGCCGCCGAGCCTGGCCCAGCGTGTCGCGCCGTTCCTCACGATGCTGCGCGAAGCGAAGGCCGGCCAGGCCGACGTCCACTGGGGCTTCTGAGCTTCCTTGCCTGGCTGGACGAAAGGTAAGTAAGACAGGAAAAAGCCCGCTTTCGAGCGGGCTTTTCTTTTGTCTGATAAAACGGGCGGCCGGCCGCCCGTCCGCATCGATCAGAGCTGCGGCGCGAGCGCGCGGCGCGCGTCGTCGAGCGACAGCGCCATGCGCTGCGCGTAGTCCTCGAGCTGATCCTGCCCGATTTTGCCGACCGAGAAGTAGCGGCTGTCCGGATGCGCGAGGTAGAAGCCCGACACGCTCGCGGCCGGCAGCATCGCCAGCGAGTCGGTCACGCTCATGCCGATCTCGTCCGCATGCAGCACGTCGAACATGTCGCGCTTCACGAGGTGATCGGGGCAGGCCGGGTAGCCGGGTGCCGGGCGGATGCCCGCGTACTTCTCGGCGATCAACGCGTCGTTGTCGAGCGTCTCGCCGCTCGCGTAGCCCCACAGCTCGCGGCGCACGCGTGCGTGCATCGCTTCGGCGAACGCTTCCGCGAAGCGGTCGGCGAGCGCCTTCAGCATGATCGCGCTGTAGTCGTCGTGGTCGGCTTCGAACTGCTTTTCCTTCACGTCGACACCGAGGCCGGCCGTCACCGCGAACATCCCGATGTAGTCGGCGACGCCCGATTCCTTCGGCGCGATGAAGTCGGCGAGCGAGCGGTTCGGCCGCATCACGCCGTCGACCACCGGGCGCACGCTTTGCTGGCGCAGGTTGCGCCACGTGAGCAGCACTTCCGAGCGCGACTCGTCGCTGTAGATCTCGATGTCGTCGTCGTTGACGGTGTTCGCCGGCAGCAGCGAGATCACGCCGCTCGCGGTCAGCCAGCGGCCCTGGATCAGGCGCGCGAGCATCGACTTGGCATCCGAGAACACGCGCCGCGCCGATTCGCCGACGATCTCGTCGTTCAGGATCGCCGGGTACGGGCCCGCGAGATCCCAGGTCTGGAAGAACGGGCCCCAGTCGATGTAGTGCGCGAGCTCGCTGAGGTCGTAGTTCTTGAACACGCGGCGGCCGATGAACTTCGGCTTCACCGGCGTATAGCCGGCCCAGTCGACCTTCGTCTTGTTCGCGCGCGCCTCGGCGAGCGTGACCATCGGCTGCGCCTTGCGGTTCGCGTGCTGGTCGCGGATGCGTTCGTAGTCGGACTTCAGCTCGTCGAGGTACTTCGCCGCGCCTTCGTCGGACAGCAGGTTCGACGCGACCGACACCGAGCGCGACGCATCGGGCACGTAGACGACCGGGCCTTCGTAGTGCGGCGCGATCTTCACGGCCGTGTGCACGCGCGACGTCGTCGCGCCGCCGATCAGCAGCGGGATCTTCTTCACGCGGAAGTAGTCGTCGCGCTGCATTTCGGATGCGACGTACGCCATTTCCTCGAGGCTCGGCGTGATGAGGCCCGACAGCCCGATGATGTCCGCGCCCTCGACCTTCGCCTTCGCGAGGATCTCGTTGCACGGCACCATCACGCCCATGTTGACCACTTCGAAGTTGTTGCACTGGAGCACGACCGACACGATGTTCTTGCCGATGTCGTGCACGTCGCCCTTCACGGTCGCGATGACGATCTTGCCCTTCGCGCGCACGTCGCCGCCCGCTTCCGCGAGCAGGCGCTTTTCTTCCTCGATGAACGGGATCAGGTGCGCGACGGCCTGCTTCATCACGCGCGCCGACTTCACGACCTGCGGCAGGAACATCTTGCCCTGGCCGAACAGGTCGCCGACGATGTTCATCCCGTCCATCAGCGGGCCTTCGATCACGTTGATCGGACGGCCGCCGGCCGCGGCGATCTTCGCGCGCACTTCTTCAGTGTCCTCGACGATGAAGGTCGTGATGCCGTGCACCAGCGCGTGCGAGAGCCGCTTCTCGACCGGCTGGTTGCGCCACTCGAGGTTCTCTTCCTTTTTCGCGCCGCCCGCCTTGAACTTGTCGGCGATCTCCAGCAGGCGATCGGTGGAATCGTCGCGGCGGTTCAGGATCACGTCCTCGACGCGCTCGCGCAGCTCGGGGTCGAGATCGGCGTACACGCCGAGCTGGCCCGCGTTCACGATGCCCATGTCCATCCCGGCCTGGATCGCGTGGTACAGGAACACGGTGTGGATCGCCTCGCGCACCGGGTCGTTGCCGCGGAACGAGAACGACACGTTCGACACGCCGCCGCTCACCTTCGCGTGCGGCAGGTTCTGCTTGATCCAGCGGGTCGCCTCGATGAAGTCGACCGCGTAGTTGTTGTGCTCCTCGATACCCGTCGCGACCGCGAAGATGTTCGGGTCGAAGATGATGTCTTCCGGCGGGAAGCCGACTTCGTTCACGAGGAAATCGTACGAGCGCTTGCAGATCTCGGTCTTGCGCTCATAGGTATCGGCCTGGCCCGTTTCGTCGAACGCCATCACGACGGCGGCCGCGCCGTAGCGGCGGATCAGGTTCGCGTGGTGGCGGAACGCGTCTTCGCCTTCCTTCAGCGAGATCGAGTTCACGATCGCCTTGCCCTGCACGCACTTGAGGCCGGCTTCGATCACGTCCCACTTCGACGAGTCGATCATGATCGGCACGCGCGCGATGTCCGGCTCCGACGCGATCAGGTTCAGGAAGCGCACCATCGCCGCCTTCGAATCGAGCATCGCCTCGTCCATGTTGATGTCGATCACCTGCGCGCCGTTCTCGACCTGCTGGCGCGCGACAGCGAGCGCCTCGTCGAACTGGCCGTTGAGGATCATCCGTGCGAACGCCTTCGAGCCGGTGACGTTGGTGCGTTCGCCGACGTTGATGAAGAGCGTTCCGGGCGTGACGTTGAACGGCTCGAGGCCGGCAAGGCGCATCATGTGATCGGTCATGGCGGTGCGAATTTTTTGATGAAGGACGTGGGGCGGTCGGGTCAGACGTTGTCGCTGTACTGGTTCGGCCAGCGGCGCGGCTTCACGTCGGCGAGCGCCTTCGCGATTTCGGCGATGTGTTCGGGCGTCGTGCCGCAGCAGCCGCCCGCGAGGTTCACGAGCCCGGCCTGCGCGAATTCCTTCAGCAGGCCCGACGTGACGTCCGGCGTTTCGTCGAAGCCCGTGTCGCTCATCGGGTTCGGCAGGCCCGCGTTCGGGTAGCACGACACGTAGGTGTCGCACAGCTTCGCGAGCTCGGCGATGTACGGGCGCATCAGCGCCGCGCCGAGCGCGCAGTTCAGGCCGAACGTGAGCGGCTTCGCGTGACGCAGCGAATTCCAGAACGCCTCGACCGTCTGGCCCGACAGGATCCGGCCCGACGCATCGGTGACGGTGCCCGAGATCATGATCGGCAGGCGCTCGCCGGTGTCCTCGAACAGCTCGTCGAGCGCGAACAGCGCGGCCTTCGCGTTCAGCGTGTCGAAGATCGTCTCGACGAGGAACAGGTCGACGCCGCCGTCGAGCAGCGCCTTCGCCTGCTGGTAGTACGACGTGCGCAGTTCGTCGAACGTGACGTTGCGCGCGCCCGGATCGTTGACGTCCGGCGAGATGCTGGCCGTCTTCGGCGTCGGCCCGATCGCGCCCGCGACGAAGCGCGGCTTGTCCGGCGTCGCGTATTTCGCGGCCGATTCGCGGGCGAGCTTCGCCGATTCGACGTTCATCTCGACGACGAGATCTTCCATCCCGTAGTCGGCCTGCGCGACGGTCGTCGCGCCGAACGTGTTGGTCTCGACGATGTCGGCGCCGGCCGCGAAGTACTGGTCGTGGATCTCGCGGATGATCTGCGGCTGCGTGAGCGACAGCAGCTCGTTGTTGCCCTTGATGTCGCGCGGGAAATCCTTGAAGCGCTCGCCGCGATACGCGGCTTCGTCGAGCTTGTAGCGCTGGATCATCGTGCCCATCGCACCGTCGAGGATCAGGATGCGCGATTTCAGCAGCGCGGGCAGGGCGGCGCCGCGCGTGTAGCGCGCGTCGAGCGGGGCGGAAGCGGCGAGAGGAGTCGCAGACATGGGCGGAAGATCGGCGAAGACGGGAAAACCGTCATTGTAGCCGGTGCGTCAAGCGGTCGTCGGCCCTCGCCGCGCGGGCCGGACGGCCCGCCAAAGGAAAGCCCCCGCCGGCGAGCCGGACGGGGGCAGGATCGGAGTGCACGCGGCGCCGCATCGATGCGCGGCGAATGGCCCGGCCGCATGACGCGCCGGGCCGCGAGTCGTCAGTGCAGCACGACGGGCATCATCATCAGGCTGTCGAATTGTCCGAGGAATTCGTCGACTTCGTCGAGCGACGGTTCATCCTCGATCAGCTGCTTCACGTGTGCGCGGAATCGCTCGGCAAGTTCGCCATCGATGAAGATTTCGCGCTGCGCATTCTTGTCGACGATTTCGTATCCGCCGGCATTCATCAGGTGATGGCCGGCCTGCGGCGCAAATTCGACGACGCAGTAGTTGGGGCTGTTGTAGATCATTTGCATGGCGGCACTCCTCTTCGCAGTGGCATCTGGCCTTGTTGTCCCCTAGGTGGGGCAAGCCTTGCCGGTTTCAAGGGGCTTGCGCTGCACACCCCGTTCCCGTTCGCGTGGGGTGTATCGGTTAGAAGCCGATGTCTATGAAACGTTTCCCATTGTCTGCCGGTGGACGGAAATAGTTGTTAAAGAGTGTCATCGGCCATTTCACGGAAATCTGTAATCGGTCGAAATTGCCGAATCGTGCGCGTTCACGCGCGAGTTCACTGTGTGACAGTCGAAGATGCCGGCGGTGCAGCCGGTTGCGCGGGCGGTTGTGCGGAAGGTTGCACGGCGGCCGGCGGCGCGGGTTGTGCCGGTTCCGCGGCCGGTGCGGCCGGCGCATCGGGCGCCGGTGTGCCCGCAGGCGCGTTCGTTGCGCCGCCTGCAGGCGCGGCGTCGGCCGGCACGTTCGGTGCCGAGAGGCGGCCATGCCACACCAGCTCGATCTGCGCGCCGTTCGGCTCGGTCTGCATCAGCCGCGCGGGCAGCCAGCCGAGCGACGGCGCGAGCCACATGTCGATGCGGCGCGTGTCGCCGTCGCGGCGCGGCAGGCGCATGAAGTGCCGCGCGTCGACGATGCCGGCCTGCGTCTGCACCTGCTCGTCGCCGATCACGGCGATCGGCCAGTTCTCGCCGCTGTTGTTGTCGATCACGAAGAACTGCTGCGTGACGCCCGGCTTGTACGCGGACGGATTGCCGCGCACGAGCCCCGACAGCTGCATCAGCATGCTGAAGCGGTCCTGCACGCCGTCGGGCAGCGGCGCGTTGTTCGGCGTGCGCGTGAACACGACCTGCCGGATCTCGCGGTTGAAGATCGCGATGTCTTCCGGCCGCTTGCCGCGCTTCTCGACATAACGGTCGGGCGCGACGCCGAATGCGTCGATGCGGCCCTCGCTGCGATAGGTGAACGGGCCGACGAACGGCACGGGCATCGACACCGACAGGTCGTACGTATGCCCGTCGGTGCGCCAGCGGATCGTGCCGATCATGTTCTGCATCCCGTTGTAGAACGTGTCGTACTGCAAGTCGCCGGACGGCGGCGCGGCGAACTTCACGCCATTCGTCGCGGGGCCTGGCGTTGCGGCGCCGCCGGCGGCCGATGCGGCGTTCGCCCCCGATGCACCCGATGCGCCGCTCGCGGCGGATACGGCAGCCGGCGGTTCGCCGTGCTCGGCGGTCTGCGTCGACGTGAGGACCGGTTCGGGCGACGGCGCGGGCTTCGGCGCGGCGGCCTTGGGTGCCGCGGGCGCTGGCGCGACCGGATGCTCGGCCGGCTTGGGGGGCGGCGGCGCGGGCTGGCGCTCGATCGGTTCCGCTTTCAGCAGCTCGATCTGCACGGGGATCTCGGCGGGCGGCGGCGTGAACGCATCGCGGTTGCGCATCAGCCAGAACGCCGCAAGCGCGTGCAGCACCAGCACGACGACGAGCGCGACGCCCACGCGCAGCCAGCGGCGGGGCAGGGCATGGCTCGGGCGGATGTCGGCAGGCGGCATGGGCATCGGAACAGGATCGGGGCGGTCGCGTGACGTCGGGCGCACGGCGCGTCACAGGAATCGGACCGTCGGATGCGCCGCGCGTTCGCGCCGCGTGACGCGGGATGAATCCGGTGCGTCAGGCGTCGCGTGCGTCGGGACTATAGCCGAGTTCGTAAGACAGTTTTTGCGCGCATGCGCGCAGCGCGGTGTCGATCTCGCCGCCCCACGCGATGTCGAACGAACCTTCCTGGCCGAGCGCGACGATCGCGAGCGCGAGTTCGCCGACCGCGTCGAACACCGGCATGCAGAACGCGTGGATCGTCGGCAGCAGCATCCCTTCGACGCGCGCGGCCTCGTGCCGGCGCACGTCGGCCAGCACCGCGTCGACTTCGTCGAGCGTGCGCGGGCCGCCGTGGTGCGGCGAGCGGCGCGTATCGGCGAGTTCGCGCTCGAGCATCGCGGCGGTCTTGCTGCGCGGCAGGTACGCGGCGAACAGCAGGCCGGTTGCCGAGCCGAGCAGCGGCATCACGTCGCCGAGCTTCAGCGACGCCTTCGCCGGATGGCTCGATTCCATCCAGTGCACGATCGTCGGCCCCTGGTTGCCCCACACCGCGATGCCGACCGTCTGGTCGAGGCGGTCGCGGAATTCGGTCAGCGCGATCCGCGCGAGCTTCACGCCGTCGACGCGCGCGAGCCGCGCGAGCCCCATCTGCAACACGAAGCCGCCGAGTTCGTAGCGCCCGGAGACGGGGTCTTGCGACACGACGCCGAGCCGCGAGAAGCTGACGAGGTAGCGGTGCGCCTTCGCAGGACTCATGCCCGCGCGCTGCGCGAGATCGCGCAGCATCATCGCGCGCGGCTCGCTCGTCAGCACGTCGAGCAGGCGGAAGCCGACCTCGATCGACTGGATGCCGGAACGGACCTTCTCGCCGTGCTCGCCGGAAGCGGCGTCGTCGGTGTCGGAGTCGGCGAGATCGTCGTCGGGAAGCGGGTTGGCGGGCATGGGCAGCGGGTGCGCGAAAATGCGGCAGGAATCGGGGTGAAAACGGGGGTGAAAACGGCAGGCGCGATCGTCGCGCGCCGCATGGATTCACCATCGTAAAATAGATTCCCTCCATCGTCACTACAACGGCAGAGTCCCCCTTATGAAACTTGCTTCGCTGAAGGACGGCACGCGCGACGGCCAGCTGATCGTCGTATCGCGCGACCTGCACACCGCGGCGATCGCCGACGCGATCGCGCCGACGCTGCAGCGCGTCCTCGACGACTGGGCGTTCTACGCACCGCAGCTGCGCGACCTGTACGACGCGCTGAACCACGGCCGCGCGCGCAACACGTTCGCGTTCGATCCGGCCAACTGCATGGCGCCGTTGCCGCGCGCGTTCCAGTGGGCCGACGGCTCCGCCTACGTGAACCACGTCGAGCTGGTACGCCGCGCGCGCGGCGCCGAGATGCCGCCCGAGTTCTGGACCGATCCGCTGATGTACCAGGGCGGCAGCGACGATTTCCTGGGGCCGCGCGACGACGTCGTGTGCCCGTCGGAGGAATGGGGCATCGATTTCGAGGCGGAAATCGCTGTGATCACCGGCGACGTGCCGATGAGCACCTCGCCCGACGCCGCGCTGAAGGCCGTGCGCCTCGTCACGCTCGTGAACGACGTGTCGCTGCGCAACCTGATTCCGGCCGAGCTCGCGAAGGGTTTCGGCTTCTTCCAGAGCAAGCCGGCCACCGCGTTCGCGCCGGTCGCCGTGACGCCCGACGAGCTCGGCGACGAATGGCGCGAAGGCCGCGTGCACCGGCCGATGATCGTCCACTGGAACGGCAAGAAGGTCGGCCAGCCCGATGCGGGCACCGACATGGTGTTCCACTTCGGCCAGCTGGTCGCGCACGCCGCGAAGACGCGCAACCTGCGTGCCGGCTCGATCGTCGGTTCCGGCACCGTGTCGAACAAGGACGCGAAGCGCGGCTACTGCTGCATCGCCGAGAAGCGCTGCCTCGAGACGATCGAGCACGGCGCGCCGCAGACCGGATTCATGCGCTACGGCGACACCGTGCGCATCGAGATGTTCGACGCGGCCGGCAAGTCGATCTTCGGCGCGATCGAGCAGTCGGTCGCCCCGCCCGACGGCACGGCGTAAGCCGCGCGGGGGCGTCACATACCGCGAAACCCGGCTCCGGCCCGCGCGCCGGGTTTCGCCCGATGTTTGACCGCGCAGGCTTGGCTACACTCGATTCAAGAGCCTCGAACAAGGAGCGGCACATGGCCGATCTCGCCGCGTACGGCGGTTACGAAGCACTGAAGGTGACGCGCCGCGACCACGGCGTGCTCGACATCGTGATGAGCGGCGAGGGCGCGAACCGCAGCGGCCTCGCGACCGCGAACGCGCGCATGCATCGCGAGCTCGCCGACATCTGGCGCGACGT
Source organism: Burkholderia sp. Bp8992 (assembly GCF_003853705.1). Classification (GTDB taxonomy): domain Bacteria; phylum Pseudomonadota; class Gammaproteobacteria; order Burkholderiales; family Burkholderiaceae; genus Burkholderia. Next base: position 145,987 of record NZ_QTQI01000010.1, on the reverse strand, counting down.
CGATCGCGATCCCGACACGCGCGTCGCGGTGATCCGCGGCGAAGGCAAGGGCTTTTCGGCGGGCGGCGATCTCGCGCTCGTCGAGGACATGGCGAACGACTTCGACGTGCGCGCCCGCGTGTGGCGCGAGGCGCGCGACCTCGTCTACAACGTGATCAACTGCAGCAAGCCGATCGTGTCGGCGATGCATGGCCCGGCCGTCGGCGCGGGGCTCGTCGCCGGGCTGCTCGCCGACATCTCGATCGCCGCGAAGGATGCGCGCATCATCGACGGCCATACGCGGCTCGGCGTCGCGGCCGGCGACCACGCGGCGATCGTGTGGCCGCTGCTGTGCGGGATGGCGAAGGCGAAGTACTACCTGCTGCTGTGCGAGCCCGTGAGCGGTGAGGAGGCCGAGCGAATCGGGCTGGTCTCGCTCGCGGTCGAGCCGGCCGACCTGCTGCCGAAGGCGTACGAAGTGGCCGAGCGGCTCGCGCACGGTTCGCAGTCGGCGATCCGCTGGACCAAGTACGCGCTGAACAACTGGCTGCGCTCGGCCGGGCCGGCCTTCGATACGTCGCTCGCGCTCGAATTCATGGGCTTCTCGGGGCCCGACGTGCAGGAAGGCATCCGTTCGCTGCGCGAGCGGCGCCCGCCCGCGTTCCCCGGCGACGCACCGTTCTGACGCGCGCTATGATCAAACCACGCGCGGCTGCGCGACGCATGGCGGCCGCCTCGCTCCCCCAGTCAACCAGGATGCCCGTATGACGACCGATGCCTCCGGCGCCAACCCTTTCGCCGGCTTTGCCGGCTTCAAGCCCGCCGACATGATGGACCGCATGTGGGACATGATGCGGATGTCGCCGTTCGGCGGGATGGCGTCGTTTCCGGGCGCCACGCCAGGGCTGCCGCCGTCGCTGTCGAGCATGTCCGACATGATGGCGCCGCTCACGAGCGTCGAGGAGCTCGACAAGCGGATCACCGATCTGCGCGCGGTCGAGCAGTGGCTGAAGCTCAACCTCGGGATGCTGCAGTCCGCGATCCAGGCGCTCGAGGTGCAGCGCGCGACGCTCGCGACGCTGCGTGCGTTCGGCGCGTTCGCGCAAAGCTCGATGTCGGCGGCCGAGGACGCGGCCGTGGCAGCCGCGCAGGCGGCGAAGGCGGCGCCGTCCGGCGATGCAGCGCCGGCGCCGGATGCCGCCGATGCGCCGGCCGGCGACGCCGCAGGGCAGGCGTTCGATCCGTCCGGCTGGTGGAACCTGCTGCAGTCGCAGTTCAACCAGCTCGCGAGCCTCGCGATGGCGCAGCCGGGCATGCAGCCCGCCGCGCCCGGCGACGCGCAGCCGGACGCGGCTGCCGCACCGGAGCCGGCCGCGAAGCCGGCACCGGCCGCCGCCGCGCCGCGCAAGCCGGCCGCGAAGCGCGCGAAGCCGTCCGGCTCCGCCGCCGCGCGCGCAGCCGCCGCTTCGTCGCCCGAAACGCGTCCGCCGAAGCGCTCGACGTGACGCGGCGCAGGTAGCAGGTCGATCATGCGGCTCGCGCTCGTTCTGATGGGAGGCGGCGCACGTGCCGCCTATCAGGTCGGCGTGCTGAAGGCACTGGCCGAAATCGCGCGCGAAGCCGATCCGCAGCGGCACACGCTGCCGTTCGCGGTCGTGTGCGGCTCGTCGGCAGGTGCGATCAACGCGACGTCGATCGCGAGCCACGCGGACGACTTTTCCCACGGCGTGCGGCGCCTGCTCGAATTCTGGGAGCCATTGCGTGCCGATTACGTGTATCGCACCGACTGGCTCGGCATCGCGGGCGCCGGCGCGCGCTGGCTCGCGACCATGACGTTCGGCTGGGCCGCCCGCCGCTCGCCGCGCGGGCTGCTCGACAACGCGCCGCTCGCGCACCTGCTGCAGCGCGAGCTGAGCTTCCACCGGATCGAGCAGATGCTCGAGGCGCGCCTGCTGCATGCGCTGTCGATCACCGCGCTCAGCTATTCGAGCGGCCGGCACCTGACGTTCTACCAGGCGGCGCAGCCGATCCAGGCATGGCGACGCGCGCAGCGCACCGCGCGGCTCGTCGACCTGTCGGCGTCGCACCTGCTCGCGTCGTCGGCCATTCCGTTCGTGTTCCCGGCCGTGCCGCTCGTGCTCGACGGGCAGATCGAATACTTCGGCGACGGTTCGATCCGGCAGATCGCGCCGCTGTCGCCGGCCATCCACTTCGGTGCGGACCGGATCGTCGTCGTCGGCGCGGCCGACCCGCGGCCCGAGATCCCCGCCGCGAACGGCGCCGGGCTGGTGCGCGGCTACCCGACGCTCGCGCAGATCGGCCAGCAGGTGCTCGCGAGCGTGTTCCTCGACTCGATCGGCTCGGACATCGAACGCATCGAGCACATCAACCGGATGATCGAGCACCTGCCGCACCAGGTCGAGCTCGACAGCGGCTGGCGGCACGTCGATGTGCTCGCGATCGCGCCGTCCGAGCGCATCGAGCTGATCGCCGCGAAACACCTGAAGCAGATGCCGGCCACGATGCGCGGGCTGCTCGGCGCGATCGGCGGCAGCCAGCCGGCCGGCGCGTCGTTCGCGAGCTATCTGCTGTTCGAGGAGGCGTTCACACGTGAACTGATCGAGCTCGGCTACGTCGACGGGCGCGCGCAGCGTGACACGCTGGCCGGATGGATCGCGCAGGCGGCCGGCGGCAGTGCGCCGGCGGCCGGCACGCCGCCGGAAGACGGTCTCGCCGCCGGCGAAATACGGGTCTGACACGTGCAAGCTAATGTAAGGTTGCGTTTTCGCGACGGTCGCCCGCGACCGATCGCCGCACCGCGATTGGCGGCGTGCGACCGGGCGGGCGTCTCGGAACCGTCATGCACGCGTGCTATCATGGCCGCCGCCGTATACACCATATCGAGCAGCCCGCCGATCCGGCATCCGCACGGGGCCTTCCGGGGAACCCGCCTGGGGCAGGGGACGGGCGCGCCAACGAGCCGGCCAGCGCCGGCCCCCAACTCAGGCAAGCGCGGCCGGCTCCGTCCGAACGGGGCGGGGCTGCGGCATGCCCAACGGCGGCACGCGGCCGCCCGGCCGCCGGACGAGGAATCAGCGTCCGGCCGGTCGGTTTCCCGCGTAAAATTAGAGTCTTGGCTGCAAAAAGCGCGCTTGGGCGTGCTTGCGCGGCAACAGTCACGTTTAGAGAAGTCGCATTGCGCAGAACAGGGGTGGGACCATCATGAACACGATGCTTTATCCGGAACTTTACAGGTCGCTCGAAGCCGTCCGCTGGGACATGGAGAAGGACATTCCGTGGGACAAGTTCGACGCTTCGCTGCTCACCGACGAGCAGGCGAAGACGATCAAGATGAACGCGATCACCGAATGGTCGGCGCTGCCCGCGACCGAAATGTTCCTGCGCGACAACCAGCACGACAGCGACTTTTCCGCGTTCATGAGCGTGTGGTTCTTCGAAGAGCAGAAGCATTCGCTCGTGCTGATGGAATACCTGCGCCGCTTCAAGCCGGAAATGGTGCCGACCGAAGAGGAACTGCACGCGGTGCGCTTCCAGTTCGACCCGGCGCCGCCGCTCGAGACGCTGATGCTGCACTTCTGCGGCGAGATCCGCCTGAACCACTGGTATCGCTGTGCGGCCGACTGGCACACCGAGCCCGTCATCAAGCAGATCTACGAAACGATCTCGCGCGATGAGGCACGTCATGGCGGCGCGTACCTGCGCTACATGAAGAAGGCGCTGAACAACTGCGGCGACGTCGCGCGTGCCGCATTCGCGAAGATCGGCGTGCTGATGGCGTCGGCGCGCCGCACCGAGAAGCCGCTGCACCCGACCAACCTGCACGTGAACCAGGCGCTGTTCCCGCGCGACACCGTGCAGTCGCGCCTGCCCGATCCGGAGTGGCTCGAGCGCTGGCTCGACGAGCAGATCCGTTTCGACGGCGAGTGGGAAAAGAAGGTCGTCGAGCGCATCCTGCACAACCTGTCGATCCTGTTCGAGCGCACGTTCGCGACCGCGCAGGAACTGAACCGCTACCGCAAGGAAGTCACCGGCCGCCTGCAGGCCGAAAGCGGCCCGTCGTCGGCTGCGCAACCGGCCTGAGGCCGGCAGGTGCCGCCGCCGGCGTGAATCGCGCCGGCCGTGTGGCGCCGTGTCGTATCCGTTGCATGAAGCCCGCCTGGCCAGCCCGGCGGGCTTTTTAACTGGCGCCGCCGTCGCGTGCGCCGTCGTTCATTCCGTCCGACCTTCACCATGTCCGCTACCTTCGAACGCAAGCTGATCACCCGTGATGCCCTCGTCGCGCTGCGCGCGTCGCTGCCGTCGCCCGTCGTGTTCACCAACGGCGTATTCGACATCCTGCACCGCGGCCACGTCACGTATCTCGCCGATGCGAAAGCGCTCGGTGCGTGCCTGATCGTCGGCGTGAACAGCGATGCGTCGGTGCGCATGCTCGGCAAGGGCGACGACCGGCCGATCAACCGCGAAGAAGACCGCGCGGCACTGCTCGCGGCGCTGGAAAGCGTCGACTGGGTCGTGACGTTCGGGGAAAAGACGCCGGTGTCGCTGATCGAGGCCGTGCGTCCGGACATCCTCGTGAAGGGCGGCGACTACGACATGGATGCGCTGCCGGAATCGGCACTCGTGCGCGGCTGGGGCGGTCGCGCGCTGGCGATTCCGTTCGAGCACGACCGCTCGACCACTGCGTTGCTGAAGAAGGTGCGCGCGCAGCAGTCCTGAGCGCGGACCGGCGCCGTCAGGGCGCGGACGCCGCGAGCGGTGCAGTCGTGACGGCCGGCGGCGCGATCGGGCCGCCGATGACGGGCTGGTCGGTCGCCTGCGCGAGCGGCGTCACGTGCAGCGCATCGGGCCGTACCTGCCGCAACAGCACGCCGGGTTCGCGCGGGCCGGCCGACGGCAGCGGCCCGAACACGCCGCGCGCCACCACGAACGCGAGCATGTTGGCGAGAAAGAGAACAGCGATCAGCCAGCGCAGCATCGTCGAAACTCCTTGTCGTCATCGACGTCGTTCACGTCATTCAGTCGAGCCGGCCGCATGGCCGGCTTTTTCATGGCTTCCGCCGATCGATTGCGCGGGCGGTTGCCGCCGCCCCGCGCGCACTGCTTCGTCAGCATGCCGCGTGTCCGTCCGGACCCGCGTCGCCGAGCACCGGTGCGATGCCGGCGTCTTTTTCGTCAATCCTGCGCGGCTTCCGCCGCAATCAGCGCGAGCCCGGACAGGATCAGCCCATCGTGCCGCGTATGCGGGACCGTCAGCGCACGCGCGACGTCGTCCGCCGCGCCGCCGGCCAGCACGAGCCGCACGGGTGCCTGCCACGCTTCGGCAAGGTCGCGCCATGCGCGTTCGATCAGTCCGGCCTGCGCATACAGGCAGCCGGCCGACAGCGAGCGCGGCGTGTCGACCTGGAACGGGTCGGCCTGCGCGCCCGCGAGCAGGCCGCTCGCGATGTCGGTGGTCAGCGTCGGCAACTGCGCGGTGTGCGTGCCGAGCGCGCGCATCATCAGCGCCCAGCCCGGTGCGATCAGCCCGCCCGTGAAGCGGCCGTCTGCGCGCAGCGCCTCGAGCGTCGTCGCGGTGCCGAACGTCGCGATCAGCAGATGCTCGCCCGGAAACGCCGCGTGTGCGCCGATCAGGCCGGCCCAGCGGTCGCTGCCGAGCTGTCCCGGCGTCGTATAGCCGTTCGTCACGCCGCATTGCACGGGCCGCGAGCGGATCGTCGTGCGCGGCAGGCCCGGCCAGCGCGCGTCGAGCAGCGCGTCGAGCCGTGCGGCCACGTCGGCGCCCGCGACGTTCGAGATCCAGGCGCCGCGCGGCTGCGGCAGGTGCGACCAGTCGGGGTCGGCGCCGCCGTCGCGCGTGTGGCCGAACGCGCCCGTCTCGACGAGCGTGCGCTGCGCGTCGGCGAGCGCCCACTTGATCCGGCTGTTGCCGGCGTCGATCAGCAGGTGCGGCTCGCTCATTGCGCTTCGCGCAGCGACACGTCGCCGGCCGCGATCGTCTGCATGCCGCTCGGTGTGTCGAGCAGCAACTGCCCGGTCGCATCGATGCCCGTTGCGATGCCGCGTGCGCGTTCGACGCCCTGTTCGAGCAGCACGACTTCGCGGCCCGCGTACGCGTGCAGCGCATGCCAGCGCGGCAGGAACGGCGCGAGGCCGTCGGTGCCGAACTGCGCGAGTGCGGGCGTGAGCGCGTTCAGCGATGCGGCGAGCGTGTCGGTGAGGTTGGCCGATGCGCACGCGATCGACAGCGCGGCCGGCGGCAGCCCGCTCGCGAGCGTCGCTTCGCGCGCACGCAGCGCATCGACCTGCGCGGCGACGGCGTCCGCGCCGCGCACGTTGATGCCGAAGCCGATCACGACGGCGGTGGCGTCGGCGGTGGTCCAGACGGTTTCGATCAGGATCCCGGCGAGCTTGCCGATGATGCGCGGCGCGCCGTCGCCGGTGGTCGTCAGCAGCAGGTCGTTCGGCCATTTGAGCGCGACGCGCGAGCCGGCGTCGAGCGGCAGCGCGGCCAGCCCTTCGGCGAGCGCGACGCCGATCGCGATGCTGAGGCCGCCGAGCGCGTCGACGGGGCGCGGCACGATGCAGCCGACCGAACACAGCAGCGCATTGCCGGGCTGTGCGAACCACGGGCGGCCTTGCCGGCCGCGGCCGGCCGTCTGCTCGAATGCGACGCGCACGAGCGGTGCGGGCAGAGCCTTTGCGTTGCGCGGCAGCGCCTTGAGCCGCGTCGCGACGTCGGCGTTGGTCGAGCCGGTGGCGGCGACGATGTCGAGCGGCCACGCGCGCGGCGCGGCGTCCAGATGGGCCTCGAGCCGGTTGCGCGCGATGTGCGCGTCGCCGGATTCGGGCGTGTCGGAGGAGGTGGGGGCGTTCATGGCGCCTATTGTAGCGACAGGGGGCGTTGGCGCGCGCCGGACGGCGCGCGCAACCTGCGGGGCGGCGGCCCGCCGCCCCGCGGCTTAATGCTGCTCCATCCCCTCCAGCGCCTTGATGTCCTCTTCGGACGTCATTTCGCAGGCCAGCAGCGTCTTGCCCTTCAGCGCCGGGCCCTGGCGGGCCGATACGAGGATCAGCGCGCCGCCCGGGCCGCGGACGGTCAGCCGGCGCGAATAGCCGACGGACGACGCGCCCAGCATGTGGCCCTTCTCGCGTGTGAGCTGGTAGCGCTCGGCGAGCTGGCTGGCGACTTCGCCGTCGACGAGCACGCCGATGCCGGTACTGACGAACACCACGTGCTGCGTCGTGAAGCCGTCGCGGCGGATCGGCTCGGGCAGGCGATAGACCGCGGCGCCCAGCATCGACTGGTCCGGCTTCGGATCGGCCGCCTTCGCGGTGTTGTAGATCGAGTCCATCAGGTCCGACGCGAACGGCGGTTTGCAGAGCGCGGCGTTGAAGATGTCGTAGTGGGCGGGCGGTGCGGCGAGTGCGGCGAGCGGGGCGGCCGTGACCGAAATGACGGCCACGCCGAGGACGGCGCGAAGCCGCGACAGGCGATTGGACATGATGCAGTTCTCTCAGGTTTTGTTGTGAGGCTGCATGTTAAGGCATTGCCGCGCGCGCATCGGCGGGCGCGTTCGAATCGACGCCCCGCGATCGATGCCGTTTCCGGACGATCGATGCGCGGGGTCGAGGCGCGCGTGGTGCGTGTCGCAACCACGGCTGTCCGGCCAGGTCACGCTCGCGCGCGTCCCGGCCGAACGGCCGTCACGGCGCGACGACCGGATGCTTCAGCGCGTGCGCGGTCTCGATCCACTGCGCGTGGAACGCGTCCGCGTCGGGCTTGAGCCCGAGCTCGCCGTTGCGATAGGCCATCGCGAGCGTCTGCACGGCCTCCGGCAGCTCGTGCTCGGCGGCCCGGCGATACAGCGCCAGTGCGCGCGCGTCGTCGCGCGGCACGCCGCTGCCGTCGCGATACGCGTTCGCGAGCATGAAGTCCGCGGCCGGGATGTCGGCTTGCGACGCGACCTCGAACCAGTGCGCGGCCTGCACGGGATCGGCGGCGACGCCGTAACCGCTGCGATAGATCAGCCCGAGGTAATACGCGGCGGCCGGGTCGCCCTGTCCGGCCGCCGCGCCGAGCAGCGCGCGGGCGCGTGCATAGTCTTTCGGGATGTCGTTGCTGCCGAGCAGCAGCGCCTTGCCGAGCGCGAGCTGGGCGCGCCGTGCGGCCGGCGCGTCGGCCTTGCCGTCGGCCGTCGCGGCCGTTTCCAGCCAGCCGCGCCCTTCGTCGCGCAGCCCCGGTTCGTGCGCATCGACGAGCGCGATGCCGAGCGCCGCCTGCGCGGCGCCCGAGCCGCGGCGCGCGAGCGTGCGCAACTGCGCCAGCGCGTGCGGCTCGGTGGCCTGCGTGACCATCGCCTGCCACTCGTCGAGCTGCGCGGCGCTCGGCGCGGGGCCGGCGCCGCGCAGGCCGGTCGTCGCGACGACGGCGGCGACGGTCACGGCCGCCGCCGCGAGCAGCGCGGCCGGCGGGAGTTTCGCGCGCAGCACGCGCCGCGCGGCAGCGGCGAGGCCGGTTTCGGCCGGCCGCATCGTCCGGATCGGTTGCATCGCGTGTCTCATTGGGTCAGGTCGATCTCGTAGGTGGCGAGGTTCTTGCCCGAGCCGTCGTCGGCCGCGACCTGCGTGATGCCGGCCAGGCCGGCCGCCGCCGCGTCGCCGAGACGGTTCGGCGCGGACGCGAACTGGACGTGCGCGACCGAGCTCGCGAGCTTCGTGAAGCGCCAGCTGCGCTGCGCGCCGTCCGCCGTGCGCGTGATCGCGCCGCGTTTCTTGATGAATGCGATCAGCACGTCGCGGTTCGCGTCGGGCGACGCGAAGATCGTCTTGCTGCCGTCGAGGCCGGGGAAGTTGCCGCCGCCGCTCGCGCGGTAGTTGTTGGTCGCGACGATGAACTGCGCGTTCGGGTCGATCGGCGCGCCCTTGTACGTCAGGTTCCTGATGCGGCTGCCGAGCGGCTGCGTGACGTCGATTTCATACGCGAGATCGGCCGACGTGAACATGTCGAAGTTGTAGCCGGGGAACGTGCTGACGAGCGGCTGCACGGTCGCCTTGGTCGGGTCGATCCGGTTGAAGCGCTTGGCGGCCGTCTCGAGCCAGTTCTTCACGTCGGCGCCGCTCACCTTCACCGCGTACACGGTGTTCGGGTACAGGTACAGGTCGGCCGCGTTGTTGATCGCGAGCGCGCCCGGCGCGACGTCCGTGTAGTCGGTGCCGCCGCCGAAGCCGCTCTTGAACGGCGCGCTGACCGACAGCACCGGCAGCGACGCGTACTGCGGCAGGTTCGCCTGCACGTAGGTCTTCACGTAGTCGGCCTGCGCCTCGTTGACGATCTGGATCGCGCCCGGATCGCCGACATCCGCGAAGTACGAGTTCATCCGGTAGTCGGTCGAGCCGATCGGCGTCTTCACGTAGTCGATCGTCGCCTGGTGTTCGGCCGCGATCGCGGCGGACACCGACGGATCGACCGCGACATAGCTCTTGTCGGCGTTCTGGATCGGCCGCGCCTCGACGGTCGTCTGCGACTTGTCGACGCTCCACGTCTTGCCGTCGAACTTCAGGCCGAGCTTGATCACGCCGAGGTGCTTGCCCCAGTAGTTGGCCATTACGGTCGGCACGCCGTTGACGGTGCCCTTGACCTTGTCGACGCCCGGCAGGTTGAACTGCGACACGGTGCTGTTCGCGTCCGGGAACACCTGGTGCGAGTGGCCGATCAGCATCGCGTCGATGCCGCTCACCTTCGACAGCCACCAGCTGCCGTTTTCCATCGTCGGCGAGTACGCGGAATTGTCGAGGCCGCCGTGCGAGATCGCGACGACGAGATCGGCGCCCTTCGCGCGCATTTCCGGAATGTACTTCTCGGCCGCTTCCTTCAGGCCCGTCGTGTAGACCTTGCCGTCGAGCCAGCGCTTGTCCCAGTTCATGATCGCGGGCGGCGTGAAGCCGATGATGCCGATCTTCACGGGCGCGCTGACGGTCTTGCCGTCCGGCGTCGTCGCCGTCACCGTGCGGGTCAGGATCGTGTACGGCGTGAACAGCGGCGCGTTGGTCTTCGCGCTGATCACGTTCGCGAGCACTTGCGGGAAGTTCGGGCCCGCGCACTTCTTCTGCTGGGCCGGCGCCGGCAGGCCGTCGATCTCGAACGTGTTGCCGGTCACCTGCGACAGGTACGGCAGCCCGTAGTTGAATTCGTGGTTGCCGATCCCGCCGCCGTCGAACTTCGCGGCGTTCATCACCTTGTAGATCGCGAGCGTCTGGTCGCAGCCGACCGGCTTCACGAGCGCCTGGTAGTCCGACAGTGCGGTGCCCTGGATCGTGTCGCCGTTGTCGAGCAGCAGCGTGTTCGGATACTGCTTGCGCGCCTGCGCGATCAGCGTCGACACGCGCTCGAAGCCGAGCGAATTGTCGGCGGCGAGCTTGAAATAGTCATACGACAGCACGTTGGTGTGCAGGTCGGTCGTCTCCAGCAGCGCGAGCGTGGCCGTCGTGCCGACGGGCGCCTGGGCCTGCGGCTGCGACGGCTGCGTGGCGGTGACGTCGTCGCCGCCGCAGCCGGCGAGGGCGAAGGCGAGGCTGGCGAGCGCGGCGGCGGCCGGTACGTGCCGGCGGGAAAGCGGGGGGAAACGCATCGGTTGTCCTGTTCGGTGTTCTGTTTTATGAAACGCGAGGTACGCACGAATGGCGGCGCGGGGCGCCGACGGCCTGAGGTGCGGCGCGTGAGAGTATCGAAAGGAAACGTGACGGAAGAATGAAAGGTCGCGATGTCGGCGGCGGGCCGACGCGGGCGGCAGCGGGCAGGCCCGGCCCAGCCCAGCCTCCCCGGCCCGGCGCCCGCGGCTGCGCGCCCCGAGCCCCGCGCCCGCACCGAAATCCTCACGTCGCGGCGCCGGGCGGTTCGCTACAATGGCCGCTGTCATCCTTTTGCAAACAACCTGCCCTTGGACTTCGAGACTCCTCCCGGCCTGTCGGTCGACGCCGGCGGCCAGGGCCAGACGGTGCGCCTCTACGGCCAGTGGACCGCGCTCGCGCTCGCGCGCAATCGCGGCGCGGTCGCACGCCGCGTCGCGAGCATCGCCACCGGGCGCGTGAGCGAATGGGATCTGTCCGGCATCGAGCGGCTCGACCACGTCGGCGGGCAGGCGCTGTGGCGCGTGTGGGGCCGCAAGCTGCCGGCCGGCGTCGCGCTGAGCGCCACGCAGCGCACGATCTTCGAGCGCATCGAGCGGCTCGACAGCGAGCGCGAGGCGCCGGAACGCGTCGTGCGCTTCGGTCCCGTCACGCGGCTCGGCCTGGCGATCTTCGCGTTCGGCGAACACCTGCAGGGCGGCATCGCGATGTTCGGCCGCGTGATCCTCGATGCGCTGTCGGTGCTGCGCCGCCCGAAGACGATGCCGTGGAAGGAAACCTCGGCGAACATCTACAGCGCGGGCGCGCAGGCGCTGCCGATCACCGCGCTCGTCGCGTTCCTGATCGGCATCGTGCTCAGCTACCTGTCCGCGCAACAGCTGCAGATGTTCGGCGCGAACCGCTACATCGTGAACATCCTCGGGCTGTCGGTGATCCGCGAGCTCGGCCCGGTGCTGTCGGCGATCCTCGTCGCGGGCCGCTCGGGCTCGGCGATCACCGCGCAGATCGGCGTGATGCGCGTGACCGAGGAGCTCGACGCGATGCGCGTGATGGGCATCCCGCACGGGCTGCGGCTGATCCTGCCGCGCGTGCTCGCGCTCGGCATCGCCATGCCGCTGCTCGTGATGTGGACCAACATCATCGCGCTGACGGGCGGCGCGCTCGCCGCGAAGCTCGTGCTCGGGATCGACGTCAACTATTTCGTGCGCTCGCTGCCGGGCGTCGTGCCGATCGCGAACCTGTACATCGGCGTCGGCAAGGGCGTCGTGTTCGGCATGCTGATCGCGCTGGTCGCGTGCCATTTCGGCTTCCGGATCAAGGCGAACTCGCAGAGCCTCGGTGAAGGCACGACCACCTCGGTCGTATCGTCGATCACGGTCGTGATCCTCGCCGACGCGGTGTTCGCGATCCTGTTCCAGAACGTGGGGCTCGGATGAACGCATCGAACGAAACGACCGCGCACGCGGCGGCCGTCGGCGCCGGGTCGGTCGGCACGCGGCCGGCCGGGGAGGCCGGAGCCGGCGATCTCGTGATCGAGGTGCGCAACCTGACCAAGCGCTACGGGCGCAACATCATTCACCAGAAGCTCGACTTCGACGTGCGGCGCGGCGAGATCGTGTCGATCGTCGGCGGCTCGGGCTCCGGCAAGACGACGCTCGTGCGGCAGATCCTCGGCCTCGAGCGGCCGACGTCGGGCACGATCAAGGTGTTCGGCGAAGATACCGCGACGATCGACGACGCGAGCGCGAGGATGATGCGTACGCGTTCGGGGATGCTGTTCCAGCAGGGCGCGCTGTTCTCGTCGATGACGGTGTTCGACAACGTCGCGCAGCCGCTGCGCGAGCTCGGCCGCGTGCCGCCGGACCTGCTGCACGACATCGTGATGCTGAAGCTCGAGATGGTCGGGCTGCCGTGCAAGCACGCGTCGAAGATGCCGGCCGCGCTGTCGGGCGGGATGGTGAAACGCGTCGGCATCGCGCGCGCGATCGCGCTGGAGCCCGAGCTGCTGTTCCTCGACGAGCCGACGGCCGGCCTCGATCCGCAGGCGTCGGACGAATTCGTCGAGCTGATCGCGACGCTGCACCGCACGCTCGGGCTGACCGTCGTGATGGTGACGCACGACCTCGACACGATGGTCGCGCTGTCGACGCGCGTCGCGGTGCTGGCCGACCGCAAGGTGCTGGTCGCCGCGCCGGTCGAGGAGGCCGCGAACGTCGACCATCCGTTCATCCACGAATATTTCCTGGGGCTGCGCGGGCGCCGCGCATTGCAGGCGCTGCCGCCCGAGCGGCGCGCGAAGCTGCCGAAGGCGGCCCTCGAACCGGCGCTGTCGAGCGTCGAGCTGTAGAAGCAAGGAACCCGCGAATGGAAAACAAATCACATGCGTTCTGGGCCGGCCTGTTCACGATCGCGCTGACGCTCGCGATCGCGGGCACCGTGTTCTGGTTCAACGTCGACCGCACCGTGCGGGTGCCGTACGACCTGCTCGCGCGCACCAACGTGACGGGGCTGTTCCCGGACGCGGCCGTGCGCTTTCGCGGCCTCGACGTCGGCAAGGTGCAGTCGATCGGCTTCGATCGCACGCATCCGGGCCAGATCCGGATCCGGATCCTCGTCGATCACGATGCGCCGATCACGCAGTCGACCTACGGCAGCCTCGGGTTCCAGGGCGTGACGGGCATCGCGTTCGTGCAGCTCGAGGATACGGGGCGCGACCTGGCGCCGCTGCCGTCGTCGCCGAAGGCGATCGCGCAGATCCCGATGCGGCCGAGCCTGTTCGACCAGATCCAGGAGCGCGGCGACGTGCTGCTGCGGCAGCTCGAACTGGCCGCCAAGAGCGCGAACGCGCTGATGTCGCCCGAGATGCGCGAGCAGTTGCGTGCGACGGCCGAAAGCCTGCAGCACGCGGCCGATGGCGCGGCAACGCTGACGAAGCAGCTCGGCCCGGCAGTCACCGCGCTGCCGGAAACGATGCACGAGGTGAACCGCGCGATGGCGTCGGCGAACACGCTGCTGCAGCCGAACGGGCCGCTCGTGTCGAACCTGAACAAGGCCGGCACGGCCGCCGAGCAGGTCGGCGTCGCGCTGAACGACCTGAACGCGCGCGTGCAGTACGACACGCTGCCGCGTTTCAATTCGCTGGCCGGCAGCGTCGGCGATGCGTCGCGGCAATTGAAGGACGTGGCCGGTGAACTCGGCCGCAATCCGCGCAGTCTGTTGTTCGGTTCGCCCGGCGCGGCGCCGGGGCCCGGCGAAGCGGGCTTCGTCTGGCCGGGTGCGACGGCCGGCAAGTGAGACACGGCAGCAGTTCATCGATCGTCCGGCCGGAAGGCCGGACATGACGCCCATCGAAACCGGAAACATCATGCAGGAACACGCCATGCCACGAATCCTTGACCGCGCGCTGCGTCCCGCCGCGGCCGCGCTTGCCGTGCTGACGCTCGCGCTGGCGGCCGGCTGCGCCGACAACAGCGCGGTGCTGTCGAATGTCCGCTACGACCTCGGGCCCGCATCGTCGGTGGTGACGGCCGGTTCCGGCCCCGCGCTGAAGGTGCTCGACGTCGCCGCGCCCGATGCGCTCGATTCGGACAAGTTCGCGTACCGCCTCGCGTACGCGGATGTGCAGCACGTGGCCGTCTATCGCGACAGCCGCTGGACCGCGCCGCCCGCGCAACTGCTCACGCAGCGGCTGCGCGGCGCGCTGTCGTCGCGCGGCGCGGTGCTCGAAGGGTCCGACGGCGTGCGCGCGCCGACCCTCAAGGTCGACCTGAACGAATTCGAGCAGGTGTTCGACGGGCAGTCGCAGAGCCACGGCGCCGTCACCGCACGCGCGACGTTGACGCTCGACGGCAAGGTGCTCGGCCAGCGCACGTTCGTCGCGCGCGCGCCGTCGAGCACGCCGGACGCGGCCGGCGGCGCCCGCGCGCTCGCAGCCGCGAGCGACGAGCTCGTGTCGCAGATCGCCGCGTGGGCCGGCATGCAGGCGTACGCGGGCACCCCGTGACGCGCGCCGCGCAGCCGCGATGAGTGCGACCGGCACGCATCGCGCATCGCCGCTCGCGCGGCAGGCCTTCGCCGCTTACGCGGCGCTGGTCGTCTACGCGTCGCTGTATCCGTTCGAAGGCTGGGTGTCGCTCGGCATCGGGCCGTTCGACTACCTGTTCGCGCCGATGCAGCGCTATGTGACCGCGTTCGACGTGGTCACGAACGTGCTCGGCTACCTGCCGTTCGGCGCGCTCGGCGTGCTCGCGCTGCACCCGCGCTGGCGCGGCGTGACCGCGACGCTGATCGCGGGCGTGCTCGGCGTCCTGCTGTCGGGCTCGATGGAAGCGCTGCAGACCTACCTGCCGACGCGTATCGCGTCGAATCTCGATCTCGGCGCCAACGCGCTCGGTGCGCTGCTGGGGGCGGCGCTCGTCGCACCGGCCACGGGCGCGCTGCTCGACCGCGGCGCGCTGCGCCGGCTGCGCTTCGCGTGGTTCGAGGCCGACGGCGCGACGCCGCTGCTGCTCGCCGCGCTGTGGCCGTTCGCGATCCTGTTTCCGTCGCCGTTCCTGTTCGGCATCGGCGACTGGCCGGCCGCGCTGTGGGAACGCGCCGACGCGTCGATGCAGGGCGCGCTGCTCGCGTGGCTACCGGCCGCGTGGCAGGTCAGCGAATGGCCCGAGCGCGTCGACGGCTGGCTGTCCGATTCCGCGTGGGAGGCGACGCTCGGCGGGCTGATGCTGTTCGCCGCGCTGGCGGTCGCGTCGCTCGCGATGCGGCCGCGCGCGCCGCGCATCCGGCTGCTGATCGCGCTCGTCGTGGCGACGCTCGTGCTGAAGGCGGCCGCGACGTTCATGCAGTCGGCCACCGGCCTCGTCGTCGTATGGGCGACGCCCGGCGCGCGGCTCGGCATCGAGCTCGGCTTCGCCGCGGCGCTCGTCGCGCTGCGCGTGCCGGAGACGTGGCGTGCAACGCTCGCGGCACTCGCGCTGCTGGCCGGCGTGGCGCTCGTGAACCTGCTGCCGGTCAATCCGTTCTTCGACTTCACGCTGTCGGGCTGGCGGCAGGGGCGTTACGTGCACTTCAACAGCATCGCGCGCTGGCTCGCGTGGATCTGGCCCTACGCGGCGCTGATCTGGCTCGGCCAGCGCGTCGAGCGCGCGTGGCTGCCGGCCGCGCTGCGCCGCTGACGCGGCGGTCCGGGCCGTGCGGCGGCGGCCGTATCGCGGGCAGCCGCGCGCGCCGGTCGCTATAATCTTCGGCATCCTCCGTTGCCGCGCGCAACGGCAATCGCTCCTCTTTCCGCACGGCCTCGCGCCGGGCCGCTCGCCATCATCATGGATTCCTACTACCAGCACCACGTCTTCTTCTGCCTGAACCAGCGCGAACCGGGCGCCGAACGCCCGAGCTGCGCGCAATGCGACGCGCAGACCATGCAGGAATACGCGAAAAAGCGCGTGAAGGAACTCGGCCTCGCGGGGCCCGGCAAGGTCCGCATCAACAAGGCCGGCTGCCTCGATCGCTGCGAGGAAGGGCCCGTGATGGTCGTGTATCCGGAAGGCACGTGGTACACGTACGTCGACCGGGCCGACATCGACGAGATCGTCGAATCGCACCTGCGCGACGGCAAGGTCGTCGACCGCCTGAAGATCTGAGCGGGCCGGTCGAATGAACGTACATACGCAGAAATCGCTGATCGCGGGCCCGGTCGGGCAGATCGAAATCGCGGTCGACCTGCCTGACGCCGTGCGCGAGGATGGCGCCGCGCCGCGCGGCATCGCGCTCGTCGCGCATCCGCATCCGCTGTTCGGCGGCACGATGGACAACAAGGTTGCGCAGACGCTCGCGCGCACGCTCGTGCAATTGAACTATGTCGTCTACCGGTCGAACTTCCGTGGCGTCGGTGCGACCGAAGGCGTGCACGACAACGGTACCGGCGAAGCCGACGACCTCGTGGCGGTGCTCGCGCACATGCGCGCGCAGCCCGCGTACGCGGACCTGCCGCTCGTGCTCGCGGGCTTCTCGTTCGGCACCTTCGTGCTGTCGCACGTCGCCAAGCGGCTGCGCGACGCGGGCGAGTCGATCGAGCGGATGGTGTTCGTCGGTACGGCCGCGAGCCGCTGGCAGGTGGCCGACGTGCCCGAGAACACGCTCGTGATCCACGGCGAAACCGACGACACGGTGCCGATCGCGTCGGTGTACGACTGGGCGCGGCCGCAGGAACTGCCGGTGGTCGTGATCCCCGGCGCCGAGCATTTCCTCCACCGCAAGCTGCACGTGCTGAAGCGCATCATCGTCGACGCGTGGCGCTAGCCCGCGGGCAAGCGCCGGCGTCCCGTCGCACGCACCGGCACCCGGCCGGATGATGCGTGCCGCTTCCCGAAACCTCGCGCGACATCGCGCCGCACCGCGCGGCGCGTCGCTTGCCGCACGACGGCGCAACCCGACTTGCACGCGGCCTGCGCATGCCTTTCGCGCGGCTTCGAGCGCGCTTGCCCGCAACCTGCTCGCGCTATCCTCCCGAAGCCGCTGCGCGGCCGTGCGGCGCCAGGTTCGCGAAAACGCCCTGCGCGGCCACGTATAATGGCCGCATTCCGCGTCGCCCGCGGCCCGGCTGGGCCCATGCGGCGCTCGTTTCGCCGCCTGTCCGCCCGCTCGCGACGGCCGCGAACCGAACGCCTCCGCACGAGTCCAACCGGCGCGTTTCGCGCCGCCCGACGTTGTCGGGCGCGTGCCCGGAACGCCCGCCGCCTTGCCGTTCAACCCTGCGCGTTTCGCACCGCACTTTCTGCCATCAGCCTGAATCGATCATGCGTCTGTCTTCCCAAGGCCTCAAGTCCCTCGCTTCCTCCATCGCCTTCGGCACCGCCGCGCGCAACGTCGCGCTCGGCGTGATGCTGCCTGTCGCGCTCGCGTCGACGATCGTCGTCGCCGAGGCGAAGCCGGCCGCCAAGGCCAAGGCCGCGCATGCGGCGCCGGCCGCCGCCGAGCAGTTCACCGGCGCGCCCGCGACCTACATGCCGGGCGCGGTGCCGCCGCCGGGCGTGAACGCACGCTCGTGGGTGCTCGTCGACGCGACCAGCAACACGGTGCTCGCGTCGGGCAATGCGGATGAACGCGTCGAGCCTGCGTCGCTGACGAAGCTGATGACCGCATACCTCGTGTTCGAGGCGCTCGACAAGAAGAAGATCTCGATGGAGCAGATCGTCACGCCGAGCGAAGCGGTGCGCCGCGTCGGCCGCGACGAGTCGCGCATGTTCATCGAGGCGAACAAGCCGGTGTCCGTGCACGACCTCGTGTACGGGATGATCATCCAGTCGGGCAACGATGCCGCGATCGCGCTGGCCGAGCTCGTCGGCGGCAGCGAAGGGCAGTTCGTCACGCTGATGAACGCCGAGGCGCAGCGCCTCGACATGAAGGGCACGCACTTCGCCGACGTGAACGGCATGCCCGACCCGAACCACTACACGACGGCCGGCGACCTCGCGAAGCTGTCGGCCCACCTGATCCGCGATTTTCCGCAGTACTACAGCATCTTCTCGGAGAAGGAATTCAAGTACAACAACATCCGCCAGGGCAACCGCAACCGCTTGCTGTGGCTCGACCCGACGGTCGACGGCCTGAAGACCGGCCATACGCAGGCGGCCGGCTACTGCCTGATCGCATCGGCGAAGCGCGCGATCCCGGGTGTCGACGGCCAGCGCCGCCTGGTGTCGGTGATGATGGGTGAGCAGAAGGAAGGCGAGCGCACGCAGGACAGCATGAAGATGCTGAACTACGGCTACAGCGCGTTCGATTCGGTGCGCCTGTTCAAGGGCGGCCAGGCGATCTCGACGCCGCGCCTCTACAAGGGCAAGGAAAACACCGTGCAGGTCGGCGTGAAGGGCGACCAGTGGGCGACCGTGCCGCGCGGCCTCGGCGACAAGGTCAAGACCGAAGTCGTCGTGAACGCGCCGCTGATCGCGCCGCTCGCGGAAGGCCAGCAGGTCGGCACCGTGAAGATCGTCGCCGACGGCAAGACGCTGTCGGAATTCCCGGTCGTCGCGCTGCAGGCCGTGCCGGAAGCGGGTATCTTCGGGCGTATCTGGGACTCGATCCTGCTGATGTTCAGCAAGAAGAAGTAAGCACGACGGGCCTTTGTTTTCACGACTTCATCCCCATCTGTCATTGCCATGAGCCAAGCCGAATTCGAACCGATCGTCTACCTCAGCGTCTCGGCGCAGGAGGAACTGGTGCCGCTGTCCGAAGCCCGTGTGCCGGTGCTCGACCGCGGGTTCATCTTCGGCGATGGCGTGTATGAAGTCGTCCCCGTCTATGCGCATGACGGCGCGCACGTGCCGTTCCGGATCGAGCAGCACCTGGAGCGGCTCGCGCGCAGCCTGAAGAAGATCGGCATCGACAATCCGCACGACGCGGCCGGCTGGCGCGCGCTGATCGAGCGCGTGGTCGCGGCGAATGCCGAAGGCCTCGGCGACGGCAACGCGCTCGTCTACCTGCAGGTGACGCGCGGCGTCGCGAAGCGCGGCCACGCGTTCCCCGCGAACGCGGTGCCGACGGTGTTCGCGATGACGAGCCCGCTGCGCCTGCCGTCGGCAGAAGAGCGCGCGAAGGGCGTGCGCTGCGTGACGGCCGAGGATCGCCGCTGGCTGCATTGCGACATCAAGTCGATCTCGCTGCTCGGCAACGTGCTGATGGCGCAGCATGCGGCCGAACGCGATGCGTTCGAGACGCTGCAGTTGCGCGACGGCTACCTGACCGAAGGCTCGTCGTCGAACGTATGGATCGTGAAGAACGGCGAGCTGTTCGCGCCGCCGCGCAGCAACAAGATCCTCGAAGGGATCCGCTACGCGCTGGTCGAGCAGCTGGCCGACGAATGCAAGATCCCGTTCGTCGCGCGCGAGATCAGCGAAGTGGAGTTGCGCGCGGCCGACGAGATCATGATCACGTCGGCCACGAAGGAAGTGCTGCCTGTCACGTCGCTCGACGACCTGCCCGTCCAGGGCGGCAAGCCGGGCCCCGTGTTCGCGGCGCTGTATGACGCGTACCAGCGTGCGAAGGCACGCGAGTTTGAACAGTTTGACCTAACCCGGAGAAAATGATGAGCGAACCGACCAAAACCATCGAGGTGACCGGCGCGATCGATACCCGGAAGGAGTCGCTGCTGGAGTTTCCGTGCGATTTCCCGATCAAGATCATGGGCAAGGCGCACCCCGAATTCAAGGACACGATCTTCAAGGTCGTGGCCGTTCACGACAACGAGATCGATGTCGAGAAGATCGAGGAGCGTGCATCGAGCGGCGGCAATTACACGGGCCTCACGATCACCGTGCGGGCAACGAGCCAGGAACAGCTCGACAATATCTACCGCGCACTGACCGGCCATCCGATGGTCAAGGTCGTGCTCTGAGCGGCCGCCCTGGCGGCCCGGGGATCAGCGCGAACGGCCGCTGATCCCTTTCCATCCTCCTTCCAGCGCACACTCGGCGGGGCATTTCCCCGCCGCGCGCCGCGCGTCCAGTTCTTCGCACATCCGCTTGTATTCCACGACCTGCTCGAGCAGCCAGGTCCTGAACGCCTGCACGCGCGGCGTGTTCAAAACCGGCGGCGGACACACGAAAAAGTAGTGCCACGGGCTCTGCCCGTCGATGTCGAACAGGCGCACGATGCGCCCGTCGAGCAGATCGTGCACCGCGAGCGAGCGGCGCACCAGCGCGATGCCCTGGCCGTCGATCGCGGCCAGCAGCAGGTTCGACGAATCCTGGTACAGGATCCCCCGTTTCGGTTCGGTCAGCGTGTCGAGCCCGGCCGCGTCGAACCACGGCCGCCACAGCTCGTCGTCCGAGCGCAGCAGGTTGTAGTGCACGAGATCGGCGGGCGTCTGCGGCAGCTTGCCGCCGTTCAGCGTCGGCGCGCACGCCGGAAAGAACACCTCCTCGAACAGCGGCTCGACATGCAGGCCCGGATAGGTGCCTCCGCCGAAGCGGATCGCGAGATCGACGTCGTCGCGCGCGAAATCGGTGAGCGAATTGGTCGACTGCAGCTCGACGTCGATCTCCGGATGCCGCTCGATGAACGTGCCGATGCGCGGCGTGATGAAGCGCGCGGCGAACGACGACAGCATCGACACCACGAGCCGCCGGTCGCGGTCGCTGGCGCGCACGTCGCGCGTCGCGTCGGCGATCACCATCAGCGCGGTGCGGATCTGCTGCGCGTAGCGCATGCCGGCATCGGTCAGGCACAGCCGCTTGCCGTTGCGCGTGAACAGCTGCACGCCCAGCTCTTCCTCGAGCGCGCGCACCTGGTGGCTGACCGCGCCGTGCGTGACGAACAGCTCGTCGGCGGCGCGCGAGAAATTCTCGTGACGGGCAGCGGCTTCGAACGCACGAACGGCGTTCAGCGCGGGTAGCTGTCGGAGGTCCATTTGCTAATTTTCCTCACATCGACGTGAAAATTGGTCGTTTTGTCAGACGCCTTGAAGTGACTACGATTGTAGCCATCGAAGCACTTTTTGGCGGAGTCGATCATGCAAGAAATTTCCTCAAGCATCACGTTCGAAATCCCCGTGGGCGAAACCGTGCCGATGAAGGTGCAACGCAGCACGCGGCTGATCGTTCAATGCGGGCCGGTGTGGGCCACGCGCAGCGACGACGTCGACGACTACTTCCTGGTCGATGGCGAGACGCTGAAGCTGCGCCGCGGCGAGCGGCTGTGGCTCAGCGCGGAAGGGCGCGAGGGCGCGCGCGTCGCGTTCTCGGTGTCGCGGCCGCCCAAGGAAGTCGCGCTCGGCGGGCTGGCACGGCTGCGCGAACGCGTGAGCGCACTGCTGCACGACGGCTGGCGCACGGTCTGACCTTCGTTTCGTCCGACGGATACTGACAATCCGTCCCTTTCCTGGCCCGGCGAGACCCATGGGTTTTCGGTAAACTACCGCCCATGTCCGTTTCGCCGGTTTTCATCGTGTCCACGCCTGTCGCCGTTTCCGCATCACCCGCCGGAGCCCCGGATCAGCCGGCCCAGCCGGTCACCGTGCGCTGGCGGGGCCTCGAGGCCTACGAGACGAGCTTCGACGCGATGCGCGCGTTCACCGACACGCGCACGGCTGACACCGGCGACGAGATCTGGGTGGTCGAACATCCGCCCGTCTACACGCTCGGCCAGGCCGGCGACCCGGCCCACCTGCTGGTGGCCGACAGCGGCGTGCCGCTCGTGAAGGTCGACCGCGGCGGGCAAATCACCTACCACGGCCCCGGCCAGATCGTCGTCTACCTGCTGCTGGACCTGCGCCGGCGCAAGCTGATGGTGCGCACGCTCGTGACGAAGATCGAGGAGGCCGTGATCGAAACCCTCGCGGCGTATAATCTCGCTTCGGTCCGCAAGGCGGGCGCGCCCGGGATCTACGTGGCGTCCGGCGTGCATGAGGGCGCGAAAATCGCGGCCCTCGGCCTGAAGATCCGCAACGGCTGCAGCTATCACGGGCTGAGCCTGAACGTGAAGATGGATCTGCGCCCGTTTCTTGCGATCAACCCGTGCGGCTATGCCGGACTGGAAACTGTCGACATGGCGAGCCTCGAGGTTGCCGCCGACTGGAACGACGTCGCCCACACGCTGGTGCGCCGTCTGATCGCCAACCTCGACGGCGCATCCGCGGCCGCCGACAAGCCGCAGGCACTGGAACAATCGAATGACTGACGTTACCGCTTCTCCCGCACCGGCCGATTCGGCCGCCCCCGCTGCGTACGATCCGACCGCCAAGCAGAAGGCGCAGGCGAAGACGGCGCGCATCCCGATCAAGGTCATTCCGATCGAGAAGCTGAAGAAGCCCGAGTGGATCCGCGTGAAGGCGGCCACCGGCAGCTCGCGCTTCAACGAGATCAAGACGATCCTGCGCGAGCACAACCTGCATACGGTGTGCGAGGAAGCGAGCTGCCCGAACATCGGCGAATGCTTCGGCAAGGGCACCGCGACGTTCATGATCATGGGCGACAAGTGCACGCGCCGCTGCCCGTTCTGCGACGTCGGCCACGGCCGTCCCGATCCGCTCGACGCGGACGAACCGAAAAACCTCGCACGCACGATCGCCGCGCTCAAGCTCAAGTACGTGGTGATCACGAGCGTCGACCGCGACGACCTGCGCGACGGTGGCGCCGCTCACTTCGTCGAGTGCATCCGCGAAGTGCGCGAGCAGTCGCCGGAAACGCGCATCGAGATTCTCACGCCGGACTTCCGCGGCCGTCTCGACCGCGCGATCTCGATCCTGAACGCCGCGCCGCCCGACGTGATGAACCACAACCTCGAAACGGTGCCGCGCCTGTACAAGGAAGCGCGTCCGGGTTCGGACTACGCGCATTCGCTGAAGCTGCTGAAGGATTTCAAGGCGCAGCATCCGGACGTCGCGACGAAGTCGGGCCTGATGGTCGGCCTCGGCGAGACCGAAGAGGAAATCCTGCAGGTGATGCGCGACCTGCGCGCGCACGACGTCGACATGCTGACGATCGGCCAGTACCTGCAGCCGTCCGAACACCACCTGCCGGTGCGTGCTTACGTGCATCCGGATACGTTCAAGATGTACGAGGAAGAGGCGTACAAGATGGGCTTCACGCACGCGGCCGTCGGCGCGATGGTGCGGTCGAGCTATCACGCCGATCTGCAGGCGCATGGGGCCGGGGTGGTCTGAGCGTCCTCGCTTCGTCGTCTTCGGACGAACCTGGAAAAGCCCGCAGCGATGCGGGCTTTTTCGTTGGTGCGGCGGCCATCCGCGCCGCCGCACGGCAATCGCCAGCCGACCGGACGCGCAATCCAGTCGAGCATGAAAAGCAAAGCTGAAACGGCATCGATAGCTTCGCAGGATAAGTTCGCTCCCGCCGCGCGCAAAGCTCGTAAAGTCGGCTCTCCCGCAGCAATGCCCGCATTCCGAAGGAGAGCCGCATGTCCCGTTTCAGCTTCATCCGCCGCGCCGTCGTTGCGCTGACCGCCTTTGCCGCGCTCGGCGCGGCGCACGCCGAATCGCGCGAAGTCGTGATCGCGTACCAGGACATGGTCGTGCCGTGGCGCTACGCGCAGGCGAGCGGTGAAGTCGAAAAGGCGACCGGCTACAAGGTCACGTTCCGCAAGCTCGACAGCGGCGCCGACGTGATCCGCGCGCTCGCGTCGGGCTCCGTGCAGCTCGGCGAAGCCGGGTCGAGCCCGATCGCGGCCGGCCTGTCGCAGGGGCTCGACATCTCGCTGTTCTGGGTGCTCGACAACATCAACGACGCCGAGGCGCTCGTCGCGCGCAACGGCTCGGGCGTCACGACCATCGCGGCGCTCAAGGGCAAGAAGATCGGCGTGCCGTTCGTGTCGACGTCGCACTTTCACACGCTCGTCGCGCTGCAGGCCGCGGGCGTCAATCCGAACGACGTGAAGATCGTCAATCTGCGTCCGCCCGAAGTCGCGGCCGCATGGACGCGCGGCGACATCGACGCGACCTATATCTGGGATCCGGTGCTCGCGAAGGTCAAGCAATCGGGCACCGTGCTGACGACGTCGGGCCAGGTTGCGAAAGAAAGTGGCAAGGCAACCTTCGACGGCTTCGTCGTGAGCCGCAAGTTCGCGCGCGAGAACCCCGAGTTCGTCACGCGTTTCGTGAAGGTGCTCGCGGCGGCAGACGCCGACTACCGCGCGCATGCGGCGGCGTGGAAGGTCGGTTCGCCGCAGGTCGCGGCGGTCGCGAAGGTGTCCGGCGCGAACGCGCAGGACGTGCCGGCCAGCCTCGCGCTCTACGCATTCCCGACGGCGGCCGAACAGGCATCGCCGACGTGGCTCGGCGGCGGCGCGCAATCGGGCGCCGCGAAGTCGCTCGCGGCCACGGCCACGTTCCTCAAATCGCAAGGCACGATCCAGACGGTGCTGTCCGACTATTCGGCCGGCGTCGATCCGCAGTTCGTGCAGAAGGCCGCGCGCTGAGCGCGGCGATTCAGCCCACTCACTCATCGCGGAGCCCCGATCATGAGCACACTGGAAGTCCGTCAGGTGTCGGTCGCCTATCCGGGCGAGCGCGGCAGGCCGACGACGCAGGCGCTCGCGCGCGTCGACCTGCGCATCGATGCCGGCGAGTTCGTCGTCGCGCTCGGCGCATCCGGGTGCGGCAAGACCACGCTGCTGAACTGCATGGCCGGCTTCGTCGCGCCGACGACCGGCGACGTGCGCGTCGACGGCGTGCCGGTCACGGGCCCCGGCGCCGATCGCGGTGTCGTGTTCCAGAAATACGCGCTGCTGCCGTGGCTCGACGTGCTCGACAACGTCGCGCTCGGGCTGCGTTTCGCGCGCGTGTCGAAGGCCGAGCGTGAAGCGCGCGCGAGAGAGATGCTCGCGCTCGTCGGTCTGGAGCGCCACGCGCAGGCGCGCGTGTACGAGCTGTCGGGCGGGATGCAGCAGCGCGTCGGCATCGCGCGTGCACTTGCGAGCGATCCGCGCGTGCTGCTGATGGACGAGCCGATGGGCGCACTCGACGCGATGACGCGCGGCACGATGCAAGCGCTCGTGCTCGACGTGTGGGCGCGTACCGGCAAGACGGTGTTCTTCATCACGCACGATGTCGAGGAGGCGCTGTTCCTTGCGACGCATCTCGTCGTGATGACGCCGGGCCCCGGACGCATCGCGGAAACCTTCGAGCTGCCGTTCGCGCGGCGCTATGTCGAATCGCGCGATGCGCGCGCGGTGAAGTCGTCGCCGGATTTCATCGCGTGGCGCGAGCGGCTGATCGCGTATCTGCATCGCGACGAGGCGGTCGCGGAGCCTGCGTGATGGGCGAACTCGCGCGGCACGGTGCGTCCGTCGGGCGTGGCCGGAACAGTACTTTGCACAGGCAGGACAGCATGAGCACGCAGGATTCGTGGACGGCCGATCGCACGGACGCAGGTGTCGAACCGGGCGATCGCACGCAGCCTCAGGCGGCGTTGGGTCGCACGCCGTCGTCGCGCCGTTACCGGCTGCCGGGACAAGGGAAGACCGCAGGGCTGAGCGCGGCGACGGTCGCGGTGCTGGCCGTGCTGTGGTGGGTCGCGACGCATTTCCAGTGGCTGCCGCCGCTGTTCCTGCCCGCGCCGGAAGCGGTGTGGGCAGCCTTCGTCGACGCGTGGCACGGCCGTATCCAGGGTGGCCTGCCGCTGTCCGAACATCTGTTGTGGAGCG
Organism: Burkholderia sp. Bp8992; assembly: GCF_003853705.1. Classification (GTDB taxonomy): domain Bacteria; phylum Pseudomonadota; class Gammaproteobacteria; order Burkholderiales; family Burkholderiaceae; genus Burkholderia. Next base: position 120,208 of record NZ_QTQI01000010.1, on the reverse strand, counting down.
CCGCGCGCGTGTTCGGCGCGTTCGCGCTCGCGACCGCGATCGGCGTGCCGGCCGGCATCCTGATGGGTGTGAGCCGCATCGCGCGCGGCGTGCTCGATCCGCTGCTGGAGTTCTACCGGCCGCTGCCGCCGCTCGCTTACCTGCCGCTCGTCGTGATCTGGTTCGGCATCGACGAAACGGCGAAGCTCGTCGTGATCTTCCTCGCGTGCTTCGCGCCGATCGCGATGGCCGCGCGCGCCGGCGTGCGCGCGGCGACGGTCGAGCAGATCAACGCCGCGTATTCGCTCGGCGGCAGTTTCGCGCAGATCGTGCGTCACGTGGTGCTGCCGGCCGCGCTGCCGGAGATCCTCACGGGGCTGCGGATCGCGATCGGGTTCGGCTGGACGACGCTCGTCGCGGCCGAGATGGTCGCCGCGACGGCCGGGCTCGGGCAGATGGTGCTCAACGCATCGAGCTTCCTGCGCACCGATATCGTCGTGATGGGCATCCTGATCATCGGCGCGATCGCGTGGCTGTTCGATCTGGCGATGCGGTGGGTCGAGCGGCGGGTGGTGCCGTGGAAGGGGAGAGGGTAGGCAGGGCGCTGCGTGACCAGTCGAATCGACGGCGTATTCAGATGTGTTGATGGACGACGGTCAGCGGTCGACCGTATGCCGCACCGAATTCGGCGATGAACGCATCGCTCAGCAGCCAGTTCTGGAAGCAGAAGCCAAGATTGCCGAATGCCCATCGCGGCTCATAGCGCCATCGGGTCATCGGTTGTCGGTGTCCGCATACGCCGCAGGTCAGCGGGGCGTCGTCGTCGCCGTCGAACCAGTTCGAAATCGCGATGCCCCATGCGTTGCCAAGCGATGTCTGTTCGGCATCGCAGGCCGGGCAGAAGACCTCTAGGCCGCCGCCGCCAGCGTCGAAGACACGTCGCTCCACGACGATCTCCAGCCAGTTAGGAATCGATGGCGGCAAATGCGCGTTGGCATCGCATGCGCTCGCATAATGCGGGCCGAGCGGATAACCGACGTCGTCGATTTCCGCCAGATCACCTGCTTCCATTCCGTAGGTTCGGAAGTCGTCGCGATACAGGTCGCCGACTCGCGTCGCCGCGCCGACGATCCCGCGTGCCTGCAGCCACGCGATCATGCGCTGCGCCTCGGCGGGTGCTTCAGCGAGCGAAACCACCGGATCGACCAGATAGGTGAAGTTGTCGCTCACCGCCCTCATTCCCCCATCGCCACGCCTTCCCGCCGCGGATCCGCGCCGCCGAACCACACCGTCTGCCCCTGCACGTTTAGCCGCTGGATTCCCTGCAGCCCCGAGTTCATCTCGACGACCCGCACGTCGTGCCCGCGGCCCTTGAGCCCGTCGGCGAGCGCCTCCGACACGCGGCCGCGTTCCAGCTGGGTCGGCCCGTTCATCGACCCGAAATTCGGCAGCGCGATCGCCTGCTGCATCGTCATGCCCCAGTCGAGCACGCCGACCAGCGTCTTCGCGACGTGATTGATGATCGCGGGGCCGCCGGCCGAGCCGACGATCATCGTCACCTGTTTCGTCTTCTTGTCGAACACGAGCTCCGGCGACATCGCCGAGCGCGGCCGCTTGCCCGGCTGCACGCGGTTCGCGACCGGCCGGCCGTTGTCGTTCGACACGAACGAGAAGTCGGTGAGCTGGTTGTTCAGCATGAAGCCGCGCACCATCAGCCGCGAGCCGAACGCATCCTCGACGCTCGTCGTCATCGACAGCGCCTGGCCGTAACGGTCGACGATCGCGATGTCGGATGTCGACGGCAGTTCGGGGCTGCGGTCGTCGGCCATCGCGAGCGTCGCGCCCTGCGGCGCGCCGGCCTGCGCGACGCCCATGCTGCTGTCGCCGATCAACCGCGCGCGCTGCGCGAGATAGGTCCTGTCGGTGAGACTCGCCCAGCTGCCGCCCGGCAGCGGCACGAAATCGGGATCGGCGACATAACGCGCGCGGTCCGCATACGCGAGGCGCCCGGCCTCGCTGAACAGGTGCGCGGCGAACGGCGTCGGCTCGTAGCCGACATCGTTGCGCACCGGCTTCTGCGCGCCGATCTGCTGCCAGTCGGGCATCGCCTCGAGGATGCCGAGCATCTGCGCGATCGCGAGGCCGCCCGACGACGGCGGCGGCATCCCGCACACGACCGAGCGCCGGTAGTCGGCGCACAGCGGCGTGCGCACCTTCGCTTTGTAGCGCGCGAGATCCTGCAGCGACAGCAGGCCCGGATTGGTCGGGTGCTTGCGCACCTTCGTGACGATGTCGCGCGCGATCGCGCCGCTGTAGAACGCATTCGCGCCGCGGTCGGCGACCTGGCGCAGCACGGTCGCGAGCGCGGGGTTCTTCAGCACGGTGCCGGCGGCTTTCGGCGTGCCGTCCGCGTTGTAGAAGTACGCGCGGGCGGCCGGGTCGTTGCTCAGGTACTTGTCGTTCGCGATCAGCATCGCGAGCCGCGGGCTGATCGTGAAGCCGCGCTCGGCAAGCCGGATGGCCGGCTGGAACAGCCGGCGCCACGGCAGCTTGCCGTGCGCGCGATGCGCGGCGTCGAGCATGCGCAGCACGCCCGGCGTGCCGACCGAGCGCCCGCCGACGACGCCTTCGTAGAAGCCCATCGGCTGACCGGTCGGCCCGTAGAACAGCCGGTCGGTCGCGGCGGCCGGCGCGGTCTCGCGCCCGTCGTAGGCCTGCGTCGCCTTGCCGTCGAAGTACAGCATGAACGCGCCGCCGCCGATCCCCGACGACTGCGGCTCGACGAGCGCGAGCACCATCTGCGTCGCGATCGCCGCGTCGATCGCGGTGCCGCCGGCCTTCAGCATGTCGTAGCCGGCCTGCGTCGCGAGCGGGTTCGCGGCCGCGATCATGAAGTGCTGCGAGGTCCAGCCCGCCTTGTCGGTCCAGCCGGACGACAGTTCCGGCGCGTGCACGCCCGGCAGCGGGACGGCCGCGCCCGAGGCGGCGGCGACCGGGACGACGGCGCCCGACGGCGTGGACGGGGACGTGCAGCCGGCGTTGAACGCGACGAGCGCGACGGCGGCAAGCAGCGTCCAGGGACGCGAAGACGGGCGAATCCGGTCGAACATCGAACCCTCGGCAGCAGTGAATTCAAAGGAGGCAATGGCGCCGGCGCCACGCGGCTGCCGGCCCCGGCGCGCTATTGTCGCCGCGTGGCCGGCGGCTTGTCATCCGACAGAAAACCCTGACGAATCCCGCCTGGCCCGCCCCGGCCGGTCTTTCCGGCCTGTTCGAGGATGAACTCTATGAACGTCGACGTCGCGCGCGTGTGATGCCGGTTCGGCATGTAGAGCATGTACATGTGCGTGCCGAAGATGCTGAGCCGGTACGCGTCGAGCGACGTGACGACGGTGCCGCGCCGCATGTCGTCCTGCATCACGTAGTCGGGCACGATGCCGACGCCGATCCCCGCGAGGATCGCCTGGCGCAGGAACAGGAAGTTCTCCGAAATCAACGTGGGTTCGAGCAGCACCTCGTGGCGCTCGTCGCCGAGATACGCGGCGATCCGCAACTGCCGGCCCATCACCGTCGCGGTGACGACCGGCGCGGCGGCCAGCGCGCCGAGGCTCGACGGCATCCCGTGCGCGGCGGCGAACGCGGGCGACGCGCACGCGACGTAGCGCACCGCGCCCATGTCGCGCGCGACGAGGTTCTGCGGCGGCTCGGACATCACGCGGATCGCGATGTCGACTTCGTCGCGCATCAGGTCTTCCACGCGATTCTCGAACACGACGTCGAGCACGATGCCCGGGTGCAGCCGCTTGAACGCGAGCAGCCATTCCGACATCACCATCTGCCCGTAGCCGCTCGGCACCGACAGCCGCACGCGGCCCTGCAGGTCCTGGCCGAGCGTCGTCACCGATTCCTGCGCGGCCAGCAGCTCGTTGCGGATGCGCCGGCCGTGCTCGTACAGCTTCAGCCCGATCTCGGTCGGCTCGATGCGCCGCGTCGTGCGCCGCACGAGCTGCTGGCCGATCGAGCGCTCGAGCTGGTTCAGCCGGTAGCTGACGTTCGCGCGGCTCATCTTGAGCCGCTGCGCGGCCTTGCTGAGATTGCCGGCGTCGAGGATCTCGACGAGCAGCGTCAGCGCGTTCAGGTCCATGCCGGTGTCTCCTGATCCGTCCCGTTTAACGGTCGGAAAGCATTCAGTGTCAAGTCAGACTTGACAGCTTGTAAAAGCGGGAGGGAATTGTCAATGAATCTCGATCAATCGAGAATCGAGTCATGCCCGGCAACCACGCCGGACCGTTTCCCGCGCCGCCCGAACCGGCTCGCGCACCGGCGCTGCTGGCCGGGCCCGGCCGTTTCCCGCCGCCCGGCGCACCGCACTACTGGAGACACGATGAATTCCACTGCTTCCCCCGCCAGCCCGACGGCCGGCACCGTCACGCGCGAGCGCCGCGACAAGGTGCTGGTCGTCACGATCGACCATCCGCCCGTCAATGCGTTGTCCGCCGACGTGCGGCGCGGCCTGGCCGACGCGCTCGACGCCGCGCAGGCCGACGACGCGATCCGCGCGGTGCTGATCGTCGGCGCCGGCCGCAACTTCATCGCGGGCGCCGACATCCGCGAATTCGGCAAGCCGCCGGTGCCGCCGTCGCTGCCCGACGTGTGCGAGCGGATCGAGTCGAGTGCGAAGCCGGTCGTGGTCGCGCTGCACGGCGCGACGCTCGGCGGCGGCCTCGAAGTCGCGCTGGCCGCGCATTACCGGCTCGCCGTACCCGGCGCGAAGCTCGGGCTGCCCGAAGTCACGCTCGGCCTCCTGCCCGGTGCGGGCGGCACGCAGCGCGCGCCGCGCCTGATCGGCGCGAAGGCCGCGCTCGACCTGATGCTGACGGGCCGCCATGCGAGCGCCGAGGAGGCGCTCGCGCTCGGCCTGGTCGACCGCGTCGCGCACAGCGACGACACGCTCGCCGAAGGGCTCGCCTACGCGCAGGAGCTCGTGTCGCTCGGCGCACCGGTGCGCCGTACGCGCGACGCGCAGGGCCTCGCCGATCGTGTGGCCGCGCAGGCTGCGATCGACGCGGCGCGCGCGGAGCTGCCGAAGAAATCGCGCGGCCTCTTCTCGCCGGCGAAGATCGTCGACGCGGTCGAGGCCGCGCTCACGCAGTCGTTCGACGCGGGGATGAAGTTCGAGCGCAGCCTGTTCCTGCAATGCATCGACAGCCCGCAGCGCGCGGGCCTCGTGCATGCGTTCTTCGCGGAGCGCGAAGCGGCGAAGGCGCCCGAGGCGCGGCGCGCGAGCGCGCGGCCGGTCGAGCGGATTGGCGTGGTCGGCGGCGGCACGATGGGCGCGGGCATCGCGGTCGCGGCGCTCGACGCCGGGCTGCCGGTGACGATGATCGAACGCGACGAAGCGTCGCTCGCGCGCGGCCGTGCGCACGTCGAGAAGGTGTACGACGGCCTCGTCGCGAAAGGGCGGATGACGCCGGCCGCGCATGCGGCGCGGCTCGCGCGCTTCAAGGGCAGCACGTCGTACGACGCGCTCGCGCAGGCCGACGTCGTGATCGAGGCCGTGTTCGAGGACATGGCCGTGAAGCAGGCCGTGTTCGCCGAGCTCGCACGCGTGTGCAAGCCGGGCGCGGTGCTCGCGACCAACACGTCGTATCTCGACATCGACGCGCTGGCCGCGAGCATCGACCGGCCGGCCGACGTGATCGGCCTGCATTTCTTCTCGCCGGCCAACGTGATGAAGCTGCTCGAGATCGTGGTGCCGAAGCGCGTGAGCGCGGACGTCGTCGCGACCGCGTTCGCGCTGGCGAAGCAACTGAAGAAGACGCCGGTGCGGGCAGGCGTATGCGACGGCTTCATCGGCAACCGGATCCTCGCCGTCTATCGCACGGCGGCCGACTACCTGATGGAAGACGGTGCGTCGCCGTACCAGATCGATCGCGCGGTGCGCGAATTCGGCTTCCCGATGGGCCCGTTCCAGGTCGTCGACCTCGCGGGCGGCGACATCGGCTGGGCGACCCGCAAGCGCCGCGCGGCGACGCGCGACCCGCGCGCACGCTACGTCGAGATTTCCGACCGGCTGTGCGAGCGCGGCTGGTTCGGGCAGAAGACGTCGCGCGGCTACTACCTGTACCCGGACGGCGCGCGCGTCGGCACGCCCGACCCGGAAGTCGAAGCGATCGTCGCGGAAGAGCGTGCGAAGAAGGGCGTCACGCCGCGCACGTTCACCGACGACGAGATCCTGCGCCGCTACCTCGCCGCGATGATCAACGAAGGCGCGAACGTCGTGCACGAGAAGATCGCGCTGCGTCCGCTCGATGTCGATGCGGTGTTCCTGTACGGCTACGGCTTCCCGCGCTATCGCGGCGGCCCGATGCACTACGCGGACACGGTCGGCCTCGCGAACGTGCTTGCCGACATCCGCGCGTTCGCGAAGGAAGACCCGCTGTTCTGGAAGCCGTCGCCGCTGCTCGTCGATCTCGTCGCGCGCGGTGCGGATTTCGCGAGCCTGAACCGCGTCGACTGAACGCCAACCGCATTCGCAACGGAACGAAGATGGACCTCGATTTCACTCCCGAAGAGGAAGCCTTCCGCACGGAAGTGCAGCGCTTCCTGCAAGCCGAACTGCCCGCGCGCATCGCGCGCAAGGTGAAGGGCGGCCTGCACCTCACGCGCGACGACATGCGCGAATGGCACGCGATCCTCCACGCGCGCGGCTGGCTCGCGAGTCACTGGCCGGCCGAATACGGCGGCCCCGGCTGGAGCGTCGCGCAGAAGTTCCTGTTCGACAACGAATGCGCGCTCGCGGGTGCGCCGCGCATCGTGCCGTTCGGCGTGAACATGCTCGGCCCCGTGCTGATCAAGTACGGCAACGAAGCGCAGAAGCGCCACTGGCTGCCGCGCATCCTCGACGGCACCGACTGGTGGTGCCAGGGCTACTCGGAGCCGGGTGCCGGCTCCGATCTCGCGGCGGTGAAGACGAGCGCGGTGCGCCATGGCGATCACTACGTCGTGAACGGCCAGAAGACGTGGACCACGCTCGGCCACTACGCGAACATGATCTTCTGCCTCGTGCGCACCGCGACCGACGTGCGCAAGCAGGAAGGCATCAGCTTCCTGCTGATCGACATGAATACGCCCGGGGTCGAGGTCCGCCCGATCATCACGCTCGACGGCGAGCACGAGGTGAACGAGGTGTTCTTCACCGACGTGCGGGTGCCGGTGGAGAACCTCGTCGGCGAAGAGAACCGCGGCTGGACCTACGCGAAGTACCTGCTCACGTACGAGCGCACCAATATCGCGGGGATCGGGTTCTCGACGGCCGCGCTCGAGCGGCTGCGCGCGGTCGCGGCGACAGTCACGAAGAACGGCAGGCCGCTCGCGGACGATCCGTTCTTCGCGGCGCGCATCGCGCGGGTCGAGATCGAACTCGAGAACATGCGCACGACCAACCTGCGCGTGCTGGCCGCGGTCGCGGGCGGCGGCGCACCGGGCGCGGAAAGCTCGATGCTGAAGATCCGCGGCACGCAGATCCGCCAGGAGATCACCGCGCTGATGCGGCGCGCGATGGGGCCGTACGCGCAGCCGTTCGTCGAGGAAGCACTCGATGCCGACTGCGACAGCGAGCCGGTCGGCCCGGACGACGCCGCGAGCGCCGCGCAGCAGTACTTCAACAACCGGAAGCTGTCGATCTTCGGCGGCTCGAACGAGATCCAGAAGAACATCATCGCGAAGATGATGCTCGGGCTGTAACGAGGGACGCGACGATGGATTTCCAGCACACAGAAGACCGCCGGATGCTGGCGGACACGTTGAACCGCTTCATCGCCGAACAGTACGCGTTCCCGGTGCGCGACCGCATCGCGCAGTCGGCTGAAGGCTTCGATCGCGCGATGTGGCGGCGCTTTGCCGAACTCGGCACGGTCGGCGCGCTGTTTGCCGAAGCCGACGGCGGCTTCGGCGGCGCGGGCTTCGACATCGCCGTGGTGTTCGAATGCCTCGGGCGCGGGCTCGTCGTCGAGCCGTTCCTCGGCGCGCTGCTCGCGGGCCGCGCGCTGGCGCTCGCCGGCGGCGATGCGCACCGCGACAGGCTCGCCGCGCTGATCGACGGCAGCGCGAGCGCCGCGTTCGCGCACGACGAACCGGGCTCGCACTACGAACTGACGACCGTGCGCACGCGCGCCGAACGCACGGGCGACGGCTGGGTGCTGACGGGCGCGAAGGGCGTCGTCGACCAGGCGGCGCAGGTGGCGTTCTTCGTCGTCAGCGCGCGCGTGTCGGGGCAGGACGACGATGCGGCCGGCATCGGCCTGTTCGTCGTGCCGGCCGATGCGCCGGGCCTGTCGCTGCGCGACTACCGGAAGATCGACGGCGGCCGCGCGGCCGAGGTGCGCTTCGAGGGCGTCGCGCTGCCGGCCGATGCGGCGCTCGGTGCGCCGGATGCACACAATGGCGAAGCGGGCGTCGAACTGCTCGAACGCGTGCTCGGCTACGGGCTGCTCGCGCTGTCGGCGGAAGCGCTCGGCGCGATGGATGTCGCCAAGGAGCACACGCTCGAGTACCTGCGCACGCGCAAGCAGTTCGGGCTGCCGATCGGCAGCTTCCAGGCGCTGCAGCACCGGATGGCCGACCTGCTGCTCGAAGTCGAGCAGGCGCGCTCGGCGGTGATCAACGCGGCCGCGCAGCTCGACGCGCCGCGCGCGGTGCGCGAACGCGCGCTCGCGGCCGCGAAATACAGCATCGGCCGGATCGGCACGCTCGTCGCCGAGGAGAGCATCCAGCTGCACGGCGGGATCGGGATGACGTGGGAGCTGCCGCTGTCGCACTACGCGAAGCGCCTCGTGATGATCGACCACCAGCTCGGTGATGAAGATCATCATCTCGCGCGCTACATCGCGCTGTCGAAACAGTAAAGGCGCGCAGCGCGAATGGAGGAGACAAGGATGACGAACGAACCGCGCGCGTTGCCGCTGGCCGGCGTGAAGGTGCTCGATTTCTCGCGCGTGCTGGCAGGCCCGTGGTGCGCGATGGTGCTCGCCGATTTCGGCGCGGAAGTGATCAAGGTCGAGCATCCGGCGCGCGGCGACGATACGCGCGACTGGGGGCTGCGGATCGGCGATACCGAAACCACCTATTTCAACAGCGTGAACCGCAGCAAGCGGTCGATCTGTCTCGACCTGCAGACCGAAGAAGGGCGGCGGCTCGCACGCGAGCTCGCCGCGCAGGCCGACGTGGTGCTTCACAACTTCAAGTTCGGCGGCGCGGAAAAACTCGGCCTCGGCTACGACGCGCTGGCCGAACTGAATCCGCGCCTCGTGCACTGCGCGATCTCAGGCTACGACCGTTCGGGCGCCGAAGCCGCGCGGCCCGGCTACGACCTCGTCGTGCAAGGCGAGGCCGGGCTGATGGCGCTGAACGGCGAGGCTGGCCAGCCGCCGCTGAAGTTCGGCGTCGCGGCAGTCGACCTGTTCACCGGCATGTATTCGGCGCAGGCGATCCTCGCCGCGCTGTACGAACGCCACGCCACCGGGCGCGGGCGCCGCATCGAGATGGCGCTGTTCGACTGCGGGCTGATGATCACCGCGTACTACGGGCTCGACGCGCTGCTGATGGGCGAAGATCCGCCGCGCTACGGCAATGCGCATCCGTCGATCGTGCCGTACGGCGTGTTCGACGCGGCCGACGGCCCGCTCGTGATCACGGTCGGCAACAACACGCAGTTCGCACGCTTTTGCGATGCGATCGAGCGGCCCGATCTCGCCGCGGACGAACGCTACAAGACCAACCTCGGCCGCTCGGAGAATCGTGCGGACCTGCTGCCCGAGATTCGTCGCGAACTGGCACGCCGGTCACGCGCGACGCTGCTCGCCGCGCTCGCCGATGCGGGCATCCCGTGCGGCGAAGTGCTCGGGCTGCATGAAGCGCTGACGTCCGAACGTGCAACGCGCGCCGGGCTCGTCACGCGGCAGCCGCATCCGGTCGCGGGCGACGTCGACGTGCTCGCGCCGCCGTACCGCTTCGACGGCGCGCGGCTGCCGGTGCGCGGAGCGCCGCCGGTGCTCGGCGCCGATACGGAGGCGGTGCTCGGCGGCTGGCTCGGGATGTCGCCCGGCGAGGTCGCAAGGTTGCGGGCGGATCGCGTCGTGTAGATCGCTTGTTCCGCCGCGGCGCGGGCGGGGCAGTGGAGGCGCGCCGACCATTCCACAAAACACTGCTCGCCATGACGAGCTGGAAATGGAGACAACATGGAGCTTTCCGTCATCGAATCGGTCACGGCGCGCCGCGACTACCAGCAGCTCGTGCGTGCACGGCGCCGCTTCAGCTTCACGCTCACGGCACTGATGATCGCCACGTACTACGGCTTCATCCTGCTCGTCGCGCTCGCGCCGCACGTGCTCGCGGCGCCGCTGTACCGCGGCGCGACGACGACGGTCGGGATCGCCGCGGGCGTCGCGATCATCCTGGTCGCGATCGGCCTGACCGCGTGCTACGTGCTGCGCGCGAACCGTGCGTTCGACCGCCGCGTCGACGCGATCCTGCAACGTCCGTGACGGGGGCCGACATGCGATTCATTTCGAGCGCGCTCGTCGCGCTGGCCGTTCTCGTTTCCTCCGCCGCCCATGCGACCGGCGTCGCCGGCCCGATGCCCGACAAGGTCGAACTGAACCCGGTCGCGATCGGGATGTTCTTCGCGTTCGTGTTCGCGACGCTCGCGCTCACGCGCTGGGCCGCGCGGCGCACGCGCTCGACGCGCGACTTCTACACGGCCGGCGGCGGCATTACCGGGCTGCAGAACGGGCTCGCGATCGCGGGCGACTACATGTCGGCCGCATCGTTCCTCGGGCTGTCCGGCATGGTGTTCATGTTCGGCTTCGACGGGCTGATCTACTCGATCGGCTTCCTGGTCGGCTGGCCGTTCGTGATGTTCCTGATCGCCGAGCCGCTGCGCAACCTCGGCAAGTTCACGTTCGTCGACGTCGTCGCGTACCGCTTCGCGCAGCGGCCGATCCGGCTGCTGACGTCCGCCAACGCGCTGACGATCGTCGTGCTGTACCTCGTCGTGCAGATGGTCGGCGCGGGCAAGCTGATCCAGCTGCTGTTCGGGCTGTCGTACGGCACGGCCGAGCTGATCGTCGGCGTGCTGATGGTCGTCTACGTGTTCTTCGGCGGGATGACCGCGACCACCTGGGTGCAGGTGATCAAGGCCGTGCTGCTGCTGTGCGGCGCGACGCTGCTCGCGTTGCTCGCGCTCGGCGAATTCGGCTTCAGCGTCGACGAGATGTTCCGCCGCGCGGTGGCCGTGCATCCGGGCGCGCTGTCGATCATGGGGCCCGGCAAGCTGATCCGCGATCCGGCCAACGCGCTGTCGCTCGGCATCGCGCTGATGTTCGGCACGGCCGGCTTCCCGCACATCCTGATGCGCTTCTTCACGGTGCCGAACGCGAAGGAGGCGCGCAAGTCGGTGCTCTACGCGACCGGCTTCATCGGCTACTTCTACCTGCTGACCTTCGTGATCGGCTTCTCGGCGATCGTGCTGCTCGCGCAGCATCCGGAGTTCTTCCGGCTCGGCGCGAACGGCACGTTCAACCTGACGCACGACCTGCTCGGCGGTTCGAACATGGTGGCGGTGAAGCTCGCACAGGCGGTCGGCGGGAACTGGTTCTACGGGTTCATCGCGGCCGTCACGTTCGCGACGATCCTCGCGGTGGTCGCGGGCCTGACGCTGGCCGGCGCGACGACGATCTCGCACGACCTGTATGCGCAGATGTGGGCGCGCGGCAAGCCCGACGAGCGCCTCGAGATGCGCATCTCGCGCACGGCGACGATCGTGCTGTCGGCCGTCGCGATCGCGCTGTCGATCCTGTTCGAGCACGTGAACGTCGCGTTCATGGTCGGGCTTGTCGCGGCGGTGGCCGCGAGCGCCAATTTCCCGGTGCTCGCGATGTCGATCTTCTGGCGCGGGATGACGACCCGCGGCGCGGTGCTCGGCGGCGGCCTCGGCCTCGTGTCGGCGGTCGCGCTCACGGTGCTGTCGAAGTCGGTATGGGTCGACGTGCTGCACCACGCGCACGCACCGGTGTTCCTCGACAACCCGGCGCTCGTGTCGGTGCCGCTCGCGTTCATCGGGATCGTCGTCGGCTCGCTCGCCGATCGCGGCGAGCGCGCGCGGCGCGAGCGCGCCGCGTTCGAGCAGCAGGAGTTCTACGCGCAGACGGGCGTGCTCGCGAGCCGGGCCGTCCAGCACTGATTCCTCTGATGAAACAATGCATCCGTCCGGATCGCCGGACGGATATTTTCCGGAAATCCGGAATCCCGGATTTTCTTGCCTGCCGCATTATGGGAAATACAATGAAAACAACGGCTTGAGGGGTTCCTGAAACCTGGCATCGACCTTGCGATATAAAACGCACGGCCATCCCCCGGCCGAACTACTACAGCAAGCAAGGAGACAACGATGACCAATGCCTTCCTCCCCCTCCGGATGTCCTGAGGCATCGCTTGTTGCGGCACGGCAGCCGCGCGGGCGGGTGACTTTTCCCCTGAGACATTCGCCTGCGCGCGTGACGCCGTTTCCACCGGCTCATCTACTTCAGCAGGAACCATCGTGAAGAAGAAACCCTTCTACAAAGTGCTCTATGTGCAGGTGATTTTCGCCATCATCGTCGGCGTGATCCTCGGCCACTTCTATCCTTCGATCGCCACCGACATGAAGCCGCTCGGCGACGGCTTCATCAAGCTGATCAAGATGGTGATCGGTCCGATCATCTTCTGTACGGTCGTCACCGGCATCGCCGGCATGGAGGACATGAAGAAGGTCGGCCGCGTCGGCGGCAAGGCGCTGCTGTACTTCGAGATCGTGTCGACCTTCGCGCTGCTGCTGGGCCTCGCGGCCACGCACATCCTGCGTCCGGGCGTCGGCTTCAACATCGATCCGGCGACGCTCGACGGCAAGGCCGTCGCGTCGTACGCGGCGAAGGCACACGGGCAGTCGACGGTCGACTTCCTGATGCACATCATCCCGAACACGATGGTCGATGCGTTCGCGCAGGGTGAAATCCTGCAGATCCTGCTGATCGCGCTGCTGTTCGGCAGCGTGCTCGCGCACCTCGGCGAGCGCGGCAAGGTCGTGACCGACTTCATCGACGGGCTGACGCGCGTGCTGTTCGGCATCGTGCACATCGTCACGAAGCTGGCCCCGATCGGCGCGTTCGGCGCGATGGCGTTCACGATCGGCAAGTACGGCGTCGGCTCGCTGGTGCCGCTGCTCAAGCTGATCGGCACGTTCTACCTGACGTCGGTCGTGTTCGTGCTCGTCGTGCTCGGCGCGATCGCGCGCTTCACGGGCTTCTCGATCATCCGCTTCGTGTCCTACATCAAGGAAGAGCTGCTGATCGTGCTCGGCACGAGCTCGTCGGAAGCCGCGCTGCCGCAGCTGATGGAAAAGCTCGAGAAGGCAGGCTGCTCGCGTTCGGTCGTCGGCCTCGTCGTGCCGACCGGCTATTCGTTCAACCTCGACGGCACCAACATCTACATGACGATGGCCGTGCTGTTCATCGCGCAGGCGACCAACATCGAGCTGACGTGGATGCAGCAGCTCACGCTGCTGGCCGTCGCGATGCTGACGTCGAAGGGCGCGAGCGGCGTGACGGGCGCGGGCTTCATCACGCTCGCCGCGACGCTGGCCGTCGTGCCGACGATCCCGCTGTCGGGCATGGTGCTGATCCTCGGCATCGACCGCTTCATGAGCGAATGCCGCGCGCTGACCAACATCGTCGGCAACGGCGTCGCGACGGTCGTCGTGTCCGCGTGGGAGAAGGAACTCGACCGCAACAAGCTGAGCCAGGCGCTGAAGGGCGGCGGCGCAGTCGCACCGACCGAGACGGCCGGCGTCTGACGTCATGAAGGAGCAGGCGGCCGCACCGTCCGCCGGCGGCGCGGCACGCGGCGATCGGCGCGTGGATGCGGAGGCCTATGACACAATAGGCGATCCGCATCGCCAGGAAGCCTCGACCGTGACGCGCCGCCTGCTCATCCTCGTCGTGCTTGCCGCCGCGCTCGTCGCGGCGTGCGCGCTGACGTGGACGATCACCTGGCAACGCGGCGTCGCCGAGCTGCAGCGCAATGCCGCGGTGCGCGTCGACCGCACGACCAACGCGCTCAAGAGCACGCTCGACCGCTACGAGTCGCTGCCTTACCTGCTCGGCAGCCATCCGTACGTGCAGGACCTGCTCGCCGAGCCGAAGCGCGGCGACTACACCGCGCGCGTCAACCGCTATCTCGAAGATCTCAACGAACACGCGCACGCGACCGTCACCTACGTGATCGGTGCGGACGGCCTGTGCGTCGCCGCCAGCAACTGGCGCGCGCCCGACAGCTTCGTCGGGACCGAATACCGCTTCCGGCCGTATTTCGTCGATGCGATGAACGGCCAGGTCGGCCGCTTCTTCGGCATCGGCACGATCTCGCGCGACCCCGGCTACTACATCTCGCAGCCCGTATGGCGCGACGGCCGGATCGCGGGCGTCGTCGTCGTGAAGCTCAACCTCGAGTGGTTCCAGGGTGCCGATGCGTCCGAGCCGCTCGTCGTCGCGGACGATCACGGCGTCGTGTTCCTGTCGTCGGTGCCCGCGTGGAAGTACCACACGCTGCGCCCGCTCACGGGCCCCGTCGCCGCATCGATCTACGAGACGCGCCAGTACGCGCAGCAACCGGTCACGCCGCTGCCGCTGCGCATCGAGCAGACGCTCGGCGCCGACGCGGAGATCGTGCGGCTCGGCCCCGGCCGGCGCGCGCCGCGTTTTCTCGTCAGCAAGCGCCGGATCGGCGAGCCCGACTGGCTGCTCGTCACGCTCGCGCCGATCGCGCCGATCGACACCGATGCGCGCAACGCGACGATCGTCACGGGTTTCGGCTTCGTGTCGGTCGCGCTGCTCGCGTTCTACTGGCGGATGCGCCGGGCGCGCGTGCGCGAAATGATCCGCGGCCGCGCGCTGTTGCAGCAGGCGTACGCGGAGCTGAACCGGCGCGTCGAGGAGCGCACGGCCGACCTGTCGGAAGCGAACGAGCAGTTGCAGAAGGAAGTCGGCGACCGGATCCGCGCGGAGCAGGAACTGCGCGCCGCGCACGACGAACTGATCCAGGCGAGCAAGCTCGCCGCGCTCGGCCAGATGGCGGCCGGCATCACGCATGAACTGAACCAGCCGCTCGCGGCGCTGCGCAGCTTCTCGGACAACACGCGCGTGCTGCTCGACCGCGGCGAGCAGGCGGCCGCGCGCGAGAACCTCGAGGCGATCGCGGCGCTCACCGAGCGGATGGGCAAGATCACGAATCAGCTGAAGCTGTTCGTCGGCCGCGCGAAGCCGCGCAACGAGCGGGCGCTCGTCGTGCGCGCGCTGCGCAGCGTGCTGTCGCTGCTGGGCGAGCGGCTGGGCGGCGTCGCGCTCACGCTGACGCTGCAGGACGCGACCGCGTCGCCCGCGCACGACGAGCCGCTCGACCTCGCGCGCGACTATCCGGCGCTCGTGGCGCGCTGCGAGGATCTGCGCCTCGAACAGGTGCTGATCAACCTGCTCGGCAACGCGCTGGACGCGGTGGCCGGCGTCGCGGCGCCGGCGATCGAGGTGACGATCGCGGTGTCGGCCGCGACGCTCGCGGTCGAAGTGCGCGACAACGGCTCCGGCATCGCGCCCGATTTGCTGCCGCGGCTGTTCGAGCCGTTCTTCACGACGAAGGAAATGGGGCGCGGGCTCGGGCTCGGCCTCGCGATCTCGTCGTCGATCGCGAGCGACGCGGGCGGCGCGCTGACCGCGCGCAATGCGCCGTCGGGCGGCGCGCTGTTCGTCTTGACGCTGCGGCGCGCACGCACGCATCATCCGGACTCCGTGTCCGAGCCGGCAGGCTCGCATTAGCGTGATCGGGCCCGGGCCCGGTCGGCGCACGACCGGCATCAACGAGCGCCGCGCGCGAGACCGTCGCGCGGCCTGTCAGGAGCAAGTGAGTACGATGGCCAACCGGCTGCAAGTGATCTATATCGAAGACGATGCGCTCGTTCGCCGGGCGAGCGTGCAGAGCCTCCAGCTGGCAGGCTTCGACGTCGCCGGCTTCGAGTCGGCCGAAGCGGCCGAGAAGGCGATCGTCGCGGATACCGCCGGCGCGATCGTCAGCGACATCCGGCTGCCCGGCGCAAGCGGGCTCGACGTGCTTGCGCAGTGCCGCGAACGCGTGCCCGACGTGCCGGTGATCCTCGTGACCGGTCACGGCGACATCTCGATGGCCGTGCAGGCGATGCGCGACGGCGCGTACGACTTCATCGAAAAGCCGTTCGCGGCCGAGCGCCTGATCGAGACGGTGCGCCGCGCGCTGGAGCGCCGCGAGCTCGTGCTCGAGAACCACGCGCTGCGGCGCGAGCTGGCCGGGCAGAACGTCGTCGCGCCGCGCATCATCGGCCGCAGCCCCGCGATCGAGCAGGTGCGCAAGCTGCTCGCGAACGTCGCGCCGACCGACGCGTCGGTGCTGATCAACGGCGACACGGGTGCCGGCAAGGAATTGATCGCGCGCAGCCTGCACGAGCTGTCGCCGCGCCGCGACAAGCCGTTCATCGCGGTGAATTGCGGCGCGCTGCCCGAGCCGATGTTCGAGTCGGAGATGTTCGGCTACGAGCCCGGTGCGTTCACGGGCGCCGCGAAGCGCCGCGTCGGCAAGCTCGAATACGCGTCCGGCGGCACGCTGTTCCTCGACGAAATCGAAAGCATGCCGCTCGCGCTGCAGGTGAAGCTGCTGCGCGTGCTGCAGGACGGCGTGCTGGAGCGGCTCGGCTCGAACCAGCCGATCCGCGTGAACTGCCGCGTCGTCGCGGCCGCGAAGGGCGACATGAGCGAGCTCGTCGCAGCCGGCACGTTCCGGCGCGACCTGCTGTACCGGCTCAACGTCGTGACGATCGCGCTGCCGCCGCTCGCCGAGCGCCGCGAGGACATCGTGCCGCTGTTCGAGCACTTCATGCTCGATGCGGCCGTGCGCTACGGGCGGCCCGCGCCGGTGCTGACCGACCGGCAGCGCGCGAGCCTGATGCAGCGCGACTGGCCCGGCAACGTGCGCGAGCTGCACAATGCGGCCGACCGCTTCGTGCTCGGCGTGGCCGACATGCCGCAGGAAACGGGCGCGGGCGGCGGCGATGCCGACAACGACCAGACGCTGAAGGAGCGCATCGAGCAGTTCGAGCGTGCGGTGATCGCCGAGGCGCTGAACCAGACGGGCGGAGCGGTTGCCGCGACGGCCGACCGGCTGCATGTCGGCAAGGCCACGCTGTACGAGAAGATGAAGCGCTACGGGCTGTCGGCGAAAGGCGAAACCGAGCGCTGAAAAGCAAACGGACCGCAGTGCGGTCCGTTTCGCGGAGCAGGGCGCGGGGTGCGGCCCTGCGAGTCCTGTCGTGCGACGGCGTGCGGCGCTCAGGCCGCGTTGCCGTCGAGCGCCTTCTTGAGCAGCGCGTCGAGTTCCGCGAACTGCGGTGCGCCGACGTAGCGCTTCAGGATCTTGCCGTCCTTGTCGACCACGAAGGTCGTCGGCGTGAGCTGCACGTTGCCGAACTGCTTCGCGACGCTGCCGTCGTCGAGCGCGACCTTGAACGGCAGCTGGCGCGTCTGCGCGTAGTTCGCGACGTACATCGGCGGATCGTAGTTCATCGCGACCGCGACGAATTCCAGCCCCTGACCCTTGAAGCGATTGTAGGTATCGACCATCTGCGGCATTTCCTGCATGCAGGTCGCGCAGCTCGTCGCCCAGAAGTTCACGAGATAGACCTTGCCCTTCAGGTCGCCTGCGGTCGAGACCTTCTGGCCCGACAGCAGCGTGAACGTCGCGTCCGGCACGCTGGACTTGCCGTTGAACGCGAAGAAGCCGGCGACGGCGATGGCCGCGACGACGGCAACCGCGACGAGGTAGCGGATGGGGCCGGCACTGCGGCGGGCGGGAGGCGTGGTGTTCATCTGGTGCTCTCGGAGTCGGTCGATGACGCGGGTCGATGCAAAGGACGTCGAAATCGACGTTGAATTTCGCGCTCATTTTAGCGCGAATGCGGTGCGCGCACCGGCGGCCGCCACGCATCCAGGGTTTCAGGTTCGGCGGATAATGCCCGTTTTTGCCTGCCCGATCCACGCCATGCCGAAGGAAGTCATCGAATCGTTGCGCCCCCTTTTTCGTCCGCTGCGGCACTTCGCCGCGCTTGCCTGCGTGAGCGCCGCGCTGGCCGCGTGCTCGCCGTCGTTCGACTGGCGCACGCTGCACAACGACGCAGGCTACACGATCGATTTGCCGGCGAAGCCGACCGTCGAGGAGCAGCCGGTGGCGATCGGCGGTACGTCGATGCCGATGCGCATGCAGGCCGCGCACGTCGACGGCGCGGTGTTCGCGGTCGGCACGCTGACGCTGCCGGACGACCGCGACGACACGCGCCGCGCGGCGCTCGAATTCCTGCGCGCGGGACTGTCGCGCAATCTCGAAGGCGCGCCGCAGACGGCGTCCGTGCCGGTGCCGCTCGCGGCCGGCGGCGCGGTGAACGGGATCGAGCTGCGTGTCGCGGGGGCGGCTGCCGGCGGCGATCGCGCACGCAAGACGATCGTCGCGCGGCTTGCCGCGCGCGGCCGGCACGCTTACCAGGCCGTCGTGATCGCCGACGGGTCGCTCACGCAGGAGCAGCTCGACCAGTTTTTCGGCTCGTTCAAACTCGATTGACCGCGGCCGGCGAGGGTGCCTCGGACACGCTGTGACAACTGAAAGTTCATTCGCAGCTTTCGACGCTAATCGCCGGATTTTGCGAGGGTTTTTCGGCTATCCACAGCGCATGTGGATAACTTTGTTGAAAAGTAGTCGGTATTTCCCGCAGAGCCACGCCGGACGGCCTTCCGGCCTGTTTGGCCGCCCGTTCGGCCTTTGAGAAAAATCAATCAAAACAACGGGATACGAATTCCGTCCGGCAAAGGCCGCGGCGAGCCCCGATCCGGGGCCGGACTCGTGGAATTGTGCATAAGTCAAGTCTTGACAGCCGGATTTTGTCCTCCGAGAGCGCTCAGAGCGCCGTGAGCGCGCGCCGGTAGCGGATCGCCTCGGCGATCTGCGCGGCCGTCGGCAGCGGGTCGCCGGCCAGGTCGGCGATCGTCCGCGCGACTTTCAGCACGCGGAAATACGCACGCGCCGACCAGCCGAAGCGCTCGCCCGCTTCGCGCAGCAGCCGCTCGCCTTCGTCGGTCGGCCGGCACAGGTCGTCGGTCTCGCGGCCGCTCAGCATGTGATTCGTCTTGCCCTGCCGGTCGAGCTGCAGCGCTCGCGCCTGCGCAACGCGGGCGGCCACCGCCGCGCTCGGCTCGCCGGGCGCCGTGGTGCGCGACGCGAGTTCGGCCGGCGACAGCGCGGGCAGGTCGATCTGGATGTCGATGCGGTCGAGCAGCGGCCCCGACAGCTTGCGCAGGTAGCGCGCGGCGACGTCCGGCGAGCAGCGGCAGCGCCCGGACGGATCGCCGTGCCAGCCGCACGGGCACGGGTTCATCGCGGCGATCAGCTGGCACGCGGCCGGGAAGTCGGCCTGCTGGGCCGCGCGCGAGATCGTGATGCGGCCGGCTTCGAGCGGCTCGCGCAGCATTTCGAGCACGTGCCGGTCGAATTCCGGCAACTCGTCGAGAAACAGCACGCCGAGGTGCGCGAGCGTGATTTCACCGGGTTGCGGCGGATTGCGGCCACCGACCAGCGCCGCGGCGCTCGACGAGTGATGCGGCGAACGGAACGGCCGCCGGCGCCACTGCGCGGGCGAGAAGCCGAGGCGGCTCGCGGAAAGCAGCGCGGCCGACGTCAGCGCTTCGTCGTCGGTCAGCGGCGGCAGGAGGCCGGCCAGCCGCGCGGCCAGCATCGATTTGCCGGCCCCCGGCGGCCCGACCATCAGCATGTGATGACCGCCCGCGGCGGCGACTTCGAGTGCGCGCCGTGCGCCACGCTGGCCGACCACGTCCGCGAGGTCGGGCGCGGCCGGCGCCGGCAGGTGGTCGAGGCAGGGCGCCGCGACCGGCGTGAGCCGCCCGTCCGGCGCATCGGCGAGGTGCGCACACAGCGCGGGCAGGTCGCGCGCGCCGTACACGGTCACGCCCGGGACGAGCGCGGCCTCGGCCGCGCTGTCGAACGGCAGGTACAGCTCGGGCGGACGCGAGCTCGCGACGGAATCGCGCGGAGCGCCGGCATCCAGGCCCGCGCCACCGGCGACGCCCGCACCGGATTCCTCCGCGCGCCAGTCGCGCGCGGCGCCGCACGCCATCGCGAACGCGCCGCGCATCGGCCGCAGCGCGCCCGTCAGCGACAGCTCGCCCGCGAATTCGCGGCCGGCCAGCGCGTCGGCCGGGATCTGGCCGTTCGCGGCGAGGATGCCGAGCGCGATCGGCAGGTCGAACCGACCCGACTCTTTCGGCAGGTCGGCCGGCGCGAGATTGACGGTGATCCGGCGCACGGGAAATTCGAAGCCGCAGTTCTGCAGCGCGGCGCGGACGCGCTCGCGGCTTTCGCGGACTTCGAGATCGGGCAGGCCGACGATCGAGAACGACGGCAGCCCGTTGGCGAGATGGACTTCGACGGTGACGTCCGGCGCGCGGCCGGAGGCAGGCGCGCGACTGCGCACCACGGCAAGCGACATGGCGAGGCTCCTGCGTGACAGGCGGACGACGGCCGTTCGGGGCCGCATGCCGCGGGAATCGGAGAAATCGGTGCGCGCGTGCCGGCGTGGCGCGGGGAAAGAGCGAGGGACTGCGGAACGACGAACTGCGGAACGAGGAACTGCGAAGAGCGATGGACTGCGAAGAGCGGAGGATGCTGCGAAGAACGACGGACTACGGAGAGCGGCGGAACACCTTCAGCGCGGCGGGCGCGGGCCGCACGAGGCGGCCCGCGCCCGGACCTTGCGGCCGGGTGGGGCGTCAGGCCTGCGGCGCGGCGAGCTTCTGCTCGAGTTCCGCGACGCGCTTTTCGAGTTCCTCGAGGCGCACGCGGGTGCGGGCGAGCACCTGGGCCTGCGTGTCGAATTCCTCGCGCGTGACGAGATCGAGCTTCGAGAAGCCTTGCGACAGCATGGCCTTCACGTTGCGCTCGACGTCCTTGGCCGGCGAGTTTTTCAGCAGGTCGCTGACGCGCGACTGCAGATCGTTGAAAACATCGCTGGGTTGCTTCATGTGATTCCCCTTCCTTGCACAAAAAATGTGCATCTTCAGTTGCGTACGTGCCCATGATGCACGCATGACCGGAAATGGTGCGCGCAGGGCGCGAATTCCGGGCATGGCGCCCGCATGGGTGAATGGCCCGGCGAGCCGGGACGTGCGTGCACTCTAGCAACGTTCCTTTCGCCGCGCCAGCAAACCGGGCCACGTTGGCCATTCGGCCGGGCTTCCGCGCCTTACATCGCGGGATGTGACCCTGTTCCCGAGCCCTTCGAGACGGTGTTCGAGCGGACATGGCATGCGAGTTGCTGAGAAGAGTCCGTTACAACATTCCAACCAATTCGACGGGACAACCCAGCGAGAGGACTTCATGAAACTCATTACCGCAATCATCAAGCCGTTCAAGCTCGATGAGACGCGCGAAGCGCTGTCGGCGCTTGGCGTCTCGGGCATCACGGTGACGGAGGTGAAAGGGTTCGGGCGCCAGAAGGGGCATACCGAGCTGTACCGCGGCGCCGAATACGTGGTCGATTTCCTGCCGAAGATGAAGATCGAGGCGGCCGTGTCGGACGATCTCGTCGACCAGGCGGTGGAAGCGATCGAGCGGGCCGCGCGCACCGGCAAGATCGGCGACGGCAAGATCTTCGTCACGCCCATCGAGCAAGTGATCCGGATTCGCACCGGGGAGACCGGCGCTGACGCGCTGTAACAGAACAGACTAAAGACAAGCGACAAGAGGAAACCCAAGATGCGCAAACTTCTGATGTCCCTGCTGATGGCCGGCTCGCTGATCGCGGCCGGCGTCGGCCCCGCGCTCGCCGACGACGCGGCGTCCGCCGCGGCTGCGTCCGCACCCGCCGCCACGGCTTCCGACGCATCGGCCGCCGCCGCGCCGGCCGCTTCGGCGCCGGCTGCGACCGACGCATCGGCGACCGCCGCTGCCGCCGCACCGGCTTCGGGCGCCGCCGACGCATCGGCTGCCGCCGCCGCGTCCGCGCCTGCCGCACCGGCTGCGCCGACCGCCCCGTTCTCGGTCGATTCGTCGAAGATCAGCGCGGGCGACACCGCGTGGATGCTGACGTCCACCGCGCTCGTGCTGTTCATGACGATCCCCGGCCTCGCGCTGTTCTACGCGGGCATGGTCCGCAAGAAGAACGTGCTCGCGACCGTGATGCAGAGCTTCGCGATCACCGCGGTGATCACGGTGCTCTGGACGGTGGTCGGCTACAGCCTCGCGTTCACGCCGGGCAACGGCTTCATCGGCGGCCTGTCGCGCGCGTTCCTGCACGGCATGAACTACATCAAGGGCGACAAGGCGACGACGCTGACCGTCAGCCATCTCGCGACGACGATTCCGGAATCGGTCTACTTCGTCTACCAGATGACGTTCGCGATCATCACGCCGGCGCTGATCTGCGGCGCGTTCGCCGACCGGATGAAGTTCTCGGCGATGCTCGTGTTCATGACGCTCTGGTCGCTGATCGTCTACGTGCCGATCGCGCACATGGTGTGGGAACCGACCGGCTGGCTGTCGGCTGACGGCGTGCTCGACTTCGCGGGCGGCACGGTGGTGCACATCAACGCCGGTATCGCGGGCCTCGTGTCGTGCCTCGTGCTCGGCAAGCGCGTCGGCTACGGCCGCGAATCGATGGCACCGCACAACCTCGTGCTGACGATGATCGGCGGCTCGATGCTGTGGGTCGGCTGGTTCGGCTTCAACGCAGGCTCCGCGGTCGCGGCCGACGGTCGTGCCGGCTTCGCGATGCTGACGACGCAAGTCGCGACGGCCTGCGCGGCGCTCGGCTGGATGTTTGCCGAATGGATCGCGAAGGGCAAGCCGTCGGTGCTCGGCATCGTGTCGGGCGCGGTCGCGGGTCTGGTGGCGATCACGCCGGCAGCCGGCTTCGTCGGCGTGGCAGGCGCGCTCGTGATCGGTATCGCGGCGGGCGTCGTGTGCTTCTGGTCGGCCACCTGGCTCAAGTCGAAGCTCGGCTACGACGATTCGCTCGACGCGTTCGGCGTGCACGGCATCGGCGGGATTCTCGGCGCACTGCTGACCGGCGTGTTCGCGGTCAAGGATATCGGCGGCGCCGACGGCAGCCTGCTGCTGCAGGCGAAGGGCGTCCTGATCACGCTGGTCTACAGCGGCGTGCTGAGCTTCGTGCTGCTGAAGCTGATCGACCTGACGATCGGCCTGCGCGTGACCGAAGAGGAAGAGCGCGAAGGTCTCGACGTGATCCTGCACGGCGAGCATGTCGAATAAGTCACAAGGATGACCGGCGGGCCGCCGCAAAGACGGCGCCCGCCACCGAATGAGCGCAGCGACTTCGGCCCGCCCCACCCGGCGGGCTTTTTTTCTTCTGTTGCGCGCTGCCGTAGCGGATAACCCTTCACTCTATCGGGTCAATAGCCGAAAACTTCCTCCATATCCTTGTGAAGCCGGGAACAATCCCCAAATGGGCAGGGCAATTGCTCTACAATCTTCATTCTCCCGCTCGCGAGTGATTCATGGTTCCCCACCTCGTTACCGCGTTGAACGGTCCGCTGCTCGAACTCGAGCAGAAGATCCTCGACGCGACGCCTGCGATCGAACGCTGGTTCAGGCTCGAATGGCAGGAACATACCCCGCCGTTCTATTGTTCGGTGGACCTGCGCAATGCCGGCTTCAAGCTGGCGCCCGTCGACGCGAACCTGTTTCCCGGCGCGTTCAACAACCTGCCGTCCGAAGTGCTGCCGCTCGCCGTGCAGGCCGCGATGGCCGCGATCGAGAAGATCTGCCCGGACGCGAAGAACCTGCTCGTGATTCCCGAGCTGCCGACCCGCAACGCGTTCTACCTCGAAAACGTCGCGCGCCTCGCGACGATCATGCGCCAGGCCGGCCTGAACGTGCGCTTCGGCTCGCTCGACCCGAGCATCACCGACATGACGCCGATCACGCTGGCCGACGGCCAGAAGATCGTGCTCGAACCGCTCGAGCGTTCGCAGCGCCGCCTCGGCCTGAAGAATTTCGACCCGTGCTCGATCCTGCTGAACAACGACCTGTCGGCCGGCATCCCGGCCGTGCTGGAGAACCTGCACGAGCAATACCTGCTGCCGCCGCTGCATGCGGGCTGGGCCGTGCGCCGCAAGTCGACGCACTTCTCGTGCTACGACGACGTCGCGAAGAAGTTCGCGAAGATGGTCGGCGTCGATCCGTGGATGGTGAATCCGTATTTCGCGCACGTCGAAGGCGTCGACTGGCAGGCGCATGAGGGCGAGCAGGCGCTCGCCGACGCGATCGACGGCGTGCTGAAGAAGATCGCGCGCAAGTACCGCGAATACGGGATCAGCGAGAAGCCGTACGTCGTCGTGAAGGCCGACGCGGGCACGGCGGGGCGCGGTGTGATGACCGTGCACGACGCGGCCGAGATCGGCCGGATGTCGAAGGCCGAGCGCGCGCAGATGGCCGAGTCGAAGGCCGGCCTCGCGGTGCGCGACGTGATCGTGCAGGAAGGCGTCTATACGTTCGAGCGCGTCGGCGACGAAGTGGCCGAGCCCGTCGTGTACATGATCGACCGCTACGTGGTCGGCGGTTTCTACCGCACGCACGGCGGCCGCGAGCGCGACCAGAACCTGAACGCGCCCGGCATGCACTACGTGCCGCTCGGCTTCGAGCACACCGCGCTGCCGGATGCCGGCGCGAAGCCCGGTGCCGCGCCGCCGAACCGGTTCTACATGTACGGCGTCGTCGCGCGGCTGTCGCTGATCGCGTCGTCGATCGAACTGGAAAAGACCGATCCCGAAGCCATCCAGGTATAACGGACCTTCGCTACGTACAGGACCCGCATGGACATTCTCTTTATCGCCGACCCGCTCGAGCGCTTCAAGATCTACAAGGATTCGACCTACGCCATGATGGCCGAGGCCGCGCGTCGCGGGCATGCGGTGTACGCATGCGAGCCGAACCACCTCGCGTGGACGGGCGCGTCGGTCGAGGCCGACGTGCGGCGCATCACGTTCGTCGGCGAACTGGACGACCTGCATCGCGAGACCTGGTTCGACGCAGGCACGGTCGATGCGCGCCGTCTCGAATCGTTCGGCGCGGTACTGATGCGCAAGGATCCGCCGTTCGACATGGAGTACGTGACGTCGACCTGGCTGCTCGAGCTGGCCGAGCGCGCGGGTGCCCGCGTGTTCAACAACGCGCAGTCGATCCGCGACCATTCAGAGAAGCTCGCGATCGGCGAGTTTCCGCAGTTCGTCGCGCCGACCCTCGTCACGCGCGACGCGAAACGGCTGCGCGCGTTCCACGCCGAGCACGGCGACGTGATCCTGAAGCCGCTCGACGGCATGGGCGGGATGGGCGTGTTCCGCGTGAAGCCGGACGGCATGAACCTCGGTTCGATCATCGAGATGCTGAGCCACGACGGCACGCGCTCGGTGATGGCGCAGAAATTCATTCCCGAGATCAAGGCCGGCGACAAGCGCATCCTGCTGATCGGCGGCGAGCCCGTGCCGTATTCGCTCGCGCGGATTCCGCAGGGCAGCGAGGTGCGCGGCAACCTGGCCGCCGGCGGGCTGGGAGTCGCGCAGCCGCTGACGGCCCGCGATCGCGAGATCGCCGAGACGCTCGGCCCGGTGCTCGCGTCGCGCGGGCTGCTGCTGGTCGGCCTCGATGCGATCGGCGACTGGCTGACCGAGGTGAACGTCACGAGCCCGACGTGCTTCCGCGAGATCATGGAGCAGACGGGCTTCGACGTCGCCGCGATGTTCATCGACGCGCTGGAGCGGGCGGCCGCGTAGGCCGCTTCCCGCGCAACTCCGGCGGCGGCCGCGCAGGTCCCCCGTCGCCGGAGCAGCTTGACCGGCCTGCTACAATGCCCGCTTGCCAGGTGCCGTGATCGGCGCACCGAAGGCCCGGCGGTCGGGCCGATACTGTTGCAAGGCTGAACATGAAACGTTTCCCATACTCGCTACGCTCATTGCCCCGCCGCGGGGTGTCGGTCCGCCAAGGGCGGCCGGGAGCGATCTGACATGGCCGGGATTCTGATCATCGCGCATGCCCCGCTCGCCACCGCGCTGCGGGACTGCATCGCGCACATCTACGGCGGCGTGCCCGCGCGCATCGGCTGTATCGACGTGACGGCGGACAGCGATCCGACCCAGGTGATGGCGTTCGCCCACGCGGAACTCGCGCGGCTCAGGGAAGACAACGGCGTGGTCGTGCTGACCGACATGTACGGCGCGACGCCCGCGAACATCGCCGGCCAGCTCGCCAAGCTCGACAACGTGCGCGTGCTGGCGGGCGTGAACCTGCCGATGCTCGTGCGCGCCGTCTGCTACCGCACCGTGCCGCTCGACAAGCTGGTCGACAAGGCACTGTCCGGCGGCGCGAAGGGCGTCCACGAGGTGTCGGCCGGTACGCCGCCGCCGCCGACGGAAACCGGCTGCGGCCAGTGCGCGCCGATTCCGCCCGAACCGCAGCCGCGCACCGAATCGCACTGATTGCCCGTTTTCCGTTTTAGACCGCACCGCCGACGCGCGTCGCCGGCGGCCCCGACCGACCCGACCGAGAATCATGCTTCAACAAGAAACCACCATCGTCAATAAATTGGGGCTCCATGCGCGCGCATCGGCCAAGCTTACGCAACTGGCCGGCAACTTCCAGTCGGAAGTCTGGATGACGCGCAACGGGCGCAAGATCAATGCGAAGAGCATCATGGGCGTGATGATGCTGGCGGCCGGCATCGGCAGCACCGTGACGATCGAGACCGACGGAGCCGACGAGCGGGAAGCGATGGACGCGCTGCTGAAGCTGATCGCCGACAAGTTCGGCGAAGGCCAGTGATCACCACGCGCGATCGTTGCCGTTTCCAGCCAGAATGCCGCGGATTTCGCGGCATTTTTTTCGTCGGAAGCATTGATGCGAAATACGCAATGCTGCGGTGCATGCAGTCAGCAGTGAGTCGCGGAATTTATAATCGCTAACCGGGGTCATAAGCGCATCGCAGCAGTGTGCCGCGGCTTTACTTGTACAGAGGAGGTGCGCGTGTCCTTCACGCTGCATGGCATTCCCGTCTCACGTGGTATCGCGATCGGGCGAGCGTATCTGATCGCGCCGGCGGCGCTCGACGTCGCCCATTACCTGGTCGAGGCCAACCAGATCGACGCCGAGGTCGAGCGCTTCCGCACGGCGCTCGACGTCGTGCATCACGAACTCGAAGCGCTGCGCGCCGACCTGACCGACGACACCCCGAGCGAAGTCGGCGCATTCATCGACGTCCACGCGATGATCCTGGGCGACGAGATGCTCGTCCAGGAAACCATCGACCTGATCCGCACGCGCCGCTACAACGTCGAATGGGCGCTGACCGAGCAGCTGGAGCTGCTCACGCGCCATTTCGACGACATCGAGGACGAATACCTGCGCGAGCGCAAGGCCGACATCGAGCAGGTGGTCGAGCGTGTGCTGAAGGCGCTCGCCGGCGCGCCGTCCGCGTCGCAGGCACTCGACCGCGCGGCCAAGAACGGCACGAACGAGATGATCGTCGTCGCGCACGACATCGCGCCGGCCGACATGATGCAGTTCAAGACGCAGTCGTTCCAGGCGTTCGTCACCGACCTCGGCGGGCGCACGTCGCACACGGCGATCGTCGCGCGCAGCCTCGGCATCCCGGCCGCGGTCGGCGTGCAGCACGCGAGCGCGCTGATCCGCCAGGACGACCTGATCATCGTCGACGGCGACCAGGGCATCGTGATCGTCGATCCGGCGCCGATCGTCCTCGAGGAATATTCGTACCGCCAGTCCGAGAAGCTGCTGGAGCAGCGCAAGCTGCAGCGCCTGAAGTTCTCGCCGACGCAAACGTTGTGCGGCACCAAGATCGACCTGTACGCGAACATCGAGCTGCCCGACGACGCGAAGGCGGCCGTCGAGGCCGGCGCGGTCGGCGTCGGGCTGTTCCGCTCCGAGTTCCTGTTCATGCACCAGAAGGAGATGCCGGAAGAGGAGGAGCAGTTCGCCGCGTACAAGCGCGCCGTCGAGTGGATGAAGGGCATGCCGGTGACGATCCGCACGATCGACGTCGGCGCGGACAAGCCGCTCGAGGCGCTCGACGAAGGCTACGAGACGGCGCCGAACCCGGCGCTCGGCCTGCGCGCGATCCGCTGGAGCCTGTCCGAGCCGCAGATGTTCCTCACGCAGCTGCGCGCGATCCTGCGCGCGTCCGCGTTCGGCCAGGTGAAGATCCTGATCCCGATGCTCGCGCACGCGCAGGAAATCGACCAGACGCTCGATCTGATCCGCGAGGCGAAGCACCAGCTCGACGATGCGGGGCTCGCGTACGATCCGAACGTGCGCATCGGCGCGATGATCGAGATTCCGGCCGCGGCGATCGCGCTGCCGCTGTTCCTGAAGCGGTTCGATTTCCTGTCGATCGGCACGAACGACCTGATCCAGTACACGCTCGCGATCGACCGGGCGGACAACGCGGTCGCGCACCTGTACGACCCGCTGCATCCAGCGGTGCTGCACCTGATTGCCTATACGCTGCGCGAAGCGAAGCGCGCGGGCGTGTCGGTGTCGGTGTGCGGGGAGATGGCCGGCGATCCGGCGCTCACGCGCCTGTTGCTCGGGATGGGGCTCACCGAGTTCTCGATGCACCCGAGCCAGCTGCTCGTCGTGAAGCAGGAGATCCTGCGTGCGCATCTGAAGGCGCTCGAGAAGCCGACGGCCGACGTGCTGGCCGCGTTCGAGCCGGAAGAAGTGCAGGCGGCACTGCAGCGCCTGTCGGTCGCCGAGCCGCGCGCGGATGCAGCCGCATAGGCGTTCAGGCCGCCGTTAACTGTAGTGAAGTGTCACGCATGCGCTGTCCGGCGCATGCCCGTCGCGCGTCAGTGCCGGCCCCCGCACACGGGGCAGTCGGCCTGGCGCGTGATTTTCATCGTCGTCCATTCCATCCGCAGCGAATCGAGCATCATCAGCCGCCCGTTGAGCGTCTTGCCGATGTCGCCGATCACGCGCAGCGCTTCGGCGGCCTGCATCGCGCCGATGATGCCGACCGTCGGCGCGAACACGCCCATCGTCGCGCACGCGACCTCCTCGAACGGCTGGTCTTCCGGGAACACGCACGCATAGCAGGGCGCGGCCGGGTCGCGGAAGTCGAACGTGCTGATCTGGCCGTCGAAACGCAGCGCGGCGCCCGACACGAGCGGCACGCCGTGCGCGACGCACGCGCGGTTGATCGCGTGGCGCGTCGCGAAGTTGTCGGTGCAGTCGAGCACGACGCTCGCGTGCGGGACGTGCGCATCGAGCCACGTATCGTCGACGCGCGCCGCGACCGCGTTCACCTTCACCTCGGGATTCAGTTGCGCGAGCGTGTCGCGCCCCGATTCGACCTTGCTGCGGCCGACCGATGCCGTCACGTGCAGGATCTGTCGCTGCAGGTTCGTGAGGTCGACCGTATCGGCGTCGACGAGCGTGATCGTGCCGACGCCCGATGCCGCGAGGTACATCGCGGCGGGCGAGCCGAGGCCGCCCGCGCCGACGACGATCGCATGCGCATCGAGAAAGCGCTGCTGCGCCTCGATGCCGATTTCGTCGACGAGGATGTGTCGGGAGTAGCGCAGGAGTTGATCGTCGTTCATGGGGAGTCGGGGGCGAGGCGGGCGGACGTTTCGTTATTTTAGGCGCGCATGAAAAACGGGCCATCGCGGTCTTCCCGCGATGGCCCGTCGGATGCCGGCCGGTGCTTACTTCGGCGCGGACGCGGGCTTCGGTGCGGAAGCCGGCTTCGCGCTGGCGCCCGATGCCTTCGCGCCCGTGGCGGCCTTGGTGGCCGGGCTCTTCGTCGTGCTCTCGGCGAGCAGCGACTTCGATTCCTGGACCGGTTTGCCTTCGAGCTTGTTGAGCGCCTGCTGCATCATGAAGTCGTCGGTGCTGCCGAACTCGATCGGCTTGCGATCGCGATCCTTCTGGCGCTGCTCCGGCGTCTTCTTGTCGTTCTGCTCCTCGAGGACGCGCAGCTGATCCATCCGGCGCTGCTCGCGCTCTTCCTGTTCCTTTTTCTCGTTCGGGTCCTGCGTGTTCGCGAGGTGGTTCGTGTAGTCGACCTCGCGCGTCACGAGCACGTCGTCCGGATCGCCGTCGGCGTACTGATCGACCGGCACGTCCGGCGTGATGCCCTTGTTCTGGATCGAACGGCCGCTCGGCGTGTAGTAGTACGCGGTGGTCAGGCGCAGCGCGGTGTCGGCCGTCATCGGGCGAACCGTCTGCACCGAACCCTTGCCGAACGTCGTCTTGCCCATGATCTGCGCACGCTTCGAATCCTGCAGCGCACCGGCGACGATTTCCGACGCGGACGCCGAATACGCATTCGTCAGCACGATCATCGGCACGGTCTTGAAGACCGGCGGCAGGCTCTTCAGCGGATCGCCGTCGAAAGACGGCAGGCGATAGTTGTCGTATGTATCGCGGTAGACCTGCTTCGAATCGGGGATCTGGCCGTTGGTCGACACGACGACCGAGTCGGGCGGCAGGAACGCGCCGGCCACGCCGACCGCGCTCTGCAGCAGGCCGCCGCCGTTGTTGCGCAGGTCGAGGACGAGGCCCTTCAGGTTCGGCTGCTGGCGTGCGATGTCCTGCAGCTTCGCCGCGAGGTCAGGCGTCGTGCGTTCCTGGAAGCTCGTGATCCGGATATACGCGTAGCCCGGATCGAGGATCTTCATCTTCACGCTCTGGACCTTGATGATCGCGCGCGTGACCGTGACCGGGAACGTGCGGTCGTCGCTCTTGCGGAAGATCGTCAGCGTGACCTTGGTGCCCGGCTCGCCGCGCATCTGCTTCACGGCCTTGTCGAGCGTCATGCCGCGCACCGGCTTGTCGTTGATGCGCGTGATCAGGTCGCCCGGACGGAGGCCGGCGCGGAACGCGGGGGTATCCTCGATCGGCGAGATCACCTTGACGAGGCCGTCTTCCTGCGAGATCTCGATGCCGAGACCCGCGAAGCGGCCCTTCGTCTGCTCCTGCAGCTCGTCGTAGTCGGTCTTGTCGAGGAACGACGAGTGCGGGTCGAGGCTCGACACCATGCCCTTGATCGCCGCCGTCAGCAGTTTCTTGTCGTCGACCGGTTCGACGTACTCGCGCTTGATCTGGCCGAAGACTTCCGCGAACAGGCGGAGCTGGTCGAGAGGAAGCGGCGCCGTGGCGGTCTGCTCGGCCGATGCGGAAACCTGCAGCGTGGCGAACACGCCCGTGGCGAGGCCCGCGGCAATCAGGCCGATGTTCTTCAATTTCATTCGCATAGAGATCTGGTGCGGTCGGGAAGCGCGTGGCGGTAGCGGGGATGTAGCGGACAAGTATAACTGTTCGTCCGATAACTCAGTGGAACGGCGCGAAAAGCGTCGAAAAGGGCCTGGAGCCGGCCCGGCACGGCACCGCCGGACGCGCTGCGGGTTCGAAAGCGGATTCGACCGCGCCGGGGGCGCGAAGGTTCGCGCCGCGCGCCTGACGGCGGCCGGGCGCGCCGCGCCGGACGCGGCCTGCCCGGCGCGACGGGCGTCAGCCTGCCTTGCCCTGCTTCGCGACGGCGGCCTGCGCCTGCGCGATGGCGTCCTGGTCGCCGAGGTAATAGTGCTTGATCGGCTTCAGGTTCTCGTCGAGTTCATAGACGAGCGGCACGCCGTTCGGGATGTTCAGGCCGACGATGTCGCTGTCCGAGATGCCGTCGAGGTACTTGATCAGCGCGCGCAGCGAGTTGCCGTGCGCGGCGATCAGCACCTGCTTGCCGGCGCGCACGGCCGGCGCGATCGACTCGTTCCACAGCGGCAGCACGCGCGCGACCGTGTCCTTCAGGCACTCGGTGAGCGGCAGCTGCTCGCGCGGCACCTTCGCATAGCGCGGGTCGTTGAACGGCGCGCGCTCGTCGGACGGCTCCAGCGCGGGCGGCGGCGTGTCGTAGCTGCGGCGCCACACGAGCACCTGCTCGTCGCCGAACTTCGCGGCCGTCTCCGCCTTGTTCAGGCCCGACAGCGCGCCGTAGTGGCGCTCGTTGAGGCGCCACGAGTGGACGACCGGCAGGTACATCAGGTCCATCCTGTCCTGCACGTGCCACAGCGTGCGGATCGCGCGCTTGAGCACCGACGTGTACGCGATGTCGAACGTGTAGCCGGCCTCCTTGAGCAATTCGCCGGCCTGGTAGGCCTCGTTGCGACCCTGTTCGGTCAGGTCGACGTCGACCCAGCCGGTGAAGCGGTTTTCCTTGTTCCACGTCGATTCGCCGTGGCGGATGAGAACGAGTTTGTACATGGATCTTGCGGTCGGTAGTGAAGGAAGCTGTGGCGCGTCGTGCAGGACCCGACCCGGGCCCGCCATCGCGCAAGACGGTTATTTTATAATGGCGGGATTGTCCTCATCCGATTTCTCTTTTTCCGGCGGAATTCCGTGACGTTCTTTACCGATTACACGAACCTGGCCCTCATCGCGATCCTGGTGGTCTCCGGCGGCCTGCTGGCCTGGCCCGCACTGCGCCGCGGCCGTGGCGGCCTGTCGGCCGCAGAGGCGACGCAACTCATCAACCGCCGCAACGCGATCGTGATCGACGTGCGTGCCGCGGCCGATTTCGCCGCCGGCCACCTGCCGTCGGCGCGCCAGGTCGCCGCGGGCGAGATCGGCGCGAAAATTGCGCAGGTCGCGAAGAACAAGAGCACGCCGGTGCTGCTCGTCTGCCAGAACGGCCAGCAGTCGCAGAAGGCGGCGCGTGAGGTCGAGGCGGCGGGTTACGCCGAAGTGCACGTGCTCGAAGGCGGCGTGGCCGCCTGGCAGCAGGCCGGGATGCCGGTCGTCAAACAAGGAGTGGCGAAGTGAACAAGGTTTTGATGTACAGCACGCAGGTGTGTCCGTATTGCATGCAGGCTGAGCGCCTGCTGAAGCTGCGCGGGGTCGAGCAGATCGAAAAGGTGCTGATCGATCGCGATCCGGCCCGCCGCGAGGAAATGATGACGCGCACGGGGCGCCGCACGGTGCCGCAGATCTATATCGGCGACACGCACGTCGGCGGCTACGACGATCTGTCGAAGCTCGACCGCGAAGGCGGCCTCGTTCCGCTTCTGCAAGCGGCCTGATTAGGGCAGAATGGCCGCCGGCCGCGCCGCGGCTTGGGCGCGCAGGATTCATCCGTGGCGGCCGGCGAGAAGCCGGGCCGCTCCGTCACCACTTTTAGGGAAACACCATGTCCGACGTCGAAAACCAACCGTTCTTCAACATCCAGCGCGTCTACCTGAAGGATATGTCGCTCGAGCAGCCGAATTCGCCGGCGATCTTCCTCGAGCAGGACATGCCGTCGGTTGAAGTCGAAGTCGACGTGAAGGCCGACCGCCTCGCGGAAAGCGTGTTCGAAGTCGTCGTGTCGGGTACCGTCACGGCGAAGGTGAAGGACAAGGTCGCGTTCCTGATCGAAGCGAAGCAGGCCGGCATTTTCGACATCCGCAACATTCCGGACGAACAGCTCGACCCGCTCGTCGGCATCGCATGCCCGACGATCCTGTTCCCGTACCTGCGTTCGAACATCGCCGACGCGATCACGCGCGCGGGCTTCCCGCCGATCCACCTGG
Organism: Burkholderia sp. Bp8992; assembly: GCF_003853705.1. Taxonomy (GTDB): domain Bacteria; phylum Pseudomonadota; class Gammaproteobacteria; order Burkholderiales; family Burkholderiaceae; genus Burkholderia. The sequence continues at coordinate 86,465 of NZ_QTQI01000010.1, read as the reverse complement.
CGGAAATCAACTTCCAGGCGCTGTACGAGCAGCGTCTCGCGCAGCTTCAGCAGCAGGCCGGCGCCGCAGCAGGCGCGCCGAACGGCACGACGCTGAACTGACGTTTCACTCGGACCGGTGCTGGGTATGAAAGTAGCCGTTCTCGGCGCCGGTGCCTGGGGCACCGCGCTCGCGGGCCATCTGGCCGCGCGGCACGATACGCTTCTGTGGGCGCGCGATGCCGCGCTCATCGCCGGGCTGCAGGCCCGGCACGAAAATTCCCGCTATCTGGACGGCATCGCGCTGCCTGACGCGCTGCGCTACGACGCCGATCTCGGCGCCGCGCTCGCGCATGGCGCCGCGGACGACGCGCTGTGCGTGATCGCCGCGCCGGTGGCCGGGCTGCGCACGCTGTGTCGCGCGATGCGCGACGCGGGCTGCGTGCCTGCGCATATCGTCTGGGTTTGCAAGGGCTTCGAGGCCGACACGCATCTGCTGCCGCACCAGGTGATCGCTGCCGAGCTGCCCGAACAGCAGAGCAACGGCGTGCTGTCGGGCCCGAGCTTCGCGCGCGAGGTCGGGCAGTCGCTGCCCGTCGCGCTGACGGTGGCGAGCACGTCGGCCGAGTGTCGCGAACGCACGCTCGCCGCGTTCCATCACGGCGCCATGCGGATCTATACGGGCGACGACGTGGTCGGCGTCGAGGTCGGCGGCGCGGTGAAGAACGTGCTGGCGATCGCGACCGGCATTGCCGACGGCCTCGGCCTCGGGCTGAACGCGCGCGCCGCGCTGATCACGCGCGGCCTCGCCGAAATGTCGCGGCTCGGCGTCGCGCTCGGCGGCCGCGCGGAAACCTTCACGGGCCTCACGGGCCTCGGCGACCTGATCCTCACCGCGACGGGCGACCTGTCGCGCAACCGCACGGTCGGCCTGCAACTGGCGGCCGGCCGCACGCTGAACGACATCCTCGGTGCGCTCGGCCACGTGGCCGAAGGCGTGCGCTGCGCGCAGGCCGTGCTGGCGCTCGCGCGTGCGCAGTCGATCGAAATGCCGATCACCGAAGCCGTGTGCGGCGTGCTGTTCGACGGCATCGCGCCGCGCGACGCGGTCAGCGGCCTGCTGCGGCGCGACGCGCGCGCCGAGTAGCGCGAACCGGCGCTCGCCGCTGCGGTTGCACCGGGCGCGCGGCGCCAAAGCGGACTACGCTTGAACAGTCTCCGGCGTTCCGGGAGGGTGTCATGCTGCAGATCGGTTCCACCACGCTCGACGCGCAGGTCGTCGACATCACGACGCTCGAAGTCGACGCGATCGTCAACGCGGCGAACGGCTCGCTGCTCGGCGGGGGCGGCGTCGACGGCGCGATCCACCGGGCAGCCGGCCCCGGCCTGCTTGCCGAGTGCCGTACGCTCGGCGGCTGCGACACGGGCGACGCGAAGCTCACGCGCGGCCACGGGCTGCCGGCGCGTTACGTGATCCATGCGGTCGGCCCCGTGTGGTACGGCGGCGGGCGCGGCGAGGCCGACCTGCTCGCGTCGTGCTACCGGCGGGCGATCGAGCTGGCCGAGGAGGTCGCCGCGACGTCGATCGCGTTCCCCGCAATCAGCTGCGGAATCTACCGTTATCCCGTTGAAGAGGCCGTCGGCATCGCGGTCGGCACCGTCGCCGAAATGCTGCCGCAGGCGCCGAGCCTCGCACGCGTGGTGTTCGCGTGCTTCTCCCCCGACATCTACGACCTGTATCGCGTGCGGCTCACGCGGGCCTGAGGCATTCCGCGCGGCGGGTGATGCCCGGCGAGCGTCAGGCGCCACCTTCGAAGCCGGCCTGGCGCCACGCCTCGAATACGACCACCGCGACCGTGTTCGACAGGTTCAGGCTGCGGTTGTCCGGCCGCATCGGCAGGCGCACGCGCTGTTCGTTCGGAAAGCGCTCGAGCAGTTCGGCGGGCAGGCCGCGCGTCTCGGAACCGAACACGAACCAGTCGCCCGGCAGGAACGCATGATCGTGGAAGCGGCCCGAGCCGCGTGTCGTGAACGCGAACATCCGCGCGGGATCGGGTGCCTCGGACGCGACGAATGCGTCCCAGTCGCGGTGCACGCGCATCTGCGCGTACTCGTGATAGTCGAGGCCGGCGCGGCGCATCCGCGCGTCGTCGAGCGGAAAGCCGAGCGGTTCGATCAGGTGCAGGTGCGCGCCCGTATTGGCGCACAGGCGGATCACGTTGCCGGTGTTCGGCGGAATTTCGGGGGCGACGAGGACGACGTTGAACATGTTTCGGTTTGGCTGGGCCGGCCGGGGCGGCGCAACGTGCGCGTTCCCGGCCGGCCGGTTCGTGACGGCAGCGGCCGCGTTGGCGCGGCCGGCCTCCCTATCTAATTAATCCCTGGCGGTGCGCAGCGCAACCAGATTCGTCACGCGCGCGGCGCCCGCCGCCTTCAGCACGTGCGCGGCGGCCGCGAGCGTCGCGCCGGACGTCATCACGTCGTCGACGAGCGCGATGTGGCGACCGGCGACATCACCGGCCACCGCGAACGCCGCCATCACGTTGTCGCGCCGGGCCTGCCGGTCGAGCCGCGACTGCGGTGCCGTGTGGGCGACGCGTGCGAGGAGTGCCGCGTCCGCGCGGACCCCGAGCCGATGTGCGAGCGGACGTGCAATCGCCCACGCCTGGTTGTAGCCGCGTGCGACGAGCCGCCGGTGCGACAGCGGCACCGGCGCGACCAGGTCGAAACCGCTCGCGCCCGGCGTATCGTCGACCAGCCGCGCGAGCCGCGCTGCGAATTCGGCGCCGAGCGCGAGCCGCGCGTGAAACTTCAGGCCGCGCGCGAGCCCGTCGAGCGGCGCGCGGTAATCCGCGAGTGCGAGCGTCGCATCGAACGGCGGCGGGGCGGTGCGGCATGTATCGCACCGATACGCGGCCGGGTGGCCGGCGGCAGTGCGCGCGCCACGGCGCGCATGCGCCTGCCCGACGCCCAGCGGCAGCGCGCAGGCGTCGCAGCGCAATCGCGCTTCATTCCAGTACGCGGCGTCGCAAGCATCGCATATCACGGCGTGTGACAAATTGCCGCACAGTGCGCAGCGATTCGGCAACGCGACTGCGGCGACCTTCGCCGCCAGCACGCGAACCTGCGACAAAACGACGCGCATCGTGCGCTCGGCGGAACTGCGGATCATCGCAACACTCCTGCCACCCCGCCTCAATGAAGCTTCCGGGGCGAGCGAGTATACTTCGGGCTCTTCGCCAGTGTGCCCGACATGTCCCCAGCTTCGACTTCCACCGGCCGTCCGGCCAATGACGCCAGGCGCCTGCGGCGGATCTTCGACCGCCGCGCCGCCACGTTCGACGCGGTCGCGTTCCTGCCGCGCGAGATCGCGCAGCGGATGAACGAGCGTCTCGAATACATCAAGGTGAGCCCCGCGGCCGTGCTCGATGCCGGCTGCGGCCCCGGCGACGACCTGCCGGCGCTGCGTGCGCGCTTTCCGGAAGCCCCCGTGTTCGGCGTCGACCTGTCCGGCGCGATGCTCGCGCGGGCCGGTCAGCGCGAAGTCGAGCAGGCCAGCTGGCGCCGCTGGCTGCCGGCGTCGCTCGGCCGTGCGCTGGGCCAGCGCGGCCCGCGCGTCGCGCAGGCCGATTTCGCCGCGCTGCCGTTCCCGGGCGGCGCATTCGACCTGATCTGGTCGAATCTCGCGCTCCACTGGCATTCACGCCCCGACGCGGTGCTGCCCGAATGGCAGCGCGTGCTGCGCGTGAACGGCCTGCTGATGTTCAGCACGCTCGGCCCCGACACGCTGCGCGAGCTGCGCGCGGCCTGCGCGGATGCCGAAGCGGCGCTCGGCATGGCGCCGCCGGCCGCACGCGTGATCGATTTCGTCGACATGCACGACCTCGGCGACATGCTCGTCGAGAGCGGCTTCGAGATTCCCGTGATGGATCAGGAAGTGCTGACCGTCACCTACAAATCCCCCGATTCCCTGCTGGCCGACGTGCGCCGCTGGGGCGCCTATCCGTTCGAGCGCACGGCGCCGCGGCACGCGACGCGGCGCTTTCGCGCGGCGCTCGGCGACGCGCTGGAGGCGCGCCGGCGCGAGGACGGCACGATTCCGCTGACCTTCGAGGTGATCTACGGCCACGCATGGAAGGCCGTACCGCGCACGACCGCCGAAGGGCACGGGATCGTGCGCATCGAGGATATCGGCAAGGGGCGTCCGAAGAATCGGTAAAGCGGTAAAGAGGGGTTTTGTTATGTCTGAAATTAGCGGCGCGAGGCGCGGTCGAAATGGCGCGAAAAATGGCCGAAAAGCTTGTCGCGCTTGGCTTGGCGGGCGATAGCCGCTTGCTTGTGGATGCCATTGAACCCGCCTATAATGCGTCAGCTTGTCGTCCCGGGGTCCCCGCAATACGGGGCGACGAGTCCGATGCAGGCATGCATCGCATGCCATTCGCGTGAGGCGGCGATGGAAGCAGCGAGGGTTTCGGCGGAGACGACGAACGGCGAGCCGGTTCTCGAAGACTGGCTGATGAAACGCAACTGTTCGGTGTCGCCACGCCAGTTCGTGCTGTTTTACGCGTCGCTCGCGGGCTTCTCGCTGGCGATCGCGACGTTGCTGATGTGGAGAGGGGCCTGGCTCGTCATGCCCTTTACCGGAGTCGAGTTGCTGGCAGTGGGTGTCGCATTTGCGATCTATGCTCGCCATGCGGTCGACTACGAGCGCATCAGGCTGTATCCGCATCGGCTCGTGATCGAGCGGATGGATGCGGAGCGGCTCACGCAGATCGAATTCAACCCGCGCTGGGTGCGGGTCGAGCCGGGTGCGACGCCACGCGATCCGATTCGGCTGGTATCGCGCGGGCAGACCGTCGTAATCGGGCAGCATCTCGCGCAGTACAAGCGCGCGCAGTTCGCCGACGAACTGCGCGTGTCGCTCAGGCGCTGCGGCTGACGAGGCGCGGGCACCGGCCGGGAACAGGCCGGCGGCTTGCGACGGGGGAGGGTTTGAATGGAAATTTTGGGTAAGGATGCTATGAAAACAATCAAGCGAGCCCTCGCGGGCGTGCTGGCATGCAGCGGATTGCTCTTTGCCGGTGCGGCCCTGGCGGTCGGTGATAGCCCGGGCGGCCCCCGTGTCAACGAGATCAACTTTCAGCCGCCTGTCACGAAGATCGCCGAGGAGCTCTACGATCTCCACACGATGATGCTGATCCTGTGTACGGTGATCTTCGTCGGCGTGTTCGGCGTGATGTTCTATTCGATCTTCGCGCACCGCAAATCCAAGGGCCACAAGGCCGCCAATTTCCATGAAAGCACGACCGTCGAGATCATCTGGACGATCGTGCCGTTCGTCATCGTCGTGCTGATGGCGCTGCCGGCGACGAAGGCCGTCGTCGCGATGAAGGACACGACGAACGCCGATCTCACGATCAAGGTCACCGGCTACCAGTGGAAGTGGGGCTACGACTACGTGAAGGGCCCGGGCGAGGGCATCGGCTTCCTGTCGACGCTGACCACTCCGCGTGACGAAGTGATGGGCAAGAAGCCGATCACCGACACCTATCTGCAGGAAGTCGACAACCCGCTCGTCGTGCCGGTCAACAAGAAGATCCGCATCATCACGACCGCGAACGACGTCGTCCACTCGTGGTACGTGCCGGCGTTCGGCGTGAAGCAGGATGCGATCCCCGGCTTCGTGCGCGACACGTGGTTCAAGGCCGACAAGGTCGGTACGTTCCGCGGTTTCTGTACCGAGCTGTGCGGCAAGGAACACGCGTACATGCCGGTCGTGGTCGAAGTGCTGTCGGACGACGACTACGCGAAGTGGGTTACCGCGCAGAAGGCCAAGCTGGCCAGCGCGGCGGTCGACCCGAACAAGGTCTACACGATGGCCGAACTCGTCGCGCACGGCGAGGAAGTCTACAAGGCGAACTGCGCGGCCTGCCACCAGGTGAGCGGCAAGGGCCTCGGCGCGTTCCCGGCCATGGACGGCAGCCCGATCGTGAACGGCCCGATCGCCGCGCACGTCGAGCGCGTGCTGCACGGCAAGGGCGCGATGCCGTCGTGGGCGTCGCTGTCGGACCTCGACATCGCTTCGGTCGTCACGTACGAACGCAACTCGTGGGGCAACCACAAGAACGACCTGCTGCAGCCGAAGCAAGTGGCTGACGCGCGCAACGGCAAGATGCCGGAAGACACGGCAGGCGCGGCAGCCGCTCCGGCGGAAGCGGCTTCGGCACCGGCGCAAGCCGCGTCGGGCGCCGCCGAGCAGCCGGCTGCAGCGGCATCGGCCGCGCTGTCGACGATCTACTTCGAAACGGGCAAGAGCGTGCTGCCGGCCGACGCGAAAGCGGCGATCGCCGCCGCAGTCGACTATGCGAAGGCACATCCGGACGCGAAGCTGGCACTGTCGGGCTTCACCGACAAGACGGGCTCGGCCGACGCAAACGCCGAACTGGCGAAGCATCGTGCACAGGCCGTGCGCGACGCGCTGAAGGCTGCAGGCGTGGCGGAAGACCACATCATCATGAAAAAGCCGGAAACGATCACGGGCGGGGCTGACGCCAAGGAAGCCCGGCGTGTCGAGATCGGTCCGGCGGCTTGACGTGTCGCTGAGTTAGTCGACGTATTCGCATTAGGAGATTCTCATGTCTAGCATCGGGCACGACGTAGCCGCGGACCACGCGCACGACGACCACGCGCACGAAATGCCGCACGGCTGGCGTCGCTGGCTGTTCGCCACCAACCACAAGGACATCGGTACGCTGTACCTGCTGTTCTCGTTCATCATGTTCCTGTCGGGCGGCGTGATGGCGCTCGGCATCCGTGCCGAGCTGTTCGAGCCGGGCCTGCAGATCATGCGTCCGGAGTTCTTCAACGAACTCACGACGATGCACGGCCTGATCATGGTGTTCGGCGCGATCATGCCGGCGTTCGTCGGCTTCGCGAACTGGATGATTCCGCTGCAGATCGGCGCATCCGACATGGCGTTCGCGCGGATGAACAACTTCAGCTTCTGGCTGCTGCCGGTCGCGGCCGTGCTGCTGGTCGGCTCGTTCTTCGCGCCGGGCGGCGCGACGGCCGCCGGCTGGACGCTGTATGCACCGCTGTCGACGCAGATGGGCCCGGGCATGGACTTCGCGATCTTCGCGGTCCACATCATGGGCGCGTCGTCGATCATGGGCGGGATCAACATCGTCGTGACGATCCTGAACATGCGCGCACCGGGCATGACGCTGATGAAGATGCCGATGTTCGCGTGGACGTGGCTGATCACCGCGTACCTGCTGATTGCCGTGATGCCGGTCCTGGCAGGCGCGATCACGATGGTGCTGTTCGACCGCCACTTCGGCACGTCGTTCTTCAACGCGGCAGGCGGCGGCGATCCGGTGATGTACCAGCACATCTTCTGGTTCTTCGGCCACCCCGAGGTGTACATCATGATTCTGCCGGCGTTCGGGATCGTGTCGCAGGTGATCCCGGCGTTCGCACGCAAGACGCTGTTCGGCTATAGCTCGATGGTGTACGCGACGGCATCGATCGCGATCCTGTCGTTCATGGTCTGGGCGCACCACATGTTCGCAACGGGCATGCCGGTCACCGGCCAGCTGTTCTTCATGTACGCGACGATGCTGATCGCGGTGCCGACGGGCGTGAAGGTGTTCAACTGGCTCGCGACGATGTGGCGCGGCTCGATGACGTTCGAAACCCCGATGCTGTTCGCGATCGGCTTCCTGTTCGTGTTCACGTTCGGCGGCCTGACGGGCCTGATGCTCGCGATGGCGCCGCTCGACATCCAGTATCACGGTACCTACTTCGTGGTGGCGCACTTCCACTACGTGCTGGTGGCCGGCTCGTTGTTCGCGCTGTTCTCGGGCTGGTACTACTGGGCGCCGAAGTGGACGGGCTGGATGTACAACGAGACGCGCGGCAAGATCCACTTCTGGGCGTCGATGATCTTCTTCAACCTGACGTTCTTCCCGATGCACTTCGTCGGTCTCGCGGGCATGCCGCGCCGCTATGCGGACTACCCGGCGCAGTTCACGGACTTCAACCAGGTCGCGACGATCGGCGCATTCGGCTTCGGCCTCGCGCAGGTGTACTTCCTGTTCGCAGTCGCGCTGCCGGCCTACCGTGGCGGCGGCGAGCTGGAAAAGGCGTCGGACAAGCCGTGGGATGGCGCGACGGGCCTCGAGTGGACGGTGCCGAGCCCGGCTCCGTTCCACACGTTCGAGCAACCGCCGCACGTCGAGTAAGTTGCACAGTGCGCTCCGCCGCTGCCTGCCGTGCAGGCAGGCGCGGCGGGCGCGGAACTGAAGTTTCAGCGAAGTTTCAGATGACCCGGAATCCACAAGAAAGACGAACGCCCGAGCAGATTCGCGCGGGCAACAAGCGGCTCGGCCTCATCCTGCTCGTCATCGCCGCCGTTTTCTTTGTGGGTGTCGTGATCAAGCAGTGGTGGCTGTCCACTCACTGATGCAGTAACTGACGCAGTAGCGAGGAAGTAGTCGTATGTCGAAGCCGGAAGAGGGCGCCGTCGATCGCGCGTTCAATCGTTCGATGCTGGTGAAGCTCTTTGTCGTGGCCGCGCTGATGTTCGGTTTCGGCTTCGCGCTGATCCCGATGTATCGGGCGATCTGCCAGATCACCGGCATCAACAACCTGGTGCAGCGCGACGTCAGCGAGCGCGAGGTGAAGAACTCGCAGGTCGACACCAGCCGTACGGTGTCGGTCGAGTTCGATGCGAACGCGCGCGGGCCGCTCGGTTTCAAGCCGGAGCACAACAGCCTCGACGTGCATCCGGGCGAACTGACGACGATCGTGTACGACGTGACGAACGGGCAGGGCCGGCCGGTCGTGGCGCAGGCGATTCCGAGCTACGCGCCGAAGCAGGCGACGGAGTTTTTCAAGAAGATCGAGTGCTTTTGCTTCACGCAGCAGACGCTGGCCGCGAACGAGTCGCGCAAGATGCCGGTGGTGTTCGTGATCGATCCGAAACTGCCGAAGGACGTGAAGACGATCACGCTGTCGTACACGTTCTTCGAGCTGAATACGCCGGCCACGCCGGCGCCGGCGCAGCGGAGTACCGCGGCGCAGGGCGCGGCGAAGCCGGACGCATGACGACGGAGGCGGGGCGATGACGGAAGTCAAGCGGAGCGGGACGTTCGGCCAGGCGCTGAAAGCGGTGCTCTGGTCGTTCTTCGGGGTGCGCAAGCGGCGCGACCTGGAGGCCGATGCGACGCAGCTCAATCCGCTGCACGTGCTGATCGTCGCGTTGCTCGCGGCCGGCATGTTCATCGGCGTGCTGATCCTGATCGTGCGTGCCGTCGTGGGTTGAGGCGCGCGGCCAGCGGCCAGCGGCTAGAGCGGCCGGCGGCCACGAAAGAATGCAGTGCGCGGCGCCACGGTGCTGCGCGCAGGAAAGAGCGGTGCAGTCGTGCCGCGCAAGAAATAAAGCCGGAGCGGTTTCCGGTACACAAATTGGACAGAAGTGGAGAATCAAGCATGAGCGGTCAAAACCAGACCCCGTACTATTTCGTGCCGCATCCGTCGCACCATCCGATCAGTGCAGCCATCGGCCTGCTGGTCATGCTCGGATCGGCGGCGCTGTGGATCAACGGTCACGACTGGGCGCCGTTTACGGCGCTGCTCGGCCTGCTGTGGTTGCTCTTCACGCTGTATCACTGGTTCGGCGACGCGATCGCCGAATCGGAAGGCGGTCATTACGGCAAGAACGTCGACAAGTCGTACCGCTGGAGCATGAGCTGGTTCATCTTCTCGGAAGTGATGTTCTTCGGCGCGTTCTTCGGCGCACTGTTCTATGCACGTGAAATCGCGCTGCACCAGCTCGGCAGCCTCGACTACAAGCTGATCTGGCCGGATTTCTCCGCCGTGTGGCCGAACGAAGGCCCCGCCGCGCTCGCCGGTCACTTCAAGACGATGGGCCCGTGGCCGGTCCCGACGCTGAACACCGCGTTCCTGCTGTCGTCGGGCGTGACGCTGACGATCTCGCACCACGCACTGCGTGACGATCATCGCAAGAAGGCGATCGCCTGGCTGGCCGCGACGCTCGTGTTCGGTATCTGCTTCCTGTTCCTGCAGGGCTTCGAGTACTACCACGCGTACAACGAACTGAACCTGACGCTGAACTCGGGCGTGTACGGTTCGACGTTCTTCCTGCTGACCGGCTTCCACGGCTTCCACGTGTTCCTCGGCGGCACGATGCTCGCGGTGGTGCTGGTGCGGATGATCCGCGGCCACTTCAAGCCCGATCATCACTTCGCATTCGAAGGCGCCGCGTGGTACTGGCACTTCGTCGACGTCGTCTGGCTCGGCCTGTACGTCGTCGTCTACTGGCTGTAAATGGAACAACGGCCCGCGCAGCAATGCGCGGGCCGTTTTCATTGGTGTCGCCGGGCAGCGCCGCTGCCTGCCGATACCACCCTGGCGCCGCCGCGACTCAGTCAGGCGGCGCTTTTGCTTGGTGGCGCGGCCATGCGGCGAAATGTCACAGCGGCGGCCGCGGCAACGGCATCAACGCCCGATCGGCAGTCCGGTCGAATGGATCCAGCCCATCCAGTTCGCAACCAGGATGAGCAGGAACAGCGACACCGACAGCCCGACGCGGGTGGCGAGCGACCAGACCATGCGCTTCGTGTGGCCGCGGTCGTGCATCATGAAGTAGAGCGCCGAGCCCATGCTGGCAATGATGAGGACGAAGGCGATGGGAACGAGTATGTGCATGACGCGAACCGGACGACGGCAATTCGAAAGGAAGAGGATAATTATCGCACTTCGCTTTCGCGCAGGTGCCGGGCGGGCCGCATGATGAAGATCCGCTGGCTGCCCGCGCTGCTGATCCTCGTCGTCGTCGCCGTCACGATCCGGCTCGGGTTCTGGCAGCGCGACCGCGCGCACCAGAAGGAAGCGCTGCAGGCGAGCATCGCGCGCTACGAGCAGGCGGTGCCCGTCGACGTCGGCGCGCAGCCGATGCCGCTCGCGTCGATCGAGTTTCATCGCGTGCGGGCCAGGGGCCGGTTCCTGCCCGAGCAGGCGGTGTTCCTCGACAATCGGCCGTATAACGACCAGCCGGGTTTTTACGTCGTGATGCCGTTTAAACTCACGGGCGGCGGCGTCGTGCTCGTGAACCGCGGCTGGCTGCCGCGCAATATTGCCGATCGCACGGCGATCGAGCCGTTCGCGACGCCGGCGGGCGACGTCGAGATCGTCGGCATCGCGCGTGCCGACGCATCGCGTGCGTTCGAGCTCGGCGAAGGCGGGTCGGCCGCGCACCAGAAGATCCGGCAGAACCTGGACGTCGCCGCGTATGCGAAGGAAACGGGGCTGCCGCTGCAGCCGTTCGTGATCCAGCAGACGAGCGACGACGGCGACAAGCTCGTGCGCGACTGGCCGGCGGCGACGACCGGCGTCGAGCGCAATTACGGTTACATGTTTCAGTGGTGGGCGATGGCGGCGGCCGCGCTCGGCTTCGGCCTGTACGCCGCGCGGCGTGCGGCGAAGAAGTCGGCCGGCGCATGAGCGCCATCCCAGGACGCGGCGCCGGCGCCGCGGGTTCGTTTCGAGAGGTCTGATTTGTCCATGCAATCTTCCCGTCAGGGTCCGGCCGCTGCGCCGATCTCGCCTGCGGCCCGCAAGCGCGGCCGCTGGATGCTCGTGCTGCTGGGTCTCGTGTGCGCCGCACCGATGATCGCGTCGTACTTCACCTATTACGTGATCAAGCCGAAGGGCGGGTCGACGAACTACGGCACGCTGATCGAGCCGCAGCGCCCGATCCCGGCCGATCTGCAGGTGACCGACGAAACCGGCAAGACGGTGCCGCTGTCGTCGCTGCGCGGCGTGTGGCTGTTCGTGATGACCGACCGCAGCGCGTGCGACGACGCGTGCGCGCAGAAGCTCTATTTCATGCGCCAGATCCGCGTCACGCAGGCGGGCGAGCGGCACCGGATCACGATGGTGTGGCTGCGCAGCGACGCAGGCGCGACGCCGCAGAAGGTGCTGGATGCTTATCCGGACACGCGCCGGCTCGTCGCCGATCCGGCCGCGGTGGCCGCATGGCTGCCGGCCGACGCCGGCACGAAGGACAGCGACCACATCTACATGGTCGATCCGAACGGCAACCTGATGATGCGTTTCCCGAAAGACCCGAATCCCAGCAAGATCAAGTCGGACGTGACGAAGCTGCTGAAGTGGTCGAGCATCGGTTAAGGCGAGAGAACGAGGCACCATTCCGATGTCGTATCTACTGCAACTCGGCCTGATCGGCTTCTGCATCGCGCTGCTGCCGCTGTCGTACGTGTGGGTGAAGGCCGACGACGACAAGTTTCGCAAGCTGGTGTGGATCACCACGTTCCTGACGCTCGACCTCGTGATGTTCGGCGGCTTCACGCGCCTGACCGATTCGGGGCTCGGCTGCCCCGACTGGCCCGGCTGCTACGGCACGTCGTCGCCGTTCATCGCGCACGCCGCGATCTCGGCCGCGCACCAGGCGATGCCGACGGGGCCGGTCAGCATGACGAAGGCGTGGATCGAGATGATCCACCGCTATTTCGCGATGGCGATCGGCGTGCTGATCATCGCGCAGGTCGTGATCGCGTGGGTCGCGCGCCTGCGCCGCCGCCCGCTGCACGTGTCGCCGTGGTGGCCGACGAGCCTGCTGCTGCTGATCCTCGTGCAGGGTGCGTTCGGCGCGTGGACGGTCACGATGAAGCTGCAGCCGGTGATCGTCACGATCCACCTGCTGCTCGGCCTCATGCTGCTCGGCACGCTCGGCTGGCTCGCGGCGCGGCAGACCCCGCTGCCGTCGTATGACCCGGAGGCCGGGCGCTTCCGTGCGGCCGCGCTCGCGGCGCTCGTGCTGCTGGTCGTGCAGATCGCGCTCGGCGGCTGGGTGAGCACCAACTACGCGGTGCTCGCGTGTACCGACTTCCCGACCTGCAACGGCCAGTGGATCCCGCCGATGGATTTCCAGCACGGCTTCCATCTGTGGCGCGCGCTCGGGATGACGAAGGACGGCGACGCGATCACGCAGGACGCGCTGGTCGCGATCCACTGGACGCACCGCACGTTCGCGTTCGTCGTGGTCGCGTACCTGGTCGCGTTCGCGCTGAAGATGCGCCGCTTCGAATCGCTGCGGCGGCCCGCGAACGGCGTGCTGCTGGTCGTGCTGCTGCAGTTCGTGACGGGCCTGACCAACATCGTGCTGCAGTGGCCGCTGCCGGTCGCCGTCGCGCACAACGGCGGGGCCGCGGTCCTGCTGCTGCTCGTCGTCATGTTAAACTTTCGCATCCTTTCAAGCCGCCCCGGCCGTGTCGCGCAGCCTGCGCGCGACGCCGCCCCGGCGTGACCGTCCCCATGCAAAGCACCCTCTCCCAATCGCCCGGTAGCCGCTTCTCCCAGTACATGGCGCTGACGAAGCCGCGTGTCACGCAGCTCGCGGTGTTCTGCGCGGTGATCGGCATGTTCCTCGCGACGCCGGGCATGGTGCCTTGGCATGTGCTGATCGGCGGCACGGTCGGCATCTGGCTGCTGGCCGGCGCCGCGTTCGCGATCAACTGCCTCGTCGAACAGAAGATCGACGCGATGATGCGCCGTACCGCGTGGCGCCCGTCCGCGCGCGGCGAGATCACGACGCCGCAGATCCTGCTGTTCTCGGCCGTGCTCGGCAGCGTCGGCGCTTGGACGCTCTATACGTTCACGAACCCGCTGACGATGTGGCTGACGATCGCGACGTTCGTCGGCTACGCGGTGATCTACACGCTGCTGCTCAAGCCGATGACGCCGCAGAACATCGTGATCGGCGGCGCGTCGGGCGCGATGCCGCCGGCGCTCGGCTGGGCCGCCGTCACCGGCGCGGTGCCGGGCGACGCGTGGATCCTCGTGCTGATCATCTTCGTGTGGACGCCGCCGCATTTCTGGGTGCTCGCGCTCTATCGCCGCAAGGATTACGAGAACGCGGGGCTGCCGATGCTGCCCGTCACGCACGGCGAGAAATTCACGCGGCTGCACATCCTGCTGTACACGGTGATCCTGTTCGCCGTCACGCTGATGCCGTTCATCTCCGGGATGAGCGGGGCCGTCTACCTGACGAGCGCGGTGCTGCTCGGCGCGGTGTTCCTCGCGTATGCGTGGAAGATCCACCGCGACTATTCGGACGAACTTGCCCGCAAGGCCTTCCGCTACTCGATCGTCTACCTGTCGCTGCTGTTCGCCGCGCTGCTCGTCGATCACTACGCACGCCCGCTGCTCGGCGTGTAACCGCACGGTTTGAACGCAATGCTCCATTCACGGTTCGGGCGCCGCGCGCGCCAAGGCTGGATGCTCGCGTGCGCATTCACGGCAGCGCTGCTGCTCGCCGGATGCGACAACGCGCCGAAATTCCAGAATCTCGACATCACCGGCAACACGCAGTTCGGCAGCGATTTCTCGCTGCCCGATACGGCCGGCAAGGTGCGTACGCTCGCCGATTTCAAGGGTAAGGCCGTCGTGATGTTCTTCGGCTATACGCACTGCCCGGACGTGTGCCCGACGACGATGGCCGAGTTGTCCGAAGCGCTGAAGCAGCTCGGGCCCGATGCCGCGAAGCGCGTGCAGGTGCTGTTCGTCACCATCGATCCGGAGCGCGACACGCCGGCGCTGCTCGGCCAGTACGTGCCCGCGTTCGACCCGTCGTTCGTCGGCCTGCGGCCGGCCGACGAAGCGGCGCTGAAGAAGGTCACGAAGGATTTCCGCGTGTACTACGCGAAGGTGCCCGGCAAGACGCCCGACAGCTACACGATGGATCACACGGCCGCGAGCTATGTGTTCGACCGCGACGGCAAGCTGCGCCTGTTCGTGCGCGACGGCCAGGGTCCCGCCCCGTGGGTCCACGACCTGAAGCTGCTGGTCGGCTGACCGGCAGCCGCCGGGCGCACGGCCCGGCGATCACGTGACGGCCAACCCGCGCCGTCACGCTTTCCCTCCTTTCCCGTTGTCTGCACGCGCTGCCCGCCGGGCGGCGCGTTTGCCTGCGCGCGTGATGCGCCGGCGTCGCGTTACGGCAGCGCCGGCACGTTGAAGCCGGACGCCGCGCGCGTGATCCGGAATTCGGTCACGCGATACGTCGCGAGCCCTTCGGTGACGAACGGGTCGGTCTCGAGGATCGCGTCGAGTTCGTCGCGATCGATGCGGGCCGCGAGGATCACGCCGCCTTCGCGCGGCACCTTCGGCCCCGCCGCGATGAAGATGCCCTTGTCGAACTGCGGCTGCAGATACGCGCGGTGGCGTTCGAGCGCGTCGTCGATGCGCTCGAGCGACGCGGTGTAGTGGATGTCGATGACGTACATGGATGGCCCTGGATGACGCCGGCGCGTGGCGCGCCGGTCAGCCGGTCTTTGTAGCACAGCGGATCGCGGCTGTCGCGCCGGCGCGGCCCGTCGTGCGCCGGTTCGCCATGCGGGCGTGTATTCAAGTTGTAAGCCTCGTTGCCGTAAATAAATGAGCAACCGTTTGCGCGGGACAGGCCGTTCGCGCGCATCGACATCGACAGAGGCACGCAGATGAGCAAAATGAGTTTGAACCGCAAGCTGTGGCTCGCGCTTGCGCTGGTATGGATCGGTCTCCTGGGCGTCGGCGCATGGAGCGCGTACGAGACGCGCGCGACGATGCTCGCCGAACGCAAGGCAGGCATCGCGAATCTCGTCGATTCCGCGGCCGGCATCGTGAAGGCGTATCACGCGCTCGCGCAGAGCGGCACGCTGCCCGAGGCCGACGCGAAGCGCGATGCGCTCGCTCGTCTCGCCGCGATGCGCTACGGCGATTCGGGCTACGTATTCGTGATGGACTCGAAGCCGGTCGTGCTGATGCACCCGACGCTGCCGAAGCTCGTCGACACGCAGGTCGGCGACTATCTCGATCCGGACGGCAAGCCGCTGTTCGTGACGATCCTGAACGCCGCGAAGGCGACCGGCAGCGGTTTCGCCGAATACCGCGGGCGGCTGCCGCACAGCGAGACGGCCGTGCCGAAGATCAGCTATGTCACGCGGTTCGCGCCGTGGGACTGGAACATCTCGAGCGGCGTGTTCCTGAAGGACATCGATACCCTCTATTACCGGACGCTTCTGGGCCACCTCGCGGTGGTGTTCGTGATCGGCTTCGTGATCAGCGCGGCGATGCTGGTGATCATCCGCAACGTCCGCGGCAGCCTCGGCGGCGAACCCGACGAAGCGGCCGCGCTCGCGGCGCGCATCGCACAGGGCGACCTGACGCAGCCGGTGCCGGTGCGCGCGGGCGACCGCACGAGCATGATGGCCGCGATGCACGACATGCAGGCGCGGCTGCAGGCGACGATCGGCGGGATCCGCCAGTCGGCCGAATCGATCGCGTCGGCGAGCCGCCAGATCTCGGCCGGCAACGACGACCTGTCGCAGCGTACCGAGGAGCAGGCCGCGTCGCTGGAAGAAACGGCCGCGAGCATGGAGCAGCTGACCGCGACCGTGAAGCAGAACGCCGACAACGCACGGCAGGCGAGCGGGCTCGCGAACAACGCATCGGACATCGCGCGCACCGGCAGCGACGTCGTGAACCGCGTGATCGGCACGATGGGCGAGATCGACGACAGTTCGCGCAAGATCGCCGACATCATCGGCGTGATCGAGGGCATCGCATTCCAGACCAACATCCTGGCGCTGAACGCGGCGGTCGAGGCCGCGCGCGCGGGCGAGCAGGGCCGCGGGTTCGCGGTGGTCGCGGGCGAAGTGCGTTCGCTCGCGCAGCGCAGTGCGACGGCCGCCAAGGAGATCCGCGAGCTGATCGTCGACTCGGTCGAGCGCGTGCGCAACGGCTCGACGCTGGTCGGCCAGGCCGGCACGACGATGGGCGAGATCCTGCAGGCCGTCGCGCGCGTGACCGACATCATGGGCGAGATCGCGGCCGCGTCCGAGGAGCAGGCGAGCGGCATCACGCAGGTCGGGCGCGCGGTCACGCAGATGGACCAGGTGACGCAGCAGAACGCGGCGCTCGTCGAGGAGGCCGCCGCGGCCGCCGCGTCGCTGCAGGAACAGGCCGCGCGGCTGCGCGACGCGGTCGGCGCGTTCCGGGTCCGCGACACCGGCGGGCTGGCGCTGCGTCGGACCGGCGGGCAGGCGGCCGACGAGGCGGTAGCGATGTGACGCGGGCCGGCCGAGGCGCGGCACGCCAGAAACGCAACTAACGGACGAGTCGTGCAGCGACCGGCAGCACCGCTGCGGTGCATACCCATATGAGCGGGATGTATTTCACTTCCCGCTGATCCTGTGACACCATTTGCCCCTTCCTGCGAGTCGGGGCTTACCCGTATCGCGCCCCATTTCAGTCAAGCAAGAAAGCGAGAAACAGATGAAGCGTCGCAGTCTCCTGAAGGTATTTTCCGTGCTGGCCACCGGCGCCGCGCTGACGCTGTCGGCAGGCGCGCACGCCGAAGACAAGGTGATCAAGGTCGGCACGGTCGCGGGCCCGGATTCGGAAGTGTGGCAGCTCGTGCAGAAGGTCGCGAAGGAGAAGGAAGGCCTGAACGTGAAGGTCATCGAGTTCAACGACTACGTGCAGCCGAATGCGGCGCTCGACTCGGGCGACCTCGACGCGAACAGCTTCCAGCACCAGCCCTACCTCGACAGCCAGGTGAAACAGCGCGGCTACAAGATCGTCAGCGCGGGCCTGACCTACATCTCGCCGATCGGCGTGTACTCGAAGAAGTTCAAGGCGCTGAAGGACCTGCCGCAAGGCGCGAAGATCGCGGTGCCGAACGATCCGTCGAACGAGAACCGCGCGCTGCTGCTGCTGCAGACGCAAGGCGTGATCAAGCTGAAGGCCGGCGCCGGCACGGGCGGCAACAACGCGACGGTGCTCGACATCGCCGAGAACCCGAAGAAGCTGAAGATCTCCGAACTCGACGCCGCGCAGCTGCCGCGCGTGCTGTCGGACGTCGACGCCGCCGTGATCAACACGAACTACGCGCTGGCCGCGAACCTGCAGCCGACCAAGGACGCGATCGCGCTCGAAGCGCTGACGAGCCCGTATGCGAACCTGATCGCCGTGCGCGCGAAGGACAAGGATCAGCCGTGGGTGAAGAAGCTGGTCAAGGCGTACCAGTCGCCGGAAGTGAAGGAATTCATCAAGAAGCAGTTCAAGGGCTCGATGGTCGCGTCGTTCTGAACGCGATCGGGCGACCGAACGAAGGCCTGCATATATGCAGGCCTTTTTTTATGTGCGATCGGGGTGCTTTCGAGATTCAGGAGCAGCTTGAAGATTACACGCCGCAATGGCATTGGCGCTCATGGATAAAAGCCGTTTGATAACGGTTCGTCACGTTCATATGGCGAGTGTGCACGGCCGCTCCAATTCGGAATCGGTATGCACATTCTCTCTTCGGCATCCCGCCGCGTCCCGTCGTTGTTCACGCCGAGCCGAATAACGATTCTTTTCGCGTGAAATTCCGCCATCGTTGCGGTGCGATCAGCCAATCGATCGGCCGGGTTTGTCGGCACGGTAACCGTATGTCTTCGTTAGACTAAAAAGCAGTTTTAAAAATTATGAACGAGGACGCTGAATGGATGCTGTCGGGAAATTGAATGGGGCTTGCCATTATTATGGGATGGTCAATTTGACTGCGGGAGAACTGTTCTTCTGGATCATGGTCGACGAAACGATGAATCAGTTGGGCGTCGATGATGCCGTGTCGGTTGGCATGATCTTGCTTGGTAGAAATAATTTGCCGACCAGGACAAAGCCGATCGGCGCGATACAGGGAACTTCGCTTGCAAGCAAATACTCTAGAAGAGTTTTTCAAAAGGCTCAATTCCCGTTTGGTTTGAAATTGCCAACACTGGTGGGCGGCCCGGTGAGAAATTTGAAAATCAGGTTGGCCAGAAACATCGGAACCTTTGCAGGAAGAACGATCCCCGTGCTGGGTTGGGTAATTCTTGCAAGGGATATTTCCATTATTGCTGGCAAGACGGTGGCTCACTACAATAGAGTTGCAACAGAGGAGGATGGGCTATGGTAGATCTTGAGAAGGAGGTGATTGAATTTATAAGGAAAAAGTCCGGATTCTCTATATCGTTCATGGCTGATGAGATAACGGAAAGTACAGATTTGGATCTGGACTTGGATTTTGACGATTGTGAGGTCGAGGATCTGATGCGGGAGTATTCGATGAAATTCAATGTTGATATAAGTGGATTCGATATAAAAAAGTATTATCCGGAGGACGATTCTTCGTTTCTTGACTTGATCAATCCATTTAAGAAAAAAGTGATCCATCGTGTACCGGATCTGAATATTCGAATGCTGATCGCATCGGCAAAAGCGGGACGCTGGCTCTACGACTGACTGCTCACCGGGTTTGCCTGCGGCCTGAGGGGGGCGCCGTGCGGCGTTGATGCAAGCATCGCGCAGCCCCTTTTTTCATATCGGTGCGCGTGAAGGCGGGGCGACGGCGCGGCGTCCGCCGCCCGTTCACATCTCCCCGCGCCGCGAGCAGATCGACATGATCTGCTGGATCGCGTAGTTGTCGCGCACGCCCGGCAGCGACTGCACGACGCACTCGTGAAAGCGCCGTTCGCGCGGCAGCAGCATCGCGTTGTTGCGGTACAGCGCGTCGCAGGAGCGCTGGATCAGCTGCGCCGCCGCGCCGTTGCGGCTTTCGCGCAGCGCATTGAGCATGCAGTTGTCGTATTGCTCGCTGCCGTCGGTCAGCGCGAATGCCGCACCGGGCAGCGCCAGCGCGACGGCCGCGAATGCGATGGCTCGGATTCCCCGTTTCATCTGCTCTCCGATGGAGTGGATTGGGTCGGCCGACAGCATAACGTAAAGCCGCGAGCGCGGCTGACGCGTTGGCCGGCGCGGGCCGGAGCCGCCGCCGGACGGGCCTTGCGCGCGTTCTCCGACCCCGGCGAGGGCCGCGATCCGGCGTGTCTGGCGAAAGCAGGTAGTCAGGCGGTGGTCTGCGGAAATGGTATCCTCGTGCGTTCGCCGCCGCACGCTTTCCCGGAGCGTGCGCGGGCCGCTCGCCGCGTCTCGTACGTGCGGCGGCGCCCGCCCGACGGCGGCGGGAATCCATCATCCAGAACCAACACAATACGGGGGAGACACACCCATGCAGCGTTTCAAGAATTTCGCCATCCGTTCGATCACGGCCGGCGTCGCCGCACTCGCGCTGGCAGGCGCCGCGCATGCACAGACCGTCAAGGTGCTGTCGATCGTCGACCATCCGGCACTCGATGCGATCCGCGACGGCGTGCGCGCCGAACTGAAGGCGGAAGGTTACGGCGACGACAAGCTCAAGTGGGAATACCAGAGCGCGCAGGGCAACACGGGCACGGCCGCGCAGATCGCGCGCAAGTTCGTCGGCGACAAGCCCGACGTGATCGTCGCGATCGCGACGCCGGCCGCGCAGTCGGTCGTTGCCGCGACGAAGAGCGTGCCGGTCGTCTATTCGGGCGTCACCGATCCGGTCGCCGCGCAGCTCGTGAAAGGCTGGGGCCCGTCGGGCACCAACGTGACGGGCGTATCCGACAAGCTGCCGCTCGATCGCCAGGTCGCGCTGATCAAGCGCGTCGTGCCGAATGCGAAGACGGTCGGCATGGTCTACAACCCGGGCGAGGCGAACTCGGTCGTCGTCGTGAAGGAGCTCAAGGAGATCCTCGCGAAGCAGGGCATGACGCTGAAGGAAGCGGCCGCGCCGCGTACCGTCGACATCGGCCCGGCCGCGAAGAGCCTGATCGGCAAGGTCGACGTGATCTACACGAACACCGACAACAACGTCGTGTCCGCGTACGAAGCGCTCGTGAAGGTCGCGAACGAGGCGAAGATCCCGCTCGTCGCGGGCGACACCGACAGCGTGAAGCGCGGCGGCATCGCGGCGCTCGGCATCAACTACGGCGACCTCGGCCGCCAGACGGGCAAGGTCGTCGCGCGGATCCTGAAGGGCGAGAAGCCGGGCGCGATCGCATCGGAGACGAGCAGCAACCTCGAACTGTTCGCGAATACGGGCGCGGCCGCGAAGCAGGGCGTCACGCTGGCGCCGGATCTCGTGAAGGAAGCGAAGACGGTCATCAAGTAAGCGGCCGACCGCCGCGCTTGCAGGCCCGATCCGGGCCTGGACGACATCGCCGGACGGGCGGCTCCCACCCGGAGCCGCCCGTTCGCTTCGCCCGGCCGTACACGTCCGGCCGGGAAGCAACAGGATTTCCCCATCATGTCTCTGTTCTCGTTTCTGGGCGCGCTGGAGATCGGCCTGATCTTCAGTCTCGTCGCCCTCGGGGTGCTGATCTCGTTCCGCATCCTCAACTTCCCCGACCTCACCGTCGACGGCAGCTTTCCGCTCGGCGGCGCCGTCGCCGCGACGCTGATCTCGGCCGGCTACGATCCGTTCACGTCGACGCTGATCGCGATCGTCGCGGGCGCGGTGGCCGGCTTCATCACCGGCTGGCTGAACGTGCGCCTGAAGATCATGGATCTGCTCGCCAGTATCCTGATGATGATCGCGCTCTATTCGGTGAACCTGCGGATCATGGGCCGGCCGAACGTGCCGCTGATCACCGAGCCGACGCTGTTCACCGTGCTGCAGCCCGACTGGATGCCGGACTACGTGCTGCGCCCGGCGCTGCTCGCGATCGTCGTCGTGGTCGCGAAGCTCGGCCTCGACTGGTTCTTCTCGTCGCAGCTCGGCCTCGCGATGCGCGCGACCGGCGCGAACCCGCGGATGGCGCGCGCGCAAGGCATCGCAACCGGCCGCGCGACGCTCGCCGGGATGGCGCTGTCGAACGCGCTCGTCGCGCTCGCCGGCGCACTGTTCGCGCAGACGCAGGGCGGCTCGGACATCTCGATGGGGATCGGCACGATCGTGATCGGGCTGGCCGCCGTGATCATCGGCGAGACGCTGCTGCCCGCGCGCCGGCTCGTGCTGACGACGCTCGCCGTCGTGCTCGGCGCGATCGTCTACCGCTTCTTCATCGCGCTCGCGCTGAACAGCGAATTCATCGGCCTGAAGGCACAGGATCTGAACCTCGTGACGGCCGCGCTCGTCACGATCGCGCTGGTGCTGCCGGCGACGCGCAAGAAGCTGTTCGCGCGCAAGAACGGAGGGGCATGACATGCTGTCCGCACAAGATCTCAAACTCACGTTCAATCCCGGCACGCCGATCGAGACGCGTGCGCTGCGCGGGCTGTCGCTCGAGATTCCCGACGGCCAGTTCGTCGCGGTGATCGGCTCGAACGGCGCCGGCAAGTCGACCTTCCTCAATGCGGTCAGCGGCGACCAGCCGGTCGACGCGGGGCGCATCGCGATCGACGGCACGGATGTGACGCGCAAGGCCGCGTGGGATCGCGCGCACCTCGTCGCGCGCGTGTTCCAGGATCCGATGGCCGGCACCTGCGAGGCGCTGACGATCGAGGAGAACATGGCGCTCGCGATGGCGCGCGGCGTGCGGCGCGGTTTCCGCGCAGCGCTCGACCGGCCGTCGCGCGAGCTGTTCCGCGACAAGCTGCGGCTCCTGAACCTCGGCCTCGAGAACCGGCTGACCGACCGGATCGGGCTGCTGTCCGGCGGCCAGCGGCAGGCCGTGAGCCTGCTGATGGCGTCGCTGCGGCCGTCGCGGATCCTGCTGCTCGACGAGCACACGGCCGCGCTCGACCCGAAGACGGCCGCGTTCGTGCTGGAGCTGACCGCACGCATCGTCGCCGAGAGCAAGCTGACGACGATGATGGTCACGCACAGCATGCGGCAGGCGCTCGACTACGGCGACCGCACGGTGATGCTGCACCAGGGGCAGGTCGTGCTCGACGTGTCGGGCGACGCGCGCAAGGGGCTCGACGTGCCGGACCTGCTGCAGATGTTCGAGAAGGTGCGTCACGAGCAGCTCGACGACGACGCGCTGCTGCTCGGCTGACGGGCGGCCGGCGCGGTGCGAGATGCTGCATCGTGCCGGTTTGCCTTCGGGGGGGCGTGCGGGTTCTGCCGGGCGATACGATCCGGCCGCACCCGCTCCGATGCGGCTTAACATGATGGCCGCACCGGCTTTTGCGTCGCTTTTCCTCTGACGAAAACCGGTTTCGCACCGGTGCTGTGCGACGCGGGCGCATTGCCATATACTGTATATCCATACAGTTGTGGGTGGCGTCATGCTCGCATCCTCCATTTCTCCCGAATCCCTTCATCCATCGCTCTGGCGCGGCTCGCAGCTCGCGCGCGGCGGCCCGCGCACGATCGAGACCGGCTTCGCGCCGCTGTCGGCCGAGCTGCCGGGCGGCGGCTGGCCGGTCGGCGGGCTCGTCGAATTGCTGGCCGCGCAGCCGGGCTGCGGCGAGATGCGGCTGCTCGCGCCCGCGCTTGCCCGCACCGTCAGCGCCCGGCGTCCGCTCGCGCTCGTCGCGCCGCCGCAATCGCCGCATGCAACCGCGCTCGCCAGCCTCGGCGTGCCGGCCGACGCGCTGCTGTGGCTGCGCGCCGGCAGCCGTGCGGACGCGCTGTGGGCCGCCGAGCAGGCACTCAGGACCGGCTGTTGCGGCGCGCTGCTGCTCTGGCAGGACGCGCGACCCGATGCGCTGCGGCGCCTGCATCTCGCGGCCGCGCGCACGGGCGACACGCTGTTCGTGATGCTGCGCCCGCTGTCGGCCGCGCGGCAGCCGTCGCCGGCCGTGCTGCGCGTCGCGCTGTATCCCGTTCCGGGCGGCGTGTCGCTCGACATCGTCAAGCGTCGCGGGCCCGCGCGCAGCGAGCCGCTCGTGCTCGACCTGCCGTCGCCTATCGTGGAGAGCCGCTATGCGCGTCTTGCTCGGCATCCATCTGCCGCGCCTGCCGCTCGACGTGTGCGCCCCGCCGCCGTCTGACGCAGCGGCCGGCGGCGGGGGCTGTGCGGTGCTCGAGCAGGGTGTCGTGCTGATCGCCGATGCGGCCGCGCGGCGGCAGGGCGTGCGCGCGGGCATGAAGCGCGGCGGCGTGCTCACGCTTGCGCCCGAGACGCAGCTCGTCGAACGCGATCCCGCTCGCGAGGCCGATGCGCTGCGCGCGGTCGCGCTCGCGTTGCTGCGTTTCTCGCCGTGCGTCGCGCTCGACGACGAAGCCACGCTGCTCGTCGACGTCGGCCCGAGCCTGCGCCTGTTCGGCGGCCTGCCGTCGCTGTGCCGCCAGGTGCGCGCGACGCTCGCGGCTCTCGGCTATGCGGCGCGCCTGTCCGCCGCGCCGACCGGGCAAGGTGCGTGGCTGCTCGCGCGCACGTCGGCGCGGGCACGCATCCGGCGCCGCGTCGCCGGCCGGGCCTCGCTCGTCCGTTCGCTCGACCGGCTGCCCTGCGTGCTGCTGCCCGATGCGCGTCCGTATGCGGGCTGGTTCGACGGCCTCGGCTGCCGCACGCTCGCCGATCTGCGCGGCCTGCCGCGCGCGGGGTTGCAGCGCCGTTGCGGCCCCGCGCTGCTGGCCGCGCTCGATCGCGCGTACGGCGACGCGGTCGAGCCGCTGGCATGGATGGCGGTGCCGCCCGTGTTCGACGTGCGGCTCGAATTGCCGGAGCGCGTCGAATACGCGGAAGCCGTGCTGTTCGCCGCGCGCCGGCTCGTCGTGCAGCTGTGCGGCTGGCTGGCCGCGCGGCAGCTGTCGCTGGCCGCGATGACGTTCGATCTCGAACACGAGCGCGGCCGCCAGGCCGTGCCGCCGACGCCGCTCGAGCTGGCATTCGCCGCGCCGGTGCGCGACGAGGGGCACTTCATGCGGCTGCTCGGCGAGCGGCTCGCGCGCGTCGAATTGCCGGCCGCCGTGATCGCGGTGCGTCTGAAGGCCACGCGCGTCGAATCGGTCGCGCCGCCGGCCGACGATCTTTTCCCCGAGCCGGGCGGCACGCGCGAGACGCGTGCGCGGCTGTTCGAATTGCTGGTCGCGCGGCTGGGTGCGGAGAACGTATTGCGCGCGGCGCCGGTGGCCGATCACCGGCCCGAGGCCGCGAACCGCTGGCTGCCGCTCGATGCGCAGGCCGGCAAGCCGGCCGGCGGGCCGCCGGCGGTGCCGCCGCGGCCGGCGTGGCTGCTGGCCGAGCCGTTGCTGCTCCTGATGCGTGGCGAGCGGCCGGTATTCCATACGCCGCTGAGGAGGATGTCGTCGGCGGAGCGGATCGAGGCCGGATGGTTCGATGGCCAGCTCGCTGCGCGCGATTACTACGTTGCGCAGGACGAAGCCGGTGCGTGCTACTGGATTTTTCAGGAACTGCCGAGCAGCAGTGGCGGGATCGAACCGCACTGGTTCCTGCACGGCTTGTTCGGGTGAACGGAGATGGTGGCGGAATTCAGCTGGCTGCCCGATTACGCGGAGTTGTTCTGCCGTTCGAACTTTTCGTTCCTGCATGGCGCGTCGCATGCGGACGAACTGGTTGAACGTGCGGTGGAACTCGGCTATCGCGGCATCGCGATCACCGACGAATGCTCGCTTGCCGGCGCGCCGCGGATGCATGTCGCGGCGAAGGCGAAAGGGCTGCCGCTCGTCATCGGTTCGTACTTCGAAGTCACGCCGGATGACGTCGCGCCCGGCCACGACCCGGGCCCCGGTGCGTTCGGGCTCGTGTTGCTCGCGCAGAACCGCGAGGGGTACGGCAACCTGTCCGAGCTGATTTCGTGGCGGCGGATGGCGTCGCCGAAGGGGACTTACAAGCTGACGTCGCGGATGCTGTCGGCACCGCCTGCGGAGTTTGCGCACTTGCGCGGCATGCCCGACTGTTTCGCGATTCTCGTGCCCGCGTACCCGGTGCGGGCCGACGTGCTCGATGCGCAGGTCGCATGGTTTCGCGCGACGTTCGGCGAGCGTGCGCGGCTCGGGCTCGTGCAGTTGCAGCGCGCGCTGGACGGCGCGCAGCGCGAGGAGATTCGCGCTGCGGCCGGGCGGCGCGGCGTGCGCATCGTTGCGCTCGGCGACGTGACGATGCACCGGCGCTCGTGCAAGGAGCTGCAGGACGTGATGACGGCAATCCGCGTCGGCATGCCGGTTTCGGAGTGCGGCTATGCGCTGGCGCCGAATGCGGAACAGCATCTGCGTGCGCGGAACCGGATCGGGAATCTGTATTCGCCGGCGGAGATCGAGGAGACCTGCGCGATTCTCGATGCGTGCGATTTCGAACTCGACTCGCTGCGCTACGAGTATCCCGACGAGATCGTGCCGAAGGGGCATACGCCGACGAGTTATCTGGAGCAGGAAACCCTGACAGGCGCGGCCGAGCGCTATCCGCAGGGTATCCCGGAGAAAGTCGAGAAGCAGATCCGCTATGAACTCGACCTGATCGCGCGGCTGAGCTACGAACCGTTCTTCCTGACCGTCTACGACATCGTCAAATACGCGCGCAGCCAGAACATCCTGTGCCAGGGGCGAGGCTCGGCGGCGAACTCGGTCGTTTGCTTCTGCCTCGGCATCACCGAGGTGAATCCCGAGCAGAGCACGATGCTGTTCGAACGCTTCATCAGCGCGGAGCGCGGCGAGCCGCCCGATATCGACGTCGACTTCGAGCATCAGCGCCGGGAAGAGGTGATCCAGCACATCTACAAGAAATATGGGAACGACCGTGCCGCACTCGCGGCCGCTGTATCGACCTACCGTCCGCGCGGTGTGCTGCGCGAAACCGGCAAGGCGCTCGGTGTCGATCCGATGCTGGTCGATCGTGTCGCGAAGGGACACCGCTGGTTCGACGGCAGTCGCGATCTGCTGCAGCAATTCGGGACGATCGGGCTCGATCCGCAGACGCCGCTCATCCAGGCATGGGCCCGACTCGCCGCGCGGCTCCTCAACTTTCCGCGCCACCTGTCGCAGCATTCGGGCGGGTTCGTGATCAGTCGCGGCAAGCTCACGCGGCTCGTGCCGGTTGAAAACGCGGCGATGGATGGGCGTCGCGTGATCCAGTGGGATAAAGACGATCTCGAATCGCTCAAGCTGATGAAGGTCGACGTGCTCGCGCTCGGCATGCTGTCTGCGCTGCATCGCGCATTCGACATGCGCACCGCGTGGCGCGGGCCGCCGGAACCGGACGGCGAGCCGTTCACGCTGAAGCACATTCCGCAGGACGATGAAGCGACCTACGACATGATCTGCCGCGCCGATACGGTCGGCGTGTTCCAGATCGAATCGCGCGCGCAGATGTCGATGCTGCCGCGCCTGCGGCCGCGCACCTATTACGACCTGGTGATCGAGGTCGCGATCGTGCGGCCGGGGCCGATCCAGGGCGGGGCCGTGCATCCCTACCTGAAGCGGCGCCAGGGCATCGAAAAGGTCAGTTATCCAAAGGAGGATCTGAAGCCGGCGCTCGAACGTACGAAGGGCGTGCCGATCTTCCAGGAGCAGGTGATGCAGATCGCGATGATCGCGGCAGGCTTCACACCTGGCGAGGCAGATGAACTGCGGCGCGCGATGGCCGCCTGGAAGCGCAAGGGCAATCTCGAGCAGTATCACCGCAAGATCGTCGACGGGATGCGGGAGCGCGACTATCCGCCTGAATTCGCCGAGCAGATCTTCGAGCAGATCAAGGGCTTCGGCGATTACGGTTTCCCCGAAAGCCACGCGGCGAGCTTCGCGAAACTCGCCTACGCGAGCAGCTGGCTCAAGTGCCACGAACCCGCGATCTTCCTCGCGGCGCTGCTGAACAGCCAGCCGATGGGTTTCTACCCGCCGTCGCAACTCGTGCAGGACGCGAAGCGCCACGGCGTGCAGGTTTTGCCGATCGACGTGACGCACAGCAACTGGGAAGCCGCGCTCGAAGCGCTGCCCGGCCAGCTGCCGCCGCACGGCCAGCCGGCCGTGCGGCTCGGCCTGTCGCTCGTGCGCGGCCTCGGCGAAACCGCCGCGCGCCGCATCGAAGCCGCCCGCGCTGCCGGCCCGTTCGATAGCGTCGACACGCTCGCGCGCCGCGCGCAGCTCGAACGCCGCGACCTCGAAGCGCTCGCCGCCGCGAACGCGCTCGCGACGCTCGCCGGCCATCGCCGCGACGCGCTGTGGCAGGCCGTCGCCGCGGCGCCGGAGCGCGACCTGCTCGCTGCCGCGCCGATCGACGAAGCGGAGAAACCCGCGCTCGGCGCGCCGTCGGAAGCCGACGACATCCTCGCCGACTATCACACCACCGGCCTCACGCTGAACCGCCACCCGGTCGCGCTGCTGCGGCCCGCGCTGCGCGCGCGGCGGCTGTCGTCCGCGGCCGAGCTGCACGACCGGCCCGACGGCCGGCTCGCGCGCGCGTGCGGGCTCGTGACCGCGCGGCAGATGCCGGGCACCGCGAAAGGCGTGATGTTCATGACGCTCGAGGACGAAACGGGCTGCGTGAACCTGATCGTCCGGCCCGAGCTGCTCGCACGACAGCGCCGCGAAACCCTCGATTCGCGGCTGCTCGCGGCGTCCGGCGTGTGGCAGGTCGCGAGCGACGTGAGGCACCTCGTCGTGCAGCATTTCGAGGATCTGACGCCGCTGCTCGGCGGCCTGCGCACGTCGAGCCGCGAGTTTCACTGACACGCGAGTCGCACGGCACACCCGCAGCCGATGCATACCAGTTGCTCAAATTGGTTCTATTCCGGTCTCATATCCGCACCCAAAACCTGGCCGGACCGCACGCTGGAACTGTCCCCTTGCATACCACTCGGGGTAAATCCCTATCCCGCACTGCATTGTAAACAAAGGCTTTCTCATTGCTAAAACGCTTGCTGGGCAAGGCTTTCGGAGATTTTTGCGACGCTAATACCAGTTCGTTGACTGGTATTATGGTGGTTATATAATGCGTTCACTTTCGATGGCCCGAGGCCGTCGTCCGACACCCGGAGGCACATGGAAACCGGCTGGTCCGAACTGGCGCCCGATCCCTTCGACGACACGCCGCTCTATCTGCAGCTCGCCCGCAACCTGGCGAGCGCGATTCACGGCGGCGCGTGGCGGGCCGGTGAGGCGCTGCCGTCGGAGCGGTTGCTGTCGGTGTCGGTCGGCGTGTCGCGGATCACGGCCCGGCGCGCACTGGCGCTGCTGGTCGAGCAAGGGTTGATCAAGCGGGCGCGCGGGGCGGGCAGTTTCATCACGCCGCGTGTCGCCGATCCGCTGTCGCGCCTCGTCGGCTTCACCGCGAAGATGCAGCAGCGCGGCTTCGTGCCCGATTCGGTGTGGCTGTCGCGCACGCTGCGCACCGCGAGCCGCGACGAGATCACGCGGCTCGGCCTCGCGCCCGGCGCGGCGGTGGCGCGGCTCGAACGGCTGCGCCGCGCCGACGGCATCGTGATGGCCGTCGAGCATTCGACGCTGCCGGCCGCGGTGGTGCCCGATCCGCAGGCGCTCGGCGCGTCGCTGTACGAATTCCTCGACGCGCGCGGCATGACCGTCGTGCGCGCGCTGCAGCACTTTCGCGCGGCGAATGCGCCGCACGCGATCGCGAAATGGATGGCGGTGAAGCCGGGCTCGGCGCTGCTGGTGATCACGCGGATCGGCTACGGCGCCGACCAGCGCGCGATCGAAGTGACTGAAACGTATTGCCGCGACGACTACTACGACTTCGTCGCCGAACTGAAACGTTGACGCGCGATGGAACGCAATCGCGCGCAATGAATCGCACCGAATTTGCAAATCACGACGCGGATGCCCGCGTCACCAGATCATCAAGAGAACGTCATGCTGACTGGAAACATCCTCACCCCCGACGGCTGGATTCACGGTTCGCTCGATAGCGAGAACGGCCGCATCACCACGCTCGACGGCACGCCCGTCGATCCCGCGAAGAACGACTCGCCGTACATCCTGCCCGGCTTCATCGACCTGCACGTGCACGGCGGCGGCGGCGCCGACGTGATGGAAGGCGGCGACGCGATCGAGACGATCGCCCGCACGCACGCGCAATTCGGCACGACGAGCCTGCTCGCGACGACGATGACCGCGCCGCGCGACGAGCTGATGCAGGTCGTCGCGAACCTCGGCACCGTTGCGCGCACGCGTACGCCGGGCGGCGCGCGCGTGCTCGGCGTGCACCTCGAAGGGCCGTACATCAATCCCGGCAAGCTCGGCGCGCAGCCCGACGCGGCCGTATCGGCCGTGCTCGACGAAGTGCTGAAGTACCTGTCGATCGCGCCGATCCGCGTCGTCACGCTCGCGCCGGAAATCGCGGGCCACATCGAGATCATCGGCGAGATGGCCGCGCGCGGCGTGCGCGTGCAGCTCGGCCACTCGCTCGCGACCTACGACGACGCGGTCGCCGCACTCAAGCACGGCGCATGCGGTTTCACGCACCTGTTCAACGCGATGTCGCCGCTGCATCACCGCAATCCGGGCCTGGTGGGCGCGGCGCTTGCTCACGCCGAATACGCGGAAATCATCCCCGACCTGCTGCACGTGCACCCGGGCGCGATTCGTGCCGCGCTGCGCGCGATCCCGCGCCTGTACGTCGTGACCGACAGCACGTCGGCCACCGGCATGCCCGACGGCGAATACCGCCTCGGCAGCCAGCACGTGACGAAGTGCCTCGGCGGCGTGCGGCTGGCGGACGGCACGCTCGCCGGCAGCACGCTGACGATGGACCAGGCGCTGCGCAACCTCGTGTCGCTCGGCCTGCCGATCGCCGACGTGTCGAACCGGATGTCGCGCTACGCGGCCGACTACCTCGGCGTCGCCGATCGCGGCCGCCTCGAGCGCGGCGCATGGGCCGACCTCGCGGTGTTCGACCGCGACCTGAACCTCACCGCGACCTACGTCGAAGGAGAATCGATTGTCGAATATGCTTAAGGAAGCGCGCGAGTCCGCCCAGGTCGTCGCCGCGCAGATCGCCGACACCTCGCGCGTCGAAGCGCTCGCCGGCCAATTGCTCGATCACCCGCCGGCCGTCGCGCTGACGGTCGCACGCGGCAGCTCGGATCACGCCGCGAGCTATTTCGCGAGCCTGACGATGAGCCGCCTCGGCGTGCCGGTCGCGTCGCTGCCGATGTCGGTCGCGACGCTGCAGCAGGCGCCGCTGAAGGTGCAGGATCAACTCGCGATCGCGTTTTCCCAGTCGGGCAAGAGCCCCGATCTCGTCAACACGATGGCCGCGCTGCGCGAAGCCGGCGCACGCACCGTCGCCGCCGTGAACGTGCTGCCGTCGCCGCTCGCCGATGCATGCGAGCACCAGCTGCCGCTGCTCGCCGGCCCCGAACTGTCGGTCGCCGCGACGAAGAGCTATATCGCGATGCTGTCGCTGTCCGCGCAGATCGTCGCGTACTGGCAGCGCGACGCCGCGCTGATCACCGCATTGCGCGGCTTGCCCGACGTGCTCGCGCAGGCCGGCCGGCTCGACTGGTCGCAGGCCGTCGCCGCGCTCGCGGGCGTCGAGCGGATGATCGTCATCGGCCGCGGCCTCGGCCTCGCGATCGCGCAGGAAGCCGCGCTGAAGCTGAAGGAAACGTCCGGCATCCAGGCCGAGGCGTTCTCGAGCGCCGAAGTCCGCCACGGCCCGATGGAGCTGATCGACCGCGACTATCCGCTGCTCGTGTTCGCGCCGCCGGGCCCCGAGCAGGCCGGCCTGCTGCAGCTCGCCGACGACATGCGCGCCCGCGGCGCGGCCGTGCTGCTCGCGGCACCCGCCGGCACGCCCGGCGTATCGGGCACCGTGCTGCCGCTCGCGCAGTCCGCCCATCCGGCGCTCGACCCGATCGCCGCCATTCTTTCCTTCTACGTGATGGCAGCCGATCTCGCCGTCGCGCGCGGCCGCAATCCCGACACGCCGCGCCACCTGAACAAAGTCACCGAAACGCACTGATAGCCGAGACAGCCGATGAGACGCGCCGAGGAGTCCCAGTTGAAGAGCCCCACCCAAGATCAGATCGTCCTGCTTAGCCCCATGACGGGGCCGATCGTCGCGCTGGCCGACGTGCCCGATCCGGTGTTCTCCGGCGGGATGTTCGGCGACGGCATCGGCATCGACCCGCTCGCGGGCAAACTCGTCGCGCCGTGCGCGGGCGTCGTGTCGCATCTCGCGCGCACGGGCCATGCGGTGACGATCACGACGCCGCAAGGCGCGGAAGTGCTGCTGCACATCGGCATCGACACGGTCGAGCTGAACGGGCAGGGCTTCATCGCGCACGTCGAGGCCGGCGCTCGCGTCGAAGCCGGCGCGTTGCTGATCGAGTTCGACCAGGACGCGGTGGCGCGCAATGCGCATTCGCTCGTGTCGGTGGTCGCGATCGCGAACTCCGACGCGTTCGAGGTCGTCGATCGCGCGAGCGGTTTCGCGACGGCCGGCGAGACGCCGCTGCTCGCGCTGCGCGGCAAGGGCGCAGCCGCTGCGCAGGCGGCGCAAACCGGCGCGGCGGCCATGAACGAAGTGCGCCGCGAGATCGTGCTCGCGCAGCCGGGCGGCCTGCATGCGCGGCCGGCCGCGCGTGCGCGTGAAGCCGTGCGCGGGTTCGACGCGACCGTCGACGTGTTGTTCGACGGCCGCAAGGCGTCGATCGCGAGCGTCGTCGGCCTGCTCGGCCTGGGCGCTGGCGAAGGCGCGACGGTCGAACTCGTCGGCCGCGGCGCGCACGCGCAACAGGCCGTCGAGGCGGTCGAGCACGAGCTGCTGCGCGAAGCGCACGGCGAAGTCGAGGAGCGGCCGGCGCGGATGTCGTCGCCCGTGCCGCAGACGATCGTACGCAACACCGGCGCACCCATCGATCCGAACACGCTCGCCGGCGTGTGCGCGGCGCCCGGCATCGCGGTCGGCACGCTGGTGCGTCTCGACCATGCGGAAATCGTGCCGCCCGAGCAGGCTGCCGGCACACCGGCCGCCGAAAGCCGCCAGCTCGACCAGGCGCTGAAGGCGGTCGATGCCGAACTCGACGAAACGGTGCGCAACGCATCGGCGCGCGGCGCGGTCGGCGAAGCGGGCATCTTCGCGGTGCATCGCGTGCTGCTCGAGGATCCGACGCTGATCGACGCGGCGCGCGACCTGATCAGCCTCGGCAAGAGCGCGGGCTTCGCATGGCGCGCGACGATCCGCGCGCAGATCGACACGCTGTCGAAGCTCGACGACGCGCTGCTCGCCGAACGCGCGGCCGACCTTCGCGACATCGAGAAGCGCGTGCTGCGCGCGCTCGGCCACACGAACGGCGCCGCGCGTGCGCTGCCCGACGAGGCCGTGCTCGCGGCCGAGGAATTCACGCCGTCCGATCTTTCGTCGCTCGATCGCCAGCGTGTGACCGCGCTCGTGATGGCGCGCGGCGGCGCGACGTCGCACGCGGCGATCATCGCGCGGCAGCTCGGCATTCCGGCACTGGTCGCGGTCGGCGATGCGCTGTACGCGATTCCGGACGGCACGCAGGTCGTCGTCGATGCGAGCGCGGGCCGGCTCGAACACGCGCCGACCGCCCTCGACGTCGAACGCGCGCGGCACGAGCGCCAGCGCCTGGACGGCGTACGCGAGGCGAACCGGCAACTGGCCGGTGTCGCAGCAGAGACGGTCGACGGCCGCGCGATCGAGGTTGCCGCGAACATCGCGACGCTCGACGACGCGAACACCGCGGTCGACAACGGCGCCGACGCGGTCGGCCTGCTGCGCACCGAGCTGATGTTCATCCATCGCCAGGCGGCACCGACGGTCGTCGAACACCAACAGAGCTACCAGTCGATCGTCGACGCGCTGCAGGGCCGTACCGCGATCATCCGCACGCTCGACGTCGGCGCCGACAAGGAAGTCGACTACCTGACGCTGCCGCCCGAACCGAACCCGGCGCTCGGCCTGCGCGGCATCCGCCTCGCGCAGGTGCGCCCCGATCTGCTCGACGACCAGCTGCAGGGCCTGCTCGCGGTGAAGCCGTTCGGCGCGGTGCGCATCCTGCTGCCGATGGTCACCGACGCGGGCGAGCTCGTGCGGCTGCGCAAGCGCATCGACGAATTCGCGCGTGCGCAGGGCCGCACCGAGCCGATCGAGGTCGGCGTGATGATCGAGGTGCCGTCGGCCGCGCTGCTGGCCGACCAGCTCGCGCAGCACGCGGATTTCCTGTCGATCGGCACCAACGACCTGACGCAGTACACGCTCGCGATGGACCGCTGCCAGGCCGACCTGGCAGCGCAATCCGACGGCCTGCATCCGGCCGTGCTGCGCCTGATCGACATCGCGGTGCGCGGCGCCGCGAAGCACGGCAAGTGGGTCGGCGTGTGCGGCGCACTCGGCGGCGATCCGCTCGCGGTGCCGATCCTGGTGGGCCTCGGCGTGACCGAACTGTCGGTCGACCCCGTATCGGTGCCGGGCATCAAGGCGCGTGTGCGCCGTCTCGATTACCAGTTGTGCCGTCAGCGCGCGCAGGACCTGCTCGCGCTCGATTCGGCACAGGCGGTAAGGGCAGCAAGTCGCGAGGTCTGGCCGCTCGACTGAACGTCGGCGGCAGGTTCGCGACCCGTATTACGACGAAAGCCATCAGCTCAACGACGATCAACGACGAGACAAGGATTGGAGGACTGAATGAACGGGAATCCGTTTCTGAAAATACAGGGCCTGGGCCGGGCACTGATGCTGCCGATCGCGGTACTGCCGGTCGCCGGCATCCTGCTGCGACTCGGCCAGCCGGACGTGTTCAACATCAAGATGATCGCCGACGCCGGCGGTGCGATCTTCGACAACCTGCCGCTGCTGTTCGCGATCGGCGTGGCGGTCGGCTTCGCGAAGGACAACAACGGCGTGGCGGCGCTCGCGGGCGCGATCGGCTACCTGATCGAAACCGCGATCATGAAGGACATCGATCCCAAGCTGAACATGGGCGTGCTGTCCGGGATCATCGCGGGTGTCGTCGCGGGCCTGCTGTACAACCGCTACAAGGACATCAAGCTGCCGGACTACCTCGCGTTCTTCGGCGGCAAGCGGTTCGTGCCGATCATCACGGGGCTGGTGTGCGTGGTACTCGGCATCGTGTTCGGATACGTATGGCAGCCGGTCCAGCATGTGATCGACGCGGCCGGCCAGTGGCTGACGACGGCGGGCGCGATCGGTGCGTTCGTGTTCGGCTTCCTGAACCGCCTGCTGCTCGTCACGGGCCTGCACCACATCATCAACTCGCTCGCGTGGTTCGTGTTCGGCAACTTTACGCCGCCGGCCGGCGGCGAGATCGTGCACGGCGACCTGCACCGCTTCTTCGCGGGCGACCCGACCGCGGGCACCTTCATGGCCGGCTTCTTCCCGATCATGATGTTCGGCCTGCCGGCGGCGTGTCTCGCGATGCTGCACGAGGCGCCGAAGGAACGCCGCGCGATGGTCGGCGGCCTGCTGTTCTCGATGGCGCTGACGTCGTTCCTGACCGGCGTGACCGAGCCGATCGAGTTCAGCTTCATGTTCCTCGCACCGGTGCTGTACGTGATCCATGCGGTGCTGACGGGGCTGTCGCTCGCGATCTGCCAGATCCTCGGCGTGAAGCTCGGCTTCACGTTCTCGGCCGGCGCGATCGACTACGTGCTGAACTACGGGCTGTCGACGAAGGGCTGGATCGCGATTCCGCTCGGCATCGCGTATGGCGTCGCGTACTACGGGCTGTTCCGCTTCTTCATCCGCAAGTTCAACATGGCGACGCCGGGCCGCGAGCCGGCATCGGCCGACGCGGCCGCCGAATCGTATGCATCGGGCGGCTTCGTCGCGCCGGCGGCCGGCGCCGCTGCGACGGCCGCCGCACCGCGCGCGCAACGCTACATCGCGGCACTCGGCGGTGCGGCCAACCTGTCGGTCGTCGACGCCTGCACGACGCGCCTGCGCCTGACCGTCGTCGATCCGGAGAAGGTCTCGGAGCCGGAACTGAAGTCGATCGGCGCGCGCGGCGTGCTCAAGCGCGGCGGCAACAGCGTGCAGGTGATCATCGGGCCGGAAGCGGACATCATCGCCGACGAGATGCGTGCCGCGATCGGCAGCGGCGCGACCGGTGTCGCGTCGACCGCGACGGCCGCCGCCGCGCAGCCCGTCACGGGCGCGGCCGCCGGCCCGCTCGACCCGGAACCGGCGCGCTGGCTCGCGGTGTTCGGCGGTGCGACCAACGTCGCATCGCTCGACGCGGTGGCGACCACGCGCCTGCGCGTCGTCGTGCGCGATCCGTCGGCGGTCGATCGCGATCGCCTCGCTGCGCTCGACGTCGCATGGGTGTCGCTCGACACGTTCCACATCGTCTGCGGCAACGCGGCCGCACGCTATGCCGAACAGCTCGGCGCGCGCCTGCCGCCGTCGAGCGGTGGCGCGGCCGCGCAACCGGCCTGATGCGATGAACACCGGCCGGATCCGCGCGGCGGGTCCGGCCGGGCGGTAAAACGAAAACGGCTTGCGACGTACGCGTCGCAAGCCGTTTTTCCTTGGCGCGGGCGATGGCGCGCTGCGTTCGCCCGCCTCGCGCGTCGTCCGTGCGTTCAGCCGATCACGGATTCGTCAGCGTGAAGGTCGGCTTCCGGTAGCCGACACCGGCGCGGTCGAGCTTCGGCAGTTCGCGTTGCGTGAGCAGCGTCGCGAAGCCGGCCCAGTCGCGCTGCAGCGCGGCCGTGTCGACGTGATGCGTGTCGCCGCGCTTGAAGCGCACGCCGGCCGCATACGGCAGCTCCCAGTCGGCCCGGTGCCACGCGCGCTCGGCGAGCGCGAGCAGTCGCGGATAGGCCATGTATTCGAGGAAGGTGTCGTTGCGCATCACCTCGCCCCACGCCTGGCCCTGCATGCCTTCGATACGCGGCGCGGGGCCCGTGCCGGTCACCTCGAACGGATTGCCGTCACGGTCGCCCATCACCTCGGCGTTCTGCGGCAGGTTCTCCGGCGCGAGCGAGAACACCTTGTACTCGTCCGTCGCGTGCGAGCCCCAGTAGTAGCCTCGCTCGCGCGGGTTGAGCGTGTACGGGAAGTCGAAGTACAGGTAGTCGGGCAGCGCGAGCACCGTCAGGTAGCCCTTGCCGCTCAGGTCGCGCGCGCTGTCCGACGCGCCCCAGAAGATCGTGTCCCACAGCGACACCATCACGTGGCGCGTGCTGAAGTCCTGCGGCCCGTTCGCATGCTTGATGCCGTCCTGCCACGCGGCCATCGTGTCGATCCCGTTCGCGTTGACGGCCGCGCTCACCTGTTTCGCGAAGCGCGTCGGCAGCTCGTCGATCGACTTGATCTCGCCGCGCTGGAGCAGCGCCGTGCACGCGGGCGAACGCGCCCACGGCTTGTCCTGCGCGGCGAGGTCGATGCGCCCCTTGTTGGGATCGGTGCCGTTCAGCGGCTGGAAGCCCCCGCCGAGGAAGATGTTCTTCGCTTCGTCGCCGCCGTAGTGCCAGGTGTGCAGCGGCGCCTGCGCGTCCGCGTGCATCGCCGCGATCTCGCGGATCACCTTCGACGCGAAATTGAGCGCGCCCGGCACGCACGGGTTCAGGTCGCTGCGCCGGTCGTAGAACTGCACCGTCGTCAGGTTCGTCGTGTCCTGCGGATCGAGCAGCCGGTACGCGTTCGCCTCCTGCTCGCGGCCGGCCGCATGCAGCCGCCGGTAGCGCGCCTCCATCGTCACGACGGCCGCACGCGCATGCGCGGGCATGTCGATCTCGGGAATGATCTGCACGAAGTGTGCGGCCGCGTAGCGCACGAGCGCGACGTAGTCGTCACGCGTCAGGTAGCCGCCGCCCGAACGGTTGTCCGGTCCCGAGCCGAGCTGCGGCAGCAGGCAGCGCGTCTCGCTCGGGTCGTGGCAGCGGCGAGCGCCGATCTCGGTCAGCTCGGGCAGGCCGGGAATTTCGATGCGCCAGCCTTCGTCGTCGGACAGGTGCAGGTGCAGGCGGTTGAGCTTGTATGCACTCATCTGGTCGATCACGCGGCGCAGTGTCGCCGGGTGCTTGAAGTTGCGCGCGAGGTCGACGTGCATCCCGCGATGCGTGAAGCGCGGTGCATCCTCGACGAGCATCGCGGGGATCGGCCCGCCGCCGGCCGGTGCGAGCGAGTAGAGTGTCTGCACGCCGTAGTAGAGGCCCGCGCGGTCGTAGCCTTCGATCAGCACGCCGCGCGGCCCGATCGCGAGCCGGTAGCCGCCCGGCGTCGCGATGTCGGCCGGCAGCCGGCGCGGCGCGACGGCGCCGCGCACCGGCACGCGCGCGCCGTCGAGCCCGAGGGTCGTCGCGCGGTCACGCAGCGCCGCGACCTGCGCGTCCGGCAGGTCCGGCAGCGCGAGTTCGACGCCGCGCAGGTCGAGCGTGCCGGGCAGCGGCTGTTCGCGCTTCACGCTCGGCAGCGCGCGGCTCGCGTCGGGCCGTGCGGCGACGGGCGGCGCATTGCCGGTCGAGTTGTTCTGCGCGTCGGCCGGCAGCGATTCGACGTAGCGCAGTTCGTCGTCGGTGTCGTTGTAGCGGAGCACGGCCGGCGGCGCGCCGTCGACGACGACATACGGGCGCGGAATCACGTCGCTGTAACGCAGCAGCCAGTATTCGGCGACGAACGGCAGCTCGATGCGCTCGCCGGGTGCGAGCCGCACCGAGCCCGGCTGCGGCGTCAGTTCGTACAGGTCGCCGGTGAGCCGCCGCAGCGCGAAGCCCGGGCGGTCGATTCGCAGCAGCCGGCGGATGCTGTGCAGGTAGAGCTTCCAGCCGCCGTCGGCGATTGCCTGGTGGCCGCGGTTCTGCAGGATCAGGCGGCCCGTCGCGCAGGCCGCGCCGTCGGCGCCGAGATCGGCGCACGGCACGCCGGCCGTGGCCGCATGGTTGTTGTCGACGGCCACGCGCAACGCGAGGCCGTTCGACAGCAGCGTCGCAAGGCTGGCCGCCGATGCGCCCGACTGCGCGGTGCCGGCGATTGCGATGGCGGGGGGCGATGCCGGCTGCGCGGAGATCGCAGCGGGCGGCAGCACCGCGATCAGCAGGCCGGCAATGAGGGATGGCAAGGTGCGCTTCATTCGA
The DNA here is from genome assembly GCF_003853705.1 of Burkholderia sp. Bp8992. GTDB lineage: Bacteria > Pseudomonadota > Gammaproteobacteria > Burkholderiales > Burkholderiaceae > Burkholderia. The sequence continues at coordinate 47,651 of NZ_QTQI01000010.1, read as the reverse complement.
ACTCCTCACAAAAAAGGGGGCGTAGCGGCGTCGTGGGGCGACGTCGCTGCGATCGGGTCTTTCAGTGGCGCTGCGGGAGATACCGGCACGCGGGGCGATACGGCCGCACCGCGCGCACGCTGCACGCAAAGGCGTGCGTTACGGAACGGGAGGCGGACACGCGTGCCGATCGGATCGGCGGGGTGGTGTGCGCATGATCATCGTCGGTGCGCGGCAATCGCCGCGGTGTGGACGCAACTGCAGCCGCAGCCGACGGCACGCGGCCGGCCGCGCATGAGCGCGACGGCAGACGCCGCGGTGCGCGGACGTCGACACGGCGCGCAGGCGCGCGCCACACACGGGATTCGCATGTCTCCCCCACCAGAAGGAATCGGCCTGTCGGCGGCCGTGTCCAACGATCTTATGAAACCTTTTATTGGTATTCAAGTGGTATCAATCTGGCGCTAAATTGGCATCGGCGTGAAGCGCCTGTCCGCACGGGGCGGACGAAAAAAAACCTCGCACGAGGCGAGGTTCGTTCCGGACGGCGGCGGCGCGCTCGGCCGCACCTGTCAGGCGGGCATCGTCAGTCGCGGCGCGCGCGCGCGGGCGCTTCCTGGGCCTTCTGCCGCGCTTCGAGCCACATCGCGTTGACGATGCCGAACGACAGCGCGACGCCGATACCGAGAATCCAGCTGAAATACCACATGGTCCGACTCCTTGCGAAACGGTGGGCGAGGGCGCGGGCGCGCCCCGGCCCGGTTCTTCAATACATCGAGTGCTTGTTTTCCTCGAGCGTCTGGCGCGTGACCTTGCCGCGCATCACGCGATACACCCAGCTCGTGTAGAGCAGCACGATCGGCAGGAACACGATCACCGCGAACAGCATCACCTGCAGCGTCATGTGGCTCGACGTCGAATCCCACACGGTCAGGCTGCTGCGCGGGTCGAGCGACGACGGCATGATGAACGGGAACATCGAGAAGCCCGCGGTCAGGATCACACCGGCGATCATCAGCCCCGTGCAGAAGAACGCCGTCTTCTCCTGCTTCGAACCGGCGAGCAGCATCGCGAGCAGGCCGCCCGCGATGCCGACGACGGGCGCCGCGATCATCCACGGGAATTCGCCGTAGTTCGCGAGCCACAGGCCCGAGCCGGCGGCGACGTCCTTGAGCAGCGGGTTCGCGACGGTGTCGTTCGGTGCGGCGTGCGTGATGTGGAAACCGCCGACATACGATGCGATCAGCACGCCGGCCAGCGCGAACAGCACGACCGCGAGGAACGACGCCACGCGCAGCGCGATCGACGCACGGCGCGCGATCACGCCGTCGGTCTTCATCTTGATGAACGCGGCGCCGTGCGCGACGAGCATCGTGAGGCTGACGAGCCCGCACAGCAGCGCGAACGGGTTCAGCAGCGCCCAGAAGCCGCCGTAGTAGGTCACGCGCAGGTCGCTGTCGAACTTGAACGGCACGCCCTGCAGCAGGTTGCCGAACGCGACGCCGAACACGAGCGCCGGCACGAAGCCGCCGACGAACAGGCCCCAGTCCCAGCCGGCGCGCCAGCGCGGGTCGGGCCGCTTGCTGCGGTAGTCGAAGCCCACCGGCCGGAAGAACAGCGCGAACAGCACGAGCAGCATCGCGAAGTAGAAGCCGGAGAACGACGCGGCGTAGACGAGCGGCCAGGCGGCGAACATCGCGCCGCCGGCCGTGATCAGCCACACCTGGTTGCCTTCCCACGTCGCGCCGACGGTGTTGACGATGATGCGGCGCTCGTCGTCGGTCTTGCCGAGGAACGGCAGCAGTGCGGTCGCGCCCATGTCGAAGCCGTCGGTGACGGCGAAGCCGATCAGCAGTACGCCGACGAGCAGCCACCAGATCAGCTTGAGAGTTGCATAGTCCATAGCGATTCCTTGTTCGGTTTCAGGTGCGTGCTCACGCCGGGGCGCGCTCGCTGGCGGCCGCGAGTTCGTGGTGATAGCGGCCGGTATGCAGCGACGACGGGCCGAGGCGCGCGTACTTGAACATCAGCTTGATCTCGATGACGAACAGGGCGGTGTAGAACAGGATGAAGCCCGCGAGACTCAGGTACAGGTCGGACGGCTGCAGGCTCGACGCGGACAGGTGCGTCGGCAGCACGCCGGCGATCGTCCACGGCTGGCGGCCGAGTTCGGCGACGATCCAGCCGAATTCGATCGCGATCCACGGCAGCGGGATCGCCCACACCGCATAGCGCAGGAACCAGCGGCGGTTGTCCTGCAGCAGTTCGCGGCGCGCGCAGAACCAGAACGCGGCAATGAACGTCGCGACGAACAGGAAGCCGAGGGCCACCATGATCCGGAACGAGAAGAACACGGGCGCGACCGGCGGGATCGTCTTCTTCGCGGCGGCCTTGATCTGCTCGGGCGTTGCATCGACCACGTTCGGCGTGAACTGCTTGAGCATCAGCCCGTAGCCGAGATACTGCTTGTGCTGGTCGAACAGCGCGCGGGTCGCGTCGCTCGTGTCGCCCTGCTTGATCTTCTGCAGCGCGCCGTACGCGACCATCCCGCTCTGGATGTGCTCCTCGCTGTGCTTCGCGAGTTCGCGCAGGCCGATCACCGGTTCGTCGATCGAGCGCGTCGCGATCAGGCCGAGCGCGTACGGGATCTTGATCGCGTAGTCGGTGCGCTGTTCTTCCTGGTTCGGAATCCCGATCAGCGTGAACGAGGCGGGCGCCGGCTGCGTTTCCCATTCGGATTCGATCGCGGCGAGCTTCATCTTCTGCACTTCGCCGGTCGTATAACCCGATTCGTCGCCAAGCACGATCACGCACAGCGTCGCCGCGAGGCCGAAGCCGGCCGCGACCGCGAACGAGCGCAGCGCGAAGTCGACGTCGCGCTTCTTCAGCAGGTACCACGACGACACGCCGAGCACGAACATCGCCGCCGACACGTAGCCGGCCGACACGGTGTGCACGAACTTCACCTGCGCGACGGGGTTGAACAGCACGTCGAACAGGCTCGTCATCTCCATGCGCATCGTCTGGTAGTTGAACTCGGCGCCGACCGGGTTGTTCATCCAGCCGTTGGCGACGAGGATCCACAGCGCGGACAGGTTCGAGCCCAGCGCGACGAGGAACGTGACCATCAGGTGCTTGACCTTCGACAGGCGGTTCCAGCCAAAGAAGAACAGGCCGACGAACGTCGATTCGAGGAAGAACGCCATCAGGCCTTCGACCGCGAGCGGCACGCCGAAGATGTCGCCGACATAGTGCGAGTAGTACGACCAGTTCGTACCGAACTGGAATTCGAGCGTGATGCCGGTCGTCACGCCCATCGCGAAGTTGATCCCGAACAGCTTGCCCCAGAACTGGGTCATGTCCTTGTAGACCTGTTTGCCGGTCATCACGTAGACGGCTTCCATGATGACGAGCAGCCAGGACAGGCCGAGCGTCAACGGCACGAACAGGAAGTGGTAGAGCGCCGTGATGCCGAACTGCAGACGTGACAGATCGACGACTTCACTACTTATCATGGTGGTCTCCCTCGGTAGATGCAGGCGCCGGTACCGAGAGCAGCTTCTCGGCCACGGCGGCAGGCGGAAGCGACATGTGCTCGGCCTGCGGATGATTGAAGAATGCGTATTTGAGCGACATCAGGAGGATCAGCTTGACGATCAGCACCAGGGTGATGTCGCGGGCGAGGGTCGGGCCGCGTGCCCACGCGGCGATGCGCGCGCGCCAGCCGATCGTGCCGGGCGGTCGCGGGGACGACGGCGGCGCAGGCCTTTTATTGATCGAGATCAAGGCGATTATCCTGAATCGATTTACGTCGGATTTGGGGCGACTTTACGTCGGATTTATGACGGCCGTGAAGCTGTTTTAATCCTTTTGCGCCAGACATGCCAATTTTAAAAGGACGGCTTTCCGATGCCGAGTGCTGCGCTGCGGCAGACCGTCGCGAAACGCGGGGCAAAAGTTGAGGCAGATCAAGCTTATGCGGAAGGGGCCCGGAAACGACCATATACCTGATGAATCAGGTCAATTAATCGGCGGAGAAACAGGCGGAAAAGCATGCGGAAAAACGCGCGCGGAAGCGTGTGAAAACACGCGAAAAGACGGGCGAAAAAAAACCGCTGCCGGAGGGGCAGCGGTTTTCGATGAGGCGCTCTGAATCGCCGGGGATTTACGCGTATTCGGCGAGGGCAGTGCGCATCTTTTTCATCGCGCTCGCTTCGATCTGGCGGATGCGTTCCGCGGATACGCCGAATTCGGCCGCGAGATCGTGCAGCGTCGAGCCGCCCGAGCCGTCGTCGTCGACGTGCAGCCAGCGCGCCTCGATGATGCGGCGGCTGCGCGCGTCGAGCGCCTCGAGCGCCTGCGCGATGCCGTCCGTCTGCAGCATGTCGCGCTGACGTGCGGCGAGCACGGCGGTCGGCTCGTTGTGCGAGTCGGCCAGGTAGGCGATCGGCGCGTACGACTCCTCGCCGTCTTCCACTTGGCCCTCGAGCGCGATGTCGCCGCCCGACAGGCGCGTTTCCATCTCGGTCACTTCTTCGCGCTTGACGTTGAGCTCCTGCGCGAGACCGTCGATTTCCTCGGGCGTCATCGCCTGCATGGACTTCTTGTGGCTGCGCAGGTTGAAGAACAGCTTGCGCTGCGCCTTCGTCGTCGCGACCTTCACCATGCGCCAGTTGCGCAGGATGTACTCGTGGATCTCGGCCTTGATCCAGTGGATCGCGTACGACACCAGGCGCACGTTTTGCGCCGGGTCGAAGCGCTTCACCGCCTTCATCAGGCCGATGTTGCCTTCCTGGATCAGGTCGCCGTGCGGCAGGCCGTAGCCGAGATAGTTGCGCGCGATCGACACGACCAGACGCAGGTGCGACAGCACGAGGCGGCGCGCCGAGTCGAGGTTGTTGTCTTCGCGGAATTCGGTTGCGTACTGGCGTTCCTCTTCGGCGGTCAGCAGCGGGATGCGGTTGACGGCCTGGATATACGCATCGATGTTGCCGAGCTGGCCGGGCAACATCGATTGGGCTGCGAGCGCCAGCGAGCCTGCCGATTCGGCCTTGGCCGGCGCCGGGCTCAGGGTGTTCGGGAGGGTCAGGGCGTTGCTCACTAAAAACTCCTTTGGAATCAGGGACAAACCCCCGGTCTCGAATGAGATTCCGTGGGCCATCTTAGCACTCCCGCAAGACGAGTGCTAATTCCTTAGAGCGGGCGGGGGCATCCGAGTTCCCGATTTTTCTATCAAGGAAGTCGAATCGATAGTCTAATCTGCGACACGGGGTGGGGCGCGAAGTTCCGTAAGCCGTTGTTTCTGATGGTAATCGGTAGACGATTTCGATTTTTGTCGTTTTGGAAGGAAGCCATTTCGCTTCGTGATGCCGATCCGAAAAGTCCTTTACCATACCATTCAGTTCGCTCGGGCCAGGCCGTCGCGGCCGGCTCCATTCAACCCAAAAAGTTGGAGTGTCAGAATGAACAACAAGAAGAATCGCCGACCCCGCAGCCGGCTTGCGCTGCATGCGTTGCTGGCGGCGTCACTTCTGGGCGGATCGGGCGCGGCGTTCGCGGATCGATGGGGGATCCAGGCGGGCGGCGGGTTTTCGGATCGCCGCGGGATCGACAAGGGCGATCTCGGTGTCGTGTGGGATCCGGGCTGGAACTGGTGGCAGGTCGGCGGCTGGCACTTCGCGTTCGTCGTCGAAGGGCACGTCGGCTACTGGCACACGGGCGGCAACGTCCACAGCAGCATCGGCGAATTCGGCGTCACGCCGATGTTCCGCTTCATCAGGAGCGCGGGGGAGGTTCGCCCGTTCATCGAGGCCGGCGGTGGCGTCCGGCTCCTGACTCATCCGACGATTTCGAACAATTTCTCGCTGTCGACCGCGTTTCAGTTCGCACCGACCGCGGGCGTCGGCGTGCAGTTCGGCCAACGGCAACAGTATCAGGTCGGCTACCGTTTTGAACATGTGTCTAACGCGGGTATCAAAGAGCCGAATCCTGGTATAAATTTCCACCAGTTCTACGTGCAGTACAACTTCTGATCCGCACGCCCGCGCACGGCGGGCGCGTTGCCGAGGAGTCAGGCGATGGCGAAGGTGGTCGATGCGATCCGCGCGCTCGAGCGCGATCGGTTCCGGGCGATGGTGGACGGGGACGGCGAGGCGCTCGACGCGCTGCTGTCGGACAAGGTGTTCTTCGTACACACCAACGGCAAACGCGAAACCAAGCAGCAGTTCATCGATGCCATCGTCGCCGGCCGCCGCCGCTACCGCCAGATCGAGATCCAGTCGCAGGACGTGCTGCCGGCCGGCGGCGAAACCTGCGTCGTCACCGGGCGCGCGTTGATCGAGATGGAAACGAACAACGGCGGCCTGGTATTTCCGATTGCCTATACGTCCGTCCATACCGAGGAGCAGGGGCGCTGGTGCCTGCTCGCGTGGCAGGCGACGCGGTGCGCAACCGAGACATGAGCGCGCGTCGCGCTCCTTTTCGTGTCTCCCGATCGAGCGGCCTTCTGGGCCGCTTTTTGCTGGCCCGTGCGGCGCGGATCGCGCGGCGCACGGGCGGTCACGCCCCGCTCGCTGACGTTTGAAACCCTGAGTCGATGCCGGCCGTCAAGCCGCCGCGCGGCGATCCGCGCAGTGCCAGGCCGAACGGTTGATCGAGCTGACGACCGCGTCGAGCGCGGCGCTCGCCGCATCGGCATGCAGGCCGACGCCGTGCCGCAGCGGCGCGTCGCCGACCCGGCAGCCGGCCGATACCGCGAACCGTCCGTCCGTCGTGCGCACGGATTCGCACGACGCCACGTCGATCGCGGCGCCGGCGGCCGCCGCGAATGCCGCGGCGAAACGTCGCACGGTGTCTTCGGGCGTCGCATCGGCGGCGGGCGCCGCTGCCGCGATCTCGCGGTTCTGCCAGCGAGCGCCGCTGCCGTTGCGCGCGGCCGGACCGTCGGTCTCGAAGAATTCGCGTGCGAACAGCGCGCAGATCGCGTCGCCCGTCACTTCCTCGCCCGATGTGTCGGCGAGCGTCTGCACCGCGTGGCTGAATTCGATCTGCACGCGGCGCGTCGGCGTGAAGCCCATGCCGCGTTCGAGCAGGAACGTCGCGCCGCCCTTGCCGGACTGGCTGTTCACGCGGATCACCGCGTCGTAGCTGCGGCCGAGGTCGGCCGGGTCGATCGGCAGGTACGGCACTTCCCAGACCGCGTCGGGGCGCTGCTGCGCGAAGCCCTTGCGGATCGCGTCCTGGTGCGAGCCCGAGAACGCGGTGAACACGAGGTCGCCCGCGTACGGGTGGCGCGGATGCACGGGAATCTGGTTGCAGCGCTCGACGACGCGGCGCACCGCGTCGATGTCGGAGAAGTCGAGGCCCGGGTCGATGCCCTGCGTGTAAAGGTTCAGCGCGAGCGTGACGAGATCGACGTTGCCGGTGCGCTCGCCGTTGCCGAACAGGCAGCCTTCGATGCGGTCGGCGCCCGCGAGCAGCGCGAGTTCGGCCGCCGCGACCGCGGTGCCGCGATCGTTGTGCGGATGCACGGACAGCACGATGCTGTCGCGATACGCGAGGTTGCGGTCCATCCATTCGATCTGGTCGGCGAACACGTTCGGGCTCGCGGCTTCGACGGTGGCCGGCAGGTTGACGATCATCTTGTGATCGCGGGTCGGGCGCCACGTCTGCGCGACCGCGTCGCAGATCTCGCGTGCGAACGTCAGCTCGGTCATGCTGAAGGTTTCCGGCGAGTACTGGAAGGTCCACTGCGTGTCGGGGCGCGCGGCCGCGTGCTCCTTGATGATGCGCGTGCCGTCGATCGCGAGCGCCTTCACGTCGTTTTTCGACATCCCGAACACGATGCGGCGGAACGACGGGCACACCGCGTTGTACAGGTGCACGATCGCGCGCGGCACGCCTTCGAGCGCGTCGAACGTGCGGGCGATCAGGTCTTCGCGCGCCTGCACGAGCACCTCGATCGTCACGTCGTCGGGAATCCGCTTGTCGTCGATCAGCTTGCGGACGAAATCGAAGTCGGTTTGCGACGCCGATGGAAAACCGACTTCGATCTCCTTGAACCCGATCGCAACCAGCATCTCGAAGAACTCGAGCTTCTGCTCGATGCTCATCGGCTCGATCAGCGACTGGTTGCCGTCGCGCAGGTCGGTGCTCATCCACACGGGCGCACGCTCGATGGTGCGGGACGGCCAGCGGCGGCCATTGAGGCGGACGGGCTCGAACGGACGGTACTTGTCTTGCGGATTGCGCTGCATCTTCTGGACCTCGGGTCTCAAGTCGCGAGCGAAGACGGGCGGCATGGGCGACGGTTGGCGCTGCCTCGCACCGCCGCGCGCAACGGCGCCGCGGATGCGGATGATCTTCGCGAATCGGCCGACGGATAGACGGACGAATGCTGACGACTTCGGTTGTAAAAACTACGAGAGGGGTACTGCGAGGTACTGCTGGGAGGGACCGTGCGGACAGCACACGGCGCTACGACAGCCTTAGGCTAGTCGTAGCGATAGCGGCCGCGCTAGGCGGCCGGAGGTAATTCGGAGGGTGTTCGGAAAGGAACGCATGGCGACCACTCTATGCCAGGATGCGGCAGTGTGTCAAATGGTCGGGATAAAGGGGCGGGTCGCCGCCCGTGCCGTCAGCGCGCGATACGGGCGATCTGCACGATCGTCGTGACCTGCCGCGCGACCGTGTCCGGCACCGGCACCTCGCCGCGCAGCACGGCGTCCGTCCACGCGGCCGTGGTCGCTGCATCGCGCGATTCGGGCAGCGCGACGGGCGGCGCGTCGGTCGACGAACGTTCGGCCTCGATCAGCGTGTCGCACACGCCGTCGTGCAGCCAGTCGACCTGCACCTGGCGCCGCGTGTCGGCGACGGCTTCGCCCTCGGTGCCGCGCGCGAGCAGCGCGCCGCCGAGCGCGGCGTCCGGATGATCGCGGAACAGCTGCGCGAGGCTGTCGCGGTACGGCGGATGCGTGTAGTTGACGAGCCGCAGGCCTGCCGGCGCGAACGGCTGCAGGATCTTCACGAGCGTGTGCGTCGAGTTGCGTACGCCGAGCACGCTGCGCATCGACAGCAGGCGTGCGATGCGCGGCGCCAGGACTTCGATCGACGCGAACGCGACGCGGCGCTCGGCGAGCATGTCCTCGATCGCATCGTGCGACGTCGACGGCGCGAGCGACAGCGCGGAGAAGATCTCGGCGCTCGTCACGCGGCCCGGGTCGCGCGCCACGCCGTGCACGAGCACCGGCACGCCTTCGCGCGCGAGCAGCAGCGCGAGCAGCGGCACGAGGTTCGGCTGCTTGCGCGCACCGTTGTAGCTGGGGATCGCCACCGGGCGGAACGCGGCGTCCTGCACGTGCACGGGCTCGAACGAGGCCTGCGCGGCGGCGAGCATCGCGGCCAGCTCGTCGGCGGATTCGCCCTTCAGCCGGTAGGCGATCAGGATCGCGCCGAGTTCGACGTCCGACACGCGCGCGTCGAGCATCGCGCGATAGAGCTCGAACGTGTCCTCGGCGGACAGCGCGCGCGCGCCGTTCGGGCCGCGGCCGATTTCCTTGATGAAGCGGGCGCACGGGAACGGAGCGGTGGCGGGATCGTGGGAAGCGGTCATCGGTACGTGGAGCGGTCGGCCCGCATCGGGCCGCGCGGTGAGCGGTGAGGAATGCCCGAGTATCGCACGGGCGCAGGCGCGCATCGTGCCGCGCTACACTCTGGGTCCCGGCGGTGCGCGCGCCGGCTGCGCCGCGCCCGTGCCGTTGCCGGCCGAATACGACCACGAGAGACATCCCATGAAGCTCTACAGCTATTTCCGCAGTTCCGCGTCGTACCGCGTGCGGATTGCCCTGAACCTGAAGCAGCTGCCGTTCGACTATGTCCCCGTGCACATGCTGCGCGACGGCGGCGAGCAATTGAAGGATGCGTACCGCGCGCTGAATCCGGACGCGGTCGTGCCGACGCTGATCGACGACGACGCGACGCTGCAGCAGTCGCTCGCGATCATCGAATATCTCGAGGAAACCCATCCCGAGCCCGCGCTGCTGCCGAAGCAGCCGGTCGACCGCGCGTATGTCCGCGCCGTCGCGCTGCAGATCGCGTGCGAAATCCATCCGCTCAACAACCTGCGCGTGCTGAAGTACCTGAAGCACACGCTGAAGGTGCCCGAGGACGCGAAGAACGCGTGGTACCGGCACTGGATCGAGGCCGGCTTCGAGACGCTCGAGACGCGTCTCGCGGGCGATCCGCGCACCGGCAAGCTGTGCTTCGGCGACACGCCGACGCTCGCCGACGTGTGCCTCGTGCCGCAGGTGTTCAACGCGAACCGCTTCTCGATCGATACCACGCGCTTTCCGACGATCCAGCGGATCGTCGACCATGCCGCGACGCTCGACGCGTTCAAGGCCGCTGAACCCGGCGTGCAGCCCGACGCGGAATGAGCACGGCGCGCCCGCTGCGAGCGTGAGCGGGCGCGCATGAAAAAGGGCGCCCGAAGGCGCCCCGTGCGATGCGTGCCGGCGAGGTTCAGCCGAGCAGCGCGTCCGCGAATTCCACCGCGCTGAACGGCTGCAGGTCCTCGACCTTTTCGCCGACGCCGATGAAGTAGACGGGTACCGGGCGTTGCCGCGCGATCGCGGCGAGGATCCCGCCCTTCGCGGTGCCGTCGAGCTTCGTGACGATCAGGCCCGTGAGGCCGAGTGCGTCGTCGAACGCCTTTACCTGCGTGAGCGCGTTCTGGCCGGTGTTCGCGTCGATTACCAGCAGCACTTCGTGCGGCGCGCCGTCGTGCGCCTTCGAGATCACGCGCTTCACCTTCTTCAGCTCTTCCATCAGGTGAAGCTGCGTCGGCAGGCGGCCGGCCGTGTCGGCCATCATCACGTCGATCTTGCGCGCGCGCGCGGCGCTGACGGCATCGAAGATCACCGCGGCCGGATCGCCGCTTTCCTGCTGCACGACCGTCACGTTGTTGCGCTCGCCCCAGACCGCGAGCTGTTCGCGTGCGGCCGCGCGGAACGTGTCGCCCGCGGCCAGCAGCACCGACTGGTCGAAGCTCTGCAGATGCTTCGCGAGCTTGCCGATGCTGGTCGTCTTGCCCGCGCCGTTCACGCCGGTGATCATCATGACGAGCGGCTGCGCGCGGCCGAGCATCAGCGATTTCTCGAGTGGCGCCAGCAGCTCGACGAGCAGGTCGTGCAGTGCGTCCTTCACCTGCTGCGGGTCGGTCAGCCGGCCCGTGCGCACCTTTTCGCGCAGCGCGCCGAGCAGGTACTCGGTCGCATCGACGCCCGCGTCGGACATCAGCAGCGCGGTTTCGAGCTCCTCGTACAGGTCCTCGTCGATCTTCGTGTTGACGAAGACGCCGGTGATGCTCGAGCCCGTCTTCGCGAGCCCCGTTTTCAGGCGCGCGAGCCACGACTTCTTCGCGGAGGCATCCTGCAGCGGCGGCGGGACGATCTCGACCGTCTCGACGACTTCGTCGCGGCCGTCGTTGGTCGGCGTGACCGTCATCACGACGGCCGGTGCGGCCGGTTGCGCGGGCGCCTGCGGCACCTCGGCCGCGGGCGGGGCCTCGAGCGCGGGCGCGTCGGACGATTCGTCCGCTTGCTGCGCGTCGGCCGATTGCGATTCCGCCGGATCGGGCTCCTGCGATTTCTTGAATCGTTTGAAGAAACTGAACATGGTCTGACGTCGGGAAGAGGGCAGGCCCGCCGAGAAGAGCGGGGCGCTGGACGGGCCGTTCTGCGTTCGCGCGGGCGCGGCGCACGGCGGCCGAAACCGTGCATTTTATCAGTGCGGCGTGGCGCCCGCGTCAGTGCGCGCCGCCGCTGTGGTAACGTGCGCCTGTTTGGCGGTGCGCCCCTGCGCGCGCCCGGTCCCTCCGTCGTCGATATTCCGTATGTCCCGTTCCTCTTCCGGCCGCCCGGCGGCCCCTCCTGCCCGCGGCAAGCCGCACACGATCCGCATCATCGGCGGCGACTGGAAGCGCACGCCGCTCGCGGTGCTCGATCTCGACGGCCTGCGGCCGACGCCCGATCGCGTGCGCGAGACGCTGTTCAACTGGCTCGGCCAGGATCTCGAAGGCCGCCGCTGCCTCGACCTGTTCGCGGGCACCGGCGCGCTCGGCTTCGAGGCCGCGTCGCGCGGCGCGGCGAGCGTCGTGATGGCCGAGCGCCACCCGCGCGCCGCGCAGCAGCTGCGGGCGATCAAGGACAAGCTCGGCGCGCGCTCGGTCGAGGTGGCCGAGGCCGACGCGCTGCGGCTCGCGGCCGGGCTCACGCCCGGTGCGTTCGACGTGGTGTTCCTCGATCCGCCGTTCGGCGAACCGGCCGTGCTCGATCGCGCGATCGCGCTGGCGGCGCCGCTCGTCGCGGCGGGCGGCGCGCTGTACGTCGAAACGGGGGCGGAACTCGACCCGGCCGCTCATGACGCGCTCGACGGCTGGCAGGTGGTGAAGCACGGCAAGGCGGGGGCGGTTCACTATCATTTGCTGCGGCGCGAAAATGATGAATAATGCGCGTTCCATACGAGGCGGCGCGCCGCAAAGGCGACGCATGCCCATCTCGGCAGTGGCGTGCGCATCGCGCGGCTGCCATCCCGTTTGCGTGATGACAGGAGGAGCGACATGGTAGTCGCCGTGTATCCCGGTACGTTCGATCCGCTGACGCGCGGGCACGAAGACCTCGTGCGGCGTGCGTCGAGCATTTTTGATACGCTGGTTGTAGGCGTCGCCGACAGCCGCGCGAAAAAGCCGTTCTTCTCGCTCGAAGAACGTCTGACGATTGCGAACGAGGTGCTCGGCCATTATCCGAACGTGAAGGTGATGAGTTTCACCGGCCTCCTGAAGGATTTCGTCCGGACCAACAACGCGCGGGTGATCGTGCGCGGCCTGCGCGCCGTGTCCGATTTTGAATATGAGTTCCAGATGGCGGGGATGAACCGCTACCTGCTGCCCGATGTCGAGACGATGTTCATGACGCCGTCCGATCAGTACCAGTTCATCTCGGGCACGATCGTGCGCGAAATCGCGCAGTTGGGCGGCGATGTCAGCAAGTTCGTGTTCCCGTCCGTCGAAAAGTGGCTGACCGAGAAAGTGACGGCGATGGGAGGCCCTGCCGCGTAATGCGGCGCCGGCCGGTTTCGTCGTGAAGCCGGCCGTTGGCCTGAAGAAGTGAGATCAGTATGGCTTTGATGATTACCGACGAGTGCATCAATTGCGACGTGTGCGAGCCCGAGTGCCCGAACGGTGCGATTTCGATGGGCCCGGACATCTACGTGATCGACCCGAACAAGTGCACCGAGTGCGTCGGCCATTTCGACGAACCGCAGTGCCAGCAGGTGTGTCCGGTCGAATGCATTCCGCGCGATCCGCAGCATGACGAATCGCACGCGCAATTGATGGAGAAGTATCACGCGTTGATCGCCGTGAAAGGCGACGACGCGTCGTGATCCGGCGGTGACGCGCGCCCGTTGACTGGCGAGCGCGCGTTCCGCTTTCAAATCGGCGCCGTCCGGCGCCGGTTCTTCCGTATCAGGCCAGCAGCTCGCGCAATGCCGCGACGAGCGCATCGCATTCGGCATCGGTGCCGACCGTGATGCGCAGGTGCTGGTCGATCCTCGGCAGCCGGAAGTGCCGCACGAAAATTTCCCGTTCCTTCAGCTTCGCCGCGATCGTGCCCGCATCGTGCGCGGGATGGCGCGCGAACACGAAATTCGCGGCCGACGGCACGATGTCGAAGCCGAGCGCGTCGAGCGCGTGCGTGAGCCGCGTCCGGCTGTCGACCACGCGCCGGCAGGTCGCGTCGAAATAGTCGGTGTCTTCATACGCGGCCTGCGCGGCGACCTGCGCGAGCCGGTCGAGCGGATAGGAGTTGAAGCTGTCCTTCACGCGGTTCAGCGCGTCGATCAGCGCCGCATCGCCGAACGCGAAGCCGACGCGCATGCCCGCGAGCGAGCGCGCCTTCGACGTCGTGTGCACGACGAGCAGGTTCGGATGACGGTCGATCAGCGTAATCGCCGACTGCGCGCCGAAGTCGACATACGCCTCGTCGATCACGACGACCGATGACGGATTCGCGGCCGCGATCCGCTCGACGTCCGCGAGCGGCAGCGCGCGCCCGGTCGGCGCATTCGGGTTCGGAAACAGCACGCCGCCGGCGTCGTCGAGATAGTCTTCGACGCGGATCGAGAAGTCGTCCGCGAGCGGCACGATCGTGGTCTCGACGCCGTACAGGCGCGCGTAGGTCGGATAGAAGCTGTACGTGATGTCCGGGAAGCGCAGCGGCCGGTCGTGCTTCAGCAGCGCCTGGAACGTGTGCGCGAGCACCTCGTCGGAGCCGTTGCCGACGAATACCTGCTCGGGCTCGATGCGGTGATGGGCCGCGACCGCCTCGCGCAGGGCCCGCGCGACCGGGTCCGGATAGCGGCGCAGCGTGTCGCCGGTCGTGCCGAGTTCGCGTGCGATCGCCGCGGCGACGCGCGGCGACGGCGGATAGGGATTCTCGTTGGTGTTCAGCTTGACGGGGTGCGCGAGCGCGGGCTGCTCGCCCGGCACGTAAGGCACGAGTTGCTGAACGACGTCGCTCCAGTAACGGCTCACCGCTTGGCTCCTGTCGGGCAAAACGTCGAGATTACCGCATGTGCGCGTCGCGGTGGGGCGGACGGCCCGATGCACCGGGCCGGTGCGAGCCGAGATCAGTTGCGATGCAGCTGCATCGTCGCGCGGTCGAGTTCGCCCTTGACGACCATCGGCATCACGGCGAGCGCGCGTTCGATCGATGCGTCGATCACGTCCTGCTCCTCGCGGCGCGGCGGCTTCAACACGAAGTTCGCGACGTCGGGCTTCGCGCCGGCGCGCGCGCTTTCCGGAATCAGGTCGCGCGGATGGCCGATGCCGATCCGCAGCCGCCAGTACTGCTGCGACGACAGGTGCGCGGTGATGTCCTTCAGGCCGTTGTGGCCGCCGCTGCCGCCGCCGAGCTTCAGCTTCACGGTGCCGGGCGGCAGGTCGAGCTCATCATGCGCGACGAGGATCTGGTCGGGCAGGATCTTGAAGAATTGCGCGAGCGCGACGACCGACTGGCCGGAGCGGTTCATGTAGGTCTGCGGCTCGAGCAGATGGACTTCCTCGCCGTGCAGGCGCGCTTTCGCGTAGAAGCCGTGGAAGCGGCGTTCGTCGCGCAGCGTCGCACCGGCTTCGCGGGCGAGCTGGTCGATCAGCCAGAAGCCGGCGTTGTGGCGCGTCGCGGTGTATTCCGCCCCGGGATTGCCGAGGCCGACGATCAGTTTGATCATGACGTTTCGAAGGCGGCAGCGGCCGCCTGGGCGCAGAAAAAGAAAAACCCGCCGGGCAAGCCGCGGCGGGTTGCTTCGACCGTTTCGTGAAACGGATCGATGGGGCGAGCAGGCAGCCGCTTAGGCAGCCGGCGTTTCGCCTTCAGCTGCGTCCGACACGGCACCAGCCGGGATCGTCGCCGATGCGACAACCGGGTTTTCCGCGTCGACGTGCGCGACCAGCGCGACGCCCTTCGGCAGCGTGATGTCCTTCGCGTGCAGCGATTGGCCGGCTTCGATCTTCGACAGGTCGACTTCGAGGAACTCCGGCAGGTCAGCCGGCAGGCACTCGATTTCGATTTCCGTCGCGACGTGCGAAACGATCGCGCTCGACAGCTTCACGGCCGGGCTGATTTCCGCGTTCAGGAAGTGCAGCGGAGCCTTCGTGTGCAGCTTCTTCTTCGCGTCAACGCGCTGGAAGTCCACGTGCAGCACCAGTTGCTTGAACGGGTGGTATTGCACGTCGCGCAGCAGGACCTGTTGCGACTGGCCAGCCACTTCGAGGTCGAGGATCGACGAGTGGAAAGCTTCCTTCTTCAGGGCGTGCCACAGGGCGTTGTGATCGAGTTCGATCTTTTGCGGGGCTGCTTCGCCACCGTAAACGATACCCGTGGTCTTACCGGCGTTGCGCAGGCGGCGGCTCGCACCCGTACCTTGCTCTTGGCGCTCGAAAGCGACGACTTTCATATGATTCTCCAATGGCTGCCCGCGACCAGGCAGTAAAACGGGGCCGTCAAACGGCGGCCCCTGATGAAACGGCCGGGGTTTCGTCTATCCCGTCCGATTGTGCAAAAAGCGAAGCGTCGCCGCTTCGCTTTCCGCGCATACTTTGTTCAGTCGATTCGCGATCAGGATTCCGCGAACAGCGACATCACCGAATCGCCGCGGCGGATCCGCGAGAACGTCTCGGCCAGGAGGCTCGCGCTCGTCAGCGAGCGGATCTTCGAGCAGGCCAGCGATTCGGCCGACAGCGGGATCGTATCGGTGACGACCAGCTCGTCGAGTGCCGATGCTGCGATGCGATCTGCGGCGCCCCCCGACAGCACGGGGTGCGTCGCGTACGCGAACACCTGCTTCGCACCGCGGTCCTTCAGCACTTGCGCGGCCTTGCAGAGCGTGCCGGCCGTATCGACCATGTCGTCCATGATCACGCAGGTGCGGCCTTCGACTTCACCGATGATGTTCATCACCTCGGCGACGTTCGCCTTCGGACGACGCTTGTCGATGATCGCGAGATCGCAGTTGAGCTGCTTCGCGAGTGCCCGGGCACGCACCACGCCGCCGACGTCCGGCGACACGACGAGCAGATCCGAGTAGTTCTGCTTGCGCAGGTCACCCAGCAGGATCGGCGTTGCGTAGATGTTGTCGACCGGGATGTCGAAGAAGCCCTGAATCTGGTCGGCGTGCAGATCCATCGTGATGATCCGCTCGACGCCGGCGATTTCCAGCATGTTCGCGACGACCTTCGCCGAGATCGCGACGCGCGCCGAACGCGGGCGTCGATCCTGACGGGCATAGCCGAAGTAGGGGATGGCTGCGGTGATCCGGCCGGCGGATGCGCGCTTCAGCGCATCGACCATGATCATCAGTTCCATCAGATTGTCGTTCGCCGGTGCGCACGTGGATTGCAGGACGAAGACGTCCTTGCCGCGCACGTTTTCCTGGATCTCGACCTGGATTTCGCCGTCGGAGAAACGGCTGACCATTGCTTTGCCGAGGGGAATACCAAGGATACTGACGACTTCCTGGGCGAGCGCGGGATTCGCGTTGCCAGTAAAGACCATCAGGCCATCATGGCTGTGGCTGCTCATCGTGCACCTGCTTCAGGCTTGGGCGGGAAATGCGGGAAAATTTTTGGCAGGGGAGGAAGGACTCGAACCCTCGCATGCCGGAATCAAAATCCGGTGCCTTGACCAACTTGGCGACTCCCCTACACTTAACTGACTGCTTCACCGAACTTGTGTAGGCCGTTCGGCAAAGTAAAACTTCATGACGCGAAAGCGAAGAGCGGATGCTCGTTCAGACTCTCGGCAACTGCGCCATTCCAACTGGCGGGCAGCTTGGCTTTCGCCGCTTCTGCCTCGTGCTTGCTGTGAAACGCTGCAAACACGCTTGCTCCGGAGCCGGTCATCCTCGCGGGGGTCAAATCATACAACCATTTAACCGCCTGCGCAACTTCCGCGTACTTCCTTGTTACAACTTCCTGCATATCGTTTTGGCCGAAGCTATCTGGCCATCCCGCATCGCTGGTTTGCTGTGCAAGAAAGTCAGCAATTGTGACGGGCTTCGTATCTCTTGTCAACAACTCATCTGAAAATATTTCAGCGGTGGGGACATGAACGCTTGGCGTCACAACCAAGAACCAGCGAGTCGGCAATTGTACCTCAGCTAATTCTTCTCCGATACCCTCTGCGAACGCATTTTTTCCAAAAATAAAAAACGGGACGTCTGCGCCGAGTTTGACCGCGAGCGACTGGAGTTCGGCGCGCGGCAGGTCGAGCTGCCACAGGCGGTTCAGCGCGAGCAGCGTCGTCGCCGCGTCGGAGCTGCCGCCGCCAAGGCCGGCGCCCATCGGCAGGCGCTTGTCGATCTCGATGTCGACGCCGTGCGCGGTGCCCGTATGCGCTTTCAGCAGGTTGGCCGCGCGCACGACGAGATCGCTTTCCTCGGGCACGCCGGGCACGTCGGTGACGCGCGCGACACGGCCGTCGTCGCGCAGCGTGAAGTGCAGCGTATCGCCCCAGTTCAGCAGCTGGAACACGCTCTGCAGATCGTGATAGCCGTTCGGACGACGGCCGGTGATGTGCAGGAACAGGTTGAGTTTCGCGGGCGCAAGGCAGTTGCGCAGCGAGCGGGTCGAATCGGTCATGCGTAGGTCTGGGCTGGGCCGGTGCTCACTGGTCGAGCACGAGCTTGATGTCGAGCGGCGGTGTCGCGCGCACGAGGTTGACGCGTTTGACGCCCGTGGCCGGGGCATCCGCGTAGGCAAGGTAGTCGATGGTCCAGCCGTCCTGGCGGATCTGCTTCACGCGCGTGCCGTCGGCCGGGTCGCGCACGGTTTCCGCGTGCGTCGCGGGCGCGGCCGTCGGCAGCAGCCAGTAGCGCAGGCCGGCGAGCGGCAGCTCGAAGCCGAGGGTCTTCTGCATCAGGTCGCCGACGTCCGGTGCATATTGCGTCGGACGGTTCGGCAGTTCGAGCGAGGCCGCCTGCGGCGTCGATTTCACGATCGCGAGCGTCTGGCCGAGCGGGCTGCGCAGCTCGAGCGACACATCGTCGCCGTGCTCCTGCCAGTCGAAGTTGCCGTACACGTGCTGCTGCTTGCCGAGACGGTCGTCGTACTGCACCGCGAAGCGGCCGTGGTAAGCGTGCGTCGCGGCCGTTTGCAGCACCGCGCCCGTCGCCGGCGCGCTGGCCGACGGCGGCGTGCTCGCGCAGCCGGCGAGCGCGAGCGCCGCGCCGGCCGCGGCCAGCGTGCGCTGCGCGCGGGAGGACAGGGAAAGCATCGGGAACATCCGCATCAGAGGCCGTTGACCTGGAGGCGCTTCAGCGTCTGCACGAGCGTGTCGTTGTCGGGTTCGAGCTTCTGCGCGTCGCGCCACGCGGTACGCGCGTCGTCCTGCGCGCCGCTCTTCCACAGCACTTCGCCGAGGTGCGCGCCGATTTCGGCGTTCGGCTGCAGTTCGTACGCGCGCCGCAGGACCTTCGTCGCGCCGGCCGTGTCGCCCATCCGGTACTTCACCCAGCCGAGGCTGTCCATGATGTACGCGTCGTTCGGCGCGAGCGCCATCGCCTTGTCGATCAGCTTGCTGGCCTCCGGCAGGCGCTGGTTGCGGTCGGCCAGCGAATAGCCGAGCGCGTTGTACGCCTGCGGGTTGTCGGGCTGCGTGCGAATCAGTTCGCGCAACTGCTTTTCCATCGTCGTGTAGTGGCCGGTCTTTTCGGCCGCCATCGCGTAGTCGTAGCGCAGGTCGGGATCGTCCGGGAAGTCCTGGACGGCTTGCCCGAGGCGCGCTTCCGCTTCCGGATAGCGCTTCGCCGTGAACAGGATCGACGCGTCCGTGCGTGCGACCACGGCCGCGTCGCGCGGATCCGAGATCGGCAGGTTGTCGAGCACCTTGCGCGCCTCGTCGGTCTTGCCCTGTTTCTGCAGCAGCTGCGCGCGCGTGATTTGCGCGGGCAGGTAGTGCTGGCTCGTCTGGTCGACCTTGTCGAGCCACTGCGACGCCTGCGCGTCGTTGTTCTGGTCGATCGCGATCTGCGCGAGGTAGATGTAGCCCTGGCCGACGTCGAGGTTCGGCTGCTTGTCGCCGAGCTGCACGTACTGCTTCAGGTAGCCGGTCGCCTCGTCGAGTTTCTTCTGCTGGATCTTGATCAGCGCGAGCGCCATCAGCGGCGTCGGATCCTTCGCGTCGAGCTTGCGCATCGTCTCGAACTGCTTCTGCGCGTCGTCGAGGCGATCGTCGGCGAGATACAGCTGCGACAGCGCCAGCCGCGCATCGCGCGACTTCGGATTCTGCTGAACATACTTCTCGAACGACGCGATGCCGGCCGCGCGTTCCGCCGGGCCCATCTGTGACAGCATCAGCGCCGCCGGCAGGTAGTCGGGGCGCAGCGCCAGCGCCTGCTTCAGCGACTGCGCGGCGCCGTCCTTGTCGTCGACCGCGAGCTGTTGCCGTGCGATCGCGAGCTGCGCCTCGGGCCGGTTCATGTCGCTTTTCAGCATGTCCTTCAGCACCGCGAGGCCGCCGACGCGGTCGGAGCCGCGCACGAGCAGCGCCTGCAGCGCGAGGATCGCCGGGCCGCGCGTCTCGCCGGTCGCGCGGGCCAGCTCGCGCGCGAGCATTGGCTGCGCGTCGGCCGGCTTGCCGGCGAGCACCAGCAGCGCGGCATCGACCTGCGACGCCCGGTTCGAGTCCGGCGCGTACTGGCGCCACAGGTTCGCGGCGGACAGCGCGTCGGCCGGGCTCTGCGCGCCGAGCGCGATCTCGGTCGCGCGCTGCGCCATGCGCGGATCGCGCGTATCGCGGGCAAGCGCGAGGTAGGTCTGGTAGGCCGGCGCCGGCTGGTTGCGCTGGAGCGCGACCTCGGCGGCGAGCACCTGGTAGACGATCTGGCTCGTCAGCGGCACACCGGGGAGATTCTTCTGCTCGTCCGGCATCACATGCTCGAACGCGCCCTGCGGCTCCGCGTCGTCCGATGCCGGATCCTGCGCGTGGGCCGGGAAGGCGGTGAGGGTCCAGGCGGCAAACAGCGCGGCGCCGAGCGCACGTCGGACCGGGAAGGCGTGCACGCCGCGCACGGCGGCGGGGCGCTTCTGAAGCAGCTTCGAGGGCAGAGTCATGGAAATCCGTTCGATGTTTCAACCGATTGTAACGCGCTCGCTACAATACAGGCACGATCGTGATAGGGTCTGTTTACATGTGGAACGCACATGCGAATGCCCGAAATCGCCCGCCTGGCAAGAAGCGAGGAGCGCCGTTTGGCGAGCCAAACAAGCGACGAGCGACGCCGCCAGGCGGGCGATTTCGGGCATTCCCGTGACATGATTTTTTTAATTTGGGGTTGCCACGAGAACGACCGCTCGCCGCGTTGCGCTCCTTGCGAATATGTCTGTATTCGCGGCGTCGCGCGCCTCGCGAGCGGCCGTTCTCGTGGCAACGCATGCGCGTTCCACATGTAAACAGACCCTCGGTTCAGACCACCAAAACATGCCAGAGTTGCCAGAAGTCGAAGTCACGCGCCGGGGCATCGAGCCCTTTGTCGCGGGCCGCCGCGTCGAGCGTGTCGACGTCCGAACCGCGATGCTGCGCTGGCCCGTGCCGGCGGAGTTCGCCGAGCAGTTGCGCGCGCGCGAGGTGCTCGCCGTCGAGCGTCGCGGCAAGTATCTGCTGTTCGAGGTCGATGCCGGCTGGTTCATCGTCCATCTCGGCATGACGGGCACGCTGCGCGTGCTGCCCGCGGCCGGCGTGCCGGTCGCCGCGAAGCACGACCACATCGACTGGATCTTCGACGAATTCGTGCTGCGGTTCCGCGATCCGCGCCGCTTCGGCGCCGTGCTGTGGCACCCGCGCGAAGCGGGCGACGTGCATGCGCACCCGCTCCTCGCGAGCCTCGGCGTCGAGCCGTTCTCGCCCGCGTTCACCGGCGCGCTGCTGCACGCGCGCACGCGCGGCCGCACGGTGTCGGTCAAGCAGGCGCTGCTCGCGGGCGACATGGTCGTCGGCGTCGGCAACATCTATGCGTCGGAGAGCCTGTTTCGCGCCGGCATCCGGCCGACGACGGCCGCCGGCAAGGTCTCGCTGCCGCGCTACGAGCGGCTGGCCGACGCCGTGCGTGCGACGCTGGCCGACGCGATCGAGCGCGGCGGCAGCACGTTGCGCGATTTTGTCGGCAGCAACGGCGAAAGCGGCTATTTCCAGCTCGACTGCTTCGTCTACGACCGGGCGGGCCAGCCGTGCCGTGTGTGCGGCACGCCGATCCGCCAGATAGTGCAGGGCCAGCGGTCGACCTATTTCTGTCCGACCTGCCAGCGTTGAAACCTTTTTCCACAATTAGACAACTTGAAGCCGCCCCGCATCGCCCCCGCTCCGTTCCCCGTCACGCCGCTGCATCGCACGTTTGCCACACGCCTGGTCGCATGGCAGCGCGAGCACGGCCGCCACGACCTGCCGTGGCAGAACACCCGCGATCCGTACCGGATCTGGCTGTCGGAAATCATGCTGCAGCAGACGCAGGTGTCGACGGTCATTCCGTACTACACGCGCTTTCTCGAACGCTACCCCGACGTCGCCGCGCTCGCGGCTGCGCCGACCGACGACGTGATGGCGCTGTGGGCCGGGCTCGGCTACTACTCTCGCGCCCGTAACCTGCACCGCTGCGCGCAGGTCGTCGTCGCCGAGCATGGCGGCGCGTTTCCGGCGACGCCCGACGCGCTGGCCGAACTGCCGGGCATCGGCCGCTCGACGGCCGCGGCGATCGCATCGTTCGCCTATGGTGCGCGCGCGACGATCCTCGACGGCAACGTGAAGCGCGTGCTTGCGCGCGTGTTCGGCGTCGAGGGGTTTCCGGGCGAGAAGCGCGTCGAGAACGACATGTGGGCGCTCGCCGAATCGCTGCTGCCCGACGCCGCGAACGCCGCTGACGTGAGTGCCTATACGCAGGGGCTGATGGATCTCGGCGCGACGCTGTGCATGCGCGGCAAGCCCGATTGCGCGCGCTGCCCGTTCGCGGGCGACTGCGTCGCGCAATCGACGGGCCGCCAGCGCGAACTGCCGGCCGCGCGCCCGAAGAAGGCCGTGCCGACGCGCAAGACCTGGATGCTCGTGCTGCGCGACGGCGACGCGGTGCTGCTGGAGCGACGTCCGCCGACCGGCATCTGGGGCGGGCTGTGGAGCCTGCCGCAAGCGGACGGTGATGCCGCGCTCGCGGAGCTCGCGCGCGGTTTCGGCGGCGGCGGCACGGTGCCGCTCGCGCCGCTCACGCACACGTTCACGCATTTCCGGCTGGAGATCGAGCCGCGGCTGAGCGACATGACGGGCGGCGGCGGATTGCCTTCGTCCGCACGGGACGCCGATACCGCGTGGGTGCCGCTGGGCCGGCTCGATGCGTACGGCGTGCCGGCGCCCGTGCGCAAGCTGCTCGACGCGCTGAGCGGGCCGCTGCTGTAATACGAAGGGGGAAGGGCGCTGTGCCGGTCGCACGCCCGGAAGCGTCGGACTACCGGGCTTGCGTCACGCAGGAGAGCCCTTCGGGCGGGCAGGCGCGACGCGACGGGCCGGCGTGTTTTACAGCCAGCCGTGCCGGTCGAGCACGTGGTGCACGGCGTCGATGCGTGCCCCGACGTCCGGAAACTCCATCAGCTTCTGCCGCGCGCGCAGGTCGAGCGGCAGCAGTTCCGCGAGGCGGTTCGACACCCAGCTCGGATCGTCGAGGCGGAACGGTTCGCCGAACGGCATTTTCTCCGGATCGGACTTCTTCAGCGCGTTGATGATGCGCTCGAGCACCTCGGCGCACGAGCCGAATTGCGCGAGCGCCTGCTCGCCTTCGAGCGGGATGTCGTCGGGCAGCGGCTCCGCGATGCCGACCAGCAGCCCGTTGCCTTCGACGCGATACGACAGCAGCTCGAAACGCTGCGTGCCGACCGCCTGCAGGTACAGCATCCCGAATTCACCGGTATCGCACTCGGTGATGCGCGCCATGCAGCCGATGGTCTCGGGCACCGATACGGCGCCGTCCTGCGCGACTTCGGGCCCGCTCTTCAGCAGGCACACGCCGAACGGCGCGTCGTCGCGCAGGCACGCGCGGGACATGTCGAGATAGCGCGCCTCGAACACCTTGAGCGGGAGCAGGCCGCCCGGAAACAATACCGTGTGCAGTGGAAACAGCGGCAGGTCGATCAGGGTGGTCGATAGGGAGGACATGGCGCGCTGACAAGGGAGCGGGCGTCGCTAGGGTCGGGCGACCTCGGAGACGAGCCGCGACGACGCGTCGACATCCACTGGCGCGTCACGATGCCGCACGATCACGTTCGCCTCGTGCGCAAGGCGCGCGGCGAGCGTTTCCGCGATGAACACCGAGCGATGCTGGCCGCCCGTGCAGCCGATGGCGACGGTCAGGTAGCTGCGGTTGTCATCACGGAAGTGCGGCAGCCATTTCATCAGGAACGCATGGATGTCGTCGATCATCTGGTGGACGATCGGCAGTGCGTCGAGAAAGGCGATGACCGGCTGGTCGAGCCCGGTGAGCGGGCGCAACTGGTGGTCGTAGTACGGATTCGGCAGCGCGCGCACGTCGAACATCAGGTCGGCGTCGAGCGGCACGCCGCGCTTGAAGCCGAACGATTCGAACATGACCATCAGGTCGTTGTTCTTTTGCTCGATGAAGCGCTTGACCCACGTGCGCAGCGCGTTCGCGCGCAGCGTGCTCGTATCGATCTGGTGGCCGAATTCGGCGAGCGGCGCGACGAGTTCGCGCTCGCGCTCGATCGCTTCCTCGAGCGACGACAGCAGGCCGACGTCCGCATCGTGCGACCGCGAGCCGGACAGCGGATGGCGGCGGCGCGTTTCGGAGAAGCGCTGGATCAGCGCCTGCGTGCTGGCGTTGAGGAACAGCACGCGCACGTCGTGCTCGCCCGACAGTTCGCGGATCAGGCCGGGCATTTCGTCGAGCGACGCGCTCGAGCGCGCGTCGATCGCGACCGCGAGCCGGCGCTGGCCGTTCTGGGCGAGGTAACGGGCGAGTTCGGGAAGCACGTGCGGCGGCAGGTTGTCGACGCAGTAATAGCCTGCGTCTTCGAGCGCGTTCAGCGCGACGGACTTGCCTGAGCCGGAGATGCCAGTGATAAGGACGATGCGCATGGGAAGCAGAGAATCCTGACGTTTCATCATAGCACCGGCTCGACGCGTCGGCGTTGCGCGGCCGGCGCGTGCGGGTTACACCAGTTTGCCGGGGAACTGACTGTCGGGATCTTGCATTGCGAGTCGTTGCCGATCCATGAAATCGCGCAACGTGTCGATTCCGCGCAACTGCAGGATCGTGTTCCGGACGGCCGCCTCGACCAGCACCGCGAGGTTGCGGCCGGCCGCGACCTGGATCGTGACCTTGCTGATCGGCAAGCCGAGCACGTCGACGGTCTGGCTTTCGAGCGGCAGGCGCTGGAATTCGCCGTCGGGGCGCCGCACGAGCTGGACGATCAGCTTCAGCTTCATTTTCCGCCGGACGGCGGTCTCGCCGAAAATCGTCTTGATGTCGAGCAGGCCGAGGCCGCGCACTTCGAGCAGGTTCTGCAGCAGCGGCGGGCAGCGCCCTTCGACGAAATCGGGGCCAAGTCGGACGAAATCGACTGCGTCGTCGGCGACGAGGCCGTGGCCGCGGCTGATCAGCTCGAGGCCGAGTTCGCTCTTGCCGAGGCCCGAATCGCCGGTGAGCAGCACGCCCATCCCGAGGATGTCGATGAACACGCCGTGCAGCGTCGCGCGCGGCGCGAGAATGCGCGACATGTAGAGCCGCAGGCTGTCGATCACCGCGGCGGCCGACATCGGCGTCGTGAACAGCGGGGTGGACGAGCGCGTGCAGCGCAGGACGAGCTCGGGCGGGGCCGCGGCGCCGCCGGCGACGACGAGGAACGGCGGTTCGAGCGCGATCAGCTCGGCCATGTGGCGCGAGCGGTCTTCGTCGGTCTGGCGCTGGTAGTAGTCGATTTCGGCTTCGCCGAGCACCTGGATCCGGTTCGGGTGGATCAGGTTCAGGTGGCCGACGAGGTCGGCGCTCGACGTCGCATTGCCGACCGTGTCGGCGGAAAAGCCGCGCTCCCAGCCTTCATGCCCCGTCAGCCAGCTCAGTTTCAGCGTGGCCGCGTTGTCGTCGAAGATGCTCTGGGCGTTGATGCTGGACGTATCCATGACTCTCGTCACTCCAATGAGCCGGTGCATGCGCGCGGCGACGGGCGTCGCCATGCCGGGCCGGCGCCGGGCGGCCCTGGACGGCGGCATGTGCCGCCTCGTACCGGAAAAAATTCCGCCCGGATCAACTCAAGGTTGCCACTGAGTGAGCAGGCGATGCAACTCGGCGATATCCGTTTCGTTGTGCAGACGCTCGCGCGCGTCGCGATCGGATAGCAGTTGCGCGATTTCCGACAGGATTTCGAGGTGCTGCTGGGTGGCTTGCTCGGGGACGAGCAGGAAGATCAGGAGACCGACCGGCTGGCCGTCGGGCGCTTCGAACGGGATCGCATCGGCGAGGCGGACGAACGCGGCGAGCGGGTGCTTGAGACCCTTGATGCGGCCGTGCGGAATCGCGACCCCTTCGCCGAGCCCGGTCGAACCGAGGCGCTCGCGCGCGAACAGGTTGTCCGTGACGGTGCTGCGGGCGATGCCGTTCTGATTCTCGAACATCAGCCCGGCTTGTTCGAAGACGCGTTTCTTGCTGGTGACTGAGAGGTCGATGACGACGTTCTCTATGGGCAGGATTTTGGCTAGGCGATTCATGTTGGCAGGCGATTGGGCGGCCTGGGGTCTCCTTGCTGCGGCAGACTGATTTTCCATGTTCGGCGATATCAAGGCATGTGGCATCGGCAACCTGCTACGCAGCTACCGCACCCAGCGCCCCCCGGCGATAACCGAAACATTATAGAGCACAGCCGCGTGCGTGGCGCAGCCCGGACCGACCGGTTGCACCCCTGCGCGGAGTCGCAAAAAAAACGCCCGGCGAACCGGGCGGCGTACGTGTTGCGGTAAAGGTTATTGCGGCGGCAGTTCGATCTGGTCGATCGACGGTTGAAGCTTGATCGGGTCGTGCGCGTGCGTTTGCAGGCGCTCCATGTGCTTGACGACCTGGCGATCCAGCTTGTCGATCAGCAAATCGATCGCAGCGTACAGGTTGCCGTTTGCGCTTTCGACGAAGATGTCCTTGCCCTTCAGGTGCAGGTTGATTTCCGCGCGCTGCTGCTTGTCCTTTTCCTTGTGGTTGTCGACCGAGAGGATCACAGTGCCATCGATCACCTGATCGCTATGCCGTAGCACCCTGTCCAGCTTGGTGATCACGTATTCGCGAATTGCAGGCGTGACTTCGAGATGATGTCCACTGATCTTCAGGTTCATAGTGCTTCTCCAAGCGAGTGGCCACCCGGCCGCATCGAGGCGGCGCTCCGGTCGACTTGCCCGTGCCGCACGAAGCGGCGTATATCGCGGACAGATCGTCCGGCCTGTTCCCCGTGTGCGCGGTGGCCGGGACACGCCTGCCGCCGGGCAGGCAGCAGGCTTAAAGAGACTTGCGCAGATTCACTGCCGGGATCTTGAGGGATTCGCGATATTTCGCAACCGTGCGGCGTGCGACCACGAAACCCTGTTCTGCCAGCAGCTCGGCAATGCGGCTGTCCGAAAGTGGCGATTTTGGGTCTTCAGCTCCTATCAGTTGCTTGATGAGGGCTCGGATGGCGGTCGACGAGGCGGCGCCACCGGTGTCGGTCGAGACGTGAGATCCGAAGAAGTACTTAAATTCAAGCGTCCCGAACGGGGTCAGCATGTACTTCCCGGTTGTCACACGGCTGACAGTCGACTCGTGTAGGCCCAGCGTATCAGCTATTTCCCGCAAAACCAAGGGGCGCATGGCAATTTCACCGTGCGCAAAGAAATTCTTCTGACGCTCGACAATAGCCTGCGCGACACGCAGGATCGTGTCGAAACGCTGCTGGATATTCTTGATCAGCCAGCGTGCTTCCTGGAGCTGCTGCTTCAGCGAACCGGCCGACGGATCGCCGCGGCTGTTGCGCAGGATGTTCGCGTACAGGTTGTTGATCCGCAGGCGCGGCACGACCTCGGGATTGAGCTCCGCGAGCCATCCCTGGCCGGCCTTCTTCACGATGATGTCGGGCACGACGTAGTCGGCTTCGGCCTTGCCGTACGCGGCGCCGGGGAACGGCTCCAGCGAGCGGATCAGCGCATGCGCGTCGCGCAGCGCGTCGTCGCTCGCCTTCAGGTGCTTGCGCAACCGGGTGAAATCGCGCGCGGCGAGCAGTTCGAGATGCTGCGACACGATCTCGAGCGCGAGCGTGCGCGTCGGGGACGGATCGAGGCGCAGCAGCTGCAGCTTCAGGCATTCGGACGCCGAGCGCGCGCCGACGCCGGGCGGGTCGAAGCTGTGCAGCAGCGCGAGCGCCGCGTTCAGTTCGTCGCAGTCGATCTCCAGTTCGGGCGGCAGGTCGGCGAGCACTTCGTCGAGCGTCGCGGTCAGGTAGCCGTCGTCGTCGAGCGACTCGATCAGGAACATCACGAGCGCGCGATCGCGCGGGCCGGCCTGCGTGACGCGCAACTGCGCGGACAGGTGGTCGCGCAGCGACGTGGCGGCTTCCTGCACCTGCAGCGGCGGGAGGTCGTCGTCGTCGGACGCGCCGCTCGCGCGGCCGAATTCGTCGAGATTCCATTGCGGGCCGTCGTTGCCGTCGCCGGACCCGTAGCCGTCGTATTCGTCGGCGCCGGCAGGCTCGTCGCGCTCGGCGCGATCGCTGGACGTGCTGCTGCCGTTGGTCGCGGCCGGTTCGGTGTTCTGCGCGGGCGGCGTCTGCGCGATCAGCGATCCGTCCGCCGCGACACGCAGCGGGCTCGCGATCCATTCGTCGTCGTTCTCGAGCAGCGGGTTCTGCGCGACGGCCATCGCGACTTCCTGCTGCAGTTCGAGCGTCGACAACTGCAGGAGCCGGATCGACTGCTGCAGCTGCGGCGTCAGCGCCAGATGTTGCGACAGGCGGAGTTGAAGGCTGGCTTTCATGGCAAGGAGGGAGTCATACCGGCAGTTTGCCACGACCCAGGCGCATTGAGCCATCCGCGATTACGCGCGGCGCGCCGCCCGGCCGCGGGCAGGGCCGCGGGCGTGGATGCAAAGCCGGGCGCGGCCCCGCACGGCGATGCCGGGCGGGGTGCAGCCAGCCACGAGGGGGAGTTACATGCGGAAGTGTTCGCCGAGGTACACGCGGCGCACGCTTTCGTTTTCGATGATTTCGCTCGGTGCGCCGGCGGCGAGCACCGAGCCGTCGCTGATGATGTACGCGTGATCGCAGATGCCGAGCGTTTCGCGGACGTTGTGATCGGTGATCAGCACGCCGATGTTGCGCTGCTTGAGGAACTTGACGATCTTCTGGATCTCGAGCACCGCGATCGGGTCGACGCCGGCGAACGGTTCGTCGAGCAGGATGAAGTTCGGGTTGGTCGCGAGCGCGCGTGCGATTTCGACGCGGCGCCGTTCACCGCCCGACAGCGACAGCGCGGGGTTCTCGCGCAGGTGGCCGATCTGCAGTTCGTCGAGCAGCGCTTCGGTGCGCGACGAGATCGCGTCCTTCGACAGCCGCTTGCCGTCTTCGCCGTGCTGCAGCTCGAGCACCGCGCGGATGTTCTCCTCGACGGTCAGCTTGCGGAACACGGACGCTTCCTGCGGCAGGTACGACAGGCCGAGCGATGCGCGCTTGTGGATCGGCAGCAGGCTGATCGAGCTGCCGTTCAGCGAGATCTCGCCCGCGTCGAGCGGCACGAGGCCGACGATCATGTAGAACGACGTGGTCTTGCCGGCGCCGTTCGGGCCGAGCAGGCCGACGACTTCGCCGCTCTTCACGTCGAGCGACACGTCCTTGACGACCGTGCGCGAGCCGTAGCGCTTCTTCAGGTTGCGGACGACGAGCGAGCTCGTGGTGCCGGCCGGCTGGCGGTTCGGTAGCGCGTTCATTGGCCCGGCGCTCCCTGGATCGTGGTCGACGGCGACAGCTTCGCCGGCGCACCGTTCAGCGGCGCGGGGCCGCCGTTCTTCGGCGACAGCATCGCGCGCACGCGGCCGTTCGGGTTGCCCGGCGCGGCGACGTCCTTGCCGCCCTTCGCGGTGTAGAAGTCGCGCTGGCCGTCGTACGTGATCACGCTGCCGTGCACGGTGTCGGCGACAGTCGACGTACCCTGCAGGCGGCGTACGGTCGCGGCGGTCGTCAGCGTGGTCAGGTCCTGCTTGCCGTCGTAGTCGATGCGCTCGGCGTCGCCGTCGATGTATTCGTCGAGGCCTTCGCGCTTCTGGCGGAACGTCGCGTGCTTCTTGCCGCTGCCGTACGAGGTGGCGTACTGATAGCCTTCCGGGTCCTGGCGCACTTCGACGCGATCGCCCTTGATGATGATCGTGCCCTTCGTGATCACGACGTTGCCGGTCGCGACCGTGACCTGCTTCAGGTCGTCATAGGTCAGGTTGTCGGCCTCGACGTTGATCGGCTTGCTCTGGTCGGCCTTCTCGGCATGGGCGAGCGGCGCCAGCCCGATGAGCGGGAGCGCCACGAGCGTCGCGGCGAGCGCGGCGCGGACGGCGCGCGCAGCGCCGCCGGAAATCTGTCGAGGGAACGGTTCGTTCATGCAGTCACGTGAGGGATGCGTCACTTGGGTTGACCTTTCGAGCCGCCGGACGTGTCCGCGGCGGCAATCGTGCCGCGCACGTTGCCGTAAAGCTCGATGACCCGGGTGACGTTGTTGTACTTCATGCCGTCGGTCGCGTTGACGAGCGACAGGCCGCGCTGAAGTTTAACCGGCTTTTCGGTCTGGATCACATCGTCATTGACGAAGATCCGGAAATGCTGGGAATCGGCCTGCATCTGCGGATCGCCGCCGCCGGCCGCGCGCAGGATGCGCGCATTGTCGTACAAATCGACGATCGACACGTCGCCGTTGACGGTGCCGCGCTTCGCGGTGGTCGTGACGACCGGCTTGCCGGGCTGGAACGCGCGCATGGCCGGATCGGTCAGGTCGCTGTTTTCGGTGTCTTCGTAGTGGATCAGCTTCGCGGCCGTCAGCCGGTACTGGGTCGAGCCCGACTGGTCGAGCTCGGTGACCGAGAAGTTGTCCGCGAAATAGTCGGGCGTGTGGCGCTTCGGCTGCACGGTGCCCTCGCCGGGCGGCGGCAGGGTGGCCTGCAGCAGCCACCACGTGATGCCCGCGAGCGCGGCGACCGCGACGAGCGGCAGCAGCTGGGTCCAGCGGAAATGCGTACTCATCCGTCAGGCTCCGCACGCCGCTGCGAGCAGCGCGTCGTAGCGGCGCTGCGCACGCAGGATCGCGTCGCAGACTTCGCGCACGGCGCCCTGGCCGCCGCGGGCCTCGGCGACCCAGTGCGCGCGGGCGATCACCTCGGGGTGCGCGTTCGCGGGGGCCGTCGCGAAGCCGCAGCGCAGCATCACGGGCAGGTCGGGCCAGTCGTCGCCCATGTAGCCGCACGCGTCGGCGGTGAGGCCGAGCGACGCGATCAGGTCGGCGAACACGGCGAGCTTGTTCTCGACGCCCTGGAACAGGTGCGCGATCTTCATTTCCTTCGCGCGCGCCGCGACGATGTCCGAGCGGCGGCCCGTGATGATCGCGGTCGCGATGCCGGCTTCGCCGAGCAGCTTCACGCCGTGGCCGTCGAGCGAATTGAACGACTTCATCGTGTCGCCGGTCGCGGTAAACAGCAGGCCGCCGTCGGTCAGCACGCCGTCGACGTCGAAAATCATCAGCTTCACGCGGCTCGCGCGCTCGGCCGCAGTCAGCGCTGCGCTCATCAGATCACCTTCTTCGAAAACAGGTCGTGCATGTTCAGCGCGCCGATCAGCACGCCGTCGGCATCGACCACCAGCATCTGGTTGATCCGGTGGCGCTCCATCAGTTCCACGGCTTCGACCGCGAGGTGATCCGGTGCGATCGTGCGCGGGTCGCGCGTCATCACGTCGGTGATCGGCAGCGTGCGGAAATCGCCGTCGCGCGCGAGCACGCGGCGCAGGTCGCCGTCCGTGAAGATGCCGACGACCTTGCCGCCGGCGTCGACCACGGCCGTCATGCCGAGGCGCTTCGCGGTGATCTGGAACAGCGCGTCCGACAGCGTCGCGTCGAGCCCGATGGACGGGACGTCGTCGCCCGAGCGCATCACGTCGCGCACATACGTGAGCAGGCGCCGGCCGAGTGCGCCGCCCGGGTGCGAGCGCGCGAAATCCTCCGAACCGAAGCCGCGCGCATCGAGCACGGCGACGGCGAGCGCATCGCCGAGCGCGAGCGCGGCGGTCGTGCTCGCGGTGGGGGCGAGGTTCAGCGGGCACGCTTCCTTCGACACCGCCGCGTTCAGGTTCACGTCGGCGAGCGTGCCGAGGCTCGACCCCGCGCGGCCCGTGATCGCGATCAGCTTCGCGCCGATCCGCTTCACGAGCGGCAGGATCGCGACGAGCTCTTCCGACTCGCCGGAATAGGAGATGCCGATGAAGACGTCGTCGGAGGTGACCATCCCGAGGTCGCCGTGGCTGGCCTCGGCGGGGTGGACGAAGAAGGCCGGCGTACCGGTGCTGGCCAGCGTGGCTGCAATCTTGCGGGCGATATGCCCCGATTTGCCGATACCGGACACCACCACGCGGCCGCGGCAGCCGAGCAGCAGCGCGACGGCCTGGACGAAGCCGCCGTCGAGCTGGTCGCGCAGCGCGCGCACGGCGTCCGCCTCGATGTCGAGCACGTCGCGGGCGAGCGCGAGCGCCCGATCATCATTGATTTTCGCTATCATGCGCGGAGTATAGCAAAGGCGTTTGTTCGCCGCGCCGGGCCTTCGGACTCGTCCGATGCCGCCTGTCCACCGCCACCACCCGCGCCCGCATTGCCGTGGCCCCGACGAACGAGGACGCTTCGCCTGTGATTTCCCCGCTCGAAATGACTCTGCTGCTGCTGCTGGCTTCGGTGGTGGGCGTCGTCGTATTCCGTTCGTTGAACCTGCCGCCGATGCTCGGCTACCTGACCGTCGGCATCCTGGTCGGCCCGCATTCGTTCGGCGTCGCGGCGGATCTCGAACGGGCCGAGCACCTCGCGGAGTTCGGCGTGGTGTTCCTGATGTTTTCGATCGGCCTCGAATTCTCGCTCGCGAAGCTGAGGGCGATGCAGCGGCTCGTGTTCGGGCTCGGGTTGCTGCAGGTCGTCGCGACCCTCGTGCTCGCGCTCGTGCTCGGCGCGCTGTTCGAGCACTGGGTGCACATCACGTGGCAGGGCAGCATCGCGCTCGGCGGCGCGCTCGCGATGTCGTCGACGGCGATCGTGTCGAAGATGCTCGCCGAGCGGCTCGAGATCGAGACCGAGCACGGCCGCAACATCTTCGGCGTGCTGCTGTTCCAGGATCTCGCGGTCGTGCCGCTGCTGATCGTGATCGCCGCGTTCGGCGCCGAATCGTCGAAGGACCTCGCGCTCACGCTTGGCGTCGCGGCGGTCAAGATCGTGATCGCGCTTACGCTGCTGCTGGTCATCGGGCAGCGCTTCATGACGCGCTGGCTCAACGTCGTCGCGCGGCGCCGCTCGCAGGAGCTGTTCGTGCTGAACCTGCTGCTCGTCACGCTGGGCGCCGCGTTCATCACCGACAAGTTCGGCCTGTCGCTCGCGCTCGGCGCGTTCATCGCGGGGATGCTCATTTCCGAGACGCCGTTCCGCCATCAGGTGGAAGAGGACATCAAGCCGTTCCGCGACGTGCTGCTCGGCCTGTTCTTCGTGACGACGGGCATGCTGCTCGATCCGCGCGTGATCTGGGAGCACCCGCTCCTCGTGCTCGGCTTCTTCGTCGGGCAGATCCTGTTCAAGGCGACGACGATCACCGGGCTCGCGCGGCTGTTCGGCGCGACGCCGGGCGTCGCGATGCGCACCGGCATCGGCCTCGCGCAGGCCGGCGAATTCGGCTTCGTGCTGCTGAACCTGATCCTCGACCGGCATCTCGTCGATTCGACGCTGCTGCAGGCGATCCTCGCGTCGATGCTGCTGTCGATGCTCGCCGCGCCGTTCCTGATCCAGAACGCCGACCGGATCGTGATGCGGCTGTCGTCGACCGAATGGATGCAGCAGTCGCTGCAGATGACGCGGATCGCGACGCAAAGCCTGAAGCAGCGCGGCCACGTGATCATCTGCGGCTACGGCCGGGCCGGGCAGAACCTGGCGCGGATGCTCGAACAGGAAGGCATTTCGTACGTCGCGCTCGACCTCGATCCCGATCGCGTGAGCGCGGCCGCGGCGGCCGGCGAATCGGTCGTGTTCGGCGACGCGGCGCGCCGCGAGTCGCTGCTCGCGGCCGGTATCCACCGCGCGGCGGCCGTCGCGATCACCTATGCGAACACGCCGTCGGCGCTGCGCGTGCTGCATCACGTGCATGAACTCGAGCCGACGCTGCCCGCGATCGTGCGTACCGTCGACGATGCCGATCTCGAGAAGCTGCTCGCGGCCGGCGCGACCGAGGTGATTCCGGAGATCGTCGAGGGCAGCCTGATGCTCGCGTCGCACACGCTGGTGCTGGTCGGCGTGCCGATGCGCAAGGTGGTGCGGCGCGTCGAGGAAATGCGCGACGAGCGCTACAGCCTGCTGCGCGGCTATTTCCGCGGCGCGGACGACGCGGACGACGACGACCACGAGCAGGTGCGGCTACAATCGGTGCCGGTCGATGCGCGCGCGGACGCGGTCGGGCGTTCGCTGGAAGAACTCGGGCTGTATGCGCTCGGGCTGGAAGTCACGGCGATCCGCCGGCACGGCATCCGCGGCGTCGAACCCGATCCGCAGACCAAGCTGCGCGCGAGCGACATCGTGGTGCTGCGCGGGCTGCCCGAGGCGCTCGCGCTCGCGGAGGAGCGGTTGTCGCGCCATCGGCGCGATCCGCCGGCCGCGGCCGCCTGAGTCGCGATTCACAACCCGACCCGTATTTATTCGAAACGGTGCCCGATCTTCGCGCACCGTTTTTTTCGGAGAGTTTCATGCCGCATTCGTCGCCGGGCGCACCGCTCGATCCGGTCGCCTTCATCCACAGCCAGATCCGCACGGTGCCCGACTGGCCGCAGCCGGGCGTGCAGTTCCGCGACATTACGACGCTGCTGCAAAGCCCGAAGGCGCTGCGCATCCTCGTCGACCTGTTCGTCGAACGCTATGTCGATGCGAAGCTCGACTACGTCGCGGGCCTCGATGCGCGCGGCTTCATCATCGCGCCGATCGTCGCGTATGAACTGAGCGTCGGCTTCGTGCCGATCCGCAAGGTCGGCAAGCTGCCGTACAAGACGCGCTCGGAATCGTACGACCTCGAATACGGCAGCGCGACGGTCGAGATCCACGAAGACGCGTGCCGCCCCGGCGACCGCGTGATCATCATGGACGACCTGATCGCGACCGGCGGCACGATGATGGCGGGGCGCAACCTGCTGCAGCGGCTCGGCGCGGTGGTCGTCGAAGGCGCGGCGATCATCGACCTGCCCGATCTCGGCGGCTCGACGCTGCTGCGCAACGCCGGACTGCCCGTCTATACCGTTACCGAATTCGCCGGCCACTGAGCGCCGGTCCACCCGGGCACGTCGCCCGGGTTCGTCGCATTGGTTCACCGCGTTGGTTCACCGCATTGGTTCAAGTTACGCAGCGAGGTCACGATGCCCAACTTCATGCTGTTTCTCGCCACGTCGGTCGCGATCACGTTCGCGCCCGGTCCCGACAACCTCCAGGTGCTCGCACGCGGCATCTCGCAGGGCCGCGCGGCCGGCTTCGTCGCCGCGCTCGGCTTCACCGCCGGGATCCTGTTCCACACGACGCTCGCGGCGCTCGGCGTCGCGGCCGTGCTGCGTTCGTCGCCCGTCGCGTTCGAGATCCTGAAGCTCGCGGGCGCCGCGTACCTCGTGTGGATCGGCATCAAGGCGCTGCGCAGCCAGGGCCTCGCGAATGCGCATGCGCGCCCGCCGCAGCCGCTCGGCACGATCTTCCGGCAGAGCGTGATCGGCAACCTGATGAACCCGAAGGTCACGCTGTTCTTCGTCGTGTTCCTGCCGCAGTTCGTCGATCCGCACGGCGCGCAGGGCGTGACGCTGCAGATGTTCGAGCTCGGCGCGCTGTTCATGCTGCAGACGGCCGTGGTCTTCTCGCTGTTCGGCGTGGGCGCGGGCATGATCGGCGCGTGGCTGAAGCGCCGCCCGAAGGCCGGCGTGTGGCTCGACCGCATTGCCGGCGCGACGTTCATCGCGATCGGCATCCGCGTCGCGCTGAAGGACTGATCACGATGACGTTTCCGTGCATCGCGGCCGCGCGCCGCTTCGATCCGGCCGCGCACCTGCGTTTCGAGATCGCCGGCCAGGCGGTCGGCTGGGTGCGCCGCCAGGACGTCGCGAAGCTCGCGCGCTGGCCCGACGTGTTCGAGCTGACCGGCGAGCGCGTCGTGCTGTCGGCGCGCTACGACTCGGTCGACGCGCGCAGCATGGCGCTCGCAAGCGCGATCGGCGCACTGGCGGCCGAGGGCGCGATTCCCGGCTGGCGCGACGAGATCTATGCGATCCGCAACCGCTTCGACGATCCGCCGCTCGCGTACATCGAGCGCGCCGCGTCGCGCTTCTTCGGCACGCAGACCTATGCGGTGCACGTGAACGGCATCGTAGAATATGCGGTTGCGCCGGGCGAGCCGCCCGCCGCTGCCGTGCCGCGGATGTGGCTCGGCCGTCGCAGCGCGACCAAGGCCACCGACCCCGGCATGCTCGACAACGTCGTCGCCGGCGGCATCGGCTGGGGGCTGGGCGTTCACGAGAC
Organism: Burkholderia sp. Bp8992; assembly: GCF_003853705.1. GTDB lineage: Bacteria > Pseudomonadota > Gammaproteobacteria > Burkholderiales > Burkholderiaceae > Burkholderia. The sequence goes on along the minus strand of NZ_QTQI01000010.1, from coordinate 11,307 downwards.
GCTCGCGAAGGAATGCTGGGAAGAAGCCGGCATTCCGCCCGAACTGGCCGCGCGCGCGATCGCGGGCCGCGCGGTGCAGGTGCTGAACTCGCTGCCGGAAGGCACGCAGTCCGAACTGATCTTCGTGTACGACCTGCCGCTGCCGCACGATTTCGCGCCGCGCAACCAGGACGGCGAAGTGGCCGAGCACCTGCTGGCCGGCGTGCCCGAGGTGATCGGCTGGCTGCGCGACGGCCGCGCGACGATGGACGCGAGCCTCGCGACGCTCGACACGCTGCTGCGCCACCGCTGGATTCCGGCGGCCGATGCGGCCGGGATCGACGCGCTGTTCGCACCGGCCGCGTGACGCAGCCGCGGCGAACGGACCATTTGACGAATACGGAAACAAAGGGAGTAGCGGTCATGCCGACCGATCACAGCTTTATCTTGAAACTGTCGTGCCCCGACCGGCACGGCATCGTCCATGCGGTCTCGGGCTTCCTGTTCGAGCGCAGCAACAACATCCTCGATTCGGCGCAGTTCGGCGACAGCCGCACCAGCGAGTTCTTCATGCGCGTGCACTTCGAGCAGGACGGCAACGGCACGGATGCCGCGACGGCGCTGGACACGCTGCGCAAGGAGTTCGCACCGCTCGCCGAGCAGTTCTCGATGCGCTGGGAGCTGCACGACGCGGCCGTGAAGCCGCGCGTCGTGATCATGGTGTCGAAGATCGGCCATTGCCTGAACGACCTGCTGTTCCGCTATCGCACGGGCCAGCTGCCGATCGAGATCCCGGCGATCGTGTCGAACCACAAGGAGTTCTACCAGCTCGCCGCGAGCTACAACATTCCGTTCCATCATTTCCCGCTGATCGGCGGCTCGTCCGATGCCGCGAAGGCCGCGCAGGAAGCGCGCGTGCTGGAAGTGATCGACGAGCACCAGGCCGATCTGGTCGTGCTCGCGCGCTACATGCAGATCCTGTCGCCGAACATGTGCGAGCAACTCGCCGGGCGCGCGATCAACATCCACCATTCGTTCCTGCCGAGCTTCAAGGGCGCGAAGCCGTACTACCAGGCGTTCGACCGCGGCGTGAAGCTGATCGGCGCGACCGCGCACTACGTGACGACCGATCTCGACGAAGGCCCGATCATCGAGCAGGAAGTCGAGCGCGTCGACCACAGCATGACGCCCGACCAGCTGACCGCGATCGGCCGGGACGTCGAGTGCGTGACGCTCGCGCGTGCGGTGAAGTGGCATGTCGAGCACCGGATCGTGCTGAACGGGACGAAGACGGTCGTGTTCCGCTGATGCGACGGCGGCCGGATGGTCGGCCCCGTCGGTCCCGGCAAACAAAAACGCCGCCTCCTGCGGAGTGCGGCGTTTTTTATTGCGTGAGCGCGGCAGTCTGCTTCAGATCAGCCGCAGCAGGTACAGCTCGCGCTTCAGGTACGCATAGAAGATCGGCGCGGCGATCACGCCGGGCAGCCCGAACGCGGCTTCCATGACCAGCATCGCGAGCAGCAGCTCCCACGCACGCGACTCGATCTGGCCGCCGATGATCTTCGCGTTCAGGAAATACTCGAGCTTGTGGATGACGACGAGGAACGCGAGCGACGCGATCGCGGTGCCCATGCTGACCGACAGCGACACGGCGACGATCAGCGTGTTCGAGATCAGGTTGCCGATCACCGGCAGCAGGCCGACGATGAACGTGACGAGCACGAGCGTTTTCGACAGCGGCAGCCGCTGGTGGAAGATCGGCAGCGCGACGAGCAGGTAGATGCCCGTGAATACCGCGTTGATCGCCGAGATCTTGATCTGCGCGAACACGATCCGGCGGAACGCGTCGGCGAAGCGCGACACGCGCGTGACGAGCGCGGTCGACAGCGGCCGGCGCACCTTGCCGTGCTCGACGCCGATCGCGATCATCGCGCCGATGATCATCCCGAACAGCACGTGGCCGAAGCCGCGCGCGACGCTCTTGCCGCTCTGCTGGAGCTGGTCCATGTGCGAGTGCATCAGCACGGCCGCCTTCGTCTTCATCTGCTCGACGTCGACGGGCAGCAGGTTCGCGATCCAGGCCGGCGTGCGTGCGCGCGTTTGCTCGACGATCTGCATCAGCTGGCCGAGCAGGCTCTGCAGGTTCGGCACCGTGTGCTCGAAATGCTCGATGATGGCGAGCGTCAGGCCGGTGAGCGCGCCGACGATCGCGATCGACAGCAGCACGACGGCGACCCAGCGCGCGCGCATGCTCGTGGTATGGCGTTCGATCACGGGCGCGATCGTGTGGATCAGCTGGTAGACGAGCAGGCCGGCCAGCATCCCGCCGAGCAGCTTGAGCTCGATCACGAGCCACATCGCGAGGAGCGCGAATACGTAGCTGCCGATCTCGAGCGCCGACAGCTTCGGCAGGCTGAAGTCGCTCGTCAGCCGCACGCTGCGCAGGTGCGGTTCGCGATTCTGCGCATCGCGCGACGAGTCTGGTTGCTTCTCCATCGTGGATTCCTGTCGTTCGTGTGTCATGCCGCGGAATGCGCGGCAGAGCCGCGTTCGCCCGGCGCCGCACCGGATTGGTGCGTACGGCGAACCTTACGACCGTAAAGTATAGCTGCCATTATGGTCCGCAACGGGGCCGTTTGGCGCGTGGTGTAAACGCAGAAGGGAAAACGAGGGGAGGCCGGTTGCGCGGCGCGGAGGGACGCGCGCGCGGCCGGGCGGCCGCGCGCGGGAAGGGCCGGCGCGTCAGCCGGCCGCGACCTTGCGGGTCGGACGCTTGAGCAGCGGCGCGAGATACTTGCCGGTGAAGCTCGCCTTCGTCTTCGCGACCTGCTCGGGCGTGCCCTGCGCGATGATCTGGCCACCGCCGGCGCCGCCTTCGGGGCCGAGGTCGATCACCCAGTCGGCGGTCTTGATCACGTCGAGGTTGTGCTCGATGATCACGACCGTGTTGCCCTGGTCGCGCAAGCGGTGGATCACTTCGAGCAGCAGCGCGATGTCGTGGAAGTGCAGGCCGGTGGTCGGCTCGTCGAGGATGTACAGCGTACGGCCGGTGTCGCGCTTCGACAGCTCCAGCGACAGCTTCACGCGCTGCGCCTCGCCGCCCGACAGCGTCGTGGCCGACTGGCCGAGGCGGATGTAGCCGAGGCCGACGTCGAGCAGCGTCTTCAGCTTGCGCGCGATGACCGGCACCGCGCTGAAGAACTCGTACGCGTGCTCGACCGTCATGTCGAGCACTTCGCTGATGTTCTTGCCCTTGTACTGCACTTCGAGCGTTTCGCGGTTGTAGCGCTTGCCGTGGCACACGTCGCACGGCACGTAGACGTCCGGCAGGAAGTGCATCTCGACCTTCAGCACGCCGTCGCCCTGGCACGATTCGCAGCGGCCGCCCTTCACGTTGAACGAGAAGCGGCCCGGATCGTAGCCGCGCTCCTTCGAGGTCGGCACGCCGGAGAACAGCTCGCGGATCGGCGTGAACAGGCCCGTGTACGTGGCCGGGTTCGAGCGCGGCGTGCGGCCGATCGGCGACTGGTCGACGTTGATCACCTTGTCGAAGTGCTCGAGGCCCTCGATCGCCTCGTGCGGCGCCGGCTCGGCCGACGAACCGTACAGGTGGCGCGCGACCGCGTGATACAGCGTGTCGTTGATCAGCGTCGACTTGCCGGAGCCCGACACGCCGGTGATGCAGGTCAGCAGGCCGACCGGCAGCTCGAGGTCGACGTGCTTCAGGTTGTTGCCGTGCGCGTCGACGATGCGCAGCATCCGCTCGGGATCGGGCGCGAGCCGCTCGTCCGGATATTCGATGACGCGCTTGCCGACCAGGTACTGGCCCGTCAGCGACTGCGGGTTCGACTGCACCTGCTTCGGCGTGCCTTCGGCCACGATCACGCCGCCGTGCTCGCCGGCGCCGGGGCCCATGTCGACGACGTAGTCGGCCGTGCGGATCATGTCCTCGTCGTGCTCGACGACGATCACCGAGTTGCCGAGGTCGCGCAGGTGCTTGAGCGTCGCGATCAGGCGGTCGTTGTCGCGCTGGTGCAGGCCGATCGACGGCTCGTCGAGCACGTACATCACGCCCGTCAGGCCCGAGCCGATCTGCGACGCGAGCCGGATGCGCTGCGCCTCGCCGCCCGACAGCGTCTCGGCGCTGCGCTCGAGCGACAGGTAGTCGAGACCGACGTTGTTCAGGAAGGTGAGGCGCGCGACGATTTCCTTGATCACCTTGTCGGCGATCTCGCGCTTCGCGCCTTCTAGCGTCAGGCCGTCGAAATAGCCGAGCGCGTCGCGCAGCGGCCAGCCGCTGATTTCATAGATGCCGCGCGCGTAGTCGCCGGTGCCGATCCGCACGTGGCGCGCCTCGCGACGCAGGCGCGTGCCGTCGCACGACGGGCACGGCTGGTTGTTCTGGTACTTCGACAGCTCTTCGCGCACCGCGACCGAATCGGTCTCGCGGTAGCGGCGCTCGAGGTTCGGGATGATCCCTTCGAACACGTGCTCGCGGATCGTCGTGCGGCCGCGCTCGTTGATGTACGAGAACGGGATCGTCTGCTTGCCCGAGCCGAACAGCAGCACTTTCCGGATCTTTTCCGGCAGGTCCTCGAACGCGGCGTCGATGTCGAATTCGTAGAACGCCGCGAGACTCTGCAGCATCTGGAAGTAGAACTGGTTGCGGCGGTCCCAGCCCTTCACGGCGCCGGCGGCGAGCGACAGCGACGGGTGCGCGACGACCCGCTTCGGGTCGAAGAACGTGATCTGGCCGAGGCCGTCGCATTCCGGGCACGCGCCCATCGGGTTGTTGAACGAGAACAGCCGCGGCTCGAGCTCCTGCAGCGAGTACGAGCAGATCGGGCACGCGAACTTCGAGCTGAACAGGTATTCCTTGTCGGTATCCATCTCGAGCGCGATCGCGCGGCCGTCGGCGAGGCGCAGCGCCGTCTCGAACGATTCGGCGAGCCGCTGCTTCATGTCCGGGCGCACCTTCAGGCGGTCGACGACGACGTCGATCGTGTGCTTGTCGTTCTTCTTCAGCTTCGGCAGCGATTCGACCTCGTAGATCTTCGCGACGCCTTCGTTCGCGGCGCCGCCGCCCGAGCGCACGCGAAAGCGCACGAAGCCCTGCGCCTGCATGTCCTCGAACAGCTCGGCGTGCTCGCCCTTGCGGTCGGCGACGACGGGCGCGAGGATCATCAGCTTGGTTTCCTCGGGCAGCGCGAGCGCTGCGTCGACCATCTGGGACACGCTCTGCGCCTCGAGCGGGATCTCGTGATCGGGGCAGTAGGGCGTGCCGACACGTGCGTACAAAAGTCGCAGGTAGTCGTGGATCTCGGTGACCGTGCCGACGGTCGAACGCGGGTTGTGGGACGTCGCCTTCTGCTCGATCGAGATCGCGGGCGACAGGCCCTCGATCAGGTCGACGTCGGGTTTCTCCATCAGCTGCAGGAACTGGCGGGCATACGCGGACAGGCTTTCGACGTAGCGGCGCTGGCCCTCGGCATAAAGGGTGTCGAACGCGAGCGACGACTTGCCCGACCCGGACAACCCGGTAATCACGATCAGCTTGTGGCGCGGCAGGTCGAGATTGACGTTTTTCAGGTTGTGGGTGCGTGCCCCACGGATACGGATCTGTTCCATGAACCTGGCGAAAATGGAGGGAACCAAACCTGCTACTATAACGGCTTTTCGAGACCGTCGTTTACGGCCCCCCGCCTTTACGGCAGGTGGCAGCAAGGCGACACCCGCACCGGGGAAAGCGGTCGCGCCGCACGGTTCCGGGCGGCCCGCAGGCTGCCTGCATCGTGCCCCGACGTGTCGCCCGCCAGGCCTCCCGGGCCGCCGGTCCTGATCTTCCGCCGCCCGCCGCCGGGCGGACATTCCGATCATTCGAAATTCATTCCCGATGTCCAATCCGTCCGCCACGTCTTCCCGCATGACCGCGCCCGAACTGCGCGCGACCACGTCGCTCGCGGCGATCTTCGCGCTGCGCATGCTCGGCCTGTTCATGATCATGCCGGTGTTCTCGGTCTATGCGAAAACCATCCCGGGCGGCGACAACGTGCTGCTCGTCGGCATCGCGCTCGGGGCCTACGGCGTCACGCAGTCGCTGTTCTACATCTTCTACGGCTGGGCATCCGACAAGTTCGGCCGCAAGCCGGTGATCGCCACGGGCCTCGTGATCTTCGCGATCGGCAGCTTCGTCGCCGCGTCCGCGCACGACATCACTTGGATCATCGTCGGCCGCGTGATCCAGGGGATGGGCGCCGTATCGTCCGCGGTGCTCGCGTTCATCGCCGACCTGACCTCCGAGCAGAACCGCACGAAGGCGATGGCGATGGTCGGCGGGTCGATCGGCGTGTCGTTCGCGGTCGCGATCGTCGGCGCGCCGATCGTGTTCCACTGGGTCGGGATGAGCGGGCTGTTCGCGATCGTCGGCGTGCTGTCGATCCTCGCGATCGGCGTGGTGCTGTGGATCGTGCCCGACGCGGCGAAGCCCGTGCACGTGCCGGCGCCGTTCGCCGAGGTGCTGCACAACGTCGAGCTGCTGCGCCTGAACTTCGGCGTGCTGGTGCTGCACGCGACGCAGACGGCGCTGTTCCTCGTCGTGCCGCGCCTGCTGGTCGACGGCGGGCTGCCGGTCGCCGCGCACTGGAAGGTCTACCTGCCGGTGATGGGGCTCGCGTTCGTGATGATGGTCCCGGCGATCATCGTCGCGGAAAAACGGGGCAAGATGAAGCCGGTGCTGCTCGGCGGCATTCTGGCTATCCTGATCGGTCAATTGTTGCTCGGCAGCGCACCGCATACCATCCTGATTGTGGCGGCGATTCTGTTCGTCTACTTTCTCGGGTTCAACATCCTGGAAGCATCGCAGCCGTCGCTCGTGTCGAAGCTCGCGCCGGGTTCGCGCAAGGGCGCGGCCACGGGCGTCTACAACACCACGCAGTCGATCGGGCTCGCGCTCGGCGGCATCGTGGGCGGCTGGCTGCTGAAGCACGGCGGCGCGAACACGGTGTTCTACACGTGTTCGGGGCTCGTGGCCGCGTGGCTTATAATCGCGGCCAATATGAAGGCGCCGCCGCGCAAGGCCTGAACCTTATTTCGGGCAGGCACCGGCCGCGTGCCGGCTTGCCCGGCGGGCCGTCCCGGCAACAGGCGCGGGCGGCCCGGCATCGAATTTACTGGAGAAACACATGGCATCCGTCAACAAGGTCATCCTCGTCGGCAATCTCGGCGCCGATCCTGAAGTCCGTTACCTGCCGAGCGGCGACGCGGTTGCGAACATCCGTCTCGCGACGACCGATCGCTACAAGGACAAGACGAGCGGCGATTTCAAGGAAATGACCGAGTGGCATCGCGTCGCGTTCTTCGGCCGTCTGGCGGAAATCGTCAGCGAATACCTGAAGAAGGGTTCGTCGGTCTATATCGAAGGCCGCATCCGCACGCGCAAGTGGCAGGGCCAGGACGGCCAGGATCGTTACTCGACCGAAATCGTGGCAGAACAGATGCAGATGCTCGGCGGCCGCGGTGCGGGCGGCGGCGGCGGCGGTGGTGGCGGTGACGAAGGCGGTTACGGCGGCGGCTACGGTGGTGGTGGCGGCGGTGGTCGCGGCGAGCAGGCGGAGCGTGGCGGTGGCGGCGGTCGTGCCGGCGGCGCGGCCCGTGGCGGTGCAGGCGGCGGCGCGCAAAGCCGTCCGAGCGCACCAGCCGGCGGCGGCTTCGACGAGATGGACGACGATATCCCGTTCTGATCGCCAAGTCGGCATCCCGCATCACGATGGGCCCGAATGTCCGAGTCAAGCCGCTTGCTTGGCCCGGGTCTTCGGGCCTTGCTTCGTTTACGTCGTTCCTGTCCCTTTTCCTGTACGTCGCACTCCGGGTAAAACGTGGCTGACGAACTTCCCGACCTCATCGCAGAACGACTCGACGTGCTGTTCTGCGGGATCAACCCCGGCCTGACCGCGGCCGTGACCGGGCATCACTTCGCGGGGCGCAACAACCGCTTCTGGCGCGTGATCCATCTCGCGGGTTTCACGCCGGCGGAAATCTTGCCGCAGGACGATCGCGCGATCCTCGCGTACGGCTGCGGCCTGACGGCGGTCGTGAAACGGCCGACCGCAAGTGCCGACCAGCTTTCGCGCGCGGAATTCGTCGCCGCGGCCGCGGCGTTCGAGCAGAAGATCGCGCGTTACCAGCCGCGCTTCGTCGCCTTTCTCGGCAAGGTCGCGTATTCGGCGCTGTCGGGGCAGCGCGAAGTCGCGTGGGGGTTGCAACCGGCCCGCATGCAGGGCGCGAGTGTCTGGGTGCTCCCCAATCCGAGTGGGAGAAATCTCGCGTTCAGCCTCGACGAGCTGGTCGACGCGTACCGCCAGCTTTGTCTGGCCGCGACGACGGCGGCGCAGCATGCGGCGCAATGAGACGGCTTCCCGTTGGCCGGGCATCGTGCTGCCGCGTGCATTCTTCGACCGCACGGCCACCGACGTCGCGCCGCAACTACTCAACAAGATCCTCGCGACGGCGGACGGCCGCGCCGGCCGCATCGTCGAAGTGGAAGCCTATGCCGGCGCGATCGATCCGGCGGCGCATACCTATCGCGGCAGGACGCCGCGCAACGCGACGATGTTCGGGCCGCCGGGGCATCTGTACGTCTATTTCACGTACGGCATGCACTGGTGCTGCAACTGCGTGTGCGGCCCGGACGGCACAGGCACCGGTGTGCTGATCCGCGCGCTGGAGCCGCTGCACGGCCTCGACCGGATGCGCGCGGCCCGGCCGCCGCAGACGCGCGATCGGGACCTGTGCCGCGGGCCGGCGCGGCTGACCCAGGCGATGGGAATCGGCGGCGCGCAGGACGGCGCCGACCTGGTCGATGCGCGCGAAGGGTTCGCGATCGTCGACGACGGCATGGCGCCGCCCGCCAATCCGGAGGCCGGGCCGCGCATCGGCATTCGCGTCGGCCAGGATTTTCCGTGGCGATGGTGCGTGCCCGGCAACCGGTACGTGTCGGGGGCGCTGGCGCGCACCTGATGCGTGCGGCACACAGGTCGCACGCAAGTCGCACACAATTCGACCTGCGTCACGCGGCCGCCATTATTGACCGGCTAAGCTGTTCCTTTCGACGTTCGATCGAGGGAGACACCATGCGGCGGGTCGTATTCAACCAGAAGGGCGGCGTGGGCAAGTCGACGATCGTCTGCAACCTGGCGGCGATCAGTGCGAGCGAAGGGCTGCGCACGCTCGTCATCGACCTCGATGCGCAGGCGAACTCCACGCGCTACCTGCTCGGCGATGCCGCAGCCGACGCGCAACCGGGCGTCGCCGGCTTCTTCGAAACCGCGCTGACCTTCAACTTTCGTCCGGTCGACGTCGCGTCGTTCATCCATCCGACCCCGTTCGAAGGGCTGGACGTGATGCCGGCGCATCCGGATCTCGACACGCTGCACGGCAAGCTCGAGTCGCGCTACAAGATCTACAAGCTGCGCGACGCGCTGAACGAGCTCGACACCTACGACGCCGTGTACATCGACACGCCGCCCGCGCTGAATTTCTATACGCGCTCGGCGCTGATCGCGGTCGAGCGCTGCCTGATCCCGTTCGACTGCGACGATTTCTCGCGCCGCGCGCTGTACACGCTGCTCGAGAACGTGAAGGAAATCCAGCAGGACCACAACGCGGCGCTCGAGGTGGAAGGGATCGTCATCAACCAGTTCCAGCCGCGCGCGAGCCTGCCGCAACGGCTGGTCGACGAACTCGTCGACGAAGGGCTGCCGGTGCTCGCGTCGCGGCTGTCGGCGTCGGTGAAGATCCGCGAGTCGCATCAGCAGTCGACGCCGGTGATCCATCTCGAGCCGGGGCACAAGCTCGCGCAGGAATTCCGCGCATTGCACCGCGAACTGGCCGGCTGATTCCACGCTTTCCCCGCATCGACCGCGGCCGCTTCATGCGGCCGTATTTTCATCGCGACCCGCAATTCGTCCGATCATTGATTTCGTCATTAATAATCCCGAAAACGATTTCATAATAAATCCAGAAAAAACGATTACATAAGTGACTGCTCCATTTTCAATGCGTGCCGGTTTTCTAATAAACGGAATAATGAATTGGTAAATGTTGCGCGACGTCACGATGCGCTATCCTGTAAAAAGGTAAAAAGGCATTGCGGGATCGAACGTCTGAGGGATTCTTTCCGCGATGTCGGCGAGTCGCGGGTTCCGGCGGTTGCCTGAAGCGGTAATAAGGGTTTATACCTAGCATTAATGCCATTTAATTGACAATTAATCGATCTAGAATGGGCCTCCTTCAACTTCCCGCACTCAAATGAGTGACGGGTTGCCAATAAGGAAGCCGTTGTCGATCGAGCTTCCATTTTTCTTTACGTCGTCTCTCGCATTGCTAACAGGAGCGTGCCCGATGTCCGTATTTGCCCCCGAAAAACTCACCGCCGATTATCAGTCCGGTATCGCAGCGTGGTTTGCGATTGCCCGTCCGGCGATCCACGGTCTGGAGGCTGTCGTCGAACTCAACCTGCAGGCGGCCCGGACGGCGCTCGAAGAGTACGAGGACAAGCTGAAGAACGCGTTCAACAGCAACAACCCGGCCGCCGGCTTCGCGCAGCAGATCGCCGCACCGCAGGAAGCGGCCGGCAAGGTCGTGTCGTATGGCCGCCATCTGTTCGACATCGCGGTGTCGACGCAATCCGAATGGGCGAAGGTCGCGCAGGCGCAGTACGAACAGAACGACAAACGCCTGAAGGACGCGCTCGGCGAGCTGTCGAAGCATGCGCCGGCCGGCTCGGCACCGGTGGTGGCCGCGCTGAATTCGGCGCTGTCCGCGGCGACGGCCGCGGCTGATTCGGTGCGTGCAGCGACGGGTCAGGCGATCGAAGCCGCGCAGAGCGGTTTCGATGCGGTCAGCGAAACGGCCACGCGCGGCGCCAAGCAGACGGCTGCCGCCGCCCGCAAGGAAGCTGCCGCACGCGAATCGGCTGCGTAACTGCATGACGGCGTGTCGCGTGCGAGCGCGACACGCTTGATCGGCGCCGGCTGGCGTCGGGCTCCGCGTGTGCCACGCGGTGTCCGGCAGCCGTCCGGTTCGCCGCAAGGCGCCCGTGCCGGCGTGCCGCCGGTGTGCGCGGGCGCCGCGTCCGCCCTTTGGCGGCGTGCGGCCGCGCTCGCGCCGGATGGCGCGACGTGCGCCATCGCCCGTTGCAGCCGGCGCGTGCCGGCGTCAGAACGACGAACTGATTTCGATGCAGGAATTGAACATGACGGACGTAGTGATCGTATCGGCCGCGCGAACCGCGGTCGGCAAATTCGGTGGCTCGCTTGCGAAGGTCGCGGC
>NZ_QTQI01000009.1 GCF_003853705.1 Burkholderia sp. Bp8992 | reverse complement strand
TGTCGCACGACCGCGAATTCGTGAGCGGGCTGGCGAACCGGATCATCGAAGTGCGCACGGACGGCACGCTGTTCGACTTCGGCGGGAATTACGAGGAGTTCCTGACGAGTCAGGGGCAGGAGTAAGTGTCCTAGCCTGTACCCAATCTGACGTACCTAATTGTACCCAAGAGGCCCGCCAAGTTGTACTCGGCGGGCTTTTTGTTGTACCCACGCCGCCGAGGGCGTCACGGCCGATTCGATCGAGAAAACGCGATGCAAAATTATGTGTTTGGGCTCGCGGTCTACGCGTCATACGAGCAATAACAGAACCAAATCCGCAACTCGTATAGCGATCAATTGAGCATCGCCGTAACGAGCCTCACTGCCAACGGCAAGACCAACGCGGAGGCGTTCGCGGGAGGATTTAACCAGGCGTTCGGGCGGGTTCGGAGCGCAATGGATAAGTTCATTACCACGGGAAAGCTCAGCATGGCCGACCTTACGGCGTTTATTCTCCCGGACTTCGCAAAGATCGCGGCTAATCAGGCGTTCTCCTCGCTGCTGGGTTTCGGTGCGTCTGCCGGCGGTAGCGCAACAAGCTTTGCCGGCGCGTTCCACCTCGCGGACGGCGGCCACGTCACGGGCGGGGACCGGTACTAGCGACAGTCATTCCCGCGATGCTCTCCAACGGGGAATTCGTTGATAACGCCGCTAGCACGTTCCGGTATCGCGGCCTGTTGGAATCTATCAACCGAGGCCAAATGTCCCACTTCGCTACCGGCGGTTACGTCGGTTCGAGCGGTGGCAGTTCGGGAAGCTCAGGCGGTGGTGATGTGCGCTTGCACGTTCCGGGCGGCGGCTGGTCTCCCGAAGACCTCAAGGCAATGCAGGCTGCATATGCAAGCGTTCGTAGACTGGCGCATTCGCAGAACATGCGAGGCCAAGGAGGCTACGCAGCTCAAATCAAATACGGACAAATCTAAGGCCGGAGCGGGACGGCAGTGAATCGCCGTCCCGTACAGCTTCGACGCGCGTCATACGCTGCCTAGTAGCTGTGTTTCGATCCGCTGTAGATCATCAATAATTTCCTTGGCGGAAGTTGGCAGGGCGGTTTTCCCACGTTCACTATCCGCATCCAGCCAAGCCCGTACCTCATTCAATAGGTTTCTCTTGGCATCGCGTCGCCCCTGTTTGTCGGTCACAATAAGAGCGGCGGCTGTCTTGTCCGAAAATTCAGCAGGGCAAGCGAGCGTCCCCGGAGCAATTGGCCGCCCGCGTGGAGCTTATGGCAGGTGCTTAGTATGGTTTGATCAGTTTTTTCCTTTTTCAAGGGTATCTTTAATTAAATCAATGAGTTTATCTGGGCTGGCTTTGTCTAGTATCTTATCGAAAACTTGATGAAGCGGAGATGCTGGTTCATTTTTTGATAAAACGCGAATCGGATTTGCCCCGAAATTCTTTACTGCATACTCGCGTAGCATTTTAATCATATTCTCGTCGCCGTCCATTTCTTCTTTGTATCCAACGTATGCGTGTGCGGCGGCTGATTTGAATGCATAATCTTCCCCGAGTCGTTGGCTGTGACCATATTGTCTTGCTGCAAACCAAGTAAACCATACGACCGGTGCGAGAATTAGGAATCGCAATAACGAGAATAGTAGGTTGGATTGACTTGCTTTGACGCTGGCGGTAGCGGCCGCCGCTGAAGTGGAAGCAGCGGCGGGAGCAGCCGCGACAGCGGCTGTTGCGGCCTTCGCTTCTTGTAGGACGCTAATTCCCAAATAAACACCAACTCCGGTCAGAGTGCAAATTCCAACGAAGAACAATATCGCCCAAAAGTACTGGATCTTTGTCAATTCTTTGCGTCTATCTTCGAAAGATTTTGCCAGGGCGACCCTGCTTGCACCTTGCAATGTCGCATCTACCTCGGCTCGCTTGTTCTCAAAATAATCAAAAAGCTCCTGTTGCTTAATGGTGGCTACGCTCAGGTCTTGGACGTAGCTGTCGACTTTTAATTTTTCTGCTTCGGATGCCGTTGCGCTGGCAGCGGCGTTGATACTTGACGTCTGGGATGCCCGCTCGTAACTGATTATTTTTTCGGAAAGAGCTGCTATCTCGGTATTTACTGTTTCGCTGTTTGAAAGTATTAGCCCCATTTTTCGCTCTGCTTCGCTTGTTCTTGAGAAGGTGGCAAGAACACCCGCTGCTTGTGCCTCTAGTTCCGCAAAACGTGGAATTTGGGTACTCGCGTCGATATCAATGGGTGTCGGTAGGAGCCACGCAACTGAGGACCTAATGCTCCAAAGGTAGCTAAGTAAGGTGTTAGAGGTTTGTTGAATCCATGGGGCGCCATTTTGCATTGCGGCATTTAAGTGATTTTCGGTCGAGGCGACGGAACTTTCTATCGTTTGCCAAAAGATTGATTTGAGACCAGGATCTGGATTTGTTTGCTCAACGCGATCCATGCTGGCGATTACGCTCGAAAACCAGAGTGTAATTGTTTCCTTTGGTATTTGAATGTTGCTCTGCCCTTGTACGGTCTCGGATATGTTCGGGAAAAGGGTGTCCCATTTTTCCTTGGCTTTTCTGAGTCGATCGGTCAATGGGGTTGTGGTCATTTTTTCCTTGTAATGCAATCGAGTTTATTGGGTTGGTAATTTTATGAATTAGATCTGGCAAAAAATAAACTTCATTGCTTTATCATTGTGCCTGTATGTTTGACGTGGATTGAATGATTTATTAATTTCTTGAATCAAAAATATTTCGGCTACTTTGAGTAATTTCCACCCAGTGGTCTGCCCGCTTTCGCTGCCGCCGGACTGTTGGTAGCAGCGTAGCAGTATTACGCCACCTCCTTCGCGGCCGTACGCGTAAGGTTCTACCAAGCGGGAATATCCGTGGTAGCGAAGTTCAAGGAGGTGCTTATTGCTAATCGCAGAGCAGATGGCTGAATTCATAACTGGATCGTCATGGTTACGATTGGCTGGGGCGGATTTCGTGCGTGTTGTGCGCGTTGTATTGTTGGCCGCAATTCGTACAGGTATTCGTGGGTCGAACTGCGGATGCTACTGAGACAAGTTGTTTTTGCTTGCGATCATTTTCCCAGCACCGGAGACAATACGGCACTCCAGTCGCTTTGCCATTTTCATCGATACAGTACATGGCGTCACGATAGCGAATGAGTAAGTCTCTCGCTTCGAATGCTTCCTCGAGCTCTGCGATGCGTTTTTCTTTTCCCGAAATAATCTCTTGTAGTTCGGCTAGTTCAATTTTCGTCTCAGCCAGCGCGCCAATGAGCTCCGCGAGTTTTAGTTTCAACTCTGCTCGTTCGATTGATAGATCACTCTCGCGTAAGAACTTCGCGATGTCCGTCGCGGTTTTTAGGCTTGTGAGCACCGTGGCTATTGTTGTTACGTCCGGCATCGTATTCCCCGTTTTGATCTGACGCGACCTTCCGTTATTTCACACCCGTACCAAGTATCTTGGCAATAGGGCGTATCGCTAGAGCAATCTACGTGGACTGGCTGCAACCAGGGAAGGACTAAGAGCACTGGTGCGTACGGCATAGGGTTCAAGGGATCTGTAATTAATTTCGCATAACGATTGAAATTTGAAGCCTTGTTTAGTATGGAGATTTAGTGCTAACCAACAGCGAGGTTGTATGGACGAAAAGAAGTTTCGGAAGTTGATATGCGTTGCTGTCCGCAGTGGTCCGGATATGACGAAGGAGCCGCCGAACTACATTGGTTACACGGCCCCAGCTATCGGGGCGGCTATGGCTGTCGCACGACCGCGAATTCGTGAGCGGGCTGGCGAACCGGATCATCGAAGTGCGCACGGACGGCACGCTGTTCGACTTCGGCGGGAATTATGAAGAGTTCCTGACGAGTCGGGGGCAGGAGTAAGTGTCCTGAGTCGTACCTGATCTGATGTATCCGGGAGGCCCGCCAAGTCGTACTTGGCGGGCTTTTTCATTTCCGCATCATGTCGACGCTCGCCAGCGCCGCGCATTCCCGTTTCCTCTGCTTAATCGACTTCAGGTAAATTACCCACCGAACGCCACCCATCATTCCCCATTTCGCTCCGGAGCCGTTTTCGATGCAGGACCATCCTCTCCCGCTCGACCTGTCCGGCCTTGCGCCAAGCCTGTATGCGCAGGGCACCGAGGAGGCCATCCTGTCGCGCCTGATGGAGCGGATCGTGCCGATCAACCGCTTCTGCGTCGATATCGGCGCGAGCGACGGCCTGCGCAACAGCAACACCGCGCGGCTGCTGCGTGAGCAGGATTGGGCCGGCGTGCTGGTGGAAGGCAGCGCATACCGGTTCGGCAAGCTGGCCGCGCACTACGCGGGCGCAGAGCGCGTGCGCCTGCACCACGACCGCGTCCAGCCCGACACGGTCGACCAACTGCTCGCCGAGGCGAACGTACCGGCCGACTTCGACCTGCTGTCGATCGACATCGACGGCAACGACTACTGGGTCTGGCGCGGCCTGCAGGCGTTCCAGCCGCGCATCGTCGTGATCGAATACAACCCGTACTACACGCCCCCCGAACGCTGGGTCATGTGCTTCAACCCGGACCACGAATGGGACGGCTCGACCTATTACGGCGCGAGCCTCGAATCGCTCGTGCATCTCGGCCGGCAGAAGGGCTATGAACTCGTCTGCTGTGACGACATGGGAAACAACGCGTTCTTCGTGCGGCAGGACCTGTATCCGTTGCTCGGCATCGCGAACAACGATCCTTCGGTGCTGTTCCGGCCGGCGATGTACAAGCTGCGCTACGTCGGGCACAACACGTTCCTGACCGGTCATCCGTATCGGCACGGGCCGGCCGAGCACATCTGAATGGACGCGCTTGCCGCCACCTTCGACGAGATTCGCGATGCCTATGCGCTCGGCCGGGGCAAGGCGCCGCGCCAGGTCAGCGAACGCGTGTGGCATCTGCCGACCGGCAGCGGC
Organism: Burkholderia sp. Bp8992; assembly: GCF_003853705.1. Lineage (GTDB taxonomy): Bacteria > Pseudomonadota > Gammaproteobacteria > Burkholderiales > Burkholderiaceae > Burkholderia. Next base: position 229,988 of record NZ_QTQI01000009.1, on the reverse strand, counting down.
GGCGATGTGGCGGTCAAGCTCTACGCGTCCGGACACCATGCACGCGCGGCCAAGGAAGCCGCTGTCCTCGCTCATCTGGAAACGCACGGCGATACCCGATTCCATGTGCAGACGCTGAAGCGCACGACGTCCGGCGAACCGCTGTGGACGGGGCAAAATTCGCATGCGATGGTGACGCGCTGGGAAGCCGGGCAGTTCAGGACCTACGATACGTTCTCGCCGGCCGAATGGGATGCGCTCGGCGCGAGTCTGGCAGCATTGCATCTGAGCCTCGAACACCTGCATCTGCCGTCGCTCGACACGATCCGCGCGCGGCTGACCGCGATCGACGCCGATGCCGTGCGCGGCAGCCTGCTCGACGCGCTGAATCGCGCACGCTCGAACGACAGCGCCGAGAACCTGCGCCGCTATGTCGATCTCGCGCTGCGCATGCTCGACCGCTACTATCCGGGCAGCATCGACGCGTTTCCCGCGGACGATCCGCAGCGCCCGATCCACAACGACTACAACCAGTTCAACTATCTGTTCACGGGCACGCTGCCGCCGTTGATCCTCGACTGGGAAGCGTCGATCGGCGCGCCGCGCGAGTACGAACTGGTGCGGTGCCTGAATCATCTGCCGCTGGAAGCGCCGCAGCTGGCGGAAGCGTTCGTGCGCGGATACCGGCGCGTGCGGCCGGTGAATCCCGCATGCGTCGCATGGGCGGTCGATGCCGCGTGCCTGCAGCACGCGCTCAAGCTGTGGGTCGTGCAAGGCTGGCTCGACGATCCGTCGCGCTTCGCGTCGCACCTGAACGGCGCGGTGACGATGGCGTCCGCGATGGTGGATGCGCGTGGCCATCTCGTCGATTTCTTTTCCCGTTGTGTGGAAGCAGGAACCTGAAGTGAGTGCGAATCCGAACAAGATCCCGAATCCGTCGCCGTCCGGCGAGCGGCAGCATGTCTTTCCGCCGCCGCTCGATCGCGACTACCGCGTCGAAAACGGCCGCATCCGGACGCGCTCGCTGGAAGCGCATATCGTCGATCACTGCAACCTGACCTGCGCGGAATGCTGCTCGCTGTCGCCGCTGTTGCCCGAGTGGCATGCGCGCCCCGAGTCGATCGAGGCCGATCTGCGCCAGGCCGCGAAAGTGTTGAGCCCACGCATGTTCAAGCTGGTCGGCGGCGAACCGCTGCTGCATCCGGCGCTCGTCGAACTGATCGAACGCGTGCGCGCGACGGGCATTGCGCCCGTGATCTCCGTCACGACGAACGGGCTGAAACTCGGCGAGATGCCTGACGCGTTCTGGCAGGCGGTGGATGCGCTGACGATCTCGCGCTATCCGAAGCCGGCGCTTTCGCCCGACCTGATCGCGCATGTCGAACACCAGGCTGCCCGTTTCGACGTGCGCCTGAACTGGAAGGTGCAGGACGTGTTCACGACGATGAATCGCGCGCAGCCCGGCACGGACCGCGACGAAGCGCAGCGCCTCTATCACGATTGCTGGATCCGCGAGCGCTGCCATATGATTCGCGACGGCATGTTCTACACGTGCACGCGTCCCGCGCATTTCCATACGCTCTACAAGGGCGAGAAGGATTTTCAGGCCGACGGCCTGCCGCTGCGCGACGACGCAGGCATGCTCGACGCGATGCTCGCGTATCTGCAACGCGAGGCGCCGCTCGAAGCGTGCCTGCATTGCCAGGGCGGCAGCGCGCCGGTGGCGCCGCATCGCATCCTGAAACGCATTGAAGTGGACACCTTGAAGGCTCGTTTTCCATGATCGTCGGCACGCGCGACCCGTTCGGTTTCGATCGTCTGCACTACCATCCGCGCAGCGGCGTGTCGGCATCCGGCATTCGCGCCACGCTGCGTGCGGCGGAACAACCGGCCGGTGCGCCGGACACGGCCGCCATCGCGGGCTACCTGAGCGGCGAGCGTCGCGTCGGCCGCACCGTGCTGCGCGACGTGCTCGCGGTGCCGCCCGGGCACGCGTTGATCCGTTCGCCGGAAGGGCTGACGGTGCAGCCGTCGCCGGAACGGCCGCAGCACGCCGACCTGGACGCCGTGCTGCGCGCGTCGCTGCAGCGCGCGCTCGACAGCGGCAAGTGCGTCGCGCTGGCGCTGAGCGGCGGGCTCGATTCGGCGCTGCTGCTTGCGTTGCTGCGCGAACTCGGCGCGCTGCCGCACGTGACGGCGTACATCCTCGCGACCGACATGCCCGACTACTGCGAACTCGACGCGGCGCTCGAACTCGCCATGCAGATGCAGGCGAACGTGAAGATCGTGCGCGCGACCGAGGCCGATTTCGTCGCGGCGCTGCCGAGAACGACCCATGCGGTCGAGGAGCCGATGTTCAATCTGCATCCGGTCGCGAAGCTGTTGCTGGCCGAGGCGATGGCGGCAGACGGCATCGAGGTCGCGATTACCGGCGACGGCGCGGATCAGGTGTTGCGCCGCGACCAGTCGGCCAACTATCTGCCGCTGTGCCACGCGTTGTTCGATGCGGCGTCGGTCGACCTGCATCCGCCGTTCGTCGATGCGGCCGTCGTCGCCCATCTGACGAGCATCGCGCCCGACCCGGACAAGCGATGCCTGCGCGATCTCGGTGCGCGGCTGAACCTGCCCGATCGTCTGGTGCACGGCCCCAAGCGCGGGCGGCTCGCGCCGGCGATGGATCTCGGCGTGCTGCTCGATCGCGACCGCACGCATGCGCTGGCCGACTCGCTCGGGCTTGCCGCGCCCACGTTGCAGGCCGATACCGAACGCGTGTTGTGGGCGACGCTGGCGCTGATCCTCGATCATCTCGCGCACCTTCACGTCGATGCCGTGCATCGCCCAGCCTGAACTGCTCATGAAACGCATCCTGTTCTGCGTGGTGCCCGAGAAGGGCCACGTCAATCCGTGCATCGGTCCGGCCCAGCACCTGCGCGCCGCGGGCTGCAACGTCGCGTTCTACGCGCCGGCCGACATCAGCGCACAGCTCGACGGCGCCGGCGACTTCGCGTTCGTCGGGCCGCGCGAGACGCCCGAGCGCCACGACCTGTCGCGCGGCGAGAGCTTCGCCGCGAACATTCGCGATGCCGGCTGGCTGCGGCATTGGATCCGTACGCTGCTGATCGACCTGGCACCGTCGCAGGTGGACGGCATCCGCGCGGTGCTGCGCGACTGGCGGCCCGACGTGGTCGTGATCGATCCGCTGCTTTATGCGGCCGCGATTGCCGCCGAACTGGAAAGGCTGCCGTGGGTGTCGATGTCGAATTCGCTGAACCCGGTGCTGCCGGACGATCTCGATTCGGAACTGCTGCGCACGGTGCGTTGGCTCGCGCCGGAACGTGCCGATCTGTTTGCGCGCTACGGGCTCGATGCGCGCTTTCGCGGTTGCGATGTCCTGTCGCCGCACCTGACGCTCGCGTTCACGACCGACGCGCTGGTCGGTGCGCCGCCGCCGGGTGTCGAGCTGGTCGGCCCCGCGATGCCGTCGGGCCCGCGCGGCGACGAGACGGCGTTCCCGTGGGAGCGGATCGACGCCGCTCGCCCGCTCGTCTACATGTCGCTCGGCAGCCAGCTTTACTACCACCCGGACCTGTTCGCGAAGGTGATCGACGCGACGCGCGCGACGTCGGCGCAACTGGTGCTGTCGGTGGGCGAACTGGTCGACTCGGACCTGCTGCCGGCCGCCGACGAGCGTGTGATCGCCGTGCGTTATGCGCCGCAACTGGCGCTGCTGCGGCACACGCACGCGTTCGTCAGCCACGGCGGCGCGAATTCGGTGATGGAGTCGCTCGCGTGCGGCGTGCCGATGCTGCTGTCGCCGTTCTGCAACGACCAGTTCCATTCGGCGCACTTCGTCGAGCGGGCCGGTGCGGGGTGCGTGCTCGATCTGCAGCAGGCCGGCGTCGCGGCGATTGCCGATGCGCTCGAACGCCTGTTGCGTCCCGGTTCGCTGCGCGAGCACGCGGCGCGCATCCGCGACAGCTACGTGCGCGACGGCTCGGCGGAGGCTGCGCGCCTGATCAGCGCACTCGCTTCAGGAAACCGCCTGGCGACAGCGTCATGAGCACGCGGTCCTCGATGTCGAAGTCGGCTTCGAACCGGTCGTCGCGCGCGAGAAATTCACGCGCGGCCGTCGCCGGGTTGTTGCCGCGGCCGTAAGGCTTGCCGTCGAACATCGACTCGGGCAGATACTCCATGATGGTATCCATCACGATCGCGTAGCTGCCGGGCGTCACGAGCGGCGCATAGCATTCGAGTTCGCGCAGCACGTGCGCATGCGTATGCGTGAGGTCGAGGATCGCCATCACGCGCGCGCCGTCGCCGATCTGCGCGCGTACCGACGCGAGCGTGCCGGCTGCGCACGAATCGCCTTCGATCAGCGTCATGCGATGGGCGAGCCGGTGCGATTGCAGGCGCTGCCTGACTTCGTTGCGCAGGTGCGGTTCGATCGCGACGACGCGGCCGTGCTCGCCGGCCAGTTCCAGCATCGACGCGGAGAACACGACGCCGCCGCCCGCCGCGATGCCGGTCTGCACGATGCAGTCGGGGCGCTCGCGCCAGATCAGCTCCTGGAGCGCGAGCATGTCGCCGGGCAGATGGAAGAAGCGCTCGCCGAGCCAGCGCGTCTGGAACAGATGATCGAATTCGGCAGCGCGCGTCAGCCATTCGATATTGATGTCCCGCATGCGGGCCGAAGGACGCTCTGACATGGTCAATGCAACGAGTAGGAGTGACGTGAAAACGCTGGAACCGTGGCTGCGCCGGTACTGGAACATCGTGCCGGCACGCGTGCACGCGCTGGCATCGGGCCATACTAACAAAACGTATCTCGTCGAGTGCGACGCGGGGCGCGCGGTGCTGCGCGTGTCGTGGCCCGGCAAGCCGGTCGAGCAGGTGCATCGCGAGGCGTCGATACTCGGTCGTCTCGGCGATTCGCGCACGGGGCCGATCTTGCCCGCGCTGCCGCGGCTGCGGCCGACCGTCGATGCGCAAGCCGGCGTGCAGGTCGACGATGGACGCTGGCTGCACCTGTTCGAACATATCGACGGCCAGCCCGGCCTGCCGCATGACGCTCACGCGGGGGCGATCGATGCGATGCGCGCGCTGGCACATCTGCATGCGGCACTGGCCGCGATACCCGTGAACGCATCGACGCCGCTGGCGTGGCTCTCCTCGCGCCATGCGCGCGTGGCGTCGCGCTCGATGCCGTCGCTGCCGGGCGGCCTGAGCGGCGATTACGCCACGGCGATCGGGCGGATCGGCGCACATCTCGATGCCGCCGCGCACTGGCTGACAGGGCCGGTGCACTGGCTGCACGGCGACTATCACGCGGGCAACCTGCTGTATGTCGGGCACGCGGTGAACGGCGTGCTGGATTTCGACGATGCGGGGCAGGGTGCGCAGTGGCTCGAGGCGGCGTTTGCGCTGTTCGCGCTGTCGCGTGATGCGGGCCGGGACGATTGCTTCGTGTTCGATGCGCCGCGATGGGAGGCCGGCTTGCTCGCCTATGCGGCGACGCGGTCCGATGCCGTGCCGGGCTGGATGCGCACCAATCGCGATGCGCTGGCGATGCTGTTCTGCGCGGACCAGACGCTGATTCATCTGGAAGCCGCACAGCGCGGCTTGTGGGTGCCGGGGCCCGGCATCGGCTTTCTCGGTGGCTGGCGGCAGTTGCTGGACAGCGCGGCACCGGGACGCTGACCGGCCGCTGCTTCAGTCCTGCCGATTCAGGAACAGGCGTACGGCTTCGACGGTGTTGGGCCGCGCTTCGCCATGTCGCGACCCGTCGTGCATGCAGAACAGCACGTCGCGATGTTTCGCCAGGCTGGCGTCGACATGCGCGCACATCGCGTCGAACAGCGCCTGCGGCGACGGCGCGGGCCGCTGCCAGTCGTCCAGTATCGCGGTCCAGCCCGTGTGTTCGCGCTGCAATCGCGCCAGCACGCCGGCGCGATCGTCCTGCGGCATCAGCCCGTAGGGAAGACGCAGCGGGATCGCGTCCGGCGAGGCCACGCCGGCCATGCGACAGGCATCGCGGATCAGCGCGTCGGTCGCCTCGATCTCGTCGATCAGTGCGTCGTTCGCCAGGGCGCCCGGCCTTGCGTGCGAATGCGTGTGATTGCCGAGCCGGTGGCCTTCGCGCGCCATTCTCGCGGCGACGTCGAGTGCGCCCGCCAGATTTTTACCGAGCAGGAAGAAGGTTGCCTTGCACGATGCGTCGCGCAGGACGTCGAGCAACGCGGGTGTCGACGGGCCGGGGCCGTCGTCGAAGCTGAGGTGAATGGATGTCATGGATCGACCGCGTCGCTCACTGAACCGGCTCGATGGCCAGCGGACAGGTGCCGATCGGGCGCAAGCGCGTGCCGGTCCATTCGTAGAAGAACCGGGCCGCCTTCGCATGGTTGTCGTCGCAAGCGTCGTTGAAGCAGCCGGCGACGATCAGCAGCGTGCTGCCGGCGCGGAACTCGACGCGCTCGTCGTCGTTGCCCATCACGCCCGAGATGGCCGTCACGCCCGGCATCGTATAGGTCGCGCCGGTGACCTTGTCGACGATCGCGAAATTCCGGCAATCCGTGCCGCAACCCCAGATCGCCACGCGATAGTGACCGGCAAAATTGGCCGGTTGCGTGAATGCGTCGCGAATCACGGTGCGGTACAGGCGCGCTTCCTTGCTGGTCAACCGGGGCGATGCGGCCGGCTTGCGCGGCGCGCTGGCGGCCGGTGCCGGATAACGGTCGAACGAAGGTGACGGGCATGCAGGGGCGGGCGCCGCGGCGGCCGTGCCGCAACCGGCGAGCAGCGCGGCCGATGCGCCGGCGATCCGCAGAAATCGATGGGCAAGCGCCACGCGAGCATCCTTCATGGTCGAGGTTGAGATCGGGCCGGAGGGTCCGAACGGCCGGCGACGATGATTCTAAGGCGCTTCATGTGCGCCGGCGAGACGAGATGACGATCGCCGGTACGCGCATTCGATCGCTTGTCGAGCCTGCGATGCCGGCCGGCACGCCGTCAAGCATTGTCAAATCGCCGCGATATCACGATGCCTGACGTTTCGGCCCATGCGTGAAGGCTGTCATGCACGGGTCGATTGAGTATCCTTGGATTCGATTCGCGGCACTCACTCAGTCACAACCGGGAGGCTTCACATGAATGCACGTCTATGCCGCGCGACCGTTGCCGGCGCGCTGATCGGATTGCTCGCACCGTTTTCGGTGGCCCATGCGCAGCTTGGCGATGTCCTGAAACAGGTCGGCGGCGGCGATTCGGGCGGCAGCGCGGGCGGTGCGCTCGGCAACCTCGGCGGCCTGGGCGGCGCGCTGACGGGCGGCGGCGGTGCGTCGCTGACACCGGGCAGCACCGGCAACGTCGCGGGCCTGCTGCAGTTCTGCATCCAGAACAACTATCTCGGCGGCGCGTCCGGCGGCGCAGCGTCGGTGAAGGACGCGCTGATGGGCAAGCTCGGCGGCAATGCGTCGTCGGACAGCGGCTATACGAGCGGCGCGAGCGGGATCCTCGACGCCGGCAACGGCGGCAAGCTCGACCTGAGCGGCGGCGGGCTGAAGCAGCAGGTGACCAGGCAGATCTGCGACAAGGTGCTGACGCAGGCGAAGTCGCTGCTGTAAGCGCAGCGGCACGCCACGTGCGTGCCGGCACCAGAGGGGCGCGCGTGCACCGTAACGCGTCAGCAATTCAGACTGTGACGTCCGGCACGGTGGAACGACCATCGCGCAAAGCGATGCCGTGGCCGCGCGCACGCGGCCGCGACGGACGGCTCAATCGGCCAGCCGCTTGTCCGCGAGCGCCTTGCAGCAGTCTTCGTACACCCATTGCACGAGTTTCGCGCGGTAGTCGAGATCGTCGGTATCGACGATTTCCTCGACTGCGTCGCGCGCCCACGACGCGTCGACGAACCCCGCATGCCGCTTCGCGATGTCCTGCGCCAGCGCCGCGAGCTTCGCGACCGCGAGCCAGTCGGCCTGGCGGTGATGGCGGTCGAGCCAGCGGTGCGCGGCCTGGACCTGGAACGCGGCGTCCGGCCACGATTCGTTGAGGTAAAACGCGCCGAGGTTGCCGCAGGTGAGCCAGCAAAGCAGTTCAAGGCGATCTTGCGAGCCGAGGAGATGGGGTGCGTCGGTCATGGCAGCGCTCACGAAATGCGTCGATTCCGGGCGGCGCCGGTTGCAATGGGCCGGTGCCGATAATAAAAACATAGCACGATGCGGGCCCGCCCGCGCACCCGGGTGGATGCTGACGTGGCGGCGGCGAGACGGACGCGGCGCGTGCGTTCATGGCCTGCGGCAGAGGAAGGGGGGAGCGGGAACGGAAAGTGCGCGAAAGCGCAGGAACGGACGGCCGGGCGCGGCCGCTTTCGCCGCGAAGCGGGCCCGTCGCCGGGCCCGCCGCAGCCCGGCGGGCGGGGTTCAGGTCGGCGTGTGCGTGGCGCGCGCGATCGAGCGGATGCTGCGCTCGACGCGGATCAGGATGATCAGCACCGCCAGCGACACGAACGAATACAGTGCGACGAGCGCGGCGGCGCCGGCGTAGCGCGCGGTCTGGCCGTTCTCGGCGGCCGTGTCTTCCGCGGCCTTCTTCTCGTTCTCGATCGCGGTGCGGCGTGCGTCGTAGCGCTCGGAGAAATCGCGCATGACGGCCGACACGATGCCGGTGTACGCCTGCTCGCGCGCATACTCGTCGCCGTGTGCGGTGACCTTCTTCTTCACGCCGGCTGCGACATCGGTGCGCGACAGCACCTTGTCGAGATACGCGATCTGCTGCTCGAAGTAGCCGATATCCGGGTGGTCGTCGTCACCGAGCACGCGCTGGAACGACGGCTCGTACGCGTCGCGGTCGACCGCGTAGTCGGGCGACAGGGCCGTGCGGCCGTGCTTCTGCACGATGGCGGACAACTGCGTCGACAGGCGCAGCGCGGGCGACGCGCTGTCGTCCGTGGCGGCGCCGCCGGCGGCCGGCGCGGCCTTGGCGGGTGCGTCGTTCTCCCACGCGAACGATGCGGGATCGACCTGGATGGCCGATTCGACTTTCTGTGGCTTCGACAGGCGTGCGTCGAGTGCGACCGCGCCGAAAATGACCCCGCCGATCAGCACGGCGGTCGCGAACAGCAGCACGATCACGCGCAGTACCTGAAGATAGCCGCCCTCGATTCTGGTCAGGATGCTCAAGGCATTCTCCTTTCTTATGATGAATGAGGCGCCGAGGCTAAGGTCCTTTCGAATGGCTGTCAATCGACACGCCGGCCGACCGGAACGCTCGCTAGAATGTCGGCTTTCCTGGAGGCGGAAAGCGATGAAAATCTACGACCAGTTCTACATCGACGGCGCATGGCGCAAACCGGCCGGAACCGGCACGATCGATGTGATCGACTCGGGCACCGAGGCCGTGATCGGGCGGATTCCCGAAGGCGTCGCAGCCGACGCACATGACGCGATCCGCGCGGCGCGCGCGGCCTTCGATGCATGGGCGGCCACGCCGCCCGCGACGCGCGCGGGCTATCTGCGCAAGATCGTCGAACACCTGCAGGCGCGCAGCGAGGAACTCGCGCAATCGATCACCGGCGAAGTCGGAATGCCGATCAAGCTGTCGCGCGCGATCCAGGTCGGCGGCCCGATCTACAACTGGAAGGCGTACGTGAAGCTTGCCGAGTCGTTCGAATTCGAGGCACAGGTCGGCAACTCGCTCGTCGTGCGCGAGCCGGTCGGCGTGGTCGCGGCGATCACGCCGTGGAACTACCCGTTGAACCAGGTCACGCTGAAGGTCGCGCCGGCGCTCGCGGCCGGCTGCACGGTCGTCCTGAAGCCGTCCGAAGTCGCGCCGCTCAACGCGTTCATGCTCGCCGAAGCGATTCACGAGGCCGGGCTGCCGGCCGGGGTGTTCAACCTCGTGTGCGGCTATGGGCCGGTCGTCGGCGAGGTGCTGGCCACCGATCCGGACGTCGACATGGTGTCGTTCACGGGCTCGACGCGCGCGGGCAAGCGCGTGGCCGAACTGGCGGCCGCGGGCGTCAAGCGCGTCGCGCTGGAGCTGGGCGGCAAGTCGGCGTCGGTGATCCTGGACGACGCCGATTTCGCGGCGGCCGTGAAGGGCACGGTCAACGCGTGCTACCTGAACGCGGGACAGACCTGCTCGGCACACACCCGGATGCTGGTGCCGGAGGCACGCTACGACGAAGCGCGCGCGATCGCGAAAGCGGCGGCCGAAACGTACGTCGCGGGCGATCCGCGGCAGGACGCGACGCGCCTCGGCGCACTCGCGTCGGCCGTGCAGCAGCAGCGCGTGCAGGCGTACATCCAGCGCGGCATCGACGAAGGCGCGGAACTCGTGACGGGCGGCACGGGCCTGCCGGAAGGCGTGGCGCAGGGCTTCTTCGTGAAGCCGACGGTGTTCGGCCGCGTCGATCCGAAATCGACGATCGCGCAGGAGGAGATCTTCGGGCCGGTGCTGTCGATCATCACGTATCGCGATGAAGACGAGGCCGTGCGCATCGCGAACGATTCGCCGTACGGGCTCGGCGGCGCGGTGTGGGCCGGCAGCGACGAACGCGCGATGCGCGTCGCGCGCCGCATCCGCACGGGACAGGTCGACATCAACGGCGGCACGTGGAACATGGCCGCGCCGTTCGGCGGCTACAAGCAGTCGGGGCACGGCCGCGAGAACGGCGTGTACGGGCTCGAAGAGTATCTCGAGTACAAGTCGATGCAGTTGAAGCCGGCGAAGCCCGCCTGAGCGCTTCGCGTGGCATGAAACGGAAACGGCGCGCGCGCGCCGTTTTTTTATTGACGGCCGTCAAGGTGCGCGTCGCTGGATCGTCGATCATCGCGGTTCCGATGTTCCGACGAGGTTTCAGATGACCGTACGCACTTCCTTTCCGCCGCTGACGATTCGCGGCCGCACCTTGCTGCCGGTCGTGCAGGGCGGCATGGGCGTCGGCATCTCCGCGCACCGGCTGGCCGGCAGCGTCGCGCGCGAAGGCGCGGTCGGCACGATCGCGAGCATCGACCTGCGCCACCATCACGCGGACCTGCTCGCCCGCTGCCGCGCGCAACCCGATCGCGCGACGCTCGAAGCCGCGAACCTCGAGGCGCTCGCACGCGAGATCCGTCTCGCGAAGACCTACGGCGAAGGGCGCGGCATGATCGCGGTCAACGTGATGAAGGCGGTGAGCGCGCACGCCGACTACGTGCGTGTCGCGTGCGACGAGGGCGCGGACGCGATCGTGATGGGCGCGGGCCTGCCGCTCGATCTGCCCGACCTCACGCAAGGGCACGACATCGCGCTGATCCCGATCCTGTCGGACAGCCGCGGGATCGCGCTGGTGCTGAAGAAGTGGATGAAGAAGGGACGCCTGCCCGATGCGATCGTGATCGAGCATCCGGCGCATGCGGGCGGCCACCTCGGCGTCACGCAGATCGACGACATGCACGATCACCGTTTCGACTTTGCGCGCGTGCTCGACGAGACCGCGCAGGTGATGGCGTCGCTCGGTCTCGAGCGCGAAACGATTCCGTTGATCGTTGCGGGCGGCGTCAACAGTCACGACACGGTGCGCGCGGCATTCGCGGCCGGCGCGAACGGCGTGCAGGTCGGTACGCCGTTCGCGGTGACGGAAGAGGGCGATGCGCATCCGCACTTCAAGCGCGTGCTCGCCGACGCGACGCCCGACGACATCGTCGAATTCGTCAGCGTGACGGGGCTGCCCGCACGCGCGGTGAAGACGCCGTGGCTCGATCGTTACCTGCGCAACGAGACGCGCATCCGCACCAAGCTCGGCGCGCTGAAGCAGCGCTGCCCGACCGCGCTCGAATGCCTGAGCGTTTGCGGCCTGCGCGACGGCATCGAGAAGTTCGGCCACTTCTGCATCGACACGCGGCTCGCGGCCGCGCTGCGCGGCGACGTCGCGAACGGGCTGTTCTTCCGCGGCCGCGAAGCGTTGCCGTTCGGCCGTGCGATCCGCAGCGTGCGCGATCTGCTCGACCTGCTGCTGACCGGCAATGCGACCGAGCCTGCGGCAAACCGTCCCACGTTTACGCTGGCTTGATGAATATCAAGATGGCGAAAAGACCCTACGGAGAGAATGGAAACCATTCTTTGGGGGTCCGTACCATGCATAAAACGATTCGAACTTGTGTCACCGCTGCCGCTCTCGCGGCGAGTCTGCTCGCGATGCCCTCGCTGTCGCACGCGGCATCGCCGGGCGACGGCATCAACCAGGGTGACGTACTGGTTCGGCTTCGCGCGATCAGCATCCAGCCGAACGAGCGCGCGAGCGACACGCTCGGCGCAATCAACACGGGCGTGAACAACGCGATCGTGCCGGAGCTCGACTTCACGTACATGATCCGCGACTACCTCGGTGTCGAGTTGATCCTCGGCACGTCGCGGCACCAGCTGACGTCGAGCCTCGGCAATCTCGGCGGCGTGGGCGTGCTGCCGCCGACGCTGCTGCTGCAGTATCACTTCAACCATGCGGGCAAGGTGCGTCCGTACGTCGGCGCCGGGTTGAACTACACGTACTTCTACAACAACGGGCTGAACGTCGGCGGGGAAGGCGTGTCGATCAACAAGAGCAGCTTCGGTCCCGCACTGCAGTTCGGCGTGGACGTGCAGCTGACGAAGAAGGTGTTCATGAACGTCGACGTGAAGAAGATCTGGATGAGCACCGATGCGACGCTGGGCGACAAGGGCATCGGCACGCTGCACATCGATCCGCTGATCGTCGGCGTGGGCGTCGGGATGAAGTTCTGACGCGGCAGGAAAAGAACAGAGTTGGGGTTGGCGGCATGGCGGTCGGCATGCCGCTTTTTTTATGTCCGGCGGATTTACAGCTTGTCGTACTGGAAGCGCATCGCGGTGCCTTCGCGCGAGATGCGCTCCCACACCGCGCGCTTTTCCTCGTCGCTCAGGAATACCCAGTTCGACACTTCGGCGGCCGTGCGGCCGCAACCCTTGCAGACTTCGTCGAAGAGGGTCGAGCACACGCCGATGCAGGGGCTGTCGGGCAGGTCGTGGAGATTGGAGGCCATCGGAAGGGTTCGCGCAGTTGAATCGTCAACCGCCATTTTAATGCATCGCAGCCGCCGGGTCGGGCGACGCCGGCCGGCATGCTGTCCGGCCGCGCGCCCGGTGCGCGAACGCGGTTTCGCCATCGCCTGTTTTTCCCGGTGGACAGACGCCGATTACCCGATAGAATTCCCCCGGAACGCCCCGCCGCACGGGCGGCCCGACGGGCCGGCGGCGGGAATCTGTTCCGTTTGCGCGACACCGGCATGATTTTTTTGTGACGGGGCGCGAATGATGGTAGTTTTCGGGGTTTTCGAGGGGCGGCGCGCCAGAATGCGCCGCCATGACGAGGCAGACGGCAGCCGGGCAACGCGTCCGGCCGGAGGGAGAACGGGATGAAAGCAAAGGTAGTGGGCCGGTTCGCAGCGCTCGCGCTGTGCGTGGGTGCGTCGGCGGCAGCGGCGAAGGATACGCAGCTCAATGTCTATAACTGGTCGGACTACATTGCGAAGGACACGATCCCGAACTTCGAGAAGCAGGCGGGCGTGAAGGTCCGCTACGACAACTACGACAGCGACGACACGCTGCAGGCGAAGCTGCTGACCGGCAGCTCGGGCTACGACATCGTCGTGCCGACCAGCAACTACGCGGGCAAGCAGATCGCCGCCGGCATCTTCACGCCGCTCGACAAGTCGAAGCTGCCGAACCTCAAGTATCTCGATCCGCAACTGATGGCGCTCGTCGCCGGCGCGGATCCGGGCAACAAGTACTCGGTGCCCTGGGCGTACGGCACGACCGGTCTCGCGTACAACCTGACGAAGGCGCAGCAGGCGCTCGGCAAGGCGCCGCTCGACAACTGGGACATCCTGTTCAAGCCGGAAAACATCTCGAAGCTGAAGAGCTGCGGCGTGTCGGTGCTCGACGCGCCCGACCAGATGTTCGCGGCGACGCTGCACTACATCGGCAAGGATCCGATGAGCACGAACCCGGCCGACTACAAGGCCGCGATGGAAGTGCTGAAGAAGATCCGTCCGTACATCACGCAATTCAACTCGTCGGGCTACATCAACGACCTGGTCGGCGGCGACATCTGCTTCGCGTTCGGCTGGTCGGGCGACGTCGTGATCGCGAAGCATCGCGCGATCGAGGCGAAGAAGCCGTACAAGGTCGAGTACTACATTCCGAAGGGCGGCGCGCCGGTGTGGTTCGACGTGATGGCGATCCCGAAGGACGCGAAGAACAAGGATGCCGCGCTGCAGTGGATCAACTACATCGAGGATCCGAAGGTGCACGCGGCGATCACGAACGCGGTGTACTACCCGAGCGCCAACGCCGAGGCCCGCAAGTACGTGCGGCCCGACGTGGCGAACGACCCGGCCGTCTACCCGCCGGCCGACGTCGTGAAGACGCTGTTCCTGCTCAAGCCGCTGCCGCCTGAAATCCAGCGTCTGCAGACGCGTCTGTGGACCGAGCTGAAGTCGGGCCGCTGACGCGAGCCGAAGTGAACCAGCAGTCATGAAGCCCCTGGTGCCCCCGGGGGCTTTGTTCGTCTAACGCAGGAGAGAAGCAGCACATCATGAATAGCCAGTCGGGTGCGCCGGTTGCGGCCGCGCCGTTCTCCGTTTCCTCCTCCGGCGCCGATGCGCGCGCCGAGAATTTTGTCCAGATCGTCGACGTCGTCAAGAAATTCGGCGACACCGAAGCCGTGCGCAGCGTCAACCTGACCGTGCGCCAGGGCGAGCTGTTCGCGCTGCTCGGCAGCTCGGGCTGCGGCAAGTCGACGTTGCTGCGGATGCTCGCGGGCCTCGAGACGGTCACGTCGGGCAAGATCCTGATCGACGGCGAGGATCTCGCGCAGATGCCGCCGTACAAGCGGCCCGTGAACATGATGTTCCAGTCGTACGCGCTGTTCCCGCACATGTCGGTCGAGTCGAACGTCGCGTTCGGGCTGAAGCAGGAAGGCACGCCGAAGGCCGAGCTGAAGGAACGCGTCGCGTCCGCGCTCGAACTCGTGCAGATGAGCAAGTACGCGAAGCGCAAGCCGCATCAGCTGTCGGGCGGCCAGCAGCAGCGCGTCGCGCTCGCGCGTTCGCTGGTCAAGCGCCCGAAGCTGCTGCTGCTCGACGAGCCGATGTCCGCGCTCGACAAGCAGATCCGCCAGCGCACGCAGATCGAGCTCGTCAACATCCTGAACAAGGTCGGCGTCACCTGCATCATGGTCACGCACGACCAGGAAGAAGCGATGACGATGGCCAATCGCCTCGCGGTGATGAGCGAAGGCCAGATCGTGCAGATCGGCTCGCCGAACGAAGTGTACGAATACCCGAACAGCCGCTTCTCGGCCGAGTTCATCGGCTCGACGAACCTGTTCGACGGCGTGACCGTCGAGGACGAGCCCGACCACGTGTACATCGAATCGCCGGAGCTGCCGAGCCGGCTGTACGTGAGCCACGGGATCTCGGGCCCGCTCGGGATGCCGGTCACGGTGTCGGTGCGCCCCGAGCGGATCGCGCTCACGCGCAAGCCGCCCGAAGGCGCGTTCAACTGGGCGCGCGGCCGGATCAGCAACGTCGCGTACATGGGCGGCTATTCGCTGTATCACGTGAAGCTCGACGGCGGCAAGACGGTGATCGCGAACGTGTCTAGCCTCGCGATTTCCGAGCTCGACACGCCGGCGCTCGGCGACGAGATCTACGTGCGCTGGAGCGCGACGGCCGGTGTGGTGCTGACGTCATGAATGCGTTCAAGTCCCTGCTCGAGTGGCCGGTGCGGCGCTTCAACCTGACGGGCGCGTCGGCGGTCGTCGCCGGGCCCTTCACGTGGCTCGTGCTGTTCTTCCTCGTGCCGTTCGTGCTGGTCGTCAAGATCAGCTTCGCGGAGCTGCAGCTCGGCATTCCGCCGTACACGGAACTCGCGTCGTACACCGACGGCGTCGTGCACGTCGCGCTGAACCTGTCGCACTACGCGTTCCTGTTCACGGACAGCCTGTATTTCGCGACCTACGTGAACTCGGTGTGGGTGGCCGCGATCACGACGCTGCTGTGCCTGCTGGTCGGCTATCCGATGGCGTACTACATCGCGCGCTCGAATCCGGCGACCCGCAACCTGCTGATGATGGGCGTGATGCTGCCGTTCTGGACGTCGTTCCTGATCCGCGTGTACGCGTGGATCGGCATCCTGAAGAACAACGGGCTGCTGAACAACTTCCTGATGTGGGTCGGCCTCACGCATACGCCGATCGAGCTGTACCGCACGAACTACGCGGTCTACATCGGGATGGTGTATTCGTACCTGCCGTTCCTCGTGATGCCGCTCTATGCGCACCTCGTGAAGATGGACCTGCGCCTGCTCGAGGCCGCGTACGACCTCGGCGCGAAGCCGTGGAAGGCGTTCGTGCAGATCACGCTGCCGCTGTCGAAGAACGGGATCATCGCGGGCTGCCTGCTGGTGTTCATCCCGGCGGTCGGCGAGTACGTGATTCCGGAGCTGCTCGGCGGCGCGAACACGCTGATGATCGGCCGCGTGATGTGGAACGAGTTCTTCAACAACGCAGACTGGCCGATGGCGTCGGCCGTGACCTGCGCGATGGTGCTGCTGCTGCTCGTGCCGATGGCGATGTTCCAGCACTTCCAGGCGAAGGAACAGGGAGGCCGTCGATGAAGCCGAATCGTTACCTGCAGTTCGCGGCGCTGTTTGCCGGCTTCGCGTTCCTGTACATCCCGATCCTCAGCCTGATCGTCTACTCGTTCAACGAGTCGAAGCTCGTCACCGTGTGGTCGGGTTTCTCGTTCCGCTGGTACGCGGCGCTCGTGGAGGATGACGAGCTGCTGACGGCCGCATGGCTGTCGCTGAAGATCGGCGTGCTGACCGCGTTCGCGTCCGTGTTCATCGGTACATGGGCCGGTTTCGTGCTCGCGCGCATGGGACGCTTTCGCGGCTTCGCGCTGTTCAGCGGGATGATCAACGCGCCGCTCGTGATCCCCGAGGTGATCCAGGGGATCTCGCTGCTGCTGCTGTTCATCGAGCTCGCGAAGTGGATCGGCTGGCCGGCCGAGCGCGGCGTGTTCACGATCTGGCTCGGCCACGTGATGCTGTGCATCTCGTACGTCGCGATCATCGTGCAGTCGCGCGTGCGCGAGCTGAACCCGTCGCTGGAAGAAGCTGCGCTCGATCTCGGTGCGACGCCGCTGAAGGTGTTCTTCACGATCACGCTGCCGCTGATCTCGCAGGCGCTGATCGCCGGCTGGCTGCTGTCGTTCACGCTGTCGATCGACGATCTCGTGCTGTCGGCGTTCCTGTCGGGCCCCGGCTCGACGACGCTGCCGCTCGTCGTGTTCTCGCGTGTGCGCCTCGGCCTGAACCCGGAGATGAACGCGCTCGCGACGCTGTTCATCGTCGCGGTGACGGCCGGCGTCGTGATCGCGAACTTCGTGATGCTGCGCCAGGAACGCAAGCGGATGGCAGGATACGCGGCCTGATCCACAGGTTGCGGCCGCAATGAAAAACGCCCGGTGCCGACGACGAGTCGGGCCGGGCGTTTTGTTTGGGGGCGTGGATCCGTTGCCGCATTCGGCTCAAGCGCCGAACGCCGCCTTCGCCAGCAACCCGAGTGCCACGCAGACGAGCACGGCCGCGAAGCCGGCCTGCACGTGCCGCGCGGCGAGGTGGTGCGACGCGACGCGGCCGGCGGCCATGCCGAGCGCGGTCGCGACGGTGAACCACAGCGTCACGTCGAGCGGCGCGCGCGTGCCTGCCAAGAGCGTCGCGAGTACGCCGCCCGTGCCGACCAGCGCAATCACCATCAGCGACGTCGCGACCACGCCGTGCATCGACACGTTCGTGAACTTGCGCAGCATCGGCACGATCACGAAGCCGCCGCCGACGCCGAGCAACCCCGTCATCAGGCCCGTCACCGCGCCGGTCGACGCGAGCGCGACACCGACCGGCCAGGACCAGACGAGCCGGCCCGTGTCGGGGTTGATGCGGCCGACGCACAGCGGCGACGCGTCCGCATCGGCGGGGGCGTGCCGCAGCGCCTGCCGCAGCAAGCGGCCGGCGACGACCAGCATCGTCAACGCGAACAGCGTGAGCAGCAGGCGCTGCGGCAGCACGTGCGCGAGCCGCACGCCGAGCGTGGTCAGCGGCACGCCGGCCACGGCCATCAGCAGCGCCGCGCGATAGCGCACGAGCCCGCGGCGGAAGCCTTCGAGCGCGCCGAGCGCGGCGCTGCCCGCCACCGCGACGAGGGCGACGGGCGTGGCCTGCTGCATCGGCCAGCTCATCCCGACGACGAGCGCGGGCACCGCGAGAATGCCGCCGCCGGCACCGGTCAGGCCGAGCACGGCGCCGACGAAGCCGCCCAGTACGAGGGAAATCAACATGACGTCATCGCGCTCCGGTCAACGTGCGACGGCGGGCTTCGCGAGCCATTCGCGGCCCTTGAGCATCGCCTTCCAGTAGAGCGGCGGCAGCACGCGTTCCTTGAGCAGCCACGCGAGCCGCGACGGGCGCTTGCCGTCGATCAGCCACGCGGGGAAGGTCGGCGCGACCTTTCCGCCGTACAGGAACTCGGCGAGCACGATCTTGCCGCGCTCGACGGTGAGCGGGCACGAGCCGTAGCCGTCATATGCGGCGTCGCCGTGCGCGCGGCCGAGCGACGCGAGCAGGTTGTGCGCAACGACGGGCGCCTGCTTGCGGGCGGCCGCGGCCGTTTTCGCGTTGGTCGTGTTGGTGGCGTCGCCGAGCGCGTAGATGTCCGGAAAGTGCTTGTGCCGCAGCGTCGC
Source organism: Burkholderia sp. Bp8992 (assembly GCF_003853705.1). GTDB lineage: Bacteria > Pseudomonadota > Gammaproteobacteria > Burkholderiales > Burkholderiaceae > Burkholderia. The sequence continues at coordinate 211,215 of NZ_QTQI01000009.1, read as the reverse complement.
CGGATCGACGTCGATCCAGCCGGCCGCATCGGCGAGCGGGCTCGATCGCACGAAATCGGGCGCCTTCTGCGGCGGCACGACGTGGATCATGTCGAACGCACGCACGACGGTTTCCTTGCCGCCATCCGGCAGCGCGCGCGTGAACGTCGCCTGGCGCGCGGGGCCGTCGATCGCGACGAGGTTGTGGCCGAACGACAGCGCGATGTCGTAGCTTCTCACGTACTCCATCAGCGCGGGCACGTAGTCGGCGACGCCGAACAGCGCGCCGCCCGCATTCAGGAACTCGACGTTCGCGGCTTCGAGGCGGCCCGCGCGACGCCAGTGATCGCACGACAGGTACATCGCCTTCTGCGGCGCGCCCGCGCACTTGATCGGCATCGGCGGCTGCGTGAAGAGTGCATTGCCGCCGCGGAACGCGCGCACGAGCGCCCACGTGTACGGCGCGAGATCGTAGCGGTAGTTCGACGTGACGCCGTTGCGGCCGAGCGTGTCGGCGAGACCGTCGATCGCGTGCCAGTCGAGCTTGAGCCCCGGGCACACGACGAGCTTGCGATAGCCGATGCGGCGGCAGCCGTCGAGCACGACCGTGTGCGCGTCGGGTTCGAAGCCCGCGACGGCGGCCTGGATCCGGTGTACGCCGCGCGGCAGCACGTCGGTCATCCGGCGCGCGGTGGTTTCCGGCTGGAACACGCCCGCGCCGACCATCGTCCAGCCGGGCTGGTAGTAGTGGATGTCGGCCGGATCGATCACCGCGATGTCGAGCGACGCGTCGCGCGCGAGCAGGCTCGATGCAACCGCGATGCCGGCCGCGCCCGCGCCGACGATCACGATGTCGTGGCGCGCGTCGACGGCCGGTGCCGCCTGACGGCCACCCGGTGCGATACGCGATGCCAGCGCGCTCAGGTCGTAGCCGGCTGCGCCGGCGGTGGCGACGATGTCGCTCAGCGGACGCAGCGCCGCTTGCGACAACGCCCACAGCGTGGCCGACCGCGTGCCGCTGCGGCAGTACGCGAGCACCGGCCCGTCGAGCGACGCGAGCAGCGCGCCGAACCGCGCGGCCTGTTCGTCGGTCACCTTGCCGGTATCGACCGGCAGGTCATGCACGTCGATGCCGAGCGGCGCGGCGGCCGCGCGGATCTCGGTGACGGTCGGCTGGTCGGCGCCTTCGCCGTCGGGCCGGTTGCAGATGATCGCGCGGATGCCGGCCGCGTGAAGCGCGGGCAGGTCGGCTGCCGCGATCTGCGGCGAGACCGACAGCGTGTCGGTCAGCTTGCGGATGGTCGTCATGTCGGGGTTCTCGGTGGGGTGCAGGCGCTCAGATCGCGTCGAGCGGGATCTTCAGGTAGCGCACGCCGTTGTTCTCGGGTTCGGGCAGGTGGCCGGCGCGCATGTTGACTTGCACCGACGGCAGCATCAGCACGGGCATGTCGAGCGTCGCGTCGCGCGCGGTGCGCATTGCGACGAAATCGTCCTCGGTCACGCCGTCCTTCACGTGCACGTTCGCGCGGCGCTGCTCGGCGACGGTCGTCACGAACTGCACGTCGCGGCCGCCCGGCTGGTAGTCGTGGCACAGATACAGGCGCGTGTCGGGCGGCAGCGCGAGCACGCGCGCGATCGAGCGGTACAGCGTGCGCGCATCGCCGCCGGGGAAGTCGCAGCGGGCCGTGCCGTAGTCGGGCATGAACAGCGTGTCGCCGACGAACGCCGCGCGCTGCGTCGCGTCGTCCACGCAGTAGGTCATGCAGGCGGGCGTATGGCCCGGCGTATGCAGCGCGCGGATCGTCAGCGCGCCGAGCGCGAGCGTGTCGCCGTCGTCGACGAGCCGGTCGAACTGGCGGCCGTCTTCCGCGAAGCCCGGGCCCGCGTTGAACAGCGTGCCGAACACGTGCTGCACGCGGCGCACGTGCGAGCCGATCGCAATCCGGCCGCCGACCCGTGCTTTCAGGTAGGGCGCGGCCGACAGGTGATCGGCGTGCACGTGCGTTTCCAGCAGCCAGTGCACGGTCGCGCCGAGTTCGGCTACGCGGGCGATCAGCCGGTCCGCGCTGGTGGTGCGCGTGCGGCCGGAGTTCGGATCGTAGTCGAGCACGCTGTCGATCAGCGCGCACGCGCGGCTCTCGGTATCGAGCAGGAGATAGCTGACGGTGTGGGTCGCCGGGTCGAAAAAGCCTTCGACCGACAGGGCGGGGGCGTTGCTCACGGGGTGTCCTCGATCGGGTTCTGCATCTGCAATCGGGGTCTTTGTCTCAAGAAGCGTGCCAGGCTGCGACAAGGCACTCGCCGATGTGCCAGCGGCTTGATTCGACTCGGATTTCCGGCGTGCCGGCGGTAGCATGAAGGTGTCGCTGGCGTCCGCTCGAGGATGAGGACTGCCATAACTGGCAGTGTCGTGGCAGAATTGGCAGTCAGCCTGGCAGTCCGCCCGGGCGCCTCTTCACCGAGCGAGCCGCCGCATGAATCCGCACGACACCATCCCGATCGTTCCCGCGCCGCGTCGCGACGCGATGCCCGACGTGCGCGCGCTCGTCGCGTATCTCGAGCAGGACCCGCAGCCGATGATCGTCGTCGATCCCGACTACCGCATCCTCGCGGCGAACGATGCGTACCGGCGCCAGTTCGGCGTGGCGGGCGTCGAGCACGTGGGCCGGCACTGCTTCCAGGTGTCGCATCACTACGACGTGCCGTGCGACCAGGCCGGCGAGCATTGCCCGATGAAGCAGGCGCTCGAGTCACGCGGGCTGAATCGCGTGCTGCACATCCATCACACGCCGCGCGGCCCCGAGCACGTCGACGTCGAGCTGCGGCCGATCTTCGATGCGGACGGCAACGTGATCGCCTATGTCGAGCGGCTGACGACGGTGCGCAGCGCGTCCGCGCAGCCGAGTGCGGAAGGGCTCGTCGGCGGCGCCGACGCGTTCAATGCGGCGCTCGGCGCGCTGCAGCGCGTGGCACCGTCGACGCTGCCGGTGCTGCTGCTCGGCGAATCGGGCACCGGCAAGGAGCTGTTCGCCCGCGCGCTGCACGAGGCGAGCGATCGTGCGATGGGGCCGTTCGTCGTCGTCGATTGCTCGGGGATTGCCGAGACGTTGTTCGAGAGCGAACTGTTCGGCTACGAGAAAGGCGCGTTCACGGGCGCGAACCAGCGCAAGCCGGGCCTCGTCGAAACCGCGCAGGGCGGCACGCTGTTTCTCGACGAGATCGGCGACGTGCCGCTGCCGATGCAGGTGAAGCTGCTGCGGCTGATCGAGTCGGGCACGTTCCGGCGCGTGGGCGGCGTCGAGGCGCTGCGCGCCGATTTCCGGCTCGTCGCGGCCACGCACAAGCCGTTGCGCGAGATGATCGACGACGGCCGGTTCCGGCAGGATCTTTACTACCGGATCAACGCGTTTCCGATTCCGCTGCCGGCGCTGCGCGAGCGGCGCGGCGACGTCGCGCTGCTGGCCGAATCGATCCTGCGGCGCATCGCGAATGCGCGCGGCAAGGCGGGCGATGCGAGCGCGCGGCCGTACGTGCTGACCGAGCGCGCGCGAGCGTGCCTCGATGCGTATGCATGGCCCGGCAACATCCGCGAACTGCGCAACGTGCTCGAACGCGCGTGCCTGTTCGCGGACGACGGGACGATCCGCGTCGAGCATCTGCCGGCCGAACTCGTCGCGGCCGCGGCGGCGCCGCAGGATCGCGCGGCGGACGGGCGCGGGCTGTCGGATGCGGAACTCGTGCGCATCGCGCGCACGTTCGACGGCACGCGCAAGGCGCTTGCCGAGCAGGTCGGGATGAGCGAGCGGACGCTGTACCGGCGGATGAAGGCGCTCGGGCTCGGTACGCGCGATCGGTGACGCCCGCCAGAGCCGCGTTCGGCGGCGTCGAGCGGAAGGTGACGGCAACGCTCGACGGCCGGCCCGACTGGCAAGTGCGCGACCGAGCGTCAGTGGCGACGCGGGCGGCACGCGAGCAATTCGGCCGCCGCCCGCCCCGTCACACGCTCAACGCACCGGCGCAAGCTGCGCCATCGCCTCGCGCACGAAACCGATCAGCGTGTCGTCGGTCCACGAGTCCTTCGTGAGCGCCGGCTCGTTCATCAGCGCCTGGCGGAATTTCGCATGCGTGGCCGGATCGTGGCCCGCATAGCTGCAGAACAGCTCGAGCCAGCGCTGCGCGAGCGCGCGGCCTTGCGGCGAATCGGGCTTCACGTCGGTGTCGATCGCGTCGCGCACGTCGCCCATCAGCTGCGGCCACTCCATCGCGCGTTCGCCGTAGTGGGCCCGCATGAAGCGGATCTCGTCCGGCGCAAGATACTTCTCGAAGATCCGCATCTTCGTTTCCGCCGACGCGCGCAGCACATAGTCGCGCAGTTCGGTCGAAATGCCGATCTTCGACTGCATCGCCGGCTCGTGCTCGTGCATCAGGTTCAGCTTCGCCAGCAGCCGCGGATCGTTGTTCGTGTCGCGCACGAGCAGCGCCATCCAGCGCGACGCGAGCGTACGCGCGCGCTCGTCCTCGGCGGGCACGCCCGCGTCGTGCAGCGCACGGACCTCGCCGACGAGCGCGATCCATTCCGCGTCGCCCGTCTGGCTCTTCCGGTACATCGGCATGCGCGCGAGTTCTTCCTCGGAGAAATATTTGTCGTACACGGTCATCAACTCCAGTGTGGTGAGCCAATCGGCCAGTTCCGGCTCCGTGCCCGCCGCGAGCTGCGCATGCAGGTTCACGAGCCGCTCGCGCAGCTGCGCGGTCTGCGCAAGCTGGCGGTCGAGCAGCGCGATCTGCTTCGCGACGAGCTCGACGAGCGGGGTGCCGGGCTGGTTCAGGTGGTCGCCGATTTCGGTGAGCGACAGGCCGAAGCGACGCAACGCCTGGATCTGGTGGAGCCGGGCGATGTCGTGGCGGTCGTACAGCCGGTAACCGTTGTCGGCGCGCGCCGAAGGCGTCAGCAAACCGATCGCGTGATAGTGATGAAGCGTGCGGACGGTCAGCCCGCTGCGTTTCGCCAGTTCTCCCACTTTCAGTCGCATTCGTTCCTCCGTTCGGTACGCACACTGGAGTCTCGAACGTTACGCTACGTGAGGGTCAAGCGGAAGTTCGGCGATCGGGCGCGCGGGGCCGTGCGGCACGCGCCCGATCGAGGAGCCGGCTTATTGCGGCGAAGGCGTGGTGTCGGGCGTGGCCGCGCGGGCTTCGCGGCCGCCTGTGCCGTCGCCGGCCGCGTTGCCGTTCTGGCCGGGCTGGCCGGCTTTGTCGTCCTTGCCGGTCGGCGGCGTGCCCATCGCCTGGTAAAGGCGCGCGGTATCCGCGAACCGCGCGCCGGTCGCGCGGATCTCGTCGAGCCGCGCATTGCGGTACTGCAGTTCGCTCGCACGCGCGGCCGACGGCGGCAGTGCGCCGAGCCGCACGCGGGCGGCCGCGTCGTCGTAGGCGCCGCGCGCGGAAAGTGCGGCACGCGACGACGCATCGAGCGCTTCCGCATCGTGTTCGAGCGCCGCCAGCGAATCGGCGACGTTCTGGAACGCGCCGAGCACGGCCTGCTTGTACTGGTCGACCGCGGCCTCGTAGGTCGCCTTCGCCGCGCGGCGCTGGGCGAGCAGCGCGCCGCCGTGGAAGATCGGCTGGCTCAGCGACGCACCGACGTTCCAGATCGCGCCGGCACCCGACAGCATCGTCGGCCAGCTGAAGCCGCCTTTGCCCATGGCCGCCGACAGCGACAGCTGCGGGAACATCTGTGCGGTCGCGAGGCCCACTTCGGCTGCTGCTGCCTTCAGCCCCGCATCGGCCGCCTGGATGTCCGGCCGGCTTTTCAGCAGGTCGGACGGCACGACGACGGGCACCTGTTCGGGCAGGTGCAGATCGGCGAGCGTGAGGTCGGCCGGCGGCCGGTCGGGCGTGCGGCCGACCAGTACCGCGAGCGCATGGCGCGCCGAGTCGCGCTGCTGGCGCAGCGCGGGCAGGCTCGCCGCGAACGTGTCGGCGCTTTGCCGCGCGTTCAGCGCGTCGCTGCGCGATGCCGAACCGAGCGCATGGCGGCGTTCGGCGTCGTGCGCCTGGTCGTTCGCGAGCGCGACGAGCCGCTCGGTCGTGTCGATCTGCGCATTGAGCACCGACACGGTGATCGACGCGGTGACGATGTTCGCGGCGAGCGCGCGCCGCGCGGATTCGAGCTGGAACGCGCTGACGTCGACGCGTTTCGCGAGCGAACGGTTCGCGAAGCGCGACACGCCGAACAGGTCGACCGTGTAGCTCGCCTGCAGTTGCCCGACGAACGTGTCGTACAGCAGCGTCGGCGCGCCGAGCGCGGGAATCGGCACGCCGAGCGCGCGCTGGCGCGTGGCCTGGCCGACTGCGTCGATCGACGGCAGCATCGAGCTGCCGATCTGGCCGCGCAGCTGTTCGCGCGCGGCATCGAGCGAATGCGACGCCGCGCTCAGCGTCGGGCTGTTGCGCAGCCCTTCGTCGACGAGCGCGTTCAGCGCATCGGAGCGGTACTGCTTCCACCAGTCGGGCACCGGCTGCGCGCCGACGTCGAACTGCTGCGCGACGCCTTGCGCGGACACGGTCTGCTGGACTTGCGGCACGCTGCCGTAGTGCGCGGGCGACGGCATTGCGGGCGGCTCGCCGCTCGGCGCGAACCACGCGCAGCCCGCGAGCGGGCCGGCGAGGCTCGCCACGGCAAGCGCCCGCACGGCTTTCGTTTTCAGGGTCATCGATCGATCCATGGTCAAGCTCCCGACGGCGCGGCAGGCGTGGCGCCTGGCGGCGGCCCGTCCTGCGGGTCGCGTTCGTCGCGCTTCACGCGGAACCACGTCGCGTACAGCGCGGGGAGGTAAAACAGCGTCAGCACGGTCGCGCTCGTGATGCCGCCCATCAGCGCGGTCGCCATCGGCCCGAAGAAGTTCGAGCGCAGCAGCGGGATCAGCGCGAGCACGGCGGCCGCGGCCGTCAGCGTGATCGGCCGGAAGCGCCGCACGGTCGCCCCGATGATCGCGTCGACGCGCCCGTGGCCGACCGCGATGTCCTGCTCGATCTGGTCGACGAGGATTACCGAGTTGCGCATGATGATCCCGAACATCGCGATCACGCCGAGCATCGCGACGAAGCCGAACGGCTGGCCGAACAGCAGCAGCGTCGCGACCACGCCGATCAGCCCGAGCGGCGCGGTCAGCACGACCATCAGCACGCGCGAGAAGCTCTGCAGCTGGATCATCAGCAGCGTGAACACGGCGATCGCCATCAGCGGCATCTGCGCATTGATCGACGTCTGCGCCTTCGCGCTTTCCTCGACCGAGCCGCCGATGTTGATCTGATAGCCGACCGGCAGCTGCGCGCGCAGCGCGTTCAGCTTCGCGTCGACCGCATGCGTGACGTCGATGCCCTGCGCGCCGGCGCGCACGTCCGACTGCACGGTGATGGTCGGCTGGCGGTCGCGCTCCCATACGACGCCGTATTCGAGCGTCGGCGTGAAGCGGCCGAGCGAGCCGAGCGGCACGGGGCCGTTCGGCGTCGGCAGCGCGAGGCCCGCGAGCTTCGCCGGATCGACGCGGTCGGCGCGCGGCGCGCGCAGGTCGACCGCGATCAGCTTGTCGCGCTCGCGATACTGCGTGACGGTCGTGCCGGACAGCGTCATCGCGAGGAAGCTCGACACGTCCTGCGACGTGACGTTCAGCTCGCGCGCCTTCTTCTGGTCGATCTCGAAGCGCACCGAGCGCTCGGCCGGCTCGTCCCAGTCGAACTGCACGTTGACCGTGCGCGCATCGCCGCGCATCGTCGCCGCGACCTTCTCGGCGATCGAGCGGACCGTCGCGATGCTGTCGCCGCTCACGCGGAACTGCACCGGATAGCCGACCGGCGGGCCGTTCTCGAGCCGCGACAGCCGCCAGCGCACGGCCGGGAACGTGTCGCGCAGCGTGGTTTCGAGCCAGGTCGCGAGCTTCTCGCGATCCTCGACCGATTTCGCGGTGATCACGAACTGCGCGAAGTTCGGCAGTTGCAGCTGCTGGTCGAGCGGCAGGTAGAAGCGCGGCGCGCCGCTGCCGACGAAGTTCACCGAATGGTCGATCTCGGGGCGCTTGTCGATCGCTTTCTCGAGGCGCTCGGTTTCGCGCAGCGTCGCCGCGAACGACGCGCCTTCGGGCAGCCGCAGGTCGACCAGCAGCTCGGGCCGGTCGGAGCTCGGGAAGAACTGCTGCGGCACGAGCGTGAAGCCCATCAGTGCGACGACGAAAAGGGCGCCGGTAACCAGCAGCACGACGAAGCGCCGCTCGATGCACCAGTCGATCCAGCCGCGCAGCCGCCGGTAGAAACGCGTGTCGTAGATGTCGTGCTCGTGGTCGTCGGGCAGGTGTGCCTCGTGCGCGTGCCGCTTGCGCTCGGGCAGCATGTGATAGCCGAGCAGCGGGATCAGCACGACGGCTGCGAACCACGACGCGATCAGCGCGATCGCCGACACTTCGAAGATCGAGCGCGTGTATTCGCCGGTGCTCGATTTCGCGAGCGCGATCGGCAGGAAGCCCGACACCGTGACGAGCGTGCCCGTCAGCATCGGGAACGCGGTGCTCGTGTACGCGAACGCGGCGGCGCGTGCGCGGCTGTAACCCTGTTCGAGCTTCACGGCCATCATCTCGACCGCGATGATCGCGTCGTCGACGAGCAGCCCGAGCGCGAGCACGAGCGTGCCGAGCGATACCTTGTGCAGCCCGATGTCGAACAGGTACATGAAGAGCGCGGTGACCGCGAGCACGACCGGAATCGAGATCACGACGACCATCCCGGTGCGCAGGCCGAGCGACACGAGGCTCACGACCAGCACGATCGCAACGGCTTCGGCGACGGCTTCGAGGAAGTCGTCGACCGAATGCGAGACCGCGTGCGGCATGCTCGACACCAGCGTCAGCTTGAGGCCGGCCGGCAGCTGCGCCTGCAGGTCCTTCGATTCCGCGTCGAGCGCCTTGCCGAGCCGGATCACGTCGCCGCCCGGCTGCATCGTGACGCCGATGCCGAGCACGGCTTTGCCGTTCGTACGCATCTGCGTGACGGCCGGGTCGTCGTAGCCGCGCTTCACGGTCGCGAGATCGCCGAGCCGGAACGTGCGGCCGTTGATGCGGATCACCGTGTCGGCGATCGCGTCGACGTTGTCGAACTGGCCGCTCGGCCGCACGAACACGCGATCGTCGGCGGTCGTCAGCACGCCGGCCGACGAGATGTCGTTCTGCGCGTTGATCGCCTGCCCGAGCTGCTGCGGCGAGATGCCGAGGCGCGTGAGCTGGGCGTTGTTGACCTCGATGAAGATCCGCTGGTCGGGGTCGCCGAAGTAGTCGACCTTGCCGACGCCCGGCACGCGCAGCAGCACGGTGCGCAACTGGTCCGCGTAGTCGTGCAGTTGCGCGGGCGTGAAGCCGTCGCCCTCGAGCGTCCAGATGTTGGTGTAGACGTCGCCGAACTCGTCGTTGAAGAACGGGCCCTGCACGCCGGGCGGCAGCGTGTAGCCGATGTCGCCGACTTTCTTGCGGATCTGGTACCAGGTCTCGGGCACGTCCTTCACGGGCGCCGAATCCTTCATCGTGAAGAAGATCAGCGATTCGCCGGGGCGCGAATAGCTGCGCAGGAAGTCGACGGCCGGCGTTTCCTGCAGCTTGCGGCCGATCCGGTCGGTCACCTGTTCCTGCACCTGCCGCGCACTCGCGCCGGGCCAGAACGTCCGGATCACCATCACGCGGAACGTGAACGGCGGGTCTTCGGATTGGGCGAGCCGCGTGTACGCGAGAATGCCCGCGAGCGTCGCGAGCGCGATCAGGTAGACGACGAGCGCCTGGTGGCGCAACGCCCACGCCGACAGGTTGAAGCGGCCTTCTTCATGCGGAGTACTCACGATGCGAAGTCCTCCGGATGCAGCGGCGCGATCGCGCGCACTTTCTCGCCCGCGCTGACCGTATGCACGCCCTGCAGCACGACGCGCTCGCCCGGCTGCAGCCCGTGCGACACGGTCACGGTGCGCTCGTTGAAGCGCGCGACGTCGACGCGGCGCAGTTCGAGCGTGTCGTCCTTCGTGCGCACGACCCACACGGCCGGTTGCGCGCCGTCGTGGAACAGCGCGGTCGCGGGCAGCGTGATCGGCTGCGCGTTGTCGGCGGCCGGTGCGCCGTCGAACGCGACGTTCGCGGTCATCCCGAGGCGGATCGCCGGATCGGGCGTGGCGAGCGTGAGCTTCACGCGATAGGTGCGGCTTTGCGGATCGGCGGCCGGCGCGATTTCGCGCACCTTGGCGGCAAACTGGCGGCCCGGCAGCGACGGCAGCGTGACGGTCGCCGCATGGCCGGGCGCGAGCGAGGCGAGCGCAGCCTCGGGCACGTCGCTGACGACATCGACGTCGCCCGACCACGCGAGCTGGTAGACCGGCTGGCCGGCCGACACGTTCTGGCCGGTGTCGGCCTGTTCGGCGGTGATGAAGCCCGCGTGATCGGCGACGAGCGTCGCGTAGCGGAGCTGGTTCTTTGCGAGCGCGAGCTGCTGCTGCGCCTGGTCGCGCTGCGCGAGCGCCGACGTATAGCTGTTCTGGGTCTGTTCGAGCTGCGCGGTCGCGATCAGGTTTTCATGCGCCTGCGCACGGTCGCGGTCGAGCTGCTGCTTCGCGAACGCGAGACTGTGCGTCGCGGCATCGAGCTGCGCCTGCGCGCTCGCGGCGTTCTTCTCGACATCGGACGGATCGAGCAGCGCGACGACCTGGCCGACCTTGACCGTATCGCCGAGCCGCACCTTGCGCTCGATGATCTTGCCGGCGATGCGGAACGACAGCGGCGTCGCATAGCGCGGCTGGATGTCGCCGGGGAGCGTGCGTGCGGTCGCGGCGGTATCGGCCCGCGCGGGCAGCGCGACGACGGGGCGCGGGGCGGGCGGCGCGGATTCTTTGGGATGACAGGCGGCAAGGACGAGCGCGACGCCGATCAGCAGCGTGGCGCGGAAACCGGAGCGATTCACGAAACCCCCAGGTGAGGTGGAGCGGAACGAGGTCGGCAAGCGCGGCGGGCGCTTGCCCCAGGCGGCGTCGGCACGGGCGTGCGGACGGCACATTCAGAAACTGTGGCGAATTCTAATACACACCTGTATCTGAATGCAAAGATGAATATGAAAGGGGAATGGTGCTAGACTGCGCGCCATGAAACCACAGCGCTTAACCCGCGAGCAGAGCCGGGACCAGACGCGTGAACGTCTGTTGACGGCCGCGCATCGCATTTTTCTGAAGAAAGGCTATGTGGCCGCGAGTGTCGAAGACATCGCGGCGGCGGCCGGCTATACGCGCGGTGCGTTCTATTCGAATTTCCGCAGCAAGTCCGACCTGCTGCTGGAGTTGCTGGAGCGCAACCACGAGGAGGTGCGGTCCGACTTCCAGGCGATTTTCGAAGAGGGGGGCACGCGCGAGCAGATGGAATCGATGGCGCTCGCGTATTACCGGACGCTGTTTCGCGACGACGAATACTCGCTGCTATGGGGCGAGGCGAAGCTGCAGGCGGCGCGCGACGCGAAGTTCCGCGTGCGCTTCAATCAGTTCCTGCACGGCAAGCGCGTACAGATGGCGGAATTCATCGAGCGCTTCGCCGAGCGCTCGGGTACGCCGCTGCTGCTGCCGGCCGATACGCTCGCGTTCGGGCTGATGTGCCTGTGCGACGGCGTGCAGTCGTATTACACGGCCGATCCGCAGCACGTATCGGTCGACGTGGCCGAATCGGTGCTCGCGGGATTCTTCGCGCGGGTCGTGCTGGGGCGCGCGCCGGACTGACCGGCGCGGGCGGATCGGCGGCGCGTGTCAGCGCTCGCCGGTCATCCGCCGGTACGCGTCGAGCAGCGAGGTCTTGTAGACGACGCCCGCGAGCGTCGGCTCGGCTTCGCTTTCGATCACCGGCAGCCGTTCGCCCTGGAACGCCATGAAGCGTTCGAGCGCGGTCGCGAGCGGCATGTCGGGCGTGAGGAGCGGAAACGGCGTATGCGCATAGTGCGCGGCCGTCTTGTCGGTCGTGTCGCGCTTGTCGAGCAGGTCCGACGTGATGTCCTTCAGCGCGACCGCGCCGCGGAAGCGCCCGGCGTCGTCCGTCACGTACAGGTACTTCACCGGGTATTCGAGAAACACGCGCGTCATGTCGGCAACGCTCGCCGTGAGCGGGACGACCGTCTGCGCGGGCTGGATCAGCTCGCGCATCTGCGTGGTGCGCAGCCGCAGCCGCTCCTGCGCGTCCTGGTAGTGGTGCTGCGTGATCTCGTACATCGACGTCGTGCCCGTCGCGCGCGCGACGAAATACGCGAACACGCACGACACCAGCAGCGGCAGCACGACCTGGTAGCTCAGCGTCATCTCGAAGATCATCAGGATCGCCATCAGCGGCGCCTGCGTGGCGCCGGCCATGAACGCCCCCATCCCCACGATCGCGTAAGCGAAATAGGCCGACGTATGGCCGGGCCACAGCGCTTCCATCGCGAGCCCGAACAGTGAGCCGAACACCGCGCCGACGAACAGCGTCGGCGTGAACACGCCGCCGATCGCGCCCGAGCCGGCCGTCGCGGCCGTCGCCATCACCTTGAACACGAGCACCGCGACGAGCGCCTGCCAGGTCCACGGCGAATGGAGGATGTGGTTCACGACGCTGTAGCCGTTGCCCCAGACGTCCGGAATCCATACCGAGATCACGCCGACGACGAGGCCGCCGAGCGCGAGCCGCACGGGCAGCGGCACCGGCAGCCGCTTGAACTGGTTCTTCGATGCGTCGAGCAGGTGCAGGAACTGCGGCGCAAGCACGCCGCACAGCGCGCCGAGCACGACGAACAGCAGGACCTCGGGGCCCGTGACGGCCGGAAACACCGGCATTTCGTACGGCGGCCGGTAACCGGCGAATTCGCGCATCACGATGTTCGCGACGACCGACGCGACGACCATCGGCCCGAAGCTTTCCATCGCGATCGTGCCGAGCACGATTTCCGACACGAAGAATGCGCCGGCGATCGGCGCGTTGTACGCGGACGTGATGCCGGCAGCGGCCCCGCAGGCGACCAGCAGGCGCAGGCGCGGCGGGTCGAAGTGCGCGAAGCGGCCGACCAGCGACGCGGCCAGCGCCGCGAGCTGCACCATCGGGCCTTCGCGGCCGATCGAGCCGCCGCTGCCGATCGTCAGCAGCGACGACACGCTGCGCCACAGGCTCTGCCGGACCGGCACGACGCCGTTGCCGAGTGCGACCGATTCCATGTAGTCGGTCTTGGCGGCCTGCCTGTCGCCGCGCGTCGCGAGCAGCAGCACGCAGCCGGCGAGGAAGCCGCCGGCTGCCGGCATCCAGAACCGTACGTACCACGGCAGGCTCTTGGCCATCTGCACGAAGCTGCCGCTTTGCCCGGAGACCAGGCGCTGCATCAGGTCGATGCCTTCGCGGAACGCCATCGTGGCAAAGGCGCCGCCGACGCCGACGATCGCCGACCAGATCAGCATCGTATGGGCGTCCGACAGGCGGAACAGCTTTTGGGCGCGAGTGCGCAGCTTCAGCAGGAACGAGAGCACGGCTGAAAGAGGGCGATGGAAAACGACGCGAAGCATAGCACTGCGCCGCGCCCGCGGGACTTCCCCGTCGGGCGCGGCGTGCGAACCGTCACGGACGTGCGGCTCAGCCAAGCCAGTGCTGCACGGCCCAGGTGATCGCGTAGCCGCCGGCGATCAGCCACACATACAGGATCAGGCCGGTCATCAGCGCCCGCGGGCCGGCGGCGCGGATCTGCGCGACGCGCGTCTCGATGCCGAGTGCCGTCATGGCCATCGTCAGCGCGAAGGTGTCGAGCACGTTCAGCGTATGCGTGACGGCGGTCGGCAGCACGTTCAGCGAATTGACGATCACGAAGCCGAGGAAGCCGAGCGCGAACCAGGGCACGGCCACCTTGCGCTTGCCCTGCGCGCCGCCGGCCGTTGCGCGGGCCGAGCGGGCGAGCCACCAGCCGAGCACCAGCAGCACGGGAACCAGCAGCATCACGCGCGTCATCTTCACGATCGTCGCGACGTGCGCGACCTCGGGGCTGATGTCGCTCGCCGCGCCGACCACCTGCGCGACTTCATGGATCGTGCCGCCGAAGAACAGGCCGAGGCCGGCCGGATCGAGGTTCAGCAGCCCGGCGTGATACGCGAGCGGGTACAGGAACATCGACAGCGTGCCGAACAGCACGACGCTGCCCACGGCCATCGCGCTCTGGTGCGGTTTCGACTGCAGCGTCGATTCGAACGCGAGCACGGCGGCCGCGCCGCAGATCGCGCTGCCGGCGGCGGTCAGCAGCGCCGCGTCGCGGTCGAGCTTCATCAGCTTCATGCCGGCCCAGGTGCCGATCACGAGCGTGCTGACGACGACCAGCACCGACACCGTGAGGCCCGGCAGGCCGACCTGCGCGATTTCCTGCAGGCTCACGCGCAACCCGAAGAACGCGACCGCGATGCGCAGCAGCTTGCGCGCGGAGAAATTGACGCCGGCCGCCCAGCTGGCCGGCATGCCGTCGCGCAGCGCGTTGCCGTACAAGGCGCCTGCGACGATGCCGACGATCAGCGGCGACAGGCCGAGCGCCGCGACCGCGGGCAGCTCGGACAGGCTCGTGACGGCGGCGGCGAACAGCGCGACGAACAGCACGCCGTTCAACTGGCCGCGCATCGACGGCGCGGCATGGCTGAGATGGGGAGTCGGGGCAGTGGACATGGAAGCACCGTGATGGAGCGTGTTGCGATGCTGTAATCCTAATTTCGTTATATCGATATGAAAAATTGTGATTTGTGACGTAAACTATCCGGAAAGCCGATAATTCATCCCCATGACCCCGGATCAACTGATAACGTTCGCCGCCGTCGCCGAACACCTGAACATCAGCCGCGCCGCCGTGGCATTGCATCTGTCGCAGCCGGCCGTGTCGGGCCAGCTGCGGCTGCTGCAGGACGAATTCGGCGAGCCGCTGTACCAGCGCGACGGCCGCGGCATCCGCCTGACGCCGGTCGGCGAGCAGCTCGCGCAGTACGCGAAGGCGCAGCGCGATACGTTCGCGCAGGCGCGTGCGTTTCGCGACGCGGTGCGCGGGCTGGAAGCCGGCACGCTGCGCATCGGCGCGAGCACGACGCCCGCGAGCTACCTGCTGCCATATCTGATCGCGGCGTTCCAGCCGCTCGCGCCGCGCGTGACGATCCAGACGATGAGCGGCAATACGGCCGACGTGGTGGCCGCGCTGCCGTCGCTCGACATCGCGCTGATCGAGGGGCCGCCCGGCGAGGCGTTGCCGCCGGGCACGGCCGTCCATGCCTGGCACGAGGACGAGATCGTCGCGATCGTGCCGGCCGGCCATCCGCTGGCCGCGCCCGGCTACGACGCGGGCGTGACGCTCGACGCGCTCGCCGCGCACCCGCTCGTGCTGCGCGAGGCGGGCTCCGCCGTGCGGCAGCTCGTCGAACGCGCGTTCGCGCACGGCGGCGCGCCGATGCGCGTCGCGTTCGAGATCGCCGGCGTCGAGGCCGTCAAGGAGGCCGTGCGCGCCGGGATGGGCGTCGGGTTCGTGTCCGCGATGTCGTTGCGCCACCAGGATGCGGCGCTCGTGCTGCGCTCGCTCGCGCCGGCGCCGCTCACGCGTCATTTCTCCATTCTCGTGCCGCACGGCGGTGCGCCGTCGCGGGTCGCCGCGCAGTTCCTCGACATGAGTCTCGCGCAAGACCTCGCCTGAGCGGCCGCAGCCGCGCCGGGAACGTGCGTTGCACGCCGTCGGGCGCGTGCTGGCGCGGTGCACTATCTTAGGGATTTCCTCTATGGCGTGGGCCTGACGCGAGGCGCACCATCCGTCTCAAGCAAATGGAACCGGTTCCATTCCGGTAAAAAAGGGCAACATGGCAGACATCGTGATCGTGGCGAGCGCATTCGGGATGGACCGCGTGCGCCAGGAGGGCCACAGCGCATTCATCTCGACCGTGGCGGCATCCGGTGCGACCGGATTCGAGGTGCGGCGCGAACTGTTCGCGTCGGACGACGACACGGCCCCCGGCGCGTTGGCCGCGCTCGGCGCGCAGATCGCCGGCCACGGGCTGTGGTCGGTCTATTCGACGCCGGCCACGCTGTATACGGAAACGGGTGCGCTGGATGCCGACGCATTGCGCGACGCGCTCGCGGAAGCCGACGCGCTCGGCGCGCGCTTCGTGAAATTCCAGCTCGGCGGTTTTGCCGGCGACGCGCACGCGGCCGAGATCGTCGCGCTGTCGCGCGGCGCGAACGCGCGTGTGGTGGTCGAGAACGGCCAGCTCCAGGTCGGCGGCGCGTTCGCGCAGTTTCGCGGGCTGTTCGACGCGCTGGCCGCGGCCGGCCAGCGCGATGCGCTCGGGATGACGTTCGACATCGGCAACTGGCAGTGGCCGGGCGAAGCGCCGCTCGACTGCGCGCAAGTGCTCGCGCCGCACGTGGAATACATTCATTGCAAGGCCGTCGAGGGTGAGGGCGCGCGCCGCTTCGCGGTCGCGCCGGCGCCGAACGACGCGCTCGTGACCGGCGTGCTTGCGGCGCTGCCGCCGCATGTGCCGCGCGGCATCGAGTTCCCGTTCGACGCTGCCGATCTGGCGGGCGATGCCTGCCGCCGTGTCGCATGGCTCGCGACCGCTTGACCGCAAAAGGATCCCGAGGAGTTCATTCATGAAAGCAGCACTCGATGTCGTGACCTACGGCGAGGCGATGGCGATGTTCGTCGCGACCGAGCCCGGCCATCTCGCGCACGCGGGGCAATTCACGAAGCGGATCGCGGGCGCCGACCTGAACGTCGCGATCGGCCTGTCGCGGCTCGGTTTCCGGGTCGGCTGGATGAGCCGCGTGGGCCGCGATTCGTTCGGCGGCTACGTGCTCGACACGCTGGCGCGCGAAGGCATCGACGCGTCGTGCGTGACCGTCGATCCGCGTTACCCGACCGGTTTCCAGCTGAAGTCGCGCAACGACGACGGCAGCGACCCGACCGTCGAATATTTCCGCAAGGGTTCGGCCGCGAGCTACCTGTCGTGCGACGACTACGTGGCCGACTACGTGCTCGGCGCGCGCCACCTGCACCTGACGGGCGTCGCGCCGGCGATCTCCGCGACCTCGTGCGAACTGGCGTTCCGGCTCGCGCGCGAGATGCGCGCGGCCGGCAAGACGATCTCGTTCGATCCGAACCTGCGCCCGACGCTGTGGCCGTCCGCCGACGTGATGGCGAAGACGCTGAACGCGCTCGCGACGCTCGCCGACTGGGTGCTGCCGGGCCTCGCCGAAGGGCGCCAGCTCACCGGGCACGACACGCCGGCCGACATCGCGGGCTTCTATCTCGCGCGGGGCGCGCGCGGCGTCGTGATCAAGCTCGGCGAGCAAGGCGCATATTTCCGCACGGCCGACGGCCGCGAGGGCACGGTCGCGGGTGAGCGTGTCGAACGGGTGGTCGACACGGTCGGCGCCGGCGACGGTTTCGCGGTCGGCGTGGTCAGCGCGTTGCTGGAAGGCCGGAGCGTCGAGCAGGCGGTCGCGCGCGGCAACCGGATCGGCGCGCTCGCGATCCAGGTGATCGGCGATTCGGAAGGGTTGCCGACGCGCGAAGCCCTCGACCGGCTCGAAAATGTCAGCAATCGCGCCGATCGCTTAGAGGAAATCGTCACCGCGCAATGAGAGGCCGGACACGGCACAATCCGCGGATCCATTTCGTGCACGACGCACACGTAGTTTTGCTGGAGGCCGGACGGGCGCTGAAGCGCCAAGTCCGGTCGACATACGGAGACACTCTCATGGCAACCAATCTCGCAGCCCGTCGCTGGTGGACGATCATGCCGATCGTGTTCATCACGTACAGCCTCGCTTACCTCGACCGCGCGAACTACGGGTTCGCGGCAGCGGCCGGCATCAACCAGGATCTCGGCATCGGCAAGGGCCTGTCGTCGCTGATCGGCGCGCTGTTCTTCCTCGGCTACTTCTTCTTCCAGATCCCCGGCGCGATCTATGCGGAACGCCGCAGCGTGAAGAAGCTCGTGTTCGTCAGTCTGATCCTGTGGGGCGGCTGCGCGGCGCTCACGGGCGTGGTCAGCAACATCCCGTCGCTGATGGCGATCCGCTTCGTGCTCGGCGTGGTCGAGGCGGCCGTGATGCCGGCGATGCTGATCTACATCAGCAACTGGTTCACCAAGAACGAGCGCTCGCGCGCGAACACGTTCCTGATCCTCGGCAACCCGGTCACCGTGCTGTGGATGTCGATCGTGTCGGGTTATCTCGTGCATGAATTCGGCTGGCGCCACATGTTCATCGCCGAAGGCGTGCCGGCCATCATCTGGGCCGTGTGCTGGTGGTTCCTCGTGCAGGACAAGCCGGCCGATTCGCCGTGGCTGACCGCGCAGGAAAAGCGCGACCTCGACGCCGCGCTCGTGGCCGAGCAGGCAGCGATCAAGCCCGTGCGCAACTACGGCGAGGCATTCCGCTCGCCGGCCGTGATCAAGCTGTGCGCGCAGTATTTCTGCTGGAGCATCGGCGTGTACGGCTTCGTGCTGTGGCTGCCGTCGATCGTCAAGAACGGGTCCGACCTCGGGATGGTCGCGACCGGCTGGCTGTCCGCGCTGCCGTATCTCGCGGCGACGATCGCGATGCTCGCCGCATCGTGGGCGTCCGACAAGGTCGGCTCGCGCCGCGGCTTCGTGTGGCCGTTCCTGCTGATCGGCGCAGCCGCATTCGCCGCGTCGTACGCGCTCGGCTCGTCGCATTTCTGGATCTCGTATGCGCTGCTGGTCGTCGCGGGCGCCGCGATGTATGCGCCGTACGGCCCGTTCTTCGCGATCGTGCCGGAGCTGCTGCCGAAGAACGTCGCGGGCGGCGCGATGGCGCTGATCAACAGCATGGGCGCGCTCGGCTCGTTCGTCGGCTCGTACTTCGTCGGCTACCTGAACGGTGCGACCGGGTCGCCCGTCGCGTCGTATGCGTTCATGAGTGCCGCGCTCGTCGCCGCGGTGATCCTCACGCTGTCCGTCAAACCCCAGGCGCGCGATGCGCATCCGCTCGCCGCGCCGCTGCAAGGAAAATGAAACATGAAGCCCCGTATCGTCGCGTACAAGCCGCTGCCCGATGACGTTCTCGCGTACCTGCGCGAGCATGCGGACGTCGTGCAGGCCGACGGCGCCGACGCGCTTGCCGCCGCACTCGGCGACGCGGACGGCGCGATCGGCGCGAGCCTGAAGGTCACGCCGCGGATGCTCGACGGCGCACCGCGGCTGAAGGCGTGGTCGACGATCTCGGTCGGCTACGACAACTTCGACGTCGCCGACCTGACGCGCCGCGGCATCGTGCTCGCGCATACGCCGGACGTGCTGACCGAGTCGACCGCCGATACGGTGTTTTCGCTGATCCTGGCGTCCGCGCGGCGCGTGGTCGAGCTGGCCGAGTGGGTCAAGGCAGGGAACTGGCATCGCAGCATCGGCTCCGACCTGTACGGCACCGACGTGCAGGGCAAGACGCTCGGCATCGTCGGGCTCGGGCGGATCGGCGGCGCGGTCGCGCGCCGCGCGGCGCTCGGCTTCCGGATGCAGGTGCTGTACGCGAACCGCTCCGCGCACGCGCAAGCCGAGACGCAGTACGGCGCGCGGCGCGTGACGTTCGACGAACTGCTCGCACAGTCGGATTTCGTGTGCCTGCAGGTGCCGCTGTCGCCGGAAACGCGCCATCTGGTCGGTGCGCCCGAATTCGCGAAGATGAAGCGCGGCGCGATCCTGATCAACGCGTCGCGCGGGCCCGTCGTCGACGAAGCCGCGCTGGTCGATGCGCTGCGCGCGGGTACGATCCGCGGTGCGGGGCTCGACGTGTTCGAGCAGGAGCCGCTGCCGGCGGATTCGCCGCTGCTGCAGATGAAGAATGTCGTCGCGCTGCCGCATATCGGCTCGGCGACGCACGAGACGCGCCATGCGATGGCGCGCTGCGCGGCGGAAAACCTGGTCGGCGCGCTGGCCGGCACGCTGCGCACGAATCTCGTCAATCCGGACGCGCTCGCGCACGCGTGAGCCGCATCCGGCGACCGCCCGGCGCGGCGGCGGCGCGGTTAGAGTCGATGATCTTGGTGCGGGAGGGCTGGCTGCGTTATGATCGCCCGCTCTCGTCGCGTCGACAACCCGGCTGCATGGCTGGTGGCGTCGCGCGGCGGGTATCCGCGCCAGGTCCGGGCGGCCGACTGCCGACGCACGCGACTCGCGGGCGCTGATCGACCGCGAAGCACGGGATCAGTGCAGGCGCAGAAGCGCTCAGACAGGGGAGTCCGCCGGGTGGCTTACGTTTCCAACAACAAAGGTCCGTCTGCTCACGAAGCGGCGCGGATCGCACGTCGCGAGGCACGACAGTGACCGATTCGCAACCTTCCACGACGCGTCCGGCGACGATCAGCGACGTCGCGCGCGAGGCCGGCACGGGCAAGACCAGCGTGTCGCGCTACCTGAACGGCGAGACGCATGTGCTGTCCGTCGATCTGCGCCAGCGGATCGAGTCGGCGATCGCGCGGCTCAACTACCGGCCGAACCAGATGGCGCGCGGGCTCAAGCGCGGCCGCAACCGGCTGCTCGGCATGCTCGCGGCCGACCTGACCAATCCTTACACCGTCGAAGTGCTGCAGGGCGTCGAGGCCGCGTGCCATGCGCTCGGCTACATGCCGCTCATCTGTCACGCGGCGAACGAGGTCGAGATGGAGCGGCGCTTCCTGCAGCTGCTCACGACCTACCGCGTCGAAGGGCTGATCGTCAACGCGCTCGGTGCCGACGAAGACGTGCTGCGCCCGCTGCGCGGCGCGGGCATTCCGGCCGTGCTCGTCGACCGCACGGTCGAGGGCTTCGAGGCCGACCTGATCGGCCTCGACAACGCCGACGCGATCGAGATGGCGCTCGCGCACCTGGTCGAACACGGCTTCGACGCGATCCATTTCGTCGTGCAGCCGTTCGAGCGCGTCAGCTCGCGGCGCGCGCGCGAGGCCGCGTTCCGCGCGGCGCTGGACGCGCGCGGGCTGCCGGTGCCGCCGACGGTCGTGCTCGACCTGAACGCGCCCGACGCGGCTGCCGCGGCGCTTGCCGACATCGACACCCGCATCGACGCCGCGGCCCGGCGCGGCGTGCGCGCGGCGCTGTTCGCCGCGAACGCGCCGGTTGCGCTCGCGATCGCGCGCCACCTGCGTGCGCGTTTCGGCGCCGCGTGGCAGCAGAAGGCGGCGCTGCTGTCGATCGACGATCCGGAATGGGCCGAGCTGATCGGCATCACGACGATCCGTCAGCCGACCTACGAAATCGGCTACAAGGCCGTCGAATTCGTGCACGAGCGGATCGACGGCGCGGCGGGCGACGTGCGCGTCGCGATGCTGCCCGGCGCGCTGTGTGCGCGCGCGTCGACCGCAAGCTGAGTATCATTCGGGGCACGCAGCGCGCCAGGTGCGCTGCCCCGATCAAGGAAATACATGACTGTCGCTCCCGTCACGCTGGCGCTGCTGATCGCCGCCACGCTGATCATCGCGCTACTGCCGCTCGTCCTCTTCCGCATCCTGCGCAAGCCGCTTGCACTCAACCGCCGCGACACGATCGTCGGTGTCGCCGTCTTCACGCTGTTCGCGATGATCGTCGAGCGTGCGTTCCACGGGCTCGTGCTGAGCCACACGCCTGAGGACGGCTGGCTGACGCAGCCGCTCGCGTTCGTCGCGTACGGTGCGCTCGCGACGGCCGTCTTCGAGGAAGTCGGCCGCTATCTCGGGATGCGTTTCCTGAACCGCCGCTACGGCGAATCGGCCGGCGACGGTCGCGGGATCGGCTACGGGATCGGTCACGCCGGTGCCGAAGCATGGTTCGTCGGCGTGCTCGTGTGGGGCCAGTGGTCGTATCTCGCATGGCTCGCGGGCCGCGGCCAGCTCGAGACGCAGCTGTCCGACCTGCCGGTCGACACCGTGGTGCGGCTGCACATGATGCTCGCGACGCTGTCGGCACAGTCGATCCTGCTGTTGCTGCTCGAGCGCTGCTCGGCGTTCGCGGTGCAGGTGGCGCTGTCGGTGCTGGTGTGGCGCGGCGTGCGTGCCGGCCGCGCGGGCGTGTTGCCGCTCGCGATCGTTCTGCATGCGCTCGCGGCCGTGCCGGCGCTGTTGTACCAGGTGCGCGCGCTGCCGGCCGCGTGGGTCGAGGCCTTGTATTTCGTGCTGGCCGCGGCCCTGGTGGTCGTGCTGGTGAAGACGTGCCGGCCGTCGCGCGCGGCGGCCTGACGGGAGAGCGGAATGGACGACTATCTGATCGAATGCCAGAGCGCGGAATTCGACGCGCTCGCGCGCGTGATCTGCGATCTCTTTCCGGAACAGACGCGCTTTGCCGAAAGCAGCGATGCGCGCGGGCGCTTCCTGTCCGTGCACTGGCTCGCGATGCGTTTCGGCGCGACGCCGAAGCGGATGACGCTCGCGATCCGCATCGTGCCGGCGGCACTCGCGCGCTACCTGGCGCTCAAGCCGATGCAGCGCGCGCGCAGTCATGCGGTGCTGCATGCGTATACGGAAGCGATGCTCGGGTCGCTCGAGGAGCGGCACGCGGCCGGCGAGGCCGTCGAGCGCGACGCGGAACTCGAACTCGACGAAGACTTCGCGTGAGCGACGGCGCCGGCATCGCGCCGGCGCGGCGAATCATGCGTCGCGGTACACCTGCGCGAAGCGCTGCGCCTGCACGACGCCATAGTCGCCGGGCGCGTACTGCATGACCCAGTCGCCGGCGACGCCGCGCAGCGTGTCGCCGTTTTCCGAGCGGGCGATCGTGAACGGCTCGTCCATTCGGCGTGCGAGCACGACGGCCGGCCGGTTCCGGTAGGCGCCCGGCGTGCCGTGCGCGAGTGCCGGATCGGCGGGCAGGTATTTGGCGTCGAAGCGGGCGCGCGACACGACCCAGCGGTCGCCGGTCGAGCCGGTGATCAATGCGTCGCCCGCCACATAGCGGTTCGGGCCTTCGAGGCTCATCAGTTCGCCATCGACATCCGCGAAATCCACGGCGACGGTTTCGTCCTTGACGACGCGACGGGCCTGCGGGTCGGTACGCAGATCGAGTTGCTTGAGTTCGAGCATGGCGGGAAGGAGCGGGAAAGCTGGAAAAGCCGGGAGCTTATCCCGAATTCGGCGCGCCGTGTGGCGCGCCGGTCGCCGGCAGGGGCGCGGCGCCGTCCGGCCCGGGCGGGCACGGCACGGCGCCGGCGCGGCGGGCGTCAGGGCTGCGCGGGTGCGCTGGCGGCCGGCGCGGCCGCCGCCTTGCCTTCCTTGCCCTTCGTCTTGCCCTTGCCGCCGTGCTCGCCGCCGTGGTGCAGCCAGCCGCGGAAGGTCGTGTCGGCCAGCGCCTTCTGTTCGGCCGGGAAGCTCTGGTAGAGCGGGGCGAAGGCTTCGGCAAGCTTCTTCGCGCCGTCGGCGTTCGCCTGCGACAGTTCCGCATACTGCTTCATGTCGTCGATCGCGGAGACGTCGTGCTTGGCCATCCGTTCGCTGTAGAGGCGGCCCATCGTTTCGCCGTTGTCGCGCATCGTATCGGCGAACGTCTTCCATTGCGGTTCCTGCGCCGACGTGATCTTCAACTGATCGTGCAGGTACTTGATGCGCTGCTCGATGCGCGCTTCATGGCGTGCCGCGCGCTGCTCGGCGCTCGGGGCCGACGCAGCGGCCGTCGTGGCCGGAGCCGGGGCGGGCGCTTGCGGCTGGGCCGGGGTTTGCGCGAACGCACTGGCTGCAACGGCGAGCGTAGCGAGGGTGAGCGAGATTTTCTTCATGGTTGGCTCTCCGGGGTGATGTCGTGCGAGCGGGCGCGGCGGCTGCTGCCGCAAGCGCGCATCTCGCGTCGCACGCTATTAGTAGCACGCCGCGTGCGGCGCAGCAGTGAATGCGACACTTGCTTACATCCGATACGAATCGAAATCGAAAGGTTCGAACCCGGGCGATGGCGGTTGGGCGCACCGGCGTTCGGCGCTATCATCGCGTCACCTTCCACTCAGCCGGCGCGTTGCGCACCGGCCCAGTCTCATGCGTCCACCTCGCCTCGACCAACTCGACGATCTCGACCGGCAACTCGTCGCGCTGCTGCAAGCCGATGCGCGCGCCAGTGTCGCGGATCTCGCGCGCCAGCTCGACGTCGCGCGCACGACGGTCGTCGCACGCATCGCGCGGCTCGAACGCACCAACGTGATCGCCGGCTACAGCGTCCGGCTCGGGCAGGACGTGCTCGACGCGAGCATTTACGCGTACGTCGGCATCATCCTCACGCCGAAGTTCGGCAAGGACGTGTTGCGCAAGCTCGACCGGATGCCCGAAGTGCAGTTGCTGTGCGCGGTGAGCGGCGAGTACGACTACGTCGCGTGGCTGCGCGCCGATTCGCCCGAAC
Source organism: Burkholderia sp. Bp8992 (assembly GCF_003853705.1). GTDB lineage: Bacteria > Pseudomonadota > Gammaproteobacteria > Burkholderiales > Burkholderiaceae > Burkholderia. The sequence continues at coordinate 186,848 of NZ_QTQI01000009.1, read as the reverse complement.
GGCTCAACGACCTGCTCGACCAGATCGGCACGCTCGAAGGCGTCGAGCGCACGACGACGTCGATCATCCTGTCGCGCAAGATCGATCGCGGGACGATCGGCGGCTGACGCTTCGGTCGCATTTGTATCGCACGCAGCGGCTCGATCAGCCGTCGGTCCGGTCGCGCGGCTGCGCTGCGCGTGACGGCCGCGCGAGCGGAATCCGCACCGATACGCGCAATCCGTGCGCGGCCCGCTCGTCCGCATGCGCGAGCGTGATGTCGGCGCCCATCCGGTCCGCGAGGATCTTCACGATCGACAGGCCGAGCCCGGAGCCGATCTGCGCGTTGCCGGGCACGCGGTAGAACGGATCGAACACGCGCTCGCGCTCCTGCGGCGCGATGCCCGGCCCGCTGTCGACGATCGTCACGCACGCATGCGTATCGGTGCATGACGTCGACAGGTCCACGCGACCGCCGGCCGGCGTGTAGCGGATCGCATTGTCGACCAGGTTCATGACCAGCGATGCGAGTTCGAGCTCGTCGACGCTCACGCGGGCGTCCGGGCCGTCGTCGATGCCGATGTCGAGCGCCTTCTCCTCGGCGAGCGGCATCAGGTCTTCCAGCACGCGGCGATAGATCGCATGCACGGAGACGGCGCCGGGCGGCGCGGCCGGCGCGCTTTGCGCCCGCGCGAGCGCGAGGAGCTGCCCGATCAGGTGGCGGCTGCGGTCGAGCCCGCCGCGCAGCGCGGCGAGCCGTGCGCGCGCGTCGTCCGGCAGGTCGATGTCGGCCAGCCGCTCGGCCTGCAGGGACATCGCGGTGAGCGGCGAGCGCAGTTCGTGGGCGGCGTCGGCGACGAAGCGGCGCTGCGCATCGACCGATTGCGCGACGCGCGCGAGCATCCGGTTGATCGCGACGACGAACGGCCGCACCTCGACCGGCACGTGCTCGGCCGGCACCGGGCGCAGGTCGTGTTCGTCGCGCGCGTCGATCCCGGCGGACAGCGCGGCGACCGGACGGAACAGCTTGCGCACGAGATCGGCGACGAGCAGCAGCAGGATCGGCACGAGGATCAGCAGCGGCAACGCGGTACGCCACGCGCTCTCGCGCGCGACGTCGTCGCGCATGCCGGCTGCCTGGGCGACCGCGATGCGCTCGCCGTTCGCGAACGTACGGACCATCACGCGATAGGCGCTGCCACCGGCATCGACCGTATGCAGCCCGTCGGCGAGCGTCGGCGGCAGCGCGAGCTGAGGCGAGCCGTCGGTGCGCGGTTGCCGTGCTTGCGGATCGGCGCCGAGCGGCTGCACGATCACGCGCGACAGCTCGTCGCTTTCGCGTGCGGGCCCGGCGCCCGCCGCATGCGGCGCAGGCGCACGCTGGCGGTCGAGCAGCGTCGCGACCTCGCGCAGCACGTCGTCCTGCAATTCGTGCGCTTCATCGAACGCCGATGAAAACGCGAACGCGGCCGCAATGGTGGCGACGACAAGGATCGCGGCCGACAGCGCGACCGACAGGCGGAACCCGATCGACTCGTTCAGGCGCTTCTTGAAACCATCCATCCGGCCCCCCTGACGTTCTTGATCACGGTGCTGCCGAGCTTGCGGCGCAGCGAATGGATCAGGAATTCGACCGCGTTGCTTTCGACTTCCTCGCCCCAGCCGTACAGCCGATCCTCGAGCTCGCGCCGCGACAGGATCGCGCCGGGGCGGACCAGCAGCGCACGCAGCAGCGAGAACTCGCGGTTCGACAGCGCGACCGGCGGCTGTCCGTCGACGGTCGCCTCGCGCGTGGCGGGGTCGAGCGACACGATTCCGTTGCCGAGCAGCGGCGCGGCCGAACCGGCGCGGCGCCGGATCGCGACGCGAATCCGGGCGAGCAGCTCGGCCATGTCGAACGGCTTGACGATGTAGTCGTCGGCGCCGCCGTCGAGGCCGCGCAGGCGATCGTCGAGCCCGTCGCGCGCGGTGACGATCAGCAGCGGCGTGCCGGCGTCCTTCGCGCGGATGCCGGCCAGTACGTCGAGCCCGTCGCGGCCGGGCAGGCCGAGGTCGAGCAGGACCAGGTCGTAGGGCTGCGCGGCGAACGCGGCCAGCGCGCGCCCGCCGTCGTCGACCCAGTCGGTGGCGTACGACGCGTCCTTCAGCGCGGCATGGACCGCCTCGCCGATCATCGGGTCGTCCTCGACGAGCAGTATTCGCATGCGTGTTCTCCGTGCTGCGCGATCGCCGCCAGCGTATGCGATTCCCGCGCGCCCGTCACGTGCGGCGCGCCCGGCGCATCGCCGATCCGCGCTTACTTGCCGCCGAACCGGTCGAAGGCCGCGAGCAGGCTCTTCATCGCGGCGGCCGAATCGGCCTGGGTCGGATGGTCGGCGCGCAACGCGGAGAGGGCGCGGTCGATCTCCTGGTCGACCATGTGCCAGTCGGAGGCAGCGCGCGGCTTGAGGCCGGCCTCGGCCGAATCCCACGCGATCTCCAGATCCTTGATGCGGGTTTTCGCGCCGGGCAGGTCGCCCTTGGCGACGAGCGTGTTCACGTCGGCGGCGATCGTGCGGAATTGCGACAGGTCGCCGAGCTTCGAGGCGCGCGGTGCTGCGGACGACGCGGCGGCCGCGGCGGGTACCGCGGTCGATGCGCTCGCATCCTGCTTCGAGCAGCCGGCGGCGGTGCCGAGCACGGCCATCGCGGCTGCGGTCATGACGAGACGGGAAACGGAATTCGGGATGGTCATGGGATGTCCTCGATGCGATGAAGGGAAATAGGGGGTGTCAATCGGCGGCGCCGGCACGCGTCTGCGCGCCGCTGCCGAATTGCGCGACGGCGACGAGCAGCACGATCACGGTCAGGAACAGCAGGCTCGTCCACGCGGCGCCGAAACCGAGCCCGCCGTACGCGCGGGCCTGCGTGAGCAGATCGCCGAGCGACGCGCCGAACGGACGTGTCAGGATGTACGCGATCCAGAACGCCAGCACCGCGTTCGCGCCGAACCGCCACATGGCGAACACGGCCGCGATCAACGCGCCGAAGGCAAGCGCACCGACGGTGAAGCCGAGCCCGAGCGCCTCGGTCGCGAGATCGCCGGCGGCGGTGCCGAGCGCGAACGTGCAGAGGATCGCGGCCCAGTAGAACAGCTCGCGCCGCGGCGTGACGATCGTGTCGATCGACAGCGTGCCTTCGACGCGATGCCAGACGAAGAAGATCGCAGCGAGCGCGACGGCAAACGCGGCGGTGCTCGCGTAGAGGCTGACGTTCAGGCCGTCGGTGAGCAGGTCGGTGATCTGCGTGCCGACGATGCTGACGAGCACCACCGTGAGCCAGTAGATCCACGGCACGTAGCGACGCGTGCGCAACTGCAGCCACAGCGCGATCGCGAGCAGCGACGCCATCGCGACGCGCGTGACGGTCTGGCCGAGTCCCGCGTTGACCGCGAGAAAGTCCGCGCCGGTTTCGCCGACCGTGGTCGACATGATCTTGATGATCCAGAACGACAGGGCGACGTCGGGCACCTTGTTCAGCCAGTGCGACGCGCGGTTGACGGGCAGGGATTGCATGCGATGCCTCCATGGAAATCGGGTGACCGGCATGCAGTCTGAATCGCGAAACTTAGGCCAGCCATAGCAGGCCGCAGCGGGTGAAAAACCCTCGTTTCGACGTTTCGGCGAAATGTGTCGTCATAACGTCGAAATTATCGGTCGTTTCGCATCATTCTTCGTCTTGGAACTGATTTTGAGCGTCCCTAAACTGTGTTCATGGCTCAACGCCGTTCACAACACCAACCCATCATCAGGAGATAAGCGCATGAAAATCGCCATCGTCGGCGCAGGTCTGATCGGCCACACCATTGCTCACATGCTGCGTGAAACGGGCGACTACGAAGTCGTTGCGTTCGACCGCGACGCGGATGCGCTTGCGAAGCTGTCGCGCGAAGGCATCGCGACGCAACGGGTCGATTCGGCCGACGCGAATGCGATTCGCGAAGCGGTGAAGGGCTTCGATGCGCTCGTCAACGCGCTGCCGTACTACCTCGCAGTCAACGTCGCCGCCGCCGCGAAGGCTGCCGGCGTCCATTACTTCGACCTGACCGAAGACGTGCGCGCGACCCACGCGATCCGCGAACTGGCCGACGGCTCCGACCGCGCGTTCATGCCGCAGTGCGGCCTCGCGCCGGGCTTCATCGGCATCGCCGCTCACGAACTCGTGAACGGCTTCAGCGAAGTGCGCGACGTGAAGATGCGCGTCGGCGCGCTGCCCGAGTATCCGACCAACGCGCTGAAGTACAACCTGACGTGGAGCGTCGACGGCCTGATCAACGAATACTGCCAGCCGTGCGAAGCGATCCGCGACGGCCGCAAGCAGTGGGTGCAGCCGCTCGAAGGCCTCGAGCACTTCTCGCTGGACGGCACCGAATACGAAGCGTTCAACACGTCCGGCGGCCTCGGCACGCTGTGCGAGACGCTGTCGGGCAAGGTCGAGACGCTCGACTACAAGTCGGTGCGCTATCCAGGCCACCGCGAGCTCGTCCAGTTCCTGCTGGAAGACCTGCGCCTGTCGACCGATCGCGACACGCTGAAGTCGATCATGCGCCGCGCGGTGCCGTCGACGAAGCAGGACGTCGTGCTCGTGTTCGTCACGGTGACGGGCGTGAAGGACGGCCAGCTCGTGCAGGACGTGTTCACGCGCAAGATCTTCGCGAAGGACGTGTGCGGGATGCACATGAGCGCGATCCAGATCACGACGGCCGGCGCGATGTGCGCGGTGCTGGATCTGTTCCGCGAGAAGAAGCTGCCGCAGAGCGGTTTCATCCCGCAGGAAAAGGTGTCGCTGAAGGCGTTCCTGTCGAACCGCTTCGGCAAGCTGTACGAAGGCGGCACGATGGAGCGCGTGCACGCGGTCGCCTGACCGACCGCCAGCCTCTGGCACGAGGGCCGTACGACGCCGGGAGCGCAGCAGCGCTTCCGGCGTTGTTTTTTTGGGGGAAAGCAGAAAGCGGGGCGGCGGCGGGCGGCGCGCTCAGGCCGGCAGCGGCGGGACGATCGTCGCGGGTTGGGGGGGCGGCACGATGCGGTACAGCAGCGCGTCGACGTCCGCGTCGGACGGCGCTGTGTTGTCGAACATCACGATGCCGTCGCATTCACGGCCGGTCGGCACGAAGCGGCGCTGCCGGTATTCGTCCCAATGCGCGAGCTTGTACGCATCGTTCGGGTTGCCGCGTGCGACGATCCGCGCATGTGCGACGTCTTCCGACGTGTGGACCCAGACGACCGTCAGCGCGACGTCGGGTGCGATGCCGAGCCATGCGCGGTCGAGGATGCGCCGGTCGCGCACTTCGCGCGACAGCGGGCCGACGACGATCGCGCCGATGCCGAGCGCGAGATTTTCACGGGCCGTATCGAGCAGGCCCTGGTATTCGGGATCGCGCAGGTGTTTCAGGTAGAGCGGGCTGTCGCGATCGTTCGGATCTTCCGTGAGCGCGCCCATCGCGGCCGCGCTGTAGCGGCCGTACAGCGTGTCCTTGTCGAGCAGGCAGAACGCTTCGCCGGTCGCGCGCATCAGCGGCCCGATGAGCCGCTTCGCGAGCGTGGTCTTGCCGGTGCCGGCGTGACCGCAAAAGAACACCAGGTGCGTCACGAAGCCTTGCCTCCCGGCCGCGGGCTCGACGTGTCGTTGCGCTTGTCGCCGCGCGAGAATACCTCCGCTTCCAGCCACATCGCGTTGATGATGCCGAAGCCGAGCGCCACGCCGATGCCGAGTATCCACGAGAAATACCACATAGGTCTGCCTCCTTGACGGTTGGATCGCGCGGGCGTTGTGCATCGCGCAACGCAGGTGCCGCGGGCCTGTCGACGTACCGCGGTGCGCGTGCTGCGGCGCACGCAGCCCGATCATGACCAATAACGGCGTGCCGTGCAAGCCGGGCCGTCCGCGCAGCAAAGCGGTAAACTGATGCGCAAACCGCAACATCACGGACAACATGCTGATCAACTGCGCTGCATACCAGGACGGCCGCAAGCTGGCCGACATCGATATCGATGCCATCAGCGACTACGTGTCGAAGCCCGAATGCTTCGTGTGGGTCGCGCTGAAGGATCCGACGCCCGACGAAATCGACCTGATGGGCGAGGAGTTCGGTCTGCACGAACTCGCGCTCGAGGATGCCCGCAAAGGGCATCAGCGGCCGAAGATCGAGGAATACGGCGATTCGCTGTTCGCCGTGCTGCATACGGTCGAGCTCGACGAGGACGGCGAATTCAAGGTCGGCGAACTGAACGTGTTCGTCGGCCCGAACTACGTGCTGTCGATCCGCAACCATACCGAGCAGGATTTCCGCGAAGTGCGCAAGCGCTGCGAGCGCGAGCCGCATCTGCTGCAGGAAGGATCGGCGTTCGTGTTCTATGCGCTGATGGATCAGGTCGTCGACCGCTATTTTCCGATCCTCGAAACGCTCGGCACCGAGCTCGAGGAACTCGAGGACCGCATCTTCGCGAAGGCGACGCCCGCGTCGTCGCGCGCGATCATCGAGGATCTCTATTCGCTGAAACGCCGGCTCGTGTTGCTGTACCAGCATACGGCGCCGCTGATGGAGCCGCTCGCGAAGCTCACCGGCGGGCGCGTGCCGCAGGTCTGCAGCGGCATGGCCGCATATTTTCGCGACGTGTACGACCATCTGCAGCGGATCGTGAAGACGATCGAAGGGCGCCGCGAGATGGTCGTCACGGCGATCCAGGTCAACCTCGGGATGATTTCGCTCGCGGAGAGCGAAGTGACGAAGCGGCTCGGCTCGTTCGCCGCGCTGTTCGCGATACCGACGATGATCGCCGGCATCTACGGGATGAACTTCGCGAACATGCCCGAACTGCACCTGAAGTACGGCTTCTACGGCTGCATCGCGGTGATGGTCGTGGCCGACTTCGCGCTGTGGTGGCGTTTCAAGCGGGCAGGGTGGCTGTAGACATCCCGCGCGCCTAGCCTGGCGCGTGCTTGCCGATCACGACGCGCCACGGCCGCACGCGCCACGATTTCACGAGGCCGTTCTGCACGTACGGATCGGCGCGCGCGAACGATTCGGCCGCTTCCGGCGAATCGCCTTCGAACACGAGCACGGCCTGGTCGGCCGGATCGGCCAGCGCGCCGGCGAGCACGAGTTCGCCGCGCTCGGTCGCGGCCTGCGCGAGCGCGAGATGCTGCGCACGGAACGGTTCCCGTCGCGTCAGGTAATCGTCGACGAGTTCGTAGATCAACTGGTAATGCATGTGTCGCTCCCGGAGTCGGTGGGTGCCGCCGGTTCGCGTGCGGCCGACTCAGTATAGGGCAGTGTGCGGCGCCTTGGTGGCGCGGTTCGGGCGGCGCCAAGGCGGCCTTTCGCGTGCCTGCGGAATGGAGCGCACACGCGCGCTTTCCGTTGGCGTCTTCTCGTAAACGCAACTAACGGTCCGGCTTTGCAGCGCCTGCGGATCGATACGCGCGGCCGCGCCCGCCATATGCACTGCCCGGGTTCGTCTACAGGAAAAGAGGGTCTGCGAAGCGTATTCCGGGCCCGGATTTCACATGCCGGCTTCGGCGCGCGGGCCGCGCGAAAAAGGACCGGAACCGCGCGTCGGGCCGTCCGGACGGTCGCTGCGCGACGGCGTTTCCATTGGCCGGAATGCGACCTATGCTGAACGAATCCGGTGCGAACGCCGTTCGCCCGATTCGCCCAGACGAGGTGTGCCATGCCTGTATCCGCCACCCTGCAGGATTGCCTGCGCCAGAAGTCATCGCGGTACGAAGTCGTGTACCACCCCTATAGCCATACGAGCATGGAGACGGCCGCCGCCGCGCATATTCCCGGCGATCGCCTCGCGAAAACCGTGCTCCTCGAGGACGACGAGGGCTACGTCGCCGCCGTATTGCCGACGACGCACGCGGTGCGCCTGTCGGATCTCTGGGTGAAGACGGGACGCCATCTCGTGCTCGCCCGGGAGGTCGAGTTGCGCGAGCTGTTCAAGGATTGCGACATGGGCGCGCTGCCGCCGGTCTGCATGGCGTACGGGATGAAGACCTTCCTCGAGGAACGTCTCGCGCAGCAGCCGGAAGTCTATTTCGAGGCCGGCGACCACGAAGCGCTGATCCACATGATGCAGGACGAATTCCTGATGCTGATGGAGACGGCGGAGCGCGCGCATTTCTCGCACAAGATGCAGGGGATGATGCTGTCCTGACGAGACGGCGCATGCGGTGACACGCGAGGGCGGCGCGCATGCGTGCGCGCCGAGGAGGGGGGCGTGTGCCTTTCGGACGCGTTTTCCCGGAATGTTAATTTGATGTGCGAAGTTGTTTCGTGATGATTCGATAGATCGTCATCTCATTCTAGTTGTATCGGATTCCTATTTATATTTACGAGACCGGATCGTGCCGCCGGCGTCTCGCGGCATGTGACGCCGGCCGCGTTCCGAGCAGGTGAAGAGGGACGTCGAACGACGGATGCCGGCGTTGCCGAGATGACGCGACGCGCCAGCCCGTCGTCTCCGGGACCAACCATTCTGGTGCAGCGCAGGAAATACGCGAATATTTATGTCGAAAAGGGTTTGATATCCGGATTTTGATATATCCATACAAATCAATTACCGTTTGAATAATAAATACTTGATTTGTGCTTACCGGAATATTATTTGAATAAAGCCTCCAAACTTTGTATTTGGGCATCAAATAAAGTTTGACGGCAAAATTTTTTCCTTGCTATCTTCTGCACCCAAGTGAACGGCGCCATTGACATCACCGCGTAACGATCGGCGATTCGTCATACGAAATACGAGGGGCGTCTGCTCAGCTAACAATTGCCTGACCGTGCGGGCGCGTGGTTTACCGGTGTAAAGCCGGGCCGCGCCGGCCGGAACGATTCCTTGATAAAGAATTAATTGGAATTCGAATGTGATTCTTTCAATTCGGATTGCTAATTGAATTTGAAATGAAATTTTCGGGATGATGCGGTGGCGATGCCGACCTGGCTGCGCTGCCGGCCGCAACCCGAAACTGGGCGAATCGCTTGGGGGATGGATGGTGGGCATGAAAGTCGAGGAACATCTGGCTACTTCGAACAGCGGACTGGCCACGCTGGGGCGTCCGAGAGAGTTCGGCAAGAAGCAGCAGAACCCGGTGCGCCGGTTCGGCGGCATCGGGATCGTCCTGGTGCTGCATGCAGTGCTGATCTACGCACTGCTCAACGGCCTCGCGACGAAAGTCGTGCAGGTGATCCAGCATCCGATCGAAACCCGCATCATCGAGCCGGTCAAGCCGCCGCCGCCACCGCCGATGCCCGTGGTCAAACTCCCGCCGCCGAAATTCGCGCCGCCGCCGCCGCCGTTCGTGCCGCCGCCGGAAGTCCAGGTGCAGGCGCCGCCGCAGGCCACGATCACGCACCAGTCGGCCCCGGTGCCTTCTGCGCCGGCCGTGCAGGCGCCGGTGGTGGCGCCTCCGGCACCGGCCAAGCCGGTCAGCCATGACGTCGGGGTCGTCTGCCCGAATTCGGACACGCTGCGCGCGTCGATCCAGTATCCGAAGGAAGCACAGGAAAACAACATCACGGGTGACGTGACGATCGAGTTCGTCGTGGATGCGGAAGGGAACATCACGAACGAGCGCGTCGCACAGTCGGCGGATCCGATCCTCGATCGCGCCGCGTTCAACACCGTGAAACGGTTCAAATGCGTCGCTCAGGGCCAGTCGGTGCGGGTCCAGGTGCCGTTCTCGTTCAATCTGAATTGATGCAGTGGGCGGCCCGGCACGAGCCGGGTCGGGGAAAACCGTCTCGAACTTGTGTATTAAGTTCAACGAAAGAACTGGAGTGGGGTATGACGAAGCGTTTACTGGCCGCGCTGGCGGCAAGCATGTTGATGTCCGTCGTCGTGGTCGACGGGTTCGTTGCGCCGCAGCTCGCCCACGCGCAGGCCAGCGGGGCGGCCGATACGTCGGCGCAGGCCGCGCCGGCTCCGGCACCGGCCGCCGCCGAGCCGGCGCCGCCGCCCGCGCCGGCCACGTCGGTCGCAGTCGAGAATCCGTACGGGCTCGGCGCGCTCTGGAAGAACGGCGACTTCGTCGCCCGTTTCGTGCTGATCCTGCTCGTGATCATGTCGATGGGAAGCTGGTACATCATGATCACCAAGTTCCTGGAGCAGTTGCGTGCGAATCGTCGCGCGAAACTGGCCGACGCGCAGCTCTGGACCGCGCCGTCGCTGGCCGAAGGCGCCAAGCTGCTCGACGAGGCGTCGCCGTTCCGGTTCATCGCCGAAACCGCGATCGAAGCCGGCGAACATCACGAAGACGCGCTGCTCGAAGCGGTGGACCGCAACACGTGGATCGACGTATCGGTCGAGCGCTCGATCACGAACGTGTCGAACCGGATGCAGGACGGGCTCGCGTTTCTGGCCACGGTGGGGTCGACGGCCCCGTTCGTCGGGCTGTTCGGCACGGTCTGGGGGATCTATCACGCGCTGACCGCGATCGGCATCGCGGGGCAGGCGTCGATCGACAAGGTCGCAGGCCCGGTGGGCGAGGCGCTCATCATGACCGCGATCGGCCTTGCCGTCGCAGTGCCGGCGGTGCTCGGCTACAACTTCCTGGTTCGGCGCAACAAGTCGGTGATGGAGCGGGTGCGCAACTTCGGCGCGCAACTGCACACGGTGCTGCTGGCCGGCAACCGGCGCCCGGTGCGTGCGGCATCGCCGGCGGCATCGCTCGCGAACTGACCGGCTGACGGAGACGCGCGATGGCCATGAACGTCGGGCAGGACGATAGCGACGAGGTGATCGCCAACATCAACACGACGCCGCTCGTCGACGTGATGCTGGTGTTGCTGATCATCTTCCTGATCACGATTCCGGTCGTGACGCACACGATCCAGCTTCAGCTGCCGAAGGAGACGGTGCAGCCGCTGCAGACGACGCCGAAAAGCATCGAGATCGCGGTGAATCGCGACGGCGATTTCTTCTGGGGCGAGCAGCTGGTGGACGCACCGACACTGCTCGCAAAGCTGAAAGGCGTGTCGCAACAGCAGCCGCAGCCGAGCGTCCACGTGCGGGGCGACCAGAACACACGCTACGAGTTCATCGGCCGGGTGGTCACGATGTGCGAGCGTGCGGGGATCGCGAAGCTGTCGTTCATTACGGAGCCGCCGGCACGCGGCGGTTAGGCGCCCGAGCGGATCGGCTGCAGGGCATGGGGCTCGCGTCAGTGCTGAGGCGCTAACGCGGGTCGACCGCGAAGCATGGGATCAGCGTAAGCGTTAAAGCGCTAACGCGGGTCGACCGCAAAGCATGGGACCCGCGTAAGCGCTAAAGCGCTAACGCGGGTCGACAGGAGTCGAAGATGGGGATGAATGTGCCTTCGGGCGGAAGCAACGCGGAACCGGAAGTGATGGTCGACATCAACACCACGCCGCTGATCGACGTGATGCTGGTGCTGCTGATCATGCTGATCATCACCATTCCGATCCAGATGCATTCGGTGAAGATGGACCTGCCGGTCGGCAACCCGCCGCCGCCGGCCGCGCCGCCGGAAGTCGTGCAGATCGATATCGACTTCGACGGCACGACGACGTGGAACGGCACACCGGTGCCGGACCGTTCGGCACTCGAGGCGAAACTGACCCAGGTCGCGGCGGAACCCGTGCAGGCAGAGATCCACCTGCGACCGAACAAGCTGGTGCCGTACAAGGACGTGGCGGCCGTGCTGGCGTCCGCGCAACGCGTGGGCGCGACCAAGATCGGCCTGATCGGTAACGAACAGTTCATGCAATGACGAAACGGACGAGCCGATGAACCAGCGACGATGGAAACGGATCCTGGCGGTGACGGCGCTCGGCGCGACCTGCATGCTCGGCCGGCCGGCGCTGCCGGCAGACGCGCTGCGGCCGGACGTGGCGAAACCGCTCGCAGCGGCGCAGGAGCTGTACCGCGCGCACAAGTATCGCGACGCGCTCGGCAAGATCGGCCAGGCGGCCGCCGTGCCCAACCGGACACCGTATGAAACGTACATGGTGGAAGAGATGCGCGGCGCGGCGGCAATCGCGGCCGGCGACTCGGGCACGGCTGCGCAGGCGTACGAAACCGTGCTGAACTCGGGGCGGCTGTCGGGCGAGGACGAGCAGCGGACGACAGCGGCACTGGCCGGCATCTATTTCCAGCAGAAGAACTATCCGCTGGCGATCCGGATCGCGCAGCGCTACCTGAAGGCAGGCGGCACGGACCCTGAAATGCGCACGCTGCTCACGCAGTCGTATTACCTGTCGAACGATTGCGCGCCGGTCGTGAGCCAGTTGAAGGCGAGCACCGACGCACAGGCAAACAGCGGACGCGCACCGGACGAAGGGCAACTGCAGATGCTCGCGACGTGCGCGCAGAAAGTGAAGGACGGCAACGCGTATCGCAGTGCGCTCGGGCTGCTGGTGACCTACCATCCGAGCCCCGCGTACTGGGACGAAATGATCACGGCCATTCGCGGCACGCCCGGGTATCTGTCGTCGCTCGACCTCGACATCTACCGGTTGCGCCGCGCGACGGGATCGCTTGCGACGGCCGACGCATACATGGAGATGACGCAGCTCGCGCTGGTGGCGGGATCGCCCGCCGAGGGCAAGCAGGTAATCGACCAGGGGTTCGCGTCCGGCGTACTCGGCAAGGACGCGCAGGCGGACCGCGAGAAGCGGCTGCAGGCGCTCGCCGCGAAGCGCGCGCAATCGGGCGCAGATGCCGCCACGCCGGCGACGCCGCTCGACACGGGCATGAACCTCGTCTTTGCGGGCCGCGCGCAGCAGGGGCTGCCGATGATGGAGCAGGCAATCGCGAAGGGCGGCCTCGAGCATCCCGACGCGGCGCGACTGCGGCTCGGCGAGGCGTACTACGTGGCCGGCCAGAAGGCACATGCAGTACAGGTGCTGCGCACGGTCAAGGGAACCGACGGTTCCGGCGACCTGGCCAGGCTGTGGACGGCGGTGGCGTCCCGGTAACGCAACGACGGGGTGGCGGCGCACGCTGCAGGCGCGATCGGCAAGCGGTGCGCCGCCGCGACAGTGCCGGTGCATGACAGCATGACGTTCAGGTTCGACGAGGAAAAGGAGCAGCCTTGTTAGTTAGTAAACCGAATGAAATATGCGAGACGTGTGCGGACAGGCCGCGATGGTGCCGTCCTGCGCCGCGCACCACCCGCACGCGGCTGCCGCGCGCGAGCGGGTATCGCGCCGGGCCGTGCGCATCGTTGCATCGATCACGGATCGCCGACATCAAACCGATTTCGACTGCGAGGCTCAGTTCTTCCATGGTTGTGCCCCCTGATGAGTCGGTGCTCGTCGCCGTGTCGCTCGGCAACAAGATCCGGGCGCTGCGCCAGCGTCTGAAACTCACGCTCGACGAAGCGGCCGGCATCGCCGGCATTTCGAAGCCGTTCCTGTCGCAGGTCGAGCGCGGGCGGGCAACGCCGTCGATCACGTCGCTGGTCCGGATCGCGAAGGCGCTGGGCGTGACGATGCAGTACTTCATCGACACGCCGACGGAAGCGCGCTCGGTGTGCCGCGGCAACGCGCTGCAGTATTTCCAGTTCGCGAACTCGACGAGCCTGTTCGCGCGGCTGACGAACCTGGTCGACGGCCGCAAGCTCGACGCGATCCTCGTCAGGATGCCGGCAGGGCAGCTGTCGTCCGAGATGACCACGCATGCGGGCGAGGAGTTCGTCTACGTGATGCGCGGGCAGGTCGCGCTGACACTCGAGGACTGCACGTTCACGCTGAACGAAGGCGATACCGCGCACTACGAGTCGACGATGCCGCACGCGTGGCACAACACGGCCGACGAAGAGGCGGTAATCGTCTGGGTCGGCACGCCGCGGCTGTTCTAGCGGCGGCGGCCGCAAGGAAGAAGTATCCGATCGAAGGAAGGGCCGGCACCACGACGCGCCATCCGTCGAATCGGGAAGAGGCAGGTAGCGCGCTCAATGTAGGTAATTAGTATGACAAAGCAAAACAATAAATAGCGGTCGTGCTGAATGGCACTGGTGCCCCGAGGCCGATCCGTTCGAATCATGGCAGTCGAAAGCGTGGCAATCGCGGGTTCCGGTACACGGGCACCCAGGACGCGCAAGGAATTCACAAGGTTCCGGCGCACAGCAGGTGGGGTCTTACTACGAGCGAGAGGGAACAAGATGAAGCAGAGAGTGTTGGCGTTGGCCATCAAGAGGATAGTCTGGGCGGAACTCGCGTTGACGGCCGTACTGGTGCCGCCGGCGTTCGCCCAGAGCCAGCCGGCGCCGGGCGCCGTCGCGATCGCCGATGCGGTCGCGAACGGCGCACCCGTGACCGTCGCGCAGGCGGGCGGCACGGCGGGCAGCGCCGCTGCACCGGACGCTGCGGCGCCCGATGCGGCACCCGGTGCAGCGGCCGAGGCGACGCCTGCCGCACCCGCCGCGAACGGGCAGGGCAAGGTCGCGCAGATCAAGCGGTTCGAAGTGACGGGCTCGCTGATCCGGCAATCCGACAAGACCGGCTTTCAGCAGGTGCAGACGATCACGCCGAAGGAGATCCAGGCCAGCGGCGCGGTGACGGTGACCGACTTCCTGCGCAATGCGACGGCCAACTCGGCGAACAGCTGGGGCGAAGGGCAGTCGGGCAACTTCGCGGCCGGCGCGGCCGGCATTGCACTGCGCGGCCTCTCGGAGAAGTACACGCTCGTGTTGGTCGACGGCCAGCGCGTCGCGCCGTACGCATTCTTCTCGAACAGCGTCGATTCGTTCTTCGACCTCAACACGCTGCCGCTCAACGATATCGAGCGGATCGAAATCGTGAAGACGGGCGCGGTGTCGCAGTACGGTTCGGACGCGATCGGCGGTGTCGTCAACATCATCACGAAACACAATTTCCGCGGCCTGCAGCTCGACGGCAGCCTCGGCAGCGCGATCAACGCCGGTAACGGCGACGGCACGATGAAGTTCGGCGTGCTCGGCGGCTTCGGCGACCTGAACGCCGACCGCTTCAACGTGACGGCCGCACTCAGCTACTACAAGTCGAACGGCTTCACGCTGGCTGACCGCGATTCCACGCGCAACCAGGACTTCACGGGCAAGCCGGGCGGCTTCTCGCTGCTCGCGCCGTCCTACTGGAACATGCCCGACGGCAGTGCGCAGGCGCTGAACGGCTGCCCGTTCGGCGGAGCGGTGCACCAGGCCGCGACGAACTCGCTGTCGGCCGGGTTGCCGGGCACCATCTGCGGGTACAACACGGCGGAAAGCACGTCGATCCTGCCTATGACCGAGCGCCTGAACGCGAAGCTGCATGGCGACTTCAAGATCAACGACACGACGACGGCCTTCGCGGACTTCCTGGAAAGCTACAACACGACCACGACCAACGACGGCCTGTGGAACAACGTGATCGGCAACCCGCAGAACCCGGCGCTGGTGTGGAATCCGCAGACGCAGTTGCTGTCGCCGTTCAACTACACGGTACCGGCCAGCAACCCGTACAACACGACGGGCGCGGCCACGCCGCTAACCTACGCGTTTCCGAACACGGTTGCGCAAAAGACCTGGGCCAACTACTGGCGCGCGGCCGCCGGCATCAAGGGTTCGTTCACGCTGCCGTACGGCGACTGGGACTGGGCGACGTCGGTCAGCCATTCGCAGAGCACGGTGTCGAACGTGTTCACGAACCAGCTGAACGTGAACGCGCTGAACAACATCTACCAGAACGGCACGCTGAATTTCGCGAACCCGGCCGCGACGCCGAACGCATTCAACGGCCTGTACCAGGAAGCGAACAACCTCGGCATCTCGAAGCTCGACACGATCGACGCGACGCTGTCGACGCCGAACCTGTTCCACCTGCCGACCGGTGACGTTGGCATCGGCTTCGGCGCGCAGTTCACGCACCAGAGCGAAACGCTGACGCCGGGCTCGGAATACCTGAGCGGCGCGGTGATCTCGCCCGATCTGCAGACAGTGAACGGCGCGCGCAACGTTGCGGCTGTCTATTACCAGATCAACGTGCCGATCCTGGAGAACCTGACGTTCAGCCAGGCAGGCCGCTACGACCACTACACGGACGTGGGCGGTGCATTCTCTCCGCGCTTCGCGCTGCGCTACCAGCCGATCAAGGCGCTGACGCTGTATACGTCGTACAACCGCGGCTTCCGTGCGCCGACCTTCGTCGAGGACAGCAAGTCGCAGACCCTCGGCATCCAGGTCGACCCGGCTACCGGGCAGAACTACACGTCGATCACGGTCGGCAACCCGAACCTCGCACCGGAACGCACGCGCAACTTCAACATCGGCTTCCAGGTCTCACCGGCCCGCTACACGGATATCGGCTTCGACTGGTACAAGATCCGCATCGACAACGTGATCGGCCAGGGCAAGCCATCGCAGGTCGTGACAGACCCGACGACCGGCCAGTTGCTGTACAAGGTGATTCCGTACCAGAACCTCGGTTACCTCGACACGAACGGCTTCGAAGGTACGTTCCGCCAGGGGCTGCCGCTCAAGGGCTGGGGCATGCTTACGCTGTCGGGCGACTGGGCATACATCAACAGCTACAAGATCGGCTTCCCGGGCGCCGCGCCGGTCAACGGCGCGGGCAACAACTTCACGATCACGCAGCCGTTCGGCGGCAGCTTCCCGCGCTGGCGCGGCAACACGACGCTGGACTGGAACTATCGCAAGTTCGATGCAGCGCTGACGTGGCAGTTCACGGGCCCGTACGCGCAGAACCTGATGGCGGAGCCGCCGAAAGTCGGTTCGTACAGCCAGTTCAACCTGATGGTGACGTACACGGGCTTCAAGAACTGGACGATCTACGGCGGCATCGACAACCTCTTCAACCGCACGCCGCCGTACGACCCGATCTTCGCGAACGGCACGCTGAGCCAGAGCGGGTACGACACGTCGGTGTACTCGTACATCGGCCGGTTCGCGCAGGTCGGCGCGACGTACAAGTTCTGACGGAGGCCGTGATGGATTGACAGGCTTGGACGGGCCGCTCCACGTCCACAACCCCCCTTTAATTGGAGCGGCCCTTTTTCGCCTGGCGCCACGCATGCCCGCAACCGCGGCACGCGATGGCGCAGTGTTTCGATCGTTTGCAACACGAACTACCGGCGGGACGCGGCCAGTACGCGGCGTCCGGCACAGGCATCGACCGCGTGCAGGCTTCGCGCCCGCACGCTTCCGGACAGACTGACCATGAGACTGTTGAAATGGCGATGGGCACACGTGCCGCACCGCGCGCGGATTGTGCTGTTCGCCTGCGCGGCGCTGCTCGTGTCGGGCGGTGCGATGCCGCGGGCCGCGCTCGCGGTGCCGGCGATTTCGCAATACGACCAGCCGAAATATCCGCCGGATTTCACGCATTTCGACTACGCGGACGTGAATGCGCCCGACGACGGCACGCTCGATTTCGAAAACTACGACGAAGCGCAAAGCTACGATTCGCTGAATCCGTTCCTCGTGCGCGGCTCGCCCGCGCCCGACATCAAGAACCTGATGTTCGACACGCTGATGCAGCGCAGCTGGGACGAACTCGCATCCGAATACGCGCTGGTCGCCGACGACGTCGAGCTCGCGCCGGACCGGCTGTCGGCGACGTTCCATATCAACCCGGCCGCACGCTTCTCGAACGGCGACGCGATCACCGCGGCAGACGTCAAGTATTCGTTCGACACGCTGACGAGCCCGCAGGCGTCGCCGCTCTACAACGCGCAGTTCTCGATCATCAAGCGTGCGGTGGTGGTCGACGGCCACACGATCCGCTTCGAGTTCAAGCACGCGGAGCGCGACGCGGCGCTGATCGCGGGCGACCTGCCGGTGTTCTCGCCGAAATGGGGGCAGCGCGCGGACGGCACGCGGCCGCCGTTCGACCAGATCGCGGCCGTGCCGCCGATCGCGAGCGGTGCGTACCTGATCGAGCAGCGCAGGAACGACAAGCAGATCCGCTACGTGCGCAACCCGCACTACTGGGCCGCGAACCTGCCGTCGCGACGCGGCATGTTCCGCTTCGCCCACGTGTCGTTCAAGCTGTACCTCGACCAGTACACGGCGCTCGAGGCGTTCAAGGCCGGTGACGTGGACGCGCGGATGGAATACAGCGCGACGCAGTGGGCGCGCAAGTACGTCGGCAAGAATTTTCGCAACGGCATGCTGAAGCAGGGCGAATTCCCCGACGGCCCCGCGCAGATGCAGGGCTTCCTGATGAACCTGCGCAAGCCGATGTTCCAGGACGTGCGTGTGCGGCATGCACTTGCGCTGGCGTTCGACTTCGACTGGATGAGCCGGATGATGTTCTACGGGCAGTACCGCCGCACCAGTAGCTTCTGGGAGGCGAGCCCGTTCGCGGCGTCCGGCATGCCGAGCGCGAAGGAACTCGCGCTGCTGGAACCGTACCGGTCGACCTTGCCGCCGGCCGTGTTCGGCCCGATGATCAGCCAGCCGTCGACGCTGCCGCCCGGCTCGCTGCGCGCGAACCTGAAGGAAGCGCGCGACCTGCTCGAGCAGGCCGGTTGGCGCTACCGGGACGGCGCGCTGCGCGACGCGAACGGCACGCCGATGACGATCGAGATCATCGACGACCAGCCCGGCATGGATCGCCTGATCCTGCCGTACACGCAGGCGCTCGCGACGCTCGGCATCCATGCGTACCTGCACGAGATCGACAGCGCCGTCTACCTGAAGCGGCTCGACAATTTCGAGTACGACATGACGACGTACATCTACCTGCCCGTGACGATCCCCGGCGCGGAGCTGACGCGCCGGTTCGGCAGCGCGGCCGCGTCGCAGCCGGGCTCCGAGAACTATCCTGGCGTGAAGTCGAAGGCCGTCGACGCACTGATCCGCGCGGCGCTCGCGGCCGACACGCTGGACGATCTCGAGACGGCCACGCATGCGCTCGACCGCGTGCTGATCAACCTGTACGTGCTGATCCCGCAGTACTACCTGCCGAACGCGCGGATCGCGTACAAGGCAACGATCGGTCATCCGGCCGTCGTGCCGGACTCCTATCAGTACGAGGACTGGATCATCGACTACTGGTTCGTGAAGAAGCCGGCGACACAACCGGCGCCGGCGGCCTGACGGGGAACGACGATGCTGGCATACATATTCAGGCGGCTGCTGCTGATGATCCCGACGCTGGTCGGGGTCGTGACGATCACGTTCGCGGTCACGCAGTTCGTGCCGGGCGGCCCGGTGGAGCAGGTCCTTGCGCAGTTGCGGCACGGCAGCGCACGCGGGGGCGAGGCGGGCGGAGGCGGGGGCGGCTATCACGGCAGCCAGGGCGTCGATCCGCAACAGATCGCGCAGATCCGCAAGCAGTTCGGCTTCGACAAGCCGCCGCTCGAACGCTACCTGCTGATGCTGAAAAGCTATGCGACGTTCGACCTCGGCCAGTCCTACTTTGCGCACCGCAGCGTGTGGGCGGTGATCCGTTCGAAGCTGCCGGTCTCGATCACACTCGGGCTGTGGACGGTGATCCTCACGTATCTCGTATCGGTGCCGCTCGGCATCGCGAAGGCGGTGCGCAACGGCTCGCGGTTCGACACCGTGACGAGCGTGCTGGTGCTGACCGGCTATGCGGTGCCGGGTTTCGTGCTCGGCGTACTGCTGCTGATGCTGTTCGGCGGCGGCACGTTCTGGCAGGTGTTCCCGATGCGCGGGATCACGTCGGACAACTTCGACGACCTGACGTTGCTCGGCAAGACGCTCGACTATCTGTGGCACATCGTGATGCCCGTCACGGCGGCGGTGATCGGCAATTTCGCGATCGTCACGATCCTGACGAAGAACACCTTCCTCGAGGAAATCGGCCGGCAGTACGTGCTGACCGCGCGGGCGAAGGGGGCGCCGGAGCGCGACGTGCTGTGGAAGCACGTGCTGCGCAATGCGGCGATCCCGCTGCTCACCGGGTTGCCGGCGGCATTCGTCGGCGCGTTCCTGAACGGCAACCTGTTGATCGAGACGCTGTTCTCGCTCGACGGAATGGGGCAGCTTTCGTACGACGCGGTGATCCGTCGCGACTATCCGGTCGTGCTCGGCTCGCTGTTCCTGTTCACCCTGATCGGTCTGCTGACCAAGCTCATCGCGGATATCTGCTATGTCCTCGTCGACCCCCGTATCCAGTTCAGCCGCCTGGACCACTGAGCCCGCGTGCGCGCCGTCGCCTTCGCCGTGGCGGCGTACGTGGCAGCGTTTTCGCGCGCAGCCGCTCGGCTTCGCGAGCCTCGTGATCTTCGTCGTGCTGTTCGCGCTCAGTCTGTGCGCCGATGGTTTGTCGAACGACCGGCCGCTGCTCGTGCGCTACGACGGGCACTATTATTTTCCGATCCTGAAGGACTATCCGGAGACCGAGTTCGGCGGCGATTTTCCCGCGAAGACGAACTATCTCGATCCGTACATTCGGGCGAAGCTCGAATCGCACGGCAATTTCGCGATCTATCCGCCGAACCGCTATCGCTACGACACGATCGACTACTTCGCGTCGCGGCCGTATCCGGCACCGCCGTCGGCGAGCAACTGGCTCGGCACCGATCAGTTCGGGCGCGACGTGCTCGCGCGGCTGCTGTACGGGTTCCGGCTGTCGGTGCTGATGGCGTTCGCGCTGACCGTGTCGGGCGTGCTGGTCGGCGTGCTCACGGGTGCGCTGCAGGGCTTCTACGGCGGGCGCACCGACCTGATCGGCCAGCGCCTGATCGAGATCTGGAGCGCGCTGCCGGACCTGTACCTGCTGATCATCTTCGCGTCGATCTTCACGCCGTCGCTGTGGCTGCTGTTCATCCTGCTGTCGATGTTCGGCTGGCTCGTGCTGTCCGACTACGTGCGCGCCGAATTCCTGCGCAACCGCACGCTCGATTACGTGAAAGCGGCCCGCACGATGGGGCTGACGAACGCGCAGATCATGTGGCGCCACGTGCTGCCGAACAGCCTCACGCCGGTGATCACGTTCCTGCCGTTCCGGATGAGCGCCGCGATCCTGTCGCTGACGAGCCTCGATTTCCTCGGTCTCGGCGTGCAGCCGCCGACGCCGAGCCTCGGCGAACTGCTTCAGGAGGGCAAGAACAATCTCGATGCGTGGTGGATCTCGATCTCCGCGTTCGCCGCGCTGGTGGTGACGCTGCTGCTGCTGACCTTCATGGGCGACGCGTTGCGCAACGCGCTCGACGCGCGCGCGCGCGGCTCGGCGTTCGGCGGGGGGCGATGATGGCGAACGCGTTGTTGCAGATCGACGGGTTTTCGGCGCGCTTCGGCGCGAAACCGGCCGTGCAGGACCTGAGCCTGTCGATCGGCCGCGGCGAGCGCGTCGCGCTCGTCGGCGAATCGGGGTCGGGCAAGAGCGTGACGGCGCTGTCGATCCTGCGGCTCGCGCAGCAGGCGACGCTATCCGGACGGATGCTGTTCGACGGCGAGGACCTGCTCGCGAAGACCGAACGGCAGATGCGCGGGATTCGCGGCGCGGACATCGCGATGGTGTTCCAGGAGCCGATGACCGCGCTGAATCCGCTGTATACGATCGGCAAGCAGATCGCCGAGAGCCTGCGGCTGCACGAAGGGCTGCGCCCGGGCGACGCGCGCGAACGCGGGATCGCGCTGCTGCGGCGCACCGGGATTCCGGAGCCGGAGCGGCGTATCGACAGTTTTCCGCATCAGTTGTCGGGCGGGCAGCGCCAGCGCGCGATGATCGCGATGGCGCTCGCATGCCGGCCGCGGCTGTTGCTGGCGGACGAACCGACGACGGCGCTCGACGTGACGGTGCGCCAGCAGATCGTCGATCTGCTGATCGAACTGCAGGAGCAGGAAGCGGCCGCACGCGGAATGGCCGTGCTGCTGATCACGCACGACCTGAACCTCGTGCGGCGCTTCGCGCAGCGCGTGGCCGTGATGGAGCAGGGCGTGCTGGTGGAGACGAACACGACCGACGCACTGTTCGCCGCGCCGCAGCATGCGTACACGCGCCGGTTGCTCGACAGTGCGCCGCAGCGCGCCGTCGAGCCCGTCGCGGCCGGGGCGCAGACGATCCTCGACGTGCGCGATCTCGCCGTCGACTACCGCATCGCGGCGAAAGGTTGGCGTGCGGTGCTCGGCAAGACGACGTTCCGCGCCGTGCACGACGTGCGGCTGACGCTGAAGCGCGGCGAAACGCTCGGGATCGTCGGCGAGTCGGGGTCGGGGAAGTCGACGCTCGCGGCGACTGTGCTCGGCCTGCAGCGGCCGGCGGCCGGCGCGATCGAGATCGACGGCTTGCCGCTCGACACGCTGCGGACGACGGGGGGCAGGCGCACGCTGTACGGCAGGATGCAGGTCGTGTTCCAGGACCCGTTCGGCTCGCTGTCGCCGCGGATGACGGTCGAGCAGATCGTCGGCGAGGGGCTTGCCGTGCACCGGCCGCAGGTGGCCGGCGACGCACGGCGTGCGCGGATCGCCGCGCTGCTGCAGGAGGTCGGCCTGCCGGCCGAGTCGATGCTGCGGTATCCGCACGAATTTTCCGGCGGCCAGCGGCAGCGGATCGCGATCGCGCGTGCGCTGGCGGTGGAGCCGGAACTGCTGGTGCTGGACGAGCCGACGAGCGCGCTCGACGTGTCGATCCAGAAGCAGGTGCTGAATCTGCTGACGAATCTGCAAAAGAAGTACAAACTCAGCTACCTGTTCATCACGCACGATCTCGCGGTCATGCGGGCGATGGCCCACCGGGTCGTCGTGATGAAGGCGGGGCGCGTGGTCGAGGAGGGCGATACGCTCGACGTGCTGCATGCGCCGTCCCATCCGTATACGCGTGCGCTGCTTGCGTCGTCGATGCTGGCGCCGGTGCGCGACTCCCGAGAGAGAACCGATGATTGACGTGTACCGGGCGCAGCGCGCCCAGGCCGAGCGCGAGCCGCGCGGCACAACGCTGTCGGTGCGCTGACGCATGTCGATGCCGTCGTTCTTCATCGATCGTCCCGTCTTTGCGTGGATCGTCGCGCTCGCGATCGTCGTCGCGGGCGTGCTCGCGATTCCGCAGCTTCCGATCGCGCAGTATCCGCGCCTGGCGCCGCCGCGCGTCGTGATCACCGCCGCATACCCGGGCGCGTCGACCGAGACGGTCGACGGCGACGTCGGCAGCATCATCGAGGAAAGCCTCGACGGCGCCGACGGGCTCCTGTACTACGAGACGAGCAGCGACGGTCACGGCAACCTCGAGATCGACGTGACGTTTTCGCCGGGCACCGATCCCGACATCGCGCTCGTCGACGTCAACAACCGGCTGAAGCAGGTCGAGTCGCGCTTGCCGCAGCAGGTCGTCCAGCAGGGGATCGGCGTGTTCAAGGCGGCGAACACGTTCCTGATGCTCGTCACGCTGACGTCGACCGACGGCCTGCGCGATTCCGCGCAGCTCGGCGACTACCTGAACCGCTACGTGCTGCGTGAACTGAAGCGCGCGCCGGGCGTCGGCGCGGCCGAGCTGTGGGATGCCGACGAAGCGTTGCGGGTCTGGCTCGATCCGCACAAGCTGCGCGAATACGGCCTCGGCGCCGACGACGTGATCGCGGCGATCGGCGCGCAGAACGCGACGGTGACGGCCGGCGCGATCGGCGACGCGCCGTTTCCGGGCGGCCAGCAGCTCACCGCGCAGATCGTCGTCAAGGGGCAGCTCGCGTCGCCGGACGAGTTCGGCCGGATCGTGTTGAAGTCGAAGACGGATGGTTCGGCGGTGCGCGTCGCCGACGTCGCGCGCGTCGAGATCGGCCGCGACGACTATTCGTTCTATTCGCGGCTGAACGGCCGCCCGGCCGCGACGGTCGGCATCCAGCTCGGCCCGCGCGGCAATGCGCTCGAAACGTCGAACGCGATCCGTGCGCGGCTCGCCGAGCTGTCGCGGACGTTGCCGCCGGGCGTCGCGATCGAGATCCCGTTCGACGGCGCGCATTTCGTGACGATCGCGATCCGCGAGGTCGTGCTGACGCTGATCGAAGCGGTCGTGCTGGTGTTCTGCGTGATGTGGCTGTTCCTGCGCGACCTGCGCTACACGCTGGTGCCGACGGTCGTGATTCCGGTCACGCTGATGGGCGCGTTCGTCGCGATGTGGGCGTTCGGGCTGTCGATCAACGTGTTCACGATGTTCGGTCTCGTGCTGGCGATCGGCATCCTCGTCGACGACGCGATCGTCGTCGTCGAGAGCGTGCACCGCGTGATGGAGGAGGGCGTGTCGCCGCGCGACGCCACGCGTCGGGCCATGAAGCGGATCGGCGGGGCGATCGTCGGCGTGACGGCCGTGCTGACCGCCGTATTCGTGCCGATGGCGTTCTTTCCGGGTACCGTCGGCGGCATCTACCGCCAGTTCGCGGTGGCGATGATCGCGTCGATGCTGGTGTCGTCGTTCATGGCGCTGTCGCTCACGCCCGCACTGTGCGCGAACCTGCTCAAGTCGGTCGCGCCGCACGATCGCGGAGCCGGCAACGCGCGACGACGCGGCCTCAGCGCGCGCCTGGCCGACCGGTTCGGTGCAGGCTTCACGCGAGTCGAGGCCGGCTATCGCCGCGTCGCCGTGTTCGCGGTGCGCCGCACCGGTATCGTCGTCGCGGTCTACGCGGCGCTCGTGCTCGGCTGTGCGCTGCTGTACTGGATGATGCCGGGCGGTTTCCTGCCGACCGAGGACCAGGGGCAACTGCAGGTGATGATCCAGTTGCCCGCCGGCGCGACGCAGGCGCGCACGCTCGTGGCCGTCGAGCGGGTCGAGGCGATCCTGCGCGCGGAGCCGGCGATCGCGAACGTGACGAGCGTGATCGGCTGGAGTTTCGCGGGCAGCGGGCAGAACGTCGGGATGGCGTTCGTGGAGCTGAAGGACTGGGCGCAGCGCGACGTCGACGCGATGACGTTGCGCGACCGGCTCAACCGGCGTTTCGGCGAGATTCTCGACGGCGACGTCGAGGCGTCGCTGCCGCCGTCGGTGCGCGGCATCGGGCATTCCGACGGGTTCACGTTCCGGCTCGAGGATCGCGGCGGTGTCGGGCTCGATGCATTGAAGGCGGCCCGCGAGCAGCTGTCCGAGCGCGCGAAGGCCGATCCGCTGCTGGCCGCCGTGCATTTCGAAGACCTGCCGGACGCGCCGCGTATCGAGCTCGACGTCGATCGTGCGAAGGCGTATGCGCTCGGCGTGCCGTTCGAGCGGATCGCGGGGCTCCTGGGCGGCACGTTCGGTTCGAACTACATCAACGATTTTCCGGCGTCGGGCCGCATGCGGCGCGTGATCATCGAGGCCGAGCCGGGCGCCCGCACGACCGACACGCAACTGATGGCGCTGACCGTGCCGAACCGCACCGGCGACATGGTGCCGCTGTCGGCCATCGCCGCGCCGCACTGGACGATCGGCCCGGTGATGCTGAACCGTTACAACGGCTATCCGTCGCTCGACATCAGCGGCCGGGCGGCGACCGGCACGAGTTCGGGTGCGGCGATGGCGGAGATGGAGCGGCTCGCCGGCGCGCTGCCGGCCGGGATCGGCTTCGACTGGGTCGATGCGGCGCGCGAGGAGCAGGTCGCTGCGCGACAAACGCCGCTGCTCGTCGGGCTGTCGGTGCTCGCGGTGTTCATGGCGCTTGCCGCGCTGTACGAAAGCTGGACGATTCCGCTGTCGGTGCTGACGATCGTGCCGCTCGGCATGATCGGCGCGATCGCGGCGGCGCTCGCTCGCGGCATGCCGAACGACGTGTATTTCAAGGTCGGGATGATCACGGTGGTCGGGCTGGCGGCGAAGAACGCGATCCTGATCGTGCAGTATGCACGCGATCTGGCCGCGCACGGCATGTCGCTGCGGCAGGCGGTGATCGACGCGGCCGCCGCGCGATTCAGGCCGATCGTGATGACGTCGATGGCGTTCCTGCTGGGCGTCGTGCCGCTCGTGCTGGCGACGGGCGCGGGCGCCGAAAGCCGGCGGTCGATCGGCACGGGTGCGTTTGGAGGCGTGTTGGCGGCGACGCTGTTCGGGCTCGTGTTTGCGCCGGTTGCGTTTCGTCTGGTGGTGTCTGCAGGCCGGCGCGGTCGGCAGGCTGCCGGGACGCGGCGCGACGCGCGGGGGGCGGAAACGGTCGGGGATCTGGAGGTCGATTGACGGTGGCAGCGGGTTGTTTTCGGTCGGATCAATGGCGGGATGGCGCGGATTCGGACGGAAATATTGTATTTGACATAATCATAAAAAGGTTTGCTAACTAAAGCTGGCGTTACACCTGTGGGATCAAAGCCCCACAAGCGTTAGCGGGTAGCGCCAGCCGACGAAAACCCTGTAGGCCCTTGGAAAAAACTTCCAAAGCATGCACCCAAATTGCTTTCGTGCGGTCGTCGCGCGAGCTTTCGGCGTGCGCGGCGGCGATCACTTCGAACGGATCGACGTTCAGAATTTCCGCTACGCGGATTGCGGTTTTCTCGTCAAACACTGATTGCTGGTTGCGGTACTTGCTGACCGCGCCACGCGTCACGCCCAGCACCTTGGCTGCGGCGTAGTCGGAGGGAAGGTCGAGGCGGGCTTTCACCGCGTCGAGCCAATCGACTGTCGTTTTCATTGACAAACCCCTTTTAAATCAATTCAACCCGGCGTCAAAGGTACTGCGACGCTTCATCAGATGCAACTGTCTCCGTTGCTGAGACGTATCAGCTATTGACACGTTTCATCGGATGAGACTATTCTCCGTTCCGTCGACCCGGCACCGGTTTCCAACCCCGCCGGTGACGGACTAGCTATCCGTCTGCCGGGCGACTTTCACGCTGTATCCGTTCAAGGGGTTGAACAAGGGGAAGTCAAATGCACGTTTCGCTGCAACAAACGCTTACACCTTCGGCGCTCGCGCGCCAATCCGTCGCACCGTATTTCCGTGCGCTCATGGACGCAATGATTGGAATTATCCAGAAATGGACTTCGATTCCGGGCATGCAACAGGCAGGGTGGGCCGCATGAAAAACTTCGAAAACGAACTGCGCGACGAACTGCGGGCCGCGCACACGGTCATCCGCACGGTGCTCACTGTGTTGACGTTCGACCAGAAAATCCAATGGTCGAACGCGAACGAGCGTGACAACGTGATCGGCGAGGGGATGACTCGTGCCGACGAGCGGAAGGACGCGATTGAACGCGGTGGCGTCGACGCGCTGTATCGCGAGTTGAAATGCGCGGATCGGATCATCGTGAACGCTCGTGCGCTGCTGTCGCATCACCAGTGCGAACTGTGGGCCGATGCGATTCGCCTTGCCGGCGTCGTATCGAGGAACGCAACGCGGGACGACGAGCGCGAAAAAGCGCTACGGCGTGCGGCGCAGGAACTGCCGCGCTCGCGATTCGGTTTCGATCCGGCTGGCGCGGACGAAAGTGTCACGGTCGTGATGCTCCCGACGGACGCCATGACTGCGGATTATGCGGTGTTCCTGCGCGGGCTTGAGCGATTGGGCGCGCGGGTGTTCTTCGTACCGGTGAACGCGGTAGGGGGCGTGCGTGCAGCCTGAAACGAAAATGGTCAAGGTCGCGGACGCGATGCGCGAAAAGACGATCGACGCCGAGCTATTGGCGAAAACTGCCAAGACGATCGGCGGCGTTCGATTCAATTTCCTCGTGACCCGCGTTGTCGGCAAGGCGTATGCGGCAGTCACTGAGGCGAAATCCGGTGGCATCGCAGCGAAGATCACCACGCACTCGCTCGAAGTATGCCGGGGCGATCACCGGAAGGCCGCGCAACGCGAAATCGATCTGCTGATTCAGCGCCACGGCGAGGACCGCGTTAAGGCGGTTCTCCAGTTCGGCGTCAAACCCACCTGATAGAACGAACACAAATAGCGGGGTGATTCAATGGCTCTTGTCTATAGCATTCCTAATCAACGTGACGCGGAAACGCTCGCAATTCGTCGGGTGATCCGCGCAAGCAACGCGGAGCACATCGCACGTCGTCGCGCGAGCGATGAGGCCGAGCAACTGGCGGCGACGGTTCGCCACGTCGAGCGTGCATTCACCATCGTGAGGTCCGCATGACGCTCGCGGACCTTCAAGCTGCTGCGCCGCGCCCGATCGAACCCGGCATCGTCGAAACCGGCCCTTTCTATGAGCGCGGTTCGCGTGGCGGGTACTTCACGGCGAACGGCTCGGCATTCCACTGGTACGAAGAAGGCGGCATTGCCCCCGACTGCTGCATGTCGCGCGACGTGGCGTTACTTGTAGCGCGTGACTGCCTTCGCCCGATGCTCGCGGAGGCAGCGTGACGCGGGTGGCAACGGAAACAGGCATTACGGCGCCGCTTCTCAGCTACATGGGCAGCAAGTTTCGTGTCGCGTCGTGGGTGCTGTCGCACTTGCCGCGGCACGATATCTATGTCGAGCCGTTCGGCGGCTCGGCCGCTGTTCTTCTCCAGAAGCCGCGAAGCCACGTCGAGATTTACAACGATCTGGACGGCGAAATCGTCAACCTTTTCCGTGTGGTGCGCGACGACGCGTCGCGTGCGCGCCTGATCGACGCACTCGAACTGACGCCATACGCGCGCATGGAGTTCGACGCCGCATGGTCGTCTACAGATGAGCCGATCGAGCGCGCACGACGCCTATGTGTCCGCGCACAAATGGGCTTCGGCTCGATGGGCGCGACACGGCCGCTGAATGACCCGATCGGATTCGCGGGTGATGTGTGGTCGGATGGGCCAGGGCAGTGGAAGCGGTATCCGGGCAGGCTTGGCCCAATCAGTGCGCGTCTGCGCGGGACCATGATCGAGAACATGCCCGCCGTTGACCTGATCGCACGATACGACGCGCCGGGCGTGCTGTTCTATGTTGATCCGCCGTATCTGCCGGAAGTGCGCAACAGCGTCTCGCGCGGCATCGGCCGCGACTACCGTTGCGAAATGTCCACGTTTGAGCATGTCGATTTGCTGGCGATGCTCGAGAACCTTCGCGGCATGGCCGTGGTGAGCGGTTACGCGTCGGAAATGTATGAGCGCGCGCTTGCCGGGTGGGCTCGATTCACGCGCAAGACGCGGGCGAACAGCCAAGCGGGCACCGTGCCGCGCGAAGAGGTGATCTGGATATCACCGTCTGCGTGCGCGGCGGCAGGGATCGAGCCGCGAGAGGTCGAACGATTCGACGTGATCGATGAATTGCCGCTGTTCGCAGTCGCAGGCGCGCAGGGCTGACATGGATGAGTCGAGCGCCGACAGCACGACGACGACGCGCGAACTGCTGATCGAGGATCTAGCGGATTTCGGCATCGGTGCGGGCGTGCTTGCTACTCCCCCCGAACTGACGAGCCCGGCGCGCACTGCGGAATCCGATCTAGCCGAAGCAGCCGCGATGCACGTTCTCCGACCGCTCCTGCGCGACCTGTCAAAACGACGTTTTCAATTCCGGTAATCAAGAGGACAACCCCATGAAGCAAACGCCCGAGAAAAAGCCGCTCCCGCTGTGGGCGATTTGGCTGCTCACTATCGTGTTCGCGCTGGCATGGTGCGGCACGCACCCCGAAGAAGGCACCGAGCCCGCATGGCCGGTTAAATCGACGCAACCCGCTTAACGTTCCCTCTCTCGATTCCCGGCCGTCTCTATGTGGATTTACGCGCGCGACGCGGAAAGCAGCGTTCCGAAACTACCCGAAGCGAACAAGGCTAAGAAACGCCTTCCCGTGAAGTGGATGCGCCGCGCGCTCGAACAGGCGCGCGACGCCGGGCGCGACAGCGCGCGCACGTACCGCCAGCGTACCGGGTTCAACGCGGCGCATATGTTCGATCTGGCAGCAGCAGCGAACACGCTGCGCGACTTTCTCGACGTCCACGCGCCCGATGGCATGCCGGTGTCGCCTGATGCGACCGATCACGAAATCTGCATGAAGGCCCGCCGCATTGCGTCCGATGTGACGATGCGCGCGTATGGGCTTGAACTGGCCGATGCGCTCGTCGTCGCGCGCGCGACGTGCGGCGCATACGGTATCGACATGCCGAATTTCGAGCATCCGGCCGATCAGGTCGCGCGCGTGAAGTGCGAACTGTGGTGGCGTCGTCAGTTGCGCAAGATGCACATTCGCGGGCTGGAGCACTCGAACATTCGGCTGCACTTCGTCCACCTGAAAGCGGAGCCGTATGCGAGCGATGAGGCCGTGCGGCGTCGTATTGCGCAGAATCGGCGCAACGCGCGCACGCTCGAAGCGGTCACGATGGAGAACGAGGACGGCCAGCGCTTCACGCTCGCCGAACTGGCGTCGAAGGGCATTTCGAACAAGGCATTGAAGCGGGGCGAACTGTTCACGCGACTGCGCGGACTCGAAGAACTGGCCGACGGCGCGTCGTATCGCGGCGTCATGTTCACGCTGACGTGCCCGAGCCGATTTCATGCTGTCCGGCAAACCGGTAGCTGGTTTAAGCCGAACCCAAACTATGCGGGCGTCACGCCGCGCGACGGGCAGGCGTACTTGCGGAAGGTATGGCAACGCATCCGCGCCGAACTGAGCCGCGAGGGCGTGACGTACTTCGGCATGCGCGTTGCGGAGCCGCATCACGACGGCTCGCCGCACTGGCACGGGCTGGTGTTCTCGAACGATATCAAGCGGTTCTGCGAAATCATGCGCAAGCACGGGCTGCGCGACTCCGGGAACGAACCCGGCGCGCGCGAGCACCGCGTGCGCTTCGAACTGATCGACAAGGCGAAGGGTTCGGCCGTCGGGTACATCGCCAAATACATCTCGAAGAACATCGACGGTCACGCAGTCGGCGAGCACAAGACGAATGAGGGCTACGTCGTGCAGTCGGATTTCTGGGACGACGACGAAATCACGCCATCGGCACGCGTCGAAACGTGGGCGGCACTGTGGGGCATCCGACAGTTTCAGCAGTTCGGCGGTGCGCCGGTCGGCGTGTGGCGCGAGCTGCGCCGCGTCAAAGAGGACGATCTGCCCGCCATCGAAGAATCCGCGTGCATCGTCGCCGCATGGACTGCCGCGCAGAAGCGCGACGACAAACCCGCCGATTGGGCTGCGTACTCGCGTGCAATGGGCGGTATCGCGGGCGAGGCCCGTATGGTCTACATCCGACACACGATCGAGCATCGCGAGGGGCGGTATGGCATTGCTCCCGTGCGCGTGCCGCACGGCGTCGAGGCTATCGGCATTGCGAGCATTGTTGACGGGCTTTGCTCGTACACCCGCGAAACGGAAATCTTTGTTCCGTCGACGCGTCACGTGTGGCGAGTGGTTCGGCGAGGTGGCGAAGCCGCCCGCCCTTGGACTGGTGTCAATAACTGTACGCAGCAGCCCGAGCACGTCGAGGCGCTTGAAACGCCGGTCGACGCATGGCTTGAATACGCGGAGTCGTTCCGCATCGATTCGCCCGTCGATCTGCGAGGCACGCGCCACAACGCCGCTCACGCGCTCGCCGCGCACGACGTATCCGACTGGCTGGCCGACTACGAACAGGCCGCCACGCTGAACACGCAACCTAACCAATCGGGAGCCGTATGAACGCCAGCTATCGCGATCCGCATGACATGACGATCGAGTGTCCCGCGTGCGACGGGCATATTGAGGCGCGTCACTCCGAACCGATGAGCGACACCATGCGCCGCCTGTACTTCTACTGCCCGGACTGCGGATTTCGCGCGCCCGCGTCGCTCGAAATCCTGTATTCACTTTCGCCGTCGGCGTCGCCGCGCGATGGGCTCGATCTGCCGATCGTGCGCGCTGATCCGCTGCGCGGCACGATCAATTCGCGCACGGCGAAGCGCGCCGGGTTGTGACATGCGGTGGACCATGCCATGTCCGCATTGCAAGGCGCGGGGAATCGCGCGCGTGATGCTGCGCACGTCGGATCTGTGTTGGAACGTGGATTTCCAGTGCGACAACGTGCTGTGCGGTCACACGTATCGAACCGCGCTCACGATGACACCCGAGGGGCCGGTGCAGCGCACCGAGCGGCGGGAGTCGCTTTCGCTTTTCGATGACTCGCCGGATAGCGGGTCTGTTTCTGATGATGGCGACACATCGTCGCCGGGGTACTTTAAAGGGGATTGAACGATGGATGCAGCAACGAGCACGCAGGCCGAAATGGAGTTGGTGCCGGGCAATGTGAAACAGATCATGAAGCAGTTCCGGCAGGGGAGCGCGGATATCTACATGGTGTCGCTCGATGCGATTCGTGTACGGCCGGGCTTCAATGCGCCCCGTCTTGCCGACCCGGACTATCCGGCAGCGGTGCGCGAGTACGCGGATTCGATGAAGGTCAACGGCTTCTTTCGCCATAAGCCCCTCAAGGTGTGCGCTGCTGTCGACGGCTTTCTGTACCTGTCCGACGGCCATACACGATGGGATGCTGTCCAGCTTGCGAACAGCGAGGGCGCGGGCATCGAAGCGGTGCCGGTCGTAAACGAGGAACGCGGGACCACGGAAGAAGATCGGCTATTCGGCAAGTATCAGGACAACAACGGCCGGAAGCTGACGCCACTCGGCGAGGCGATTTTGTTCAAAGACATGCTCGGCCGCGGAATCTCCGAAGAAGCGATTGCCCGGCGCTTGCCGTGCTCGATCACGAAGGTGCGAAATGCGCTCACGTTGCTGTCTGCGCCTACGGCGATTCGCGAAGCGGTGCAGGCTGGCGAGGTGTCGGCCACGGCCGCGCGGCATCTCGTGAAAGAGTCAGGCGCGGATGCAGTGGGGAAGTTGCAGGCCGCGAGGGAAGTCGCGAAGGCGTCCGGAAAGAAGAAGGTAACGCCAAAGACTCTGAAATCGGTCGGCGCGAAGAAGGAAACAGCCAGGTTGAACGATGCCGATCTGCTGGACTGGCTCGCGACGCAAGGTAACATCGCGATTCGACGGATGCACCGTGCGGGCGAGAAACCAGTGTTTCAGGTCGAAGTAGCCGATCTCGTGCAAACTCCGGTGACGGGGGAGGGTGCGAATTTGCGGGATGCAATCAACAACGCGCGCGCGTACGTTGAGAACGCGTGATGTGCGAGTGAACAGCCAGTCTCAGCGGTTCCTGTTGGGACGATACGAGTGCATCGCGGCGACATACGCCGCGATGCCGTGCAAGCAATCTAATTACGCTTGCCTTTTCGCAATCTCGTTTCGTACCCCGGTAAGCGTGGTTCGAAGTGATTCAAAAATCTGTGGCCGATCGGCGCTCTGAGCGATTACCCATTCAGCGAATCGAACCTTGTAGTCAGAGTGTGGCGTCATCACATAAAGATTCGCGAGGTCATCGCGTGGCGCGCAGTAAGGCAGCACACGTGAAAAAGCCCCTGACTTCAGGAGTTCATCATAGGGGCTGTCGCCAAGGGCGAAAACTCCTTGTTCGATTGCTTCCTGGCGAAGCGCGACCGGGAACAGGTTTTCGAGCGTTCCGGGCCAGAAGGCGTCTGGAATTTTCAATCTCGTCATAAAGTCCGAAAATCCCTTCTCGAATGGTAGGCGGCACCAATGTACACCGTTGGAGTTGTGCTTATACCAGCGTTCGCCCCCATTCAAGTGACCACTGCTCCACAGGTCGCGTCCCTCCTTGTCATTGTCAACTAGAGCGAACAGAGGTCGTGCGCGCGCCGCAACTTGGAGGACACGGCCATCCTTGGCAAGTGCCTCCATTTTTGTTGTGCCATTCCCTCCTACGAAGGTAAGCATATTCGGTTCTTCACCGAACAGAACGCGCCATGCCTGTTCGAAGATAAGAACGTCGGATGCCCCTTCGCCAAACAGGATAGGCAAATTTGATTCCGCTAGTTCGGCATTCAAAAGACGGTTTGCCTCAGCGTGGTCGTCAATCTTTTTCTGTGCTGCTCCGAGGTATGAGCTAATTACCGTCAAATGGGGGAGTTCTCCCATTAAATCTGCTGGAGATTTATCAGCGTCGCCGTCGATTATGGAGATTGTAGAGTTTGGGCGACCGTCAATAATCTCGGATTTTGATACGAAATAACGCGACACATCATCGTTGTTCAGTGAGAAAAATGCGGGACTGTGGCTTGTCAAAAATATTTGCTTATTTCCCGATGCCCCGAATGATCGGAATGTCTCCGCTTCCTTGATCGCATTTACCAACTCAAGAGAATTCTCCGGCTCCTCAAATCCCCAAATATGAAAATTGGCGGCACTTTTATCGGAAATGAATGCGAGAATCGGAGGGATGTGTTGAACCTGAATGCCATCGCCTCGTTGCAGCGTCAGACTATGTAGGTCGCCTTGCTCCGTTTTCGTTTCGAAATCGAGTGACCGGAACAGATCTGTTAAGTCTTGTGGGGTTGATACCACGCTATTGATGCGCAGTCTATCCGCTAAATCAAATGATAGTTCGGCCGTTCTAAGTTGTAGGGCTTGAGAGAAGTTGCGAAGTGAATCTGAAAACTGGACATTGCGAGATATCACATCATATATTTCGGTCTGAAGTTTTTCGAAAATCCTTCGATCCTTGATTGCCGGAATATAATGAAATCGAACTTGGTTTAAGAGTCGCGTCAAGTATGTTTTTGATTTATTGTCCTTGATTGACGAATAAAAATCCGGCGTTTCCTCGGTGGTTGTGTTCCATTGTTTTTTGACCCAAAACGTCGCGCCGAGTGAATTTTTAAAGTTGTCTGGCGTCTTAAACCAAATCTTCACATAAACAAATTTCTTCAGTTCCTTGCCGGCCTGTTGCGCGACGTCCGCTCCAGCTCTGCGGGTATGGTTGAAGTCGCGTGCGAATGAGAATTTTTGGCCGGGATTGGTTTCGTTGTTGAAAAACAGATTGAGCGCTCGTAAGAAGTTACTTTTTCCGGAATCGTTGCGCCCAAAAATGATATTCGTACCGGAGCAATCTTCAATATGGCCTTTGTGGATTGAGCGAAAATACGAAATTTCTATTTGGTTAATTAACTCCATGCTGTCCCCCGAAACAACGTATAGATTGATGTGTGATGACAACTGATTGCAAAAAAATGGCCGACGAAATCACAAGTCGTCGGCCAAGTATATGCGGTTGTGTGTTTCCTGCGCTGTTCAGGGGGTGCCTGACATGGTGGCTTTCTCGTCGCTGGCGTAACCTGCTCGCGCCAACACTTCACGGGCCGCACGCCCCAGTACCTCCTCCGACCATTGATTGACGCTTTCGTCCGACAGGGCGGCAGCGATACCGACAGTTGCGTGAACAGTCGGATCGATACGCAGCATCAGCTTGCCGGACGCTACCTTTTGCGGCTCGCGTCCTGCTCGCTTGCAGTCGTCAAGGTAGTGATCGACGGCCGCATGAAAATCGCGCGTAAGCTCGTCCACCGTCTCACCATGGAAACTGATTTTGTCGTCCACGCCGAGCACGTGGCCGACGAAAATGTTATCGCGCCCGTCGAAATCGATCCGGGCGAAATATCCCTTGTAAGTCATGGCGTTGTTCATGGCTTGATTCCCATTTCGATAAACCAGTCGCGCAAGTCCTCCACCTGATACCGCTTCGCCTCTTTGCCCGGATGCGGGCGGTGGTGATAGCGACGCGTGCCGTTCAGTTCGAAGGCGATGCGCGACCCTGCGCCTTCGTGGATTTCGCCGCCGAGTGCGGCGACGAGCGATTCAATATCGGAGAACACGATCCCGCCCAATGTGGGCTTCGTGAAGATCGCGGCGAGGGTGCGGGCGTGTTTCGATTTCATGCCTTGATGATAGCAGAAAGTGCTATCAGAGTGCAATCAAAAAGTGATATCACATCGAATGGTATCGACGGCGCGCCCGGCCGATTCTCCGGGCTTCTGCGCGGTTCGCGTGCGTGTTGCTGTCCTGCGCCGGACGCGGCAGCGGCAGGCCCGTGGCGGGTTCGATACGGGCTCGGGCGGGCCGTCGCGCGCGGGCGGTAGGTGGGGGCGGATCACACTTCCGCCCCGGAATATCGCAGTCCCCTCCGCGCCTGCGGGCTAAAACGAAACGGCGATTCCAGACGCAACCCGTGCGACCGCCCGCGCCCCGCGCGGGGCGGGGTTCGGCGATGTTCGGGGGGATTTTCCAGACGCAAACGGCCGCGCGCCGCGAGATTCCAGACGCAGCACCGCAAAGTGCCAAATTTGGCACTTCGCGCGGTCAGGCAGCGACCGGCAGCACGTAGTCGTTGAACCGCACGATTTCCTCGCCCGCCCACTCATTGATTTTCAGGAATTGTTGTTGGAGCGGCACCAGTTCGTTCCGGGCGAACACGCGTGCCATCGGTTCGACCGCACCGAACCCGCCGGTGTTGCTCGGCACGATGCCGATAAGCTGCGGCGGAATGCGGTGCGCCGCAAGCGAGTCGTCGCGGGTCACGTTCTTGATGTCAAAGAACTGGTCTTTCGCGGCGACTTCCGAAATCGGGATCAGTTGAACTGCGCCTTTCTCACCACTGCCGCCTCGTGCCGCTGAATGCAGAAACAGGTTCCGGAAATTGCCGATGCCCTTCGAATCGCGCAGCGCTTTCCGGATCGCGTCCACGTCCTCCGGGTCCATGTTCGGGTCGTTCACGTAGAGGATGAACCCGGCATGCGATCCGTTCGCGTAGTAGCGGCGCCGGAACAGCGTCGCCGATTCGTTCAGCCACGCGGACTGTAGAGAAGCGATGTATTCGGGCATGCCATAGACTTCCTGATTTACGTCGGGCTCCATCAGTTGAAAGATGGAGCCGGTTTCGAACTGGTGGCGGTTCAGCCAACCGTCGATGAACACGAAATTTTGCAGATCCGTTTTGCGCCGCGTGTACTTCGCGGGGGAAGGGCGGTAGCTGCGAACGCCGCCCGTGCGGTTGCGCTCTCGTTCAAGATACGCGTCGCCGAAAACTACAAAATCGAGCGCGAGTCGACGAAACGAGTCTCGCGAAAACTTCGGATGCTCGATGAACGTCGACGCAAGCACGTTTCGTTTGAAGTACAGCGCGGACGCGTGGTGCGTACCGGCGCGCAGAGACTTCGCGAGGGCTTCGCGGCTGATGGGCGGTTCGAAATAATCATCGACGGCCCACAGCTCGGCGTAGTCGAGAATGTCGCCTCCGTCCATCGCGGAAACGGTGTCGCCGAACGTGAACGATTCGACCGACGATAGCGGTGCGCGTGTGGCGATATCGTGTGCGGTGGGTACGAGGTCGGAAGTCATTAGCAAATCTCCACGGTGCTGCGCGCGCGGCTCGCACCTTCGAGGGGTTCATTGTCGAGCGCGTGAAGGCAGGCCCATGCAAGGTCAGCATGGCCGATTTCTTCGTTACGCGCGGCGGTGTACGTCATCTTTGCGCCGCTCGGCGTCATCGATCGCCGGATGGACAGGAACGATTGTGCGAGGTCTGTCATACCCGCATCGAATTCCAGGCGCTTTTTCCCGATCACCGACATGCCTTTCAGGACAAGGCGATTTTTCAGTTCGGGCGAATAGTTCAGGCCGACGACGCGCGGGAAGAACTGGCGCACAAGCTGATGGACGCCGTGACCAATGCCGGTGGTGTCGACCGCGATATACGTGACGTTGTAGCGCTGCGTCAGTTCGCGAATCTTGTCTGCCTGCGTTTCGAAGTCGATGCCTTTCCATCGATGGCGCTCGAGAACGCGGAATTTCCCGTTCGGTTCGTCGGGCGGTGCAATGACAACGCACCCGGCCGAGTCGCCCGTAAGCGCGGGGTCGTAGCCGATCCAGACCGGGCGATAGCCGAACGGGCGTTCAAGCAACGGCTTCACGTCCGTCCATACATCCCATGAGTCGACCATGCACGCCTGTACGAGCCGGAACGAGAACACCGAAGCGGTGTCGTCTACGAACTGGCACATGTACAGGTTTTCGAAGTCGGCCGGACTGTTCGAGCGGCGCAAATCTTCAAGATCGAGTTTCGTGAACCCGGATGCAATCGCATCCTCGGCGGTCACGATCTGCCGCCACTGTCCATCACCGCACGCGAGCCCGCGCGCGAGCGACGTGTGCGAGACGTCGATTTCAACCCGCTCGTCGTCCGGTCGATCGCGATTGAAGTGCGCTCCAGTCCAGAACGGATAGCCTTCGTGTGTCGTCGTGGACGGCGTGGAAAAGTGCGTCATCCGCAAATGCGAATGCGTCGCCATCCCCATCGCAACCTTGTTGAGCGTCGCGAAATTGCTGGTCCAGAAATACTCATCGAAATACAGATCGCCGTTGTAGCTCTGCGCCGTGCGCGAACTGGTGCCGAGATAAATCAGGCCCGCACCGTTCGGGAGCCACATCGGATCACCGGTTAGTTCGACCTGCGCCGCATCCCATGCGAATTTCTGGATATACGCGCGGAACACGTGCGCCTGTGCGCGACTCGCGGACAGGAAAATTTGGTTGTATCCGGTTTCGAGTGCGCGCCCGAACGCCTCATGCGAGAAATAGAACGTCGCGCCGATCTGCCGGGATTTCAGGATGTTCCGACGGCGAAAATGGCGGTTCTCGTACCACGTGCGCTGATGCCCGATCAGTGAATCGCGGATCGCGTCGAGGATGCGTTGTTGCTGCTCCGGGGTGATCGAGTTGCGCGTCGTCTTTCGACCCGACGAGCGCGACGAAACGCGCGGCGTGCTACCGCTCGCGGTGCTCGTCTCCGTCGCGCCTGACTCGATGCGCTCGGCACGCACCTGCATGCGCTGTTGCCGCTCCATTTCGCGGCCGAGTAGATCAAGCTCTTTGAAGTCGCCGGGTTGCTTCGGGTCTTTCGCGATCAACACGCGCATTCGTTGCACGAGCGCGTCGGACACCTTGTCCGTAGACGTTGCCTTGTCCCATCCCTCGCGCTGCTTCCATGTTTCGACAGTCGAGCGCGGTTCACCGATGTATTCGGCAATCGATCGGATTTTCCATCCGCCCCAAAACAGATCACGTGCGACGCGTCGCGTCGCGAGGCTCGTCACATTCGTTTCGGTCTTGTCGTTTGCAGCCGGGAAATCGGCGAAAGGGTTTGCAGGTTTTTCCATGCGTCGAGCGTATGCGCGCGCGCGGGCGAAATCGACTGCATGAATTTGTACCCGGCCGCACGCGCAGCGCACCGCGTTGATGGGGCAGCGGCGCACGCGCACGATGACGGAACCGCTTAATCAGCGCACAGGAACCTACAGGGAGAAAACACGATGAAGTTTGTGCGGGTGGCAACGGAGGGCGCGACGACGGACGGTCGCGCCATCACGCGACAGCAGATTCAAGAAATGGCGGACACGTACAACCCGGCGACGACGTATGGCGCGCGCGTGTTTCTCGAACACATTCGCGGCGTCCTGCCGACCGGTGACTTTCGTGCGTATGGCGACGTGCGCGCAGTCGAGGCCCGCACGGTTGACGACGGCAAGCTGGCGCTGTTCGCGCAGATCGATCCGACCGACGATCTGAAGGCGATGAACAAGGCACGCCAGAAGGTCTATTCGAGCATCGAAATTGCGCCGAATTTCGCCGAGTCCGGGAAAGCGTATCTGGTCGGCCTCGGCGTGACCGATAGCCCGGCGAGTCTCGGAACGGAAATCCTGTCGTTCTCGCAGCAACACCCGGACCATTTCAAGTCGCGCAAGCATGCGCCCGAAAACCTGTTTTCGGTCGCCGTCGAAATCGGCACCGCACTGTTCAACGACGAACCCGCTGCGGCCCCGATCATGACCCCCGCATCGTTCACCACGCTCGTGACGTCGAAGCTGGCTGAACTGTTCGGGATCGGTGGCAATGGTGGCGCATCGGCACCGGCACCGGCACCGGCACCGGCACAAAGTGCAGGGACGGCCCCGGCCGCGGATTCGAATAGCGGGGCAATTCCGACGGATATCGCCTCGCGTCTGTCGTACCACAGCGCGTCGCAACAGGTGCTGATCGAGGGCTTGCGGCTCGAAATCGATGCGCTGAAAACGGAAAGCGCGAAGGATCGCGCAGCGTTTAGCGCGCTGACGCAGCGACTCGAAGGCGAGCCGGGCGGCACGCAACGGCCAACCGCTACGGGCGGCGAATGGGATGCGACGGACTGCTGATCGCGGTCAGTGCATCTAGGCGAAACACCGATTCATCGGAGAAAACATGCTGGAAAATACCAAACGTGCGGTCGAGCGCTACACCGCGAACATCGCACGCCTGAACGGCGTCACCGACGCATCGAAGAAATTTTCGGTCGTGCCGAGCGTGCAGCAAAAGGTCGAAAAGCGCATTCAGGAATCGGCCGCACTCCTGAAACGCATCAACGTCCAAGGTGTGACGGCGCAGGAGGGCGAAAAGCTGGGCCTGCTGGTCGGTGCTCCGATCGCGAGCACGACGGACACCAAGGTGAAGGACCGCGAAACGGTCGACCTGACCGATCTCGATCCGAACCGCTATTTCTGCTCGCAGACGAATTTCGACACGCACCTGCGCTATCCCAAGCTGGACGCGTGGGCGACGACGCCGAATTTCCAAACGATGGTGCGCGATGCGAACGCGCAGCAACAGGCGCTCGATCGCATCCGCATCGGCTTCAACGGCATCAACCGGGTCAACACGTCCGACCGCTCGAAAAACCCGTATCTGGAGGACGTGAACAAGGGTTGGCTCCAGAAGTACCGCGAGCAAGCGCCGAGCCGGGTTGTCGCGGATGGCAAGGCGAAGGGCAAGATCGTGATCGGTGGTGCTGGTGCGGACTACGCGAATATCGACGCGCTCGTGTATGAGGCGATCAATTCGTTGATCGAGCCGTGGTACGCGGACGATACCGGCCTCATGGTTCTGTGTGGCCGGGACACGATGCTGGACAAGTATTTCCCCATCGTGAACCGGGACAACCCGCCGACCGAATCGTTGGCTGCAAGTCTCGTCATCAGCCAGAAGCGCATGGGCAACGTGAGCGCGATGCAAGTTCCGTTCATGCCGCGCGGCAAGATGCTGGTCACGATGCTGTCGAACCTGTCGATCTACTGGGAAATCGGTGGCCGTCGCCGCGCGATCATCGACAACCCGAAGCGCGATCAGCTCGAATTCTACGAGTCGAGCAACGAAGCGTATGTGATCGAGGACTTCGGTGCGGGCTGTCTGCTCGAAAACATCGTGTTCGCGGGTGCTCCCGGCGCTGACGATCCGGCCACGCC
This sequence comes from Burkholderia sp. Bp8992, assembly GCF_003853705.1. Lineage (GTDB taxonomy): Bacteria > Pseudomonadota > Gammaproteobacteria > Burkholderiales > Burkholderiaceae > Burkholderia. The sequence continues at coordinate 145,880 of NZ_QTQI01000009.1, read as the reverse complement.
GGGCGCAGGCCAGTAAGGGGCGGGCATGGTGAGGCATACCCCGATCACCCGGCACCTGATGCGCGTCGCCGCATCGGTGGCCGTGAGCGAGCCTGACGCGCCGATTGCGGCGAGCGTGCAGCGCGGCCAGGACAGGGCGTCCGACATGATGCGCGCCAAGCTCGCGACCGATCAGCGACGGTTGAAGGAAACGCAGTCCGTCGCGCGCAAGGTTGCGATCAAGCGAGAAATCCTGACGGACTACGTGCCATACGTCGGTGAGGCACTGAACCGCGACGCAGGCGGTCAGGATGATGTGCTGGTCACGATCATGCTGTGGCGGCTCGATGCGGGCGACATGGGCGGCGCATTCGATATCGCGCGCTACGCGATCCGCCACGGGCTCACCATGCCTGCGCAGTTCGAACGGACGCTACCCGCTACCGTGGCCGAAGAATTCGCGGACGCGGCCGACGTGCCGCCGTACATGCTGGCCGAAGTGATCGATCTGACCGAGCCGTTCGATATGGTCGATCAGATCCGGGCGAAGCTGTTCAAGGCGTATGGGCTCGCGACTGCCGCGAACGAACCGGCGGTCGCGCTCGCCGCGTTTCGGCGCGCGTTCGACCTGAACGACAAGATCGGCGTCAAGCGCGATATCGCGCGGCTCGAAGCGGCGTTGTCCGGCAATGAATCTGCATCCATGCCCGACGGTGAGGGCGTGGATGCGTAACGTGTCCCTCGCGACGTGGCGGCACGCGTGCCGGGCGGTAGGCGGAAAGCCTCACCAAACGGCACGCGTCCACCGCCACACCTACATCGCGGCGGTGCCGACATGAGCGACTTGATTTCCACCGCTCCGGTGCCTGCCGCCACTGCACCCGCGCCCGACGATCCGTCGGTCGCGCCAGTCATTCGGGTGGATAGCTGGTATCCGACGATCGACATGCGCAACGCGCGCGCTGTGCTGCGGCTTGTAGACGGCACGATCACGGACGCTCGGTTACGTGAGGCGTTGATCGAAGGCATCGCACACACGTGTGATGTGCTGGCCGACTGGCGCGCCGAGAACGAGCGCGCCGGGGCGGGCGATCTGTCGGCTACGTCGCGGCTCGAAATCGACGGGGAGAACGTCCAGATACAGCGCTTCCGGCGCGCCGTGTACGGGTGGGCGCGCGCGCAGTTGATCGAGCGCTACCGGGATTACGACACGTCGAAGGACGGCGCACGCCGCGCTGATGCGCTCGATTGCGTGCCGGATGACGCCCGCCGTGATGCGTATTGGGCGATGTCCGACATGATGGCGCGCGGTCGGATGACGGTGGACCTGATCTGATGAAGGCGCACGCACTGCAAAACGAAACGGTCGACGCACTCTGCTGGCGCGTGCTCGGCCGAACCGATGGCGTCGTGGAGGCGGTGTTGGAGGCGAACCCCGGCATCGCCGACGTGGGGCTATTCCTGCCGATCGGCTTCGCGGTCGAGATTCCCGACCCGGCCACGGTGTCTGGTACGGCTCCGTTGATTCAAATTTTTGACTGAGGTGGACATGCAAAGGCTCACCAACACCCATGATCGCCGCGCGCTGTCCACGGTGGTGAGAATCGCCTACATGGTGGCGGTGCTGGCGACCGCACCGCGCAGCGGCATCACGCAGTATCCGCTTGCGCTGATGATGCTCGGGCACGGCGGACTGCTGGTCTACGCGCCGTTTTACGCGATGCTCGGCGTCGCATCCATGCAGGCGGCGGATGTGCTTTCGAACGTGATTCTTGGGGGCCGGTTCGAATGTGCGTGGCTCGCTGACATGCGGCGTGGCTTGTACGTGTACGCGGCGTTCGGCTATCTCGTCCCGTCCTTTGTGCTCGCGCCCGTCCTTGGCGATGCGTGGGGCGCTTACATGGTGTCCGTCGCTATGGCCGTCGCGTCATTGGCGATGGCATTTCACGATCTATTCGAAAAACGTCATCGGAGGGCTGTGTGCAAAACCTGATTCGTTACCACTGGCTTTGGATGCTGATGGTATGGCCGCTGTCGGCGTGGGCCGCGTCGATTACGTTCGGCGACGATCTGGCGCACATTCCGGCCGCCGCGTTCGCGGTGTGCCTGCTGCTGTCGTTTATCGGCGGGCTCGCGAGCACGTTGCAGAAGCTGGCCGCTGACGATCCGCCGGTTCGCTCGGTCGCGTTGGAAATCGCGAAAGACACGGTTGTGTCGCTGGTCGCCGGGCTGGTCGCGTTTTTCGTGTCGGAATGGCTCGATCTGCAATCCGTGTTGGAGGCGGGCGTTATCACGCTGTCCGGCTACGGCGGTTCGCGGGTGCTCGATCGGATGCTCGGCCGCGCGCTGCGCGAGGTTGATCGCGGCGTCGACGCGAGCCGATAGATTTTTCACGACTGGATTCAGGGAGAACACATGCAGTTGACGGACCATTTCTCGCTCGCCGAACTGATTGCGAGCACCGAAGCGCGCAAGCGCGGCATCGACAACACGCCGTCGGCCGAAGCGGTCGACAACCTGCGTCGCCTCGCTCAGACACTCGAACAGGCCCGCGTGCTGCTCGGCGGAAAACCGATGCTGATTTCGTCCGGCTACCGGTGCCCGGCGCTGAATCGCGCGGTCGGCGGCGTATCGGACAGCGCGCACCTTCACGGGCTCGCGGCCGATTTCGTCTGCCCCGCGTTCGGCTCGCCGCTCGACGTGGTGCGCAAGCTCGCGGCGTCGAATCTGCCGTTCGATCAGGTCATTCACGAGGGCGGGCGGTGGGTGCATATCGGGCTCGCCGCTGACGGAAAGAAGCCCCGCCGACAGGTGCTGACCGCGAGTTTCAGCGGTGAGCACGCGACGTACACGGTCGGCGCATGAACCCGCTCGTCGGACGGCTGCTCGCTGTCGCCGTTGCCGCGCTCGCGGCATGGGGGGCGGTGAGCTACGTCAAAGACCTGCGCGGCGACCTGCGGGCCGCGCAGGACGACGCGTCCAAGGCCCGCGAAACCGTGACGGCGCGTGACAACACGATTGCCGCGTTGCTCGCGACGGCGCAGGAAAACGCCAAATTGCAACAGCGGCTCGGCGTCACGCAATCGAAGATCGACAACGCACAGAAGCGGATCGAGGACGCTACCCGGAGGATCATCAATGAAACGCCCGAATCTCGTGCATGGGCTGATACTGTCCTGCCTGCTGGCATTGCCCGCTTGCACGCAAGTCCCGCCATCACCGGGGCCTGTGATTACGTTCAACACGTGCCCGACGGTGACACGCTGCACGATGTCTGCAACGGCGCCAGAAACGAACGGTGACATGAGCACGACGCTTACGGCCGTGAAAGCCGCGTGGGCGCGTTGTGCGGCTGTCGTGGACATGATTTTTGACTGTCAGGCGCGGGCCGATGCTGGCGACCCGGCGGCGACGGCTACTGTGGGCGCGAAGTGAAGAAATCGGATTCGCTTCGCGCCGCGATCACGGCGGCGGTGCCGGGGCTTCCTGAAAATCCCGACCGACTGTTGATGTTCGTTGAGGGCGGGCACATCGCGGCAACGCCAGGACAAACCGCGTCTTTCGAATACCGCTATTTCGTGCGGCTCGTGATGCTGGAATTCGGCGGGTCGACGGATGCGGTCATGGGGGCGATTGTGCTGTGGGCGCAGTCGAATCAACCCGATCTGTTCCAGAATCGCGACAACGCGGCGCACGGGATCGAGTTCGAGGCCGACGTGCTGAACAACAGCGCAGTTGACCTGTCGGTTCGCGTCAAGCTCACTGAAAGCGTTGTCGCACGAGTGGACGGTGACGGTCGACGGACGTTCACGCACGTGGATGACAGCATGCCCGCGAATACTGATTGGGATGCTGCTGCGTGGGTCGCAGGCCGTGATCTGGCGTCAGGGGCGTGGCCGAAAAAATGAGCGACGATCTGCACGCGCTCGAAATGCTGGCGATTCAACTTCTCGCACGACTTTCTCCGGCGCAGCGGCGGGTCGCGTTGATGGGGGTCGCACGCGAGATGCGGCGGCATCAGTCCGACCGCATCGCGCAGCAGTTGAACCCGGACGGCGCGCCATACGAGCCCCGCAAGCGCGCAAGTGCGCGATCACGTAAGGGACGCATCCGGCGACAGGCGATGTTCCAGAAGCTGCGCACCGCGCGTTGGTTGAAGGTCGAAGCCAGCCCCGACGAAGCGGCGGTGGGCTTTGCGGGCCGCATCGCCCGAATCGCAGCGGTCCACCAGTACGGCGAGCGAGCGCCAGTCGCGCCGCACGGTCCCGAATACCAGTACCCGCGCCGAGCGCTCGTCGGGGTCGCCGCACACGATCGCGAGTCGATCCGGGCGCGCCTGATTGCACATCTCGAAGGCCGCATTTCACGCGGTTGATTCTCCCGCAACACCCCATATTTCCACGCCTTTTGTACCCGGCACGAGCACGGCCGCATGTGCTCGCCGGGCGTTCGCGCGCGCGCCATGATGTTCACGTGATATTCGGGAGCATCGACAGTGGAGCAAGCGGCAGCAAATGAAGCGCGACGGGTCGCACGCAATAGCGTGCTGCTCGGTCGCGTGATCGCAATCGACGCATCGGACGCGGAAAACCCGGTGTGCCGCGTCGCGATCGGCGATGAGGAATCGGACGGACAGGGGCTCCAATCCGGCTGGCTTCGCTGGACTACGGCACGCGCTGGCTCGTTGCGCACGTGGAGCGCGCCGACGCTCGGCGAACAGGTCAAGATCGATTGCCCGATGGGCGACCTTGCACAAGGCATCGTCTCCGGCGCGCTGTATTCCGAAGATCGGCCCGCGCCGAGCACGAACATTGCCGAACACGTGATGCAGTTCGATGACGGCGCACGTATCTCGTATGACGAGGAATGGCACGCGCTGACGGTCGATCTGCCTGCCGGTGCAACCATTCGCATGGTCGCGCCCGCATCGGTCGTCGTGGAAACGAAGGACGCGACCGTGAAGGCTGAAACGATCACGCTCGACGCCGAACAGACGACGTGCAAGGGCAAGCTCACCGTCGAAGGCCCGTTCGTGTTCCTGTCGGGTGCCGACGGCCAGACAGGTGAGGGCGGCTCCGGTCCCGTCATGCGTATCAACGGACCTGCCGCGTTCACGGGCGTTGTGACCGCCGCCGACCATCAGGCGGGCGGCGTCAGCCTGATCCGCCATCCGCACCGGGCACAGGGTGAGTTCGCGATCACGTCCACCGCACTTACGGCGGGCGCATGAGCGGCATGAACGCACAAACCGGCGAGTTCATCGACGGTGACGAGCACCTGTCGCAATCGCTCGCGATCATCATGTCGACGCCGCTCGCCTCGCGCGTGAAACGTCGCACGTTCGGCTCCGAACTGCCGGACCTGATCGACGGCCCGGCGAACCGCGCATTGCTCGTGCGCGTCTACGCAGCGGTCGCGACCGCGATCATGCGGTGGGAGCCGCGTCTCACGCTCACCAAAGTGGCATTCGATGCCGCTGTGCTGGCCGCTGGCGATTTCCGGAACGGCCGCGTGCCGATTCTGATCGAGGGATACAAGACCGTGAACGGGCGGCAGATTCCGGTCAGCGTGAAATCGTCCGTCGACGTGGCGGGGGTTCGGGCATGAGCCAAAGCGTTATCGACCTGTCGCGCCTGCCCGCGCCGAACGTAGTCGAAGAAATCGACTTCGAATCCCTTTTTGCCGAGCGCAAGGCCGGTTTCCTCGCGCTCGTGCCTGACGAGATTCGCGCGGCCGTCGCGGCGAAGCTCGAACTGCAATCCGAACCGATCACGATCTTGCTGCAAGAAAGCGTGTATCGCGAAATGTACCTGCGCCAGCGCGTGAACGATGCAGCGCGTGCGCTGATGCTCGCGTTCGCGATGGACGGCGATCTGGATCAGCTCGCCGCGCTGCTCGGCGTTGAACGTCTGGTGGTCACGCCGGGCGATCCGGATACCGACACCGATCCGGTGATGGAGTCGAACGAAGACCTGCGCGACCGCACACAACTTGCGCCGCAAGGCTATTCCGTTGCAGGACCGGAAGGCGCGTATCGCTCGCACGCACGCGCGGCGCACGGCTCGGTGCTCGATGCGTCGGCGTCGAGCCCGAATCCGGGTGAAGTGCTCGTGTCGGTGCTCGTGCGCGAGGGCGACGGCACGGCACCGCAAGCGGTAATCGATGCGGTCGCAGCGGCGTTGAGCGCTGACGACGTTCGCCCGCTGACGGACAAGGTAATGGTCAGAAGCGCCGAAATCGTGAAGTACGGCATCGACGCAATCATCTACACATACGCGGGGCCGGATTCGGGTGTGGTCATCACCGAGGCACAGTCGCGCGCGCAGAAGTTCGCCGACAACTCGCGGCGCAACGGTCGCGAAATCCCGTTGTCCGGGATCTATGCCGCGTTGCATGCCGAAGGCGTCGAGCGCGTCGTGCTCATTTCCCCCGCGAACGATATTGCGATCACGTCAACGCAGGCGTCGTTCTGCTCGTCGTTGAAGGTGAAGCACGGGGGCGTGTATGGCGGATGACCTGTTGCCGCCGAACGCATCGCCCCTTATGCGTGCAGCGGCGCGAGCCAATGCACCGATCGGTGACGTTCCGGTTCCCCTGCGCGACCTGATGAACGCGGATCGGATTCCCCTTGATCTGCTCCCGTGGCTCGCATGGCATTTGGGTGTCGTCACATGGAAAAACGAATGGCCGGAACAGGTGCGCCGGGCACGCGTGAAAGCAGCAATCCCGATCGCTCGCAAAAACGGCACGGCGGCAGCGGTGCGCGATGTTGTCGAAAGCTTCGGCGGGAACATCGTTCTTCGCGAATGGTTCGAGCAAACGCCGCCCGCTGCACCGTACACGTTCGAACTATTCATGACCGTGGCCGCACGTGACGGCAACCCGCCGACCGCGGACTACATCGCCGACATTTTGCGCGAAGTCGATCGTTCGAAGCCCGTGCGCGCTCACTACACCTTCACGCAGGGGTTTTCGCTCAGTGGCTCGATTGGGGTCGGGGCTGGTGGACAGGCAGCGCTCTATCGTCGTCTGACGTTGACGGAACAATGAACATGGCAGGAAATTTCATTCAGGTAACCGATGCCGGGCGCGCCGCGTTGGTCGCGCAAGGCAACACGGGAACGAACGAACACCGCGTGACCGAAATCGGTCTTTGCACGGGCGCGTTCGTGTTCAAACCGGACATGCAGGCAATGCCGAACGAGCGCAAGCGCGTGAACACGTTCGGCGGGAAGAACGTCGCGAAGGACACCATCCATGTGACGATTCAGGACACGACCGACGATCAGTATTCGTTGTTCGGCTACGGCCTGTATATGGAAAACGGTGTGCTCGCGGCGGTGTACGTGCAGAGCACGCCGATCATGGAAAAGTCGCCTGCCGCGTACCTGATGTTGTCCGCTGACATGCAGTTCGTGTCGATCGATGCGGCGAAACTTGTTTTCGGTGACGCGTCGTTCCTGAATCCGCCCGCGTCGGAAACGGTGCAGGGCGTCATCGAAATTGCGACACAGGAGGAGGTAAACGAGGGTAAGGACGCGGTGCGCGCGCTCACGCCTAAGACTGCCGCGAATCGCTATGCGCCGCTGGTGCGCCCGCAACTCACCGGGCCGGTGAGCGTCACGTCGACCCCGACCGATCAGGATGCGCAACTTGTCGTCGCGGCTGCGTCGGGCGCACTGAATCGCACCGCGAAAATGCGCTTTCACGGGACGTTTGCGGCTGGCACGGCCGACACCAATGCGCGACTCATTGCGTCGCTGCGTGCGGGGTTTGATGCCGGAACATGGGGCCGCGAATACCTGGACTTCTATATCAACCGCACGCCGAACGATTCGAACAGCGACGCGAATCAGATTCGCGCTATGCGGATCACTTACGGCGGCAGGGTCATCGTCGGCAACATGGACGACAACGGGGCGACCGCGCTTCAAGTCGGCGGCACGGGCCTGTACTCGGGTGGCGTAGCGTCGGCGGGACTCGATAGCGGCGGCGCTAACTTCCGGCTGATGAACGGCCGCGATGTGATTCTGCGAAACGACGGTACGAATTTCTATCTGCTGATATCTGACGGAAGCGGCATCGGCGCGTCATGGAACAGCCTGCGACCGCTGATGATCGACGCCAAGACGGGCGCTGTGACGCTGGATGGTACGGGCTCGGGAAGCACCTATGTTGGCGGGCAGTTGAACGTCAAGGGCATCGTCAACATCAGCAATGGCGGCATGGAAGCGCGCGCCATCATGGGGCCGAGCGGCGGCTACTTCTTCGGGAGTAGCGACCGCGCTGGATTCTTTGTGCCATCGACCGGCGCGATGTTCGCTTTCGACTTCGCAAAGAAGAATCTGCGGGTCGGCGACAACGAAGTGTGGAACACCGCGAATCTGCCGAACCCGGCGCAAACGACGGGTGTCACGATGACCGGGCAGTTTCGCGCGGCCGAAGGTAGCGTGAACGAGCCGGGTATTTCGTTTGTGAACGACGGCGCACCGGACACGGGCTTTTTCCATATCTCGGACGGTGTGTTTGCGGTCACGAACAACGGCCGCGAAACCATGCGGTTCCTCGCGGGCGATACCAATCGCGTCATCATTGGCCCGCCAGCCGATGACGGCAGTATGTTGCAGGTCGGCGGCAACGCGGTTACGCGCGGGCTCCATCGCTTCGGCAATGGAAAAACTACCGCGTGGGCTAACACTGGTGTTGATTGGGCCTACTTTCGGTCGAACGGCCACGTGTCCGTCGGCAGCGAAGGCGCGACAGGTGTCCTGCAACTGATCGCAGGCAACTCCGAAGTCGCGAAGCTCGTGCCGGGCGGTCGGATGACGATCGGCGTGACGGCCGATGACGGAGTGAACGTAGCTCAAGTCTCCGGAAGCATGCGCGCGGCGAACTACTTCATAAACGGTCAGGGCGCTGGTGACTCAGGCTTGATCGGTATGTACAAGGGCGCAAGCGGGCCGAACATCGGTTTCTATGGTAGTTCCACTATCGGCGCGGGCGCGATGACGTTGAGCGCAGGCGGAACCGAGCGCGCGCGCGTTACCGCAAACGGTAAGTTCGTTGTCGGACAGACCGGTGATGACGGTAGCGACGCGCTGATTCAGGTGAATGGCCCGATCAAGGCGAATGGGTCGATCAAGGGCGCGAGCGGCGTTGGCGCTCTCGTCGCGACGAACGGTGGCGGTACGGGGCAGACGTCGATCGTCCTGCGTCGCGAAGGTGGTGCGGCCGATCAGAAGCAATGGGAGTTGATGCAGGGCGGTGACGGGACGCTCGCACTGCGCACGGTCAACGACGCCTACTCGGCTTCCACGAATGCTATGTGGATCACGCGCGGTAACGGTTCGGCCGTCGGGAACATGATGCTGATGCAGAGCGGCGGGCGCGTATTGATCGGTACGACTGTCGACACTGGTGCGATTCTCAACGCCGAAGGTCTGATTCGTGGGCGCGGCGTTACGGTAGATGGCGGATCGTCGTGGGCCACCATGTACTTTCAGAACGGCAACGCGACCCGCTTCACGATCGGCAAATCCGATACCGACGATTTCGCAATCAGCGCTTTCGAGAACGACGGCACGACGCAACGCCGCGTGCTGGACATTCCGCGATTGACGCAACAGGTCAATTTCGTCAAGCGGCCGACGTGGGCCGGTGCGACCCCGTGGGACACGATGAACGTGACGCCCCTCGACAAGAACGTCGGCGGCACGATGGGCGCACCGCTCTATCTGCAATCCAGAGGCGGGGCAAACGGGTTCGAAGACGGCACGGGCGACAACGCGAGCTACAGCACTTACAACTTCGCGTTGAAGGGCTGGTATGGCATGGGTATGCGTGCTTACGACGGAAGCGTGAACGGGTATTACGACTTCCGCGCGGGCAAGTGGGACGTGAAGGGCGGCTTTTATGTGAACGGCGCGCGTGTGTGGGATCAGGGAAATTTCGATCCGAACACCAAGGTGAACAAGGCTGGCGACACCATGACCGGCGATCTGCGGGTCAAGCAACCGAACAACACGGACGCGCGCGGCTTTGTGCTCGCTCGTGCTGATGGCACCTCGCAGGCGTGGTTTCACGGCACGATGAACGGCAGCTATTCGGCGTGGGCGACCATGAAGGCCGACGGTTCGTGGCAGTCGAACGTGATCGTCGTCTACAACGCTGATAACCGCGTCCAGTTCAATACCGATATCCACGTCACGGCGCTTTCGCGCTTCTACAACCGCCCGACCCTGAATCGTGACGGTTGGCAGGCTGACATCGGCTTGCGGAACAACCGGCCGGGATTCGACTCGTGGACGTACCTGCGCGCACGTGACAACGGCGGTTTTGAGTTCATCAACGGCGCATACAACGCAACGACGCTCGGCGTCGACGATTGGGGGACGGTGTACCTGCGTGGAACGCAGATTCTCACCACCGACGGGAACCTGAATCTAACGTGGCGCGGCCGATACCTGAGCGCCGAGATTGATGACATTTGGGGAAACATCAACGCACGAGCCGGTGCCGGTGCGCGTGTGCAATGGGATTCCGGCGTGAACAACTTCGGCACCGTCGACCGACTTGGCGGCGCACTGCCAGCGCCGTGGGTTATGTGCGGTCTGAGTGGCCCCGGAAACGGGACCGCCAATGCGATCGTCGTTTACGGCGTACTTCTGAGAAACCAATGACGAACAAATTCATGCTCCACGTCGAGCAAGCGGCTTTCATTCTGTCGAAGAAATTCCCGCAGCTAGTGCGCTGCAAGGATTACTGGGTCGCGCACCCGGTCGATGAGAAGTCGCTCGAACAAACGAAATCGGCGTGGGTGCCGATCTGGGAGCCTCGCGACATTCCGCAACCGACACCCGCAGACCTGTTGAACTGGTGGCCGGAATTCCAGGCGGAATTCGCCGTGGTCGACGCGGCCGCACGCGTGCGCAGTGAGCGCGATGCGCTGCTGTTGCAGGTCGACCCGTTGGTCGAGCGTGCGGCCGATTCGGGGGACGCCGATCGCGAGGCGGCGCTAAGAAAGTACCGCGCCGAGTTGCGCGACGTTCCGCAGCAAGCCGGGTTTCCGCTGAATGTTGTATGGCCGACTGCGCCTATCTGAGCCGAACAATCGGCGACGTATTTACTGAACCTTGATTGGAGATTTGAGCAATGACCCTGAAAAAAACCATCACCGTCGAACAAACCGGCGCACCGGCAAGCACGCACCGCATCGACTCGGTGACGATCAGCTACACGACCAACACCACGTCGGTGCAAATGTCCAGCTTCTACGACGACGCGGCGAGGAAAGCGAGTTTGACGCCGCTCGCAAACTCGATGCTCAGTGTGGAGGGCGTGCCGAAAAGCGGGAAAGACCCGAAAGCGTATGTCGAATCCGTGCTGGTGGCTCCGGTGCCGGAAGGCGAGAACGGCGACGCGATGTTGCGTCAGTACGGGACGAACCGGTACGCATTCGCGGGTGCCGATATCGTCGCCGACTGACGCTCGAGAACCTGAAACGCGGTCCTGATCCGGGCCGCGCCAAACCAATATCACAGGAGTGAATTAACCATGCCGCAGGACTATCACCACGGCGTAACCGTAGTGGAGGACCGTTCCGGGGTCCGTCCCATCACGACGATTTCGACGGCGATTATCGGCGTCGTATGCACGGGTTCCGATGCTGACGCCGCCGCGTTCCCCATGAACAAGCCCGTGCTCATCACGAACGTTGTTGAAGCGCTCGGCAGGGCAGGGCGCAAGGGGACGCTGTACAAGACGCTCGACGCGATTTCGAAGCAGGCGCGCCCGTTCGTCGTCGTCGTGCGTGTCCCGGAAGGGAAAGATGCAGACGAAACGACGTCGAACGTCATCGGCTCGGTGAACCCGGACGGCACGAAAACCGGTATCAAGGCGCTCGAATCCGCACCGGGCGTTGTGCAGGTCAAGCCGCGCATTCTCGCTGCGCCGGGGCTCGATACGCAGCCGGTCGCGAACGCGCTGGCGATGACCGCGCAAATGCTGCGCGGGTTCGCGTACATCGCCGCGCGCGGCGTGGATGGCGAACTGGTTGCGACGAAGGAGGACGCCGTGGCCTACCGCAAGACGTTCGGTCAGCGCGAAATCATGGTGATCTGGCCGGACTTCATCGCATGGGACGACGTTACGTCGCAAGCGGCAGTCGTGCCCGCTGTCGCGTATGCGGTCGGCATGCGAGCGAAAATCGATCAGCTCGTCGGTTGGCACAAAACGCTGTCGAACGTCGCGGTGAACGGTGTGCAGGGCATCAGCAAGCCGGTTTCGTGGGACTTGCAAAACCCGGCGACGGATGCCGGTTTCCTCAACGAGAATCAGGTGACGACGCTTATCAGCCGTGACGGTTTTCGGTTTTGGGGTTCGCGTACCGCTTCGGCCGATACCGATTTCGAGTTCGAGAACTACACCCGCACCGGGCAGGTGCTCGCAGACACGATCGCCGAGGCGCAGTTTCCGTCGATCGACGGCGCGATGGTGCCGAAGCTGCCGCGCGACATTATCGAAAGCATCAGCGCGAAGCTGCGTTCGATGACGACGAACGGCTATCTGATCGGTGCGTCGGCCAGCTACGACATGGACCGCAACGGCGTCGCCGAACTGCGCGACGGCAAGCTGGTGGTCGATTACGACTACACGCCGGTTCCGCCGCTCGAAAACCTCACGCTGCGTCAGACGATCACCGATTCGTATCTGGTCGACTTCGCGTCGCAGGTCAACAGCTAACACGGCGCGCGGCGACGGCCGCGCACGATTGAAGGGAGGAAAAGAACATGGGGATGCCCAGCAAACTGAAACACTTCAATGTGTTTGTCAACGGTACGTCGTACCTGCACAAGACGCCTGAACTGACGTTGCCGAAGCTGTCGCGCAAGATGGAGGAATATCGCGGCGGCGGCATGCCGGGGCCGGTTCAGATCGATCTCGGTCAGGAGGCGATGGAGATTGAATGGACGCTCGGCGGCATCGAGCGCGACATGCTGCGCCTGTACGGGAAAAGCACGGCCGACGGTGTGATGCTGCGCTTTGCTGGCGCGTATCAGGACGAAACGTCCGAATTGTGGATGGCCGTCGAAATCGTCGTGCGTGGCCGCTTCAAAGAACTGGACTTCGGCACGGCGAAGCCCGGCGACGACACGACGGTGAAGGCGACGATGCCGCTGGCGTATTACAAGCTGTCGATCAACGGGAGCACCGAAATCGAAATCGATGTTCTCAACTCGATCCTGAACATCGGCGGGATCGACTCGCTCGCCGACGTGCGCAAGATCATCGGCGTCTAACTTCACTCGGCCCGGCTGATCCGGGCCACTCAACCATTCTCGAAGGACCGAACGAAATGAAAACGAAGGCAACCGACAACACGATCACTCTCGATCAACCGATTCAGCGCGGCGACACCGAAATCACGACCGTTACGCTGCGTAAGCCGATGGCTGGCGAACTGCGCGGCGTGTCGCTCACGGAACTGGTGAATCTGGACGTGACCGCTCTGCAGAAGGTAATTCCCCGCATCACGACCCCGACGCTGAACGAAATCGACGTGGCACAGCTCGACCCGGCCGACTTGCTGCAAATCGGGGGCGTCATGAGTGGTTTTTTTCTGACGAAGGCTATGCGGGAAAGCATGGATTCCCGCCTGTAATCGAGGACGCAATGGCGGACGTGGCGCTGGTGTTTCACTGGTCGCCGTCCGTCATGGACAGCATGTCCGTTTCTGAATTGATGGATTGGCGCGAGCGCGCGCGCGAACGATACGAAAAGCAATGAACAACGAACTGAAACTGCGTGTCGTATTCGGCATGGTGGAGAAAATCACCGCGCCGCTGAAGAAGATCATCGGCGGTAGCCGGGCCGCGTCGAAGGAGTTAGGGACGCTCCAACAGAAGCTATCGCAACTCCAGAATCAGAAACGGTCGGTCGATGCGATGAAGTCCCTGCGCGCGGAAATGGGGCGCACCGCAACGAAGCTGAAAGAGGCGCGCGCGGGCGTCGCGGAACTGAGCGCGAAAATCCGGGATACGAAGGAGCCGACGGTACGCATGCAGAATTCATTGCGTCGCGCGTCGGCTGCTGTCGTATCCCTGACGGCGCAGCAGGCGCGCCAGCGCGACCGCCTGGGCGAACTGAATAGCCGGATGCAGCAGGCGGGGCGAGGTACACGGACACTCGCCGAATACGAGCGCTCGCTACATTCGAGCATCACGCGCACGAACGACGCGCTGTCCGATCAAGGACGCAAGTTGAAGGCGGTGCAGGCACGCAAGGCCGCGCTCGTCCCAGCGCGTGAACAGTTGCAGAAATCGCAGACGTTCGCGGCCGGGATGGCTGTAACCGGATACGCGACGCGTACCGTCGGCGGTCGGGTGCTCGGTGGTTTGGGGCACACGCTGAACGAGGCGAAGGAATACGAACAACAGGTATCGCAATTCCGCGCGCTCGGCGTCGGTGAAACAAAGCTCGGCGAGGCAACGAAGTTCGCCGACGGCATCGACGTGAAGGGTCTAAGCAAGCTCGACAAGCTCAAGCTGCTGAAAGAAACGTACACCATCACGCGGGACATGCACCACGCAGAGGAAATGGCCCCGTTGCTCGCCAAGATGAAAGTCGGCATCGAATCCGTGATGGCTCGGCGCGGGTATGGCGAGGGGCACGGCGAGGTCGCAGAAAACATGCTGATGGACCTCGTAAAGACGACGGAATTGCGGGGATCGCTCAAGAGCCCGGAGGCGTTTAAACAGGCCGTCGACAATGCGACGAAAGCCTACGTTGCGTCGGGCGGCACCGTGAAGCCGGAAGATTTCTTGAACGCGATCAAGACGGGCGGCATCGCCGCGAAGCAGTTGGGCGACAACGCGTTCTATTTCGGCCTGCTGCACACGATGCAGGAAATGGGCGGCTTCCGTGCCGGTACGGGGCTCATGAGCGCATACACGAACTGGGCGCAGGGGCGCACTACGCAGCAGTCGGGCGAAGAACTGGTGAAAGCCGGACTGATCGGCAAGAAGTCCGTCCAGTACGGGAAAACCGGGCACGTTACAAAGATCCTGCCCGAAGCGCTCGACAAGATCGAGCTATACAAGACCGACCCATTCGAATTCTTGATGAAACAGGTAATCCCGAAGCTCAACCCGAAAGGGAATCTGACGGACATGCAGGTTGTATCGAAGATCGGCCATCTGTTTTCGTCGCGCAAGGGCGGCGACTTTTTCGCATCGCTGTTTCTCGAGCGCGCGAACATCATGAAGCACCGCGAGAACGCACCGAAGGCGTTCGGCGTCGAAGCGCTCTACAACGAAGGGACGAATATCGCCTATGGCAAGGAAATGGACGCGCTCGCGAAGCGCGCCACGCTCGAAGCTGAGTTAGGCGAAAAAATCCTGCCTTTGTATAACCGGGGGCTCGAACTGACTTCCAAGCTGCTGTCGCGGGTGACGGAATTCACCCGCCAGCACGGCGAAGCGACCCGCATTGCGCTTATCTCGCTGGCCGCGCTCGGCGTCATTCTCGGCGTGGGTGGAACGCTCATGATCGGGCTCGCGGCGTTGATCGGCCCGCTCGCGATGGTGCGATTCGGCCTGCGCATGCTCGGCGTCGAAGGCAAGGCGGCGGTCGGCGGGATCAATGTCGGATCGGGCGCGCTCGGGCGGTTCTCGAAGGTCACGAAGGTGTTCAGTTCGGCAGGCGGTGCGGCAACCAAAACGGCGTCGCGTTTGCGGTCGACGCTGGCGGTCGCATGGGACGCATCATCGCCACGCAATTTCGCGCGATCCGTGTCCACGCGAATTCCTGCCGCCTACCGCGCTGCACGCGACGCGTCGGTGAAGTGGGGGGCGGATACCGTTGCGAGCGCGAAGCGTGGCACGAGCGCGATGCGTGAACTTGGGCGTGCCGCCGCCGTGAAGCGGGCGGCGATCGCCGGGCGCGTGGTGAGCGCGGGCCAGTATGTCGCGAGCCGCGGAGTGCGCGGTATCGCCGGCGACGCCGTGCGCGGTGGCGTCAACATCGTGAAGGGCGGGGCGCGCGGGGCGATCACGGGCGTAACGAGTGCGCTTGCCGGGCTCGGTCAAACGCTGCTGTTCGTCGGGCGGCTGGCGCTCATGAACCCGATCGGGCTCGTGATTACGGCTATCGCGGTCGCGGCGCTTCTCATCATTCGATATTGGGAGCCGATCAAGGCGTTTTTCTCCGGCTTCTGGGAAGGTCTGAAAGAAGGGTTAGCGCCGTTGAGCGGCATTTTCTCCGGGTTGTTTGCGTCGCTCGGCGAACTGTTCGCACCGTTGAAACCGGTGTGGGATTGGCTGCTGGAAAAGGTGCAGGCCGCGTGGGACTGGTTCAAGAAACTTTTCGGGCCGGTCGATACGACAAAGGAAAGTTTGGACAAGGCCGCGTCGAGCGGGAAGGCGTTCGGCAAGTGGCTGGGCGACCTGATCGTGTCGGCAGCGGAGGCGTCAAAGCAGTTCGTAGACTTCGGCGCGAACATGATGCAAGGCTTGGTCAATGGCATCACGAACGGGCTGAAATCAGTCAAGGATGCGATCACGAACGTTGCGAGTTCGACGGTGGAGTGGTTCAAGGAAAAGCTTGGCATTCACAGCCCTAGCCGCGTATTCGGCGAGCTGGGCGGATTCATCGGGCAGGGGGCCGCGAACGGGATCGACGGTGAGCGTGTGCGTGTTGCATCGTCGGCCGCGCGACTCGCGGGCGTTGCTGCTGTGACGTTCGGCGCGGCGACGGGCGCGGGGACCGCACTGGCTGCGTCGATGGAGCCGATGCAGAGCCCGGTTCGGGCCGAACAGTATCGACCGCTGATAGATCAGCGCGGGCCGCTCGCAGCGTCGGCGACGTCGGCCGGGAGTGGTCGTCAAGGTGGAGGGGGCGAGCCGACCGTAAATCACTACGAGTTCCACATTTCCGTTCCGTCGGGCAATGCCGCCGATATCGAGGCAGCGGTGCGTCGAGCGCTGCAAGATGCCGAGCGTGAACGCCGTCGACGCGGTGGGTCGAGTCTTTCGGATATCGGGTGAGGGTGAGGCATGTTGGTTTCTCTCGGGCAGTTCGTTTTCAGTACGGAAATCGCTCCGTTCCATCAGTTTCAACGTCAGCGGACGTGGAAGCACGCGAGCAATTCACGCGTCGGCGCGCGCGACAGCACGCAATACGTCGGGCAGGGTGAGGACACGATCAGGATTGAAGGGATGATTGCGACCGGCGAAATCGGCACGCCGCTTTCGCTCGACATTCTCGAAGCGATGGCGAACGTCGGTGACGCGCACGTGTTGGTCGATGGCACGGGGCGCATATACGGCGCGTTCACGGTGGATTCGCTGAACGAAACACACTCGTACTTCAACTTCCTTGGCGTGGCGCTGAAAATCGAGTTCGAGTTGACGTTGAAGGTCGCGGATAACGAGGCATTGGGCGCGACCGTCGACGGCGGGTCGCAGAATGAGAAAGCGGCGCCAGCGAACGGGAAGGTGGACAACGCGCCGATGTCGGAAGCGCCGCCGTACATCAAGACGGGCAAGACGAAGCGTGCGAAGAAGGGGAAGTAATGTCGACAAGGCCGACACGTGAGAAATCGGCGGATGCAGGTCGCATCGTGCCGCAATGCGACTACTGGATCACGCTGGACGGGCGCGACATTTCCCGTAGCATCGCCCCGTATCTGATCTATCTGACGCTGAGTGAGTCCCGCGCGGACGAAGCTGACAGACTCGATCTCGTTCTGGACGACACGCGCGGCGATCTGGCGATTCCAAAGCGCGGCGTCACGATAAAACTGATGCTCGGGTGGGTCGGTCAACCGTTGGTCGACAAGGGCAGTTTTACGGTCGATGAAGTGGAATTCCACGGCGCGCCGGATCAGATCACGATCAGCGCGCGATCGGCATCCATGACGGGAGCAATGCACGAACGCCGGGATAAAAGTTGGCACGCGCAGACCATCAGCGCGATTGTGAAAGCGGTCGCAGTGCGCCATAAAATGACGCCGGTTGTCGGTGAAGCGCTCGGCAAAATTAAGATCGATCACATCGACCAAACGGGCGAAAGCGACCTGTCATTTTTGACGCGGCTCGCCAAGCGGTACGACGCCGTTATGACCGTGAAGGACGGGCGGCTGTTGTTCCTGCCGATCGGCGCGGGCGCAACCGCGAGCGGCAAGCCGTTGCCGGCGATTCAGATTCTGCGATCGAGCGGTGACTCGTACCGCTATCACGTGTCGCAGCGCGAAAGCTATTCGTCCGTTCGCGCGCGCTGGCACTCATCGAAGAAGGGGCGCGCGCAGTCGGTCACGGTCGGCGGCGACAACGGCAGCAGCGTGAAGCTGCTGCCGGAAACCTACGCGACGCAGGCGGAAGCGACGGCCGCAGCGAAAGCGGAGTACACGCGCACGCAGCGCGGGCAGGCGACGTTCGACATTTCGCTGGCGCTCGGCCGGGCCGATGTGTATCCGGAAATGCCCGCAACAGCGAAGGGGTTCAAGCCGGACATAGACGAAACGCCGTGGCTCGTGAAACGCGTAACGTCCCGCCTGGACGGAAATGGCGGGTTCACTACGTCGCTTGAAATGGAGATGCGCGACGATCCGACGACGAGTCGACACCGGACGCACTTTCGCAAGGGAGGGAAGTAGAAAGCGGGGCATCGCAACTTGATAGACGGAGGCTGGGTCC
This sequence comes from Burkholderia sp. Bp8992, assembly GCF_003853705.1. Lineage (GTDB taxonomy): Bacteria > Pseudomonadota > Gammaproteobacteria > Burkholderiales > Burkholderiaceae > Burkholderia. The sequence continues at coordinate 127,209 of NZ_QTQI01000009.1, read as the reverse complement.
GTAGTAGTATGTGTCGTCCTTCCTAACCTGTTTGCGCCATGAACATAAACTGGGTACCGTTATTCGGGGACTTCACTTTCAATCCTGATGGAAGTGTCGTATTCAATGGTCGCGAGATAACATATTTAGACGACAAGCAAGTTTCACATCCTGACGGCGCGGCTGTTGGTTTAGCACTATGTGACTCGAGCTTTCTCAGTGGAACAATATCGGTCAAGGTTGTCGCGGAACAGGTTGGTACAAAATTTAATGCATCGATATGCTTAGCTGCAAACCCAGCAGCCAATTCTCAACTAGTAGCCGGGTTGGGCTCGTTCCAAGGTGCGATGTTCTCAGTGACCGCATTCGACGGAAAACGGTGGGTGCCCTTCGATAATGCAAGTTCAGGGGATTTGGAGAATCTTTCTCCTGGCAGAGAATATATATTGTCAGTCTCCGTGTTTGGCCAACGGGTGGTGCTTAAGGTAAATGGCGTTCCGGTGGTTGATACGATTCTGCCGATCGCGCTCAATGGGCGACCGATTGGCCTATATTCTCTATCCAAAGGGAAGGTTGCATTTTCAGATTTTCACGTTTCGTCGCAGAAGCCGAAAGCCTTTGTTGTAATGCAGTTTTCAACCCCATATAATGAACTGTACGACAGTGTAATAAAGCCAGTTTGCTTGGATCAAAAGATTGACGTTATCCGTGTGGATGAGAAATATGGTCCCGGATTGATAATTAACGATATTATTCAGCAGATCAATGAGGCCTCGGTCGTAATCGCGGAAATAACACCAAGCAACCCGAATGTTTATTACGAGGTTGGATACGCGCACGCAAAAGGCAAGCCAACTATCTTGATAGCGGAGGAGGGCATCAAATTACCATTCGACGTTTCTCCATTTCGCGTTTTGATGTACAAGAACACCATTGAAGGGAAAAGTAAAGTCGAGGCGGCTTTGCGAGCACACCTTCAGGCAATTTTCACGGCGGGATCTGGAGCCTCATTTACCTCGGGCTGAGACAAGCTACCTCGCCGACGGCAAGCGACATTCAAGTAAGTCCTCGAAGCACCAAAAGCCCGCATGAGCGGGCTTTTTTTGTTGTAGAGGATTGCGTCAGATGTGGAGAGTCCGCACCGTGGTTAGTTTTGTTCGGATGATTCGATGGGGGGCTACCAATGCCGGACATCAGGGGGCCGTAACAGCCACGTGTAGCATCGCCCGGCCCGGTCGGCTTCAATTTGTGCCGCGTACCACATGGAAAGCAGGACGACGGCGCATGGAAACGTCACGGCCGTGCCGGTGCTGTCATTCCATCCGAATTCGCTGTTCCAGTAGCACGAGAAATAGCCGCCCGTCGGCATGGTGATACCGCGCGGTTCGAAGTAAAGGCGCGTGCGGACCATCGCGCGAAAATCAGCGTCGTGTCGCGGTATCCCGGCATCGAACGTCATGATCGCGGCGCGCTCATTGAAGAATTCCCACACGTTCGCGTCGTCGTCGCGCTTCATGATCGTACAAAAAACACTGTATAGTTATACAGTATCCAAGGCGCGCGAGCCGAAGTCAACGATCGGCGTAAGATGAGGCGAACCTCTCCAATCGGACCCCGCTATGTGTACGAACTACCGCGCGCCCGACGAAGATCCGGGCCTCAGTGAGCTTAAGATCGGGCTCGGTGATCTATGGCGTGAAAAGCCTTGGGAGCGTGAAATCTACACCGACTATCTGGCCCCGATCGTCAGATTGAACGAAGGGCGACCAGAGGCGCTGTTGGCAAATTTCGGTTTCTGGCCGAAGGCATTGCAGCGAGACGCACGGGATCGAGCGAAGGAAGAAGGCAAAAAGGTGCCACTGATTCGGGACACGGTGAATTCACGTGCGGAACGAATCGGCGAGTCGCCGCTTTACGGGCCTTCGTGGCGTGCGGGGCGTCGTTGCTTGATTCCTGCGTCGTGGTTCTATGAACCCAAATACACCCCGGACGATCGCACAAACGAACGCTGGCGCATCGGGCTCGCGACAGGTGAACCATGTGCGATTGCAGGGATCTGGCGCACGATACAAGCCAGCGGTGGGCAGGTAATGCATGCAATGTCGATGATCACTGTCAATGCTGACGAACACCCTCTGTTGCGCGAGTTTCACCGAAACCGAGATGCCAGGACGGGCGCGCCGGAAGAAAAACGCTCCGTGGTCATCATTCGACAAGGTGCGTACGACGATTGGCTGCGGTGTCCGACTGCTGAAGAGGCACGATCGTTTTTCACGTTGCTGTCGGAGCAAGAGCTACATGCAGAGGCTGCGCCGCGCGAGAAAAAGACAGAGAACTGAGCCCGGAACGAGCGCGAGAGAACACGCCGCACGCGCGGCGTCCCCAGAATGGTCATAGACGTCCTTGTTTTTCTGTCGCTAGGCTGGCGAGGGATCGCGATACGGTGAAAGTTTGCGATCCCGCTCATTTTGGCTCGAATGCCGGAGGACCGATTCCGGTCCACATTGGACCAGAGCGCCACATACGCGGCAGTTCGACCGCCAGCGTGCGCCAGCGCGCAAGTACGGCTGCAAACGTTCCTTCGGATTTTGCGCGTCGAATCTTGTCCACCACATTCCATCCGCGCACGTAAAGTTTGAGGCTGCGCTTGCTCGACAGGTGATGCGGCGAGTGGACGCCGACCCATGCGAGCATTTCGTCAGGGGTCACGTCCGGCGCGGCCGGATCTGGATCGAGTGTGGCGACGACGGGAGTCTCATCGACGGCCGAACCCCGACCGATTTCCCCAAGCGCTTGAAGCGCGAGCAAGCGTAGCATTTCGATACGGTGCCAAGGGATCGGGGCGCGCCCGGCGAGATAATTGCGAACAGTGCGTGTGCAGCAGCGCAATCGACGGGCAATTTCGCCGGTCGATAGACCGTCGATCAGGTCGAGAAACTCCCGCAGCGTGCCGTGGCGTGTTTGGTCAGACACGATGTATTGTGTAGGGCTGCGGAAAGGCGGGCGTAAACTATCGTAAACCCGCGATCTTTGCTCAGACGAAAGCAGTGCCGCAGCCAATGCGAAGCATCGGAGAAGTTAGCAAACCAATTTGACATAATCATAATTATCGACAGTTTGTATGTAACGGCCATTTAGTAATGTCCGGTTTGAGCCAGTTAGAAATGTCCGCTTCGGGGGTGCGTAAGCTGTCCGGCCGCCGGTTGTCCGGCGCCGGAGGCTGCGATGGCTGGAACGAACGGATGCAAGCGTCAACGCATTCTCGACAGAATGCACCGGCGCAGAAGAACGAACGCCTAGAAATTACGCGCCACGCCGACCATGAACATGTCCTGGTCCTTGTCGTTGCGGGTTGCGACACGATTGAAGCGCAAGCTCGCCGCCCAATCGTTCGTGACCTGATAGGTCACTTGCGCGCTGAGCAACGCATTGAGTCGCGTCCTGCCCGAGGCATCGTCCCGATCCCGCGAGAGATACGGGCCGACACCTGCCGAAAGCGTCCATTTGGTCCTGATCGGCGCGACGTACCAGAATTGCGCGGCCACGCCTCGTCGGCCGGCAACGCCATTGTTGCCTTCGTAGATGAAGCTCGCCGAATAAGCCCACGCATTGCCGAGCGGCCGCTTGACTTCGACCATGTATCCCTTTTCGATCGGCACTTGAGGACGGTTCGTCTGCGACGTACCGGCCCAAACGCTGACCTGCGTCTTGCCGTCCGAAAACGCCGGGCCAGGATCGCCGCCGAAATCCGAGCCGATGCCGAAGAGCACCGCATCGGAATTGAAGCCGCCAATCATCTGGACGTGGTTGTACTGCACCTTGAGGAAGAAGCGCTTTGGAACGACGTAATACCGCACCGCTGCCGACGCGCGCACGCCCCAGCGCTTGTCATTGCGTGGCTGGTCGTCGACATGGGTCGTGTCCATGCTGAAATACGGGCCCGCCGAAAATTCGAGCGCCACACGACTGCCGACCGGCCAACGAAACGAACCCAGGGCGGCAAAACCGTCACGGTGGTGATTCAGCGGATGCCCCTCGTTCATGTACGCGAGGTAGACCGACCAATAATCGTTCAAGACGTCACCGAAGCCGACTTCGTACGCACGCCAATGCATATCGCCACCCTCGGTCGCGCGTCCGTCGCCGTACACCGCATAGACGTTGAGTGTTCTCTCCGATGGTTTGAGCCCGCTCGATGAACTACTCGAAGGGGCATCCTCGGCGTACGCGTGTACCGGAACCGTCAGTATTGTCAGACCAGCGATCGAGCTTGCGAGGACGAAGCGCGAACAGATGTAACGGCACTCTCCCATTTGGACACCCCCTCACCTTGTAACCGCGATTTCCTGGAAAGGTTGATAGCGATTATAGGCGGCGTCCGGTCAGGCGGCTGGCGTGCATCGCATGCACGACATCGTGCGGCCACATCGACGACGAAGCCATCGGCGATGCAACCGCACACCTCCTCGCCAGATGCGATTGTGCGGCATCAACGCGGTGGCCGACGCCAACGCTTGCGCGCCCTCTTTAATGGCCGCTTGTTACGCCCGCTTCGCGAAATCGCCGAAGAGCGACTTCAATGCACACCGACCACTGCAAACACGCTTTTACGGCAATTCCCCTGCCCTGACGGGGTCACATTCGACATCAGGGCATAGGAGCGTGTCGGGTCGAGCGCGTTTCCATGGACGCAAGTTTGGATTTTTAATGACGCTATTATGATAAGAAAAGTTATCCTGATAGGCACATGGGTTTGTCCAACTACGCGTTTCGTGGCAGCCAAATCCGCGCGTCGAGTCGCCGGAAAATCGGTCTCTTCGCCGAGATCGCGCCACGCTTCAGCAGTCGTACGCACCGCAATGAGGCACTTGAGCGCGACGTCGAGTGACGACGTCGAGTGACGACGCCGATTTTCCGACCAGCAAGGCGCAAGCGGCGGCGCTTCCGTTGCCACCGCGGCAACCAGCCTCCCCCGCATTTGTTCCCGCGACGCAAGACTGTTGCTCCACGGTGGGTGTTCGAAATCGCGACCGGCGCGCCTACAGTCTGCCCATCGGATTCATCGATCCGGTCGGCACTGAAGCCGAACACCATTCACCTGTCGAGGCACATCATGAGCACATCCAGAGTCATCATCGTCACCGGCGCATCGCAAGGCATCGGTGCGGAAACGGTCAACGCATTTCGCGCACGCGGCCATCGCGTCGTCGCGACGTCCCGCTCGATCGGCCCGTCGAACGATCCCGATCTCGTTACCGTCGCGGGCGACATCGGCGATCCGGCCGTCGCGCGCCGCGTGGTCGACGCAGCAATCGAACACTTCGGCCGCGTCGACACGCTCGTCAACAACGCGGGCGTGTTCATTGCGAAGCCATTCACGCAATACACCGCGGACGACTACGCGCAGATCACGAGCGTCAACCTGGACGGCTTCTTCCACGTCACGCAGCGTGCGATCGACGCGATGCAGAAACATGGCGGAGGCCACGTGGTGAGCATCACGACGAGCCTCGTCGATCACGCGAACAGCAACGTGCCGTCGGTGCTCGCGTCGCTGACGAAAGGCGGGCTGAATGCGGCGACGAAGTCGCTCGCGATCGAGTACGCGAAGGCCGGCATCCGCGTGAATGCGGTGTCGCCCGGCGTCATCAAGTCGCCGATGCATGCGCCCGACACGCATGCGACGCTCGCGTCGCTGCACCCGGTCGGCCGCATGGGTGAGATGAGCGACATCGTCGACGCGATCCTGTATCTGGATTCGGCGCCGTTCGTGACGGGCGAGATCCTGCATGTCGACGGCGGCCAGAGCGCCGGGCATTAAGCGTCAGGCATTGAGCGCCAGCATCGAGATGACGCGCCGGCTGGCCTAGCGCCGTACGGTGGCGCGCTTGGCGCGTGCGCGGCCCGCCTGTTTGGCGGGCGCACGCGCCAGTTGCTCGACGAGAAAATCGACGAACACGCGCACGCGCGACGACAGATAGCGCGCATGCGGATACAGCAGCATGAACGGCCGCGACCGGCCGCCAAGGCCGGGCAGCACTTCCACGAGCGTGCCGGCGCGCAAATCCTGTTCGACGATGAAGCGGTAGGTCTGGAACAGCCCCGCGCCGCTACGTGCGAGCGTCACGCCGGCCAGGACGTCGCCCGAGGTGCCGTAGCTGCCGGTCGTCGCAACGTCGAGTTCGTCCGACCCGTCGTCGAACAGCCAGGGAATCGGCCGCCCGCTGCTTGGCAGTTCGAACTGGATGCACTCGTGCGCATGCAGATCGTCGATCGCGGTCGGCATGCCCGCGCGCTTCAGGTAATCGGGCGTCGCGACGATCACGAGTTCGGCATCTTCCAGCTTGCGCGCGACCAGGTTCGAATCGGCCGGCGCGCGGCCGCGGATCGCGAGATCGAAGCCTTCCTCGGCGAAGTCGATGTTGCGGTTGCTCAGGTGGGTTTCGACGCGCACGTCCGGATACTGCTCGCGAAACGCGGGCAACAGCGGCAGCACGCGATAGTGTCCGTACGGTGTCGGCATGCTGATCCGCAGCACGCCGGCGGGCGTCGCCTGCTGGCCGGTCGCTTCGCGTTCCGCGTCGACGAGCTGCGACAGCGCATCGCGGCATTGCTCGAAATAGCGCCGGCCGGAATCGGTCAGGCGAATCTGCCGCGTCGTGCGCACGAACAGCCGCACGCCGAGACGCTCCTCGAGCCGCGCGACCGACCGGCTGACCGCGGCCGGCGTGACGCTCGCCGCGGTGGCCGCCAGCGTGAAGCTGCCGAGTTCGGCAGCGAGGCAGAACAGCTCGATGCTGCCCAGCAGCAGGTCGTCGAATTTACGTTGCATGGGGCGGTTCCTGCCGTCTTCCGCATGTGGCGTGCGATGGAGCACCGAGTGTGCATGAATATCGAGCGGGAAACCAGCCAGCGCCGCGCACGTGATTCGTTACATGGCGTCCCGAATCAATTGCGCGGCTGACATTTACCGGCTTCGGGCGCCTGACTACAGTGACTGACAGGCACTTCCGGCCACCCGAACCATTGATCTCCCAGGAGTACGACATGACCGTCGAACAGAAGCTGGCCGAACTCGGCCTCACGCTACCCGAACCGCCGACGCCGCTCGGCAGCTATACGGCCGTCAGCGAAGCCGGCAACCTGCTGTTCGTGTCGGGCCAATTGCCGCTCGTCGACGGCAAGGTCGTCTGTACCGGCCGCGTCGGCGAGCAGTTGAGCGTCGACGAAGGCAAGCACGCTGCCCGGCTGGCGGCGCTGAACGTGCTCGCGCAGATCCACAAGCATCTGAGTGGGTTCGATCGGTTGCGCAAGATCGTGCGCGTCGAGGGGCACGTCAGTTCGGCCGACGGCTTTTTCGGGCAGCCGGCCGTGATCGACGGGGCATCCGACCTGTTCGCCGCCGTGCTCGGCGAGAAGGCCGGACACGCGCGTTCCGCGTTTTCCCAGCGCCAGTTGCCGGCCGATGCGGCCGTGATCCTCGTCGTGATCGCCGAGATCGACGCAGCGTGACGGAGCGGCCGCCCTGCGGGTGGCCATTTCGCACTTCCGTGGGCGTTTGCGTGTGCCCTGCCCGAATTTCGGCCCAGTCGTCGATCTATTCGATATCGGGGCTTGATCATCCGAAAGCCTTGTCCCGAAAGGCGAGACACGTTCCAGATACATTGAAATACAAAATATCGCATGCGATTTAATCGAATGCGCTTGACGACGGGGCTCGACGCGATCAAACTGCGTCGCATGCGATCGAATCGCATCTGAAACAAACCAGACAACTGACGGAGCAAATGATGAGCAAGATCGAAAAAGTGCTGTACACGGGCAAGACGCATACGACTTCCGGCGGCCGCGACGGTGCGGCGCGCAGTTCCGACGGTCGCCTCGACATCCAGCTGTCGTCGCCGGGCAGTGCCGGCACCGGCACCAACCCGGAACAGCTGTTTGCAGCCGGCTGGTCGGCCTGTTTCATCGGCGCGATGCAGCTTGCGGCGCGTGCCGCCAAGGTGACGCTGCCGGCCGAGCTCGCGGTCGACGCCGAAGTGGATCTCGGCACCGGCGGCAACGCGTACTTCCTGCAGGCCCGGCTGAACGTGAGCGTGCCGGGGCTCGACCGTGAGGTCGCGCAGCAGATCGTCGACGCCGCGCACCAGACCTGCCCGTATTCGAAAGCGACGCGCGGCAACATCGACGTCGACATCCGTATCGCCTGAACGCTGTGGCGGGCGGCCGAACGCCGCCTTGCCGAAGATCCGATTCCTTTCCTATCGAGGTGAATGATGAAAACGCAATTGATCGCTGCCCTTCTCGTGGCTGTTTCCGCTTCCGCTGCCGCACCGGCGTTTGCCGACCAGGCCGTCGTATCCCGTGCGCAAGTGCGTGCCGAGCTCGTCCAGCTCGAACAGGCCGGCTATCGTCCAGGCCGTGCGAACGATCCGCACTACCCGGATGACCTGCAGGCCGCGTTGACGCGCATTCATGCGAACGACACCGTGGCGGCCGACTCGTCCACGTCGTCCGGCTACGGCGGCGACGCTGCCGCCACGACGCAGTCGGGCAGCCGGCCTGCGACGCGCATCGCCGAGCGCTCGATCTACTTCGGCCATTGAATGAATCCGCGAACGGCGCCGATGGCCGGCGTCCGGTGCGCATCCCCTGAATCCCCGTTTCCGTCTCGAGGTACATGATGAAGACCCGACTGATTGCCACCCTCCTCGTCGCCGTGTCGGCCGCCGTTGCAGCACCGGCGTTCGCCAGCGAAACCACCGTCACGCGTGCGCAGGTGCGCGCGGAACTGGCCGCGCTGCAGCAGGCCGGCTACCTGCCGAACCGTCCCAACGATCCGAACTATCCGGCCAATATCCAGGCGGCGCTGAGCCGGATTCACGACAGCGGTGCCGTCGCGGCCGACGCGCAGGCAGCCGGTTACGGGAGCGATGCCGGCAGCGCGACGCAATCCGGCAGCCGCAACGTGGTTCGCACGGCCGAGCGCTCGATTTATTTCGGTCATTGAGCACGGCGCGACGAAAACAGTCGTCCATCCCGATCATATAAAGCGCATGCGATATAATCGCATGCGCTTTTATCGTTGAGGTGACGGAATCCGGATCGACGGCACTACCTGTTCGACCGAACAGGTCTATGCTGTGCGGCACCCCACCATCAATCGAGGAGCACCCGATGCGGGATGCTACGACCGGAAACGCGACAGGCGATGCGCACGCGCTCGACCGGGTTGTCTGGAATGCACTCACGAGCAAGCAGCGCCGCTTCGCGCTCGGCAATGAGCACGTATGGCGATTTCCAGCGGCCGTCGCGCCGTTTGCCGCGATCGCCGACACGAGCGCGGCCTCGTTCGACGCGCTGCGCGAACTGGTTGCCGCGCACGGGCCAACGGCGCTTGTGACGCCCGACGAGATCGAACCGCCTGCGGAATTGACGGTCATCCGGCGCGCGGCGCTGCTGCAAATGGTCTGGCAAGGAACACCCGATCCGGCGTATGAAACGGAGCATGTCACGCTCGGCGAAGCCGATGTGCCGGACATGCTCGCGCTGACCACCGCCGCGCAGCCGGGCCCGTTCGGCCCGCGCACGTTCGAGCTCGGCCGCTATATCGGCGTGCGCAGCGAGGGCCGGCTGGCCGCGATGGCCGGCGAGCGGATGCAACTCGACGGGTATACGGAGATCAGCGCCGTGTGCGTGGATGCCGCGTTTCGGCGGCAAGGCCTTGCGGCGCGCCTGATCCGGTCGTTGATTGCGTCGATCGGCGCGCGATCGGAAACGCCCTTCCTGCACGTCCTCACGACGAACCAGGTGGCGATCGAGCGCTACGTCGCGCTCGGTTTCGTCGTGCGTCGCGAGATGCGCCTGCTGGTGCTGGGCGACGCGCACGCATGACGACGCGGCCGACGCGAGGCACGCGCCGGCCGCAGGTGGTTCATCGGCTTATGCTTCGGTCGAGCGGATCAGGTTGCCGCGCAGCGTGACGATCGCCTTCTGCATCTTCGCGAATTCGTCCGGCTTCAACCCGGTGGCTTCGACCAGATCCATGTCGAGGCCCTTCTCGCGCACGCGGCGGCCGCTTTTCGTCAGGCTGACGAGCACCTGGCGTTCGTCGGACGGATCGCGGTGCCGCTCCAGGTAGCCCATCGCCTCGAGCTTCTTCAGGATCGGCGTCAGCGTATTGGATTCGAGGAACAGCTTCTCGCCGAGCTGGCCGACGGTCTGGTTGTCCTGCTCCCACAGCGCGATGATCGTGATGTATTGCGTATACGTGAGGCCGAGCTCGTCGAGGATCGGCTTGTACGCCTTGCCGAACGCGAGGTTCGTCGAATAGATCGCAAAGCACAGGAACTCGGACAGCTTCGGCGCGGCGATCGATGGGGTTTCGGTCGGTTTCATGGGCTTCCTCCAGCGACGTGAACGGTCGCACACGAACACATTATATATCGCATGCGATCTTATCGGAAGCATGATAATCGGCCTCGATGAACCGGTGTGACGTCAGCCCTGCCCGCGACGCTTGCCGGCCTGCCGGCGGCTGATCGACAGCAGCGAGCATTGCACCGGATGCGCGATTTCGGTCGCGAGCCCGCCTGCGGCAAACAGCAGGATCATCAGCCAGCGTTTCATGCGTCCTCCACGACCGACAGGCTCGCGCCGTCGGCGACCGTCGCGTCGAGCGCGTACGGATCGATGCCGTCGAGACAGCCGAGATTGACGCGCCAGCATGCCGGGTCCTTGCGCGTCTGATGGAACGGATAGACGCCGCACCGGCTGCAGAAATAGTGACGGGCCGTGCGTGTGTTGAAGCGGTAGCACGTCAGCGCGCCCTCGCCTTCGACGATGTTCAGGCTGGCGGCAGCGAACATCGGGCTCATCAGCGCGCCGCGGCGGCGGCACAGGCTGCAGTTGCAGCGGACGGCCGGCGTAATGGCCGTCCTGACTTCGAACTTGACGGCCCCGCAATGGCAGGATCCCTTGAACCACGTGGCAGACATGATGGACTCCGGAAGAGGTCATGCCTGCTTTATAGCGAACCCGCGCGCGGTGGTTGTATCGCGCTGTATCCGCGGTCCGGTCAGATACAGATCATTGCAAATCTCCGGCTCGCGCGATCAGTCCAGCGCGTGCTGCAGCCGCTCGATCGCCGCGCGCGTTTCGCGCTCGAGCGCGGCGAACAGTTCGGCGGCCGGCAGCGCGCGCGCCAGCGGCGCGGCCTGCCCGGCCCACTGCGCGCCGTAGCCGAATTCGCCCCGCGCTTTCGCGGCCGCGTGCAGCGCCTTGCCCGCGTCGTAGGCGATCGGGTACGCGGGCGTGGCCGGCGCGTGCGGGTCGTCGCCGAGCGCGGTCAGCCGGTTCGCGATGCCGCGCGCGATCCTGCCCGAGATCGCGGCGGTCAGCGTCGTGCGGCGCGCAGCGTCGCCGAGGATCGCGCGGCGATAGCCGTCGTCGATCGACGTTTCCGGGCACACGACGAACGCGGTGCCGAGCTGCGCGGCCTGCGCGCCGAGCGCGAGCGCGGCGGCAATGCCTTCGCCGTCCATGATGCCGCCGGCGGCGATCACGGGCAGCGCGCATTCGCGCGCGATCAGGCGCGTCAGCGCGAACGTGCCGAGGCGATCGTCGTGCGCGGTCGAATCGAACACGCCGCGATGCCCGCCGGCTTCGATGCCCTGCGCGACGATCGCGTCGATGCCCGCGGCGGCGATCTGCCGTGCCTCGTCGAGATTCGTCGCGGAGGCGAACAGCGTGATGCCCGCGTGCTTCAGCGCGGCGATCACGTCCGCGGACGGCAGCCCGAAATGGAAGCTGACGACGGCCGGTTTTTCTTCGACGAGCATCGCCTGCATGGCGGCGTCCGCGATGAAGCTCGTGTAGATCTCCGCCAGCGACGCGGGCGGCGTCGCGCCGTATTCGCGGAACACTGGCGCAAGCCAGTCGAGCCACGCGCGTTCGACCGCTGCATCGGCGCGGGCCGGGCTGTGGCAGAACACGTTGATGTTGAACGGCCGGCCGGTGAGCGCGCGCGTGTCGCGGATCATCTTGCGCGCGCCGTCGGCGTTGGTCGCGCCGACGCCGAGCGAGCCGAGCCCGCCCGCGTTCGATACGGCGGCGGCCAGCGCCGGCGTGCTGACGCCGGCCATCGGCGCCTGGACGATCGGTGCGCGGATGCCGAGCGTGCGCAACAGTGTCCGGTTGTGGGTCGGTTGATTCATGTCGCTTGCCTCCTGCGATATCCGTGATCGAAACGCTTCGGCTGCATGCAGGCCGAAGCGCGTGAGTCGGGTTCGGATCGACGCGCGTAGGTCGGACTTCGCGCGCAGCCGGTCGCGAGAAAACGATGGGCGGCCATGCGGTGCCGCTGGCTTCCGGATGCGGCGCGAGCCGCTGTGCCCATCCTACGCCAGGCGTCGATCCGCAGGCCGGCCGCTAGCGGCCGCGTGCCCAATGTGCGAGCCCGGCGCAAGCGGCCAGCAGCGCGCCCGTCACGAAGAACACCGAATGCAGGCCGAATGCGACGCCGATCTGCCCGCCGATCACGGGGCCGATCACCTGCCCGCTGAACTGCGCGGACTGCAGGTAGCCGAGCATCTGTCCCGTCGCACGCTCGTCGACGGACTGCCGCACGAGCTTGCCGATCGACGGCAGCAGCCCCGCGAGCGTCATGCCCATCAGCCCGCGCAGCGCGGCAAGCTGCCACCAGTGCGTGACGAACGCCTGCGGCACCATCGCGAGCGCGGTCAGCAGCAGGCAGCCGACGATCACGTTCCAGCTGCCGATCCGGTCGGCCAGCGCGCCGAGCCGCGCGGCCGTCAGCATGCTGCCGAGTGCCGAACACGCCATCACGACACCGGCGACACGTGCGAGGTGGTCGCCGCCTACGCCGAGGCCGCCGATATAGACCGTGATGATCGGCTCGATCGACATGTTCGCGAGCAGCACCATCATCGCGGTCACCAGCAACGCGGCGACTGCCGCGCGATTCGTGCGGTGCGCGGAGCCTGCGGCCGCGCCGGCGGTGCGCGTTTTCGCGTCGGTGCCCGCGTGGAAGTCTTCCTTCACGACGAAGATCGTCAGCAACGCGGCGACGGCGATCATCGCGCCTCCGGCGAAGAACGTACCGCGAATGCCGACCCAGCCCGGCAGCAATCCGCCGACGAGCGGCCCGACCAGGTTGCCCGCGAGCGCGCCGGTCGAGAGGATGCCGAGCGCCCAGCCCGCGCGCTCGCGCGGCGCCTGCGTGCCGACCATCACGGTCGACGCCGACGCATAGCCGCCGACGAGCCCCGCGATCAGCCGCAGCGCGACCAGTTCGACCACGTTGTGCGCGACGCCGATCAGCGACATCACGATCGCCATCCCGATCGCCGCGCGCACGAGCATCGGCTTGCGGCCGAAGCGGTCCGCGAGGCGGCCCCACAGCGGCGCCGTGACGGCCGTGCCGAGAAACGTCGCACCGAATGCGATGCCCGACCACTGGATCACGGCCGACTGCGAGTCGACGCCGAGCTGCCGCACGTACAGCGGCAGGAACGGCAGCAGCATGCTCAGGCTGACGAGCGTCGTGAACGACCCGAAGACGCACACGGCGAGATTGCGCCGCCAGTAGTGCGCGTTGCGTTCGGCATACCTCGCGGCGGGTCGATCGGCGGGCGTGGCGGCTGGCGCGTGGACGGTCGTGCTCATCGCGCGCTCCTCGCGGGAATCGGGCGCAGCGTGCCGGACGAAGCATTGACTGCCCGTGCGTGCAGTTGATCCAGAAGTGCTTGATGCATGTCGACCTCCTTTCGCTGGACGGACGCCCTGCGTGTCCGTCGGTTGAAGAAAGTCTAGATTGAGTCGAATATCGGGAGAATCTCCGTCCTGCGAAAGTCATTCTTCCGCATGTCGGTTCAATTGTCGTCGGTGATGGCCGCCAGCCGCGCGAAATGCTCGCGCAGGCGCGGCGCGGCAAAATCGACGAACGCGCGTACCTTCGGCACCGCCAGCCGCCCGTGAGGCGTGACGAGATGGATCGGCAGCGGCGCATGTTCGCTGTCGCGCAGCACGATCCGCAGCGCGCCGTCGCGTACCTGTTCGGCGACGTGATAGGAAAAGAGTCGCGTGACGCCGTGACCGGCGACGGCCGACGCGACCGCGCCGCGGATCGTGTTGATGATGAAGCGCGGGGCGAACTGGACGACCTGCGGCACTGCCGACGGCCCCGACGGCGGGAAACTCCACGAGTCGAGTCCGAAGTGCGTCATCGAGATGATCCGGTGCTGCGCGAGATCGGCCGGTGCGTCGATCGCCGGATGCGCCGCCAGGTAGTCGGGCGACGCAACGACGACTCGCCGCACGGAGCCGACCGGAATCGCGACGAGCGTGGAATCGGACAGGTGCGCGATGCGCAGCGCGACGTCCATCCCTTCGTCGATCAGGCTGACGGGACGGTCGAGCAGTTGCAGGCGGATCGACACGGCCGGATGGCGTTCGATGAATGCGTCGAGCAGCGCGCGCAGCACGTCTTCACCCGCGGCGACGGGCGCGGTGACCGTCAGCATGCCGCGCGGCGCCGAGCGTTCGTCGGCGACCAGCATGTCGGCTTCTTCCAGGTCGGACAGGATGCGGCGGCACGCGGCCGCGTAGCGTTCGCCGGCCTCGCTGAGCCGAATCGTCCGCGTGGTGCGATACAGCAGCGCGGTGCCCGTGTGTTCCTCGAGGAACGCGATCGCGCGGCTGACTGCCGCCGGCGACCGGCCGAGCCGTCGACCCGCGCCCGCGAGGCTGCCCTCGTCCAGCGTGGCGACGAACACCTTCATCGCATCGATTCGATCCATGGTCTGTGTGGTGCGCGGGCGGTCGTCTCGTGGGTGGCGGGCAAGCGAGCGTGCAGTCTACCGCACGTGGGCCAGCCGCCTTGCGGGGATGCCGCGCGCGTGGATTTGGCCCTACAATGCGCAGACGAGAAACCGCACGAACGGCCGTCAGGGTGCCGCGTTCATTGAACGCGGGGTCCGACATTCAAGCGGTTCCGCTGAATAACCAACAACATAAGCACAGCACACATGAAAAGAAGAACATTTCTCGCGCTGCCCGCCGTGGCGGCGTCCGGCATGCTCGCCGGTTGCTCCGACGTCAAGATCGGGCCGATCACCGATCGCATGATGAAGGATCCGGAATACCGGGAAACGCTGTCGGCGTTCCTGATCAGCCCCGACGGGAAGAAACTCGTCGTGATCGGCAAGCAGTACCACTACATCTTCGATGTGCCGCCTGCCCTCGCCGTCAACCTCACGGCGCCCTATCGCCCCAGGCTTCATACCGATTTCGACGATTTCGAGACGCACGGCGACAAGATCTCCGGGCGTTACATCCTGGAGCTTTCGAGCGAGGATGCCCCGCCCGGCTCCGATCTGCGTGCGCGCGCGGTCGCCGACGGTTTCAAGGACGAGCGCTACCGGCTGACCGAGCGCGGCACGATCAGCGGCACGCGTTACCAGCCGAACGACGTCACGCCGTCGTCGATTCCGCAGGCGTTCAATCATCCTTACAACGTCGAGGTCATCGAGCGGCCGTCGCTGCTCGGCCGGGGCGCGAAGCTCGCGCTGTCGCCGCTCACGATAGCGGCCGACGGCGCAGTGGGCCTGCTTGGCGTGGCGCTGCTCCCGATCGCGCTCACGGCATTCATCATCGTCGCGCATTGAAGCTGGAATCCACGATGAAATCCCCTGCCGGGAACCTGTTCCGGATCGGCTGCGCGGCCGTGTGCCTGGCATGATGCGCGTGCCGGTACGCCGCCGGTGACAACCGGCTTACCGGCACGTGCGACGACATTGCCGCATCAGACCTCGTACCGCACCGCATGTGCCTCGGTGGGCAGCGGCAGATCCCAGCGCAACAGCATCGCCTCGAGCGCGCGGTTCGTCAGCGACGTGTCGCGCCTTGCGTTGCGGCGCAGCAACTCCGCGCGCGGCTGTTCGAGATAGACGAGCGTCACGTCGGCGCCGTACGCATACAGCAGGTCGAGCGTCTTCTTGCGCATCAGCGGCGACAGGTTCGTCGCGTTCCACACGAACGGGCGCCGCTCGCGCAATAGCGCCTTCGCGGCGTCGACCGCATGGTGCGCCACCGCGCCCTCGTTCTGGCCGTGACGCAGCCCCAACGCATCGCGCGCATCGTCGAACGACACGACCGGCAGATCCGGATGATGCCGCGCGACCCACGTGTTCTTGCCCGATGCCGGCAGCCCCGACATCACGACGACCTGCGAGCCCGGCGTGCGGAACAGCGGATAGTCTGGGTGCACGTCCGCGCCGCGGAAGTAGCTGAGCGCCGTGTGCGCGTCGGCGAACGCGCGCGGCTGGCCGTAGCAGCCCTCTTCCCGCGCGAGTTCGCGCAGCAGCTCGATGTTGTCGAGCACGCGCTGCGTATCGTTGCAGATGCGCCCGCGGATATCGGCTTCGGCGAGCAGGCACAGCAGCGGAATGCTGACCTGCCACGACAGCTCGCGCGCGATGAACTCGGGCGTGCCGTGGCGCGCCCCGCTCATCGCGAAGAACGGCACCTGGTGCACGGCGATCATCCGGCAGACCGCCTCGCGCGCCGCGAACGGCATCCCGGCATCCCACAGCGCGATGCGCGCATCGATCGCGCCCTTGCGCGAGTGGCCGGGATGGCCGATCGCGCCGGTGACGGGATCGACGACGGTGGTGCTCGATTTGGCGATATCGTGCAGCAGCGCGGCCAGGAACACGATTTCCTGGTCGGCGCGCGAAGCAGCCTGATAACCGGGCAGCGCCAGCAGCGCATCGATCACCATCATCGTATGTGTCCACACGTCGCCTTCGCCGTGATGGGCGGGCTCTTGCGGTGTCGTCTTCGCCTGTTCGAGCGCGGGAAACGCCGCGAGGCACGCGTGATAGTCCGGCTGCCGGCCGGGCGCAGGCACGAGTGCCTGTAACTGTTCGTACTTCATGATCAATACTCCTTCCGAAACGGCGATCGGCTGTTCCGTGTTCATTTTTTCGGATGCGCGGCCGCGACCGATTGCCATGTCACGGTCGGGTGCGGCGCATACAGGTCGACGTCGGGTGCGAGCAGGTTCGGGATGAACGGCTGCTCCGAGTGATGGCGTGCCGAATCGAGAATCGCCTGCACGAAGTCGTGGCGCACCCACTTCAGGCGCCCGGTCGTCGTGTCGTCCGTCTCGACCTTCACGTAGAGCCCTTCGGAGCGCTCCGACTTGTCGCATTGCTGCCATGCCCGTGCGAGGTCGAGCCCCTGCCGCCGCACGGTGTCCTCGAACGCGCGGCGCCAGCCCGGCGTCTTCGCGAGCGACGGGCCGAGCAGCGCCTTGAGGTCGGCCAGCCGCGCCGGCGCGACGCCTTCGTACAGCACGGGCACCGACAGCACGGGCCCGTCGGCGAGCAGCGCGCGACGCGCGGGCGTCGACAGGAAACGGCCCGTCGTGCGGTCGAACACGTCGAACTCGAAGAAGTGGTGCGGCAGCGCGTCGTAGAACACCGCGTGCTTCTTGCTCATCGTCTCGCCGTACATCACGTAGCGATCGCCGAGGCGGTCGAGCAGCCAGCCGGCATGGGCCGCGGCCCAGGTCTTCACGAAACCGAACTGCCGCTCGCGGCCGCCGCCGGCCAGATAGTGGCCGCGCGACTGCAGCAGCAGTTCGCCGGCGGGGCTGAAGCTGATGCCGGTGTTCGCGCCGTCGAGCTTTTCCTCGACGACGATGTGCGCGCCGGCGAGCGTGCGATACGGAATGTGGTCGTGACCTTCGTCTCCGTCCTGCAGGCGCGAGCCTTCAAGATGCGGCGTGCGCGGGTAGCGGGCGAGGTCGAGCGATTGCGCGTAGGCGCGAAAATCCAGCGTCATGGTCTTTCTCCGGAAACAGGGAAAAAGCCGACGACGTGAACGAACGGATGGGGGTGCGTTGCGGTGTCAGTGCGGGTCCGGGCGCGGCCCTGCGATCACTGTTCCGGCGCGGCGACGCAGACGGAAACGGGCAGGACGACACGCGGCCGGGACGGCAGTCGTCGGCGTATCAGGCGAAGGGACGAATGTTTGCGGGCACTTGGATCACCGGTTCGATGAGGGTTCAGGGATGAAGCAGGCGGATGCTACGAAACGGCTTTTGTGCTGTCAAGCGCCGTCATGTGTATCGGTTGCGGTTGTCCGCATGCGTCGTATGCCTGCTCGGGCGCGCCGCGCACGCCATCGCCGCGCAAATGATCCGGAATCCTATATGTATGTTTTTCGCCACATCGAATCGAAATTCCATCGGCAAGGCCGGATCACTCGCTTGCTGCGTCCGTTGCGTACATGCTAGAGTCGCCGCCATTCCGATCAACCCCTCACTCGCAAGGAGAAGAACATCATGACGTCACGCCAGCGCTCCTCCCGTCGCGGGTCGTAGTTCGGGTTTTTCGCGTCCGTCCGTTTCATCGTTCACGCAACGCAGCACGACGCATCGTCGTCATGGCGATGAGCCGGGTCGTCCCGATCCGGTCGTGCCGCTTCCCTCCCGACTTCCGATGTCGGGCCGCGCATGCGTGCGCTGCCCGCGCCATGGCCCGCCGTTCTTCCTTTTCATCGAACGGAAACCTCCATGGGCAATTCCATGCAATACCTGGGCGAACGCATCACGCTGTGCGCCAGCCCGACCACCTGGATCGAAGGTGAGGCCATCCGGCAGCTCGAACTGGCTGCCACCCTCCCCGGCATGCGGCGCGTCGCCGGCATGCCCGATCTTCACCCCGGACGCGGCTACCCGGTCGGCGCGGCGTTCTTTTCGGCGGGCCGGCTGTATCCGGCGCTGATCGGCGGCGACATCGGCTGCGGGATGGCGCTGTGGCAAACCGCGCTCGATGCGCGGCGCGCCAGCGCGTCGAAGCTCGCGAGCCGGCTCGGCTCGATCGACGCCACGCCCGATGCAAGTTGGCAGCCGCTGATCGCGGCCGCCGGATTCGCCGGTCACGCGTTCGCCGCGTCGCTCGGCACGATCGGCAGCGGCAATCACTTTGCGGAGGCGCAGCGGATCGAGACGGTGTACGACGCCGACGCGGTCGCGGCGCTCGGTCTCGATCGAGAGCGCCTGCTGCTGCTCGTGCACAGCGGGTCGCGCGGCTTCGGCCAGTCGATTCTCGAGCAGCACATGCGCGAGCACGGCTACAACGGCCTCGACGAGCCGGATGCCGCGTGTGCGGTGTACCTTGCACGGCACGACGCGGCGTTGCGTTATGCGATCGCGAATCGCGACCTGATCGCGCGGCGCATGCTGGCGCGCTGGCGCAGCGACGGCCGCTGCGTGCTCGACGTGAACCACAACCTGGTGAGCCGCGCGAACATCGACGGCGAGCCGGGCTGGCTGCATCGCAAAGGCGCGACGCCGGCCGACGCGGGGCCCGTCGTCATTCCGGGCTCGCGCGGCGACTACAGCTACCTCGTCGCGCCGGTGCGGCCCGACGATGCGGCGAGCCTCGCATCACTCGCGCACGGCGCGGGCCGCAAATGGGCGCGCGGCGATTGCAAGGGCCGCCTCGAGCGGCGCTTCACGCCGTCGCAGCTCACGCGCACGCCGCTCGGCAGCCACGTCGTCTGCGAAGACCGCGAACTGCTGTACGAGGAAGCGCCGCAGGCGTACAAGCCGATCGACAGCGTGGTCGACGCGCTCGAGGCGGCCGGCCTGTTGCGCAGGCTGGCACGGCTCGCGCCGGTGCTGACCTACAAGACCTCCGGGGAGGGCTGCCGATGCTGATGCAGATTTCCTCGGCGCACGGTCCGCTCGAATGCCAGCTCGCCGCGGCGCACGCATTGTGGCGTCTGCAGGCGGAAGCCGATGCGCGGCACGTCGTCGTGACGGTCCTCGATGCGCAGCCGGGCGAACGGCCCGGCACGCTGCGTTCGGTGCTGCTCGATCTCGACGGCGATGCGGCACCGGCACTCGCCGACCGGTGGACGGGCACACTGCAGTGGATTTGCACGAGCCCGTACCGGTTGCGCCATCCGCGCAAGAACTGGTTCATCGGCGTCACGCGCTGTGCGGAGGCGCAGCCGCTGCCGGACGGCGACGTGCGGTTCGAAGCGATGCGCGCACGCGGGCCGGGCGGCCAGCACGTGAACAAGACGAGCTCGGCCATCCGCGCGACGCATGTCGCGACCGGCCTGTCGGTACGCGTGGAAAGCGAGCGCAGCCAGCATGCGAACAAGCGTCTGGCGCTGCAGTTGCTGCAGGTGCGCTTGCAGCAGGAAGCCGAGCGTCATGCGTCGGACGCGCGCCGGCAGCGGCGGATGCAGCACTTTGCGCTGGCGCGCGGGAACCCCGTGCGCGTGTTTCATGGGACGGCGTTCGTGCCGGCCGATTGAGCATGGCCGCACGGCTGTCGGCGGCGAGCCGCCGCATGCCGTGTCACGCCACGCGCAAAAGCGCAACGGCCCCGCTCGATTGCTCGAAGCGGGGCCGACTGAATTCGGGGGCTGCTTACGCCAGCGACTCGGCGCGTAACGGGTTCGCGCATCCGCCCTATCTTGCGGCCGGTTGCTGAACTTCCCAAGAGCGCTACTTCAAGGCATTCAGATCATCGAAGACACCGGACAAGTCCGACAAAGCCGTTTAGTAAGCGGACATCTCGACGCAAGGATCGACCTTGGACGGCGAGCAGATCACCGAGTACTTGGCGCTCTCGCGCATCAGCGCTTCGCCTTCGTGCAGCGCGATCTTGATCTCGGGGTGACGCTCGTACGCGAGGAATGCCGAGCACATCACGGCGGACATCACGACGAGGGAAAACACAAATTTTTCAAGGGTTTGGAAACGTTCAGGCATGGTTCGACCTTTCTCTTAGGCCGTAATTATATCTCGAAATAAGGGTTTTCCCTATAAGTCGGCCCGCATACCGAGGATGCATTCAAGCGAGATCGGGCCAGATGATCGTGCCCTTTTCAGGCAAAGGAGCGGGAAGGCGCGGCCTGCCGGAACGAGGCCGCCCACCGGGAGAAGGAAAAGAAGGCTGGCCGCCGGCGCGTCACTGCGGCGCCGACGCGCCGCTTGCCGCATTGCCCGGCCACGCCTTGCCGATATGGTCGATCAGCGATTTCGCGGTGCCCGTCACGAGCGCCGCATCGACGCCCGACGTCTGCCACGAGCCGTCGGCGGCCTTCACGAAGGTCAGGTTCGCGCGCGACGGCGAGTAATCGGCGTTGCGCCACGTGACGACGACGTCGCACGAGTACGTGCGATCGCCGAGCTTCTTGCAGTCGCCGTCGGGCTTGGCCGACACGACATCGGCCGACACGGGCAGCGGCTGGCCGAACAGCGCGTTCAGGCCGCCGTGGTTTTCCGCTTCGAGCGCGCGGCGCACGGCAGCGTCGACGTCGCTCGATCCGGGACCGTCGTGGAGCAGGTTGCAGGCGGCCAGCAGCGTCGAGGCGCCGGCGAGTGTCAGCAGCGTTTGAAACTTCATGGATATCCGTCGATCGGGTGAACGCGCGTAGTCTGCAACGTCCGCGTGCCGGGCGCGGTATCCATTTGTAACCAATTGCACGGACGTCCGGCGCGGCCGCGTGACGCGCTGGCCTACTGCCGCTCCTGCTTCACGCGGCTGACCAGCTGCGTCGGGCTCACGAACTGCAGCGCGATCACGACCCAGACGAGCGTGATGGCCATGTAGATCATCGCCATTGCGTCGATCGACTGCGGCGCGCGCACGCCGGTCGAGAACACCGCGTAATACAGCGCGACGACGAGCGTCTGCGTGCTCGGTCCCGCGGTGAAGAACGTCAGCTCGAACATCCCGATCGTGCGCACCAGCACGAGCAGCCCGGCCGCAAGCATGCCGGGCACCAGCAGCGGCAGCAGCACGTAGCGGAAATAGCGCCACGTGTTCGCGCCGAAGATGCGCGCGGCGGATTCGAGGTTCGGGTCGATCTGCTCGATGAACGGCGTCATCACGAGGATCACGAACGGCAGCGCCGGCACGAGGTTCGCGAGGATCACGCCCGGCAGCGTGCCCGCGAGCCCGATCTTGTACATCACGGTCGCCATCGGGATCCCGTACGTGACGGGCGGCACCATCAGCGGCAGCAGGAACACCAGCAGCGCGAAGCGCTTGCCGCGAAACTGCACGCGCGCGAGCGCATAGGCGGCCGGCACGCCGAGCGCGATCGACAGCAGCACGACCGCACCGACGACTTCGACGGTCACCCACAGCACGCTCGCGAGCTGGAAGTCCTCCCACGCCTTCGCGTACCAGTGCAGCGTGAAGCCCTGCGGCAGCGGCGTGCCGAACCAGCGCGTCGCGACCGAGTTCACCGCGACGGTCGCGATCAGCAGCATCACGTTCAGCAGGAAGAACGCCATCAGCCCCCAGACGAGCGCCTTCCAGGCACGGCCGGCGAGATTGCTTTTCATCCGGTGCGGTTTCCTTGCATCGACAGGCCGTACGTCAGGCGCGTCGTGTTTCGGCGGCCAGGTGCGCGCGGCATGATTGTCGGTCGCCATCAGCCCTTGCCTCCCGTGACCGCGCCCGTATAGAAGAAGCGGCGTGCGCCGAGCATCGACGCGACCACCAGCAGCTGGACGAAGCCCATCACGATCGCGATCGCCGATGCGAGCGCGTAGTCGTAGCTCTCGAACGCGGCTTCGGCCGCGGCGATCGAGATCACGCGCGTCGGGCCGGCCGGCGCGCCGAGCAGCACGGCCGACGGGAACACCGAGAACGCCTGCACGAACGACAGGCACGCGGCCATCGTGAGCCCCGGCACGAGCAGCGGCAGGTAGATCTGCCGGAACTGCTGCCACGGGTTCGCGCCGAGCGTCGCGGCCGCGCGTGCGAGCGTCGGGTCGATGCCGCTGATGTACGACAGCATCAGCAGGAACGCGAACGGAAAGCCCGACACGATCAGCGACAGCAGCACGCCCCAGTAGTTGTGCGTGAGGCGCACTTCGTCGGTGTACAGGTGCAGCCCCTGCAGTGCCTGCGGAAACCAGCCGTTCGGCCCGAAATACGTGAGCATCCCGTCGGCGACGAGCACCGTGCCGAGCGTGACGGGAATCACGAGCAGCGTCGTGACGAACTTCTGGTACGGCGAGTTGCGGCGCAGCGCGAATGCGACGGGTATCGCGATGCCGACGTTGAGCAGCGTCGCCGGTACCGCGAGCTTCAGCGTGACGAGCACGGTCGGCCACATCGCGGTATCGGTGAAGAACTGCACGTAGTTCGCGAGCGCGCCGCCGCCGTTCATCGGCTGGAACGACAGCACGAGGCCGTACGCGAACGGGTAGATGAACAGCGCGGCGATGAACGCGAGCGCGGGCGTGACGAGCCAGGCCTTCGCGTCGCGCGGCGCGCCGGACGCGAGCGTGCTCACGCGGGCTCCGCTGCGTAGACGAGCGTGCGCGAAGGCGCGACGCGCAGCCGCAACCGCTCGCCTTCCGCGAATTCGCCGGCGACGCGCGCCCAGATCGCGCCGAACGGCGTGACGGCCCGGATCAGCGAGTCGCGGCCGCCGTATTCGACCGTTTCGACGGTCGCGTCGAATGCGTTGTCGCCGCCCTCGTCCGCGCGCTCGATGTCGTCGGGGCGCAGCGCGACCACGACGTCCTTCGCGTCGAAGCCGGCCATCGGCACGCCCGTGAGCCGTACGCCGCCCGCCGCGACCCGAACGTCATCGCCGGCCATCCCCTCGAGCGTGAACGGCAGCACGTTGCGGTAGCCCATGAAGCGTGCGACGTGCAGGTTGTGCGGGCGCGTGTAGACGTCCTTCGGCGACGCGACCTGCTGCACGACGCCCTCCTTCATCACGACGATGCGGTCGGCCATCGACAGCGCCTCGTCCTGGTCGTGCGTCACGTAGATCGTCGCGCGTTCGAGCTGCGTGTGGATGCGGCGGATCTCGGCGCGCATCTCGATGCGCAGCTTCGTGTCGAGGTTCGACAGCGGCTCGTCCATCAGCACGAGCGGCGGCTCGATCACGATCGCGCGCGCAATCGCGACGCGCTGCTGCTGCCCGCCCGACAGTTGCCCCGGCAGCTTGCCCTCGTGGCCGACGAGCTGCACGAGGTCGAGCGCCTGCTGCGCGCGCCGCCGCGTTTCCTGCTTCGGCACGCCGCGCATCTTGAGGCCGAAGCCGACGTTGTCGAGCACCGACATGTGCGGAAACAGCGCGTAGTTCTGGAACACCATCCCGAAGCCGCGGCGCTCGGGCGGCAGCACGTCGATGCGCGTGTCGTCGAGCCAGATGCCGCCGCTCGTCAGCGGCTGCAGCCCCGCGATGCAGTTCAGCGCGGTGGATTTGCCGCAGCCCGACGGGCCGAGCAGCGCGATGAATTCGCCGCGCCGGATCTCGAGGTCGAGCCCGTTCAGCGCGGCAACCTGCGCGCCTTCCGCATTGGTGAAACTGCGGCACACGCCGTCGAGCCGCAACCGTTCGAAACTGTGCTTCATTGCGCGAACTC
Organism: Burkholderia sp. Bp8992; assembly: GCF_003853705.1. Lineage (GTDB taxonomy): Bacteria > Pseudomonadota > Gammaproteobacteria > Burkholderiales > Burkholderiaceae > Burkholderia. Next base: position 102,782 of record NZ_QTQI01000009.1, on the reverse strand, counting down.
CATCGACGCGGGCGCCGCGGCGCCCGCCGGTTCAGGCGTCACTTCGACTTTTGCGAGCCGATCTCGCGATCCCACTTCTGGAACGCGGCGACCATTGCCTGCGCGTTGAGCGGCTGCACGTGCGGGCGATCGGCGAGCAGCTTCGCGTATTCGGGGCGGCCGAACTTGCGCACGACCTCCTGGCTGTGCGCGGGCGCCATCTCGAGCGTCACGCCCTTGACCGCCGGGCCCGGATAGAAGTAGCCGTCGTCGTAGGTCATCGCCTGTTGCGCCGGTTCGAGCAGGAAGTTCATCAGCTTGAACAGCACGTCGAGCTTTTCCTTCGGCACGCCCTTCGGGATCACCATGTAGTGGGCGTCGTTGACCCACGTCATGTTGTCGAACGCCTGGACTTTGAACTCGGCCGGGACGATGCCGAGCGCGCGCGGGTTGAGGTCCCAGCCCGTGACGGTCACGGTCATGTCGCGCGTGCCTTCGCCGAGCTCCTTCATCACCGCCGACGTGCCGCCCGGGTAGTACGGCACGCAATCGTTCAGCGCCTTCAGGAACGCCCAGGTCTTGTCCCAGCCGTTGATCGGGTCCTGCGGATTCTTGTCGCCGAGCACGTACGGCAGCCCCATCAGGAACGTGCGGCCGGGGCCCGAATTCGCCGGACGCGCATAGATCAGCTTGTTCGGGTGCGCCTTGCACCAGGCGAGCAGCTGATCGGGCGTCTTCGGCGGGTCGCTGACCTTCGCCGGGTTGTATTCGAGCAGCGGGCCGGCCGGCATGTAGGTGACCTCGAGGCCGAAGCCCTGCGCGAGATCCTGCATCTTGCGCGGGCCGGGCGCGTACTTGTCGAGCACGCCGGGTAACGCGGCCGCGTTGTCGGGCAGCAGCTTCTGCCACAGGTTCTGTTCGATGCCGGCGGCCAGCGCGTCGGTGCCGGTCAGCACGAGGTCGATGTCGGAGCGCCCCGCCGCCTGCATCGCCTTGATCTTGCCCGGCAGCTGCGGTGCCGGCGCATTGGTGAACGTGACGTTCGACACGAGGGTCGGGTTCTTGTCCCGGAACGCCTCGATGGCCTTCTGCGTGAGCTGCAGGTTGCCCGCGACGTCGACGATGTTCAGTGACACGGGAGCGGCAACGGCCGCCGCGGCCGACAGCGTGAAACCCAGTGCGAGTGCGATCCGGCGGACACGGCGAGCGATCGTGGTGGTGTTCATGTCTCCTCACTTCGGTCGGTGGATGGGACCTTTCTTTTCAGGAAATCATGACGGCGTTATACGATGTCGGTCAACAAAAAACCACGGCGCGCGGGGCGGGACTTTCCCTGACAAAAACCTTCCGTTTGATGACGATTGGCGTCCTGACCGGCATGGTGGAGCGTCGCGGCGCCGAATGGACCGCGTGTTAGGACGTCATATCTCGATGAGTGACGAGATGGCATCGGTTCGCGTCCGCATCACGGCCGATGGCGACGGGAGGCGCGCCGGAACTCGGCCGGGCCGGCGCGTGGTGGAGCGATATTCAGTCAGGCCGCGCCGAGCGCCGCCACTTCGCCGATCAGCCGTTCGGCGTCATGCCACTCGCCATATCCGGAGGCCGGGTTCAGATGCCCGACCTCGCCGAGATCGACGAGCTTGCTGCCCCACCCTGCCGCGAACGCCTCGGCACGCTCGAAGCGCGCGAGCGGATCGTTGCGGCTCGCGGCGACGATGCTCGGGAACGGGAGCCGCTGCGTCGGCACGGGCGTCCAGCCATGCGCGTCGATCGCGTCGGGCGGCGGATAGCCGGCGGGCATCGGCATGTCGAGGTCGGCCGGTGCTGCCAGCAGCGCGCCGTGGATCGCACGCGTAGCCTGCCGCGCCCAGTGCACGGTGATCATCACGCCCGCGCTGTGCGCGACGAGAATCACGGGGCCGTCGATCGCGGCTAGCGCCGCATCGAGTGCCGCGACGCGTGCGGCGCGGCTCAGCTTGTCGGCTTCGAGCGGCGCGACGGAACGTGCGTTCGGCAGGCGCCGTTCGAGATGCGTCTGCCAGTGGTCTTCGACGTGGTCGCGCAAGCCGGGCACGATCAGGATGGTGGGCGTGGTCGCCAGGGTCATGCAGCCTCCGGGAGGGTTCAGGAAAGTCGGGATGCGCGCCGTTCGCGTTCGGCGCGTGCGAGATCGGCCGCGTAACTTGCGCGTCCGATCGCGAACAGCACGGCGGCCGCGAGCGGCACGACGGGAATCCATTGCAGTGCGCCGACGAGGCCGGCGCGATCGGCGACCCACCCCGTCAGCAGCGGGCCCGGCGCCATGCCGAGCAGGTTGTTCGCGAGCGTGAGCGTCGCGAACGCCGACGCGTGGATCGCGGCCGGCGTCAGGTTCGCGACCATCGCGCCCGATGCGCCGGACGCGCCCGCGCCGACCAGCATGCCCGCGCAGATCAGCGCGAGCTGCAGCGGCCCCGGCGGCAGCCGGAACGCGAGTGCGAGGCAAACGCCGGTGAGCACGCAGTAGGCGATCGCGGTCAGCCATTTGCGCGAGCCGTCGGCACGCCCGACGCGGTCGGTGACGATGCCGCAGCCGACCATCCCGACGCCCGCGATCAGCACGAAGCCGGCCGCGAGCACGGCCGCGCGGTCGGGCGCCATCGCGTAGTAGCGGTTCAGGTAGCTCGGCAGCCACGCGAACAGCGCGCCCGGCACGAACAGGTGCAATCCGCTGCCGAGATACGCACAGATCACCGAGCGCGACGCGAACAGCCCCGACATCAGCGCGCGCACGCTGCCGCGCAGGCCGCGCGGCGCGTCGGCATCGCGCCGGCACGGTTCGATACGGCATGCGGCGAGCCGCCGCTCGGTCACGACGCAGCGATACGCGACGAGCAGCACGATGCCGAGCGCGGCCATCACGCCGAACGACCAGCGCCAGCCGAGATGCGCGCCGACCAGCCCGCCGAGCGCCATCCCGAACACCGAGCCGAACGCGCCGCCGGCCATGAACGCGCCCGTCAGCGTCGCACGCAGCCGGGCCGGAAAGATGCTGAGGATCAGCGCGACGCCGACGCTGCCGTACGCGGCTTCGCCGAGCCCGACGAGGCCGCGCGCGACGAGCATTTCCGCGTAATTGGTCGACAGCGCGCAGCCGAGCGTCGCGACGCTCCACAGCGCGGCCATCAGCACGATGCTGCGCACGCGCCCGAAGCGGTCGGCGAGCACCGACAGCGGAAACGTCAGCAGGCCGACCAGCAGCGCGACGACGCCGGAGAGCGAGCCGAGCTGCGTGTCCGACAGCGCCCACGCGTGCTTGAGCAGCGGAAACACCGCATTGAGCACCTGCCGCGACATGTAGTCCGACAGCAGCAGCCCGACGGTCAGCCCGAACACGAGCCACGCATACGCAGGCGCGCGCCGCTCGGTGGCCGTCAGGTCCTGCAGCGACGGCTCGACGTGATGAATCAACATGCGTGTCTCCTCCGGCACCGGGCGGCCATGCGCCGGCGCGGCTTGCGCGGCCCCGCTCCGTCCGGCGGAGCTTGCCTCGCGCGCCGCGCGAGGATGGGTGCCGCACCACATCGATCGGCGGGCGGCGCTCGCGGGCCGCCCGGCTGCGCGGCGCGTCAGGCCGCGCGCAGCGGCACGCTCAGCTGGCCCGGCCGGCGGTTCGGTGCCATCCCGAGCTGCGCGAGCGTTTCGTCGACGCCGTCGTACTGCACGCCGATCCGGTAGATCGCCTTCGCTTCCTTGCCGGTCGCGATGTCGCGGCCGAGTTCGCGCGCGATCCGCACGCACTGCTCGACCTGCTGCACCGACGTCATCCGGTTGCCCTTCTGGTCGATGAGCGTGTCCTCGATCCCGCAGCGCGGATGCAGGCCCAGCGCCATCGCGACGGTGTTGATCGGCAGCACGTTCTTCATCAGCGATTCGAGCGTGATGCACGCGCCGTCCGGGCAGCGCCGGACGAATTCCATGAAGTTGTACGGATTCGGGCCGTCGAAGCCGCCGCCGATGCCGACCCACGTGACGTTCAGCGGGCCGCGATAGACGCCGCGCCGGATGATCCGCTCGAGCGTTTCGAGTGCATGCATGCCGGTGAGCTGGAAATGCGGCTGGATGCCGGCCGCCTGCAGGCGGCGCAAGTGCTCGTCGACCCAGCCGGGGCCGGCCGGCACCGTCATCTCGCGGTACGCGTCCCACAGCGCGGCTTCGTTCAGCGACGTGCCGGCGATGTCGTTGCGGTTCATCAGCTCGGTGATGTTCATCTGCACGGTGTTGATCGCGACCGTCACCTGGTCGGGCTTCGGCGTCAATTCCGCGAGCATGTGGCGCGTGTCGTCGGACAGCCATTTCGCTTCGGCGCCGTCGCCTTCCGGCGCGAACGAGATCGAGCCGCCGACCTGCAGGATCATGTCGGGTACCGCTTCGCGCAGCCGGCCGAGCAGCTCGTTGAATTTCGACAGCCGCTTGCTGCCCTTGCCGTCGAGCTCGCGCACATGCAGGTGCAGCACGGTCGCGCCTGCGTTGTAGCAGTCGACGGCCTTCTGCACGTGCTCGTCCATCGTCACCGGAATGTCTTCCGGAAAATCGGCCGGCATCCATTCGGGGCCGTACGGCGCGACCGTGATGACCACCTTGTCCTGGTTTTCCGGGTGCAGCGAATCGTCGAGAAATTGCATGTCGTCCTCCAGTGGAAATCGTTGTGTTGCGGGCGTACGGGCGTGCGTATCCCGCCGTGCCGGGCGGCGGGCCCGGCGCGTCGTGTGCAGCGTTGCGGATCGGTTAAGGGGCGCTCGCGCTCAGAACGGCACGTCGCCGACGATGCCCGCGCGTTCCATCCTGCGCACGCACGGCGGGTAGTCCATCACCGCGTAATGCTGCGTGCTGCGGTTGTCCCAGATCGCGACGCTGTTCTTCTTCCAGCGCCAGCGCACCTGGTATTCGGGGATAAATGCCTGGCTGATCAGGTAGTGCAGCAACTGGCCGGCGCCAGGATTCGCGTCCTGGCCGACGCGCACGCGGCCGGGCGTGTGGAAGTTCGTGAAATGCGTCGCGAACGCGTTCACGTACAGCACCTTCTCGCCGGTTTCGGGATGCGTGCGCACGACCGGATGCTCGGCGTCCGGGTACTGCGCCTTCAGTGCGAGCCGCTTGTCGATCGGCATCGCCGCGCCGAAGCTCGCCTCGATGCTGTGGCGCGCGCGCAAGTCGGCGATCTGCTGCTTCACGTGATCCGGCAGGTTCTCGTACGCGAGCACCATGTTCGCCCACATCGTGTCGCCGCCAACCTGCGGACCCTCGATGCAGCGCAGCACGCAGCCGAACGGCGGCGCCACGCGCCAGCTCGCATCGCTGTGCCACGCATTCTCGTAGCGGTCGTTCGGCTGGTCGGGCGACTTGTAGATCCGCACGAGCCCCGGGTGCTCGGGATCGCTGCCGGCGACCGGATGATCCTCGAGCTCGCCGAAGCGCCGCGCGAACGCGACATGCTCGGCGCGCGTGATGTCCTGGTCACGCAGGAACAGCACGCGATGCCGCAGCAGCTGCGCGCGGATCTCGGCGAACAGGCCGTCGTCGTGCACGGCGTCGGCGAGGCTCACATCCAGCAGTTCCGCGCCGATCGCGCAGGTCAGGGGTTCGACTCGCATGCGCGTCTCCTCAGACGATGAACACCGACGAACCGGTCGTCTTGCGCGATTCGAGATCACGGTGTGCCTGCGCGGCGTCCTGCAGCGCATAGCGCTGGTTGATCTCGATCCTGATGCGGCCGGCCGCGACGTGCGCGAACAGTTCGCCGGCCAGGTCGTTCTTCTCGGCCGGATCGGCGATGTAGTCGGCCAGCGCCGGGCGCGTCAGGTACAGCGAGCCCTTCATCGCGAGGCGCTGCGGATCGAACGGCGGGATCGGTCCCGACGCGGTGCCGACGCAGACCATCAGCCCGCGCCGCTTCAGCGAATCGAGCGAGCCTTCGAAGGTGTCCTTGCCGACGCTGTCGAACACGACGTCGACGCCCGCGCCGTCCGTCAGTTCGCGCACGCGCTTCGCGACATCCTCGCGGCTGTAGTCGATCGTATGGTCGCAGCCGTGTGCGCGGGCGATCGCGGCCTTGTGCTCGCTCGACACGGTGCCGATCACCGTGAGCCCGAGCAGCTTCGCCCATTGCGACACGATCAGCCCGACGCCGCCGGCGGCCGCATGCAGCAGGATCGCGTCGCCCGGCGCGAACGCATGGATGCGGCGCAGCAGGTAGGCCGACGTGAGCCCGCGCATCGTCATCGCGGCGGCCGTTTCGCACGAGATGCCGGCCGGCAGCCGGACGAGCGGCGCGGCCGGGATCAGCCGTTCGGTGCTGTACGCGCCGAGCGTGTTCAGGAAGCCGGTGTAGGTCACGCGATCGCCGACGGCGACGTTCGTCACGCCCGGGCCGACGGCCTCGACCACGCCGGCCGCCTCGACGCCGATGCCGGCCGGCAGCGGCACCGGATACAGGCCGCTGCGGAAGTACGTGTCGGCGAAATTCAGGCCGACGGCCTCGTGCCGCAGCCGCACCTGGCCGGCGCCGGGATCGCCGACGTCGACTGTCTCCCAGCGCAGCACGTCGGGGCCGCCGGTTTCGTGGAATCGCACTGCATGTGCCATCGTGTTCTCCGTAGGGTCTCAGTCCGATGCGCGTCGCGCATCGTCAGGTTCATTCATGCCCGGCGGCGTCGCAGTAGCGCGGTCCGCCAGCGGTTCGTCCAGTTCGTTCCAGTCGGCGTCGCCCAGGTAGCGCCGCGCGGCCGGGAAAATCACGCCTTCGATCCGCCCCATCTGCTCGAACGCGCCGTGCGCATAGCGGGCCAGCGCCGTGTCGAACGCGGCCGACGGCAGCCCGTCTGCGGCGATCCGGGCGAGCGCGCCGAGCGCTTGCGCGTCGCGCTGCCGCTGGCGGTCGAGTTCGTCCAGTTCGGCCGCGACGCACTCCGCGCGGACCCGCAATGCCGCGAAGAGCCGCGCTTCGGTGGCCGTGCCGAAACGCGCGTGCTGCAGCGCGGCGAGCGAGGCCAGTGCACGCCTGGCGTCGATCGCCAGCCGCAGCGGTTCGTTCGCGTCTGTACCGCACGCCATCAGCGCCTGCAGCAGCACGCCGACCATGCGATGCACATCGAGACAACGCGCCATCACGCGCGCTTCGGCGGGCGTCCGGTGCGACGAGCACACCAGTACCGGCACGGCGCTCGTCGCGAGCAGGTGCTGCCGCAGCGCGCGTTTCGCCGCATCGGCATCCGGCGGGAGCGCCGCGACGCCGATCAGGTCGCAGCCGAGCTCGCCGGCCAGCGCGCCGGGCGAGGCGTCATCGCTTGTCGGATGGCCGGCCCCCGGATGGCCGGCCCCCGCGATCGCATGAGACAGGCCCTGCGCCCGGGCGGCGGCTTCCACTTTCGCACCGTGTTCCGGCAGCCGCGCTCCGGATAAACACGAGTCCGGCGCAGTGCCGGACAGCACGAACGTGACCCGCGCGCCGACCGCTCGCGCCAGTTCGAGCGCATGGCCGATCGCGTCGATGCCGCCGGGCACGCCGTCGACCATCACGAGCAGATGGCGGTACATCGCGCCGCTCCGCTTATCCGGCGCTCGGCGCGCTGCGCCGCGTGCCGGTCGATACGATCATCATGGGTGCCCTCCTCGCGGCGTTCGTCATGCATCGGAACCCATGCTATCGACGCGGCGCCGGTGCGGCCCCACTCGTCGCGGGGGGGATTGACGGGCGAACGCGGTTCGGCCGATCCTTCCCCCCACGCCCACCCCGGACGCTGGCCCGCACGGCATCGCCGGACTCCGACTGCTGCCCCGATGGCCCACCCACCCGATCGCGCCGACGCGCCCCCCACCGAACTGGTCTTGAAGACGACCGCGCCGCGCGTGCCGGCGCAGTTGCTCGCCCGCGCGCGGCTGAGTCTCGCCGCACCGGCGTTCGACGGCCGGCCGGTTACGCTGGTGCAGGCGCCGGCCGGTTACGGCAAGACGTCGCTGCTCGCGCAATGGCGCCGCGAGGCCCTCGCGCTCGGCCGCGCGGTCGTGTGGCTGTCGGCCGACGAGCGCGACGATGCACAGCGGCTGCTGCAGGGGCTCGTGCAGGCGGTGCGCACCGGTTGCGCGCGGCCCGGCTTCGGGCGGCTGGTTCCGGGCGGTGCGGCGCGCGCGCTGGACGGCCTGACCGCGTGGCTCGCCGAAGTCGCGCAATTGTCGATCGACGCGCTGCTGATCGTCGACGATGCCGAGCGGCTGCCGGCCACCGGCCTGGACGCGCTGACCTACGTGCTGCACAACGCGCCGCAGAACCTGCATGTCGTCGTCGCCGCACGACGCGGGCTCGATCACGCGGCCGGCGATCTGCTGGCCGGCGGGCAATGCACGCTCGCGGGCGCCGACTGGCTGCGCTTCACGCTCGACGAGACGATCGCGCTGGTCGGCGCGCGCTTCGCGCAACGGGTGGACGCCGACGCGTGCGCGCGTCTGTTCGAACGCGTCGACGGCTGGCCGCTCGGGCTGCAGCTCGCGATGGCCGCGATGGCGCGCTCGGCCGATCCGCGCCAGGCCGTCGATGCGCTCGCCGCACGCATGGACGGTACGCGCGACCGGCTCGTCGAACTGCTGCTCGCGAACCAGTCGGCGGACGACACCGCGTTCCTGACGCGCACGAGCGTCGCCGATCGCCTGCATCCGTCGCTGTGCGCCGCGCTGCTCGACGATGCGCAGGCGCCCGACCGACTCGCACGCCTCGCGCGCGACACGCCGCTGTTCATCGCATCGGACGAGTCGGACTGGTGCCGGCTGCATCCGCTCGTGCGCGACACGCTGCGCGACCGCCTCGCCACGCGGGCCGACGCCGAGCGCAGCACGCTGCACGCACGCGCGGCGGCATGGCACGATGCACACGGGATGACCGAGGAAGCCGCGCGCCACGCGTACGCGGCCGGCCAGTTCGAGACGGCGTATGCGCTTGCGCAGCGCTGCCTCGAGGATGCGATCAAGCAGGGCCGCATCAACGACGTGCTCGACTGGCTCGCGCTGCTGCCCGACGCGGAGCTCGACAAGCGCCCGACGCTGCGGATCGCGGTCGCATGGGCGCTGGCGCTCGGCGAGCGTCATGTCGAGGCGCAGCGCCAGATCGCGGGCATCCTCGCGGATAGCCGCACGCCGGCCGCGATGCGCTACGAATGCGCGCTGATCCTCAGCGCGGCTGCGTACTACGCCGACGAGATCGACCGTTTCGTCGAGCTGTTCGAGCCGTGGGCCGACTTCGCGCCGCCGGCGGCGACGTGGCTCGCGCAGATGCACGCGAACCGGCTGTCGGCGCGCGCGATCATCGTCGGCGAACCGGCGCAGGCGCGCCGCTTCCAGCAGGCCGCGCCGCGCGGCGAAACGGCGGCCGGGTTCGGCTATGTCGCGCGCTGGGGCGAGCTGATCACGGGCCTGAGCTATCTGCGCGAAGGCCAGATCCGGCTCGCGGACGACGTACTGTCGCCGGCGCTGGCGCGCGCGGAGGCCGACCTCGGGCGCCGCCATCCGCTGACCTGCATGCTCGCGGCGATGTGCGCGGCCATCGCGTACGAGGCCGACCGCGTCGACCAGGCCGCCGCGCTGCTGGCAAACCGGCTCGACGTGCTCGAGCATGCGGGCACGCCCGACACCGTGCTGCTCGGCTATCTCACGGCCGCACGCATCGCGTTGCTGCGCGGTGTCGAACATCGCGCGATCGACCTGCTCGAAGCGCTCGACGCGATGGGTGTCGCGCGCCGGCTGCCGCGCCTGTCGGTCGCGAGCCTGGCCGAACAGGTGCGCATTCACGCGGCGCGCTATCGCGAGGCGACCTGCCATGCGCTCGTCGAGCGGATCGACGCGATCGCCGCGACGGAATTTCCGTCTCACGGGCCGTTGTGGCGGCGCCCCGTCGTGCTGCTGCAGGCGACCGCGCACGCGGGTGCGGCGCTGGCCGCGCGACGCTGGGACGATGCGAGCGCGGCGCTCGACGAAGCAGCCGTGCTCGCGCGTGAAATGAGCATGGGGCGCGAGCGCATCGAGATCATGGCGCTCAGCGCGTTCGCGCTCGAACAGTCGGGACGCGGCGGCCGCGCGCTGCTCGACGAGGCGATGAATCTCGCCGACATGTTCGGGCTGACGCGCACGCTTGCCGACGCGCATCCGGCCGTCGCCGACTGGGCGCGTCGCGTCGGCGACGAAGCGGCTGCCGGCGACGGCCCCGCACGGCACGCGCTGCCGCAGCCGCGCATCGTGCCGCCCGCGCCGCGCGGTGCGGCGAGCCCGCGCGCGGTGCCGAGCGTCGTGCTGACGCCGAAGGAGCGCGCGATCCTCGAACTGCTCGCACGCAACCTGTCGAACAAGGAGATCGCGGTTGCCCTCGCCGTCGGCGAGGAAACCGTGAAATGGCACTTGAAGAACCTGTTCGGCAAGCTCGACGCGAGCTCGCGCAAGCATGCCGTGCGCCGCGCGCTGGTGCTGGGGCTGCTCGAAAGCGCACCCTGACACCCGTCCGGGCCGGCTGTCCGTGGCGGCCCGGCTGTCCGTCCCCCCCTTCCGATTCTCCGTAACCCTGCCCCCCGCGCATGGGGGGGAGCGGCCGTGCGCCGTTGCGTAATCTTTGCGCACGGCCCGCACCGGCGTCGCCTGTCGCGCCGGCCGGCCCGCCCCGATGCTTCCCCGCTTCGCCCGGACGGGCTCGATCCCGTCCGGTTCAATACGACCCTGGAGACTTCATGAAGACGAAACTGGCCGCGCTCGCGGCGCTTGCCGGCTGTTCTGCATTCGCGCACGCGCAATCCTCCGTCATGCTTTACGGCGTGATCGACTCGGGCCTGCTGTACCAGAGCACGTCGGCCGCGTCGTTCAGCCCGAGCGCGCCGAATACCGGCAAGGTGTTCCGCATGAAGGACGGCGGCATCTATTCGAGCTTCTGGGGCATCAAGGGCAGCGAGGACATCGGCGGCGGCTACAAGATCAACTTCAAGCTGCAGGGTTCGTTCGACAGCGGCACCGGCAGGATGCAGCTGAGCGACACGCCGGGCGCCGTCGCGATCTTCAACCAGGTTGCGTCGCTCGGCGTGTCGGGCCCGTTCGGCACGTTCACCGCCGGCCGCCAGATCGTGCCGATGATCTACGCGATGGCCGACACCGACGTGCGCAACGCGCAGTTCTTCGGCAGCGTGCTGATCGCGTGGCTCGGCCTGAACACGGCGGCCGGCTGGTCGGGGACGAGCACCAACGCTGCGATCGGCGCGCTGTACGACAGCAATGCGCTCGTCTACCAGTCGCCGACGTTCGCAGGCGCGTCGATCGCGCTCGAATACGCGCCCGGTGGCGTGGCCGGGCAGCTCCAGGGCGGCACGCGCGAATCCGTCGTGCTCAGGTATGCGAACTACGGGCTGAACGCATCGGCCGTCTACTACAACGGCCACGACACGAGCCCGGCGCCGGGCGTCGCGCCGACCGGCGTCGACAACAACCGCTTCGTCTACGTCGGCGCGAAATACACGATCCGCGACTTTTCGGTGTCGGCGTCGTACGGCAACGGCAGGAATCCGTCGCATGCGGACAAGGTGAACCTCGACATGCTGTCGGCGGGCGTCGGCTATCGGTTCACGCCCGCGTTGCAGGTGACGTCGGCCGTGTACTACCTGAAGGACCGCAACCGCTCGGAGAACCGTTCGACGGCCGTCGTGCTCACGGCCGACTACAGCCTGTCGAAGCGGTCGATGGTCTATGCGCAGGTCGGCCGCGTGAACAACCGCGGCACGATGGACCAGATGCTCGTGTACGGGCAGCCGGTCGCGCCCGGCGTCGGCACGACGGCCGCGATGATCGGGCTGCGGCACAACTTCTGAAGGGTTCGCGCGGGGTGGCGGCGCCCGACGCCTGCATCGATTCCGGGGATCGGCTACAGTGGGCGTTTTCGGCGCGCTCCGGCCCGCCGCCGCGCCGTGGATCGCGCGCGAGCGCGGCGGCTCGGACGGAGCGCGGATCCTCCACTTCGACGAGCGAACTTTCATGCCCGACCTGTCCGCCTTCCCGATCACGCACAAGTGGCCGGCCCAGCATCCCGACCGTCTCCAGCTCTACTCGCTGCCGACGCCGAACGGCGTCAAGGTGTCGATCATGCTCGAGGAAACCGGCCTGCCGTACGAGCCGCACCTCGTGCGTTTCGACACGAACGACCAGCTGTCGCCCGAATTCCTGTCGCTGAACCCGAACAACAAGATCCCGGCGATCATCGACCCGAACGGCCCCGACGGCAAGCCGCTGCCGCTGTTCGAATCGGGCGCGATCCTGATCTATCTCGCGGACAAGACCGGCCAGCTGATCCCGAAGGATCTTGCGGGCCGCTACGAGACGATCCAGTGGGTGATGTTCCAGATGGGCGGCATCGGGCCGATGTTCGGCCAGGTCGGGTTCTTCCACAAGTTCGCGGGCCGCGACTTCGAGGACAAGCGTCCGCGCGACCGCTACGTCGACGAGTCGAAGCGCCTGCTCGGCGTGCTCGACGCGCGTCTCGCGAACCGCCAGTGGGTGATGGGCGATACCTACACGATCGCCGACATCGCGATCTTCCCGTGGGTGCGCAACTTGGTCGGCTTCTACGAAGCGGGCGACCTGGTCGGTTTCAGCGAATTCCGGCACGTCAAGCGGGTGCTCGACGCGTTTGTTGCGCGTCCGGCCGTCGCGCGCGGGCTCAACATTCCGGCACGGGGCTGACGCGCGCGGCCGTACGGGGCCGCCGTGTGCGGCCCGCTGTCCGCTCAGGCCCGCCGCATTGCGCGGCGGGTATTTTTTTGTTCATCGCAAATTTCCGGGGAGGAATGTCGGTGTTCGGCCATCAACGGTCGGTCGACGTCAGCGTATTGATGGATGACAATTGGCGTGCATGCCTTGGTAACGACCCTCAGGGAGACGTATGAGGTACTTACAGGGCGAACGCTGGCCGATGCCGAGCCGGAGTGGTACCGACCGGGCCGAAAAGAGGCGTTTCAGAGTGGCATCGAAACGGCGAAATTTAGGAGCTCGAGAAAATCATGGACCACCCTCTGTACAAACTACTCAAAAAATTAGACGAAAAGAGACTGTACTACTCCCTTTCGCGACACCGTAGCGACACGATACTGGTGTCGGTGACGCTTGTCGGAATGCGCGTTGAGGTCGACGTTTTTGACGACGGGCGAATGGATGTTTCCTGCTTTCGCGGCGATGAAAGTGTCGAAGGGTTTGAAGATCTAGCCTACGCGCTGATTGCAGAATACGGAGACTAATGCTGTTCGCGATGTTGTTGCCGACATCGAGCAGCAGCGTTGTTTCGAAACTGTCAACAATGCGAGTGTGACTTATGCAGCGAATGTCAACTTTCCGCAGGTGGTAGCGGCCGTTCAGGGTCGGCAAGCGACGTCCACGAAAATTCACGAAGAATTTTTCTGCCCGCCGCGCACGCTTCCATCACGCATTCTTCAACGCGACGTCCCTTCCTCCCCTTCCGGCGCCCCACCTTCCAGCCCCGCCAGCAACTTCCCCAGCAGTTCCGACAACTGCACCTGTTCTGCCGCCGACAACACAGCCAGCAACGCGCGCTGATTGTTGATATGCGCGACAACTGCTTCGTCGATCAGCGCTCGCCCTGCATCCGTCAGCGCGACGAGCGTGCCGCGTCCGTCGGCCGGGTTCGGCCGGCGCTCGACCCAGCCGGCCTTCTGCAGTCGGTCGATGCGCGCGGTCATCCCGCCCGACGACATCATCAACGCGTCGTACAGCGCGGTCGGCGTCAGCGCGAACGGCGCCCCGCTGCGCCTCAGCGTCGCGAGCACATCGAATTCGCCCGGCTGCATCCCGTAGCGCGCAAACAGCGGATTGAGACGGTCGCGAGCGATCACGAGCGCGGCTTCCTGCAGCCGCCCCATCACCACCATCGACGTTGCGTCGAGATCCGGACGTTCCGCGCGCCATTGCGCGAGCGCGTGCGCGGCTCGATCCATTAACCCTCCTCGGCTCACCAGTTATCTTGACGTCGAGATAAATCAGCATTTATCTTGATGTCGAGATACTTTACCTGAAAACGTGCGGCGCCCCGTCGGCGACCGCGCATCGATATCGAGGGCCTTGCATGAATCGCTTCACTTCCCCCGGATGGCGGCTTGCCGCCATCGTGCTCGTCGGGCTGAACCTGCGGCCCGCGCTCGCCGCGGTCGGCCCGCTGCTCGACATGATCCAGCGCACGACCGGCATCGGCGACGGTGCGGCCAGCCTGCTGACGACGATCCCGATCCTGCTGATGGGGCTCGGCGCGCTGAGCGCACGGCGCCTGCAGCGCGTGACCGGCATCGCGGGCGGCGTCTGGCTCGGTGTCGCGCTGATCGGGCTGGCCTGCGTGTCACGCATCGGCGCGCAGCACGCGTGGCTGCTGCTCGCGAGCGCCTGCTGCGCGGGCGTCGGGATCGCGATGGTGCAGGCGCTGCTGCCCGGCTTCGTGAAGGCGCATTTCGCGACGCGCATCGGCGGCGCGATGGGCGTCTATTCGACGTCGATCATGGGTGGCGCGGTGCTCGCGAGCGTCGTCGCGCCGTTCGCGGCAGCACGCTGGGGCTGGCTCGCCGCGCTCGCGGGCTGGGCGGTGCCGGCGGCGGTTGCCGCGCTGGCCTGGCCGCTGGCCAGCCGCGGCGGCGACGGGTTCGCGGCCGGGCCGGCCTCGACGTCGCAGGCGCGGCCGTCGCGTTCGCCGCGCGCGTGGCGGCTCGCGCTGTTCTTCGGCATCGCGACGGGCGCCTACACGCTCGTGCTCGCGTGGCTGCCGCCGTACTACATGCGGCTCGGCTGGTCGCCGACGGCGGCCGGCAGCCTGCTCGGCGGCGTGACGCTCGCGGAAGTCGTCGCGGGGCTGACGATCTCGGCGACGATCGACCGCCTGCCCGATCGCCGGCCCGCGCTGCATGCGGCGATCGCGTCGCTGTTCGTCGGATTGCTGGTGATGCTGGCTGCGCCCGACGCGCTCGCGCTGCCGGCTGCACTGCTGCTCGGCGCGGGGATCGGTGCGCTGTTTCCGCTGTCGCTGATCGTTACCGTCGATCATGCGGCGACGCCGGCCGATGCCGCATCGCTGACGGGGTTCGTGCAGGGTATCGGTTATCTGATCGCCGGGTTGTTCCCGTTCGCGGCAGGCATCGTGCGCCAGCATCTCGCCGATTTGACGCCCGCGTGGATCGCGATGGCGTGCCTGTGTGTCGTGCTGTTCGCGCTGGCGGCCGGGTTTGCGCCGCGGCTGGCGCGGCAGGTGGCGCGCGCCTAGGGCTCCCGCGTCAGCCGCCCGCGTCCCGTTCCGCGGCGAACCGCCGGTAAGCCCGCTCCGACGGACAGCGCCGCAAGTCGCACGCATCCTCGTCGCACTGCCGGCACACGCGGATCGCATTGTGCATGTCGTCGGCCAAGGTGCCGACCAGTTGCTCGCAGATCGGCATCAGTTGCGCGCATTGCTCGGGCGTCAGCGTGCGCGTGACATCCGCGATCGCCGATCCGCGTGCGGCCAGGATCTGCTGTACCGCAGCGTGCCCGGCCTCGGTCAGCGTCAGCACGACCGTCCGCTTGTCCTCGCCGGGCTCGCGCTCGACGAGCCCCTCCTGCGCCATCCGCTCGGCGAGCCGCACGGCCGACGAATGCACGAGCATCAATTGCCGCGCCAGCGAGTCGATCGTCAGCGCATGGGCCTGCGACAACAGCACGAGCGCATCCGCGCTCGACCCGTGCAGCCCGGTTTCGCGGGCGATCGCGTCCTCTACCCGGTCGTTCAGCGCAAGCGCGAGCGCGCCCAGCAGATTGTTCAGCCGTTGCCTTTTCACGGATGTGCTCCTAGTATATGTGTGCGTCACGCATATAATTTAAATCATCGTTTCGACGATGTCAGCCGCACGTCCGCATTCTACGTGCCGATGCGATCTGCCCCGTGGAGTCCATGCATGAACGACAGCGCGCGCAAGACCGGATGCCTGATCATGGCGACGCTGTGCTGGGGCGTCGCGATTCCGTTCAGCAAGATGGCGCTGCCTGCACTGTCGCCCGCGTGGCTGATCGTGCTGCAGGTCGCCGCCAGCGTCGCGGTGCTCGCGTGTCTCGCCGCGGCACAACGTGTCAGCCTGGCCGGCCTTGGCTTTGCTCCGGCGCAGGTTGCCATCGTCGCGCTAATCGGCATGCTCGAACCGTGCGGGGCGTACTACCTCGGGTTCGTCGGCATGCAATCGACGTCCGCGCTGCATACGGCAGTGATCTTTGCGCTCGAGCCGCTCGGTATCCTCGCATTCAACATCGTGCTGTTCCGGTTCCGGATCGACCGGCGGTTGCTGGTCGCCGGTGTCGTCGCGTTGATGGGCGTGGTCGTCATCACGCTCGGCGATGCATCGGCGGACGGCCGTGCATCGCTGCGCGGCGACGCGTTCGTATTCGCCGGCGTGATGGTGGCCGCGCTGTACGTGTCGCTGTCGACGCAGGCCGTGACGATCCCTTCCGCGACGGCGATGCTGCTGATCCAGCAGGTTGGTTCGTTGGTGCTCGCGCTCGTACTGCTGGGCGTCGACGCGGACGGCAGCCATGGGCTGCACCGCCTGCCGCCATGGTCGGCCGTGTGGCCCGCGCTCGCGATCGGCGTGCTGCAGTTCACGCTCGCGTTCCTGTTCTATTTTCACGGCGCACGCGACAACCCGTCGTACTGGAGCGTGGTCGTGCTCAACCTGATTCCCGTCGTCGGTATCGCCGCTTCGATCCTGATCCTCGGCGAATCGGCATCGCCGGTCTATTTCGTCGGCGGCGCGATCACGATCGGCGCGGCGCTCTACACACACTTGCGCGAACGGCACGCCGCGCCCGGGCCAGCGCGCGCGTGATCAGCCGGCGCTCGCGTACAGCGTCGAATCCGCGAACCCTTCGGCGTCGAGCACGCGTCCGATCAGGATCAGCGCGGTGCGCTCGATCTGCGTGCCCTGCACCTTGCCGGCGATGTCCGCGAGCGTACCCGTCACGCGCTCCTCGTCCGGCCAGCTTGCGCGATAGATCACCGCGACCGGGCAGTCCGCGCCGTAATGCGGCAGCACCTCGTCGACGATGCGCGCGAGATGGCGCACGCCGAGATGGATCGCGAGCGTCGCGCGGTGCGCGGCGAGCGAGCCGAGTGTTTCGCCTTCCGGCATCGTCGTCTTGCCCGCGAAGCGCGTGAGGATCACCGTCTGCGCGACGCCGGGCAGCGTCAGCTCGACGCCGAGCGTCGCCGCGCACGCAGCCGTGGCTGTCACGCCCGGCACGATTTCGTAGGGAATCCCGAGTGCCTTCAGCCGGCGGATCTGCTCGCCGATCGCACCGTACAGCGACGGGTCGCCCGAATGCACGCGTGCGACGTCCTGCCCTTTCGCATGCGCGGCCGCGAGCAGCGCGACGATCGCGTCGAGGTCGAGCTCGGCCGTATTGACGACCTGCTCCGCGCGATGACCGTCGAGCACGGCCGGCGGCACCAGCGAGCCCGCATACAGGATCACCGGGCACGTGCGCACGAGGCGCTGGCCCTTCACCGTGATCAGCTCCGGGTCGCCGGGGCCCGCGCCGATGAAATACACCGTCATCGAAAATTCTCCGTCAATTCGTTGGACGATCCGCCGCGCCGCGTCATGCGCGCGCGGCCGGATCGAGTGCGTCGAGCAGTGCCGCGACCGAGTCGAATGCGCGGTCGGCATCGGGCAGCGGCGGCCGCCGCAGCATCACGACCGGCAGCCTGCGTTCGCGTGCGACATCGAGCTTGGCCTCGGTGGCCGCACCGCCGCTGTCCTTGCTGACGACGACGTCGATGCCCGTCAGCGCGAACAGCGCACGCTCGCTGTCGAGCGTGAACGGCCCGCGCGTGGCGATGATCTGCGCCTGCGCGTTGCCGGGGTGCGCGTCGAGGCAGCGCACGAGCCAGAACTGGTGCGGCGGGATCGTGTCGAGGTGCGCGAGCGGTGCGCGGCCGAGCGTGAACAGCGGCCGCCTGAACGGCGCCAGCGCGGCTTCGATGCCGGCCCAGTCGTCGACCATCCGCCAGTCGTCGCCCGGTTGCGGCGTCCAGGGCGCGCGGCGCAGCGCCCAGAGCGGCACGCCCGCATCGCGGGTCGCGGCAGCGGCGTTCGCGCTGATTTGCGCGGCATACGGATGCGTTGCGTTGATCACGAGGCCGATGCCGGCATCGCGCAGATAGGCGACCAGCCCGGCGGCGCCGCCGAAGCCGCCGACGCGTACGTCGCAGCGCAGGTCGTCGGGCACCTTGCCGAGTCCGGCCAGGCTGTACACGTGATGCGGGCCGAGCGCGCGTGCAATCTTCAGCGCATCGCCGGTGCCGCCGAGCAGCAGGATGCGCGCGCTCATCGCGCTTCCCCGACGAAGCGGCCCTGGCGGTCGATCGCGAACATTTCGACGGCGACCGACGGCGGCACGATGTCGCGTGCGACGCGCAGCGCCTGCGCGCAGACGAGATCGCCGAGCGGCACGCCGTCGGCCCGTGCAAGCTTCAGCGCTTCCTGGCTCGTGTTCGCGGCGCGCATCGCGGCCTGCAGCGCATCGCTCGCGCCGGCTTCGGCCGCCCATTGCGCGAGCAGCGGCAGGTCGATGCTCGAATGGCGGCTGTGCAGGTCGAGGTGGCCGGCCGCGAGCTTGCTGAGCTTGCCGAAGCCGCCGCACATCGACAGCCGCGCGACCGGTGCGCGCCGCAGGTGCTTGAGTACCGCGCCCGCGAAATCGCCCATCTCGATCAGCGCCATGTCTGGCAGGTGGTAGTGCGCGCGCATCGCGTCTTCACTCGCGTTGCCCGTGCACGCGGCGATATGCGCGATGCCGTTTGCGCGGGCGACATCGATACCCTGGTGGATCGACGCGATATAGGCCGAACACGAGAACGGCCGCACGATGCCGGTCGTGCCGAGGATCGACAGCCCGCCGACGATCCCCAGGCGCGGGTTCATCGTCTTCAGCGCGAGCGCCTCGCCGCCTTCGACGCCGATCGTCACGTCGAAGCCGCCTGCGTAGCCTTGTTCGGCCGCCAGCGCTTCCAGGTGCGTCGTCATCATCTGGCGCGGCACCGGATTGATCGCCGGTTCGCCGACCGGCAGCGTCAGCCCCGCGCGCGTGACCGTGCCGACGCCGGGCCCCGCGTGAAAACGCACGCCCGGCGCGGCCGCGAGCGCGACGCGCGCGAAGATCAGCGCACCGTGCGTGACGTCCGGATCGTCGCCGGCGTCCTTGATCGTGCCGGCTTCGGCGCCGTCGGCCGTGGTCCGGCAGAACGCGAGCCGCATCATCACGCGCTGCCCTTTCGGCAGCACGATCTCGACCGCGTCGTCCGCGTGGCCCGCGAGCAGCAGCCGGGCCGCCGCGAGCGACGTCGCGGTCGCGCAGCTGCCGGTCGTATAGCCGAACCGTAGCGGCGCGGGCTGTTCGGGGGTTTCGTCGCGCATCACGCGTCCGTGGCGTTTGCCGGGCTCGCCGGGCTCAGTGACCCGGCCGCGTCGATCGCATCGGCCAGCTCGGCCGCGTCGGGCTTGCGCACGTCGTACAGTGTGACGGGCAGCGGCTGGCGCCACGTGTCGAAGCGGCCGAGCGGTTCGGCATGCGCGAGCGACACGCGCGTGAGCGTGCCGCCGTGCGCGTCGCGCCACGCGGCGAGCGCCAGCTCGCCCTGCAGCGTGACCGCGTTCGCGACCAGCCGGCCGCCGGGTTTCAGCGACGCCCAGCACGTGTCGAGCACGCCGGGCGCCGTTGCTCCGCCGCCGATGAAGATCGCGTCGGGCGTGGCAAGCCCGGCAAGCGCATCGGGCGCACGACCCGCGACGAGCTGCAGGCCCGGCACGCCGAGCGTGTCGCGGTTGTGCTCGATGAAGCGCTGCCGTTCCGCATGCGCTTCGATCGCGATCGCCTGGCAGGACGGATGCGCGCGCATCCATTCGATGCCGATCGAGCCGCTGCCCGCGCCGACGTCCCACAGCAGCTCGCCGGGCGCGGGCGCGAGGCGGCCGAGCGTCATCGCGCGCAGGTCGCGCTTGGTGAGCTGGCCGTCGTGACGATAGGCGTCGTCCGGCAGACCGGGCGTAAGCGCGCGGCGCGGCGCGTCGGGGCCGGCCTGGCAGTCGAGCGCGATCAGGTTGAGCGCGGCCGTTTCGGCGACGGTCCAGTCCTGCGCGAGGCCGTCGAGACGCCGCTCGAGCGGGCCGCCCAGATGTTCGAACACGCTGATGCGCGTCGGCCCGAAACCGCGCGCGGCGAGTTCAGCCGCGACGGCGGCCGGCGTGCGGCCGTCGGCGCTCAGCACGAACAGGCGCCGGCCCGGCAGCAGATGCCGCGCGAGCGTCGCGAGCGGACGGCCGACGAGCGAGACCGCGCCGACGTCCTGCAGCGCCCAGCCGAGGCGCGCGGCCGCGAGCGACAGCGACGACGGTGCGGGCAGCGCGCGCCATTCGTCGGGGGAAAGCTGGCGCGCGAGCGTCGCGCCGACGCCGAACAGCATCGGGTCGCCGCTCGCGAGCACGCACACGGGCGACGGGCGCCGTGCGAGCACGCCCGCCAGGTTGAACGGCGACGGCCACGCTTCGCGCGCGGCCGGCAGCCGCGCGGGCAGCATGTCGAGATGCCGCTTCGCGCCGACCACGAGCGTCGCGTCGAGCAGCGCGCGCCGTGCGCTGCGGCCGAGCCCCGCGTAACCGTCGTCGCCGATGCCCACTACCGTCAGCCACGCCGTCATGCACTCTTCCCCATCGTTCGATTCCATCGTGTCGCCGCCCGGCCGCGAAAGCGCCGGCGCCGCCGTCCGCATTGCAAAGAACGGCATGGTACCGTGTTCCCTCCCGCGTTTCATCTGCCGGCCCGCCGGCGCACGGCCGCTGCCCGTTTCGCCCGCCGCAAACGGCCATCCGGTCGCGAATCGCGGTCGAAATCGGGTATCCTACGGCCGTTCGTTCGCCGGTGCCCTTCGGGGCCGAAGAGGGAACACAGGGCGCGCCGCGCGCCGCTGTGGCTGCCCCCGCAACTGTAGACAGCGAGCCGATCTCCCCCTCATGCCACTGGTTTCACCGGGAAGGCCGGGAGCCGGCGCCGACCTGTCAGCCAGGAGACCTGCCGGCCAGAAAGTGCGTGCGTGCCAGTCGGCGTCGGGCGGGGTGTACCGATGCGTTGGCCGCGGCGCGACACTGTCCCGGTATCCCGTTGAGTTCCGCCCCCGATTCGATTCCTGCGTCGCCCGTCGTGCGCCCGTCGGCTTGCCCGGGGCTCGTGCGCGTGGTCGCGGCCGCCGACGGCGGGCTGTGCCGGATCAAGCTGCCGGGCGGCCGGCTCGATGCGCGCCAGGCGCGCGCGATTGCCGATGCAGCACGCCAATACGGCTCCGGCGCGATCGACGCGACCAATCGCGCGAATCTCCAGTTGCGCGGCATTCGCGACGGCGCCGCCGATGCGCTGACGCGCGCCCTGCTCGACGCGGGGCTCGGCCCGCGCGTCGATGCGACGGCAGACTCGAGCGCCGATACGGCCGCGCTCGCCGCGAGCGACGACGTCCGCAACCTCCTGCTCAGCCCGCTCGCCGGGCACGATCCCGCCGCACTCGTCGACAGCCGCGCGTTCGCCATTCCGCTGCTCGACATGCTGGCCGGCGAGCCGCGCCGCGGCGAGCTGTCGCCGAAATTCTCGATCCTGCTCGATGGCGGCGAATCGGTCGCGGCGCTCGATCATCCGCACGACATCTGGCTCGCCGCGTGGCGCCGCGCGGACGGCGCGGTACGCATGGCGGCCGGGCTGGCCGGTTGCCCGCCCGTCGCGGAGGGCGACCGGCCCGCGTCGGTCGATGTGTCGCCCGATCAGGCCGTCGCGCTGGTCCGCGCGCTGCTGCTCGCGTTCCTCGATCTCGCGCCGGCCGATGTCACGCGGATGCGCGCCGTGCTCGCGACAGCCGGCGAACGTGCGTTGTTAGACCGCGCGCAGCACGACCTGCCCTTCCCGCTCACGGCCGATCCCGCGCTCGCCGGCTGGCGGCGCACGAGTGCCGACCCGAAGCTGCGTTTCGGCGTACGCCCGTCGCTTGATCCGGCCCGCTGCAACGTCGGCGCGCAATGCATACTCGGGCGGCTCGACGCGACGCAGCTGGAACAGCTTGCCGCGCTGGCCGAAGCCGGCGGCGACGGCACGCTGTCGATGACGCCGTGGCAAGGCGTGTTTCTCCATGGCGTGCCGAACGAACGCGCAGCGGCCACGCTCGACGCGCTCGCGTCGATCGGCCTCGTGTGCCGGCCGACGGACCCGCTCGCGACGCTCGTCGCCTGCACCGGCAGCGCAGGCTGCGCGAAAGCGCGCGCCGACACGAAACGCGACGCGCTCGCACTCGCCGCGCGCATCGGCCAGCCGGTCGACGTGCACCTGACCGGGTGCGAACGCCACTGCGCGCTGCCGCATCCCGCGACGCACACGCTCGTTGCAGTAGCGCCCGCGCATTACGACCTTTACCGGCGCGACGCGGCCGAGGGCCTCGGCGCCCCGCTCGCGCGCCATCTGACGATTGACCAGGCCGCGGCCCGTTTGACGGGCGCGCGGCACAGCCAGGACACCACCGATGCTTGACTACATTCGCGACGGGCAGGAAATCTACCGCCAGTCGTTCGCGACGATCCGCGCCGAGGCCGACCTGTCGCAGGTTCCGCCCGACCTCGAGAAACTCGCGGTGCGCGTGATCCATGCGTGCGGGATGGTCGATGTCGTCTACGACCTGCGCTTCTCGGCCGGCGCGGGCACGGCGGGCCGTACGGCGCTCGCGGCCGGCGCGCCGATCCTGTGCGATGCGCGGATGGTCGCCGAAGGCATCACGCGCGCACGGCTGCCTGCGGCCAACCGCGTGATCTGCACGCTCGGCGAGCCCGAGGTGCCCGATCTCGCGCGCCATCTCGGCAACACGCGCTCGGCCGCCGCGCTCGAGCTGTGGCGCCCCCATCTCGCGGGCAGCGTCGTCGTGATCGGCAATGCGCCGACCGCGCTGTTCCACCTGCTCGACATGATCGATGCCGGCGCGCCGCACCCCGCGCTGATCCTCGGTTTTCCGGTGGGCTTCATCGGTGCGGCCGAATCGAAGGCGATGCTCGATGCCGACAGCCGCGGCGTGCCGTACGTCGCGCTGCTCGGCCGGCGCGGCGGCAGCGCGATGGCCGCCGCCGCGGTCAATGCACTCGCGACGGAGGTCGAATGACGACCGCGCGCGGACGGCTGTTCGGGGTCGGCGTCGGCCCCGGCGATCCTGAACTGATGACGATCAAGGCGTTGCGCGTGCTGCAGGCGGCGCCGGTGGTCGCGTATTTCGTCGCGAAGGGCAAGAAAGGCAATGCGTACGGCATCGTCGAAGCGCACCTGCTCGACGGGCAGACACAACTGCCGCTCGTCTATCCGGTGACGACCGAGGCGCTGCCGCCGCCGCTCTGCTACGAGACGGTGATCGCCGACTTCTACGATACGGCCGCCGAAATCGTCGCGGCGCATCTCGATGCAGGCCGCGACGTCGCGGTGATCTGCGAAGGCGACCCGTTCTTCTACGGCTCGTACATGTACCTGCACGACCGCCTCGCGCCGCGCTACGACACCGAGGTGATCCCGGGCGTGTGCGCGATGCTCGGCGGCACGGCCGTGCTCGGCCAGCCGCTCGTCTATCGCAACCAGAGCCTGTCGGTGCTGTCCGGCGTGCTGCCCGAACCCGAGCTGCGCGAGCGGCTCGCACGGGCCGACGCGGCCGTCGTGATGAAGCTCGGCCGCAATTTCGACAAGGTGCGGCGCGTGCTCGACGAACTCGGGCTCGCGAAACGCGCGCTGTACGTCGAGCGCGCGACGATGGCGAACCAGCGCATCGTGCCGCTCGACGAAGTCGACCCGATGGCATCGCCGTATTTCTCGCTGCTCGTCGTGCCGGGGGAAAAATGGCAAGGATGACGACCCCGCCCGCGATCGTGATTCTCGGCGCGGGCGCGCTGGACACCGCGCGCCGCATCCAGGCACGCTATCCGGGCGCAAGCGTGCACGGCCTCGCGTCGCGCGTCGATGCCGACGTGCCGTTCGACGAACTCGGCGCACACCTGCGCGAACTCTATGCGCGCGGCTTGCCGATCGTCGCGCTGTGCGCGGCCGGCATCGTGATCCGCTGCCTCGCGCCCGCGCTCGCCGACAAGGGCGTCGAACCGCCCGTGCTCGCGGTTGCGGAGGATGGCTCGGCCGTCGTGCCGCTGCTCGGCGGGCTGACGGGCGTCAACGTGATCGCGCGCGAAATCGCCGAATGCGTCGGCGTCGCGCCGGCCATCACGACCAGCGGTGAATTGCGCTTCGGCGCCTGCGTGCTCAATCCGCCCGCAGGCTATGCGCTGGCCGATCTCGCGCAGGGCAAGCGCTTCGTGTCCGACCTGCTTGCCGGTGCATCGACGCGCGTCGACGGCGCAGCGGCGTGGCTCGACGAGGTCGCGCTGCCGCGCGACGATGCGGCCGCGCATGCGATCCGCGTGACGCCCGACGCATGGCGCGGCACACGCGACGAACTCGTGATCCATCCGCGCAGCGTGGTCGTTGGCGTCGCCGCCGATGCCGTGCACGCCGGCGAAGCGCTCGCCGTGCGCATCGACGCCATGCTCGCCGGGCAAGGTCTCGCGCGGCTCGCACTCGCCGCCCTCGTCGCGCCGGCATCGGCGATCGGCGAATCCGCGCTGGAGGAAGCCGCGCGAGCACTCGACGTGCCGCTGCGTTTCGTCGATGCTGACAGCGACGCGCCTGCCGATGCGGCCACGCTGCTCGGCCGCACGTTGCGTGTCGCGCATACGCTGCGTCCGGCATCGAACGGCCTTGCGTGCGCGGTGGCGTCGCATCCTGTCGATCCCGCCACGCTCGGCCGCGCGCGCGGGCGCCTGACCGTGCTCGGCCTCGGCCCGGGCGGTGCCGCATGGCTCACGCCGGCCGCCCGCGCCGCGCTCGCGCAAGCGACCGACATCCTCGGCTACACGACCTACGTGAACATGGCCGGCCCGTTCCGCAGCGACCAGCGCGTGCACGGCACCGACAATCGCGAGGAAATGCAGCGCGCACGCCATGCGTTCGAACTCGCGGCCGAAGGCCGGCGCGTCGCGGTCGTGTCGTCCGGCGACCCCGGCGTGTTCGCGATGGCCGCAGCCGTGCTCGAAGCGCTCGACGAAGCGCGCGACCCGCAATGGGCCGCAGTCGACCTGCGCGTGGAGCCCGGTATCTCGGCGTCGCTTGCGACGGCCGCGCAAGCCGGCGCGCCGCTCGGTCACGATTTCTGCGCGATTTCGCTGTCGGACAACCTGAAGCCGTGGGACGTGATCGAGACGCGCCTGCGGCATGCGGCGCAAGCCGATCTCGTGATGGCGTTCTACAACCCGATCTCGCGTGCGCGACCGTGGCAGCTCGACCGTGCGCTCGACGTCGTGCGCGCGCATCGCGCGGCCGAGACGGTGGTCGTGCTCGGTCGTGACATCGGCCGGCCGGGCGCAACGCTGACGACAACGACGCTCGGCGCACTGCGCAGCGACCAGGTCGACATGCGGACGATGGTGATCGTCGGGTCGTCGACGACGCGGCGCTTCGCGATCGGCAACGCGCGCGAATGGGTCTACACGCCGCGCTGGTATCGCTGATCGCGGCTAGCGCGTGAGCGTGCCGTCGCACGCGCCGGCATGCGCGACGCCTGCCGTGCTGCCGGTGCGCCAGAACCGGCACACGAGTATGCCGACGACGGCCTGCGCGACGACCACGAAGGCGACGCAGCCGGCCCATCCCCAGCGATGCCAGCCGGGCACCGGCAGGATCGAGCCGAGACTGCCGCCGAAGTAGTAGCAGGACAGGTAGATGCCGATCGCCGTCGAGCGCGCGTTCGCCGCCGCGTGCGAGATGAACGTATTGGCCGACGCCTGTTCGACGAACACGGCGCTCGAGCCGAGCGCGAGGCCGGCCAGGATCACCGGCACGCTGTCCGACAGCGTCAGCAATGCGCCGCCGATCGCGAGCGCGGCGGCGGCGAGCCCCGGCGCGCGCGGGCCGCGATGCCGCGCGACGCGCCCGGCCAGCGGCGTCACGATCACGGCGACCAGAAACACCGCATAGATTGCGCCGATCTCGACCGTGCCGAAGCCGAACGGCGCACGCGCGAGCCGCAGGCCGACGAACGTGAACGTCGCGACCTGCGATGCGAGCACGCAGGCACCGATCGCGAACGACGCGAGCAGCGGGCCGCGCGTGACGATGCGCCACGACGGCCCCGCATGCGCATCGTTGCCGGGCGCTGGCCGGGCGACCGCGCCAGATGCCGGCAGGCTCGCGTAAATCGCGACGCCCGTGACGAGACACAGCGCCGCGACGACGTCGAGCGCATGCCGCCAGCCCCACATCGACGTCAGCAGGTTCGTGACGAAACGGCCGGCGAAACCGCCGAGCGTCGTGCCGGCGACGAACAGCGCGCCGATCTCGGCCGACGTGCCGCGATCGAAGCGTTCGCCGATCGTCGCGATCGACAGCGCGAAGATGAACGGCATCACCAGCCCGGCCGCAAAGCGCGCGCCGAGAAACGACGCGAAACCCGCCGCATGCGCGGACCACACGACCGGCAGCGCGACGGCCACCGCCGCCAGCGAGATCGCAACGCGCCGCTCGATGCGGCCAGCCAGCACGCCGACGAACGGCGCGATAATGGCGACGGCCGCCGTGGTCGCGCTCACGCCCTGCCCTGCGCGCTCCGCGCTGACGCCGAAGGCCGCCGCGAGTTCGTGCAGGATGCCCTGCGTCGAATAGAGATTGAGAAACGCGGCGAAGCCGCAGAGAAAGAACGCGATGCGCGTGGTCCTGTCGTTCATCGGAAATGCCTGATCGTCGATGACGACAGTCTGACGAGCGCGCCGCGGGCACGCCAATACCGTTTTCATCGTCATTGATACCGGAACGACAACAATGCTCGACCTGCGCCGCCTCCGCTATTTCGTGGTCGTCGCCGACGAACTGCACTTCGGCCGCGCGGCCTTGCGCCTGCGCGTCGCGCAGCCGCCGCTGACGCGCCATATCGCCGCGCTGGAAAGCGAGCTCGGCGTGCGACTGTTCGAGCGTTCGACGCGCGCGGTGCGGCTCACGCCGGAAGGCGAACTGTTCCTCGACCATGCGCGCCACGTCGTCAGCGCAGCCGCCGAAGCCGAGGCAAGTGCGCGCAAGATCGCGCAGGGCATCGCCGGGCGCATCGTAATCGGCTACGCGAGTTCGATTCCGATGTCCGATACGTTCCCCGACGTGATCCGCGCCGCGAGCCGCACGATGCCCGACGTCGAACTCGCGTTCCGCGAGGCGGCGACCGCCAGCCAGCGCCAGCAGATCGCCGATGGCGCGATGGACGTCGGCTTCGGCTGGGCGTGGGACGGCGCGCCGGGTACGCCCGTCGCATCGCTCGTCGTGTCGCGCGAACCGCTCGTCGCGGCCGTGCCGGCCGGCAATCCGCTCGCGGGCCGTGCGAGCCTCGACGTCGCGGAACTGGCCGGCGAAACCTTCGTGACCTTTCCGCCCGGTTACGGTTCGGCATTGACCGCCGCGCTGGACGACCTGTGCGCGCAGGCCGGATTCGCGCCGCGGATCGGGGCCACTGCCGCGCAGATCGCGACGCTCGTGTCGCTGGTCGCCGCCGAACGCGGGATCGCGATCGTGCCGGGCTTCACGGCGACACTGCAGCGCCCGGGCGTCGTCTACGTGCCGCTCGCCGGCACGCGCGCGGTCGAGCAGATCGTATCGTGGAACGAGCCGTATTCGTCGGCCTGCGTCGAGCGTTTCGTTGCGTTGGCTCGCTCGCAGGCGCTGCCTGCATCGACGTAAGCGGCGCGTACCGCGCTGCAGCGTGCCGATCGGGAAATTCACCCGCCTCCCGCGTTGCGCAACTGTGTCGAATCGGCAAGATCGTTACGTATCGGAAATCAAATAACAAAAAGAACACCTAAGCATTCACTATTCGACGCGAATCCTCCAAGATGGGCACGCCGCCGGCCGGGCATGCCCGGTCGCCCGACCGGCGGCGATACGCAGGCCAGCGTATCCCTCTTCCACTTGGAGAACACAATGAACAACAATGTGTTGCCGCGTTTCATCCCGCGTGCCGTTGCCGCGGGCTGTCTGCTTGCAGTGGCGAGCGTGTCCCAGGGCGCCGGCGTCTATGCGCCCTTCGTCGACGTGACGCTCTATCCGACACCGCTCGTCGACCAGATCGGCGTCCGGCAAGGCATCCAGCAATTCACGCTCGCGTTCGTGGTCGCGGGCAACGGCTGCGTGCCGTCGTGGGGCGGCGTGCAGCCGATCGGCAACGGCGCGAGCGGCGGCCTGTTGACCGCGCTGTCGACGTCGATCGCGAGCTACCGTGCGAAGGGCGGCGAAGTCGCGGTGTCGTTCGGCGGCGCGAACGGCACGCCGCTGATGCAGGCATGCTCGACGGTCCCCGCGCTGAAAACTGCGTACCAGACCGTGATCGATACGTACGGCCTCACGCATATCGATTTCGACATCGAGGGCGCGTCGCAGCAGGACACGGCCGCGGTCGCGCGCAACTTCCAGGCCGTCGCGCAGTTGCAGTCCGACTATGCGGCGAAGGGCAAGCCGCTGCACGTCACGCTGACGCTGCCGACGATGCCGACCGGGCTCACGCAGGACGGCCTGAACGTCGTCAATGCGGCGATTTCCAACCAGGCCGCGTTCGATGCGGTGAACGTGATGGCGATGGACTACGGCCCCGCGAACATCGACATGGGCGCCGCCGCGATCAGCGCCGCGCAGGCGCTGTATTCGCAGCTCGACACGGCGTTCAAGTCGGCCGGCCGGCCGAAGACGAATGCGCAGCTGTGGCAGATGGTCGGCGTCACGCCGATGATCGGCGTGAACGACGTGCAGGGCGAAACCTTCACGCTCGCGAATGCGCAAAGCGTGTTGAACGCTGCGGTCAGCAACGGCTACGGCTTCTTCGGCAACTGGTCGGTCGGCCGCGACCAGGCGTGCCCGTCCGGCGGCACGTATGCGTCGCCGACCTGCTCGGGCGTCGCGCAGCAGCCGTACGCGTTCGCGACGATCTTCAAGCAGCTCGACGGCAAATGGGGCGCAGGCGTCACGCAGGATCCGAACTACGGCGGCGGCTCGGGCGGCGGCACGCCGCAGCCGGGCGCACCGTGGGCGGCCGGCCAGGTCTACACGGCCGGCGCGACGGTCACCTACCAGGGCACGACCTACCAGGCGCAATGGTGGACACAGGGCGACGTGCCCGGCCAGGCGGCCGTATGGAAGCCGGTCGGCGGCGGCTCGCCGGTGTGGTCGGCGACGACCGCCTACCAGGGCGGCACCTGCGTGATGTACCAGGGCGCGAAGTACTGCGCGAAATGGTGGACGCAGGGCGACAACCCGAGCGCGGGCGGCGTGTGGGTGAAATCGTGATGTCGCGACGCGCTCGCGTGTGACGCGCGGCGGGTCGCTTCCGGTGCGGCAGGATCGCGCCGGCGGACGGCCCGCCCTACCCGCGCGCGTGCTCGGCCAGCAGCCGCGCCTTCGCGTCGACGAGCAGCGCCGCGTGCGTGTCGCGATGCTGGCGGATCCGCTCGGTCGGCCCGACGACCGACAGCCCGTACCAGTCGCCGTCGAGCGTCAGCGCGACCGCGATCGCCGACAGCTCGGGCGCGCTCTCGCCGAAGTTCTCGGCCCAGCCGAGTTCGCGAAACCGCGCGGTTTGCGCGACGAGCGCCGGCAGGTCGGGCACCGTCGCGTCGGTGAAGCGTTCGAACGGCAGTTGCGCGCCGAGCGCCTGCTGCGCGTCGCCGGCGAGTTCCGCGAAAATCGCCTTGCCGATCGAGTTCGCGTGCAGCGGACGCAGCTCGCCCGGCTGGCGCGTATAGCGGATCGCCTGCTCCGACTCGACGACGTCGAGGTACGTGACCGACACGCCGTGGATCTTGCCGAGCACGGCCGTCTCGCGGCTCGCGTCGCGCAGCGCGACGAGGTGCGGATGCACGATGTCGACGACGGGATCGGTCGCGTCGATCGCGGCGGCGATCGTCTGCAGGCGCCGCGTCGGATAGTAACCGCCGCGCTTGCGCACTTCGTACAGATAGCCGCGACTCACGAGCGTGCGCGCCATCGCGAGGCAGCTCGACGGCGGCACATCGAGCAGGCGCGCGAGTTCGGTGAGCGGCAGCGGCCGCCGTTCGGCGGCGAACAGCTCGAACAGGTCGAGCGTGCGGGCAACGAGTTTGACGTCCATGGCGAGCATTTGAATCGGAACGGGAAACCGCGCGCCGGGCCGGCCGCCGGGTCGGTCCGGTCAGTACGACTTCGGCAGCCCGAGCACCTTCTCCGCGATGTAGCACAGGATCAGTTGCGGGCTCACGGGCGCGAGCCTCGGAATCATACACTCGCGCAGGTAGCGCTCGACATGGTATTCCTTCGCGTAGCCCATGCCGCCGAGCGTCGCGACGGCCGTCTGGCACGCCTGGAACGCGGCTTCCGCGCCGAGGTATTTCGCCGCGTTCGCCTCCGCGCCGCACGACTGCCCTGCGTCGTAGCGCGTCGCGGCCTTCATCACCATCAGCCACGCGGCCTCGAGCTGCATCCACGCCTGTGCGAGCGGATGCTGGATCGACTGGTTCTGCCCGATTGGCCGGCCGAACACGACGCGCTCGCATGCATACTGCGTCGCGCGGCGCAGCGCGGCCTGCCCGAGCCCGATCGCCTCCGCTGCGATCAGGATCCGCTCGGGATTCAGCCCGTGCAGCAGGTAGCGGAAGCCGTCGCCTTCGTTGCCGATCAGGTCGTCGCGCGACACGCGCAGGTTGTCGATGAACAGCATGTTCGAGTCGACCGCCTTGCGGCCCATCTTCTCGATTTCACGCACCTCGACGCGCGAACGATCGAGGTCGGTATAGAACAGGCTCAGCCCGTCGGTCGGCTTCGAGACCTGGTCGAGCGGCGTCGTGCGCGCGATGATCAGCATCTTGTTCGCGACCTGGGCGGTCGAGATCCAGATCTTGCGCCCGCTCAGCGCGTAGTCGTCACCGTCGCGGCGCGCCTGCGTGCTCAGGTGCGTGGTGTCGAGGCCTGCGTCGGGTTCCGTCACCGCGAAGCACGCCTTGTCGCGCCCGGCGATCAGCGGCGGCAGGAAGCGTGCCTTCTGCGCGTCGTTGCCGAACACCTGCACCGGGTTCAGCCCGAAGATGTTCATGTGCACGGCCGACGCGCCGGACAGGCCGGCGCCCGATGCACTGATCGTGCGCATCATCAGCGCGGCCTCGGTCATGCCGAGCCCGGCGCCGCCGTGAGCCGGGTCCATCGCGATGCCGAGCCAGCCGGCTTCGGCGAGCGCCGCGTGGAAATCGGCCGGAAACCCGCCCGCGCGATCGCGTTCGAGCCAGTAGTCGTCGCCGAAGCGCTCGCAGATTTTCTCGATCGCGCTTTCGATCGCGCGCTGGTCGTCGGTCAGGTCGAACTGCATGGACTGCTCTCCCGGGGAACGTGAACGGCTCGGCCGTTCATAGCGGAAACACGCCCGTCGCGACCGCGGCGAACACCATCAGCACGGTGGCGGCGAACAGGAACGGAATCGTGAATTTCTGATGCTCGGCGAGCTCGACGCCGGTCAGGCCGACGATCAGGAACGTCGCGGGCGTCAGCGGGCTCACCGGAAAGCCCGTCGTCATCTGGCCGAGCAGCGCGGCCTGCGCCATCTGGATCGGCGGCACGCCGAGCAGCTTGCCGCTCTCCGCGAGCACCGGCAGCACGCCGAAGTAGAACGAATCGGGGTCGAACAGCAGGCTGAGCGGCATCGACAGCAGCCCGAGCACGAACGGCATGTGGCGCGCATGCTCGACCGGTACGTGCGCGACGACGACTTCCGCCATCGCCTTCAGCATCCCCGTGCCGGACATGATGCCGGTGAACGCGCCGGCCGCGAGCAGCACGCTCGCCATCATCAGCGCGGCCTTCGCATGCGCGTCGATCCGCTCGCGCTGCGCCTGCACGTCCGGGTAGTTGATCACGAGCGCGGCGACCGTGCCGAGCATGAACATCACCATCGGGTCGACGATGCCCGACACCAGCGTGACGAGCACGACGAGCGTCAGCGCGACGTTGATCCCGAAGCGATCCGGCCGGCGCAATGCGCGTTCGGCGTCGGTCAGCTCGCGCGGCGCGATCGCCAGCGACGCCGCGCCGGCACGGTCGAGCCCGAGCCGCTTTGCCTCGCGCACGCCGAGCACGTATGCGGTGCCGAACACGAACACGAGCCCGACGATCTGTACCGGAATCATCGGCGTGAAGATCGCCGAGCCGGGAATGTGCAGCGCCGCCGATGCGCGCAGCATCGGCCCGACCCATGGGAGGAAGTTGACGCCGGCCGCCATCGACGCGACGCAGGCGAGAATCCGCCGGTCCATCCCGAGCCGCGTGTAGAGCGGCATCATCGCCGGCAGCGTGACGAGAAACGTGACGGCGCCCGAGCCGTCGAGGTGGATCAGCAGCGCGAGCAGCGCCGAGCCCATCACGATGCGCGGCGGATGGCAGCCGATCACGCGCAATACGCCCGCGATGATCGGGTCGAGCATCCCTGCATCAGTGAGGATTCCGAAAAATAGAATCGCAAAAACGAACATTCCGGCGATCGGGCCGATGTTCTGTACGCCGTGCACGATGAACTTGCCGGTCGCCAATCCGAAGCCGGCCGCGAGCGACGCGGCCACCGGCACGACGATCAGCGCGACGAGCGGCGACAGCCGCTTCGTGATGATCAGGCCGAACAGCGCGACGATGGCGATCGCGCCGATCCATGCGAGCATGATGCGTCTCCTCTTCAGCCGGCATGCGTCGTTCGTGCGCGAGCCGGCGGGATGTCCGAATGATGGCGTGCCGGTCCGCGCGGCCGGCGGCCGCGATGCCGGTCAGTCCCGGTGGTCGTTGTGGTTGTCGTCGTCCGCAAACACCTGCGCCGCGTGTTCGTTCAGCGCGGGCGGCGGCCGGCGGTACGTCGCCGGCGTACGGCCGAGCTTGATCGGCGACGCGATGCCGCGATGTCGGCCCAGCTCGACCTTCATCTCCCGATGCGCGACATGCGGATGATCGAGTGCCGCATCGAGCCCGAGTACCGGCGCGCACGGCACGCCGCGGCGCATCAGCTGCTCGGCGAGCGCTGCACCGTCGTGGGCGGCCAGTGCCGCTTCGAGCAGTGCACGCAGTGCGGCGCGGTTCGCGCTGCGCGCGCGGTTGTCGACGAAACGCGGATCGTCGAGCCAGCCGCGCGTGCCGAGCACGTCGCACAGCGCCGCGAACTGCCCGTTGTTGCCGACCGCCAGGAAGATGTCGACGCCCGCCGTCGGGAAGCTGTCGTACGGCGTGATGTTCGGATGCGCGTTGCCGGTGCGCACGGGCGCGTTGCCCGAATGGAAGAAGTTCGGCGTATGCGGATGCAGGATCGACAGCGCGCAGTCGAACAGCGTCGATTCGACGAACTGGCCGCGGCCGCTCGCATCGCGCTCGCGCAGCGCCATCAGCACGCCGAGCGCCGCGTTCAGCCCCGTGACGAGATCGACGATCGGCACGCCGACGCGCAGCGGTGCGCCGCCCGCTTCGCCATTGACACTCATCAACCCCGCGAGCGCCTGCACGGCCGCGTCGTAGCCGGGCAGCCCGCCGAGCGGGCCGTCCGCGCCGAAACCCGACACGCGGCAATGGACGAGGCGCGGAAACCGCGCATGCAGCGCATCGAAACCGAGCCCCCAGCGCTCCATCGTGCCGATCTTGAAGTTCTCGACGATGGCGTCCGCGTGCTCGAGCAGGCCGAGCAGCCGCTCGCGGTCGGCCGGTTGCGTCAGGTCGAGCGCGATACCGAGCTTGTTGCGGTTCACGCCGAGGAAATACGACGCGGTGTCGCCGTCGAACGGCGGCCCCCAGGTACGCGTCTCGTCGCCGGACGGCGGTTCGACCTTGATCACCTCAGCGCCGTGGTCGGCGAGGATCTGCGTCGCGTACGGGCCGCCCAGCACCCGCGACAGGTCGATGATGCGCAATCCCGCCAGCGCGCCCTGTTGCTCGTGTTCCGCCATGCGTCCCGCTCCTGGTTCCGGTTGATCGGACTGTCGGTTCCGGCGGTCGGCGCTCCTGGCGCGTAACCCTCCGGACTCGATGAATAATTCTTGTATGTGAATTTATATTCACACCCAGGAATTACATTGTCAAGCCCGGATGCACCCGACTGCCGGGCGGATAACGTCGCCGATCGCAAGTGGAGACGACACCGAACGCGGGCCGGTTGCGGTGGCGCCCCGCCCTTCGCTAAGCTGGCGAACGACGTTCAACTGACAAAAGCAAGGCGGAATTTTCATGAAACGGATGTGGCTGGCGGCCTTCGTGCTGGCGTCGACGCTCGGCGTCGCGCACGCGCAAAATCAGACTTTTCACTTTGGCGAGGGACAAACCGGGATGCCGGGCGTCGCACCGCAGGCCGGTGCACCCACCGCCCGGCCGGCGCCTGCGCGCCGGCACGCGACGGCGCCATCGCCGCATCATCGGCGCGCCGTTCACACGCGTCGCCATTCGCGCCACGCGAAGCCGGTGCGCAGCGGGATCTACACACACGCGTGATGCGGCACCCGGCGCGCTGCGCCGTGCACGGAACTGTCATGAACGGCCGGTAACATCCGTGCGGCGGCCTATACGCCGCCGCGGCCCGCTGCCGGACCACCGGCCGCCGGCGTGCACCTTCTCCACGATTCAGCACCTGTTTTGCCGAACATGAGCACCGGGCCGGATACCCTCGCCGTCACCAAGGAGCGCGCCACGATCGTGTGCCGCCAGCGCCGCAGCGTGCTGCTGGTCGCCCGCACGGCATCGCGCTGGTCGCTGCCGGGCGGCACGATCCGGCGCGGCGAGACGCCGCTCGAAGCCGCGCAGCGGGAGTTGGCCGAGGAAACGCGGCTGGAGGGGCTCGTGCTCGACTATGCGGTGCAGTTCGGCGGACTGACCAAACTCCATCACGTGTTCGTGGCGGAGGTGCCCGCGCACCTGACGCCGCGCGCGAGCAACGAGATCGCACGCTGCAAGTGGTTCACCGTCGACCGGCTCGATACGCTCCATGCGAGCGTGCCGACGCGCAAGATCATCGAACTGCTGCGTCTCGACTGTTTTTCGGCGATCGTGAACGACCCGCTTCGTTGACGGCGGTGCCGCCCAAGCCGGTGCCGGTCACTCGCGCAGGAACGGGCCGGCCTTGCGTTCGAGCAACGCGACGAGTTCGGGCTGCATGAACGCGTAGCAGTCGGGAATGTCGAGGCAGACGATCTTCTTGCCTTTCAGGTGCGCACCGAACAGCGTCGACAGCCGTGCCTGGTGCGCGCTCCATCACGAACACGATGTCCGCCCAGTCGAGCTGCTCGGTGGAAAGCCGCGCATCCGCGTCGGGCGCGAGGCCCGCGGAGTCGGTTTCGATGCCGGGCCACGAGGCGAACACGGCTTCCGCCGTCGGGCTGCGCAGCCGGTTGCAGCTGCAGATGAACAGTGCCCGTGTCATATCGCGTCGCGGTGCCCCGATGACGGCCCGCTCAACCTTGCGGAATCGTACCGGGCCGCACGTACGCGAGCATGTGCGGCACGTAGTCGGCCTTGCCGAGCTCGACGCCGTGATGGCGCAGGATCGCGTACGCGGCGATCGCGTGGAAGTAGAACTGCGGCAGTGCCCAGTCGCGTGCGTACTGTTCACCCGTCATGTCGAACGCGATCCCGTTCGGCAGTTCGAGCGCGATCGGCCGCGCGGTGCCGCCGTCGAGCGCATCCGGTGCGAGTTCGCCGAGAAAGGCCAGCGTGCCGGCGATGATCGCCTGCGCGTCGTCCGGCGAGCCGGGCTGCGCATCCGCGTTCCATCCTGCCTCGCGCAATGCCAGCAGCGCCGCCGGCAGCGCTTCGCCGCGCAGCCGGTAGACGGGCTCCATCGCCTGGAAGCACGAGAACCGCACCTGGGCGGCGAGCGGATACATGTCGGGCGCGAGCTTCAGCGTCATCACCGCGTCGGGCTCGGCGCCCGTGGCCTGCCGGTGCGCGACGGCCTTGTCGAGCCATGCGGATTGCGCGCGCAGCATCTGCGTATAGGTGGGAACGAGAAGTTGGGTCGGTGACACGCGTACGCTCCTGTGTTGGGGGTTCGTGCCACGATATCAGCGTCGGCAGAAAACCGCACCCCGGTTCGGCCTGGCCGCCCAAACGCGCCGTCGATTACGGCTTGCCGTGCCGCGCCAGGAACCGGTCGAGTTGCGACGCAAACGCCTTGCCGTCGCGCGCGCTGAACGGCGCCGGCCCGCCCGTGTCGATGCCCGCGCTGCGCAACTGGTCCATCATCGCGCGCGTCGACAGGCGTTCCTCGATGTTCTCGCGGCTGAACCAGTTGCCGCGCGGGTCGAGCGCCTGCGCGCCCTTGTCGAGGACGGCGGCGGCCAGCGGGATGTCGGCCGTGATCACGAGGTCGCCGGCTTCCGCCAGTTCGACGATGCGTGCGTCAGCCACGTCGAAGCCGGCCGGCACCTGGATCGCCTTGATGAACGGCGACGGCGGCGTGCGCAGGAACTGGTTCGCGACCAGCGTCACGCAGATTTCGGCACGACGCGCGGCGCGAAACAGCATGTCCTTGATGACGGCGGGACACGCGTCGGCATCGACCAGTACTTGCATGGCGGGTTGTTCCAGTGGGCAGAAAGCAGAAGCGGCGATCATAACGCACCGCCGGCCGGCCATCAGCCCGCAAGATCCGTGCGAAGCGCGTCGGCCGTTGTCCACTGCGCGCCCCATGCGGCGGCGAGCCGCGCGCCCTGCCCGATCCGCACGGCCGCATCGTCGAAGTCGACGAATACGACGTGATCGGCCGCCGCGGGCTTGGCCGGCGTCTCGCGGGTGCGCCCGTCGGACAGCACCCACAGCCAGCGCTGCTTGCCGGGCGCGCGCCGCGCATCGCGCGCGAGCAGTTGCGCGGCCGCCGCGATGCCGTCAGCGAGCGGCGTGCCGCCGCCGCCGTCCACGGGTTCGAGCCAGCGCGCATTCCACCAGCGCGGCACGGCCGGGCCGAATCGCCGGGCGGCGCCCTGACCGCCGAAGCAGATCAGCGCGGTTTCGACGCGGTCGCGCGCGGCCTGGTCGAAATACGCGACGATCAGCCCCTTCGCGAGCGCGAGCCGGTCGTGCGACAGCATCGACGCCGAACAGTCGAGCACGAAGCAATGCAGCGCATGCGGCGTGCCCGCGCGCTTCCGGAAGCGCAGATGATCGTGATGCAGCTTGCCGACACGTTTCGCGGCGAGCGTCGCCGGCCACGCGACGGCCGTGCCGGCGCGTACCGCACCCGGTACGCGCGCGGCCGCGCCTGCCTGCCATCGAGGACCGCGAACGGCGTTCGCGGCGGCGCCGGCTCGATGGCTCAGCGTTTTTTTAGCGGCAGCGGCACCACGCTCTTGACGTCGCGCAGGCCGGCCGGCTCGGGCGGCAAGTAGCCCCAGTCGCCCTGGGATGCCGATGCATCGCCTTGTGTCTCGCCGTGCCGGTTGCCGGACTGCCGGCGTGCATCCGGCGGCGAATGAGCATCGCGCTCGCCACCGTGCTGCGACGATCCGTGCGACGGCGGCGTACCGGCATGGCGCCGGTGCCGCAGCACCGCTTCCGCCACGCGCTCGACATGCGACACCGTCACCGCATCGGCCTGCTCGAGCGCAGCCAGTGCGCGCGCGGCGCGCAGTATCACGAGATCGGCGCGCAGCCCGTCGACGGCCGCGGCGATGCACAGCGCGCTGACGCGTGCATGAACCGCATCGTCGAAATCCAGCGTCGCCAGCCGCGCACGCGCGGCATGAATCCGGTTGCCGAGTTCACGCTGCGCGGAAGCATGACGCGCGCGAAATGCGTCCGGGTCGAGATCGAACGCGAGCCGTGCCTTCACGATCCGCTCGCGCTGCGCGGCGTCGAAACAGTTCTCCAGTTCGACCATCAGCCCGAAGCGGTCGAGCAGTTGCGGGCGCAACTCGCCCTCCTCGGGATTCATCGTGCCGACGAGCACGAAGCGCGCGTCGTGCGCGTGCGACACGCCATCGCGCTCGACGATATTCACGCCACTCGCGGCGACGTCCAGCAGCGTATCGACGAGGCCGTCGGCGAGCAGGTTCACTTCGTCGACGTACAACACGCCGAGGTGCGCACGCGCGAGCAGGCCCGGCCGGAAGCGCACGCCGTTTTCGGCCAGCGCATGCGCGAGATCGAGCGTGCCCGTCACCTGCTCGTCGCTCGCCGACAGCGGCAGCGTGACGAATTGCCCTTCAGGCAGCAGTTCCGCCAGGCCGCGCGCGGCGGTCGATTTCGCGGTGCCGCGCGGCCCGCTCACGAGCACGCCGCCGAGCGACGGGTCGATCGCGGCGAGCAGCAGCGCCTGCTGCAGCGCGTCCTGCGCGACGAGCGCCGCAAACGGAAAAACCGCGCGGGCGCGGTGCATCGTCGGATCGGTCATCGCCGTCCCCCTTCCTGGAGTTGTTCGCTCGCGAGCCAGACCGCCTCGATCCGCTCGCGATAGTCGCCCGGCTGCTGCCACAGGCCGCGCTGCATCGCCTCGACGAAGCGTTCGCAGATGCCGTGCAGCGCCTTCGGGTTGTGCTGTTCGAGGAACGCGCGAGTCGCGTCGTCGAACAGGTACGCGTCGGCGACGAGCGCGTACTGGTGGTCGGACAGCACGCGCGCGGTCGCGTCATAGCCGTACAGGTAGTCGACGGTCGCCGCCATCTCGGCCGCGCCCTTGTAGCCGTGCCGCTTCACGCCGTCGAGCCATTTCGGGTTGACGACGCGCGAGCGGATCACGCGTGCGATTTCCTCGCGCAGCGTGCGCATCTTCGGCGCGACCGGGTTCGCATGGTCGCCGTGATAGATGCTCGGCTGCTGCCCGGACAGGTGCCGCACGGCCGCCGTCATCCCGCCCTGGAACTGGTAGTAGTCGTTCGAATCGAGGATGTCGTGCTCGCGGCTGTCCTGGTTCTGCACGACGACGTCGATCGTCGCGAGCCGCTCGCCGAATACGTCGGCCGCCGCGTCGCCCGCGCTGTTCTGCGCATACGCATGGCCGCCCCATTGGCGGTAGGCATCGGCCAGATCGGCGTCGGTCTGCCAGCGGCGCTGGTCGATCAGGTCCTGCAGGCCCGCGCCGTAGCTGCCCGGCCGCGCGCCGAACACGCGCCAGCCGGCGCGGCGCCGCGCTTCGTCGGGCGCCACGCCCTGCGCGACCCATTTCGCACGTTCGCGCTCGATGCGCGCACGGATCGGGTTCAGTTCCTCGGGCTCGTCGAGCGCGGCGACGGCCTGCACGGCCGCGTCGAACAGGTGCATCAGGTTCGGGAACGCGTCGCGGAAGAAGCCCGACACGCGCAGCGTCACGTCGATGCGCGGCCGGTCGAAGATCTCGATCGGCAGGATCTCGAAGTCGGTCACGCGATGGCTGCCGTGCGCCCATTTCGGCCGCACGCCGAGCAGCGCGAATGCCTGCGCGATGTCGTCGCCGCCCGTGCGCATCGTCGCCGTGCCCCATACCGACAGGCCGATCGCGCGCGGATAGTCGCCGTGATCTTGCAGATGGCGCTCGATCAGTTGCTGCGCGGATTTCAGGCCGAGCGACCATGCGGCCTGGGTCGGCACGGCACGTGTATCGACCGAGTAGAAGTTGCGGCCGGTCGGCAGCACGTCGGGGCGGCCGCGCGACGGCGAGCCGCTCGGCCCCGGCGGCACGAAGCGGCCGTCGAGCCCGCGCAGCAGCTGGCGCATTTCCTCGCCGCCGCACGCGTCGAGCGCCGGCAGCAGCGTCGCGCGGACGCGCCCGATCACCGCGAGCGTGTGGGGCCATGCGCCGGGCGGCGTCGCGTCGGCGCCCGTGTTGCCGTCGGGCGCGCACAGCCCGTCCAGCCATTGCTGCGCGAGCCGTTCGAGCCGCTCGCGCGTATCGCCCGCATGGCGCCATGGCGATGCATCGAGCGCCTGCAGGATCGCCGGGCGCGGGCCGCCCCACGGCGCGGCCCAGTCGGCCGCGAGCGGATCGAAGTCGTCGCCGAGCGCGAGATCGCGCGCCAGCGCGCCGATCAGCCCCGCCCGCGCGCCCTTGCCGTCGCCGACCGGAAAGCGCGCGAGCGCGAGCAGCGTGTCGCGGCGCTGGCGATCGGCCGGCGACAGGCCGAACACGTGCAGCCCGTCGCGAATCTGCGCTTCCTTCAGTTCGCACAGCCATGCATCGACGCGCGTCAGCAGCGCATCCTCGTCGCCCGCATCGCGCGGCGGCGACACGCTCAGTTCGTCATGCAGACGATGCTCGGCGATCGTCGCGAGGATCGTCTTGCGCAGCAGTTTCGCGCGCCGCGCATCGACCATCAGCGCCTCGTAGTATTCGTCGACCTGTCGCTCGAGGTCCTGCAGCGGACCGTAGTTTTCCGCGCGCGTGAGCGGCGGCATCAGGTGATCGACGATCACGGCCTGCGCGCGGCGCTTCGCCTGGCTGCCCTCGCCCGGATCGTTGACGATGAACGGATACAGGTGCGGCAGCGGCCCGAGCGTGAGGTCGGGCCAGCATGCGTCGGACAGCGCGACGCTCTTGCCCGGCAGCCATTCGAGATTGCCGTGCTTGCCGAGATGGATGACCGCGTCGACGCGATAGGCATCGCGCAGCCAGAAGTAGAACGCGAGATACGCGTGCGGCGGCACGAGATCCGCGTCGTGGTAGCTCGCGTAGTCGTTCTCGCCGCGCGAGCGCGACGGCTGGATGCCGACGAATACGTTGCCCGCGCGCCAGCCGGCGATCGTGAAGCGTCCGTGGCGCAGCGTCGGGTCGGTTTCGGGCGGCCCCCAGCGTTCGTTCAGCGCGTCGCGCACGGCGGCCGGCAACCGCGCGAAACGCGCGACGTAGTCGGCCAGCGCGTAACTCTGAAACGCCGGGCGCAGCGCATGCACGGCCGCGTCGTTGGTCACGCCTTCGGTGAGTTGCGCGATCAGCGCGTCACCGTCGGGCGGCAGGTCGGCCACCGTATAGCCCGCATCGCGCAGCGCCGCGAGCACGCGCAACGCCGACGCCGGCGTGTCGAGCCCGACGCCGTTGCCGATCCGCCCTTCGCTTTGCGGATAGTTCGCGAGAATCAGCGCGACACGCTTGTCGGCGTTGTCGAGCGTGCGCAGCCGGCACCAGCCGCGCGCGAGCGCCGCGACGAACGCGATCCGCTCGGCGTCCGGCTGGTAGCGCACGACGTCGACCTCGGTGTGCGGGCAGCGATACGCGAGCCCCTTGAAACTCACCGCGCGCGTGACGATGCGCCCGTCGACTTCGGGCAGCGCGATGTGCATCGCGATATCGCGCGCATGCAGGCCCTGGTTGTCGGCCACCCACGCATCGCGATTGCCGCCGGACAGGATCACCTGCAGCACCGGCGCGTCGCCGGCAAGCACGTCATGTTCGGGGCTGTCGATGGCGCCGGCCGCGAACGCGGTCGTGTTCAGCACGAGCGCGACGCCGTGCGTGTCGCAGAGCTGCGTGATGACCTCGCGGCTCACCGCATCCTTCAGCGACGTCACCGCGATCGGCAGCGGATTCAGCCCTGCGTCGATCAGCGCGTCGGCCAGCGCGTCGAACACGGCCGTGTTCGCGGCCTGCCAGTGCGCGCGATAGAACAGGATCGCGACGACGGGCGCGCCGGGCGTCCAGCGCGGCCGCCAGTCGTCGACGCTCGCGCGGTCGTGCGCCGGGTGATACAGCGCGGCGGCCGGCAGCGGGCGCGGCGGCTCGGGTTCGTCGCCGAACCCGAGCGTGTGGAAGGCAATGCTGCGCAACAGTGCGCCGGCGTTGTGCGCGCCGCCCTCGCGCAGATAGCGCCACCACAGCCGGCACAGATCCGGCGTGACGGTGCTCTTCGCGACGAGGTTCGGATCTTCCTGCAGGTCGCCCGAGAACATCGCGAGCCGCTGCCCGCGTTTCGACGCGAGCGACACGGCCTGCTCGATCCCGTACGGCCAGTACGCTTCGCCGCCGAGATGATCGATCACGACCGTCTTCGCGTGGCGCAGCACGTCGTCGACATAGAAATCGACCGACGCCGGCTGGCGCAGGAACGTGACGTTCGCGAGCCGCACGCTCGGGAAACCGGCCGGCAGTTGCGGCACGACGCTCGCGAGCAGCGACAGCGTCGTGTCGGCCGAACTCAGGATCACGATGTCGGCCGGCTGCTGGTCGATCCGGACGACGCCCTGCGTATCGTCGACGAAGCCGCCCGGCGTGGTGCGCAGCAGATGCATCGTGCGTTACGCCTGTTGCGGCTCGGCCGTGCACGCAGCGTCGAACGCGCGCTGCAGCGCGGCCGCGTCGAGATCCTCGCCGATCAGCACGAAGCGGCTCGCACGCGTTTCGCCGTCCTGCCAGCGGCGGTCGAAATAGCTGTCGAAACGGCGGCCGACACCCTGGATCACGAGCCGCATCGGCGCGCCGGGCAGCGCGGCGAAGCCCTTCGCGCGGTAGATCGTGTGCGCTTCGACGACCCGCTGCAGCGCGGCGATCGTGGCTTCGCGCGTGCCGGCGTCGCCCGACACGACCACCGAGTCGAAATCGTCGTGATGGTGATCGTGATCGCCGTCGTCGGCCGAGCCGTGATGGTCGTGACGCAGGTGGATCGTTTCTTCCGATGCCGACTCGAGGCCCAGCAGCATCGCGAGATCGAGTTCGCCGCGCGTCGCGCGCACGATCTTCACCTGCGGCGGGATCTCGTCGCGGATCGCGGTTTCGATCTGCGCAAATTCCGCGTCGCCGACGAGATCGGCCTTGTTCACGATCACGAGATCGGCGGACGACAGCTGGTCGGCGAACAGTTCGTGCAGCGGCGATTCGTGGTCGAGGTTCGGATCGGCGCGGCGCTGCGCGTCGACGGCCTGCGGGTTTTCCGCGAACTGGCCGCTCGCGGCGGCCGGCCCGTCGACGACGGTCACGACCGCGTCGACCGTGAAGCTGTTGCGGATCGTCGGCCAGTTGAACGCCTGCACGAGCGGCTTCGGCAGCGCGAGACCCGACGTCTCGATCAGCACGTGGTCGATGTCCGCACGGCGCTCGACGAGCGCTTCCATCACCGGATAGAACTCTTCCTGCACGGTGCAGCACAGGCAGCCGTTCGCGAGTTCGTACAGCTGGCCCGCCGCTTCGCCCTGCGCGCCGTCGGCATCCTCGCAGCCGATGCCGCAGCCCTTGAGGAGCTCGCCGTCGATGCCGAGTTCGCCGAATTCGTTGACGATCACCGCGATGCGGCGGC
Source organism: Burkholderia sp. Bp8992 (assembly GCF_003853705.1). Taxonomy (GTDB): domain Bacteria; phylum Pseudomonadota; class Gammaproteobacteria; order Burkholderiales; family Burkholderiaceae; genus Burkholderia. The sequence continues at coordinate 59,430 of NZ_QTQI01000009.1, read as the reverse complement.
CTTCGGCGTGCTGCAGGATGTGGCGCATCAGCGTCGTCTTGCCGCTGCCGAGAAAGCCCGTGACGATCGTGACGGGGAGCTTGCGTAGGGTCATGGTAGGTCTGGTGTCGAAGAAGGAATCAGGACGGGATCGTCGCGTCGGTGACGGCGAGGCAATTCATGGGGCGAAGCGCAGGAAGATCGCCGCGTGATCCGCGCGGACAGCCGCACGACGGGCGGAACAACGAATCGGACATGACGCTTCCTTGCGAACGGTCGACATCGTGAATGCCAACACGGCTGCCGCCGGCCCTGCCCGCGCCGCCTGCCGTTCGCCGTGCCGGCCCGGGCGCGTTCGCGCGGGGGCAGATCGGCGGAGGAAGCGGAAAACACCGGGCGTCGGGCCTGCTGCGGCCGTGGACGATGCGCCGCCTCCCCGCGGCGCTGAACCCCAACGTTTAGGCCGGTATCCGGGCTGGCGAACACGCCGCTTCGCCTTCCCGGATGCGCGCGGCATCCAGTGGCGGTCGTCCGCCTGCACGCGGCAGGCGGCGAAGCGGCGCTGCATCGCGCTGCGCGCGACACGTTCGCTTACCGTTGCGGGGGCAGCACAGGTTGGCTCGACTGCGGTGCAGGCAGGCTCCCTGTTTCCCGTTTAACTGCGCGCGCCGGAGCGGCACGCGCGAGCACCAAAACGCGTGCGAGTGTAGGCGGCGGTGCGGGGAGCGTCAAGGCGAGCAGCCGGCGGCGAACGCGAATGATTGTCGTTTTCAACTAGTCGAGATAAACTTCACCCGATAACAACGAAACCACTGCGCAACGGCAATGTGAGGCAATCACTCAGTCATCCTTAAATCTTCATGTCGAAACGACAGATATCCGGGCGGCACTTTCCTGTGCTGGCCCTGTCGCTGTGCTCGATCGCCGGCGTCGCCTCCTTCCCCGCCCCGGCGGCCGAATTCGACGACGAACTGCCCGCGGTCGAGGTGCGCAGCCGCCGTCACCCAAACGATCCGCGCGCCGAAAGCGTGAGCACGGCAACCCGCACCGCGAGCCATCCGCGCGACGTACCGCAAACGATCGACAGCGTCGCGGTCGAGGAAACGCTGTCCTATGGCGGCCGCACGCTGGCCGACGCGCTGGCCGGTGTGCCGGGTGTGTCCAATACGTCGGATACGCGCTTCGATTCGTTCCGCATTCGCGGCTTTTCCGCCGCGGGCGACCTGCTGCTCGACGGCATGCGCGACGACGCGCAATACGTGCGCAGTCTCGGCAACATCGAACGCGTCGAAGTACTGAAGGGGCCGGCGGCGGCGCTGTACGGGCGCGGCAGCGGCGGCGGCGTCATCAACCGGATCACCAAGCAGCCGCTGCCGGAAAACTTCGGACATCTGTCGGCGGCGACCGGCAGTTATGGGCGGCTCGGTGCGTCGGTCGATCTCAACCGGACCCTGTCGAGCGCATGGAGCGTGCGGCTGAATGCCGGACGCGAATACGCGGGCAGCTTCCGCGACCATGTCGACGGCACGCGCCAGTACGTCGCGCCGTCGATCAAATGGCGGGGCGCGCGGCGCAGCTGGCTGCTGCAGTTCGAATACGACGCGTACCGACGCGTGCCCGATCGCGGCATGCCGGCGCCGGTCGCCGCGCTCGACGCGGCCGGCAAGCCGGTCGCGTACTCGCTGCCGTCCGCGCGGCGCGCAACCTTCTTCGGCGCGGCGGGCCGCGACACCATCCGCGACGCGAACATGAACTGGCGCTCGGTCTTCACGCACGCGTTCGATGACGGCTGGGAGCTGCGTCATACGCTGGGCGTGCTGGATTTGCGCAGCACCTTCGACAATACCTACGTCACGCAAAGCTACGTCACGAAGCCGCGCGACTATCGGCGCGTGCAGCGAGCGCGCTACCTGCAGGACATGACGCATCTCAACGTGCAGACCGGCATCGAACTGGGCGGCAAGGTCGCGACCGGACCGGGGCTGCATCATCTGCTGTTCGGTATCGAATACGGCTGGCAGAAACGCAGCCCGACGCTCTGGCAGGCCGACGCGGCGCCGGTCCCGATCGGCGGACCGGATCGTTTCGCACTGGCCGGCTCGGCGCCGCGCCCGTATGCGATGAATCGCCACCGTGTCAGCGACTACGCAATCTTCGCGCAGGACCGCATCGACCTCGGCCGAGCGTGGAAGCTGCTCGGCGGCCTGCGTGGGGAACGCTTCGACGTCGCTTCGATCAACGTGCTGGACGGTCTGCATTCGCGGCGCACGACGACGGCCTGGAGCCCGCGGCTCGGCGTCGTGTGGTCGCCGGTCGGTGCGCACAGCGTGTATGCGTCGTACAGCAAGAGCTTCGCGCCGGTCGGCGGCGACCTGATCGGCATCACGCCGGACGCGCGCGGCAACGCCAACGATCTCGGCCCGCAATACAACCGCCAATACGAGATCGGCGTGAAAAGCGACTGGCGCGACGGCGCGCTGAGCACGACGTTCGCGCTGTTTCAGCTCGATCTGTACAACCGCCGCGTGGCCGATCCGGTTCGGCCGGGATTTTTCGACCTCACCGGCCTCGAGCGCAATCGCGGCCTGGAACTGGGCGTCGCCGGCCGGCTCGTGGGCGACTGGTTCGTCCGTGGCGGCATCGGCTGGCAACACGCGCGGGTGGTCGACGCCGAGCCGAAATACGCGGGCAAGCGCTCGGCGGGCGTGTCCGGGGCGAACGGCAGCCTGTTCGTCAGCCATGCGCCGCTGCGCGGATTTTTCACCGAACTCGGGCTCGTGTACGAAGGGGCGCGTTACGCGGATCGCGACAACCTGCTCGAACTGCCCGCCTACGTCCGCTGGGACGGCAAGGCCGGATATCGCACGCGCGACTTCGAGGTGACGCTGGCGGCCGTCAACCTGACCGATCGTGACTACTATGCGACTGCGACGAGCCTCGCGCAGATCATGCCCGGTTCGCCACGCACGTTCACGCTGACGGCGGCGTACAAGTTCTGACCGCGCGGCCCGCGCCGACGCCCCGCGCAGCCGGCCCGCCGGGGCTTGCGCGCCGCAAGCCCTGTGCTATCGTATGCGCCGCGTTCGGTGCTCGCATGCGCATTCCGTGCATGCAGTTAAACGGGAAACAGGAGGCGGCCATCCGCCCGGCCTGTGCTGTCCCCGCAACGGTACGCCGCCCGCGCGACGCGCTTTCCCGCGCCTGCGCCCAGGCCGCCCTCGATGCCACTGCCCTTCAGCCGGGCGGGAAGGCTGCGGCCTGGCAAGCGGCCAGCCCGGATACCGGCCGACGCAAGGGGCGAGCGCGATGCTCGCCGAACGCCCGATCCGCGGGGGACGGATGGGGTGCGCATTCCGCCCGCGTTCGCGCGAGCTTCACCCGATTCGCCATGCACTGCCTGCCCGCCGGCCGCCGATGTGCCGCCCGCCTTTTCTGTTCCACTGTTTCGACACGGTGCGTGCCGTGCCGCGTGCAATGAGCCGCGCATGGCTCGTCGGCGCCGGCCCCGGCGATGCCGACCTGCTGACGCTCAGGGCCGTGCGCGCGATCGGCATGGCCGACGTGCTGCTCGTCGACGATCTCGTGAACCCCGACGTGCTGTGCCATGCGCGCGCCGGCGCGCAGATCGAGCACGTCGGCAAGCGCGGCGGCCATGCGTCGACGCCGCAGGAAGCGATCGTCGCCGCGATGCTCGCGCACCTGCGGGCGGGCCGCAGCGTCGCGCGGCTCAAGGGCGGCGATCCGTTCGTGTTCGGCCGCGGCGGCGAGGAACTGGTCGCGCTGGGCGCGGCGGGCTTTCCGGTCGAGATCGTGAACGGCATCACCGCGGGTATCGCGGCGCCGGCCGCGCTCGGCATCCCGGTCACGCAGCGCGGCGACGCGCAGGGCGTGATCTTCGTCACGGGCCACGGCGCGGGCGTCGACGAGCCCGACTGGCGCGCGCTCGCGGCCACGCGCATGACACTCGTGATCTACATGGGCATTCGCCGGCTCGACGCGATTACCGCCGCGCTGCGCGCCGGCGGCGTGCCCGGCGATACGCCGTGCGCGGCGATCGAGAATGCGACACGCCCGGAACAGCGGCACGTGCTCGCGACACTCGACAGCCTCGTCGAACGCGCCGGCACGACCGGCCTCGGTTCGCCGGCGATCGTCGTGATCGGACGCGTCGCGGCGCTCGCCGACGATCCGGCAGTGCGTGCGGCGCTCGGCGGCCACGCATGATGCGCGTCGCGCTCGGCATCGGATTCCGCACGGGCGTCACGGCCGCGCAACTCGATGCCGCGATCCGCGCGGCGCTGGCGCGTTACCCGGCCGCCGAACCGGCGCTCGTCGCGACGCTCGTCGACAAGGCGCGTGCCCGTGCGCTGCGCACGCTGTGCGCGCGCCGCGGCTGGCCGCTCGTCGCATTCGACGCGGTGCGGCTGGCGAGCCATCCCGAACTCGCCGTGAGCGGCCCGTCGGACGCCGCGCTTGCACGCTTCGGTGTTGCCGGTGTGGCCGAACCTTGCGCGCAGCTCGCGGCGCCGCACGGCAGGTTGCTGGGCCCCAAATCCATCCGGGACGGCGTGACGGTCGCGCTCGCCGGCCCGCTCTGAACCCTTTGTTTCGCTTTCGACAGGACGATTTCCGATGAAGACCGATGCCGAATCCCATCAACGGATGACCGAACGCCGCCGCGCCGGCCACGAGAAGAAGCAGGCCGCCGCCACCCAGGAAAAGGGCCTGCTGATCGTCAATACCGGCAACGGCAAGGGCAAGAGCACGGCTGCGTTCGGCATGGCCGTGCGCGTGCTCGGCCACGGCATGCGGCTCGGTGTCGTGCAGTTCATCAAGGGCGCGCTGCACACGTCCGAGCGCGACTTCCTCGGCGCGGTCGCGGAATGCGATTTCGTGACGATGGGCGACGGCTATACGTGGAATACGCAGAACCGCGACGCCGACATCGCGACCGCGCGCAAGGGCTGGGACGAAGCGCGCCGGATGATCGAAAGCGGCGATTACCGGATGGTGATCCTCGACGAGCTGAACACCGTGTTGAAGTACGAATACCTGCCGCTCGACGAAGTGCTCGCGACGCTCGTCGCGCGTCCGGATTCGGTGCACGTCGTCGTGACCGGGCGGCACGCGCCCGATGCGCTGATCGACGCGGCCGACCTCGTCACCGAAATGCGGCTCGTCAAGCATCCGTACAAGGAGCAAGGCGTGAAGGCGCAGCGCGGCGTGGAGTTCTGAGCGTGCCGGCCTGCCCCGCGCTGTTCGTCAGCGCACCCGCGTCGGGCCAGGGCAAGACGTCGGTGACGGCCGGCCTCGCGCGGCTGCACCGCCGGCTCGGCCGCCGCGTGCGCGTGTTCAAGACCGGGCCGGATTTTCTCGACCCGATGCTGCTCGAACGCGCAAGCGGCGCGAGCGTGCATGCGCTCGACCTCGGCATGGTCGGCGAGGCCGGTTGCCGCGCGCTGCTTGCCGATGCCGCGCGCGAAGCGGACCTGATCCTGATCGAAGGCGTGATGGGGTTGTTCGACGGCACGCCGAGCAGTGCCGATCTCGCGGCCGCGTTCGGCGTGCCGGTCGTCGCGGTGATTTCGGCGAAGGCGATGGCACAGACGTTCGCGGCGATCGCGTTCGGGCTCGCGCGATTCAGGCCGGAGCTACCGTTTCACGGCGTGCTGGCGAACCGCGTCGGCTCGGCGCGGCATGTGGAACTGCTGCAACAGGCGCTGCCGGGCGACCTGCGCTGGCTCGGGCACGTCCCGGCCGATGCGGGCATCGCGCTGCCGGAGCGGCATCTCGGCCTGCACCAGCCGGCCGACATCGACGATCTCGACGCGCGGCTCGACCGCGCGGCCGACGTGCTCGCGCAGACGGCGCTCGCCGAATTGCCGCCGGCCGTCGCGTTCGCGGAACCGGACGCCTCGGCGCCGCTGCCGCGCGCGCTCGCCGGCAAGCGGATCGCGGTGGCGCGCGATGCGGCTTTTTCGTTCATCTATCCGGCGAATCTCGCGCTGCTCGACGCGCTCGGCGCGCAGTTGCGGTTCTTCTCGCCGCTCGCCGACGAACCGGTGCCCGACGATTGCGACGCGCTATTCCTGCCGGGCGGCTATCCGGAACTGCATGCGGCGATGCTGGCGGCAAATGCCGCGACCGCGCGGACGATTCGCGCGCATGCGGCGGCCGGCCGGCCGATCGTCGCGGAATGCGGAGGGATGGTGTATCTGTGCGAATCGCTGACCGACGTGGACGGCTCGACGACGCCGATGCTCGGCGTGCTGCCGGGTCACGCGACGATGCAGCGGCGGTTCGCGGCGCTCGGCATGCAGCAGCTCGACACGCGCACCGGGCCGATGCGCGGGCACACGTTCCACTATTCGCGGCTCGCGACGCCGCTGGAGCCGGTCGCGAGCGCCGCGCGCCCCGACGGCGCGCCGGGCAGCGGCGAAGCCGTCTATCGCCACGGTGCGATCGTCGCGACGTACATGCACATGTACTGGCCGTCGAATCCGGATGCGGTCGTGGCGTTGTTCGGCGGAGAGGCGTTCTGAACGATCGCGCACGACGCGCAATCCGGTTCCGTCACACCAGAAACGCCTCGGCCAGCTTGACCCAGTACGACGCGCCTGTCGGCAGCGCCGCGTCGTTGAAGTCGTAGCCGGGGTTGTGCACCATGCAGCCGCCCTCCCCGTCGCCGTTGCCGATGATCAGGTAGCAGCCCGGCCGCTTTTCGAGCAGGAACGCGAAATCCTCGCTGCCGGTGAGCGGCACCATCCCGTCGATCAGATTGGCTTCACCGACCCACTCGCGTGCGACGCCGCGCGCGAACGCCGTCATCTCCGCATCGTTGACGAGCACCGGGTAGCGGCGCTGGTAGTCGATCGTCGCGGTCGCGCCGAACACGGCGGCCTGCGCGTGCACGACTTCCTTGATGCGTGTTTCGAGCAGGTCGCGTACCTCGGGCTTCAGCGCACGCACCGACAGGCGCATCTGCGCGCGATCGGGAATCACGTTCGGCGCCTCGCCCGCGTGGATCGCGCCGACCGTGACGATCGCCATGTCGAGCGGCGACACGTTGCGTGACACGATCGTCTGCAGCGCCAGCACGATCTGCGCGCACACGACGACGGGATCGATCGCCTTGTGCGGCACCGCGCCGTGACCGCCGCGGCCCTGCACGTCGACGACGACGGTATCCGACGATGCCATGAACGGCCCCGGCAGGAAGCCGAACTGGCCGGTCGGAAAGCCCGGCATGTTGTGCATCGCGAAGATCGCGTCGCACGGGAACTGCTCGAACAGCCCTTCGTCGAGCATCTTCTTCGCCCCGCCGAGCCCTTCCTCGGCCGGCTGGAAAATCAGGTTCAGCGTGCCCGAGAAACGGCGCTCGCGCGCGAGATGCTTCGCGGCCGCGAGCAGCATCGCCGTGTGGCCGTCGTGGCCGCATGCATGCATCTTGCCGGCGATCGTGCTCTGGTACGGCAACCCGGTCGCCTCGTGGATCGGCAGCGCGTCCATGTCGGCGCGCAGGCCGAGGCGCTGCGCGCCATCGCCGACCTTCAACTGCCCGACGACGCCGGTACCGCCGAGCCCGCGATGCACCGTGTAGCCCCACGACTGCAGTTGCGCGGCGACGAGGTCGCTCGTCGCGAATTCCTCGAAACCCAGCTCGGGATGGGCATGAATGCGGTGCCGGATCTCGATCATTTCATCGGCAAGGCCTGCGGGGATCACGCTGTGCGCCACGGTGTCGTCTCCTGGTGTGCGGGGGAATGTGCACGCAAGGATAGTCCGTTCGATGGCAACCTGGCAGACGGAAAGTCGTCACGGTAGCAACTGGTGGTTGCCATGTGAAAACATCGCTCTCGCAGTCGGTGCCAGCCGGCCATCCGGACGACTGCCGCTGATGGCCCGGATACGTGAAACTGCGCGTTCCACGTCGATTTTCCGCCCAGGAGGATCCGGAGATGCTCGCTCAAATATCGGAAATACTTCCTGCATATCAAAGGGTTGCAGATTCTTGTTCATTTTTTGACGGTTGTACATTTTTTGTGTACGCTAACAAAAAAGTGAACAAGCGATCCTCCCTGATGCCAGAGAACGCTCCTCTCCCTCTGTCGGAACAGCACGTGCTCGACGACGCCTGCGCCGCGTTCGGCCGTGCAACCCGGCGCTTCAGCGCGCGGCCCGTGCGGGTGCCGGCTGCGTACCCTGCGCGCGCCGACGCGATGATCCGCTTCGACGTGGCCGGGCACGTATTCGACATGCCGGTCGCCGTGAGCCTGCGGACCGAATCGCTGACGGCCGCGCTCGCGGCGTTGCGCCGTCGCGGCGGCGATGCCACGAAGCCCGGCGAGCGGCCGCTGATGTTGGTCACGCCGCATCTTTCGGCCGAACTGGCCGCCGCGCTGATCGACCAGGGCATCCCGTTTCTCGACGTCGCCGGCAACACCTGCCTGATCCAGCCGGAGGCAACCATCATGATCGCTGGCCGGCCGAAACCGGCACGCGCGCCACGCCGGCACGCGTCGCGCGCAACCACGCCGAAGGGGCTGGCCGTGATGTTCGCCCTCGCGACGCAGCCGGGCCTCGTCGCACAGCCGTACCGGGGAATTGCCGCGGTGTCGGGCGTCGCGCTCGGCACCGTCAATCTCGCGATGGACGACCTGATCGCGCGCGGCCTGGTCGGGCAGCGCCGCAACGGCGAGCGCCTGATTCCCGACTGGCCGCGCTTCGTGCAGGAGTGGGCTTCGCTGTACCCCAGCCGCTTGCGCGCGAAACTGCCGAGCCGCCGGTTTGCCGGCCTGACGCCCGACTGGTGGCGCAGTTTCGATTTCGCGGCCTTCGATGCGCAGCTCGGCGGCGAGCCGGCGGCCGATCTGCTGACGCACGATCTGAAGCCTGCCGCGATCACCGTCTATACGCACGGCGCGGTGTCGAACCGGCTGCTGTTGCAGGCGCGTCTGCGCCCGGACGAGCAAGGCGACGTCGAAATCCTCGAAGCATTCTGGCCGCGCTCGCCGGCGCTCGACTGGCGCGAGCAGGATGTGCCGCTCGTGCCGCCACTGCTGATCTACGCGGATCTCGTGTCGTCCGGGGACAGCCGCAATCTCACCGCCGCCGAACGGATTCATGACCGATACCTCGCCCATCCGCCCGCTTGAAGTCGACGCGAGCCGGCCGCTCGAACCGGCAGCGGTCGCGCTGTTGCAAGCGGTCGGCACGGCCTGCGCGCGCCTCGACGCAGCCTTCGTCGTCGCCGGCGCAACCGCGCGCGACATCCTGATGTGGCACGTCCACGGCATCCGGCCCGTGCGCGCGACACGGGACGTCGACGTTGCCGTGTGCGCGGTGAGCTGGCCGTTTCACGCGCAACTCGTCGACGCACTCGTCGCGACGGGGCAATTCACGCGTGCGCCCAAACAGCAGCAGAAACTGCTGTTCGACAGCGGCACGCACGGCTTTCGCACCGAGCTCGATCTCGTGCCGTTCGGGCCGCTCGAAACAACACCAGGCGAGATCGCCTGGCCGCCGGGCGGCGAATTCGTGCTGACCGTGCTGGGCTTTCAGGAAGCGGTCGATACCGCACTGGCCGTGTCGATCGGTGCGGACAACGTGGTGCCGGTGGCGAGCCTGCCTGCGCTTGCGTTGCTGAAATTGCTCGCGTGGAAGGACCGGCGCGCGCGCCAGAACAGCGACGCATACGACCTGCTGTTCCTGCTGCGTCATTACCACGACGCCGGCAATCGCGAACGAATCTGGGATGCCGCGCCGGACCTTCTGGAAGTGCATGCATTCCAGCCGGGCCTTGCCGCGGCCGGGCTGCTCGCACGAGATGCGAAACGGATCGCTTCGCCACAAACGCGCGACGCCGTCCGCACGCTCTTGTCCGACGAAGCGACTTACACGACGCTCGGCCAGGATCTGCTGGCCCGTGCGTTCGCGTCGCTGCCGGGTGAATTCAACGACGACGCCGACCGGTATCTCGATGCGTTCCGCCGCGCGTTTCTCGTCGATTCGCCCGCTCCGCACGCATGATGCGTCGCGGAGCAGCAGCGACGTCATCGCACTTTCGGCCGGACGTGTTCATGCCGCCCAGTCCTCGAGCGACAACCCCGCGACACGGCCGAATTCGCGGCCGTTGCTCGTGACGAGCACCGCGCCCGCCGCGATCGCATGCCCGGCAATCGACGCATCGTTTGCGCCGATCGGCGTGCCGCGCGCGGCGAGATCCGCGCGGATCGCGGCCGTGGCATCGACTGCCGCCGTATCCCACGACAGCACGCCGTCCAGCCGCGAAACGAAGGCCGTCACGAGTTCCGCATGCTTCGGCGACGCCTTCCTGCCAACCGCGCCGAACCGCATCTCGGCATAGGTGATGGCCGACACGACGATCCGGTGCTGCGCATTCACGCACGACTGCAGCCGCGACAGCACCACGGGCGGCCGTTCGCGCATGATGAACGAACAGATGTTCGTATCGAGCATGTAGAGCGTGGTCACCGGTTGGACTCCGTCGGCGCGTCGGTATCGCCGGACAGGTCGAAGCGACCGGGCTCGATGACGGCCGGGCGCTCGGCAAGGAAATCGGCATCGGCCAGCGGTTCGTTCGCGAACGACAGCCACGTCGGCCGTACCGGCCGCAGCAGCAAGGTGTCGCCCTCGCGGCGGATCTCGAGTTCGGTCACCCCTTCGAACTCCATGTCCTTCGGGATGCGGATGGCCTGGTTACGGGCATTCTTGAAAATGGAAACGGTGCGCATGAGCCACTCCATGGGAGTACGATGCGCCCATTCTAGACATATGCTGGCATATGTCAATTTGGCGGGAGGCGAATTCGCCGTTGCGTCCCACGTTGTCGAGGATGTCTGATTCATGTCGCCGGCCTGTCGTCGATGAGAGGAGCGACCCATTCTTCACGACGCAGGCCGCGCGATCCATATCCCGGACGGCTAATGCACACGCATCGCAAGGCCGCGCGCAACGCCGCATCGACGCTGCGCGCGGCGCCCCGTCACGGTAACCGGAAAGTGTCAAAGAACGTATCGCGCTCGATCACGGTGAGCGCTGCCCGCTTGTGCGGGAAGTCGAACTCCTTCAGCGTGTAGAACCCGAGCCGGTGCATGTACGCGATGTGCCGCACGTGATCGACGCGCGGCTCGCCGACGAGCCGCTGCGTGCGCGGTTCGTCGACGAACATGTAGTGCAGCACCCCGCTCCACCACGCATGCAGCTTGCCGGCGCTCTGGAAGCGCGAGTCGCCGATCAGCAGGTGCAGCCCGCGATCGTAGTCGTGCGCGTCGTAGAACGGCGCGAGACGGTCCTCCTTCGCCCAGTAGAACTCGAAATAGCCGAACGGCGTGTCGTCGAAATAGCCGATCATCGGGTGCATGTGCGGATCGGCAAGCCGCTCGGCGAGATACGCCGCATGCTCGTCGCGCGTGCCGCGCTGATCCCAGAAATGCGCGACGCGATCGAGGTTCATCCAGCCGCTGAACAGGTCCGCGTGCGCGTCGATGTCGACGGTGCGCAGGCTGAACGTCATCCCGACCTGCGGCATGTATCGCGCATAGATCTCGCCGGCCGGCGACGGCGGCCGCACCGGATGCCGGTGGCCGTCCGTGATCGCGTAGCGCAGCGGCATCCCGCCCGATGCAGGCGCCTTCAGCCACGGCCGCGGGTTCTGCCAGAACGTCGTCCGCGATACGGTGAGCCGCAGCGTGTCGCCCGCGACCTGCGCGCCGTCGATCACGCCCTCGCGCACTGCACGCGCGACGTACGACTCGACGGCTGCCGCGTCCGCGCCGGCGAGCGGCACCGAGATCATCGCGATGTCGTGCCGCGTGTCGGTGTTGAACAGCGCGACGAATGCCGCGAGCAGCGCGTCCGGCGCATCGTCGGGCCGCCATGCATCGAGCGTGTGCTCGACGATCGACACGCCCTGCCTCTGCGCGGCGCCGTCGAGCGCGGCAGCCACCTCACCTTCGACGGCGTCGGCGGCGCCGGCCGGTTTCGTCAGCGTGTCTTCCATCAAAGTACTCCCGCGTCGTGGCGGTCGGCGAGGACGTGCAGCCCCCGCTCGAGCGCCGGAAACAGGCTGCGCTGGAAGTTGTTCCAGCGCAGTTCGAGAATCGTGTCGTCCGGCGCGATCGGCGTGTCGAGCACGTCGCTGATCACCTCGCCGGAATCGATGCCGTTGTCGACGTAGTGAAACGATGCGCCCGTCATCGTCACGGGCGCGACGGACGACGTCGTGCCGCTCGCCCAGTCGACCCGTTCGCCGCGCGCGCCGTGCAGCGCGTCGAGCGTCGCCCACGCGCCGCGCCGCTGGTACGGCGAATCGTCGGCCGTGATGCCCGGGTGGATGTTGGCGATGCGCCGGTGAAAGCGCGCGCCGGGCCGCACGAGCTCGTCGAGGATCACGAGCAGCCCGTCGAGCACGACGATGTCGGCGTCGAGTTCGAGCAAACGCTCGAGCAGGCGTCGCTCGAACGCCTGCTTGCCGGCCACGCGCTCGCGCGCGTCGCGCGGCAGCCGCCGGTACGTCGACGCAATCGTGCAGAACAGTTCGTCGACCGGCCGGCCCTGCACCGTCAGGCCTTCCGGCAGGATCCACGGCCGGCCCGGCGTGCGTGCGAAGCCGTAGTCGGCGACTTTCGCGCGGTCGGCGGGCGACCCTTCGTCGTCGTCGACGATCACGCCCTGCAACGTATAGCGTTCGCCCAGCGACGAATCGTTCAGGCGCTCGACGAGGAATTCGAGCGGCGCCTTCATGTAGCGCGTGCCGCCGCGATAGGCGACCGGCTGGCCGGCACGATCGGCCGCGCCGTTGCGCAGCGACTGGATGTAGACGAGATTTTTCTTCGGCATGGAGGCGTCGTGGAAAAGCGGACGAAGGCGCCGCGGCCGGCCCGCGCCGGCCACGAAGGCCGGCCGGCTGGCCGCGGCACGCAACGTCACCAGTTGTATTTCGCGGTCGCGATGACCGTGCGGTCGGTCCCGAACACGCAGACGTTCATCGACTGGCAACCGCTGATGTAATGGCGGTTGAACAGGTTCGTCCCGTTCACTGCGAAGCGCCAGTTACGCATGTCGTAATGCAGGCCCGCGTCGAACAGCGTGACGCTCGATACCGTCAGCGAGTTGTCGGCCGCACCGGCCGACGCGCTCTGGTAGCGAATGCCGCCGCCGAGGCCGAAGCCCGCGAGCGGCCCCGTGTGCCAGGTCCAGTCGGTCCACAGCGACGCCATCTGGCGCGGACGCGGAATGTCGACCGGCCAGTTGTTCAGCGAGACGTCGTTGGCCTGCACGTTCTTCACGTCCTGATAGACGTACGACGCGATCACCGACAGGTTCCGCGTGACCTTGCCGGTCGCGCTCAGCTCGATCCCGCGCGAACGCACCTCGCCCGTCTGCACCGACTTCGTGCCGGTGTTGTCCTGGCTCGGCAGCGCCGGCGTGAGCACGTTGGTCTGGTTGATCTGGTAGATCGCCGCGTTCAGCATCAGGTTCTTGCCGGGCGGCTGCCAGCGCAGGCCGGCCTCGATCTGCTTGCCGCGCGTCGGCTGCGGCAGCCCGCCGCCGAGCAGGTTCACGCCGATCAGCGGGTTGAACGACGTCGCGTAGCTGATGTACGGCGACAGCCCGTAGTCGCCCTGGTACGTGAGGCCGACGCGGCCGGTGAACGCCGTGACGTCCGCCTTCGTCGACGTGCCCGCCGCACGATCGTCCTGGCGCATGTTGACCCAGTCCTCGCGGCCGCCGAGCGTCAGCGTCCAGCGGTTCCACTTGATCTGGTCCTGCGCGTACAGGCCGAACGTGTTCATCGTCGTGTACGTGTTGGTGCGGAACGTCGCGTCGGGCGTGAACACCGCCGTCGTGACGGGCTGGTACACCGGGTTGTAGATGTTCAGCGGCGGCGCGGCGGCGAGCCACTCGCTGTCGGTCGCGGTCTGGCGGTTGTACTGGAAGCCGAGCAGCAGCGTGTGCTGCAGCGGGCCCGTCGCGAAGCGGCCCTCGAGGTTGTTGTCGATGTCGAAGCGGCTGTAGTTCATCTGGAACACGCCGGCCCAGCGCGACACGTCGGTCGTGCTGCCGTCGACGAAGCCGTTGCCGAACACCGAGCCGTTGTCGAGCGACAGGTGCATCAGGCGCGTGTTCTGGCGGAACGTCCAGGCCGGCGTCAGGTTGCGCTCGAACTGGTAGCCGACCGACCACTGCTTCTTGCGGTAGTAGTTGAAGGCGCCGTCGCCTTCGTAGACGTCCTTGTTGATCTGGCCGTTCGGGTTCGGCAGCACCGTGCCCTGCGCGGGCACGAAGTTCGACGAAATGTCGCCCCAGTCCTGCAGGTACGTCGCGGAGAGCGTCAGCGACGTATCCGCGTCCGGGCGCCAGCGGAACGACGGCGCGAGCGCGACGCGCTGGTCGTTGTTCGGGCCGGTCAGCGCATTGCCGTCGCGCGCGACGCCGACGAACCGGTACGCGTACTTGCCGTCCGGGTCGAGCTTGTCGCCGACGTCGATCATGAACTGCTTGCGCGCGTAGTTGCCGATCTGCACCCCGGCTTCGCGCACGCGCTCGCCGTCGGCGAGCTTGGTCTGTACGTCGATGATCGCGCCCGGGTCGCCCGCGCCGTACAGCACCGAGGTCGGCCCGCGCAGCACGCTGATGCTGTCGATCATGTACGGATCGACGCGCCAGCTCGCGAGGTTGATCGTGTTCGGCACCTGCAGCCCGTTCACGTAGGCGGTCGGCGTGAAGCCGCGCAGCGCCGCGTACCAGTCCGAGCGGTTGTCCGAACCGTACGACGAGAAGCCCGGAACGTAGCGCAGCGCCGCGTTCACGTCGGTGGCGCCGGTCATCTCGATCTGCTGCGCGGTGACGACGTTGATCGTCTGCGGGATCTCGTTGAGCGGCGTGTCGGTCTTGGTGCCGCTCCTGCTGCGCTTCGCGACGAGCCCGACCGTGCCGTCGCCTGCCGAGGCCGCGTTGACGGTGATCGCCGGCAGCGTGCCGTTTTGCGCGCCGGTCGACGTACTCGTCGTCGCGCCGTTTTGCGCACTGCCGGCCGGCGCCGTCTGGGCGTATGCGTGCCCTGCCGCCGCCATCCCGAACGCCACGCTTGCCGCGGCTGCGATCGCACGCAAACGCGTGCCTGTTGCCCACTCCATCTTTCTCTGCTCCACTTTTTTCATGCGGTCTCCGACCGCGCCTTTGTCAAAGAGCGAAAGCCATCCGGCCCGCGCTCACCCCGTTTTCCCGTCGTTTTTCATGCAGTGCCCGGGTCGCGCCTTCGTCATGGGCGGACGCGATCCCGTCTTCGAGCGACGCGCAGATTTCGTCCGCGCGGCGCGCCAGTACCGACAGCAGCGTGTCAGACAAGCCGTGGCTGTCTTCGCAGCAGCCTTGCAGGTAGATGCGCGGCGTGAAGTGCTCGGGCGTCGCGAGCAGGTAGTCGCGCGTGACGTCGCCGCGCGTGAGCGCATCGCCCAGGTGCGGCGCGAGCCCTTCGAGCAGCGCCGAATGCGTGTCGCGGCGGTAGCCGGTCGCGAGCACGAGCGCATCGAAGCGCTCGACGCGCGTGGCGCCGCTCATCCGGTCGCGCAGCGTCAGCTCGACGCGGCCGTCGGCGGTGCGCACCGCGGCCTCGATCGCGCTGTTCGCGAGCAGCGCGTGGCGCGGCGTGCCGTCGATGCGCTGCAGATACAGCATTTCGTAGATCTGCTCGATCAGCGGCCGGTCGACCACCGCGTAGTTCGTGTCGCGATAGCGCTCGAGCAGCGCGCGGCGCGCGTCGTGCGGTTGCGCATAGACGACATCGGTGAACTCGGGACTGAAGATTTCGTTGACGAACGGGCTGTCGTCGGCCGGCTTCAATGCGCCTGCGCGCATCACGAGGCTCGCGTCGACGTGCGGGAAGCGGCGCGCGAGATCGATGAACACCTCGGCCGCGCTCTGCCCCGCGCCGATCACCGCGACGCGGCGGCGCTCGCCGTCGGGCGACGCGACGAGCCGGTCGATGTCGGTCAGGTACGACGATGAATGGATCACGCGGTCGCGGCCGAGCGCGGCGAACGCGTCGGGAATCGCGGGCGTGCCGCCGACGCCGACCGACAGTGCGCGCGTGACACGCTGGCGCTCGTGGCCGGCCGCGTCGCGCGACAGCACGCGCAGCGCGTCGATCGTCGCGCCGTCGCCGCGTACCGGCTCGATCGCCAGCACGGTCTCGCCGTAGTGAACGCGGTCGTCGAACGCGTCGGCCACCCAGCTCAGGTAGTCATGGAATTCGACGCGGGTCGGGTAGAAGTTCTTCAGGTTGACGAATTCGTTCAGGCGGCCGCGTTCGAACAGGTAGTTGATGAACGTGTAGCGGCTTTTCGGATCGCGCATCGTGACGAGATCCTTCAGAAACGAGATCTGCATCCGGCAGTCGTCGAGCAGCATCCCGCGATGCCAGCCGAATTCCGGCTGGCGCTCGACGAAGCAATGGGCGAACGTGCGCGCGCCGCTGCGCTCCGCGAGGCGCACGGCCAGCGCCAGATTCGACGGCCCGAAGCCGACGCCGATCAGGTCGAATACGGTTTCTCTCTGCATGTCTCAGTTCCCTTGTCGGTGAATCCGGCCCGTCAGACGTGACGGCCGGAGAAGAACGTCTCGCGCAGCGTGCGCATCCACAGCGGCTGCGCGTCGGCCAGCGCCAGGCGGCGCTGCCGCGCGAAGCCATGCCGCGCGAGATGGTCGGCAACCCGCGCGTGGCCGGCCGGAACGGCACAGCCGACCGCTTCGGTACGCGGGTCGTCGAGAAACAGGTAATGCACGACGGACGGCAGCCAGCCGGCCACGTACTGCGGGCCGCGCCAGCGCGACTCGCCGACCAGCATCCGCAGCCCGCGGTCGTAGTCGCGTGCCGCGACGTGCGGCGCAAGCGCGTCTTCCTTCAGCCAGACGGCCTCGAAGTACGCGAACGGTTCGTCGTCGAAGCAGCCGACGAGCGGCGTCACGTGCGGATCGGCGTCGGGGGCGACACCTCCGGCGCCTTCCGTGCCGCGTTGCGCGCCCGGCCAGCCGTCGCGCACGCGCGGTTCGTCGAACCAGCGCGCGAGCCGTTCGGCGTCCTCCGCCGGCTGCCAGCCGCGCAACGTGAAGCGCACGCCGAGCGCCGGCAGGTCGCGCGCGTAGACGTCGCCGCGCGGCGCCGGCGGGCGGCGCGGGTGACGCCGGCCATCGGTGAGCATCGGCAGCGTCGCGCACGGCAAGTGCGGGCCGACGAGCCACAGGTCGGCCTGTTGCGCCCAGCCGTCGCGCACGCAGCGGCCGGCGTCGGCGAGCACGCCGCTCGCGCGCAACGCATCGAGCGCGACCGCCGGCCACGCGGCCGGATCGAGCCGGATCGCCGCGTGGCGTGCACTGTCCGAGAATGCCGCGGCCAGCGCCGCCAGCAGCGCACGGCGCTGGTCGGCCGGCGCCGCGCGATGGTTGTAGGCGACGAGGCGCAGTGCGCCGTCGTCGCCGAGCTGCGCACGCAGCAGCTGCGCGCCGATGCCGTCGCCCTGCGCGACGCGGATCTCCGTGCCGTCGCGCATCGCGAACAGGCCGTCCGCGAACGCGAGGCGGTACGTATCGAGCATCGTGAACCCGTCCGGACGGACTTCAGCCAGCATGGCGCGCCTCCTGTCCTGTTTCCGCTCGTGCAGCGAGCCGTGCGCCGAGGGCCGCGAGCGTCGGCGCCGCGAACACGTCGGCGACCGTCAGCGCATGACCGGCACGGCTGGCCGCGTCGACGAAGCGCACGACGTCGAACGACGTCGCGCCGGCCGCGAACAGGTCCGCATCGGCCTCGGGCGCGGCCGTCGCGAACGTGTCGGACCACAAGGCCGCGAGTACGACCGCCGCGTGCGACGACGGTACGTGGCCCCGTGCCTGCGCGCCTGCCTGGGTGCTGAACGCGGCGTGCGCGGCCACGCGTGCGTCCGGCACACCGAGCGCCGCTTCCGGCGCGCCGGCGAAGCGGGCGACTTCGTCGTGATAGACGTCGACGAGCGCCTCGACGAAACGTTGGTCGAGCAGTTCGTCCGCATACGAGAACGCGGCGCTCACGCGGCCGTCCGGGTGCTCGACGACGTCCAGCTCCAGCGTGAACACGACGCGATGGCGTACGTCGTCGAATCCGGCGAGCGACAGGCCGGCCCAGTCGCGCGCGGCGGCGCCGGTGGGACGCAGGTAGTTGAACATCACCTGGAACAGCGGATTGGCCTGCGCGGCACGCGGTGCGCGCAGCGCGGCGACGACGTCGGCAAACGGCACGTCGGCATGCGCGTACGCAGCAAGCGCCGTGTCGCGCACTTGCGCCAGCACGTCCGCGCGGCGGGCAGCCGGGTCGATCCGCGTGCGCACGACGACCGAGTTGATGAACAGGCCGAGCGCTTCGCGCGCCGCGTCGCCGGTGAGCTCACGCGTCGACGCCAGCACGCCGACCGGCTGGTCGGCCGCCCCCGTCGTGCGGAACAGCGCGGTATTGAGCGCCGCGTGCAGCAGCATCGGCAGCGTCGCGTGCGCGGCCGATGCGGCGCCGCGTGCAGCGCGGATCAGGTGCGCATCGAATTCGAACGCGATGCGGGCGGCGCGCCATTGCGGGTCGGCCGGCGCGTCCATGCGCTGCGGCAGCACGCGCGACGCCAGATCGGCCAGCGCATCCTGCCAATACGCGACGCGGGCAGGATGGCACGGTGCCGGCAGCACGAGCGGTACCGCCGGTTGGACGGCCAGTTGGACGGCCGGTTGGACGGCCTCGTCGGCCGGCATGGCGCTGCCCTGCACACGGGCGACATAGCGTGCGCGCACCGCATCGAGCCACAGCTCGATCGATTCGCCATCCGACACGATGTGATGGATCGTCACCGACAGCACGTGGTCGTCCGTACCGAGCCGCAGCACGCGGGCGCGCCACAGCGGCGCGTCGGCCGCGAGGTCGAACGGCGCGAGTGCATCCTCGTCGGTCAGCACGGCCGCGCGGGCAAGCGCATCGGCTTGCGTCGACAAGTCGATCACCGGCAGTTCGACAGAAACGTCCGCATCGATTCGCTGGCCCGGCAGCGCGCCGTCGCGCGCAACGAGTCGCGTGCGCAGCGCCGGATGCACGGCGGCCGTATCCGAGAACGCGGCGCGCAGCGCATCGACGTCGAGCGGGCCGCGCACGCGCAGCGCAACCGGAATGTTGTATGCGGCGCTGTCCGGCTGCGCGCGCCACAGGAACCACAGGCCGAGCTGCGCGGGCGACAGCGGCCACACGCCGTGCGCATCGGGCCTGGCCACCGCGACGCCCGGCGCCGCGGCGCCGGCATGCACGGCGCGCGGCGCATCGGCCACCTGCAGCGCGTACTGCGCCAGCACGGGCGCCTCGAACAGCGCTCGCACCGGCACGTCGCGGCCGAGCCGCTCAGCCACGCGCGTCGCGACGCGAACGGCGGCGAGCGAATGGCCGCCGAGATCGAAGAAATGATCGCCACGGCCGACACGCTCGAGATTCAGCACGTCGCACCAGATCGCCGCGAGCGCGGCTTCGTCGCCATCGTGCGGCGCCTCGTATGCGCGTTCGACGCGCACCGGCGCCGGCAGCCGCGCGCGGTCGACCTTGCTGTTCGCGTTGCGCGGCAGCGCGTCGAGCACGATCAGTTGCGCGGGCACCATGTAGTCGGGCAGCGTGCGGCGCAGGTGTGCATCGAGCGTCGCGGCTTCGACCGGCTGTGCAGCCGCCTGCGCATCGGCAGTCAGCTCGACATACGCGACGAGCTGCGCGAGCGCGCCCTGACCGTGCACGACCGCGCACGCTTCGCGCACCGAGTCGTGTGCGGCGAGTTGCGCTTCGATCTCGCCAAGCTCGATGCGCAGCCCGCGCAGCTTCACCTGGTGATCGACGCGGCCGATGAAGTCGAATACGCCGTCCGCGCGGCGGCGCACGAGGTCGCCGGTGCAGTACAGCCGCGCGCCAGGCGCACCGTACGGGTCGGGCACGAAGCGCTCGGCCGTCAGTGCAGGACGGTCGAGATAGCCGCGCGCGACGCCGATCCCCTCGCCGCCCAGGTACAGTTCGCCGATCACGCCGACCGGCAGCGGATGCAGCCGCTCGTCGAGCACGTGGGCCGTACGCGCGCCGACCAGCGTGCCGATCGGCAGATACGCGGCGTCGCCGAGCTTCGCGAGATCGTCGCCGGGCCGGAACATCCACAGCGTCGGCGTGATGACCGTCTCGGTCGGGCCGTAGCCGTTGACCACGCGCACGTTCGGCAACGCGCGGCGCAGCAGCGCGAACGCCTCGCGCGAGGTCGCCTCGCCGCCGACGGTCAGCGAACGCAGCGTCGGCGGCGCACCGTGCGCGAGCGCCCATTCGGCGAGCTGCGCGGCGCAACCGGGCGGCACGTAGGTCATCGTCACGCCGTCGCGGACCATCATCGCGCAGGTCTGCGCGGGCGGCCACAGCACGTCGGCCGTCACGGACACGGCGGCACCCGACATGTATTGCGAAAACCAGCCTTCGTGCGCGCCGTCGAAGTTGACCGACTGGAACAGCAGGAACACGTCGTTCTCGCCCGCGCCGTAGCGCGCGGCGATCGCCGCGCAATGCAGCGCGAACGACGCATGGTCGACGATCACGCCCTTCGGCTTGCCGGTCGAACCCGACGTGTAGATCGCGTAGGCCGCGTGCCCCGGCAGCACGTCCGGCAGCGCGACGTGTGCTGCTTCGTCGAGCGTATCGATCGCATCGGCACGCCAGACGCGCAGCGCCGGCAATGCGGGCAGCGACACGGCGCTCGCGCCGTCGGTCAGCACGTGCGCGATGTTCGCGTCGCCGACGATCTGCGCGAGCCGTTCGCGCGGATGCGCGGGATCGAGCGGCACGAACGCGGCACCCGACTTCAGTACGGCGATCAGCGCGACGAGCAGGTCGACCGAGCGTTGCAGCGCGACGCCAACGCGCATCTCGGGCCGTACGCCGGCCTCGACCAGGTGACGCGCCAGGCGCGCCGCACGGGCGTCGACTTCGCCGCGTGTCAGCGCGCGGTCGATATCGGCCACGCCGCGAGCGTCGGGCCGCGCGTGGGCATGCACGGCGATGCGTGCATGCACGGGGACGAACGGTTCGCCTGCGGTCGCGCCTGCCGGCGCATTCCACGCAAAAAGCTGCGCGCGTTCGGCGGCGGGCAGCCAGTCGAGATCGCCGACCAGTATGTCGGGGCGTGCAAGCGCATCGGTCAGCAGCGTGACGAAGCGTGCGGCCAGTCGCGCGATCGCGTCGGCATCGAACAAATCGAGCGCATAGATGAATGCCGCGTCGAACGTACCGTCGGGCGTCGCCTCGACGGACAGCGTCAGGTCGAATTTCGCGGACGGCGTACCCGAAGGCAGCAACGCGGCCGAAGCCGCGCCGAGCGCCGGCAGCGCACGGCGTTCGCCATACGCGGCCATCACCTGGAACAGCGGATGGTGACTCGCGCTGCGCGGCACGCCGAGCGCGTCGACCACCTGCTCGAACGGCACGTCCTGGTGCATCTGCGCGTCGACGAGCGCGCGCTGCGTGCGCGCGACCAGCGACGAGAAATCGCCGTGCGCGGGCACGTCGACGTCGATCGCCAGCGTGTTGACGAAGAAGCCGATCAGCCCGGCGACTTCCGCGCGCTCGCGGTTCGCGGCCGGCACGCCGACGCAGATCCGCGCGTCGCCGGTCGCACGCGCCAGCAGCGCATCGAGCGCGGCGAGCAGCACGGCGAACGGCGTCGCGCCCGACGCAGCGGCAAAGGCACGCAGTTGCGCGCCGACGCGCGCGTCGAGCGAAAACACATGGCGCGCGCCGCGCGCACTGCGGCGTGCCGGCCTTGCCATCGCGCCCGGCAGCGTCAGCACGCCGCGTTGCGGATCGAGCCGTTCGCGCCAGAACGCGAGCTGGCGGTCGCGTTCGCCGGCATCGAGCCAGCGGCGCTGCCACAGCGCGTAGTCGGCGTACTGGATCGGCAGCGGCGCGAGCGGCACCGGCCGGTCGGACGCATACGCACGATAGAACGCCGCGAGTTCTTCGAGCATCACGCCCGACGACCAGCCGTCGGACACGATGTGATGCACGGTCAGCGCGAGCCAGTGATGCGTCGCGTCGAAGCGCACCAGGTGCGCACGCACGAGCGGTGCCGTGCCGAGATCGAACGGCTCGGCTTCGTCGGCCGTCGCGACCGTTTCCGCGCGCGCCACGCGCTGTGCGTCCGGCAGCGCCTCGAGATCGGTTTCGCACCACGGGCAGCGCAGCGGCGCGTGGATCGTCTGCGCGACGCCGTCCTGCGCTTCGTCGAAGGTCGTGCGCAACGCTTCGTGACGGGCGATCAGCGCATCGCAGGCGAGCCGCAGCGCATGCACGTCGAGCGGGCCCGTCAACGCCAGGCGCTCGGTGATGTGATACGCATCGGGCGCATCGATCAGCCGCGCGTGCAGCCACAGCCGCGTCTGCGCGAACGACGCCGGCACGCGATCGCTGCGCGGCGTGCGCGGCGGGATCGGCAGCACGCGGAAGTCGATGCCGGCCGCGCCGAGCTTGTCGATGAAGACCGCGCGCTGCGCGTCGGGCAGTTGCGCGAAACGCGTCGCGAGCGCGAGCCAGTCGGGTTGAACCTTCGTCATCCGTCGTCCTTATTGGGTTTCCAGTTCGCCGAGCAGCGCGTCGATCGCGCTCGCCGCATCGGTCTCGCCGCGCGCCGCGCACGCCGCGTCGATCGCTTCCGCGCAGCGCGCCAGCGTGCGCGTGTCGAACAGCGTGCGCAGCGGCAGCGCGAGCCCCCAGTGCAGGTTGGCTTGCGCATGGGCCTGCGTCGCGAGCAGCGAGTGACCGCCGAGCAGGAAGAAATCGCCGTCGCGGCCGATCGCGTCCACGTGCAGCACGCGCTGCCAGATTTCCGCGAGCGCGCGCTCGGTATCGGTCGCGAGTTCGACGGTTCCGGCTGTTTCGCGCACCGGGGCCGGCAGCGCATGGCGGTCGCATTTGCCGTTCGGCGTGACGGGCAACGCGTCGAGCTCGATCAGCTGCGACGGCACCATGTAGGCCGGCAGTTGCGCGCGCAGTGCGTCGAGCAGCGCCGCGCGGTCGAGCGGGCCTGCGTCGCCACGGGCGACATAGCCGATCAGTTGCTCGTCGCGCACGATCACGACCGCATCGTTCACGCCGGGCGCTGCGCGCAGCAGCGCTTCGATCTCGCCCGGCTCGATCCGCTGGCCGCGCAGCTTCACCTGCGTGTCGACGCGGCCGAGGTAGTCGAGTGCGCCGTCGGCACGCCGGCGCGCGAGGTCGCCGGTGCGGTACATGCGCGCGCCAGGCACGAACGGATCGGGCACGAAGCGCTCGGCGGTCAGCGCCGGACGGCCGAGGTAGCCGCGCGCGAGGCCCGCGCCCGCGAGATACAGTTCACCGGTCGCGCCGGCCGGCACCGGCTGCCACGCGGCATCGAGCACGTGCAGTTGCAGGTTCGCGATCGGATGACCGATCGGCACCGCGACCGCGTGCGCGTCGGCGGGGCCGCAAGTCCAGTGCGACACGTCGATCGCGGCTTCGGTCGGCCCGTACAGGTTCACGAGCGTCGCGTTCGGCAAGAGGCGCGCCATCTTCGCGACGAGTTCGGGTGCGAGCGCCTCGCCGCTTGCGACGATCAGGCGCACGCTGTCGCATTGCGCGGCGGCCGAGAAATCGTCGAGATGCGCGGCGAACGCGGCCAGCATCGACGGCACGAAATGCAGAACCGTCACGCCGTGCGCATGGATCGCGGCCGCGAGACGCGCCGGGTCGCGATGGTCGCCGGGCGCGGCGATCGCGAGCTTCGCGCCGATCGCGAGCGGCCACACGAATTCCCAGACCGACACGTCGAAGCCGAACGGCGTCTTGTGCAGCACGACGTCGTCGCGCGTCAGCCGGTACGCGTGCTGCATCCACGCGATCCGGTTCGCCAGTGCGCCGTGCGTGTTGCCGGCGCCCTTCGGCTTGCCGGTCGAGCCGGACGTGTAGATCAGGTACGCGAGCTGCGCGTCGTCGATCGCGGCGGCCTCGCCTGCAGGCGTGTCGCCCGCTGCGTCCGCAAGCAGGTCCGCCACCGTCAGCAACTGCGTGTCGGCGCCCTCGCCCAGCGCGGCCTCGACCTGCTCGCGCAGATGGGCCTGCGTGATCGCGACGGCCGGCCGCGCGTCGCGCAGCAGGTACGCAATGCGCTCGGCCGGATAGTCGGGGTCGACCGGCAGGTACGCGGCGCCGGCCTTCAGCACGCCGACGAGCGCCATCACCATGTCGAACGAACGCTCGACGCACAGCGCGACCGGCGTGTCGGGCTGCACGCCGCGCCGGCGCAGCGCGGCCGCGATGCGCGACGTCGCCACGTCGAGTTCGCGATAGGTCGCGCGATGCACGCCGCCGTGAACGTCGGCATATTCGAGCGCGATCGCGTCGGGCGTCGCCTGCGCGGCGTCGGCGAATTGCAGGTGCAGCGGCTGCCGCTGCGGCGCCGGCCATGCGCGCGCCGTATCCTGGGCGAGCGCCAGTGCGTCGCGGGCGACATCGTCGGCGATCGACAGCGTGCCGAGCAGCGCGTCCGGCGTGCGCGCCAGCGCATCGAGCGCACAGGCGAACGCACGGTGCCAGGTCTCGACCTGCCGTGCATCGACGCGGGCGGTGTCGTAACCGTAGTCGATCGTCAGTTCGGCGCCGCTTTCGATGACCAGCGTCAGCGCGAAATCGGTCGCTTCGATGCTGCGTACGCCGCTCAATGCCAACGCACGCGGATCGGCGTCGCGCGCCGTGTCGTCGACCGGGTAGTTCTCGAACACGACCAGCGTGTCGAACAGTGCGCCGCCCGCTCCGCGCGCCCAGCGCTGGATGTCGGCGAGCGGCGTGTGCGCATGCTCGGCGGCGGCCGCGTTCTCGCGCTGCAGCGCTTGCAGCCAGTCGGCCGCGCGTTGCTGCGGGGCCGGTGCGGTGATCACCGGCAACGTGTTGATGAACAGGCCGAGTACCGCGTCGACGTCCGCGAGCGCGTCGGGACGGCCCGCGACGGTCGCGCCGAACGCGACGGCCGGCTGGTGCGTCATCCGCTGCAGCGCGAGCGCCCATGCGCCCTGCACCAGCGTGTTGAC
This sequence comes from Burkholderia sp. Bp8992, assembly GCF_003853705.1. GTDB lineage: Bacteria > Pseudomonadota > Gammaproteobacteria > Burkholderiales > Burkholderiaceae > Burkholderia. Next base: position 34,311 of record NZ_QTQI01000009.1, on the reverse strand, counting down.
GGTCAGCTTCAAGGCACGCGCCGTCTGCGCAACGCGCGCCATCGCGTCCGCATCGAGCGTCGCGCGCCACGTGGCCATCTCGGCATCGGCGCGATCGGCCGTGCGTTCGGCAATCAGCGTCGGCGCATCCAGACGGGCAAGACGTTCGGTCCAGAAACGCTCGTCGGCATCGCGGTCGCGCGTGCCGAGCCATGCGATGAAGTCCCGGTAACGCAGTGCCGGACGGCTCGCGAACGGCGACACGGCATCCGGGTCGCGATAGTCGCGCAGCACGTCGGCGAGCAGGCGCGCGGTGCTCCAGCCGTCGAGCAGCACGTGATGACGCGTCCACACGACGCGCCATGCGTCGTTCGACACACGGATCAGCGTGAGCCGCATCAGCGGCGGCTCGCGCCAGTCGAAGCCGCGCGCGCGGTCGGCCGCGAGCCAAGCGTCGAAATCGGCGTCGAGCGTGTCGCCGCGCTCGCGCCAGTCGAGCTGCTCGACCGGCATCCGGGCATGACGATGCACGCACTGCAGCGGCGCAGCCTCGTCCGGCATTACGCTCGTGCGCAGGATGTCGTGACGCGCAACGGACGCGTCGAACGCGGCGGCGAGCCGGTCGGCGTCCAGCGCGGTCGCGGTCGCGACGAGCTGGTTCACGTAGCTCGCGTGGCCCGGTGCGAACAGCGCATGGAACAGGATGCCCTGCTGCATCGGTGACAGCGGATACACGTCGTCGATCGCGCGCCAGTCGAGCGGCGTGCGTTCGATCGCGGCTTGCGTGAGGCCCGCGGCCTGCGCGAGCGGGAAATCGCCCGGCGTCGCGCCGGCACCGCGATGCGCGACGCGCGACGCGCATGCGTCGACGAGCTCGCGCAGCGCGGACGCGAAGCGTTCGGCGAACGCGTCGATCGTCGCGCGTTCGAACTGCGGCGCACCGTAGACCCAGTGCACCTTCAGCGTGCGCGCGCCGTCGCGGTCCGTATCGAGGTACGCGTGGATCGCGAGCGTATTGCCGAGCGGGCCTTGCGGATCGCGCTCGACGCCGGTGCCGCCGAAGCGCGGCACGAGCGTCGCATCGCGCGGCGCATCGAACTGGCCGAGATAGTTGAACGTGACGCGCGGGCGCGGCACGGCGGCCAGCGCCGCGCGCGTCGCCGCATCGCCGTAATGGGCGAGCACGCCGAAGCCGAGCCCCTTGTGCGGCACCGCGCGCAGCGTGTCCTTGACGGCGCACAGCGTGTCGCGGGCGGTCGCTTCGACCGGCAGCGTCACCGGGTAATGGCTCGTCAGCCAGCCGATCGTGCGGCTCGCGTCCGCGTCGTCGAACAGCGCTTCGCGGCCATGTCCTTCCAGTTCGACGCGGCACGACGCGGCATCGCGTGCGCCGGCGAGTGCCAGCGCGAGCGCCGCACCCAGCACTTCGATCGTCTGCGTGCGATAAGCCGCATGCGCATCGGTCAGCGCCGCGCGGGTCAATGCCGCGTCGATCGTCTGCACGACGACGGACGCATCAGCGTTCGTCGCTGCTGCGTCGGGATGATCCGGTACGACATCGCCACCCTGCGCCATGCCGGCCCAGTACGCGACTTCGCCCGCGAACGGCGACGCCGGGTCCGTCGCGGCGCGCGCGAGCCGTGCGGCCCAGGCGTCGGCGCGCAGGCCCGGCTGCGACAGGCGGACCGGCGTGCGTTCGCATGCGGCGCGATAGGCCGTGTCGAGATCGTCGAGCAGGATGCGCCACGACACGCCGTCGACGATCGCATGGTGAATCGCCAGATAAAGCTGCGTCGAACCGTCCGGCAGACGCGCCGCGCACGCGCAGGCGAGCGGCCCGCGGCCGAGGTCGAGACGGCGCTGCAACGCGTCGAAGCGCGCGAGCGCATCGGCGTCGTCGCGAGCGGCGACTTCGACGAACGGCAATGCGTCGTACGGCTTCGCGGCGTCGCTCGCTTGCCACGTGCCGTCCGCACCACGCGCGAAGCGCCGGCGGAATGCGTCGTGATGCGTGAGCAACGCGTCGAATGCGCGTGCGAACGCGTCGACATCGAACGAGCCGCGCACGTCGAACGCGACCGACTGGTTCCAGTGGCCCGGATGCGGGATATCGAGCGCGAAGAAGCGTTGCTGCGCGGGCGTCAGGACCGGCGCGGCAGTCGGCGTCGCGGCTGACGTCGTGACCGCGCTCGCGGGCGGTACGGCAGTGGCCGCGTCGTCTGTCTTCGCGATGCGCGCGAGTTCGGCGACGGTCGGGCCGTCGAACAACTGCTTCGGCGTGAAGCGCACGCCGCGCTTGCGCGCACGGGCAATCACCTGCAGCACGAGGATCGAATCGCCGCCGAGTTCGAAGAAGTTGTCGTCGCGGCCGACGTTCGGTGCCTTCAGCACGGCCTGCCAGACTTCGGCGAGCACGGTTTCGACCGCGCCCCGCGGTGCGTCACCGGACGCGACCGCAACGGGTGCGGCAGCCAGTTCGCGCAATGCCGCGCGATCGATCTTGCCGTTCACCGTCACCGGCAGCCGAGCCAGCGCGACGAACTGCGCAGGCACCATGTAGTCGGGCAGCGTTGCCGCGAGCGCTGCGCGCACGGCGGCTTCGTCGAATGCCGCGCCGTCGCGCATCACGACGAACGTCGCGAGCCGCAAGCGGCCGTCGTGTTCGATCGCGAGCGTTTCGGCCTGTGCGACCGGCCCGGCCGCGCGCACGGCCGCGCTCACTTCGCCCGGTTCGACGCGGTAGCCGCGGATCTTCACCTGGTCGTCGATGCGGCCGAGGAACGCGAGGCGGCCGTCCGTGCGCAGCCGCACGCGGTCGCCCGTGCGATACAGCCGCGCACCGGGCGTGAACGGATCGGGTACGAAGCGCTCGGCGGTTTGTGCCGGGCGGCCGAGATAGCCGCGCGCGACACCGGGCCCGCCCAGATACAGCTCGCCCGTCGCGCCGGCCGGCACGCACGCGCCGAACGCGTCGAGCACGAGCGCACGTGCATTCGGCAGCGGCAGGCCGAGCGGCACGCCGCTCGCGGGATTGCGTGCCTCGGCGGCAATCGACGCCGTGTCGCAGGCGATCGCGCCGACGGTCGCTTCGGTCGGCCCGTAATGGTTGATCACGCGGCAGGCCGGCACGAGCGCGGCCAGGCGCGCGACGAGCGCCCACGTGAGCGTTTCGCCGCCCGTCACGAGCGCGTGGCGCGGCAGCACGTCGGCCGGCACGCGCGCGTCGAGCAGCGCTTGCAGGTGGCTCGGCACGATCTTCAGCACACCGACTTCGCGGCGACGCATTTCGTCGGCGAACAGGTCCGGATCGAACGCGCAGGCAGCCGGCAGCAGGTGCAATGTGCGGCCCGCGCACAGCGCGCCGAACAGCGACGTATGGCCGAGGTCGGCCGCGACGGTCGACACCATCGCAAACGATGCGTCCGGTGCGAACGCGAGTTCGTCGAGCATCCCCTGCACGTAGTCGGCCAGTGCGCCGTGCGAGACGACGACGCCCTTCGGCGTGCCGGTCGAGCCCGACGTATAGATCAGGTACGCGCCCTGTTCCGGATGCGGCGCGACGCGCACGCCGGCCGCGTGGGCGAGCGTCGCATCCTGCGCCAGCGTGTCGACGTCGAGCGGCTGCGTGGCGATGCCGGCCGGCCACGCGGCGATGTCCGCGACGAGCGCCCAGCGCGCGCCGCAGTCGGCTGCCGCGGCACCGAGTCGTGCGGCCGGCTGCGCCGGATCGAGCAGCACGGCGAGCGCGCCGGCCTTCAGCGCGCCCAGCAGGCCGACGACGAAACGCGCCGACCGTTCGATGCAGACGATCACGGACGCTTCGGCGCTCACGCCGCGCTGTATCAGTGCGCGTGCGACGCGGTTCGACGCGTCGTCGAGTTCGGCGAACGTCAGCGATGCCGATGCGTCGGCCAGCGCGATGCGATGCGGATATGCAGCCGCCTGCCGCGCGAACGCAGCGACGATGTCGGCATGCTCGATGCGCAATGCGCGACCGTTGCGCGGCTGGCGCGATGCGGCCGATGCGTCGCACGGCAGCGCGGCCGTCGTGTGCTGCGGATCGCGCGCGGCCGCGCCGACGAGCGCCGCATAGCTGTCGAGCCAGGCGCGCGCGGTGTCCGCGTCGATGCAGTCCGTCGCATAGGCCGCGACCAGTTCGATGCCGGTTGCATCGTCGGTGAAATCGACTGCGAAGTCGAAGCGCGCGGCGAGGTCGGGCCCCGGCGTCGCGATTGCCGTCGCGCCCGGCAGCACGCTGTCGTGCCGCGCATCGAACTGCTGCGCGAACTTCACGCGCAGCCATTCGTCGCCGCGCCTGACCGGCGGCTTCACCGCATCGACGACGCGCTCGAACGGCACGTCCTGGTGCGCCACCGCGTCGAGCGCCGCCGTGCGCGCCGCATCGACGAGCGCGCGGAACGGCAGCGTCGGCGCCACTTGCACGCGCAGCGCGACCGTATTCAGGAACAGGCCCAGCAGCGCGCGCGTTTCGGGACGCTGGCGGTGCGCAACCGGCACCGCGACGACGACGTCCGTTGCGCCGGTCAGGCGCGACAGCCACGCATCGAGCGCGGCGAGCAGCACCGTGAAGACGGTGGCCTGCGCGTCGCGTGCGAGGTGCCGCACGTCGGCCGCGACCGCGTCGGGCAGGCGCACCGACACGCGCGCGCCCTGCAGCGTGCGCACGGCGCCCGGCTGGCGGTCGACCGGCAGCGCGAGCGGGCCCGGCACGTCGCGCAAGGCGTCGCGCCAGTAGTCGAGCTGGCGTGCGCCCTCGCCGCCGGCCAGCATGGCGCGCTGCCAGTCCGCATAGTCGGCGTACTGGATCGGCAGGTCGGGCAGCGACGGTTCGCGGCCTTCGGCATACGCGCGATACGCAGCCGACAGCTCGTCGAACGCGCAGCGCGAGCTCCAGCCGTCGGTGATCGCGTGATGCGCGGTCAGCAGCAGGCGGTGGCGGTTATCGGCAAGCGCGACGAGCGTCGCGCGCAGCAGCGGGCCGCGCGCGAGGTCGAACGGCTCGGCCGCGTCGCGTTCGGCGAGACGCGCGGCTTCGGCATCACGCGCGGCCGGCGGCTGGTCGCGCAAGTCGACGTCGGCGATCGACACCGGCAAGTGCGCATGAATTCGCTGCATCACGACGCCGTCGTCGTTGTCGACGAGCGTCGTGCGCCACGCTTCGTGACGCCCGATCACGTGATCGAGCGCGCGCTGCAGCGCGTCGCGGTCGAGCGCGCCGTCGATCGTCCAGTGCGCGGCGATGTGATACGCGGCGCTCGCGTCACGCGTTTGCGCGAGCACCCAGAAGCGTTGTTGCGCGAGCGAGGCCGCACGGTCGACATGCGGTGCGCGCGAGGCAGCCGCATCGGCCGGCGCACGGCGCGCGCCGATGGCAGCCAGCGGTTCGCCGGTCTCGCGCTCCGCGCGATCGACCTGCTCGGCCAGCTCGGCGAGCGCCGGATCGGCGAACAGCGTGTCCAGCCGCAGGTTCACGCGCATGGCCGCACGGATCGCGGCCTGCAACTGCATCGCGGCGAGCGAATCGGCGCCCAGCGCGAAGAACCGGTCGTCGCGCGACGGGATGGCATCGAGGCCCAGAAGCGTCTGCCAGAAGCCGGCTATCTGCTGTTCGGCCGGCGTGCGCGGCGCATCGCCGGCACCTTGCGTCGTGTCGCGGGCAGCGGCAATCCGCTCGCGCAGCGCGGCACGATCGAGCTTGCCGTTCAACGTATACGGCAGCACGTCGCAGCGCACGAACCGGTGCGGTTGCCACGCAGCCGGCAATTGCGCGGCCACATGCGCCTTCAATGCCGCATCGTCGGCCGCCGCGCGCAGCGCGACGCACGCGATCAGCCGCGTCGGACCGTTGCCGGTCTCGGCCACCACGGCCGCGTCGGCCACGGCCGGATGCGAGCGCAGGCACGCGGCGATTTCCGCCGGCTCCACGCGCACGCCACGCACCTGGACCTGATCGTCGAGGCGGCCGAGATAGTCGAATGCGCCGTCGTCGCGCAGCCGTGCGAGGTCGCCGGTGCGGTAGACGCGTGCGCCGGGCTCGCCGTCCGCATCGGGAATGAAGCGTTCGGCCGTCAAGGCCGGACGGCCGTGATAACCGCGCGCAACGCAGACGCCGCCGAGCAGCAACTCACCTGCGCCGTCGTCCGCGGCGCCGTCGACACGCGCGACGCGCGGGCCGATCACGCGGCCGATCGGCAGCGATGCATACGCGTCGTCCGCGGCCAGCACGGGCGTCTCGCCCGGCTCGACCGGCCACAGCATCGGCGAGATCACGGCCTCGGTCGGCCCGTACCCGTTGATCAGGCGTACCGACGGGAACGTGCCGCGCACGAATTCGAATGCCTGCTGCGGCAGCGCTTCACCGCCGAATGCGAGCACGCGCAGCGCCGGCGGCACGCCGTCGCGCGCGGCAACGGCCGCGAATTCGCGCAGGTAGGCAGGCGGGAACGCGGCCACGTTGACCGACTCGCGCACGAGCAGCGCATGCGCGGCGTCCGGCGCGAACGGTTGCGGCGGCGCCACGACGATGCTCGCGCCGATCGCGAGCGGCGCCAGCCAGCATTCATGCGCGGCATCGAAGTTGACCGACGCGAAATGCAGCAGACGGTCGCCGGCCTCGATCGGCAGTGCGGCTGCGAGCGCGGCGCAATGCGCGGCAAGCGGCCCGTGCTCGACGACCACCGCCTTCGGCGTGCCGGTCGAGCCCGACGTATAGATCATGTAGGCGGCCGAACGCGGGTGGACCGGCACGGCTTCTTCATGGTCCGCACCGAGGGCCGGCTCGCCCGCGGTTGCGGTTGCCGGATCGAACGCGTGTTCGAACGGCGTGCCGAGCGCCGCACGACCGGCCGCATCGACGATGCCGTGCCGCAGCTGTGCATCCCGGACGATCCAGTCGAGGCGTGCGGCCGGATGACGCGGATCGAGCGGCACGAACACGCCGCCCGCCTTCAATACGGCCAGCAGCGCGACAAACAGTTCGCACGAACGCTCGATACACACGCCGACCCGCACTTCCGCGCCGACGCCGGCCGCGCGCAGTTGCCGGGCGAGGTGCGACGCACGTGCGTCGAGTGCACCGCGCGACAGGCGCAGGTCATTCTGGAAAGGAGCCGCGATGGCGGGTGCGTCGGGCGCGAGGCGCGCCAGTTCGCGGATTCGGTGATGCAGCGCAGTCGGGAAACTCGTCATGTGCGTGAAGTCCTTCGGTCCGGCCGCTTCGGCCAAGTCTCGGGGCCGCTTGGGGCGGCTTCACTGGTGTGACGAACGACGCGGCCGATTTTTTACCGTTTTGCGCGCAAAGTGCGTGCGGCCGTTTTTCTTGACGGTGCTGCTAAATATTTGCGTGGCCCGTTCGTCTATCAGGGAGGAAAGCCGCAACGGGGCCCGCCTCGCCCGCGGCTTTCGCGTCAGATTTGCCGTTTCCGCGTTTTTTGCCTGCCTTCCCTTTACCGACGTTGCCGATGACAGCTGCCCACGAGCCTTCCTCCCCGCCGTCCCTCGACGCCTCCCCCGGCCGCCCCGCCGCGCGCCTGATCCTTGCGCTGTTGCGCGAAAGCCGCGTGTCGTTCACGCTGGCGCTCACCGCGTGCGTGCTGAACGGCATCGCGAGCGTGCTGCTCGTCGCGACGCTGAACCGCGCGCTGTCGCAGCCGGGCGCCGCCGACGCGTCGCTCGCGTGGCGCTTCGCCCTGTGTGCAGTGATCGCGCTCGTCACGCGGATCGTGTCGGGCACGCTGTTCGCCCGCCTGTCGCAGGACACGATGGCGCGGTTGCGCGTGCATCTCGCACGGCGCGTCGGCGCGGCCGAGCTGCGCGACATCGAGCGGATCGGCGCGGCGCCCGTGCAGTCGGTGCTGACCGACGACGCGACCAACGTGTCGATGCTGTTCTTCGCACTGCCGAACCTCGTCATGCACGGCTCGATCGTGTTCGGCTGCCTTGGCTACCTCGCGTGGCTGTCGTGGCCCGTCTGCCTGCTGGCGCTGGCCGCGATCATCGCCGGCTCGCTCGGCTATCACACCGGCGACCGCCGCGCGATCGCGTCGCTCGAAGCGGCCGGCCACGCGCAGGACCGTCTGTTCGGCTATCTCGGCTCGCTGTTCTCCGGCGCGAAGGAGCTGAAGCTGCACGACGCGCGTGCCCGCCAGTTCGTCGACGGCCAGCTCGGCGCCGCGATCGGCGAAGTGCGCGACCATCGCCGCCGTGCGTTCAGCGCGTATGCGGTCGGGGTCGGCTGGATCATCTTCCTGTTCTACGTCTTCCTCGGCGTCGCGTCGTTCTGGCCGCAGCTCGGCGTGCATGCCGACCCGGCCGCGGCGGCCGGCTACGTCGTCGTGTTCCTGTTCATGCTCGTGCCGCTCGACGGCCTGCTGAACAACCTGCCGACCGTCAATGCCGCACGCGTGTCGCTCACGCGGATCGAAGGCGTGATGGCCGAATTCGGCGCGCTGCGCACGGTGCCGCCCGCGGCCGACGCACCCGACGTGCCGCTGGCCGGCGCCGTCACGCTGCGCGGCGTCACGCACGCGTACTTCCACGAACGCGACGAACGGATGTTCAGCATCGGGCCGATCGACCTGACGATCAAGCCGGGCGAACTCGTGTTCATCGTCGGCGGCAACGGCAGCGGCAAGACGACGCTCGCGAAGGTGCTGACGGGGCTCTACGAGCCCGAGGAAGGCACGATCGAGGTCGACGGCCGCACGATCGGCTGGCGCGAGCGCGCGGCCTACCGTCAGCGCTTCAGTGCGGTTTTCAACGATTTCCACCTGTTCGACGCGCTGCTCGGCATCGTCGATCCCGACGATCCGTCGCGCGCACAGGCCGATGCACGGGCGAACGCGCTCGTCGCGAAGCTCGCGCTCGACCACAAGGTGAAAGTGGTCGACGGCGCGTTCTCGACGCGCGCGCTGTCGACCGGGCAGCGCAAGCGGCTCGCGCTCGTCGTCGCATACCTGGAGGACCGGCCGTTTTACCTGTTCGACGAATGGGCAGCCGACCAGGACCCGTCGTTCAAGGCCGTGTTCTACGAACAGCTGCTGCCCGAACTGCGTGCACGCGGCAAGGCCGTGATCGTGATCACGCACGACGACCGCTACTTCGATCTCGCCGACCGGCTGCTGAAGCTCGACAACGGGCGCATCGTCAGCGACACGCAACCCGCACGCCTGCGTGCGCAGGATGGCGTCGATGCGCTGAGCGTTTAAGAGAAATAGTCGATAAAAAAACGCCGACGCGCTGCCATGGCAGTGCGTCGGCGATTTGCATTTCGGAAGCGAATAATTACCGATGCGCGACGCGCCGGTCACGCCGATCGCGATACCCTGCCCATCACGTCTTGCGCACCGCCGGCAGCGTCAGCATCGTGTCGGTCATCACGTCGGCCAGCTTCAGCGCCGACATCGGCCCGCCGAACCCCCAGATATTGCGTTCGATCAGTGCGATCCGGTGTTCCTTCATCGCGGGCACGAAACGCCACACCGGCGAGTCGAGTTTCGCGGACAGCGGCACGTCCAGCCCCGATGCGGTCACGAACATCACGGCGAGGTCGCGCTGCCGGAGCAGATCGGCCGACGTCACGTACAGCGTGCCTTCCCGCGTCGGCTTCTTCGGCCACGGATCGAGCCCGAGCGCACGCGCGAGACCGGCCGACGTGCTGTTGCCCGTATAGGCCCAGTAACGATCGGGCAAGCCGAGATCCTGCAGCAGCGCGATGCGCTCGCCCTTGCGGCCCGCGGCCGCGAGCCGCGCCGCATTGCGCGCGATGCCGGCGTCGAGTTGCGCGTCGACCGCCTGCGCGCGCGCATCGCGCCCCGTCACCGCACCGATCGTCCGGAAGATCTGCCGCATCCAGTCGAGCTGCGTGACGGGTACCCCGCCGTCGGACACGTTCGGGCTGAACTGGAACAGGATCGTCGGCGCGATCCGGTCGAGCGCGTCGAAGATCGGCGCATGGCGGAAGCCGACGCCGATGACGAGATCGGGCTTGACCGCCGCGATCGCCTCGAGCCCCGGTTCCTGCCGCGAGCCGACGTCGGTCACGTGCGCGAGCCGCTCGCTCCGGTAGCCGAGCCAGCCCGGGTAGAACGCCGTATCGGCCATCCCGACCGGCACGATATCGAGCGCGACCACGCTTTCCGCGAACATGAAGTCGAGTGCGACCACGCGCTGCGGCCGCACGGGCATCCTCGCGCTCGCCTGCGACACGACGGGGTTGCCGGCCAGCGACACGGCGCCCTGCGCGCCGCGCGCGTCGTCGGCAACGGCAACCGCTGCTGAAACCGATGCGGGAAACGCGCCGCAGCACGCGGCGCCGAGTGCCGCCGCGAGTGCGCCGAGCGCATGCCGGCGGCCGGCGTGCGTCACCGGATCGCGTCCTGCTCGGCCAGCGCCGCGTCGTCCATCGTCAGTAGCAGGGGGCAGCTTCCACACAGTTGCGTTTCTCCAGGAATTTCGTAGCGCAGGCAGCACACGCGGCGCGCGCGAAACGGCGTCGGCAGCAGCGCCGAGCGCGGCACGGCGTCGCGCACGGGCATTCGCAGCGGATTCGATTCGCCGTGCACGCAGGCCGAACCGAACAGCCAGTCCGCATCGCGGACGGGATCGGCCGCGCACGGCAGCGAACGATACGTGCCGACCAGATAGTCGAGCAGGTTGCCCGCGTTGCTCCACAGCACGCGCGGCGTGACGCGGCCCATCGCCGCGAGCAGGTCGATCACCGCGCCGAGATGCGCGATGAGCCCTGCATAGCGCGGCGCGGAATCGTCGCACGGCGCGCCGAGCGCATCGCTTGCGAAATACAGCGCGGCGGGCATCCCGTCGTCGAGTGCGACGAAGGTGCGCTCCGGGTGCATGTCGAGCGGCCGGCCGAGCGTCAGCGCGGCGACGACACCGGCCGGCGCCGCACGGCCGAAATAGTATTTGCTCCATTGCGACATCAGCGCACGCGCATGCTGCGCGGGATCGCCGCCGTAATGGTCGATCATCGCGGCGAGCACGGCGTCGCGGTGCCCCGGCAACGCGCTGACGGGCACGACGATGCGGCCCGGCGTGTGCACGTGTGCGTCGTCGGGCATGCCGAGCCAGACGACGTCGAGATGCTCGGCGAATGGTTCCGGCGCGAACGCCGAGAATCGCGTGGCGCGCGTATCGTCGAGCACCGGAATCATCGCCCTGCGCGCCGGGCGCGGCGCCCCTCGAGGATCAGCAGCCCGAGCAGGTACGGCGCGCCGATCAGCGCGGTCAGCACGCCGGCCGGCACCTCGCGCGGTGCCACGACGGTGCGCGCGGCGAGATCCGCGACACCGAGGATCAACGCGCCGCATGCCGCCGCGAGCCAGAGCCGCGTGCGATGCCGGCGCGCGCCGAGCATCGTCGCGACGTGCGGCGCCATCAGCCCGATGAAGCCGACCGGCCCGACCGCCGCGACGGCCGCGCACGCGGCGAGCGTCGCGATCGTCAGCGCGAGCGGCCGCAGCGCAGCCACCGGCAGGCCGAGCGCCGCCGCCTGGTCGTCGCCGAGCGCGAGCATGTCGAGCGGCTTCGCGAGCCATGCGAACACGGGCACCGCGAGCACGCACCACGGCAACAGCATTGACACCTCGCCCCAGCTGCGGCCATATGTGCCGCCGACGAGCCACACGACGAAGCGCGCGGGCTGCACGCTTTCCTGCGTGATCAGCCATTGCGCGAGCGTGGTCCACAACGCGCCGATGACGATACCCGTCAGCGCGACCGCGAGCGGCGCATAGCGATGCCGGTGATTCAGCGCGAGCGTGATCGCCAGCGACAGCCCGCCGCCGATCAACGCCGCGGCGGCAAGCGTCACGTGGCCCATCAGCGGCCACGTCGACAGCGCGAACAGCGTGACGAGCCCCGCGCCCTGCGTGACGCCGAGCACTTCGGGGCCCGCGAGCGGATTGCGCACGACGCTCTGCATCGCGACGCCGCTGACGGCGAGCAGCGCACCCGCGAGCAGCGCGCACAGCAGGCGCGGCATGCGCAGGTCGATCAGCATCCGCGCGAGTGCATCCTGGCCCGACAGCGCAGCCAACCAGCGCGCGGGCGACAACCATTCGGGGCCGGCCGATACGCCGGCCAGCACGACCAGCAGGCCGGCCACGACGAACAGCGCCGTGCGCAGCGGCCAGCCGAGCCGTTCGAGCCAGCCGACGAGCCGCGTCGAGCCGCCGCCCGCCGCGCGTTCGGCATCCGCATGCAGCACGCCCGACCAGGCAGCACCGCGCCGAATCATCGCGAGCATCAGCGGCGTACCGACCAGCGCAATCGCGACGCCGGTCGACAGTGTCGCGTCGAAGCCCGACGCGAGCACGGCGCTGTCGGTGACGAGCACGAGCGCGCCGCCGGTGAGCGCCGACAGCGGCACCAGCACGCCGAGCCGCGCCGCACGCGCGCCGCGTACCTGGCGCAGCAGGTTCGGCGCGACGAGGCCGACATACGACAGCGGGCCCGCGATACTGACGGCGACACTGGTGAACGCGACCGCGACGATCGTCGCGGCGAGCCGCGTCGCATCGACGCGCACGCCGGCCGCAGCCGCCGCGTCGTCGCCGAGCGTGAGCGGATTCAGCGGCCGGATCACGAACGGCAATGCAGCCAGCGGCACGACGAGCCAGCGCGCGGCGAGCGCGAGGCCCGTGGCGCCCGGCTGGTACAGGCTGCCGTTGGTCCACAGCGCGGCCCCTGCGATGTTCTGCTCGAAGAACGCGAGCACGAGCGTCGACAGCGCGGCGAACAGCAGCATGCACACGCTGCCCGCGAGCACGAGCCGCAACGGCGTCGCGCGCCAGCCGCCGGCCGCGACGATCGCGCACGCGGCGGCAGCGAGCCCGCACACGAACAGCAGCGGCACCGACGCGACGCCGGCCAGCGCCGGCACGAGCATCGCCGCGAGCAGGCCGAGCTGCGCGCCGCCCGTCACGCCGAGCAGGTCGGGCGATGCGAGCGGATTGCGCGTGAGCGACTGGAACAGCGCGCCCGCGATGCCGAGGCAGCCGCCCGCGACGAGCGCGGCCGCGACGCGCGGCAGGTTGAGGTCGAACAGGAACACGTGCGCGAGCGACGCGGCATCGCTGCCGGGCGTCGCGTCCCACCACACGCGCAGGTCGGGCGCGACGCGCAGCGCCGCGAGTAGCGCGATCAGCGCGACGAGGCCGGACGCGATCGAGCCGGCCCGCCCCGTGGCCGTGCCCTTCCCCGTCGCCGCGAGGCGCTTGCGCATCGCGAGCGTCGTCATACGGCGAGATCCCGGTCGAAGACGGCGGCCGCCTGCGGCGCGCCGTCGGCGGTCGGTCCGTAGGCCGGCACGCACATCGGCGCGCCCGTCTGCGGATGCGCGAGCTTCAGCATCTCGACGCCGAACGCCGCGCGAAGCCGCGCGGGATCGAGCATCGCGTCGGGCGTGCCCTGCGCGACGAGACGGCCTGCGCGCATCAGCACGATTTCGTCGCTGTACGCGGCAGCCTGGTTCAGGTCGTGCAGCACCCACACGATCGTCAGCCCGCGCGACCGGTTCAGCGTGCGCAGTGCGTCGAGGATGTCGAGCTGGTGATGGATGTCGAGATAGGTCGTCGGTTCGTCGAGCAACACGATCGGCGCCTGCTGCGCGAGCGCCATCGCGATCCACGCGCGCTGGCGTTCCCCACCCGACAGTGCGCCGACGTCGCGCTCCGCGTCGCCGGCGAGGCCGCTCGTGTCGAGCGCCTCGTCGATCGCCGCATGGTCGGCCCGCGACAGGCCGCGCAGGAAGCCGCCGTACGCATAGCGCCCGTAGGCGACGAGTTCGCGCACCGTGAGGCCCGACGGAATCTGGTTGAACTGCGCGAGCATCGTCAGCTCGCGCGCGAGCGCGCGACGGCGAAACGACGCGAGCGGCCGGCCGTTCACTTCGACATGGCCGGCACGCGCGGGCTGCAGGCCCGCGAGCGTGCGCAGCAGCGTGCTCTTGCCGCAGCCGTTCGGTCCGCACAGCGCGGTGACGCGGCCGGCCGCGATCGACAGGTCCAGCCCGTCGATCACGACATGGTCGCGATATCCTACCGACAGCCCGCGCGCGGCAAGCGCGGCGGTACTACGCGTCATCAATCCTCCGTTCGGTCGCGCGGGACCGTATGACTCTGCGCCATCGCGACGACCACCTTGCGCGGCCCCTCGAACGGGTCGCGCGCATGCGCGGTCAGCATGTTGTCGAGCATCAGCACGTCGCCCGTGCGCCACGGGAACACGATGCGCTGCTGGTCGAGCACGCCGCGGATCTGCGCGAGCGCGTCGGCCTCGAGCGGTTCGCCGTCGCCGTAGTACACGTTGCGCGGCACGTTCTCGAGCCCGACCGCATCGACGAGCGCTTCCTGCATGTCGTCGTCGAGCGCCGACAGGTGGAACAGGTTCGCCTGGTTGAACCACACGCGGTCGCCCGTGCGCGGATGGCGTGCGACGGCCTGGCAGCGTTCGCGCGTGCGCAGCAGCAGCTCGCCGTCGTCGCCGGTGCGCCACGTGCATTCGATGCCGCGCGCCGCGCACATCCGTTCGACCTCGGCCGGCTCGTCGGTGCCGAACGACTGCTGCCACGGCAGGTCGAGACCCTGCCCGAAATTGCGCACGTACAGCAGTTCGCGCTTCTCGAAGCGCGCGACCAGCGCCGGATCGAGCGCGCGATACACCGCGCGGCTGTCCGCGATCGGCGTCGCGCCGCCCTTCGGCGCGGCGAGCGCGCAGTGGAACCAGATCCGCAGCGGCCATTCGCGCGTGTACGACTGCTCGTTGTGCAGCGGAATCGCACGATGCGGCGGGTATTCGGTCGACGTGTAGACGGCGCCTTCGACCTGGCTGCGCGGCGTCGACGCATATTCATAGCCGATCAGCGGATCGCCGAACGATGCCGCGAACTGCTGGAACGCATCGATCGACGGCACGTGGAAGCCCGTGAACAGCACGCCGCCCGCCCGTTCGAGCGTGTCGGCCGCGATCTCGCGCGCCAGCGGCGCGACGTCGTCGATCGACATTCCGTCGCTGCCGCGCGGCGACACGACGGTGGGCAGCCCCGGCTCGATATGCAGGTCGTCGAGCGTCGGCAACGAAAGCAGGGTCATGCAACGTCCTCTTCAGGTGGCGCGCCGGAAACGCGGCGCAGCAGGTCACGATGCGCGCGACGCGCGCTCGCCGTCCATCGCGCGGCGCAGGCTCGCGGGGCGCATGTCGGTCCAGACTGCCTCGATGTGCGCGAGACAGTCTGCTTTCGGGCCGCTCACGCCGACCTCGCGCCAGCCGGCCGGTACGGGCCGGAACGTCGGCCAGATCGAGTACTGTTCTTCGTCGTTGATGACGACCGTGTAGACGAGATCGTCGGTGTCGGCGGAAGGCGTCGGGGCTTGCGTCATGATCGGAAATCGCTGGGCGGTTGAAGGAAGCGAAGCGGCGGTTTCGGCCGCTCCTGTCAGATAGACGATTGGCCGGCGCGTTTTTTTACCGCCGCCGTGCGCGGCCGCCCAGGAACACCGGGCACGCGACGCCGCGCTGGCATGCGTCGAGGCAATCCGCGCAGTGACGCTCCGCATCGCGCACCATGAAATGCACGAGCGTCTGCGACACGTTCAGCGCGCGCGCCGCGGTCTGCAGCGTCTCCTCGCGCAGCCGCACCATCTCGAAGGCCGCGCGGCTGCGTGCAGGCAGGTCGTCGAGCGCGGCCCACACGCGCCGCAGCGTATCGCGCGTCATCAGCGCGGCTTCCGGCGTCGGCTCGGGCGACGGCACGTCGAAGCCGTCGTCCTCTTCCGTGTGATAGACGTTTTCGAGGCTTTGCCGGCGGCATGCGTCGATCGACGCATTGCGCACCATCCGCGTCACGTAGGCGACCGGCTGGCGCACCGCATCCTGGTTCGGGAATTCGACGAGCTTCACGAACACGTCGTGCACGACGTCCTCGGCGCGGCTCGCGCACCCGACGAAGCCGCGCGCGACATTGACGAGCATCGAACGATGCGAGATCAGCACGTCGAGCAGCGCGCCCTGCGCGCGGGGTTCCGACGCACGACGCGGTCGCGGCGCGGCGCGCGGCGGTAGGTCCGGACAACTGCCGAGGAACGGGTTCGCCGCTGCCGCCGCCGGTCGGTCGAGCACTTCCGCCATCGCCATCGATCTGCTCCGTCAAATTCCGAGATAGCGCAATTTAACGTAAACGCAAATCATTCTCAATCCGATTACCGGATGACCCTTTCAGTTGTCGGGATTTGTCTGAACAATTGGCGGAATCGTTGTCCGGGCGGATGGGACGCGGGTTCGTCCGGCGTTCGCGACGAAACGAGGCGCCGTCAACCCGGCGCCTCGTTTCATCGCTTCACCTGCATGCGACCATGCTCGCTAGCGCGCGGCCGGCAACAGCAGCCGGCACGACGCGAGCCGCGCCGGGGTGACGGGCATGCGGCAGACGCTTCGCTGCATCGCCGCCTTCGGCTGCGCCGCCAGTGTGCGTGACACCGCCATCGCCTTCGGCTGCGCCGCCCGCACCCGCAACGCAT
Organism: Burkholderia sp. Bp8992; assembly: GCF_003853705.1. Classification (GTDB taxonomy): domain Bacteria; phylum Pseudomonadota; class Gammaproteobacteria; order Burkholderiales; family Burkholderiaceae; genus Burkholderia. The sequence continues at coordinate 17,779 of NZ_QTQI01000009.1, read as the reverse complement.
CGGCCCCCGGGCTCGCCGGCCGCAACGCGCGCAGTGTTGCCGCATCGATGTGCACTTGCCAGAACTGCGGTTTCCCGTCGGGGTCGTCTTCCCGATAGCCCTGCCCCGTGATGGTCTGCCCGTCGGGGCTCACGCCGATCACGTTGGCCAGGTTCAGCGTGCCGACCGACAGGCCGGCCCCTTCGAGCAACGCAACGAGGCTGCGCATGCCGCTGTGCGGCGTCCACACGAAGACGCGCTCGACACCGGTCTGCCCGTTGCTCGAGCCACCGACGACAACCTGCCCGTCCATGCTGATCGACAACGCGTAGCTGCTGTCGTCGCCGTCAAGAAAACCGAGCCGCTGGATGCTGTCGCCGCCGTTCGTCCACAGCACGGCCTCCGAATCGACCCGTTGTTGTCCATCCGGCGTGGCTACCAGGGTGCCGAGCGAGCCGGCGATCGTGCGTTCGTCTTCGGTCACGCCACGGGCCAGATCCATTCTGGCCACGCCCGCGTTGATCGTCGGCAACAGTCGTTCGCCAATTCGTTCTGTCCAAAGGAGCGCACGCGAACCATACGCGCCGTCGACATTGCCGGCGAACCCGGCTGCGGCATTCCCGGACGAGGTCATCGCGAGCAGGTGCACGAGATAGTCGCCGCCCGGCGGCAACTCGCGGAAACCGCTCGGCTGGGTCCACATGAACCGTGCATTCCGGCCACCTGCCGCCGTGAAGCTGCCCGTCATCCTCGTGCCGGCGAGGTTCGCGACGTCGACCCATGCGCCCCGGCCCGCCGTATCCGGAACGAGTTTCTGCGTGCGACCGTCCCCGGGCCATCGCACCGCCCATCGATCGAGGTTGCCGTCCGCCCGGCGCGCGCTGATCGAGCCACCGATCACCTGCCCATCGGCCGACACGGTCTGTGCCTGCGAGTCATAGGCGTTCGCTGGCGCGGCCAGCCGCTGCCAGCCCGTCGCAGCCGACCACGAGAACGCCATCGAGCCACCGGACTGCGCTGCGCTCCAGCAGGAACCGATGATCGTCTTGCCGTCCGCGCTGACGGCATTGCCCTGGTACTGCATGTCGCGCGGCCCGCCCAGGTCTCCGATCACCGTCAGCGAATAACCGCCGGCCGATACCGTCTGCGCATGAACCGCGCTCATTGCCGACACGGCCAGCACGGCCGCGACGACACTGCGTTTCAGATGCATTCCCTTCTCCTCCGTCAGTACATCGATGAAAATCCCGTGCAGGCAGCATGCTGCGCGGCGCGCACCGCTCAGGCCGCACAACGCTCAATACAGGAAAATCCGGATCGTGGCGGCTGCGTCGAACGGTCCGATCTTCGGTGGTCCGAACGACTTGAGCACCGCATCGAGCAACACGGTCTGGTTCGCGACGTTGGCCGGAAACTGCGTGAGCGTGAATTGCTTGTTGAATTCGATCGACTTGCCCTGGCTGTCTTCCAGGCCGATGCCGAAGTTGCTCTTGCTCTCAGGCACCAGCAAGCCGTTCTGCACCGTGCCCTTCGTCGCTTCGAAGTAACCGTCGACTCGCACCGGTATGCTGCATTTCTTCGTCAACGACAGCGAGAAGCGCCTGCGCGGCACGGCTGGCAGAAAGCCGTTGCCGGACGCCTGCACCTGCCCGAAATTCACGATGCCCGGCTCGGGCGTGACGAGTACGTCGACGAAGCACGGCGTCGGCTTGAGATTGCGCAGGCCGCTCAGGCGGTACTGAAAGCTGGTGCCGAACGCATTCAGGCCGCCCTCGCCGTCGAACTGGAACACCGTGTAGATGTCGTTGGATGGCTGGATCCAGTTGCCCTTCTTTCGAATGACGATTTGATAGTCGATGCTGATCTGCTTGCGCTCGCAACGCCCGGCAACAAAGTCGGAGCGCTTGCACGGCTTCACCGAGAACCCGGTCGGCACGCCGCCGCCCGGCGCGCTGGTCCGGTCGAAGTAATCGACACCCTTGTAGCGGATGCCGATCTGGAGCCCCCAGGCTGCAGGGTCCATGCGATTCGGATTGGCGTAGAAATAGATGTTGTCGATGACGCTCAGGCTTTTGTCGTCACCCAGGTCCTTGTAGCAATACCCCGACGTCGTACGCGGCGGCGACACCCATATGACGTAGCCGTCAGGCGCGTCGGTCGGATACGAGGCGACGCCGCCAACCGGCTCGGTCAGCGACGTTGCGCCGCTGTTGGTCAGACAACGTAGTGCCCACGCGGGCTGCACTGCCGCGATCAGCAGCGCGAGCACAACCCAGCGAAGCCATCCCGCCAGCGACACCTGCTTATGCATGGCCCCGCTCATTTCTTCACGCTCTTGCAAGCCCCGGCCTCGCACGCATACTCGATCGCCACCTGGCCGCCGTAATCATCGATATGCGTGACGAACAGCGTCGACGGCGTCGCGGCCTTGAACGGCACGTCTGCCGTGCTCATCGGGCTGACCATCACCGGCTCCAGCGGCACGTGCGTCTTCTGCGCGCCCGACGCCAGGTCGACGATCGTGATGTGATACGGCGTCGGATTGTCGAACACGAGCTTGTGCGCAGCTGCGTCGACGCGCAGCGTCATCGGCAGCGTCCAGTCCTCGTCGCGCGCCGGCTGCACGGCCTTCGGCCGGTAGAACAGCTTCATCTGCGTATGCAGCGCGATCTGCAGTGTGTTCGGCGTATCGGTCTTCGGCGGCACTTCGCGGATGTTCAGGTAGAACACCGATTCGCGATCGGCCGGCAGCTCGGTGCCCGGCAGCTTCGCGATCCGCAGCACGTTGCGCTCGTTCGCCTCGACGCGCTGCAGCGGCGGCACGACCATCAGCGGCGACGTGATCTTGTTGCCCTTCGCGTCCTCGAGCCACGACTGCACGAGATACGGGTACGTCGTGCTCTTGTTGGTGATCGTGACGACCGCGGCCGGTTCGCCTTCGTTGAAGATCACGCGCGTACGATCGGGCACGATCGCCGCATGGGCGGCGCCGGCGAGCAGCGCGCCACAGGCCGCGAACGCGCACAGCGCGCGCCGCGGAAAGGAAAGGGAAAAGAGATTCTTCATCGCTGGATCCGTGAAATCATCGTTCGGCCCGCGCGGCCGCTGCATGCGACTCGCCGGGCGTCTGGCACGTCACCGGGATCGGCGTGCCTTCGAGTTGAAGCTGGTTCGGCAGTGCGTCGATCGTGCAGAGCGTCCGCTCGCCCGCTCGCACCGCCAGCATGGATTTCGGCTGAACCTGCGTCAGGAACGCCGCCCCGCCTTCGCCGACGATGCCGAGTTCCTTGCCGTTCGCCGCGTCCTGCACCGACGCGCCGAACGGCAGCGGCTTGCCGGCCCGGTCGGTCAGCGTCAGGTACAGGTTGCTGCCGCGCGCGGCTGTGAACTTCACGAAGCCGATCGCGCCGTCGGTCAGCACCATGCGCTGGATCGGGTTCGTCACCTGCACTTCGAGCGGCAGCTTTTCGACGTTCACAGTCGCGTCGTACACGTTGTATGGCGAGATGCCGTCGAGCACCGCGTAGCCGCGCGAATCGGTATGCGTGAGCGTGCCGGACAGCGGCACGTCGGGCACGCCGTCGGTCGACACCAGCAAGCGCGTGTCGCCCGCATTGCCGTTCGCATGCGCGGACACGCCGTACTGCGTCGCGACGAACGAGCCGTCGACTTCGAGCGACGCGGCCGCATACGAGTTGGCGAGCGTCGATGCCTGCGCAGTCAGCTGATACGCCGACGAGCGCTGGCGGTAGCTCGCGTTCGCCGATGCGCGTCCGTCGGTCGCGCCCGCGTTGATCTGGTAGGTGCGGCCATTCGGATCGTCGTAGATGTAGCCCGCGTTCACGCTCGTGCTGCCGCTGCCCGTCGTCAGGTTCGACGTGACGGTGTGGCGGCCGCCGATCGGCAACGTCGCGGTGATCGAGACCTGGTTGCCGCTTGCACCCGCGCTCTGCGTGCGGAATGCCGACACGCTTACGTTCAGGTTGCGCAGCGTGCCGATCGAGAACGCGCGCGTCAGCGTGAGGCCGACGCGCTGCTCGTTCGCGCGTTCCCAGTAGGTCGTCTGGTCGTAGGAAAAATAGGTCGACGTGTCGCCGAAACGCTTCGACAGCGTCGCCGAGTAGCGCTGCTTGCTGTTGGCGAGGCCGTATGCGGTCGGGTCGCCCGAGAACTGCGCGAAGTTCGTGTATTCGCGCTCGGAGAAGCGGTAGCCGAAGAAGCGCACGTCGGCATCGAGCCCGTCGAAGTGCTTCGAATAGTTGATGCGGTACGAGTTGCCGTTGCGCGTCGCGCCGTTCCACCACAGTTTCGCCCGCGCATGCGTGACGTCGGCCGACAGCGCGCCGAACGCGCCGAAATCGCGGCCGACGCCGAGCGCGATCGACGTGTAGCCCGACGCGGCGATGAAACCGCCGTACGCCGTGACGTCGAACGGCAAGCCGTACGCGATTTCGCCGAAGCCGAAAAACGGCGTGATGCCGGCGCCGCCGAACAGCCGCGGCTTGCCGACCGCGGCCTTGTAGCGCAACTGCCCGGCACGCGCGAGGAACGGCACGGCGGCCGTCGTCACCTGGAAGCGCTGCACGCTGCCGTCCTCTTCCTCGACCGCGACGTCGAGCGTGCCCTGCACGCTCGTATTGATGTTCTGCAGCGCGAACGCGCCCGGCGACACGCGCGTCACGTACAGCACGCGGCCGGCCTGCGACACGGTCACCGTCGCGTTGGTGCGTGCGACGCCCGAGATCAGCGGTGCATAGCCGCGCAGCGACGGCGGCAGCATGCGGTCGTCGCTGCGAATCGACGCGCCCGTCAGCGCGAACGTGTCGAAAATGTCGGAAGTCAGGTAGTCGTCGCCGAACGTCACCGTCGACTGGATCGACGGCAGCGCACGAAAGGCATACAGCCGGCTGAAGCGGAACGTGCGGTCCGCATACGCCGTGTTGCCCACGTTCGATTGCGCCTGGTAGTCGCCGCGAAAGCGCCACGCATCCCAGTTCGCGCCCACCGTCCCGTAGGCCTGGATCGAATTCGTCTGGCTACCGCCCGTACCGAAGTTACGGTTCGTGTTCGCGATCACGCGATAGTCGAGCATCGCGCCCGGAATCCCTTCGGACCAGCGCGACGGCGGCAGGTAGGTCGAATCGGTGAACTCGAGCGCGGCCTGTGGAATCGTGATCCTGAGCCGGCCGTCGCTTTTCAGGTAGCGCACGGTCGCGCCCTCGATCGCGCCGAGATCGACGCAACGCCCGCCCTGGAAGCGCGGCAGGTCCTTCGCGAGCGACGGCTTCAGCCCGAACTGCGCGACGAGCTCCGGCCGCAGGCACGGCTTGCCCGCGCCCGATGTGTCGACCGCGATGAACTCGATCGCCTGCAGCCCGTAGAACAGGTCGTTGACCTGCACGTCGAGCATGTACTCGCCGGGCAACGTGAAGTCCGGCTGCGAGAACTGCGACAGGTCGACATTGCTCGTTCCATCGATGTCGAGGAACGACGAATTGAATTCCGTCGCATGGCTCTGGCTGCCGACCACCAGCACGGAGACGCAAAGGAAGGAATGTCTGATTCGCACGCGGTGCTACCGGAAGTCCAGGGAGGGGGAAAAGGAGGAACAACGAACGAGGAAGGGTGCGCGCACCCTTCCCCGGTACGGCGGCTTACTGGTAGCGGACCGTGAAGTTCGCGACGCCGTTGGCGGTACCCGGCGTCACGCCGGCTGCCGTCGATTCGTACATCGCTGCGAAGCGCGCGGTGTTCGTGCCGTTCTGCAGCAGCGTCGGTGCCTTCTGCTCGGCGCCGTTGTCGAGGTATTCGCCCGACGCGGCTTGCAGGCGGATGCCGACGTTGCTTGCCGAACCGATCGTGGCGAGCAGCTTCGGCTGACCTGCGCTCGACGTGCCCGTAAACGTGAAGTACGCGTTCTGCGCGATGCTGGTGTCGCAGTCGGTCAGCTTGATGTCGAACGACACCGGATCCGACTTGTCGCCGGCTTGCTTGAACTTGTTGGTCGGCACCTTGCCCAGTTCCACGGTCTGGTTGACCGAGTTCGCATCGATGCCGCATGCGCCCGCGACGATCTCGCCCGTGAAGTTGATCGTGCCGGTGCCCGCTGCGAAGGCCGAGGTGGACAGGGCCGCGAGTGCGACGGCGGACAGGATGGATTTTTTCATGACGTTTCCCGTAAGGACTGCAAATGGATTGGACGACGTGGCGGACACAAACGGCAGCGCATGGTGGCTCCCGTCCGACACGAGGCGGCATTATCGAGATAATCATGAAAGATTTCTGTAAATCATTGTCAAATGCATCTGACAATGTTCGATTCACCCCTCCGGAATCACATTATTTCCACCTGATTTCCAATCAAGCACCTTTTTATCCGCAGTCCTTTTTAGTTTTCCGGAACCAATTGAAGATTAAGGGAAATTTCTTCCGATAACCGACCGCGCCCCGCCTGCCATTGCCGGCATTGGCTCTGACCGATATCCATCACCCCAAAGACAAAATATTGTCCAATGCCGCCATCGTTGTACGACGACAACGCCCATATCAAGTCATTTTCAACTGACAGGAAATTAATCAAGGCATTTCATCAATGCCAATTTGCCGCGCAAACGATTGCGAAAAGAATGCAAACGTTTTGCTGCGACACTTTGCCGCCCTCATTAATTCCAATTCATTGATTAATTCGATCATCAATTCAAGATCGTAAATCGCATGAATGCGCAGCAATCGGAACTCGATTCGCCGGCCTGGATGGACGAGATGGAAAGGCGAAGATGCGGCGCATACGTTTGCGTCGGTGGGCGATACGGCCGGCCGCCGGATGCGGGTTGCCGCAGAAGGCGCACTTCCGCCCCGCCGCGAGATGAAGAACATCGAAGTAGTTCGCTGGACAGCGAAAGAATGCACCGATAGCGATCGGCGATACGGCGGCAGCACGACTATCGAAGCGGCGGCCGCACGTCGGATCGTACGGCCGCCGTCATGTCACCCGGCACACGGCAGCGCCTGGCGACGACACACCCGTCACGCGGAAGCCGCGGCCTCCGCCGCTGCCGGCGCCCAGCCGCCGCCGAGCGCACGGTACAGCGCGATCGCATTCGCGAGCCTGAGCTGCTTGAGCCGAATCAGCTCCTGCCCCGACTCGTACGTGCTGCGTTGCGCGTCGAGCAGTTCGAGATACGTCGCGACGCCGCCCGCATAGCGGCGCTCGGCGAGCTTCAACCGCGCGCCGTCGGCTGAATACACGTCCTGCTGCGCCGCAAGCTGGCGATCGATCCAGTCGCGCGCGGCGAACGCGTCGGCCACTTCGCGGAACGCGGTCTGCACCGTCTTCTCGTACTCGGCGACCGCGATGTGCTTGCGCGCATTCGCGACGTCGAGGTTCGCGCGGTTGCGGCCGCCCGCGAAGATCGGCAGCGTGATGCGCGGCGCGAACGTCCACACGCTCGTGCCGGCCGCGAACAGGCTCGAGAACGCGTCGCTGACCGAGCCGTAGTCGGTCGTCAGCGCGATGCGCGGGAAGAACGCCGCGCGAGCGGCGCCGATCTGCGCGTTCGCGGCCTTGAGCCGCGCCTCGGCCTGCCGAATGTCCGGACGCCGCTCGAGCAGTTCGCTCGGCGCGCCGGGCGCCACCGGCGCGATCGACAGCGTATCGAGCGCGGTCGCGTCGGCGGGCACGTTGCGCGCGAAATCGCCCGCCAGCAATTGCAGCGCCCGCACGGCCTGCGCATGCTCGCGCTGCAGTGCGGCCTGCGACGCGCGCGCCGATGCCACCAGCATCTCGGCCGAGCGCAGCTCGATCGCGTCGCTCGTGCCGGCCGCGTAGCGGCGCTGCGTGAGCGCGGCCATGCGTTCGCGCGCGTCGAGCGTGCGCTGCGCGAGCGCAAGCTGTTCGTGCAGCGAGCGTTCCGAGACATACGCACCGGCCACTTCGGCGATCACGCCGATGCGGACCGTGCGCCGTGCCTCGGCCGTCGCGAAATACTCGGCGAGCGCCGCATCGGACAGGCTGCGCACGCGGCCGAACAGGTCGAGCTCGTACGCACTGACGCCGACGCCCGCGCGGTACAGCCCGCTGATCGCGCTTTCGCGCACGACCGGATCGTACTGGCGCGCGCGCTCGTAGCCGAGATTCGCATCGACCGACGGCATCAGGTCCGCACGCTGCACGCCGTACAGCGCGCGCGCTTCGTCGAGCCGGCCGGCCGCGATCCGCAGGTCGCGGTTGTTTTCGAGCGCGGCGTCGATCCACGCCTGCAGCGCCGGATCGGTGAAATACGCATGCCAGTCGTCGAGCAGCGCGGCATCCTGCGCCGCGGCCCGTTCAGCGGCCGGCGCCGTGCTGCCGTCGGCCGGCGCATAGGTCGCCGGCACCGGCGCCGCCGGCCGCTCGTAACGCGGCGCGAGCGAGCAACCGGCGAGCGCGAGCGCGGCGGCCAGCGCGAGCTGAACCCGCAGCGCGGCGCGTCCATTCAGCGCAGACATCATTGCGAACCCTCCATCGTCGCCGGCTGCGCCCCGCCGCGCCGGCGCGGGCCGACGTCGAACAGGCGGCCGACGATCACGAAAAACAGCGGGACGAGGAACACCGCGAGCACGGTCGCCGTGATCATGCCGCCGAGCACACCGGTGCCGATCGCCATCTGCGCACCGGACGCGGCACCCGACGCGAACGCGAGCGGCAGCACGCCGACGCCGAACGCGAGCGACGTCATCACGATCGGCCGCAGCCGCAGGCGCGCAGCCTCGAGCGCGGCGTCGACGAGCGACATGCGCTGCGCCACGAGATCCTTCGCGACTTCGACGATCAGGATCGCGTTCTTCGCCGACAGCCCGATCGTCGCGATCAGCCCCACCTTGAAATAGATGTCGTTCGGCATCGCGCGCAGCGTGACGCCGAGCACTGCGCCGATCACGCCGAGCGGGACGACCAGCATCACCGCAAACGGGATCGACCAGCTCTCGTAGAGCGCCGCGAGCGCGAGGAACACGACGAGCACCGACAGCGCGAACAGCATCGGCGCCTGCGCGCCCGACAGCCGCTCCTCGAACGATTGCCCCGACCACGCATAGCCGATGCCGGCCGGCAGCTTCGCGGCGATCCGCTCGATCGCGGTCATCGCCTCGCCGCTGCTGTGCCCCGCCGCGGCCGAGCCGTTGATCGTGAACGACGGATAGCCGTTGTAGCGCGTGAGCTGGGGCGGCCCGAGCGTCCACTGCAGCGTCGTGAACGCCGCGAGCGGCACCATCTCGCCGCGCGCGTTGCGCACGCGCAGCTTCTTCACGTCGTCCGGGTCGAGCCGATGCAGCCCGTCGGCCTGCACCATCACGCGCCGCACCTGCGTGCCGTGCATGAAGTCGCCGATATAGTCGGAGCCGAACATCACCGCGAGCGTCGTATTGATCTCGTCCATCGACACGCCGAGCGCGGACGCCTTCGCGCGATCGATGTCGAGCTTCAGCTGCGGTGCGTCCTGCGTGCCCGCGAACATCAGGTCGGTGAGCGCCGGATCCTTGCCGCCGGCCGCGAGCAACTGCTCGCGCGCGGCGCTGAACGTCGCGTAGTCGAGCCCGCCGCGGTTCTGCAGCCGGAAGTCGAAACCGCTCGACGAGCCGAGATCGGGCAGCGCCGGCGAGTTCATCGCGAACACCGTCGTGTTCGGCGTGCCCGCGAAGCGCTCGTTGATGCGCGCGACGATCGACTGCACGTGGTCGTGTTCGGCCTTGCGGTCCTTCCAGTTCTTCAGCGTGACGAAGATCATCCCGCCGTTCGGCCCTTCGCCGTACAGGTTGAAGCCGCCGAGCGCATACGTATAGGCGGTCGGCTCGTCGCGACGGATGGCCGACTCGACCTCGCGCACGCTCTGCATCGTTTCCGCGAGCGGCGTGCCCTGCGGGCGTATCACCATCACCATGAAGTTGCCCTGGTCCTCGTCCGGCAGGAATGCGGTCGGCAACTGCGTGATCATCAGCACCGCGGCCGCGGTCAGCGCGCCGTACACGATGAGCCAGCGCACCGGTTTCTTCAGCATCGTGCCGACGCGCGACGCATAGCGCTGCGTCGCGCGTGCAACGAAGCGGTTGAACCAGCCGAAGAAGCCGCGCTTCTCGTGATGGTCGCCGGACACGGGCTTGAGCAGCGTCGCGCACAGCGCGGGCGTCAGCGACAGCGCGAGGAACGCCGAGAAACCGATCGACACCGCGAGCGACAGCGCGAACTGCCGGTAGATGTTGCCCACCGCACCGCCGAAGAACGCCATCGGCACGAACACCGACGTCAGCACGACGGTGATGCCGACGATCGCGCCGCTGATCTGCGTCATCGCCTTGACGGTCGCATCGTACGGCGCGAGCCCTTCCTCGACCATCAGCCGCTCGACGTTCTCGACGACGACGATCGCATCGTCGACGAGAATGCCGATCGCGAGCACCATGCCGAACATCGTCAGCACGTTGATCGAGAAGCCGGCCGCATACATCACGCCGAACGTGCCCGCGAGCGCGACCGGCACGACGAGCGTCGGGATCAGCGTCGCGCGCAGGTTCTGCATGAACAGGAACATCACGAGGAACACGAGCACGCCGGCCTCGATCAGCGTCGTGACGACCTTGTTCATCGATACGCGCACGAACGACGACGTCTCGTACGGGATCTGGTATTTCACGCCCGGCGGGAAGTACCTGGACAGCTCGTCCATCGTCGCGCGCACGCGCTTCTCGGTGGACACCGCGTTCGAGCCCGGCGCGAGCTTGATGCCCATCCCGGTCGCGACCTTGCCGTTCACGTACGACGGATAGTTGTAGTCGTTGCCGCCGAATTCGATGCGTGCGACGTCGCGCAGGAACAGCGCGGAGCCGTCGGCCTGCGCACGCAGCGCGATCGCGCCGAAATCGGCCGGCGTCTTCAACGGCGCGTCGGCGAATACCGTCGCCGCGATCGGTGCGCTGTCCGGCACCGCGCTGCGGCCGATGTCGCCGATCGTCACGCGCGCGTTGTGCGCGCGCACGGCCGAGGCGATGTCCGACGCGGTAAGGCCGTGCCCGGCCAGCTTCACCGGGTCGGGCCAGATCCGCATCGCATATTCGGCGCCCCAGAACTGCACCTTGCCGACACCCTCGACGCGGCGCAGCGCCTGCACGACGTTCGCCGACGCGTACTCGCCGAGCTGCACGTCGGTCATCCGGCCGTCGTCGGACGTCAGCGACACGACGAGCTGGATGTTGTCGGCGGCCTTCTCGACCTGGATGCCGTCGCGGCGCACGGGCTCGGGCAGGCGCGCGTCGACCGTCTTCAGCCGGTTCTGCACTTCGACGGCCGCGAGATCGGCGTTCACGCCCTGCTTGAACGTCAGGTACAGCGACGCGGCCCCGGCGCTGCTCGTCGCGGACGTATACAGCAGCCCCGGCGCGCCGTTCATTTCGCGCTCGATCAGCGCGGTCACCGATTCCTCGACGACCTGCGCGGATGCGCCCGGATACGTCGCATAGATGCTGACGACGGGCGGCGCGATGTCCGGGTACTGCGCAACGGGCAGCGCGCGGATCGCGAACAGGCCGCCCAGCATGATGAAGATGGCGATCACCCACGCGAAGACGGGGCGATCGATGAAGAAACGTGCCATGTTGGTTTGAACCGGTCAGGTTTGACGGGCGGCCGCCTGCGAAGCGGCCGCTGCCGGCGCCGCCTTCGACGGCGGCGCCTTCTCGACGGGCTTGACGGCCGTGTCGGGCGCGAACTGCGATGCGTCGTCGACGATCACGCGCTCGCCGCCCGCGAGGCCGCGCGTGATGCGCCAGTCATGGCCGCTCATCCGGTCGGCCGTGACCTCGACGTCCTTGACCTTGCCGTTCGTGCCGACCACGCGCACCGACGTACGGTCGGCCGTGCGCAGCAGCGCGTCGCGCGGCACGAGGATCGCCCGCTGGTCGACCGCCGCGTCGAGCGCGATCCGCACGTACGCACCCGGCAACAGTTCGCGTTCGGGGTTCGGGAACAGCGCGCGCATCGCGACGGTGTCGGTGGTCGGATCGACCGCGAGATCGCTGAACAGCAGCTTGCCCTTCAACGGATACGCGGTGCCGTCGGCGCGCAGCAGCGTCACCGCGACGTCGTGCTGCGCAATGCCCGTCGCGCGCCCGCTCTTCACCGCGCGGCGCAACGCGTCGACGTCGGCGGCCGGCTGCGAGAAGTTCACGTAGATCGGATCGAGCTGCTCGACGGTCGTGAGCGGCGTCGCCTGGTCCTGGCCGACGAGCGCGCCTTCGGTCACGAGCGCGCGTCGCGCACGCCCCGCGATCGGTGCGGTGACGGTTGCATAGTCGAGTTGCAGTTGCGCACGCGCGAGTTCCGCCTTCGCCGATGCCACCTCGGCCTTCGCCTGCGTATCGGCCGCAACGGCTTCGGTATGGTCGCGCTCGCTCACCGCGCGGTCGCGCACGAGATCGTCGTAGCGGCGGCGCTTGTCGCTCGCCGCGAGCGCGGCGGCCTGCGCCTTCGCGAGCGCGCCCTGCGCGGCGTCGCGCGCGGCCTTCAGCGGTGCCGGATCGATGCGGAACAGCACCGCGCCCTGCTTCACTTCCTGGCCTTCCTCGTAGGTGCGCGCCGTGACGATGCCCGCGACCCGCGCGCGCACTTCCGCCTGCCGGTACGCGTCGAGCCGGCCCGGCAGTTCGACGGTCATCGGCACGGCCGTCGGACGCACCGTGACGACGGTGGCCTGCTTTGCGGTCTCCGGCGCGGCGTCCTTGTCGCCCTTTCCGCATCCGGCCACGGCCAGTACGGCCGCCAGCGCGAACGGCGCCAGCCGCAGGCGGCGCCACAGGGTGCGTTTGTTATTCATGTTCTGACCTCGGATCGTTCGCCGCCGATACAATGCGGCGGCTCAGGGTGGCCGATTATAATCAGTCACGACTGATTAAATACATGGGCTTTCAATCTGCCTGGCACACTGTCTCAATAAAACGACAGCGAACTGTAAGGAATTTCACGACATGGCCCGCAAGACCCGGGAAGAATCGCTCGCCATCAAGCACCGGATCCTCGACGCCGCCGAGCTCGTGCTGCTCGAGAAAGGCGTCGCGCAAACCGCGATGGCGGACCTCGCCGAGGCCGCCGGGATGTCGCGCGGCGCCGTCTACGGCCACTACCGCAACAAGATGGAAGTGTGTCTCGCGATGTGCGACCGCGCGTTCGCGCGCACGTCGGAAGGTTTCGACGCAGGAGACGGCCTGCCGCCGCTCGCCACGCTGCGGCGCGCCGCGTCGCACTACCTGCAGGAATGCGGCGAGCCGGGCCCGATGCAGCGCGTGCTAGTGATCCTCTATACGAAGTGCGAGCAAAGCGAGGAAAACGGCGCGCTGCAGCGGCGCCGCATGCTGCTCGAACTGCAGATGCTGCGCATCACGAAGGCGCTGCTGCGCCGCGCGATCGCGGCCGGCGAACTCGCCGCGGATCTCGACGTGCACCTGGCCGCCGTCTATCTCGTGTCGCTGCTCGAAGGCGTGTTCGCGTCGATGATCTGGACCAACCGGCTGCGCGGCAACCTGTGGAACGACGCCGAAGCGATGCTCGACGCCGGTTTCGACACCGTCCGCACCTCCGCCGCGCTGCGCGGCCGCGCGCAAAAATTGCCAGACCGACGACAAACGTCGTAACAAATGCTGATTTAACCCGATTTACCGCACTGCGAAACGAATGAGATGACCCTCTTTAAAATTTTTAACGTTTTGCGGAACACCGGTAGACTGACGCTGTCATCTTTCTTTAGCGTCTTCGTGATAACCGGGTTCGACCCGGTATGCACGCCGCCGTTCGAAGCGGGCCCGCCCCGTGTGTTGGGTCGAACGGAAACGACACAGGCCCCTGGCGGGGCCTGTTTTGTTGCACGCCCGCCACCCGCCCCGTCGCCGTTCGACGGATGAGCCGCCGGCGGCCCCTGCCCACACCCCTTTGAACCGCTTTCCTGGATGTGGACACCTTGGTCAAGTCTGCCGCTACCCCTGATGTTTTCGCGCCCGGCCGCGCGCAGCGCGTCGCGCGTGCGCTCGCGCCGGCCGCCGTGCTCGGCGCCCTCGCCGCATTCGGTCTCGCCGCCGCACTGCCGGCCGTCTCGCAACTGCCGGGCGCCGTCGATTCCGGCACGGCCGCGCTGCCGCAGCGCGTGCTGTCCGACACGCCGTTTCCCACCGCGCAGCATTTCGTGACGAGCGAGCTCGCCCGCACGATCGGCGCGCGCGACGAGCACGTCGACAGCCACGACCGCAGCCCGCAGCCGGGCCTGTTCGCCCCGCTCAGCGCGCACCGCAACGACGTGCTCGGCTATGCGAGCCTGTTCCAGTTCGCGGCACCCGAGAACCAGCACGGCATGCGCGCGGGCGGCATCGAGCTCACGCTGTCCGATACGCTGAACCGTCTCGACGTACCGCCCGAAGTGCGCATCCAGCTCGGCGATCTCGTCACAGGCAAGGTCGCGATGCGTGCGACCGCGCAGCGCGGCGACTACTACCGCGTCGCGTTCGACACGAACGGCGGCACGCCGCGCCTCACGGCGCTCGAGCTGCGCGTCGCCGGCCGCACGTTCGGCGCGATCTGGTTCCGCGCGCCGGGCGCCGAGCACGGCGCGTATTACGCGCTCGACGGCTCGCCGCTCGAAGCCGCGGCATTCACGATGCCGGTCAAGTGGACGCGCATCAGCTCGTTCTTCGGCGAGCGCATCCATCCGCTGTCGCAGGCGATGGCGTTCCATACGGGCGTCGATCTCGCCGCGCCGAGCGGCACGCCCGTCGACGCGGCCGCCGACGGCGTCGTGTCGTTCGTCGGTACCGACCCGGGCGGCTACGGCCGCTACGTGATCGTCGATCATGCGGATGGCTACTCGACCTACTACGCGCACCTGTCCGCGTTCGCACGCGGGCTCAAGACCGGCGAAACCGTGAAGCAGGGCCAGCGGATCGGCTCGGTCGGGATGACGGGCGCCGCCACGGGCCCGCACCTGCATTTCGAGGTGCGTGTCGCGAACGATCCGGTCGACCCGCTCGTCACGCTGGCCAGCGCACAGACGGCGCTGTCCGACATGCAGCTCACCGCGTTCCGCCAGGAAGCCGCGCAATGGCGCTTCCGCCTCGCGTCGATCAATACGACGCCGTTCGCGTTCGCGCAGAACGACGGGCCGCTGTGGGGCGATTTCGCCACCGACGAGTCGACGCTGCGCGCGGTCTTCAACACGCACTACTCGGCGGAACGAAGCTGACTCCGAGGCACACAATCCTGGTTGCCGAAGAGTGTGCGGTCAAAATGCTCCGCTGCTCTTCTCTACACCGTCATCTGGTCACGGGCTTGAGCCAATGTTTTGGCGCAAGCCAAATTCAGACTGCGCCCGAGACCGCCGGTGGTTCGCGCTACCCCTCTTGGTCATAGCGCCGGCGCAATGCCGGGTCCCGTGTGATCCGCAACCGAAAACAGTTCGGGCACCATGCGCCACGATTGATCACCGTGTTAGGCATTGAGTTCCACACATGCCCGTGTGCGCACTGCCATGTCAATTTGACTCGATTGCCGTGATACTCGGTACTCAAGCATCGGCCACCGCGCGCCGCAGCAACCGCCTGCATGTCCTCTATCGTTCGGCGCTTCGCGAGATTGGCGCAATGCCGACACCATGCCCCGCCAAGCACTAAGTGCCCCCACGTCGTCCATTCATGTCCGCGTCCGCATCGGAATCGGTACTTCGAATTCGTCAGGCGATACTCCGTCGAGAGAAGCTGTCCGCCGCGCAGCGCCGCCGCGGCCTGCAATCGCTGAAGCCCGTTCGGATCGCGTTGCTGTTCTCCATGCCTGATTCGAGCGCAGAGCGGACACCATCCGCCGTCGACGACTCGGTAAGCCACT
Organism: Burkholderia sp. Bp8992; assembly: GCF_003853705.1. Taxonomy (GTDB): domain Bacteria; phylum Pseudomonadota; class Gammaproteobacteria; order Burkholderiales; family Burkholderiaceae; genus Burkholderia. The sequence goes on along the minus strand of NZ_QTQI01000009.1, from coordinate 1,911 downwards.
GCTGTCCATCGATGGCCTTCGGCACACTCCCATTCGTAATGCGCAGCGATACCGATGTACGTGTCAGCCAGACAACGACCGCCACGCTCCGTCGCCGCCTCATGAAGACATTCCAAGCCATCGGAACGTAGGAGACACGCAGCCAACTCGACTTTTGCGCATCGTGGACATCCATGGCCGTCTAGAATCTTGCGAGCCTCGGTAGTCCATTCGTGTCCAGAACGACAGGTGAAATGTTGCCGCGCCGTTTGACCGAGATAGGTTCCCTCATGACAAACAAGACCGCGTTCACTCAGCAGTTCCCGAAAGCGGTCCTGCACGCGCACTTGCTCGCACTGGAGGCACGTTATCGTGCCTCGCATCGCGACTGTGCCTATGCGCGTGAAGTTATGGCCCGATTCGCAGCGGAATTCGTAGTAGGACTTCAGCCCTCGCCATTCGAGCGTCAGAAGCGTAAGCCCCCGTTCGGCGGCAATCTCGATCATACGGGCATATGCAACATCTGGCTTGCGACGTGTGCGTGTCGCAGAAGTGCCTTGGCTCATCGTTGTCAGAACTGTGCAGTCACCTGAAACCCGAGCGTCACTCGCGCAGTCGGAAAACCCGACGGCTTGTAGACAGGCGTACCCGCGAAGAGATCGTACGCATAGGCTCCGAATCGCGTACCCACGCTCCCCTTTATGCCGATCACTGCGCCAGCCAACTGCGTCCCGACAAGAACGACAGGCTGCGGGCCCCATACGCGACCATAGTCGAGTCCCGCATAAACTGCCTGCCCTGTCTGCCCGATCGGCGCCTGCAATTCGTTTCGCCAGTAGAAGCCCCGCGCTGCGGCGAGCATCGTCTCGCCATCGAACCCGCGCACCGTATAGCGACTGCCAATCGTCAAGTCGTCGATGTAGTAAAGCGTGTTTCCGGTGTACTGACCGTGGAATGTGCCGACATAGCGGAATGGCTGCTTGCCGATCGCGAAGGGCACCGACAGGTTCGCGTCGAGCACCGCCATCTTGAAGCGATAGGTCGGCCCGCCTCCCGCCGCCAACATATCGTCCTGTGCGCCCAACCCACCGACACCTTGACGATATGCAAGTGAGCCGTCGAACTGCGCGCCGCCGAAGTAGTGACGATCGGTCAGGCCGAGTTCGATCATCGTGTTATTGCGGCGCTGCTGCGAGATCTCTGTATCTTCGATAAAGCTTTGTCCAAAACGGCGCGACAGGCGAACGTACGCGCCGAACACATCGTTCTGACTACGCGACAGCACGCGGGCCAGCTTGAAATCGACCGTCTTCGAATTGCCGCTCGCGACGAATGTCTGATTCACGCCCGCAATCTGCTGGTAGTACGTGTTCGTGTAAGCGGACAGCGTGGCCGTCCAGTAGCCCCACGGGATCGAATAGAAACCGTTCCAGCCGTGCGAGCCGAGGCGCTTGTCGTCAAATTCCAGATCCTGGCTCACGCCGATGTTGAAGATGTCGTTCAGGCCCAAAGGGTTGTCGATACCGAGCGACAGATTGCCTTGCAGCTTGCCAGTCGCACGCGTGCCGGAGTTGTCGACGGACGCGACGACGGTCCACGGTTTGCCACGCTGCACGTCGAGTACGACATCGCTTTCGCCGGGCAGCTCGCCCGGAACGATTTGCATCGAAACGTCCTGGCTCGACACGCGTTTCATTTGCTCGAGGCCCTGTTCGAGATCGCGCAGGTTCAGCAGTTCGCCGTCGTCCGTTGGAAACGCGGTCTTCCACGTGCCGCGCAGTTTCTCGTCGGCGAAGCGCACATGGCGGACCACGCCCGGGATCAGCGAAAACTTGAGGATACCGGTCGACAGATCGTAAGCGGTAAATTCAGCACACCGAATGGAGAATCATTTGCAACTGTTGGGCGAGCATAGCCGCATCGCGACGGCCG
>NZ_QTQI01000008.1 GCF_003853705.1 Burkholderia sp. Bp8992 | reverse complement strand
ATCCCCTGGACGGTCACCCATCCGGCCGCGCGGTCGTCGAGGCCGCCGTGCCAGAGATCGGGCAGGCTCGCGCAGCCATTCGTGAACGGACCGCCGCCCCAATAGTCCTTCTCGTTCAGGAAAATCTTGTCGCCATACTCTTTCAACTCTGCGGCGGTTGCCCGATAGCCCCATCGGAAATGAATGACGGGCGAGAAGGACGGGTCAGATTTGATGTAGTTGCCGGACCAAAGCGTCGGATTCAAAAACCCGTCCGGCGTCACGCTTTCCGTGTACTTCGCGGGCACCAATTGCCCGGCATCGATGCCGTGATATTGCAACTGATCGTCCAGCCGCCCGAGCCGTCGGTTCAGACCGTCGCACAGCCCCCGCTCGGCGGCCTCGAACCATTCACCTTCTGAGTTCACGCCATGGACGAAGATGACGACACCAGGCAACGGCATTTGCTTGATGCAGATCAGCCGGGTGTCTTTCGTCCACATCGAGACTCCGTCGCTTCTACCGACGACGATCTGAGGTGGCTCCGGGCGCGGCGCAGCCGCGTCGGGCACGTCGGCCTTCGCGGCGTGCTCGTTGGTGCGTGCTTCCTCTTCCGGCCGAGGATCGGGAGATGAATCAATCATCCGGACTCCTGCGCTTGCGTTAAACATTCTTCTTGGTGAACTGCACCGCCAGCCTCTCGAACCGGTCGGTATCGACCGCCGGCAATTCCCCGGCCGTGTCGGTCGTCAAATTCGACAGCGTTCCCGATGCCTTTCGAACCTGTCCTTCGAACCCCGGCGCCGCGTTACCGTCCGTCGGGCGGATCAGCTTCGGGACGCGGCCGAGCGTGCGTTGATCGAATGCCGGCAGGTCGACGCTCATGCTCGCGGGGCCGCCCCATGCATGACCGTCCGATTTCACGATGAACTTGCCGGGGCATCCCAGTTCGATATCGCTGCCATGCAGTTTGAGATACGCGCCACCGGACGTAACGAATACGACTTCGTCACTCGCCGTGCCGGCCAGCTTGCCGCCGGCCGCAGTCAACTGGATGTTTTTGCCGGACTCGATTTGCGTGTCGTCGTTCTGCGATTGAAGGGCCACTTTCCCCTGATGCGCGATCGCCGATACACCGTCGCCGTGCGCGAACATCGCGACGCCATGCCCGGCATGCAGATTGATTCGCTCGCCGCTCGTGATTTGCATGTGTTGCTGCGCGATCTGATCGATGTTCTCGCCCGCATACGTGACGTGCGTTTTCGGCGTGACGTTCAGCGACCCCGCTCGCGCGCCGAACGCCATGAACGCGGATGCGTCGCCGGTGGCGGCGGATTCCGATCCGCCGGGTTTCCAGTGACGGAATGCGTTGGCGATGTTGTCCTGGCTGGCCGTGTCGGCGGACTGCCCGCCATGCTGGCCGGCATAATCGCCGAGCGACTTGAACAGCGCCCCGCATTGATCGAGCAATTGAATCAGTTCGTCGCGATCGAGCTGACCGCCGGTTGCGTGCGAACGCGCATAGGTCGTCAACAACATGCCTTGGGCAGCGCGCAACGCCGCAGCGGCGTCGGTGCGCAACTCCGCGCCTTCGCCCCGATCGCTCCCGTGTCCGTCCTTGCGCGGCTGCGTCAGGTAGCCGAGATTCAACTGGGTATGCGCATGTTCGCTTGCCAATTGCGCGGAGATTTGCGACGGCGTGTCGTCCAGGCGAAGCTGGTTGTGCCGACGGCCCTTGATTTCCCGCGTCTTGATCCCGGACACGTAGCGATTGCCAGGAAGCGCGCCGGTATTGCTGAAAGTCGCGGGCGGGTTCGCGCCGTTGCTCAACACGCCGATGATCACCAGGCGGTCGGGATCGCCCGAGAGATTCCCCAGCAAGACCTCCATGCCGACACGCGGCAGGAACAGCGCACCGAAGCATTCGCCCGCGAGACTCGCCGCGACGCGGATCGGTGCGCTGTCGCCGGCCAGACCGTTCGTTCCGGCGCCTTGCGCGTGAGCATGGTCCGCCGGATCCAGCCCGTGAATCCGCACACGCACGCGGCCGGCCTTGTCGCAGAACACCTCTTCGCCCTGCGTGCCGACGATCGTGCCGGTCAGCAGGTGAACCGGCGGCACGTCGATCGCCGGATCGTAGGCGGGCTTCAGCGGCACGCCGCGTTGCACGCACGTGAAGCTGTTCTCGTAGCGCGTGTCCGTTGATCCCGATGCATCGGGCGGCGGGGCGGTTGGCGCGAGGTTGCGGCTTGCCGCGAACAGCCCGCTTGTGCGGCCCGACAGGTCTTTCGGCAGGTTGTTCCAGATGACGTGTCGAATCGACGTGACGACGAATCGACGACGATCGATCGACTTCATATCCAGCTCGGGGTCGCCCGCCAGCGTGAACCCGTGTCCCACCAGCATGTCGCGCACGGTGCCGAGGCCTTCGAAGTGCGCGGCTTCGAACTGATGAGCCAGCATCCGGTCGTGCGCGATGCGCGCGTGATCGCGCCACGAGTCGCCGACGTGCGGGATGTCGATCGCGACATCGGTCAGCAGGCGCGCAAGATCGTTCCCCGACTCGCCCTGGCCGATGCCGGTGACGGCCTCGAAGTCGTCCACACGAGCGGTCTTGTAATCCCACGACGGGCGGCGGACCTTGCCGGGCGACAGACGCTGGTCGTACGCGAAGAGGGTGACGGTGTCACGTTGCTCGACGCCGGCGTCGCGCGGGTGAAGGCGTACGGTACCGGCCGGCGCGTCCGGTAGACGATGCGGATCGTCGCAGAACACGAGCGTGTGAATCGGCCGCTCATCGGTCACGCCGCGTCTCCCGTCGACCGGGGCGGCCTTCGCAAAGACCGTGATGCCTTCCCGGCGCAGCAGCCGCCGGATGAAGCGTGCGTCGGATTCGTTGACCTGCCGCGTCAGCTCGCGTGCCGGATACCGATCGGCCTGCAACGTCGACAGGTCGAAATCGAACGCTCGCGCGAGTGCGGAGCTACGCTGTTTCCACTCGTTCATCAGCGTCGCCAGAATCTCCGGCACGCTGCGCGAGCGGAACAGGCGGGCGTTCGTGCGACGGTCCATCAGCGACAGCGCGTCGCACACATCCAGTTGATAGACGGTCAGTTCGCCATCGGATTGACCGGTTCGCACTTCGTGCACGATCGCGTTGATGGCCCGGATGTTGCCGCGGTCGGTCGTCAGCCGGACCGATACGGGCAAGCCGAGAAACAGCGCAGGCGGCAGATGATCGTAGGTCGACACGCAGGTCAGTTGCCCTTCGATCCCCGACATCAGTCCCTCGCGGATATCGGCGTGATGGAGCGCCAGCAGATGGCCGACCGCGCGTTGCGCCTGCCCGAAATGAAGGGAGACTGGACGCTTGTTCAGATCGACCAGACCCGACGCAAAGTTTCTCAAAGTTGCTGCTATCGACATAACGACAATCTCGTTATTTTTGTTCCGGATTCGGATGGGTTCGAATCCGCCTCTCAGGGTGACTAGGCAACGGCACTCGGATTTTCGGTGCGAAGAATAGCAAGATATTTTTATCTTTAGCCAATATTTTTATTTTGAGATGTTGAAAAATTCATTCTTAAACAATGGTTAATGATTGTTTGCTTGGAGTGGATTTTTTATTTAAATGAGAATATGTCGATTCGAATATTTTTAATTGATATTTATCGTGCCTCGTTTTTCCATATCGTTGGTTTAGGGCTTTTGGGGTTCGGACATGATTGAATCGGAATTTGAGAATTCAGAATTGTCCCGACTCAAAATGAGCAGCGGTACGTCAGGCCATTGAAAGCGGTGCGAGCGGGCTTGCGCACTGGCGCGCGATGTGCCGCCCGGGGATCGAATCCGATGGGCGCCGCAGTTCGCTTTGCGTCGGTTGTTGTCGCCGAGGCAACACGGTAGTGTTGTGTTGGCCATTGACGTGCCGCCGGGCCGACAAGGAGCCTGTGACGAGGCGTGCCGGCATCGGCGAATTTCAAGCGGCGGGTGCGTTGCCGGTCATTCCACCCTATAGTGCTCGTCGTTGATCGATCCGCAAGCAATCGGGGGTTCGTCGTGTTTCACCGGAAATTCAAATCGCGTTGTTCGCGCTTCGCGTGCATCGTCGCCGTGACGACGATGCTGGCGCCCGTCGCGGCGCGTGCGGAGGGGGAGGCCGTCGACGGCACGACGCACGTCGCGTCAGCTGTCGATCACGACATGTCGCCGGCACGTCCGATTGCCGGCGACGATCCGGTTGCCATCCGGGACGCGCTGCGGAAGGTGCACGTCAGCACGCTCTCACCTTCGTTGGGCGATCGCGTTCGCGGCGCGGTCGCCGGTGCCGCCGGCCGGCACGGCCCGACGAATCCCGACCTGGCGGCCGTTGGCCTGGATCGTGACGTGACGTTCGTGGTGCCGGTGCGGTACGGGCTGAGATACCGGTCGCGGCGGCAACTGCTGACGCTGGATATCGACCTGTTCGATGCGGAGCGCGAAGGCCGGGCAGGCATCCTGCTCCACAAGGTGACGACGGGGCCGCGAGGGCGCGGGCTCGTGATTGCGCCGGAAGCGAAGGCAAAAGGGTACGTCCAGCACGTCGACATCATCGAACTCGAGGCCGGACAAGGCAAAAAGACCACCGTTCGGAGCCGCATGCGGCTTTCGCCCGCCGAGTACGCACAAACGCATGGCGACTTCGCACTCGTTTTTTCCGGACGCCTGGTTCGGCCTTACCTGACCGAACAAACCGAACATGCCGACCCGAGTATCGAGGAGCCGACGGACATTTCGACGAGGATCGCCACGTTGCACATGGATCTTCACGACATCTGGCTAGTGAGTCCGTCGAGCGGCATCGTGGTGTCGAAGAAGTTGCGGTTGTCGAGGTAGCGGGTTTCGGCGGGCGGGTCATGCAGCTTTGCGCTTCCCGTCGAGCAGAGGGAAGCGCCGCCGCGATGCGATAACCAAAGGCGGTTCTGTCCTTGGACGATATTTTTCCTGGTAAGTGAGCGGTAAGTCGACTGGTCCTACAGTAGCCCCCGTTTCGATCGTCGACTCCAGGAAAATGATAGTGAAAACTGCCTCCCGCCGCGAACGTCCGTTACTGCTGCTTGCCGCTTCATTCGCGTTGTCGTCTGCTTCGGCCTGGGCCGACGACGGCACGATCCTGCCCGATACCGACAATTCAGGACTGACCATCCTCAACAACGCGACGAACGTCACGCATTGGGGATTGGGTGCCGGCGTCGGCATCGAGCCGTCGCCTTACAAGGGGGACAGCAGCCGCGTATTGCCTTTGCCGCTGCTCTATTTCGACAACAAATGGGTACGGGCCATCGGTACCACGGTCGATCTGAAAATCGGCAGCTGGAGCGGCGTCAGTGTCGCGCTGCGTGGCCAGTTCTCGCTCTTCGACGGCTACAAGGGCTCGGACGCACCGATCCTGAACGGCATGGAAAACCGCAAGGGCGCGTTGTGGTACGGGCCTGCACTGTCATGGAGCACCGGCTTCGGCACGTTGTCGGGCAGCTTCCTGCTCGGCGGAAACAAGGGCGAGCGCGCAAAAATCGGCTTCGAGAAGGCGTTTGCGCTCGGCCAGTTCTCGATCGCGCCGCATGTCGGCGTGGAATGGCTGAGCGACAAATACGTCGACTACTATTACGGCGTGCGACCATCGGAGGCACGTGCGTGGCGCGCGGCCTACAACGCCGGTTCGACAGTGAACGTGTCGGCCGGCACCCGTATCGACTATCAGTTGACGAAGCAGCAGACGATTTCCGTGGACCTCGGCGTGTCGCGTCTCGGCGACGCCATCACTGACAGTCCGATCGTCGGAAGACGGTTCGTTCCCGAGGCCAGAATCGGCTACATGTATCGATTCAAGTGAGTGCGAGTATGCCAAGAGTGGCGATTGTCGAGGATCACGAGCGCCTGGCCGGGTTGTTGGGCCAGGCCTTGGCCGCGGCGGGAATCGAATCCGACCGGTTCGGCAATGTCCGGGAAGCCGCCTACGGTGTCGACCAGGCCGATTACGCGCTGCTGATCATCGACCGCGGATTGCCCGACGGAGACGGTCTGGCGTTCCTGAGGACGCTGCGCGCGGCGGGGCGCATGATGCCTTGCCTGATGCTGACGGCGCGCGACGCGTTGCATGACCGCATCGACGGACTCGAAAGCGGCGCCGACGACTATGTGACCAAGCCGTTCGAGATGAGCGAACTCGTCGCCCGCGTACGCACGCTGATGCGGCGCCCGGCGCTGCTCACGACGCTCGTCGCATCGTTCGCGGATGTAACGGTGGACCCGCCGCAGCGCGCGATGCGCTGTGGCGACCGGACGGTACTGCTGGCGCCGGCCGAACTGCAGGTCATGCTCTGCCTGATCGAAGCGGCCGGCCGGACCGTCCGCCATTCGATACTCGAGCATGCCGCATGGGGGCTCGCGGAGGCGGTCACGCCGAACGCGCTCGAGGTGACCGTGCACCGCTTGCGCAAGAAACTGACGGCGATCGGCGCAACGACGCGGCTCACCAATATCCGTGGCGCCGGCTTCGCGCTGCGGGACGCGTGACGATGCTTCGCCGCGTTTCGCCAGTTGCCACTCACGGGTAAGAAATCGCCATGTTCCGTCATTGGGTTCTACGCCTGTCGACGCGTCTGTGGGTGACCAACCTCGTCGCGTTCGCCATCAGCCTGGCGCTGATATCTGCGCTTTCCATCTATTTTCTCGACCGATATCCCGAGTTCCTGGGACGGCGCCAGCAGATGGAGAGCATCCGTCATATCGTGGCCGGGATGCGTTTCGATGCGGCCGGGCGCCCGGCATCCGTGCGATTGGGCGAGCATCCGGCGGTGATGTTCCGGCTCTTGCCGGCCGACGTGAAGTATCGCGTGCTCGATGCGACGGGGAAGGTGTTGCTGGCGTCGGTGCCTTCGAGCGAAGATCGACCGTGGCTGACGGAAGACCTCGCGACGGTCGCAGGCAAGGTGCTGCCCGCCACGATCGACGGCAAGGCGTACGCGGTCGCGACGCAGCGCGCGCTGAACGGTAGCGTCGTCTATTACGTGCAGGTGGCGTACAGCACGCAACTCGTCGATGCGCTCGTCAGGACGCGGATCGATCCGATACCGAAGACCATCGCTTATGTGCTGGTCATCGCGACCGTCATTTTCGGACTGACGCTGCCGTTGACGATCAGCCATGTGCTGAAGCCGTTGCGGGAGGTATCGCGTGCCGCGCGGGAAATCGAGCCACGCAACCTGAAGACGCGGCTGTCGTCGGCCGGCATTCCCAGCGAGATCAAGCCGCTGATCGATGCGTTCAACGATGCGCTGACCCGGCTCGAGAACGGCTTCGCGGTTCAGCAGCAATTTCTGGCCGACGCCGCGCACGAGTTGCAGACGCCGCTCACGCTCGTCAGAGGCCAGATCGAGTTGCAGCCCGACATCAGGCAGAAGGCGCTGCTGCTTCGCGAGATCGATTTGATGGCGAGGCAGGTCAAGCAATTGCTGCATCTGGCTGAAGTCAGCGAAGCGCAGAACTTCAGCTTCGGCGACGTGAACGGCGTCGAAGTCGTGCAGGACGTCGTGAGCCTGCTGGCCGGCAAGGCCGATGCGAAGCAGGTGACGCTTCATATCGAAGCGCGCGACTCCACGGCGCCCGTGCGGGCGGACAGCGGGGCGCTTTTCATCCTGCTCAAGAATATCCTCGAGAATGCGATCAACGCGTCGCCGTCGGGCGGTGTCGTGGTGCTGACTGTTCTTGAGACGGCGATTCATGTTGAAGATGAAGGGCCGGGGATTCGGCGGGAACATCTCCCGCTGCTTTTCGACCGGTACTGGCGGGCGCCGGATTCGCGGTATGACGGTGCGGGCCTCGGGCTGGCGATCTGCAGGGAGATTGCCGAGGCCCATCAATGGAAGCTGACGGTCGATGTGCTGAAGGCGGGGACGCGGTTCAGTGTGTGGTTTTAGTCTGGCAGGAAGGGATTCCGACCCTTATGTAAGACGCGCAGGCCCGTGGACTCCCCCGGTGCGAGGGCGGGAAGGAGGCGTCTGTATTGCTGAAGGGTTGCTTTTCACAGGCCACTTGCCCGACGTCGATTTTTCGATATAATGAATCAACGTTCGGAATGTCGAACGTTGGAAATCAAGCATCCAGAGTCGGATCATCCGACGCCAACCTGCCCTCCCGGGCAAGGTGGACGCCTTAGTGGCGATGCGGCCGATTGACGGCAACGAAACGGGAGCAGCATGGCTGGCACCGGTTCGATAATCACTCATCCGGAGCAACCATGAGCCAAGTTTCCTCCGCTTCCCGCCCGACCGTCTGTGAAGACTGGTCGCAGTTCCTTCCCGGTTTCACGCTGACGCATACGGTTCATCTCGTATCGAGACGGAATCCGGGCATCGTCTCGACCGCGGCGGCTGTGCTCGAAGGCGAAACGGCTACGGTCGATCGGTGGGCCATCACGCGCTGTGGTGATGTGCTCGAGCAGAAGATCGTTCTCGGTGAAATGACGGAAGGGCAGGCGGTGCGACTGCGTGAGCAACTTGCCGCGCTCGATGGCGTATTGCGCACGAGGGTGGAGCATCATTTCGTGCGGGCGGGGGCGCGGGCGGCCGGGAATGCGTCGGACGGTAGCCATTAGGCGATGCATAAGCATCGTCGCTATGTCGGGTGATGTACAAGTCTGGACTAGACCAAACAGACTGCGTCAGTTCATCTGACTCAGTTCGGCCAAGTCCCGCCATTCGCTGGTTGCGAAGAATGTCAGCTAAGGTCAGAAAACCCGACGCTCGTGGGGACCGACGCAGCTACTGCGCGTTCATCACAGGTTACTCGCGCGCCATTGACTCGGATTCACGCCTATCACGCGCGTGAATGTTCGCGTGAAATGACTCTGATCGGAGAATCCGCATGCTAGCGCGATGGTGCTTAGAGACATGTGCGGCTTGCGCATGTATTCCTTGGACCGTTCGATTCGTTGCATGATGAGCCAGCGGTGGGGTGTAAGTCCTGTCGTCTGGTGGAAGAATCGCAGAAAGTAACCGCGCGACATGCCGCATTCTCGCGCCACATCCGCAAGCAGGATCTTCCCGTCCAAATGCTCAAGAAGAATCGCCTTGGCGCGACGTACCTGCCACGGTTCAAGTTTGTTATGTAGTTTCTGCCTTCGCCTGCCAACCCCTCCGTATTGATGCGCGACATGAGTCTGGAACGCCAATGTCACGTGGTCGATGAATAGTTGCGATGCACGATCAGGGTGAGCGAGAGCTGGTAGCAACGCTTGCCCGAGGGCATGGATCACAGGATCAACCACGCTGAGATGAGGAGGCAAATAAAGCTGGGGGCGCCCCGTGCCGCCGGCCTCGTCAGCCGTCTCTTCAAGAGTCTGGCGGGGCAAGTGAAAATGAATGCAATCGAACGCACCCTTAAGGTTTGATTTCCACATGCGGTCGAGGTCGTGAACCATCACCATGCCCGCGTCATAGGGTACGAACGGCGCAGGTCGTCCATCGAGCCATAAGTCCTGATCACCGAAAGGGTGCAGTTGCAGCACCACGAGGTCGGCGTCTTCGAGCTCGTATGGTGCGGTCAGCCCGCTATTGCGGCGTGAGGTCGTCAGGCGCGTGATACCTATCTCCGCCTCGGGCAAGATTTGGCTGACAATGGCCTGTCTAACTTCAGCAGGTATTGAATCGGAGGATGTTGTGCCAGACGGTGCCGTACTCACGATGAAGCGGAAAATTAATATTTGGAAGCGCGGGAGTCTAGCAAAGCAGGACGAAATTCCCAACAGGCCAATTGCCGATGCAAATTAGACCTTCACAGCACGACAGCGGATGCCCTGTTCGGGGCGGTAGTGGTCATCGACACCAGCTTCTTTTCGAGTCAGCATCGGGTCGACCTCGGCGCTTGATGAAGTGACGGCCAAGCAAGCACAGACCTGATCTGACGCTGACTGAAAGATCAGATCTTGACTGGCGCAGGTGATAAGGGAGGGGGGAAATGCCCCCTCACTCCACCGTCACCGATTTCGCCAGATTCCTCGGCTTGTCGATATCCGTCCCCCGCGCGAGCGCAGCGTGATACGCGAGCAACTGCATCGGCACCGTATGCAGAATCGGCGAAAGCGGCCCGTAGTACTCATTGAGCCGAATCACCTCGATCCCATCACTCGGCACGAGCCCGCAGTCGACGTCCGCGAACACGAACAGCCGCCCATTCCGCGCACTGACCTCATGCATGTTCGACCGCAGCTTTTCAAGCAGCATGTCATTCGGCGCGACCGCGATCACCGGCATCTCGTTGCTGACGAGCGCCAGCGGCCCATGCTTCAGCTCCCCCGCCGGATAAGCCTCCGCGTGAATATAGGAAATCTCCTTCATCTTCAGCGCACCTTCCAGCGCGATCGGATAATGCATCCCGCGCCCGAGAAACAGCATGTTGTCGCGTCGCGCGAGCAACTCCGACCACGCCATGATCTGCGGCTCCAGTGCGAGCACTTTCGACATCGCATCGGGCAGGTGCCGCAACGCGCGCAAATGCTCCTTCTCCTCGTCGTCGCTCAACCGTCCGCGCACCTGCGCGAGTGACAACGTCAGCAGGAACAATGCAACGAGCTGCGTCGTGAATGCCTTCGTCGAAGCGACCCCGATCTCGATTCCCGCATGCGTGACGAACTGCAGCGCACATTCGCGCATCAGCGCACTCGTTGCGACGTTGCAGATCGCGAGCGTGTGCATCATGCCGCTGAGTTTCGCGACATGCACGGCACCGAGCACATCGGCCGTTTCACCGCTTTGCGACACCGCGACGACCAGCGTGCGCGGATTCGGCACGCCGTCGCGGTAACGAAACTCACTGGCAATTTCGACACTCGCGGGAAGCTTCGCAATGCTTTCGATCCAGTACTTCGCGGTCAGCGCCGCGTGATAGCTGCCGCCGCACGCGAGCAGCAGCACCGAATCGACGTCGTTGAACACACGCCATGCACCGTCGCCGAACAGCTCCGGCATGATCGAAGAGACGTCGAGCAGCGTATCGGCCACGGCCTGCGGCTGTTCGAAGATCTCCTTCTGCATGTAGTAGCGATACGACCCGAGATCGGCCGCGCCGCTGTGCGCGGCGACGCGTTGCACCGCGCGCTCGACGCGCTGGCCGGCCGCGTCGACGATCCAGTAGCGATGCAGTTGAATGTCGGCGACGTCGCCGTTCTCCAGATACGCGATGCGGTCGGTGATACCCGACAGCGCAATCGCATCGGACGCCAGAAAATTCTCGCCTTCGCCGACGCCGACGACGAGCGGCATCCCGTCGCGCGCGCCGACGATCCGGTGCGGTTCGTCGCGGCACATCACCGCGATCGCATAGCTGCCGCGCAGTCGCGCGACCGCACGCCGGACCGCGTCGAACAGATCGCCGTCGTACAGATGGTCGATCAGATGCGCAATGGCTTCGCTATCGGTCTGGCTCGCGAACACATAACCGTGCGCCTGCAGTTCCGCACGCAGTTGATCGCAGTTCTCGATGATCCCGTTATGCGACAGCGCGATGCGCGCGTTCGCGTCGCTCGGCGAGAAGTGCGGATGCGCATTCAGCGTGACGGGCGCGCCATGCGTGGCCCAGCGCGTATGCGCGATGCCCGTGTAACCGGACAACCCCTGCGCGGCGATCTCGCGCTGCAGGTTCGCGACGCGATCGACGCTGCGGGCGCGCGCTAGCGCGCGGTCACGGTAGACCACGACGCCGCACGAATCGTAGCCGCGGTATTCGAGCCGCTTCAGGCCGTCGACCAGGTTCGGCAGGATGTCCCGCTGGGCGACCGCCCCGACAATTCCACACATATCGCGCTCCGTAAATGTCCCGTCTGGATCAGTGAGAGCGATGGTAGAACCAGCTAAATGGAATTAAATTTCAAAATTCAAAAATTGATGAAACGTAAGGATGATCGTCTATCATGTTGAAATTAAATTTCACATCCTGACCGGAAGGAGCCGCCGATGGCCGGCATCACCCTCGACGATCTCGACCTGCGCATCCTCTCGATCCTGCAGGACGACGCGTCGGTGTCGAACCTGCAACTGGCCGAGCGTGCGCTGTCGTCGCCGCCCACCTGCATGCGCCGCGTGCGGCGGCTGACGGAGGCCGGTGTGATCCGCCGGCAGGTCGCGGTGCTCGACCCGGTCGCGATCGGCACGGCCGTCACCGCGCTGATCGAGATCAGCCTCGACCGGCAGACGGCCGAGGACTACGACGCGTTCGAAACCTACGTCTGCGCGGAGCCGGCCGTCACGCAGTGCTACCGCGTGTCGCCGGGGCCCGATTTCGTCGTGGTGGCCGATCTGGCCGACGTCGCCGAATACGACGAATTCGCACGGCGGCTGTTCACCGGCGCGTCGAACGTCCGCAACGTGCGGACGTTCTTCTCGACGCATCGCGCGAAATTCGAAGCGAACGCGCGCGTCGCGCATGCGATGCGCAAGCGCACGTGACGCAACCGCATCGTTCGTCGCGCGTCACGCAGCAGCGGCTGCGTCCGCGAGTTGCAGCGGCTTGCCGTACCCGAAGCAATGCGCAGGCTCCGGAAACACACGCTCCCGCACGTCGTGCGCGTATTGCCGGATCGCGTCGCGCATCATCGCATTCGCGTCGGCGTAGCGCTTCACGAAGCGCGGCGTGTACGCATCGAATGCGCCGATCATGTCCTCGGTCACGAGCACTTGTCCGTCACAGGCGGGCGATGCGCCGATGCCGATCGTCGGGATCGTCAGCGTTTCCGTCAGGTGGCGCGCGAGCGCTTCGGCGGTGCCTTCGATGACGACGCCGAACGCGCCGGCCCGTTCGGCCGCGCACGCGGCGTCGAACACTTGCGCGGCCGACCGCGCGTCCATGCCCTGCGCGCGGAAGCCACCTGTCGCGTTGGCCTGCTGCGGCATGAGGCCGACATGCGCCATGACCGGAATGCCGCGGTCGGTCAGGAAGCGGATCGTGTCGGTCATCTCGCAGCCGCCTTCGAGCTTCACGGCCTGCGCACCGGTTTCGGCGAGCAGGCGCGCAGCCGAACGATAGGCCTGTGCAGGCGATTCCTGGAACGTCGAGAACGGCAGGTCGACGACGACGCACGCGTGCGCGGCGCCGCGCACGACGGCCGCGCCGTGTGCAATCATCATGTCGAGCGTGACGCGCAGCGTATCGGGCATCCCGTACAGCACCATGCCGACGGAGTCGCCGACGATGATCACGTCGGCCACTTCATCGACGAGCTTCGCCATCGGCGCGGAATACGCGGTCAGCGACACGAGGGTGCCGATGCCTTTGGTCGAACGGATCGCGGTGACGGTCTTGCGGGTGGTGCGGGTGTGTGCGCTCATGAACGGAAGCCGTGTGAAAGAAGAGCCGCCACGGTAGCATCGCGTTCGTTCGTGCAATGACCCTCGGAGGACGTCTTATGTTGCTGGCGGGACAATCGGGTGACCCTTACGCGGTGCCGCCGATGGCGCGCCTGCCGAGGCCGCTGTACGTGCGCGCGTTCGGGATCCCCGGCAACGTGAGCGTCGACGCGCACAGTCATCCGTGGGCCCAGCTGATGTATGCGACGAGCGGCGTGCTCGAGGTATCGACGCCGTCGGGCCGGCAGCTGCTGCCGCCGCACTACGCGATGTGGATTCCGCCGCACGTGCCGCATGCGGTGTCGACGCGCGATTGCGTCGCGTTCCACAGCCTGTATCTCGATGAAGCGATCGCACGCGACGACGTGAACGACGACTGCACGATCCTCTGCATGACGCCGCTGTTGCGCGAGCTGGTGATCGCGACGGGCGAGTTGCCGGTGAATTACGACGAGACGGGGCCGGACGGCGCGCTCGTGTGCCTGATCGCCGACCGGATCGCGCGCATGCAGCCGGCGCCGCTGACGGTGCCGCTGCCGCGCGATCCGCGCCTGCTGAAAATCGCGCGTGCGTTGCATGCCGCGCCGGGCGACGCGCGCAGTCTCGACGAATGGGGCCATCAGGTCGGCGCGACGCGACGCACGCTGTCGCGATTGTTCCGGCAGGATACAGGGCTGTCGTTCACCGAATGGCGGCAGGCCGTGCGGCTGCTCGCGTCATTGCCGCTGCTCGATGCGGGCGAGCCGATCGGTGCGGTGGCCGCGCAACTGGGCTACGACTCGACGTCGTCGTTTATCGCGCTGTTCCAGGCGAAGTTCCGCGTGACGCCCGGTGCGTATGCGAAGCGCGAGGCGCGGCGCCCCCTGTCGAGCGCGTGACGCGCGCCATCGATCAGAACGCGAGCGCCTGCTGCACCGGATGATGAGCGCCGCGTGAGAACTCGGCGCCTTCGAGCGACAGCAGCGCGCGCTTGCGGTCGATGCCGCCTGCATAACCGGTCAGGCTGCCCGATGCGCCGACCACGCGATGGCACGGCACGATGATCGAAACCGGATTGCGTCCTACCGCACCGCCCACGGCGCGCGCGCCGCTCATCGGCAGTCCGATGCGTTCGGTGATGTCGCCGTACGACACGAGTTCGCCGAACGGAATCGCGAGCAGTTCCTTCCACACGCGTCGCTGAAACGCGGTGCCGCGCAGGTGGATCGGCACCGAGAACGTTTCGCGCGTGCCGGTGAAGTATTCGGCGATTTCTTCGGCGACCCTGCGCGCGATCGGCGACATCGCGTGCGCGTCCGCTTCGGTCATGATCGAAACCGACGGAAAGTATTTCTGGCCGACGAAATACAGGCCCGTCAGCGCATCGTCCTCGATGCGCACGGCAATGTCGCCCAGCGGGCTCGGAATCAGGTGGGCCGGTGTCATCGCACTACATCTCCATGAAGGCGCCACACATGCAGTGCGGCGTACGCGCGCCACGGCGCCCAGCGCGCCGCATGCGGCGCAGATGATGGCATGGTCGCGCGTTCGCTGCGTGCGGGAAGCCACGTCTCGTCAGCGGGGAATGCATTCGGCCAGGCCATCGCGCGCATCGCGACGTACTGCACCGCGCGTTCGTCGAAGCCCGGCATGACACGTAGCGCGGCGAGCGTCGCATCGAGCGGTGCCATCGGTTCGAGCGCGAGCGAGCCGTCGTCGACTGCGCGTGCGAGCAACACGATCGCGCGTGCCGCATCGCGCTCGATGCCGATTGTTTCGAGGGCCGAAGGCGGCAGGGCGGCCAGCGTTGCGGCGGACGGCAACGCGTGCGCGAGGCCCGGCGGCGCGCCTTCCACCGAGGTGCCGAAGCGGTCTGCAATGCGTGCCAGCGCAGGCGGGCCGGCATCCGCTGCCTCGAGCCGCTCGCCCGCGATCGCGCGAATCGCGATCTCGAGGCCGTCGAACGCGCCGGGCACGCGCAGGCCCGGCGAGCCGCTCGCGAGTTCGCCGAGATGCGCGTCGATCACGTCGGGGCGGCTGTCGAGATCGAACAGCCGCCGTACGCGCGCAAGCACGGCCGGGACGACCGGCGTCAGCGCGCGCGACACGGTGACGGCCAGCGCGAAGCGCTGCGGCACGTGCGCGACGGACAGCCAGCCCGTCACGCGGCTGCCGCCGTTCCGGTTCGGCAATTCGACGACACGCACATAACCCTGCGAATCGATGCGCTCGACGCCGTCGATCTGCCGTTGCGCGAGAAAGCGCATCAGGTCATTCCACGCGAACGGCGGCCGGTACGACAGCGGGAACGTCATGTCGCCGTCGGCAGAGGCCCCGGCGCCTTTGCGCAGCCGCAGCGGGTTGAGGCCGTAGCGCTGGCGGAACAGGTCGTTGAAGCGCCGCACGCTGCCGAATCCGGCCGTCGACGCGACGACGGCCACCGGCAGCGCGGTATCGGTCAGCAGCCGCTTGGCCATCAGCAGCCGGTGTGTCTGCGCGAATTCGACCGGCGACACGCCGAACTGCGCACCGAAGATCCGCCGCAGATGGCGCTCGGTCACGCCGACGCGCCGCGCGAGCGCGTCGACGGAATGCGCGTTCAGGAAACCGTCCTCGATCAGCGTCGCGGCCGCGTCGGCGAGATTGCCGGAGAGGTCGAGCAGCCCGTGGCCGGGCGCGAGCTCGGGGCGGCAGCGCATGCAGGGCCGGAACCCGGCTTTCTCGGCGGCCGCGGCGGTCGGGTAGTAGCTGCAGTTCTGCGCTTTCGGCGGCTTCACCGGGCAGACGGGGCGGCAATACACACCGGTCGTCGCCACGCCGACGAAGAACCAGCCGTCGAAGCGGCGGTTCCGCGAAAGCAGGGCGTCGTAGCAGGTGTCGGGATCGAGTCGCATGTGACGACTGTAAACCATCCCCACGATCGATTCTGGCTGAAATCGGACATGTGTATCGGCGGCCGCCCTCCCGCGCGCGTGTCGGGAAAATCAGGGGAAAAACGGTTAATGCCAATCTGCGGAACAGTCGTCTCTTTTGCCGCGATCAATTTGAGATGACTCATCGAAATCCCCGACTGACAGGGTGCCGGCAGACGTCCTATTCTTTGAAAAACGTTTTCCAGATGAGTTGGTGAAGGGGCCGGTGCGTGAGCGCGGGCCGTTCACCCCGGCGCCGGTCGCCGGTCAACGAACACCGTGCGGCGCGACGGGCGCGACCGTGCATCGGAGACATTCATGCAATCTGCCGTCGCCGGCGCCGTGCGCGCAGCCGCCAGCCGCTACCGCTGGACCGTCTGTGCGCTGCTGTTTTTCGCGACCGTCATCAACTACATGGATCGGCAGATCCTCGGCCTGCTCGCGCCGATGCTCCAGCACGACATCGGCTGGAGCCAGGTGCAGTACGGCCGCATCGTGATGGCGTTTTCCGCGTTCTATGCGCTGGGCCTGCTCGGCTTCGGGCGCATCGTCGACTGGCTCGGCACGCGCGTGTCGTATGCGGTGGCGATGCTGGTGTGGAGCATCGCCGCGATGCTGCATGCGGCGGTCGGCTCGGTGACGGGCTTCGCGTTCGTGCGTGCGCTGCTCGGGATCGGCGAGGGCGGCAATTTCCCGGCCGCGATCAAGACGACGGCCGAATGGTTCCCGCGCCGCGAACGCGCGCTCGCCACCGGCATCTTCAACTCGGGTGCGAACATCGGCGCGGTGTTCGCCCCGGCGATCATCCCGGCGATCGCGGTGGCCTACGGCTGGCGCGCGGCGTTCGTGATCATCGGCGCGATCGGCCTCGTGTGGCTCGCGGTATGGCTCGTGCTCTATCGCCAGGCCGACACGCGCGCGCTCGCCGCGGAGTACGACGAGCCGCGCGACGAAGCCGAAGCGCTCGACGCGGCGAATGCGAATGCCG
The DNA here is from genome assembly GCF_003853705.1 of Burkholderia sp. Bp8992. Classification (GTDB taxonomy): domain Bacteria; phylum Pseudomonadota; class Gammaproteobacteria; order Burkholderiales; family Burkholderiaceae; genus Burkholderia. Next base: position 239,051 of record NZ_QTQI01000008.1, on the reverse strand, counting down.
GCGCGCCGCGCTGGGGCGAACTGATTCGCAAGCGCGAGACGTGGGCGTTCCTGATCGGCAAGTTCCTGACCGATCCGGTGTGGTGGTTCTACCTGTTCTGGCTGCCGAAGTGGCTCAACGAATCGCGCGGGATGGACATGCAGCACATCGGCCTGCCGCTCGTCTGCATCTACGCGCTGACGACGGTCGGCAGCATCGGCGGCGGCTGGCTGTCGTCGATGCTGCTGCGCGCGGGCTGGAGCGTGAACGGCGCGCGCAAGACGGCGATGCTGATCTGCGCATGCTGCGTGCTGCCGATCGCGTTCGTGTCGCAGGTGCAGAGCCTGTGGGTCGCGGTACTGATCGTCGGCCTTGCCGCCGCCGCGCACCAGGGCTGGTCGGCGAACCTGTTCACGACGGCGTCCGACCTGTTCCCGCGCCGTGCGGTCGCGTCGGTGGTCGGCATCGGCGGGATGGCCGGCTCGATCGGCGGCGTGCTGTTCTCGGAAGTGATCGGCCAGGTGCTGCAGCGCACCGGCCACTACTGGGTGCTGTTCGCGATCGGCGCGTCGGCCTACCTGATCGCGCTGGCCGTGATGCACGTGCTCACGCCGAAGATGAAGCCCGCAAAACTCGACGCGTGATCGCGTCCCGGCAAACGAACGCGCCGCCCTCGGGCGGCGCGTTTTTCTTTGGCGTGCGCGGCGTGCGCGTGGTCAGCCGACCGACGCCGTCGACGCACGCATGATCAGCCGCGGCTCGAACGTCGAATAGCTCGCATCGGTGCGGCCCGCGAGCGCGTCGATCAGCTTCTGCATCGCGAGCTCGCCCATGTTCTCGCTCTGGATGTCGACGGTCGTCAGCGCGGGCGCCGCGTATTCGCCGTACGGCACGTTGTCGATGCCCGCGACCGATACGTCCTGCGGCAACCGGAAGCCGAGCGACGCGGCTTCTTTCATGAAGCCGAGCGCGATCAGGTCGTTGTAGCAGATCACCGCTTGCGGGCGCTGCGGCCCGAGCATCACGCGCGAACACGCGCGCTCGCCGGCTTCGGCGGTCGGCGCGTGCGCGTCGTGCACGTCGAGCGTGAGCCCCGCTTCGGCGAGGCAGTCGCGCGCGCCCTGGATCCGCTCGTCGTTCACGCGCGCGGTGCCGAAGCCGAGATAGGCGATGCGCGTATGGCCGAGATTGAGCAGGTGACGCGCGAGCATGTAGGTCGACAGCCGGTTGTCGATGCCGACGCTCGGAATCGGCAGGCCGGGGCTGCGACGCAGCAGCACGAGCGGCTTGTTGAGGTCGAGCATCCAGCCGGCTTCGTCGTCGGGCATCCGCGTGCTGACGATCAGCCCGTCGACGCGCTGCGCGAGCGCTTCGATCAGCGAGCGTTCGCGCGCCTGGCTCTCTTCGGTATCGACGAGCAGCAGCGTGTAGTCATGCTGCAGCGCGACGCGGTTCGCGCCTTTCACCACGTTCGTGAAGTGCGGGTTGCTGATGTCGAGGATCACGAGGCCGATCGTGCGCGTGCGGCCGGTGATCATCGAGCGCGCGAGCGGGTTCGACCGGTAGCCGAGACGCTCGATCGATTCCTTGAGCCGCGCCTCGACGGTCGGCGAGAAGCGCTGCGTGCCGTTCACGTACTTCGATACCGTCGCGACCGACACGCCGGCTTCCGCGGCCACGTCGCGGATCGTCGGGGAAACTTTTTTCATTCGCAGGGTAACGTTTTCGTTCGATTACGCCGGATTGTGGCAGAAAAAGCCGGCCTGCGGCCGCCCGTCGATATCGGGAAAGTGCGGATGATTGCGAGCAGGTTCGACCATTGACGTTCGGCCGCGCCACCGCGTATAGTTGGAAAACGTTTTCCGATTTTGGTCAGATTCAAGGAGATTCGATGAACGCCACCTCCACCGCCGCGCGCAAACCGTTCGGGCGCCTGCTGCTGACGGGCGCGGCCGGCAACCTTGGCCGCCAGTTGCGCGGCGCGCTCGCCGACTGGGCCGACATCGTGCGTGTCAGCGACATCGCCGCGCTGGACGACGCGGCCGCGCATGAGGAAATTCGCGTGGTCGACCTGGCCGATCGCCCGGCCGTGATGCAGCTCGTCGAAGGCGTGGACGCGATCGTCCACCTCGGCGGCATTTCGGTCGACGCGCCGTTCGACGATCTGGTCGGCGCGAACATCACCGGCACGTACAACCTGTACGAAGCCGCGCGCAAGCACGGCGTGAAGCGTGTCGTGTTCGCGAGCTCGAACCATGCGATCGGTTTCCATCCGGTCACGGAAGTGCTCGACGCCGATTCGCCGCTGCGCCCCGACAGCCTGTACGGCGTGACGAAGTGCTTCGGCGAATCGCTGTCGCGCTATTACTTCGACCGCTTCGGGATCGAGACGGTGTGCCTGCGGATCGGCTCGTCGTTCGAAGTGCCGAAGAATCCGCGCATGCTCGTCACGTTCCTCAGCTATCGCGACTTCATCGAGCTCGTGCGCTGCTCGCTGCTGACGAACCGCGTCGGGCACGCGATCGTCTACGGCGCGTCGGACAACCCGGTGAAGTGGTGGGACAACACGAAGGCCGGCTTCCTCGGCTTCCGCCCGCGCGACAGCTCCGAGCAGTTCGCCGGGCTGTTCCCGGTGACGGCGCCGACCGCCGAGTACGACGATCCCGCGCAGCGGTTCCAGGGCGGCGGCTTCGTCGTCGGCGAGCCGATGGAGCGGAAGGCGTCGTAAGGCGTTGCCGGCATCGCCGGCGTCATGATTCAGCGCAGGATGTCGGTCGCCTTGTGCCGTTCGTCGACGCCGTCGATCAGGATCAGCGGGCCGCTCGCGTGTCGTGCGCGCAGCGGCTGGATCTGCCGGTACGCATCCGAGTCGTACCACGCGCGCGCCGTGTCGAGATCGGGAAACGCGATCGCGATCAGGTCGCCGCGCCACACGCCTTCGCGTACCTCCGGCCGTGCGCCGTGAATCACGAAATGGCCGTTATACGGCGCGAGCGTGCCGTCGATGCGTTCGAGGTATTCGACGATGTCGTCGCACAGGTCGACGTCGTGCAGGTGGGCGATGGCGTAGGCGGTCATGGCGGGCTCCCTGGCGTGATGCGGTTCGTGAGTCGTTGGAGCCATGATCGCGGCGCGGGCGGCGCGCGTCGATTACCTGCGACGTAAGTAAATCCTCGCAGCTGCAGGAGCATCCCCGTCAATGCTTGCGGCAAGCCGGATCGTGTTCACGCCGCTCGGCGGAATCGCACCAATAACCCGGCCGCCACGCTTCGAACGAAACGGCCTTTGCCGCATTCGCACGCGTGACGCGTACCGGGTCGGCCTTCAGCGCATCGCCGTCCTGCTCGTAGTTGAATCGCCAGTTCCGGAACACTTCGCGATGGAACACCCACGTGTGGTGCGCATCGTCGTAGCGAAACGTCACGCGATCGCGCCAGTGGTTGTGCCCCGCGAATACGCCCTGTTCGACGGTGAACGTGCGAGGCTCGACCGTGAGCGCATTTTCGGCGACGCCATCGAGATACGGGTCGCCCATGCCGCCTTCGTCGGCTTTCATGATCACGGTGTCGTTGCGGGCCGCGAGCCGGTAGCGTCCGTTCGCACCCTGCAGGAAGATCAGCAGCGGGCGCAGCGACGGCGTATGCATCGAATCGCCGGGCTGATGCGCGACGACAACGTAACCGTTGCGCGTGCCGTTGGTCAGGCGCCCCGATGCGGCATCCAGCGCTTCGTAACCGGCAGGCAGTTGCGCGACGATGTCGGCCGGCAGGTCGGAGGTGTCGGGGCAACGGATCGACGAATGCGTGTCGTCGCATGTCGACGCGAAGGCACTGCCGATGCCGAGCGTCAGCAGCGCGGCGATGAAGAATCCTTTGATACCGGGGATCGTCATGCGGATACGGTCGTGAGGGTGCTCGGCGGAAGCCGGCGCGCATGCGCAGCCGCGTTTCGCCGCAGCGCGGGTTGATCGATGGGTGACGCAGTGTAGTCGGTCACGCACGCTTGCGCGCCGGCCGCACCACGGGTGCGGACTCCAGCGGCTGGCTGGCCTGTTCGCAGAGCCGGTCGAGCATCCGCTGCGCGGCGCCCGCGCAATCCTCGCCCTCGGGCTTGTTCTCGATTTCGTCGATCAGCGTCTCGAGGTGTTGCCGGTTCTGCGCGAGCCGCTGTTCGAGCAGCGCGATCTCGTCGACCTTGTGCCGCAGCGCGACCAGCAGTTCGTCGCGCGGCCACGCGCCGAGGTCGGGCGGCAGCACAGCGCGGATTTCGTCGAGCGCGAAGCCCGCGCGCTGCGCGCGGTCGATGATCGCGAGCCGCGTTAACGCTTCCGACCCGTATTCCCGATAGCCATTCGCCTGGCGGCGGGCCGGTTCGAGCAGCCCGCTCGCTTCGTAAAAACGGATGCGCGACGCCGCGAGGCCGCTCGCCTTCGCCAGTTCGCCGATTTTCATTTTCGTGCTCCAAAAGGGCTTGACCTTAAAGTTGACTTTAAAGTTATCGTTGGGCATCGTCAATCGGGGGTGCCCTCCATGAACCTGTTTACACCGCTGACACTGCCCAACGGGGCGGTGATTCCGAACCGTCTGGCCAAGGCCGCGATGGAAGAGAACATGGCCGATGCGGACCACGCGCCGTCCGACGCGTTGCTGCGCCTGTATCAGGCGTGGGCCGACGGCCAGGTCGGCCTGATCCTGACCGGCAACGTGATGGTGGACGGCCGCGCGATGACGGGGCCGAACGGCGTCGTGCTCGAAAGCGACGCGCATCTCGACCGCTTCCGCCGCTGGGCGCAGATCGCGCGCTCGGGCGGCGCGCACGTGTGGATGCAGATCAATCATCCGGGGCGCCAGATGCAGGCGGCGCTCGGCCAGACGACGCTCGCGCCGTCGGCCGTGCCGCTCGCGCTCGGCGCGTTGTCGAAGCAGTTCCCGGTGCCGAAGGAAATGACGGAAGCCGATATACGTGATGTGCAGCAGCGCTTCGTGCGCGCCGCGCAGCTCGCGGAGCAAAGCGGCTTCACCGGCGTGCAGGTGCACGCGGCGCACGGCTATCTGCTGAGCCAGTTCCTGTCGCCGCTGACGAATCGCCGGCAGGACCAGTGGGGCGGCAGCATCGAGAATCGTGCGCGCCTGCTGCTCGACATCGTGAAGGCCGTGCGCGCGACGGTGTCGCCGGATTTCGTCGTCGCCGTGAAGCTGAACTCGGCCGATTTCCAGCGCGGCGGTTTCAGCGCGGACGACGCGAAGCGCGTGGTCGAGCTGCTGAATCCGCTCGACGTCGATCTCGTCGAGCTGTCGGGCGGCAGCTATGAAGTGCCGGCGATGCAGGGCGAGGCACGCGACGGGCGCACGCTGGCGCGCGAAGCGTATTTCCTCGAATTTGCGCGCGACATCACGGCCGTCGCGCGGATGCCGCTGATGGTCACGGGCGGCATTCGCCGTCGTGCGGTGGCCGAGCAGGTGGTGAGCAGCGGCGTGGCGATGGTCGGCATCGCGACCGCGCTGTCGATCGACCCGAACCTGCCGCGCGACTGGCGCGCGGGCAAGGACAGCGCGCCGGTGCTGCAGCCGATCCGCTGGAAGAACAAGGCGCTGGGCGCGCTGGCCAACATGGCCGTCGTCAAGTTCCAGCTCACGCGGCTCAGCGAAGGGCGGCGCACGCATCCGCAGGTGTCGCCGCTGCGCGCGCTGGTGCGGCAGCAGCTGGCCGCGCAGTGCCAGACGCGGCGCTACCGGAAGTGGATGGCGGGGCGTGCGGCGGGCACGCGTGCGTGATCTGCGCGTGCGTGCCTGCGGCGGCGCGGCCGGCGACCGGCCGGCCGCGCAGCCAGGCATGCGCCGTCAGAACCGGTAGTTCGCCAGCACCTCGAACCGCCGGTCGTTGCCGAGCAGGTACTGCGTCTCGTTGTAGTACGCGGACTGCACGTAGCGGCGGTTGAAGACGTTGTACGCACGTGCGGTGATCGTCGTGTCCTTGCGCGGCTTCCACGCGAGGCCGAGGTCGACGGTCGTGTACGACGGCATCACGAGCTGGTTCGCGGTATCGGCGAAGCGCTTGCCGACGTACTTGACGCCTGCGATGCCTGTCCAGTCCGGCGCGAAGCGCCAGCTCACCCACAGGTTCGCGAGCCGCTGCGGCACCGATACCGGCACGTTGCCCGCGCGCGATACGGTCGTGCCGCCGGACGACTGCTGGAAATCGTCGTACTTCGCGCGCAGGATCGACACGTTCGCGTCGACGCGCCAGTCCTTCGCGATCTCCGCGCCGACCGTCGCCTCGAGCCCGCGCGACGACTGCTGGCCGACCTGGATCGACTGGTTCGGGTTCACCGGATCGGCCGTCAGCAGGTTGCTCTTCACGATCCGGTACGCGGCGAGCGTCCATTCCGCCTTGCCATCGAGGAACGACTGCTTCACGCCGATCTCGATCTGCCTGCCGGTCGCGAGCGTGAAGTTCGCCTTCGACGCATTCAGCGACAGCAGCGAGCTGACCGGATCGGCCGCGACCGAATACTGGCCGTACACGGCGAGACCAGGCCGCACGTCGTACACGGTGCCGATGCGCCAGCCCGTGTTCGCGAACACCTTCGTGAATGCGCCGCCGTTCACGAGGTCGTCGCGGTTCACGCTCGCATGGTCGTAGCGCAACCCGCCGATCACCGACCAGCGCGGCGTGATCTCGAGCCGGTTCTCCGCGAACAGCGCGTACTGGTTCGACTGGCTGCGGTACTTCGGAACGGTGCCGGCCGCGTTGATGAAACTGCCCGGGTCGAAGTCGAACGGATCGACCGTCGACGTGCCCGAATACGGCGAGTTGTTGTCGTGCTGGAACGTCGTATGGTTGAACTCGAAGCCGGTCGAGAACGTGTTGCGCATGCCGAGCAGCGCGCCGCTCACGGTGGCCGTCGTCACGTTGCCGTACTGCTGCTGGTCGTGGAAGATTTCCGTGTAGCTGCTGCGCCGAACCTGCGCGGTCGACGGCAGGTACGTGTAGTACTCCGCGTCCTTCCAGTGACGGTTGCTCTTCATCCGGTACAGCGTGGTCGTCACGTTCAGGCTGTCGCTCGGCTGCCAGTTCGCCGAGACGGTGGCCCAGCTGTCTCGGAACGCGATGTCGGCATCGCCGACGTTGTAGTTCTTCTTGTCGAGCGCGCGATCGCGCGCGCCGTTCACGAGCGGCACACCGAAATACTGCATCGGATGCATGAAGCCCTGCGCGTACGACGCCGTCACGTAAAGGTCGGGCGTGACGTCGTAGCGTAGCGCGCCGGAGACGGACAGGTTGCGCGAATCGCCGCGGTCGACCCAGTTCGACGAGCGGTTGCCGCTGATGTCGAAGCGGTACGACAGCTTGTCGTTGATCGCGCCGCCGCTGCCGAACGCGGCGCGCGCCGTGCCCTCGGTGCCACCGCCGACCTGCAGCTCGTTGCGGATCGGCGTGCGCGTCGGCTTCTTCGGCACGATGTTGACGATGCCGCCGATCGCGCCTTCGCCGTAGATCACCGAAGCGGGGCCGCGCAGCACGTCGATATGGTCGACCGACCAGGTGTCGAACGGGAACGTGACGCCGATCGCACCGTACGGGCGCACGCCGTCATAGAGTTGCGTGACCGACGATGCGCCGACGAAGCCGCGCGCCGCGAGCTCCGAGTTGCCGTTACCGGGGTGCGGCGACGCGCTGATGCCGGCGGCGCGGCTCACCGCGTCGATGATCGAACTGTCGCCGCGCGTGTCGAGCGTCGCGCGGTTGATCTGTTCGACGCTCGCGGGTGTTTCGAGCGACGACAGCCCGAGGTGGCTGCCGGTGTCGAGCGGTTGCGAGAGCGCGGGCGCTTTCTGCGCATCGACGCGGATCGGGGCGAGCGTGGCGCCGGTGCGGTCGACACCGCTTTCCTGTGCCTGCCCGGCTGGTGAGAAGGCCGCGATAACTGCGGCGGGCAGAATCAATCTGAACTTCATTGTTCGGTTTCCTTCGAATCGGGGGAAGCGCTTGCGTCGATCAAGCCGCGGCGCGCGCCGCGCGGCCGAACAGCAGCCGGTCGAGCAACCAGACCGCGACGATCGTCGCGCCCATCAGCGGGAAGACGATGCCGAGCAGCACGAGCCCGGCGATCCAGCCGCGCATCGGCGGCGTGCCGCGTTCGCGCGACGGGGCGCCCAGCGTCCCGGCCGGGCGGCGCTTCCACCACATCACGGTGCCCGTGACGGCCATCGCGGCCAGCCCGAGCGACAACACCGCGCAAATGATCTGGTTTGCGAGTCCGAAGTAACGGCCCATGTGCAGCGACGTGCCGTACGACACGGCCTGCGATACCGCGCCGTAGTCGTCATAGCGGATGTCCTTCAATACGGCGCCGCTGTACTGGTCGAGGTAGATCGTGCGCTCCGCCTTCGGGTCGGCCGGGAAGTACGACGCAGTGAACACGCCGTCCGCGCCCGACGGCAGCGCGAGCGTGTAGCCGCTCGTCACGCCGAGCCCGGCGACGATCGCGATCGCGCGGGCCAGCGGCAGCGGTGCGGGCGTCGGCGCCGACGGCGAATGCGGCACGCGCACGTTGCCGACCGCCCACGGCGTTTGCGGCAACGGCAGGTCGTCCATCACCATCCCCGGCATCGAGTCGTCCGAATCGTGGTGATGGCCGGACGGTGCGGCGGCCTGCGCCGGTGCCGGCTCGGGCGTCGTTGCCGCGCCCGGTCGCGTCGAGCGCACCGGCGAGCCGCCCCACGCGCCTTCCGGTGCGCCGAGGTTCACGGTCGCCGCGAGCGCCTTGAAGTTCTTGCCCCACGAGCCCGACCACGGCAGCCCCGTCAGGATGAACGCGACCGTGCCGGCCGCGAGCCAGATGCCGGCCGTCGCATGGAGGCTTTTCCACAGCGGCCGGCCGCGCAGCGACAGGTCGGGACGCAGTGCGCGCCCGACGCGCGCAGCGCCGCGCGGCCACCACAGCGCGATGCCGGTGCCGATCATCACGAAGGTCCAGCAGGCGGCGAGTTCCATCAGCAACTCGCCGGTCTTGCCGAGCAGCAGCTTGCGATGCAGCATCCGGTCGACCTGCATGAAGCGGTTCTCGACGCTCAGCGTGCCGAGCACGCTGCCGTCATACGGGTTCACGTACACGCTCTCGCGGCTGCCGTCGCGCAGGCGAAAGACATACTCGGCGCTGCGGTCCGGCGCGGTGCTCACCTGCACGGAAGCCGGCGTCGCGCCGGCCGGCATCGCGGTGCGGGCGCGGGCGAGCAGCGTGTCGGCATCGAGCCGCGGCGTCGCGCGCGGTTCGACGATCAATCGGTGCGGATACAGCAACGGCTCGATCTGCGGCTGGAAGCAATAAAGCGTGCCCGTGATCGCGAGGATCACGAGGAACGGCATCACGAACAGGCCGGCATAGAAGTGCCAGCGCCAGAGCGTCCGGTAACCGGCGCTGGCGGAACGGGCGGGCGAGACGGCGCGATCGACGGTAGTCGACATGGTATGAACTCCTCGGTTCGTCGAGCGGCGGGACCGGCGTGGGCCGGCGGCCGTCAACGTGCGTCGCACCCGCGTGCGTGCACCGGCGAAACAGGTGGCGCGGCACGCTGCGCAAACGGTGCGCAGGGCGGCGTCGCCCGCGCGAAGCGGGCAAGCGGATGAACGCGTGAATCAGGTCGGGTGAAACGAACGGCGTGAACGCGCATGCACGACGACGTGCATGCGCCACAGGGCGGAACGTTCAGCAGAACCGGGGAGGCGCGCGGGAGGGCGGGCGATCGTCGAATATCGATCGCACGAAGGGAGGACTGTCGAAATGAACGCGGAACCGTCGTGGCGCCGCTGCGGGAAACAGCAGCACCAGCAGCACGAACGACGCGAGCGCGGTAAACAGCGCGGCGCCGAATGCGCACAGGCTGTCGCCGTTGCCGGAGGACGCCGCCTTGTCGGCGTGCGCGTCATGCTTGAGCGCATCGACGAGCGCGAGCGCATCGTTGGCCGGCGTGATCGGCGCGCGCGCGTCGAAGCGGGCGGCCAGTGCGGCGCCCGTGACGATCAGCGGGCCGCGGCCCGAACACAGCACCACCGAGCCCGCATCCGGACCGTCCGGATCGAGCATCACGGCGCCCGACATCAGCGCGCGAGACAGCAGCGTCACGAGGAGGAATCCCCACAGCAACTGTCGCGCGACGCCTGGCCGAAGCAGGAAGCGGCGAAGTGCGTTCATGGCGCGCGATTGTACCTCCGTTTGCGCGGAGGAGCAGGCGGGCTGTGCGTGTGCGGGGCCTCCGGTCCGTTGCGCCGGCTCACACCGGATACGCATCGTCGACCTTCAGGTTCGCGAGCCGGAACAGCGTGCGCAGCGTCTGCGGATGAATGTCGCGGTGCGCGGCGAGCGACGTCAGCATGAAGTCGAGCACCTTCGCGTAGCGGAGCAGCACGAGGCAGCGCGCGAGATCGGGCGTGCGGCCGCGCATGTCTTCGGCGAGCGTGACCATTTGCGTCGACAGCGTGCGCGCCATCTCGAGTTCCATCTGCTGTTTTTCGGTCCAGTCGGGCAGCGGCTGTTCGAGCACCTTCGCGAGGAAGAGCTGGAACGACGAATCGGACGAGTTGGGCTGCGCATTCATGGAGAGCCTCGCTGCGTGTGCATGTCTTACGAGCGTATCCGTGGAGGCGCCCGAGGGTGAATTCATGTCCGCGCGGTACCGGCGCGGCTTCTGCCCGAACGGAATGCAGATTCCGTACCAGCGCCGTCGGACGATTGTTGAGGAATGTTGAGCCGCGATCCGGCTTCGGTCGGCGAGTCCCGTCGGGACTGGATTGCGCAGGCGATCGAGGAGGGTGTCTATGGGCGGGAGGCAGACGGTATCGGATGCCGGGAGCGGCGCGACGACGCAAAATGCTTCACGGATGTAACGTAACGCGGGCATCAGGCGCGTCGCGCGTTTGTGCCGGCGAACGGCCGGCACGGCGCGTGCCGGGCGGTTCGGCCACGCCCGCCGTGCGTTCGCCGACGGGAAACGGCTGCATGGAGCGCGCGCCGCCGCATCGCGCGAACCGGCGGCGAATGCGCCGGTTGTTTCAAAACAGAGACGGTCCGACGCGCGACGATCGGTTGCATGGCCACACAACTGGCCCAGCGAATTGCCGCGCAATTGTCCATGGGCAGACGGCGCGGGTTTGCCAACAATCTCCCGATCATCCCCGCGAGGTTCGCCATGAGCGTCCATGCCTTCTTCTCCGCCAACCTGCTGCTTGCCTATACCGCCTATTTCATCGGCACGGCCAGCCCCGGACCGAGCAATCTCGCGATCATGTCGGTCGCCGCGAACCAGGGTCGCAAGGCGGCGTTCGCGTTCGCGCTCGGCGTGATTTCAGGGTCGATGTTCTGGGCGACGATCGCGGCGCTCGGCGTCTCGGCCGCGCTGCTCGCGTGGTCGAAGCTGCTGGTCGCGATCAAGGTCTTCGGCGGGCTGTACCTGCTGTGGCTCGCGTTCAAGTCGGGGCGCACGGCGCTGTCGGGCCCGCCGCCGGCAGCGGCGAACGCGGCGCGCGAGCAGCGGCTGTCGCGCTTCTACGTGCGCGGCGCGATGCTGCACCTGACCAATCCGAAGGCGATTCTCGTGTGGGTGTCGATCGTCGCGCTGTCGTCGAATGGCGCGGGCGGCGCGCACGGCGCCGTCGTGCCGGGCTGCCTCGCGATCGGCTGCCTGGTGTTCGGCGGCTATGCGCTGGTGTTCTCGATGGATGGGGCGCGCCGGCTGTACGTGCGCGGGCGGCGTGCGATGGAAGCGTGTCTGGCCGTGGTGTTCGGCGTGGCGGGGATTCGGCTGCTGGTGACGAACGTCTAGCCGCGCGGTCGTTACCGGGGCCTCCGCCGCATCCACGCACGGCGGAGGCCCTCGCACCAACCCGGCGTCAGAAAATGAAGCCCGTGTTGATGAACTTCGAGTGGTGATCCGACACGATCGAATCGAGCAACTGCTTGCTGCTGTCGGTCTGCTTCGCGGCGACCATCGAACGGATCGAGAACGCGCGCAGCGCGTCACTTACCGACAGTGTGCCTTCCGCCGAATCCTTGCGGCCCGCGAACGGGAACACGTCGGGCCCGCGCTGGCACTGGCAGTTGATGTTCACGCGGCACACCTGGTTCACGAGCGGATCGACGAGCGCGCCGATCTGCGCCGGATCGGAACCGAAGATGCTGACCTGCTGGCCGTGATCCGACGTCGTCACGTAGTCGAGCGCGGTGTCGACGTCGTCGAACGGCGCGACCGGAATGATCGGCCCGAACTGTTCCTCGCGGTACAGCTTCATCCCTTCCGACACCGGATACACGACGGCCGGGTAGAACAGCGTCTTGCTGAACTCGCCGCCCTGATGGTTGACGACCTGCGCGCCCTTGGCCTCGGCATCGTCGATCGCATCCGTCATGTAGGCCGTGCGATGCATGCCCGGCAGCGGCGTGATGCTGACGCCCTTTTCCCACGGCATGCCGATCTTCAGCTGTTCGAGCGCGGCGGTGAAGCGCTTCAGGAAATCGTCGACGATCGAGCGATGCACGAGCAGCATCTTCAGCGCGGTGCAGCGCTGGCCGTTGAACGACAGCGCGCCGAGCAGGCACTCCTTCACGGTGAGATCGAGATCGGCGTCGGGCAGCACGATCGCCGCGTTCTTCGCGTCGAGGCCGAGGATCGCGCGCAGCCGGTGCGACTTCGGGTGCTGCTTCTTCAGGTGATCGGCAACCTTGCTCGACCCGATCAGCGCGAGCACGTTGATCTTGCCCGACGCGAGCATGTGCGGCACGACCACCGCGCCCGGCGCGTAGATCGTGTTGATCACGCCCTTCGGGAACGCGTCGCGGAACGCTTCGAGCAGCGGCTCGAACAGCAGCGTGCCGTACTGCGGCGGCTTGAACACCACGGTGTTGCCCATCAGCAGCGCGGGGATCAGCGTCGCGAACGTTTCGTTCAGCGGATAGTTGTACGGGCCCATGCACAGCACGACGCCGAGCGGCGTGCGGCGGATCTGGCCGATCGTGCCTTCCGCGATCACGAAGCGCGAGTTCGCGTTGTCGAGCTCCTTCAGTGCGTCGATCGTCTGCGTCATGTACGTGACGGTGCGATCGAACTCCTTCTGCGAATCGGCGAGGCTCTTGCCGATCTCCCACATGATCAGGTTCACGACGAGTTCGCGCTGCGCGACCATTCGCTTGATGAAGTCCTGCATGCACGCGATGCGCTGCTCGACCTTCATCGTCGGCCACTCGCCGCGGCCGGCATCGTATGCGCGCACCGCGGCATCGAGCGCCGCGTCGCTTTCCGTTTCGCCCATCACCGGATAGCTGCCGATCTCGACCTGCTCGACGCTGCCGTCCGCCTGCCGCACGCACACGGGCGACAGCACGGTCTTGGTCGCACCGTCCCACGGTCGCAATTCGCCGTCGACGAGCGACACGCGCTGGTGGATCGGTGCAGTGAGCCGGAACTCGGCGGGGATGTCCTGAAAGGTGGGAAACAGCTGCTGCAGGGAGGCGGAATCGGGCATGACGGTCTCGTTTGACGGGGTGTCCTGGAAGGACGGGCGATGCGAATCCTGAGCTGAATGATCCTCGATCCTGAATCGGCATGATGACGCGCACACGGCGATGCGTCACGCGGGAACCTGGCCGAATCAATAAATGGAACCAGTTCCATTAAAAAGGAACGCCGTCACGAATGCAAGAATTGCCGAATCGCATCGCGCGAGTCGTAAGCATTCAGAAAGATTGTTGCTGAATGACCGGTATAACGTGCCTGGTGCGCCCGCAAACGTTTCACTCTGACCGGATTGAGCGGATAATGGCGCAGCGCGGTGAAGAAAAAAATGAAGTGAGCCTGAGAGCAAACGTAGTGAAGAACGAAAGTAGGTCCGCCGCGATGCCGATGCGAGGTCGGCTGCCCGGAGCGCCGGGTCGGGGTTGCCCGGTCCGGCGCGCGCCGGACTTTTGAATGCCTTCCGCCTGCTTCACCGGATCCTTCGTGATCCTCTCCAGTTTCTCCATCGCTGTTTCCCGAATTCCGCCTTCCGCCCGATCGTTTCCGCATGACACGGTCAATCCGATTCTTTCGTTTTAATTACGTCAAGCCGGTAAAACCTGAGAAGCAGAAAGGTATTCGTCAGGAATGCAGAGCGCCAATCCGTGTGCTCGTTGCGGGCAGGCGACAGGTTGAAAATTAACTAAAAACACGAATCATTCTCGTTTAATATTTCGCTCCGTTACGGGCCATGACCAATCGTCACGGCTCTTTCGTGCCGGTCGTGCCGGCCGGCATCCACCCGCGCCGGCCGTTCGCTGACCGGCATGCGCGTCGGGGCGATCCTCCGCGCGCCACCGCCTTCTTCACGGAAAGAGCGTCGTCAGTCGACTCGCCGCGTGACTCGCGTGTTGGCCGGACACGTTTCCGTTCGCCGTTTTTCTTCACCACTACGTTCACGATGAAACTCAACAAGAGCGCCTGCCATGCGCTTCTGATCGCCACGTCGCTGGCCGGCGCCCGTACTGCGTTCGCCCAGGCGAGCGATGCCGCGGCAACCTTGCCCGCGATTTCCGTCAACGCGGCCGCCGAGCATGCGTCGTACGACGGCGGCCACTCGCGCGCGGCGACCAAGACCGACATGTCGCTGATGGACGTGCCGCAGACGGTGAACGTCGTTCCGCACGCGGTGATCGAGGACCAGAACGCGACGTCGATGCAGGACGCGCTGCGCAACGTGCCGGGCGTCGGCTTCTCGGTCGGCGACGGCCAGCGCGACCAGATCACGATCCGCGGCTTCAACAGCATCACGGACCAGTATGTCGACGGCATTCGCGACGACGCGCTGTACTACCGCGACCTGTCGAACGTCGATCGCGTCGAGGTGCTGAAGGGGCCGGCGGCCGTGCTGTACGGGCGCGGCTCGGCGGGCGGCATCGTGAATCGCGTACTGAAGCGGCCGCAGGCGAGCCCGGTGAACGACGTGGGCGTGACGCTCGGCACGCGCGGCGAGCGGCGCGGCGAATTCGACCTCGGCTGGAACGCGAACGACGCGGCGCGCTTCCGCATCACCGGCGCGGCCGAGAACTCGAACAGCTTCCGCGACCAGTTCCAGCTGAACCGCCAGGCGATCGCGCCGTCCGCGCAGTTCAAGCTCGACAGCAACACGGTGCTGAACGTCGAATTCGATTACCTGCACGACCGTCGCACGTCCGACCAGGGCCTGCCCGCGTATCGCGGCCGACCGGTCGACGTGCCGATCAACACGTACTACGGTTCGGCCGACGGCGTGAACAGTTCGTACAACGACGTCTCCGCGAAGAGCGCGACGGTGTCGCTCGATCACCGCTTCGACGATTCGCTGTCGTTCCACGGCGCGATCCGCGCGTACGACTTCTCGCTCGAGCGGAAGAACTACGTGAACTACGAGCCGATCAAGACCGCCGCGCACCCGGTCGTCACGCTCGACCAGTCGACGCGCCAGCGCACCGATCACGGCATCGACGGCCTGTTCGAACTCACGCAGAAGACGTCGCTGTTCGGCATGCGCCACGAGCTGCTGTACGGGCTCGAACTGTCGCAGCAGCAGAAGTTCGACACGGTCTACGGCGTGACGAAGGTCGCGACCTACGATCTGTTCAATCCGCAGCAGGTAATCCTGCCCGGCGTGCCGACCGGCGCGCGGGCGAAGACGAACGCATCGACGGTGGTCGGGCTCGCGGGCGTCTACGCACAGGACCTGATCTCGCTGACCGAACACTGGAAAGTGCTCGCCGGCTTGCGCTTCGACTACCTGAACCAGATCCGCCACGACTACACGTCGTCGAACGTCAACCTCGACCGTACCGATCACGCGTGGAGCCCGCGCGTCGGGCTGATCTACGAACCGCTCGACTGGCTGACGCTGTACGGGTCGTTCAGCCAGTCGTTCTCGCCGCTCGCCGATACGCTGATCAGTTCCGGCGCGTTCGCGAACGGCGCCGCGCTCGCGCCGCAGAAGACCACCGCGTATGAAGTCGGCTCGCGCTTCGACCTCGGCGGCAAGGCGACGGCCAGCGTCGCGTTGTTCGACATGCGCCAGACCAACCAGCAGATCGGCGATCCGGCGAACCCCGGCTATGCGCTGCCGATCGGCACGCAGCACGTGCGCGGGATGGAGCTTGGCTTTACCGGCGAGATCGCGCCGAAGTGGTCGGTGTATGCGGGGTATGCGTACCTGAACGGCACGGTCGACGGTTCCGCGCAATCGACGGCGGCCGGCCTCGCGGTGTCGAGCAACACGCCGGGGCTGATGCCGCGCCACAGTGCGAACCTGTGGCTCAAGCGCGAGTTGCCGTATGGTTTCTACGCCGCGGCCGGCATGCAGTTCCAGTCGGCGCGCTACGCGTCGGCGAGCGATCTCGTCACGCTGCCGTCGTTCACGGTGTTCAACCTGGGCGCCGGGTATCGCAGCAAGAAGGTCGACGTGACGCTCACGCTCGACAACCTGTTCAATCGCCGCTACTTCATCGCCGCGCACGGCAATGCGGACCTCTACAACATGCCCGGCGATCCGCGCACGCTGACCGCCACGGTGAAGTGGCACATGTAACGCGCATCCAGCGTGTACTGCGCGACAATGGGGGTCATCGTCACGATGGCCCGCCTCTCAGTGCTCATGATTCGCCAGGCGCTTGATATATCGAACCTGACCTGCCGCGCCCGCATGCTGTGCGCCGCGATGTTGCTGGCGTGCGGCCCGGTCGCGGCAGGCGCGCAGACGACCCCTGCCGATGCCGAGCCGGAATGCCATGCGGTGCATGTCGACCGGACGATCACGCTGTCGGGCCGCTACATGCTCGATTACGGCAGCGAATCGAGCGGACAGGACGTGTGGTTCGTCGAGGACGACACATCGGCGCGGCGCTTGCCCGACCCTTCGCAGCGCGCCGGTGTGATCCGGTTCATGAACCAGCGCGATGCACTGCGCTGGCTGCGGTTGCCCGCCGCGCAGCCCGACGGCATGTGCCGGTTCGAGGGGCGCGCGACGCTGGTGATTCGCGACCTGGACACGGTGTGCCCGGGGCTGGAGGAGCCCGATCACGCACAACTGGTGAAGGTCGTGAAGGCCAGCGTGCCGGTGCGGCACGCGTGCGACGCGACCACGCCCTGACGCGCGCGACGGCGCCGTTACTCGACGTCTTCGTCGTCTTCCCCATCGGTGTCGTCCTCCGCGCGCTCCGGCGCCGCATACGCGCTCGCCTGTTCGAGCAGCCAGCCGCGGAACAGCTCCAGCGGCTTGCTGTGGCTGAGTTCCGTCGGATACACGAGGTAGTACGCGGAATCGCCGACCGTCGCCGCGTCGCACGGCACGATCAGGCCGAGCTGCTGCAGCTGTTCCTCGACGAAGAACTTCGGCACGAGCGCGATCCCGAGCCCCGCCGCGGCCGCGCTGATCAGCATCGTGTGCAGTTCGTAGCGCACGCCCTGCATCGTGCGGATGTCCTCGACGCCGTGCGTCTCGAACCACTGCGCCCACGCGCCGGGGCGCGTCGTCGAGTGCAGCAGCGGATATGCGAGCAGATCCTCGACGCGCTCGACGGGCCCGTCGAGCAGTGCGGGCGAGCAGATCGGCACGACTTCCTCGCCGAACAGGTAGTCGGACGACGTACCGGGCCAGGTCGGCTTGCCGTAGTGGATCGCGGCCTCGAAGTGCGTGTCCTCGAACGAGAACAGGTCGGTGCGGCCGCCCATGTTCACGCGCACGTCGGGCGTGCGGTCGTAGAAGCTCTTGATGCGCGGGATCAGCCAGTGCGACGCGAAGGTCGGCAGCACCGCGAGCTCCAGATAGCCGCCGCCGCTGCCGTGCGCGATGATCGACAGTGTGTCGCGGTCGAGCGTTTCCAGCGCACGCCGCACCTGCGTGCCGTACAGCTTGCCGGCGCGCGTCAGCACGACGCGCTGCTTCACGCGGGCGAACAGCCGCACGCCGAGGCTTGATTCGAGCGTCGCGATCTGCCGCGATACCGCGCTTTCGGTCAGGAACAGCTCCTTGGCCGCGTGCGTGAAGCTCTCGTGGCGTGCGGCGGCTTCGAAGGCCACGAGCGCACCCATGTTGGGGATCTTGAATTTACGCATGATGTTCGATTCGTCTGACGATCAGGCCCGCACGGCACAAGGCGGAAGGCGGAGCAGGGGAGCGGCTAATAATTCCAAAAACTCATCACATGTCAATTTAATCTCGCTTTACGCCCGGCTGCAACCCTTTGAATAATGCTCCCCACGCAAGGTCAGGCGCCCGTGGGGCGGCCGGCCGACGAGTTGCCGGCACGTTTGCCGGCGGTCCCCCGAGACGAGAATCCTGATGCGCAATCCGAATATCGAGAGCTTGCTGACGAAGCTGCTGGGACAGGCGAAGACCGACGCCCTGTTCTCGACCCTGAACATGCCGGCCATCCTCGAAGAATGGGAAGACGGCGTCGTGACGCGTGCGGAAATCGCGCAGGCGATGAACATGGCGCTGTTCGAAGGGCTGCTCGAGCGTTCGGCGAACGGCCGCGCGTACACGGCCGAAGCGATCGAAAACGGCGGCTCGGTCTATTTCGACCACGGCGCGCTGCGCACGGTGCGCTGGCCGCACACGGGCGCGCTGCCGCCGGGCGAGGCCGCGTTCACGCGCATCCTGCGTCCGCTCGGCTTCCGGCTGAACGGCCGTTACCCGCTCGACAAGCTCGGCATGACGGGCCGCGCGTATGCGCATGAAGACGCACCGGACGAAATCGCGCAGTTCTTCGTCAGCGAACTGCATCCGGAACGTTTCTCGAAGGAATTCCAGCAGGCCGTGACGAACGTCGTCAGCTCGTCGCGCGATCCGCTGTCGCCAGCGGCCGTCGCGCTGCTGTGGGAAGTCGAGCGCGAAGGCTGGCTGCCGCTGGACGCCGCGCACGCGCTGCTGCCGGAAATCGTCGGCGCGTTCGCGCGCCAGCACGACCTGCCGAACGAACTCGACTACGAAACGCTGCTGATGGAATCGGCGGAAATGGCGTGGATCTCGACCGAAGGCAACGCGTTCAACCACGCGACCGACCGCGTCGCCGACGTGTTCAAGCTGTCCGACGACGAGAAGGCGAAGGGCCGCCCGATGAAGCCGGAAGTCGAGCGTTCGCGCTCGGGCCGCGTGTTCCAGACCGCATATCGCGCCGACACCGTCGAGCGCGAGTTCCGCACGCGCGACGGCGGCACGGTGAAGCGCAACGTGCCGGGCTCGTTCTACGAGTTCATCACGCGCAAGCGCACGTTCGACCAGGCGGCGCGCCGCTGGGTGACCGACCTGCGTTTCGATGCAGGCAACGCGCAAGGCATCTTCAAGATGACGGCGAACGCGGCGAAGTAACGAGCCAGGGGCGGTGCGACGTGCACCGCTGAAGTTGAAGCAGGGGCGAACGGATCGGGCAGGGCGTGCATGCGTCCTGCCCGATTTGCGTTGGGTGGCCGCGATGCGGCGCAACGCGCGTGCGTTCGCGCGCAGCGGCGGTTCGCCGTGTCGCGGTCGATTGCGGAGTCGGGGAAGATGAGCGGGATGCGAAGGCGGCGGGCGCGTGCCGTGCGCCTCGCCGTCAGAAGACGTGCGTGATCAGATAGAACAGCACCAGCAGCCCGAACGGCACGCCGAGCAGCCAGGCGATCAGGTATTTGCCCATGTCGTGGTCCTGATGGCCGCGACGCCAGGAGCGCCGCGGCGGGTTGAGATGGCCGGTTGCGTTACAGCTCGCGATCGAATTCCTTCAACTGCTTCTCGGCTGCGTCGCGGGCGATTCCGTAACGCTCCTGGATCTTCCCGGCCAGATAGTCGCGATTGCCTTCGGCGACCGCGAGGTCGTCGTCGGTCAGCTTGCCCCACTTGGCCTTCAGCTTGCCGGTGATCTGCTTCCACTGGCCCTTGATCTTGTCCTCGTTCATGGTTTGCTCCTTTCGTAAGGGGAGAAAAGCGCGGCGGTCGGCCGCGGGGTAGCTCAGGCCTTCGCCTTCAGGCCGGATGCGTCGACGTGCTTCACGCCCTTCACGGCGCGCGTCACGGCGATCGCCTTCTTTACAGCGATCTTCGTCGGCAGCACGCCCGTGAGCGTGACGACGCCGTCGACCGTCTTCACGCTGACGTCGACGCTCTTCACGCCGTCGGTGGTCGCGAGTTCACCCTTCACCTTGGTCGTGATCCAGGTGTCGGTGACGGGCTGGTTCGATTCGGCCGTCATGCCGCTGTCGGTCGACGAGGCCTGTGCGTGCGCGTTCGTGAGCGGTGCGGCGGAAAGCAGGAAGGCCGCGCTGACTGCGAGCAGCGTCGAAAGGTGCGAGGTCTTGTTCATTGGTGTTCTCCTTCGATTGGCGTGATGGATGGATCAATCGTCGAGCACGGATCGTGCCGCGCTACCGGGCGATCGGCGTGTCGTAGCCGGGTTCGCGCGGCGGCATGTCCGGGCGCGGCACGTCGGGTGGCAGCGGCACCGGCGGATCGGTGCCGGGCGGCGGCTCGGGCGGGTTGTCCGGGGCCGGCTCGGGCCGCGTCGGATCGGGTGTCTGATGCTGCTTCATCCGGTTGTCCTCCTCTGCGGTATGAAAGGGCAGCGCATGAGCGCCGATGCAGTACCAGCGTACCGACGCGAACGCGAGCGGACATCGCGCAAATTCACCGGATCGCCTAGTGCGTTTGCACGGGGACGGAACGGACGGGCGGGAACGGGAAATGCATCATGACCCGGGCAACGCGGGGCGACCGGCGCGCAGGCCGCGCTGCGCCGCTCGGCGGGGCACCGCACGATGCCGGCGCGGCATGCGAATGTACTATCGGGGGTAGTGCATCCGCGTCTGTCGCGCCCTTGCGTGGTACGCAATCATCGCGGCACGCACCGGCGGGGTCTTGCCGGTGCAACGGGCGATCGGCCGGCGGTCATGTTGACGACAGGGACAACGATTCGATGAACGAACAAGTAAACGAACAGGCGCTGAAGACGCATACCGACCGGCGCCAGCTGCATCAGATCATCGCGGGGCTCACCGAGGGCGTGATCCTGGTCGAGCCCGACCAGCGGATCGTCTGGGCGAACGAGGCCGCGCTCGCGATGCACGGCGTGACCGAGCTGGAGGCGCTCGGCGCGGACGTCACCGAATACCGCGAGCGCTTCCGGCTGCGCTACCGGAACAACCATCCGGTGCGCGACGGCCACTATCCGATGGATCGCGTGATCGCCGGCGAGGAGTTCAGCGACGTGACGGTCGAAGTCGAATCGGCCGCCGACGAAACCGTGAGCTGGGTTCACCGCATCCGCAGCCTCGTGCTGACGAACGCGGCCGGCGAACCCGATTGCCTCGCGCTCGTGCTGCACGACGCGACCGAATGGGCGAGCGCCGAGGAGCGCTTCGAGCGCACCTTCAACGCGAACCCGGCGCCGGCCGTGATCTGCCGGCTCGACGACTTGCGCTACGTGAAGGTCAACCAGGGCTTTCTCGACCTGACGGGCCATGCGCGCGACGACGTGCTCGGCCGCTCGGTGTACGAAATCGACGTGCTCGAACAGGCCGAGCGGCGCGACCTCGCGATCGAGCGGCTCGGCGAAGGCGCGACGATCCCGCAGATGGAAGCCGTGCTGAAAGTCGCGGACGGCAGCACGAAGGCCGTGGTCGTCGCCGGGCAGCCGATCGACATGAACGACGAGGCATGCATGCTGTTCACGTTCATGGATCTCGAGCCGCGCAAGCAGGTCGAGCGCGCGCTGAAGCAAAGCGAGGAACGCTTCGCGACGGCCTTCCGGATGGCGCCGGTCGCGACCGCGATCGTCACGGCCGACCGCTTCGAACTGCTCGACGTGAACGGTGCGTTCGCCGCGATGACGGGCCATGCGCAGGACGACCTGCTCGGCAAGTCGGCGGACGAGATCGGGCTGTGGGCCGAGCACGGCGCGTGGCCGCGCATCGAAGGCCGGCTCGCACGCGACGGCAGCGTGCGCAACGCGGACGTGCAGATCCGCACGCGCGATGGCGACGTACGCGATTGCGTCGTGTCGGCCGACCCCGTCGCGATTCACGGCCGCGACTGCCTGCTCGTCGCGCTGCTCGACATCAGCGATCGCAAGCGTACCGAGATGGAACTCGTCTATGCGATCGAGACGGCGATGCAGGATGCGTCGTGGTTCAGCCGCACGCTGATCGAGAAGCTCGCGAACGTGCGGCGCGCGAATGCGCCGGACGCGGGCGCGCAGCTGTCGGACCTGACCGCGCGCGAGCGCGACGTGTTCGACCTGCTGTGCCACGGCCTCGCCGACAAGGAGATCGCGGGCCGCCTCGGCCTCGCGCCGAACACCGTGCGCAACCACGTCGCGACGATCTACGCGAAGCTCGACGTGCACAGCCGCGGCGAGGCGATCGTGTGGGCGCGCGAGCGCGGGATCGTCGGTGCGGCCGAGGTGAACGGTGCGCGCGGCGAGAAGGGCGCCGACAAGGGTGCCGACAAGGGCGGCGCGAAGGGCAAGGACTGACGCCGACGGTACGAATGCACCACGCACATTGGTGCATCCGCATCTACCGCCTGCGGCATTCGCTTGCGATCCTGTCCACTCGGCGGTGCGGCGCAGGCCGTCACATCGCCGGCTCTCCCCAACCATCGCAGGAGACGACCATGGACAGGAATCGCATCGAAGGCAAGCTTAAACAGGTCAAGGGTTCGGTCAAGGAAGCGCTCGGCAAGGTGACGGGCGACCGCAAGGCGGAAGCGGAAGGCATCGCCGAACAGCAGGCCGGCAAGATCCAGGAAAAGGCCGGCGAGGCGGCCGATGCGGTGCGCAAGCACACGGGCACCGATCGGCATTGACCGACGACGCGGCGCCTGCGCGGGCGCATCGCGAAGGCCGGTCGGGCCGTCGGCGCAGCGATGATGCGCGATCGGCATGACCACGGCCGGCCTTTACCCACGGGCGCCGCCGCCGTTTCCCATTCAAGCTTTCGACCCACGGCCCGCCGCTGGGTAGCCGTGGGCCGCCCGCGAACACGGAACTTGATGATAAATCCTCACAACATAGTTCCGATATTTCGTTTGCTGCACGGGTATTGGCTACTCACAATCCATTCACCTCTTTCGCGATGAAAGGTTCTTCGGAGACGGAATCGCGGTGATCGGCCGGCCGGTCGGGCGCATCGAATGGCGCCCCCGGCCGCGCAAGACGTCACCGGCGCGCAAGAGGTCGCCGACGCGCGGCAGGCGCGCGTCGCACCCCGACCCACATAAGAAGGATTGCCATGACGTTCCGCATTCGTTCGCTTTCCGGCGTCGCATTGACTGCCGCGCTCCTCGCAATCCACACGGGCCCGGCCCATGCGCAGGAAACGGTCGTGAAGGTCGGCGTGGCCGGCCCGCTGACGGGCGGCGGCGCCGCATACGGCAAGGACATCGAGAACGGCGTACGCATGGCGGTCGACGAAGCGAATGCCGCGCACACGACGGTCGGCGGCAAGCCGGTGAAGTTCGTGATCGCGTCGCAGGACGACCAGAGCGATCCGCGCACCGGCGTGCAGGCCGCGCAGCAGCTCGCCGATGCGCAGGTCGCCGTCGTGATCGGCCATTTCAATTCGGGCACGACGCTGCCCGCGTCGAAGATCTACGCGAAGGCCGGCATTCCGATGATCACGCCGTCGGCGACGAATCCCGACATCACGCGCGCCGGGCTCGGCACCGTGTATCGCGTGATCGCGACCGACACGCAGAACGCGGGCAACGCCGGTACGTACGCCGCGAGCGTGACGAAGGCGAAGCGCATCGCGATCATCGACGACCGCACCGCGTTCGGCCAGGGCGAAGCCGACGAATTCGAGCAGGCCGTGAAGGCGAACGGCGGCACGATCGTCGCGCGCGAATTCACGAACGACAAGGCCGTCGATTTCAGCGCGCAGCTCACGAAGATCAAGAGCACCAACGCCGATCTCGTGTTCTTCGGCGGCCTCGACGCGCAGGCCGCGATGCTCGTGAAGCGCATGCGCCAGCTCGGCATCCGCGCGCAGTTCCTGGCAGGCGGCGGCGTGATGAACGCGAACTTCATCAAGCTCGCCGGCAATGCGGCGGAAGGCGCGTCGGTGTGGGAATACGGGCAGCCGCTGTCGCGTCTCGCGAAAGGCAAGCAGTTCGAAACGAAATTCAAGCAGAAGTACGGCGTCGACATGCTCGCGTACGCGCCGTTCGCGTACGACGCGACGTGGATCGCGATCAACGCGATGCAGAAGGCGAATTCGACGAAGCCGGCCGATTTCAACGGCGCGCTGAAGGGCACGCGCTACGACGGCATCACGGGCACGATCGCGTTCACGAACACGGGCGACCTGAAGAACCCGAGCTCGACGCTGTATGAAGTGAAGAACGCTGCATGGCAGCCCGTCACGACGAAGTCGGCGGACTGAACGCAACACGCGCGAGCGGACTTTCGCGGCGATGCCGGACGTGCTGAAATAGCCGAAGCGGTCGCCGGGGAAGCCTGCCCGCGCAAGGCCGCGCACGACGCGGCGCAAACAACCCACGGGCGCAGTCGGCAGGCCGCGCCTTTCATGTGCAACCGGAGTCAGTCGTGAGTTCTCAAGTCGTCATCGTCGGCGGTGGTGTGATCGGCAGCTCGATCGCTTATTTCCTGCGCGCCACCGATCCCACGGTCGCCGTGACCGTCATCGAACGCGACCCCACCTATGCGCGCTCGTCGTCGGCGCTGTCGGCCGCGTCGATTCGCCAGCAGTTCTCGACGCCGCTGTCGATCGAGATGTCGCTGTTCGGCATCGACTTCCTGCGCACGATCGGCGAGCGGCTCGAAGTGGACGGCAACAAGCCGTCGATCGACCTGCACGAGGGCGGTTACCTGTTCCTCGCGACGCCGGCCGGCGATGCGACGCTGCGCGAGAATCATGCATTGCAGACGAGCCTCGGCGCCGATATCCGGCTGATGGACGCCGATGCGCTGCGCGCGAAGTTTCCGTGGCTGAACGTCGACGATCTCGTGTCGGGCGCGTACGGCGTGAGCGGTGAAGGCTGGTTCGACGGCTACGGGCTCGTGCAGGCGCTGCGCAAGAAGGCGCAGGCGCTCGGCGCGCGCTACGTGCCGGCCGACGTGAAGGACGTGGTGCGCGACGGCCGCAAGATCACGCATGTCGTGACGGGCGACGGCGAGCGTCATGCATGCGACACGCTCGTCAACGCGGCCGGCGCGTGGACGCGCACGCTGTCGTCGATGATGGGCATCGACATCCCCGTGTTTGCGCGGCGCCGCAGCATCTTCAACGTGTCGTCGCCGGCGAAGCTCACCGACTGCCCGCTGCTGATCGATCCGACCGGCGTGTATTTCCGGCCGGAAGGGCGCACGTATATCTGCGGCACGTCGCCGAGCCCCGATCGCGATCCGGACGACCTGCCGCTCGACGAAGTCGACCACGACCTGTTCGACGAGGTGATCTGGCCGACGCTCGCGAATCGCGTGCCGGAATTCGAGGCGCTGCGTGTCGAGAATTGCTGGTCCGGGTACTACGAGTACAACGTGTTCGATCACAACGCGATCATCGGCTATCACCCGGAACTCGACAACGTCGTGTTCGCGAACGGCTACAGCGGCCACGGGCTGCAGCAAGGGCCGGCGACCGGGCGCGGCGTCAGCGAACTCATCCTGGGCGGGCGTTATGACACGCTCGACCTGTCGTCGCTCGGCTGGGCGCGTGTGCTGGAAAACCGGCCGATCGTCGAAAAGAACGTCGTGTAGCGCGGCGTAACCGCCCGGAAGCGAGATGGGCGGGATTCTCCTTGTGTCTCAAACCCGTTGGCCCGACGCTTGTCGGGCCTTTTTTCGTTTCGCGGGCTATCCGACGCCGTAGACGGCATCGCGCAGGTCGAGCGTGTACTGGCCGTTCATTCCTTCGTAGAGCGTATTCGACAGCGACACGACGGTCAGCCCGCGCGCGCGATCGACGAACCACGAGTGCCCGTAGACGCCGCCCCAGCGCCACGTGCCGACGGACTCCGGCGACGCAGCCGCCTGCGGGTCGCGCAACACCGAGAACCCGATCCCGAAGCCCGCGCCGGGCAGGTCCGCCAATTCGAAGTCGCCGGTCTGCACGCGGCCCATCTCGTCGACCAGATCGGGCGGCAGGATGGCGCCGCCGCCTGCGCGCAGCGTGTCCAGCACCGTCAGCACGTCGCCGGCCGTGCCGACCATTCCGGCACCGCCCGATGCGAACGCCTGCGCATCGAGCGCGCGCGACGGCGAGTACGTGACACCGACGAACCCTTCGTCGATGGGCACGGTTTCGTTCTCGGCGAGCCGGTGCGGCTGCGGCGTGTCGTTGACGTAGGGCGTAGCGAGCCGCGCGGGATCGCGTGCGACGAAAGCCGTGTCGCGCGCACCGAGCGGGCGGAGCACGAGCGCATCGATCGCGTCGGCGAGCGGCACGCCGCAGACAGCTTCGATCAGCGCGCCGATGACGTCGATCGACAGCGAGTAGTTCCAGTTGGTGCCGGGCGCGAACAGCAGCGGCACGTTCGCGATCCGGCGCAGGTTTTCCGCGAGCGTGATCGATGCGCCATCCAGCCCGTCGGACACGCCCGCTCGCGCATAGGGGCCGTTCGCATCGGTCTCGTTGAAGCGATAGTCGAGGCCGGCGGTATGCACGAGCAACTGGCGCACCGTAATCACCGGCACGCGGCCGTCGGGCAGCGCCGGACGGAACTCGGGCAGCCAGCGCGTGACGTCGTCGTCGAGCGACAGCTTGTGTTGCGCGACGAGCACCATCGCGGCGGTCGAGACGATAGGCTTCGTCACCGACGCGAGGCGGAACAGCGTGTCCTCGCGCATCGGCGTGCGCGATTCGCGGTCCGCGAATCCGGCCGCGCGACGGTAGACGAGCTCGCCGTGGCGTGCGACGAGGACCACCGCGCCGACGAGGCGCTGCGTGTCGAGCTGGCGGGACAGGACCGCATCGATGCGCTCGGCGAGCGCGGGATCGGTGGACGGCTGCAGTGACGAAGCTGAAGAGGAGGTCATCGAGGATTCCGTCGCGAGGAGCCTGATCGACATGTTATGGGCTGTCCGCCGCACGCGTCGTTAACCCTTACTCGGAACAGGGCTACGTGCGCTGCACGGGGCGGCGTTGGTGCGCATCGAACCGGACGGCGGACAAAATATGCCCCAATCGGCCGGCGGCGTTCGTTAGAATCTGCTTTCGTCGAAGAGTGACGCATTTGCATTGGTGCAGAGCAGTATCGAGTCGCAGGCGCTGCGCGCCCTGATTCCATCGTTCATTTTTCACCGGAGGCGAGCATGCCAGGTTTACTTCCCGATGTTGACCGCGAGGGCCTCCTCGAATATTCGGTGGTGTACACCGATCGCTCGGTCAACCACATGTCGCAGCGCTTCCAGGGCGTCATGCGCGACATTTCCGCCACGCTGAAAAAAGTCTATAACGCGAAGTCGGTCGTGATCGTCCCGGGCAGCGGGACGTTCGGGATGGAAGCCGTGGCGCGCCAGTTCGCGACGAACAGGAAGTGCCTCGTGATCCGCAACGGCTGGTTCAGCTTCCGCTGGTCGCAGATTTTCGACATGGGCAGCATTCCGTCCGAAACGACGGTGCTGAAGGCGCGTCCGGTCGAAGCGGGGCGGCAGGCTGCGTATGCGCCGGCGCCGATCGACGAAGTGGTCGCCGCGATCAGGGAGAACAAGCCCGACCTGGTGTTTGCGCCGCATGTCGAAACGGCCTCGGGGATGATGCTGCCCGACGGGTATCTGCGTGCAGTGGCCGATGCCGTGCATGCGGTCGGTGGGATGTTCGTGCTGGACTGCATCGCGTCGGGCACCGTGTGGGTCGATATGCAGGCCAGCGGCGTCGACATCTTGATCAGCGCGCCGCAGAAAGGGTGGAGTGCGTCGCCGTGTTGCGCGATGGTGATGTTGAGCCCGCTTGCGCGCGAACGCATCGATTCGACGACCAGCACCAGCTTCGCATGCGATCTGCGCAAGTGGCTGCAGATCATGGAAGCCTACGAGGGCGGCGGGTTCGCGTATCACGCGACGATGCCGACCGACAGCCTCACGACGCTGCGCGACGTGATGAAGGAAACCGAGGCTTACGGTTTCGAGAAGGTGAAGGCCGAGCAGCGCGAGCTTGGCGAGCGCATTCGTGCCCTGCTGGCCGAGAAGGGATTCAGGAGCGTGGCGGCGGCTGGGTTCGAGGCGCCGGGTGTCGTGGTCAGTTATACGGACGATGACGGGATCCGAACCGGGAAGAAGTTCGCGGATGTCGGGTTGCAGATTGCGGCCGGTGTGCCGCTGCAATGCGACGAGCCGGAGGACTTCAAGACTTTCCGGCTCGGGTTGTTCGGCCTCGACAAGCTGCATGATGTCGATGGCGCGGTCAAGCGGTTCGCGGATGCGTTGAATCGGATTCTTTGAGGCGGTTTGGCGGAGTGGGTGCGCGGCGGATCGTTGCCGGGACGGTTCGCGTTGTGATGCATTGCTCTGGTGGCCATCGCTCATTGCAATGAGCGGTGGCCTTTGTACTTGATGGCCGAAGCGTGGGCGCGAAAAATCGCGGAATTCATCGACATGCTGAGTTTTGGCGAAATGTTCCATCCGTAGATACTGCGCTTCTGACGGCGAGAATCCGTAACGGCTGCTTGCCATGCGAGCCAGCGAATGGAAGCCTTATCGCGTCCAGCAATACAAAACATCAGGGCAACCTTCCTCGTTTCTGCTCCCGTCGCTGTATGCAATGGCAACGAACCCGTGTTGCTCATAAAACGCAGCGGCATCGCGGTTCATCTGGAACGTATAGAGCTGGAGCTTGCCATTGGCCTGCGACTTCACCGACTCCAGCAGGGCCGTGCCTATTCCTTGCCGCTTGAACTCAGGGCACACATACAACTGTTCGAGCCATGTCACGCCGTCAGTGACAGCGTGGGCGGCGATGCCGACTATGCGATCGTCGTTCACGGCGACGGTAACGTTGCCCGACGGGACGAGCACGTCGGTAACCCAATCCCGGACGGCAGCATCAGCGTGCACGAGTGGCGCATACGATGCCAGCGTTTTGCGCGACCGCAGATAGACGTCGGCCACCTCTGAAGCATCGGCCGTGGTCGCTCGACGCAAGATCAAGGGCATGTATCGTTCACTCCGAAATCGTCGAAAGGTGCACAACGATAGCAGCACGAAATCGAACGTCCAAGATCGCGCGGAAGGCGGGTGGAGCGGCGAGTTCGGAAAGTCTGCGCAACGTATCGAGTTTGTGGCACGAAGAATCGGCGGTGAGCTTCCACAAACGATTCGCGGCTTCGTCCCGCCATTCCCGTATCATCTGTCCGATTCGCCGGGATCGCATCACCTGACTGTCCCGAACAAGTGAAAGGATGAGCGATGAAGGACGAAGGGAACGGCCACGGTGACGCGATCGAGCGCAACGCGACAGCCAACCCGAAGCGTGCCGGCATCGCATCCATTCAAAAGAGCACCGACCCGCGCGATTACCAGAACGCACCGGGTATCGCAGCGGTCATGCCGAAAGCATTTCCCGACGGTTTCGTCGTCGCAGAGCATCAGCATCCGCGCGCACAACTCGTCTACACGACGACGGGCATAGCCGAAGTCTTCGCCTCCCAGTCGCTCTGGTTGATCCCGCCTCATCGCGCGCTGTGGATCCCGCCGGACCTTCCGCATGCGATGCGCGCACACGGCCTCCTCGAAATGAGAACCGCGTACGTCGACCCGTACGCGTACCCGTCGGCCTATCCGAATCAACCAAGACTGATAGAGGTGTCGCCGCTGCTGCGTGAACTGATTGTGCGCGCATCGTCCCTGCCGATCGACGCGAGTCCCGCCGGACGCGACGCTCTCGTCATCCAGCTCATGCTCGCTGAAATCGAGTGGTCGCCCGAGCAGCCATTAAGGCTTCCGTCGGGCCAGGATCGGCGCCTTGCCCGCGTTTGCGATGCGATTCTGTCGAATCCGGCCGATCAACGCACGCTGACGGAATGGGCCGGTGAAGTCGGTGCGTCCAGTCGAACGTTGGCCCGGCTGTTCACCGCCGAAACCGGCTTGTCGTTCAGCCAGTGGCGACAGCAGGCGCGGATTTCAGCCGCACGCCCGTTGCTGGCATCGGGATGTTCCGTGATCGCCGTCGCGGCCGAACTGGGTTACGAAACGACGAGCGCATTCTCGACCGTGTTTCGCCGCTTCACCGGCATGACGCCGAGCGCTTACGCGAAACTGTCCGATTCCACGTAGCAAACGTCTTACCGGAACACGCGGGATTTGGCGTGCGGGCATATCGTGTCGGTCATCGACCCCACCGACAGAATGAGGCAAGCCGACATGACACGCCACGACATCGAATTTTCGTCCGAATCCACGACGCTGCGGGGCTGGTTCTACGAACCGGCGCAGCGCACCGCCAACGGGAAGGCCCATCCCGCCATCGTGATGGCGCACGGCTTCTCGGCCGTGAAGGAGCAGTATCTGGACCGCTACGCCGAGGTGTTCGCCGCCAGCGGCTTTGCCGTGCTGCTCTACGATCACAAGAACTTCGGTGCGAGCGACGGGCTGCCCCGTCAGGAAATCGATCCCGTGCAACAGAAGCGCGGCTATCGCGACGCGATCAGCTATCTGCTGACGCGCGCAGAGGTCGACGCCGAACGCATCGGTATCTGGGGCACCAGCTACAGCGGCGGCCACGTGCTCGAAGTCGCCGCGATCGACCGGCGCGTCAAATGCGTGGTGTCGCAGGTGCCGACGATCAGCGGGTATCAGTCGGGCTTGCGCCGCACGCGTTCCGATCTCGTACCGGCAATGCTGGCGCGCTTCGATGAAGATCGCAGGCAGCGCTTCGCGGGCGGCGCGCCTGCCATGATGCCGGCCGTCAGTGCCGACCCGTCGGCTGCTTGTGCGATGGCCGGCGCGGATGCGTACCGGTTCTTCACCGAATCGGCCGCGCAGTTCGCGCCGCGCTGGCGAAATGAAGTGACGTTACGCAGTGCAGAGATGTCCCGCGAGAACGAACCGGGCCAGTACGTCGACCGCATCTCGCCGACGCCACTGCTGATGATCGTCGCCGACCAGGACGTGCTGACGCCGACCGACCTTTGCCTCAAGGCATGGGAAAACGCGCTGGAACCGAAGCGGTTGCTGCAGATCAAGGGCGGTCATTTCACGCCGTATATCGAGCACTTCGACGCAACCAGTCGGGCGGCCGTGGAATGGTTCACGCAGCATCTGGGTGGCGCGTGCTGACTTGAGCCCGCGCGCGTCCGACTTGCGCAGCTGCTCGTGCTATGCGTGTCGCTTCGGGTTCCATGCCTTGTGGACGAACTCGAGGCGATTGCCATTGAAGTCGGCGACGTTCGCTGCGTAGTAGCCGCGAGCGAAGTAGGTGCGATCCGCTGGTTTCCCCTCGTCGATGCCGCCGGCCTGGATCGCGGCTGCGTAGGCGGCATCGACCAGTTCGTTGGAATCGCAGACAATCCCGAGGTACAGCCCCGTCTCGCCGGGTTTGCGTTGGCGCAGCCAGATACTTGATCCGACCGCGTTGCCCTTGCCGTACACGTCGTCGCCGATGCCATAGAGATCGGGGACACCCTCGGGGCCCGACGCGGAGTCGTAGTTGCCGAAGATGCGCCAGCCGAGCGGTTTCAACGCTTCGGCGTAGAAGGCCAGCGACTTGTCGATGTCGGTGACGGAGAGGTAGACGTGGTCGATCATTGGGCCGCCTTCTTCGATGTGGGTGAGGAGGGTTGGAGCATCATGCCATCGGACGATAGCAAACCCGGCGATGCGGTGCACGGCGTCGACGATGCCAGCCGTTGCTTCGTCATATGAAGTAATAGCTGTAATCCCGTATGAAATTTACTCTCCGATGGATCGGGCTAGACTGGTCTCGCCTTGTCCCCCCCAAGGTGTTTGGTGACTTCCGCTCGGCCCGCGCTTTCCGGCGCGGGCCAATTTTTTCGAGCGGGTGCTGGCGGCGATCGAATGATCGCGAGCCGGATGCGCGTCGCAGGAAGCCCGGCGTGGCAGTGCTCACTGGCATTTCGAATCCTTTCAGATAAGCAAGCTGACAGACATGCGATCGTCAGGTATCCAACGGATCTCGACAATTTCACGTAGCGCGACGTGACGGCCCGGTATGGGGTGAGCGGGTGAGAGAAGAGGTGTACTGCCGCCGGCAGGGTATGGCACCATCGCGGTGGTCTCGACATCACACCCGGGTGCAGGCCAGCCCATCTATCCGAGGGGATCTCATGTTTGACCACGTCAAATTCGGCGTCAGCGACTTTGCCGCCAGCAAGGCGTTTTTCCTCAAGGCGCTTGCGCCGATCGGTGCAGTGACGGTGGGCGAGGGCGAGCCGTCTTACGGGATCGAAATCAGTACGCCCGCCAAGGCTTCGCTGTGCCTGTTCCAGACGGACGAGAAACCGGCGCATCTTCACATCGCGTTCGTGGCCGACAATCGGCAGCAAGTCGATGCGTTCTACCGCGCGGCGCTGGAGGCGGGCGGGAAGGACAACGGCGCGCCCGGGGTGCGGCCGCATTATCACGCGAACTACTACGCGGCGTTCGTCATCGGGCCGGATGGGCACAATATCGAGGTGGTGTGTCATCAGGTGGTGGGGTGACGCACCAAACACACAAGAGAGCGTGTCGCGATGAGCGAAATGACCATCGAATGGCCTTTCTACATGGTGGTGCTTGCCGCGGGTGTTGAATACTGGCCAGTGACGCTTTGTGTCGGCGTGGCTGGATTGTATTTCGGGTCGGCTCGCCTGCGCAGTGTCCGGCGAGTTGTTTGCCTGGTCATTGCGCTTTTGTTCATCCTCGTTGCTGGCGCCGGGATTTACTTATCCCTCGGTTAGGGGGCCGCGAGTCACGCTTGCACTCGGAATCGAGTCTGCGCCTGACTGACTCGACAGCGCATTTCGAATCGGAACACTTGGTCTTGCGAAAATACCTGCTGCTTTGGATTCTGGTGATGCACACGGTTGATGCGTCTGCGCAGTTTCCCTTTGCTCAACGCCCCTTCTTCGGCGAGCCACCATTTCGTTTTGGTCTTGGGATGATTTTCAGTTTTCCGGCTCCATCCCCCGACGAATCGCCCGAGGCCGCCTACGAATATTGCACGCAGGCGGCGGTATCCGCGTTGATTCGCTTTGACGATTTCCTCGTTGCGAGTACGTCGTCGGTCCTGCCCAGTTCGCCGATCGCACCGCAGCAATTACCGAGGGCCTTTCCGGTGTTTCCTGTTCTGAAACACTCGCCGTCGACATACGAGCTGGATCGCAACCAGTGTATTCGGGGATATGACAGATTGCGAGCGGTGAGGATCGGCATGCCGACGATCGAACATCTCTATGCGGGCTTGTCGACATGCGAGCAAATCTACGGTCGCGATCAGATCGCTGATCATGCGCTGTGCGTTGTCACGATCGCGGAGCATCAAGGGCGGTGAGTCTTGTTGTTGCGAATGATCGGACGCTTCAGCTTCGGACGATCTTTCGAATCGGACAGCGGGTACGCTACACTCAGCCGAAACACACAGAAGAGTGATGTCGGCATGCGGTGCAGACAATAGAAGCACATCCCGGGGCGGGGGCCGTCGGCCTCCCGAAAACACAATGCCAATCAGCAAACTGAAGGCCATGCCGGCGTTTCACGCGGACGCGCCGCCGCAGATCCGTCATGCCGTCGCGCTTTTCGCGATTGTCTGGCTCATCGAGGTCGCGTTTACAGTCTGGCTTCAGATTCAGATAGTGGGTTACAGCCAAATTGGCGAAGTGTCCGCGGAAAAGGCGACGCTTATGCGTCACGGGAGTGCGTTTCTCGCCGTGGTCCAGGCCTTCTGGCTTTTCCTGAACGCCATCCTGATCATCGGCCTTTGCCAACGACAAAAGCTGGCGCGAACGCTGGAGCTGATGCTCACGATTGTCACGACGCTGGCCTTCATCGTGGTGAAGTTCCCGTTCAGGGTGAACCTGATCGAAGTGTCATTTTTCGCTAATGCGATTGCGACCGTGCTGATTTATACGGGCCCGTGTTCGCGATGGTTCCAGGGTACGACTTCTTAAGATCGTCACGTTTGCTATTGCGAATGCTGGGCTGGCGAGATGAAGGCTGTGGTGCCACACCGCGACGACTCAACGGAAAGACAAGCGATGAATTCGAAAAGCATCCGCAGAGCGACAGCAGACGACGTACCGGCGCTTACGCAGATCCGGAACGATGCACATGCAAAGAAAGTCGCGCATGGCGATTATGTGTGGGGCAAGGAGGGCGACGGTTTCTCCGAGCGGTGGGTACGAAACAACGTCGCCGAGAAAGCAGTGTATGTCGTCGAACAGGATGGCACGTTGGTCGGGACGTTCTCGCTCAGTTTCGGCGATGACCAGCACTGGGGGCCTCAAGAACCGGTCGCCGGTTACGTGCACGGGCTATGTGTACGGCAAGGTTTCAACGGGAACGGCATTGGCCGCTTCGTGCTTGACTGGTGCGCTCACGAGGTGAGCGCCTTGAACCGGCGTTTCGTTCGTCTCGACTGTGCAGCGGAAAACACAAAGCTTTGCGCCTATTACGAATCGCTTGGCTTTGTCCGCGTCGGGTTGAAGTCGGACGGCCGTGACTGGTCGTTGTACGAGAAGCCGGCGGATCAACTGTCGACTGGATCACTGACGGGTTTCTCGCAGGCGTCTCGTCAAACGAAGTGAAACCGGCAATGATTTTCGGCACAAGCTTGCCGAATCGTCGACAATCCGCGTCATTCAAAAAATCAAAGAGAGGGTGGTGTATGCGCAGGACCGGTAAGACGCTCGTGGTGATCTTGAGCTTTGCAGTCGTCGGCATCGCCGACGTCCAGGCAGCCCCCAGCGAATCCGCATTCCCGCGCTTCACGCAGACGGAAGGCAAGCTCGACAGCGATGGTCTCCCGCTGTCCGGCGTCAAGCTCTGCATCCTCCCCGACCACGCCCCGTGCTTCGAGATGCCGCCGGCGCCGCTTCCCCATTCTTCGAAGGAACTGTACCAGTTCGGCCTGGATCCGAAGTCCGAGCGGTTGCCGATCGCATCGGGCGGCTCGTGGGTCTTCTTCTCGGGAATGTTCTCGGGCGGCGGCAGCGGAATGCTGGAGCGCGTGGCGATCTTGCGGATCGGCGCGAACGGCAAGATCGAAAACCTGATGCCGAAAGTCACCCAGACGGAGATGGCCGACCGCGCGATGTGGAAGCTGCCGGATGTGTCGCCGTATCCGCTGTTTGTCCGGGCGGACGCCGAGTGGCAAGAGGGCGAAGTGCATTTCGACAAGCACTTCTTCCAAGTCGACGCATGGGTGTTCGATCCTGTCGCCAATCAATACGCGAAGCGCTTTTCTTACCGCACGAGCAAGCGCTACGACAACGGCGAGGGCGGGGACCACGTGCTGGCCTCTGAGCGTCCGGAAATCCTGCGTCGCCTCACCGCCGGCAAGTAGCGCCTTATCGCTGCATGTCCCCGTACGTCTCCTTGCACACTGCGCGAAGCGCCTCGACGAGCAGATCGCGCGCGGGCGAACGCGAATCGGCGGAGCGCGTAAACAGCGCAATCGGCGGAAGCGTCCACACGAGCGAATAAGGCACGATCGCCACGCCGGCGATCCGCACCAGTTCTTCCGCGATATCGGCCGGCACGATCGACACGGCCTCGTCGCTCGACGCGATCATTTCGCCGATCAGCTTCGACGAGTAGCTTTCGACGATCGGCACGGGCGGCGCGATGCCGGCCGACAGGAACAGGTCGGTCACCTGTTCGCGCATCGGCGTATGCGGCGCGCCGAGAATCCAGTCGAGCGCGTGCAGCTTGTGCCAATCCAGCGGCGTGCGCGCGAGCTTGGCCGCAAGACGCCGGCTCGCGATCATGCGCGGCTGCTGCTGATACAGCACTTCGAACGACACCTGGCCCAGATCGATCGCCGACGACGCGCGCCCGATCACGATGTCGACACTGTGGTCCCTGAGCTGCAGCAGCAGCTGATCGCTGGTGCCTTCGTGAATCGTCACGGTCAGCCGCCGCTCCATCCGCGCCTGCAGCCGCTTCAGTGCGGCCGACAGCATCTGCCCGGAGATGAACGGAATCACGCCGATATGCAGATGGGCTGCATGCCCGGCGGCGACGGCCTCCATCTCGCGGGCGAGGTGGTCGAGATCCTTGATCATCGCCTTCGCCCGCTCGAGCACGACCGCGCCGAGCGCGGTGGGCCGCATGCCGCGAGACGAGCGCTCGAACAGCGGCGTGCCGAACATGCTCTCGAGCTCGGACAGCGCGTTCGTCACGGCCGGCTGGCTGCTGGCCATGTGCTCGGCGACGCGCGTCAGCGACCCGTGCTGCTGGATCTGCAGCAACAGCACCAGATGCCGAATCTTCAGACGAGCGCCGAGCCGCCTGACCACGTCGTTTGCGTCAAAATTCATTGACTGGTCATGTATTCATCAGGAAAAAGTGATGGACCGATATTAAAACAGAATCATCACGTTATGGCGGATCCCTAGAATCACCCTCATGGATCGCGCCGGGACTGGCCTGGCGCCCACGCCGGGACCCAAAACATGAAACAGACAGAGACACAGCAGCAGGCCGCGTTCGACTATCACGAGTTTCCGACCCCCGGGAAAATCTCGGTCGTGGCGAGCAAGCCGCTGGTGACCCAGCGCGATCTCGCGCTGGCCTACACGCCCGGCGTGGCGAGCGTGTGCGAGTCGATCGCCGCCGATCCGCTGCAGGCGCACCGCTTCACGAGCCGCGGCAACCTGGTCGGCGTGATCACGAACGGCACCGCCGTGCTCGGCCTCGGCAACATCGGCCCGCTCGCGTCGAAGCCGGTGATGGAAGGCAAGGCCGTGCTGTTCAAGAAGTTCGCCGGCATCGACGTGTTCGACATCGAGATCAACGAGACCGATCCGGACAAGCTGGTCGACATCATCGCGGGCCTCGAGCCGACGTTCGGCGGCATCAACCTCGAGGACATCAAGGCGCCGGAATGCTTCACGGTCGAGCAGAAGCTGCGCGATCGCATGAAGATTCCCGTCTTCCACGACGATCAGCACGGCACGGCCATCACCGTTTCCGCCGCGTTCATCAACGGGCTGAAGGTCGTCGGGAAGTCCATCAAGGAAGTGAAGGTCGTGACGTCGGGCGCCGGTGCGGCCGCGCTGGCGTGCCTGGACCTGCTGGTCGACCTCGGGCTGCCGGTGGAAAACGTGTGGGTGACCGACATCGAGGGCGTCGTCTATCGCGGCCGTACCACGCTGATGGATCCGGCCAAGTCGCGTTTCGCGCAGGAAACCGA
This sequence comes from Burkholderia sp. Bp8992, assembly GCF_003853705.1. Classification (GTDB taxonomy): domain Bacteria; phylum Pseudomonadota; class Gammaproteobacteria; order Burkholderiales; family Burkholderiaceae; genus Burkholderia. Next base: position 201,744 of record NZ_QTQI01000008.1, on the reverse strand, counting down.
TGCGCGCAAGCTCGCCGAAGTGATCGGCGGCGCGGATGTGTTCCTGGGGCTGTCGGTCGGCGGCATCCTCACGGCGGAGATGCTGAAGGCGATGGCGGCGCGTCCGCTGATTCTCGCGCTGGCCAACCCGACGCCGGAAATCTTCCCGGAACTGGCGCACGAGACGCGCGACGATGTCGTCATCGCGACGGGCCGCTCGGACTACCCGAACCAGGTCAACAACGTGCTGTGCTTCCCGTACATTTTCCGGGGCGCGCTGGATGTGGGCGCGACGACGATCACGCGCGAGATGGAAATCGCCGCGGTTCACGCGATCGCGGGGCTGGCCGAGGAAGAGCAGAATGAAGTCGTCGCGGCGGCCTACGGTGCGTACGACGTGTCGTTCGGCGCGCAATACCTGATTCCGAAGCCGTTCGACCCGCGCCTGATCGTGCGGATCGCGCCGGCCGTGGCCAAGGCGGCGATGGAAGGCGGCGTGGCGACGCGTCCGCTCGCGAACCTCGACGCGTATGTCGAGCAGCTGCAGCAGTTCGTCTATCACTCGGGCGCGTTTATGAAGCCGCTGTTCGCGACGGCACGCCAGCTGGTGCGTGACGGCGGCAAGGCGCGGATCGTGTTCACCGAAGGCGAAGACGAGCGTGTGCTGCGCGCGGTGCAGGTGATCGTCGACGAGAAGCTCGCGCGGCCGATTCTGGTCGGGCGTCCGGAGGTGCTGCTGGCGCGTATCGAGCGGTTCGGCCTGCGCCTGCGACTCGGTCAGGATGTCGAAGTGACCAATCCGGAGTATGACGAGCGCTTCCCGCAGTACTGGACGAAGTATTGGGAACTGCGCTGCCGCGACGGTATCTCGAAGGAAATGGCGCGCGTGGAGATGCGCCGCCGCCTGACGCTGATCGGCGCGATGATGGTGCAGCTCGGCGACGCGGACGGGATGATCTGCGGGACGGTGGGCGAGTATCACAATCACCTGCGGTTCGTGGACGAAGTGATCGGCAAGAAGCCCGGTGCGTCGACCTACGCGGCGATGAACATCCTGCTGCTCGATCAGCGGACGGTCGCGCTGGTGGATACGCACGTCAACGACAACCCCGATGCGGAGCAGATCGCGGAATTCACGATCGCGGCGGCGCGGCAGATGGAATGGCTGAACCTGACGCCGAAGGTCGCGCTGCTGTCGCGGTCGAATTTCGGGTCGGGGAGTGCGGCTTCGGGCGTGAAGATGCGCCGGGCACTGGAGATCGTGCGCGAGCAGGCGCCGGATATCGAGGCGGACGGCGAGATGCATGGCGACTGTGCGCTCGACGAAGGGCTGCGGGCGAAGCTGCTGCCGATGTCGCCGTTGAAGGGGGCGGCGAACTTGCTGGTCTGTCCGAACGTGGATGCGGGGAATATCGCGTACAACCTGCTGAAGACCGAGGCGGGGAGCAATGTGGCGGTGGGGCCTTTCCTGCTGGGCGTCAATGCGCCGGTGAATATTCTTACTTCCAGCGCCACCGTGCGGCGGATCGTGAATATGGCTGCGCTGACGGTGATCGAGGCTAATCGGGGTGTGGCGGGCTGATTGATTGGTTGTTATGGGGCGGCTAAGGCCGCCCCCTTGTTTATCGGCATTCGGCCATTTTGAAACGCTCGACGCTGCCGATTGAACGGTCGACAATCATCTTTCCCAGACACGCTTCGATCAATCGGCATGAGCGCAATCAAACTGTTGAGGCCTACGACCGCTTTGTTGCCGAGCTACGTTTCAGCGCTTGAGGCCGGATGGTCACCTGACAATGTCCGTAAGGAGATCGCTGCGCGCGAACAATTGGATGCGATTGACGTAGATGCCGAGCGATTCGTGGACGGACTGGACGATCCAACTGCATCTGGCGGTCCGATTCCTTTACCCGATGGCTCGACTATCGCGCGACTCCCGAGCATTGTCCGCTGGATATGGGACGGTGATTTCAGCGGCGCAATCGGATTGCGTTGGCAGGTCGGAACCGCCGAATTGCCATCTTACGTACTCGGACATATCGGCTTCTCGGTTGTGCCGTGGAAGAGGGGCAATGGCTACGCCACGCAGGCGCTCAACTTGATGTTGGGCGAAGCAAAGGTACAAGGTCTGCCCTATGTCGAACTGACCGTCGATCCGGAGAATATCGCCTCGCAGAAGGTAGTCGTTGCGTGCAAAGGTGTATTGATCGAGCGCTTCAGAAAACCGGCAGCCTACGGATTCGCTGAGACGCTTCGCTATCGCATTCAGTTGAACGACTGAGCAAGTTGGCGGACCCTGTTCGGCCGCGGATTCAACCGGTCGAGCGGCGCAGGGCGGCGGCTGGCGACCTCCGGCCAGAGACTGCCCTCGGTGGCCATGCCCATGCCGAACACGAAATATCTCCGAGGCCATATGAGCGCGACATCCGATCATCTGTGTGATGAGCCCGTTGAACGTGCGATCTTCGTCGCCGCGCCCATCGAGATCTTGGCGAGCAGCCTTGCCGAGCCGTCGCGGATGGCCGAGTGGATGGGCGACGACGCCATGCCGGTGTCTGTCGAGCATGAGGGGCGCGCTGGTGGCTCGATCGTCGTACGCGGCCGGCAGCACGTGCCGTTCGAGAACCGTGGCCGCATTTTGCTCTGGGACCCGCCGCGGCGTTTTAGCTGGACGCATCTGAGCACACTGTCAAACCTGCCGGACGAGCCGGCCAGCTACACAACGCTGGATTTCGCGCTGGAGCCCGTTTGCGGCGGCACGACGCTCTCGTTCACGATGCACGGTTTCCCGACGCTCACCATCCGCAAGCATCTGGTGCTCTATTGGGACGTGACGCTGGACGTCATCCGGCGCCATGCAGAGGCCTACGTTTGATCTGACACGAACCCGCGTCATTCAATGCGAAGAAACATACCCGCTTTCTCGGGAAGTACCGACGGCTGGAAGCCATAGCGTTCATAGAACTTCGGCGTCCCGTGATCCGCCATCAGACTGACATAGGCAGTCGGCGGCGCATTCTCGTGAATGTAGTTCATGAGTGCCCGCATGATCAGATCGCCTACGCCCTTCTTCTGGTGAGTCGGCAATACTGCGATATCCACGACCTCGAAGAAACAACCACCGTCACCGATCACCCTGCCGATTCCGACCGGAACGCTACCCCAGTACGCTACGACGCTGAAAAGGCCATTCTTCAATCCGATCGTTGCAGCTTGCTCAGACTTTCGGCTCAACCCCGCAGCAAGACGAATCTCGATATATGTCGATACTGAGGGTACTTCTCGATGGATGTTGTATTCCATGTGAACCCTTCAAGGTGGATGTGCAGGGGATGTGCGGTGCTCGATGAGCATCGCCAGGTCAGACCAACGTGATTGAAGAGCGGCATGCGTGTCCGCATCCAGTCAACGATCGTTGGAGGGAAGGATATCTTGTGCTCCTTGCCATCGCTAGTGTTGCAGCACCAAGGCGGAATAGGCCAATACGGCAACATGCCTTTTGAGAATTGTCCCAATTTTCACGACTTTCGCGTACTTGGACCGATTTAACAGTTTTTTTCATTGCTATTGTGGACTTGCTTGGGTATCGATTATTTTTGCGCCGATTCATTCAGAGGTGCTATCTACCCATGCCAGTTTTCAAGAAAGTCCCGTATTACCAGATGGAACCGCGACTTTTATATTCCGGCAAGCATTGGAAATGCTACTCCGGCGCCGTCGGGTGCGTTCCCATCGACACGCAGCAAAAGATCTCGTTCGCCAGGCTTGCGCCAAATGAGCAGCCACTGCCGCCTCCGCCCAAGGTAGCCGATCCAGTTGCAGCGAAGAAGCCGCCAGCCCGTGCTCCAGCACCGGCCAAACCGCCGGATAAGCTAAAGCCGAGCGACAAGCCTCAAGACGCCGAGCAAGTCGACAAGCTGCCCGAGTTCGATCTGCAGGACATCCCCAACGCGATGGACAAGAAGGGCTGGCCAATTTCGGCCAAGTTGGCGCGAAAGTGGTTGGCGAGCCCCAAGCATGTCTACAACAACAAGCTCAACTCACCGCAGCCGATCGACGACACGACAGTCACTCTGGAATGGGCGTTGAGATTTCGCGGTGCATCCTGGCGATTCAAGCAACTCGTGCGACAAGCGATTTACACGCCGCTCGCTGCGCTAGAAGCCACGAAAACCTTGGTACCCGTGATCGAGACGAGTTTCGCGGCCGGGCAGTTGAACGCGGCAGGTATCGCCGTCGACACTTCACCCTTTCTCAAGGATCTACTCCAGTTTCACATCGCGTGGGGATTCCAATTCCAACCGGTATCCTCCTTCGATACGCTCGATGGTATCGCGGTGACCGATCTGACCGGCGCTCTGGCGAACTTCAGCTTCTACGCCGCCATCGGGAAGGCGACCGTTACTGGCGAGCGCTATTACAAGTACGAGGGCGAGAGCAAGATATTCTGTCTCGATCCGGTGGCGCAGATTACCCACGTCTATGTCTACATCAAGGACAGCTACTCGTTCAACGATGACTCGCCTTCCAAGAGCCAGTACCTCGGTCATTGGAACAAGAACGGAATGGTTTTGTCCTACGTCGCGGTCGCCAACGACCTTTTCGAGAGCAGCAACTTGAACGTTGGAAACTCGAACATTGAGCGGTCGCGTTATCTCCCTGAGGGAGAAGAGGTCGATAAGCCGATCGACAAACGAACCAGTCGCTTTCGGAAATTTCGAGCGAAGGATGTCTACTGGCCGGTGCATAACAAGACGTACCGGGACTGGAGGTCGGTGCATAATCGTGGCGGCGACTTCATGGTCTACAGCCAGCCTAAACTCATCAAGCTGGACAAGCCGATCATTCTGAAAATTGACACCGTATGCAGAACCATTCCGGCCGAGCAATGAAAGCGGCCATGACCATCCTCAAAGTAGTCTTGTCCGTGATCGCCATATACCTTGTGGTCGATATTGGGTGGACGTTCGTGCCGGTTGATGTGCATAACGCGATCACGATTTTCGCGCTCCTGCATACGAAGCTGGCGATCTTCGCCATCCCGTCGATCATCTTCGGGTTCTACCTGTACCGGCTCGTCAGAAATTTCAACCGTTTCAGCCGAGCGAAGCGCGCAGGCGTCGCGATCGTCACGCTCGTTTTTTTGGTGTTCGTCTACTTGGTCGGCTTTCGCGGAATCATGATTGACGGTACCGATTGTCAGCGCTTTGATTACAACGCCGAGCTGAACGGCGGTATCAAACAGGTCGACGGCAGGACCTACATCGTGAACATCTGCGGAAGCGGTAGCCAGCATGGTGGCTTTTTCGCGGATCAAAACGAGCAGATCAAAATCGTCGTAGCCGATGCTCACGGATCGACATTGGCCACTAGGTTGTCGTTCGTTTTCTGGGGCGGGCGACCGGGCGACGAGCCGATCGAAGTCCGCAATGGCAAGTTGACCTACTTCGACGCGTCGGATCGGTATGACGGCATGCGGTCGATCTCGCTGCCGCCCACCACGCTCGATTGGATCGCGGCGAGAATTCCGATTTGGCTTCGCTGAGAACGGTCCCGCTGCAGGGTGGTCGTCGCGTTGATGCGGTGCTGCCCCCGTCCTGGTTTCGCGTATGGCGCATTGCCCTGCGCGCCGCAACTCATCCCCCCTCCGCCATCTTCTATAACTGCCACGGCCGCAAGATCCGTGAGGCCGAACCGCGTCCCGCGAAACGGCGTGCATGGAAATGCAAGAGAACATCACCGACACGTGTTGCCAAATTAATGCACGACGTATACAGTTGCTCGAAGTGCATTAAATGATTGCCTGCAGAGCCGGCCGATATCCATGACGGGCCGCCGCCGCTCGGAACCTTCGACGTTCAACACCCGCCATAGGAGTGACGCTGATGCATCACACGCTATCGCTCTCGCTCAGCGCGGTGTACGACCTCGGCTTCGCGTTGTTCCATTTGACCTTCTGGCGCTGGTTCAGGTGGCCGGAGTCTCTCGAGAAAAGCGGGAGACTCAATCAGGGCATTACGCAGACGCTGAACGTGATGTTGAGCTACGTGTTCGTCGTCTACGCGGTGTCGCTCGTCTCGGCCGCAGTACAAATCCAGAGGCCGCTTGCATTGGCAGGAAGCGGGTTTTGGTTGCTGCGAGCAGTTGTACAACCCGTGCTCTTCGCCAGAACGCGCCTGAGCTGGATCATGGTGGCGGTGTTCGCACTTGGCGCGGGCCTGCACGCCGCGCTTTACTGGTTTTAGAGCTTTTCCCGAAACGCTATCCAACCCACCATGAACGCCGACCAGCTCTTTCAACAAGCCCATGAAATCGTCAGTAACTGCGCGCTCTGTTTCGTGTCGTCGAACGACGCATCCGGTCAGATCAACTCGCGAGTCGTCGAGATCCTCGAAATCGGGCAGGACCTCACGATTCGTTTCATGACCGATTCGAGAACGCGCAAGGCGCTTGAGATTTGCCGTGGAAGTGCGATCAGCCTGTCCTTCCTCAGCATGGCTGATCGTGGATACGTGACGATCGGAACCGTTCCGGTGGTTTCCGCCGACACGGCGTTGAAACAACGTATCTGGAAAGAGTCGCTGTTCACGTGGTTTCCCGACGGGCCGGACGATCCTTACGTGATCGCCGTCACCTGCAAGCCGGTCTGGGTGGAAATGTGGTCGCGCATGCGGGGAATTGCGCCCGATCCGCTGGGCCTCAATTCGGTTCGGCTGATCCAGAAGGACGGCAACTGGCACGTCAATCATACGTTTCCAGCCATTCGCGAATCATCGCGCGAGGGATCGTATGGCGCGCAATGACAAGCAGCCCGTCGTCGTCATCGGCGCCGGCCTGGCCGGCCTGTCTGCTGCGCTGCTGCTGGCGCGCAATGACAGACCGGTCGTCATCGTGGAAGCATCGGACGAAGCCGGCGGCTGCTGTTCCACCACGACGAACGACGGCTTCACGTTCAACAACGGCGCGGTGTATGTCGCGGTGCCGTCGCTGATTCGCGCGTCTTTCCGGCGCCTCGGTCTCGACTTCGATCGCGAGGTTCCGATGGTGGCCGTCGCCCACCCTCACGTTACGCATCTGGAGAATGGAACGGCCGTTCATCTGTCCAGCGTCGACATGTCCCATGTGGAAGGCGACCGGGCGGATTCGCGGACACGGCAACTGCGCGACGGCCTTGGCAGGCTTCATCAGCAATGGGGGCCTGTCTATCGCACGCTGGTTGATGAAGTGCTGCCGCAGGAGCCTTCGCTTCTGCGGACGTTGAGCAAACTGTGGCGCTATCTGCCACGCATGAGCGGGCATGCGAGCCGTCTGATCGAAGCGCACTTTGCCGATGCAGACCTGCAAGCGGCGGTGGCATCGACGTTGCTCTACACCGGGCAAGCCCCCGATCGTCTTCCGGCAACGCAGATCATTGGCCTGATTGCCATGCTGGAGGAGGGATTCCATTTGCCGCGTACAGGGATGGGCGCCATCAGTTCCGCGATGACGCGCGAGCTGTCGAGGCGATCGGTGCCGATCCGGTTCGGTGCCCCTGTCCGCGAAATCGTCGTGGAGAACGGGGCCGCACGCGGCATCGTGCTTGCAGACGGCGAGCGTATCGCGACGGATTGCGTCGTCGCGACGTGTTCGGGTTTCGAAGTGGTGCGCCATTTGTTGCCCGACCACGCGGTGCCACGGCGGCTGGCGCACAAGGCACGCACGGCACCGCTGTCGCATCGCGCGATTTCGATTCAGGTTGGCGGCTCGGGCGCCACGTTGCCACGCGCCTTCATCACCAATCGCGTTCCGCCGATGCGGCAGCAGGGGGCCTTGCATGCATCGACGCCTGGCGTGCCTCAATGGCTTGCCTATACCTGTCCGTCGCTGGTGTTGCCGGAGCTTGCGCCGAACGGCAAGGCCGTACTGGAGTTGTATGCGCCGGCGACGGGCATCCACTCCGCATCGGAATGGACGAGCGCGATGACAGAGGCTGCGGTCAGCGACCATCTCGGCGCAATACGGGCACATCTTCCCGGCCTTTGCATCGAAAGTGTCCGCGTATCGGATCCGCGGGATTTCGCGAACGGGCGGCATTTGTACGAAGGGGCGCTTTACGGGATTGCGCCGGGCACGACACCTGACAAGTTCTTTCCGCATCGCGCAGGGTTGCGCGGCCTCTATCTCGGCGGACAAACGACGTTCCCGGGGTATGGCGTACCGACGGCGATGCTCTCCGGCATCCAGGCTGCGGAAGCGGCGGTGCAGGACATGCGCGGGAATGCGTGACCTCGGGTAGCGCACCCGAAGTCCGCATCCAATCGGCATACCATGCCGCCCCCCAACCCCCATTTAATGACCAAACCGCAAGACCTAGTGCATAGATATCGTTTGCCGAGCCCTTAATGACTATCGACAATCGTGGCTCGAATTCACCGCCGTGGCGCCAGAAGCGCCGCAGCGGCCGGCACTCGACGGCTATCCCGGCCGCCCGCGCCTTCCAGCTCATGACGACATGTACGCGTTCACGCCCTCATTCCAAAATCCTGCCGGCTCGCCGATCCGCGAGTTGTTCAAGTACCTGTCCGAACCGGGCATGATTTCCTTCGCGGGCGGCTATCCGGCCAGCGACCTGTTCGACGTCGACGGCCTGAACGCAGCCGCCGAACGCGCGTATGCACAGCCCGTCCGCTGCCTGCAATACGGCCCGACCGACGGCCTCGCTGAATTGAAGCAGCAATTGATCGCGCTGATGGCGCGTCGCGGCGTCGCGTGCACGCCGGCCGAACTGCTCGTCACGACCGGCTCGCAGCAGGGTCTCGACCTGCTGCTGCGGGTAATGGTGTCGCCTGGCGACGTCGTGCTGACCGAACAGCCGGCTTACCCGGCCACGCTGCAGGCGATGCGTCTGCAGCAGGCGCGCATCGTGACGATCCCCGTCGATGGCGCAGGCCTCGATGTCGATCGTCTCGGCGAACAACTCGCGTCCGGCGCGATCGCGCAGCCGAAGCTGCTCTACACGGTCCCGACCTTCGCGAACCCGACGGGCGCGACGCTCACGCGCGAGCGCCGGCTGAAACTGCTGCGTCTCGCGGTGCAATACCGCTTCCTGGTCATTGAAGACGACCCATACGGCGACCTGCGTTTCGCGGGCGAAGCCGTGCCGTCGATGCTCGCGCTGGCCGGCGAAGTGGACGGCGCGCGCGACTGGATCGTGCATTTCGCGAGCCTGTCGAAGATCGTCGCGCCGGGGCTGCGCGTGGGCTGGACGATCGCACCAGCCGAGATCGCGCGGCGCTGCGTGATCGCGAAGCAGACGGTCGATCTGTGCAGCGCGCCGTGGACGCAGGCCACCGCCGCCGAATACCTGGCCGGCGGCGCGCTCGAACGCCATCTGCCGCGCATCACGGCCGCGTACCAGCGCAAGTGCGACGCGATGTGCGACGCGCTGCGCGACGGGTTCGGCGATGCGATCGAATTCCATCGTCCGGAAGGCGGGATGTTCGTGTGGGCGCGGATCGGCGCGGTGTCGTCGGACGTGCTGCTGCAACAGGCGATCGCCAACAAGATCGTGTTCGTCCCCGGCAAGGCGTTCTTCGCGGACAACGTCGACGCAGCGTCGCTGCGCCTGTCGTTCGCCGCGCCGGACGTCGATGCGATCCGGGAAGGCGTCGCGCGCCTCGTGCGTGCGTATGGTGCGGCGCTCGCCGCGTAAGGAGACATCAACGTGAATCTCACCACCGTCAACGAAACGGTATCGAAGGGTGCAGCGTCAGGCGCGGGCGACCAGCGGCCCGCCAAGCATCGCTCGTCGCAGATCAGCGCGGGGCCGCAGTATGTGGCCGACGTGCTCGGCCGCTTCGGCACGGAGCCGGCAACCGATGCCGGCGACGCCGCGCCGGTCGTGCTCGGCTACAACTGAGCCGGGTAGCGCATACGCGGCGGCCGCATTGCATGCGAGTCGCCGTCGCGGCAAACGGTTAAGCTTGCGTGATCGAAACACTGACGATCGCTGCTGCCTCATGTCCGACTCGACTTCCGAATCGCTCACGCAAACGTACGACCGCGTCTGGTCCAGCCTCGAATCCGGCGTGAGCGAAAGGCGCTCGCCGTTCACGATGCTGCAGGCGGCCACGCTCGGCCTCGATGGCGCGCCGAAGGTTCGGACGATCGTGTTGCGTCAGGTGAGTCGAGCCGATCGCGTGCTGTCGTTTCATACCGACGTGCGTTCGGAGAAAGTCGCGGAGTTGCGTCGCGATTCGCGCATCTCGATCGTCGCGAACGATCTCGACGCACTCGTGCAGATTCGCGCGGAAGGCGTTGCGTCGATCTGCGAAGACGAAGCGCAACGGCGTGCGATCTGGGCGTCCAGCCGTCCGCATACGCTGCTGCTGTACCGCGCGTCGTTGTCGCCCGGCACGTCGATCAACTCACCGGAAGAAGCCCATATCGACAGCACCGCGCCATCCGGCGACGGCTACGAAAATTTCTGCCTGGTCAACATGACGGTCACGCGCATCGACTGGCTCGAACTCGCGCGTGCGGGCCATCGTCGAGCCGCGTTCGACCTGAGCGAAAGCGGCTACGAAGGCCGCTGGATTGCGCCCTGACGCCGACGAAGGACGCTCAAGCCGCTCAAGGCCGCCCGTCCGACGCTGCCTGCCCGGTCATCCACTCGCGCATCACCGCGATCGCATCGTCATCGCGGCGCTCGGCCGGATACACGAGATAGAACCCCACCGACAGCGGAAACGCGAAATCGAACGGCTTGCACAGCCGGCCGGCGGCGATGTCGCGCTCGACGAGCGGATCGGTCGCGAGCGCGATGCCCTGGCCGGCGACCGCCGCATCGATCGCGAGCGACGTCTGGTTGAAGCGCAGCCCTTTGTGCGGGTCGATGTCGACCGGTTCGGGCATCGCTTCGAGGAACTCGGGCCACAGGTCGTGCGCGTCATGCAACAGCACCTGACCGGCGAGCGCCCGCGGCGAAGCCGGCGCGGCCAGTACCGCCGGGCTGCATACCGCACACACGTCGAGCGGGAACAGCGCATGCGCGACGAGATGCTTGCCGAACGGCGGCTTGCCGTAGCGGATCGCGAGATCGACGCCGTCGTGGCGGAACGTCGCGATCTGCGGGTCGGCGATCACGCGCACGTCGTAGTCGGGATGCGCTTCGGTGAACAGCGCGAGCCGCGGGATCAGCCATTTCGACGCGAACGACGGCGTCGTGCTGATCGTCAGCGCGGCGCGGCGCTTCACGAGCTTGTCGGTCGCGTCGGCGATCGCGTGCAGCGCACGCTGCACGTCGGAGAAATACGCAGCGCCGTCGTGCGTGAGCGCGAGGCCGCGCGGCAGGCGCTCGAACAGCTTCAGGCCGAGCACGTCCTCGAGGTGGCGCACCTGCTGCGCGACGGCGCCCTGCGTGACGCCGATCTCGTCGGCGGCGGCGCGGAAATTGAGGTGCCGTGCGGACACCTCGAACGCACGAAGTGCATTCAGCGGCGGCAGGCGGGAAGGGCGTGGCGGCATCGTCAGGCTGTAGAAAAACTATCGGCTGGCGGCAGAAATACTGGTTCGACAGCCGGAATCGATACGCCTACATTACCACCATGGCGCGCCGAATGGCGGCTGCGCGGCGGCAGAACCGGAACGAGGAGCACATCGTGACTGTAGAAAAAGTGGCGTTGATCACGGCGGCGGGCAAGGGCATGGGCGCGGCGATCGCGCGCGAACTGGCGGCGACGGGCTATCGCGTCGCGCTGATGTCGCCGTCGGGCAGCGCGGTGGCGCTCGGCGAGGAGCTGGGCGGCTTCGGCATCAAGGGCTCGGTGACGGAAGAAGCCGATATCGACAAGCTCGTACAGGAAACGGTCGCGCGCTACGGCCGGATCGACGCGGTCGTGAACAACACGGGCCATCCGCCGAAGGGCGATCTGCTGGCGATCACCGACGACAACTGGCATGCGGGGCTCGACCTGATCCTGTTGAACGTGGTGCGCGTGATGCGCCGCGTGACGCCGATCTTCCAGAAGCAGGGCGGCGGCGCGGTGGTCAACATCTCGAGCTTCGCGGCCGACGCGCCCGAGCAGCCGATGCCCGTGTCGTCGGCGCTGCGGGCGGCACTGAGCGCGTGGACGCGCCTGTACGCGGAACGCTATGCGGCCGAGAACATCCGGATGAACGCGGTGCTGCCGGGCTTCATCGACAGCTGGCCGGAAACGCCGGAGATCGTCGCGCGCATTCCGGCCGGCCGCTTCGGCAAGACGGGCGAGATCGCGAAGACGGTCGCGTTCCTGCTGTCGGACGGCGCGGGCTACATCACCGGGCAGAACATTCGCGTCGACGGCGCGATCGTCAAGGCGCTCTGAGCGTCTCGATCGACGAGCGAGCGGCGGCGCGGGCCGCTCGCCGGGCACGGCTACAAACGCGTACAAATCAGACAAATCCGGGATACATCAGACCTTTCAAATGGGCGACGCCGCGTGACGAGGGCGCGCCGGACGGAAAGCCTGGGCGCGATCCCGCGCGCGGCATGTTCACTTTCCACTTCACGAAAGGAGATGCCGAACGATGTCTTCCACACCGTTTTCCCCGATGCGTCGCCACCTGCTGGCCACTTCCGTGGCCGCCGGGGTCTCGGCGATGCTGCCCACCGCGCTGCACGCCGCATCCGGCGCGAGCGGCATACGCCCGTTCACCGCGCACATTCCCGATGAAGCCGTCGCCGACCTGCGCCGCCGCATTGCGGCGACACGCTGGCCGGGCCGCGAGACCGTCGCCGACGAATCGCAGGGCGTGCGGCTCGCGCGCATGCAGGCGCTGCTGCGCTACTGGGGCACCGACTACGACTGGCGCAAGGGCGAGGCGCGCCTGAACGGTTTCCCGATGTTCATCACGGAAATCGACGGGCTCGATATTCACTTCATCCACGTGCGTTCGCGACACGAGAACGCGATGCCGATGATCATGACGCACGGCTGGCCCGGGTCGATCTTCGAGCTGCTGAAGGCGATCGGCCCGCTGACCGACCCGACCGCACACGGCGCGAGCGCGGACGATGCGTTCCATGTCGTCGTGCCGTCGCTGCCGGGCTTCGGTTTTTCGGGCCGGCCGACGAAGACCGGCTGGGGCTCGGACCACATCGCGCGCGCGTGGGGCGAGCTGATGGCGCGGCTCGGCTATACGCGCTTCGTGTCGCAGGGCGGCGACTGCGGCTCGGTGATCTCGCACCGGATGGCGATGCAGCGCGTGCAGGGGCTGGCCGGGATTCACGTGAACATGCCGGCGACGGTGCCGCCGGACATCGCGACGCTGCTCGCGACCGATGCGCCCGCGCCGGCTTCTCTGTCGCCGAAGGAGAAGGCCGCGTACGAGAAGCTCGCGACGTTCTATCGCGACAATTGCGGCTACTCGGCGATGATGGTCACGCGGCCGCAGACGGTCGGCTACGCGCTGGCGGATTCGCCGTCCGGGCAGGCCGCGTGGATGTATGACAAGATCTCGCAATGGACGTACAGCGGCGGCGTGCCGGAACGCTCGATTCCACGCGACGAGATTCTCGACGACATTTCGTTGTACTGGCTGACGAACACCGCGACGTCGGCCGCGCAGATCTACTGGGAGGACCACTCGAACAACTTCAATGCGGTGGATATCTCGTTGCCGGCCGCGATCACGGTGTTTCCGGGGGAGATCTATCAGGCGCCGCGCAGTTGGGCCGAGCGCAGCTATCACAACCTGATCTACTTCAACGAAGTCGACAAGGGTGGCCACTTCGCGGCATGGGAGGAGCCGGAATTGTTTGCGCGTGAAGTGCGTGCCGGGTTCCGGCCGTTGCGGCGCGTGTAAGCGCGAGACGGGCGAGCGAACGCAGGCTGGCGGTCATGCGGCCGGCGTTCGCTTTCGTGGGTGTGACGCGTGGTGTCGAGTATCGGATGGGCCGCGGCAACCGTCTCAATGAGATGCAACAGGGGCGGCATCCAGCTCATTGTGATCCGACAGGAAGCGCAAGAGCGTCCAGTTGAATGTCCTGGCGCTGTCGAGATTCGGATGATGCCCGCTTCCCGGCAGTGCACCGAATCGTGCCCCCGGGATCATGGCGGCAAGCCGCTGGCCCTCGATCGCCGGATGAACGCCATCGTCGTCGCTTTGCAGAACCAGCGTCTCGCTGCGGACGAGGTTCAGTCTTCTCCGCACGTCGTAATTCGCGATTCCCGCGCAAAGTCGGGCGAGGAACGCCGGATCGGTTCCTGCCGCATGGGCATGGCCGATCTGATAAGCGATCTCGCCATCTTCCGTTTGAGCGTAGTCGGCGCTCACCAATAACGGCCACATTTCCTCGAACCAGCGCGTCGCGCCGTCGCCGCGCTGGAACCTTGCCTTCCAGAGTTCGAACCGGCGCGCGACATCGTCGGCAACCAGGCTCGAGAATCCGTTGCAGACAATCAGCTTGCCGACACGCGACGGCGCGTCGATCGCCACCGATAGTGCAATGGCTCCGCCGAGCGACAGGCCGACCAGGTTCGCGCTTTCGAGCCCGAGATGATCCAGCAGGCATTCCAGGCCGCCGGCGAACGCCTGAATGTCGAGCGTGCGATCCGGATAGGACGACGCGCCGTGACCGGGAAGGTCCGGCACGATCACGCGAAAACCGGCCTGACGCAGGAACGACATCTGGCGCGCCCATGCGCGCCCGCAACTGCCTAGATCGTGAATCAACACGACAGGCGTACCACTGCCGACATCAGCGTAGTAGAGATCATGGTCTCCGAATGATAGTTTTGTCATGGGTCTGCTCCGTAGTCGCGCCCAACATGCGCTCTCGCGATTATCTTAATATTGAGATATATTGATGACAAGCACTCACCGAGAACCCCTTCAAATGCGAGGACATTCATGATTGCGTGGGCCAAGGAGGATCATGTCGACCGTGTGGTGGCTCAATGGCGCCACGAACGCCCCGAGCTCGACGTCGCGTCGATGGAGATCTTCGGCCGGCTCGCGCGGCTGACGAAGCACTGCGAGAAGGCGCGGACGGAGGCGCTGTCGCCGTTTGGATTCAAGGAAGGCGAATTCGACGTGCTGGCGACGCTTCGGCGTGCCGGCAAGCCTTACGAGCTGTCGCCGACGCAACTTTATCGCTCGCTCATGATCACGTCCGGCGCGATCACCAACCGGTTGATGCGCCTGGAGCAGGCCGACCTCGTCGAGCGTGTGCCGAATCCGCAGGATGGCCGCGGCCTTACCGTGCGGTTGACGCCGGCAGGCCTCCAGCTGATCGATCGGGCCGTGCACGTGCACGTGGATACGCAGAATCTGCTGCTCGGCGGGCTCGAGGCCGATGACCGGACGATGCTTGCGGCGCTCTTGAAGCAGGCGCTGCTCGCCTTGCCGGGAGAGGCGCTGCCGCAGGACGACGCCGACCAGGCGTGACGGAACAGGGCGATCGACGATCGCCGCGGCATGACCGGGGTATTGCGCGGTACCGGGAAACAGTCCAATGACAACAACAACGAGGAAAATCGTGCTCAACAGCAACGTATTGCGCCAACTCGATCTGCAAGACGTGATGGTGTTTCTGTGTCTGTACGAACACAAAAGCGCCCGCCGCACCGCCGAGGTCATGAGCATCAGCCAGCCCACCGTCAGCTATTGCCTGAAGCGGTTGCGCAATTGCTTCCACGACGTGCTCTTCGATGTCGATCACGGCAGCCTCGTCGCGACGGCCAAGGCCGAGGCGATCGAGCCCTATCTGCGAAACGTGATCGATGCGGTGAACCACTGCGCCGACATGGATGACGACCAGGTGGTCGCAACGACCCGCCGCGTGATGCGCGTCTGCGCGCCGGAGTACTTCGAGCTGCTGCTGCTGCCGGGCGTGCTCGAGTCGTTCATGAAGCGCGGCCGCGAAACCTCGCTGATCGTCGACCGCCTCGGCCGCGAACTGCCGGTAGAGCGGCTGCTAGCCGGAGAAATCGATTTCGCGATCGGCTTCGGTCCCGGCTATCACCGGCTGCATCCCGACCTGCAATGGGAATCGGTCCTTTCCGACACCTTTGTGTGTCTGACCGCGTCGCGCAAGCTCGCGCCGTCGACGCGCGTCTCGCTCGACGAATTCTGCGACATGGACCACGTGTTCCCGACGCCGTGGGTATCCGAGCGCAACATGATCGACGGCTGGCTCGAGAAGCTCGGCCGCTCGCGCAGTATCGTCGCGCGCGCCAACACGTATCAGGCCTGCGTGAACATCGTCTCGCGGCTGCCGGTTGCCTTGACGTTGCCGCGGCGGCTGATCCCGTACCTGTCGATTCCGTCGACCGCGCAGATCTGCGAGGTGCCGCTCGGCTTCCCGACCTTCACGCTGGACGTGATCTGGGCGACGCCGATGGAAAAGAACCCCGACATCCGCACCATGCGCACGCTGTTCAAGGATCTCGCGAGCGCCAACGCGCTCGAGCCGGGGGAGTTGCCCGCATAGCCGCAATCGGCCCGCTCCGGCCGGCGATTGCCGCCGTCCGGTTTATTGCCGGTGAGGAAGCAAAGCCGGGTTTCCTTGCAGTACCCTAAACAAAATTTACATCCACCATTTAATTTTTAAAACGGTGTGCCCAGCCGTGTCGGTAGATTGGTCAGTGTTCGACGAAGCCGTGCTTCGAACGCAAAACTAACCACACTGAGAGGCAACCATGATGGATGTTGTTGACGTAGTCACCGCGCAGGTTCAGCACAAACCGTTGCCGCGTTTCGGCTTCGAGTTGATCGAAAGCCTCGAGCCCGGTCAAAAGGCGATCGACCTTGTCGATACCGACCAGTTGTACGAGCAGCTCGCCCATTCGGGTGTCGTGATCTATCGCAATTTCGCGGATACGCTCGACGATTTCAACCGCTTCGTCAGCCAGCATTCGGCGCGCGTCACGTTCGATCCGGCGCGCAAGACCTCGACGGAAAACACCGCGGAAATCGATGCCGGCGAGCTCGAAATGGGCCTGCACCGTGAGAACGGCAACCTGCCGTTCACGCCCGACCTGCAATGGTTCTACTGCCTCGAGCCGGCTCGCGTCGGCTCCGAGACGACGATCTGCGACGGGCAGCGCGTGCTGCACGAACTGACGCCGGCCGTGCGTCGCCTGTTCGAGCAACGCCAGATCAAGTATTCGCGCCGTATTCCCTGGCCGAACGTGCAACGCTTCCTGAGCGTCGAGCTGCAGGTGCCGGCGCACGAGGTGAACGACTCGCATCTCGAGATCGTCAACCAGCGCGTGCGAGGCCAGCACTATCGCCGCCTCGACCCGTTTCTCGTGTCGTCCGAGCGCGTGACCGATGCGATCACCGCCAGCTGCTTCTCCGGCCGTCGCGCGTTCTGCAACTCGCTGCTCGGCCCGAGCGTGAACTACGAGCCGCCGCTGATCACGTGGGCCGACGGCACCGACATCGATTTCGAGGTGTGGGACGAAATCAAGGACGTGACCGCCCGTTATACGTATGACCTGTTCTGGAACAAGGGCGACATCGTCGCGATCGACAACAGCCGCGTGATGCACGGCCGCCGCCGTCTCGCGGACACGGGGCGCCGCATCTTCGGTGCACAAAGCTATCGCAAGGGAGCAATTGCATGATCAGCGCACTCATCGAACGTCATTTCGCCGAAGCACCGAACCGCATTGTCGTGCGGGAAATGGACGGCCGTGAATACTCGCTGGACGAACTGCGCGCGGACGTGACGCGGATCGCCGGCAAGCTGGAAGATGTATACGGCGATTGCAGCGGTCTCGTGTTCGGTATTGCCGCGCGCTCCAGCTACACGTGGGTGGCGACGATGCTCGCGATCTTCCGCGTGAAGGCCGTGTTGTTGCCGGTGCCGATCGAGTTCTCCGACGAGCAGATCGGCAGCCTGCTGCACAAGGCAACCGCGATTTTCGCGCAGGATGCGAAAACCGCCGCACGCATCGGTTCGATCCTGCCCGGCATCTCATGCATCAACGCCGCGAGCGAGCACGACGGATGGCCTGCGGCGGGTGCACCCACCGGCGAGCGGATCGAGCCGGGCATCTGCGGGATCATCCATACGTCCGGTACGACGTCGAAGCCGAAGGGCGTGAAGATCCGCGACGAGGCCGTCGGCCTGCTCGTGACGAACGTGCTGAAGCGTGTGCCGGCCGGCCCGCTCGACTACCTGTCGATCGTGCCGATGAGCCTGCTGATCGAACAGGTGCTCGGCGTGTTCCTGCCGGTGCTGTCCGGCGGCTCGCTGACGCTGATGCCCGCGAACTACGCCGAGTACGGCGCACGCAGCGGCAATGCGCGCGACTACCTGGACCTGATCGCCCGCGTCGATCCGAATTTCCTGTACCTGCCGCCGAAGCTGCTCGAGGAGGCCGACGCATTGCTGGACTCGACCAGTACGACGCAACTGTTCGGCCGCCGCAATCCGCACATCATCACGGGCGGCGCGAAGATTCCGGCCACCGTGCTCGAATCGCTGGACAAGCACGGCGTCCAGGTCTACGAGGCCTACGGGCTCAGCGAGAACAGTTCGATCATCTCGCTGAACTATCCGGGGCAGCGCCGCATCGGCTCGGCCGGCACGCTGCTCGACGGGATCGTGCCGGTGATCGTCGACGGCGAGCTGCGCGTGCGCACGCCGACGCTCTGCGCGGGCTACTACAACTCGGACGATACGTCGTGCGAACTCACCGACGGCTACCTGCACACCGGCGACATCGCGGAGATCGTCGATGGTTTCCTGTACATCACCGGCCGCAAGAAGCACGTGATCATCCTGTCGACGGCGCGCAACATCTCGCCGGAATGGGTGGAGACGGTCTACAAGGAAAGCGCGCTGATCGACGACATCGTGGTGTTCGGCGAAGGGCGCGAGGAGCCTGCGGCGATCGTGCTGTCCGAGCACGGCGAAGCGGCGGTGCGCGACGAGATGGCGCGGCTCGAACCGCGGCTGGCGGATTTCGCGCGCGTGCGGCGGGTCCGGGTCGTGACGGACATCGAGCGTTTCCGCAAGGATTACTACACGGTCACCGGGCGGCCGCGCCGTCAGCTGATCGAGCGTGATCATGCGGCGTCGCTGTACTGACCGGGAGCCGAACGTGCACATCGTACGAAGCTTTCATCCGGGCCAGGGCGCCTATCGCGAGATGCAGCTCGCGGTCTCGCAGCACTACTACCAGGCGCACGGCGCGCGGCCGGAGCCTCGCCCGGACCAGTTCTGGTGCCTGACCGACCGCGCGATGACGTTGCCCGGCTACGCATGCCTGGGGCTCAGCTGGGGCGACAGCGCCCCGCTGTTCTCCGAGCACTACCTCGACGAATCGCTGACGAGCCTTTACGGGCTGTCGCGTGCGGAGCTGGTCGAGCTCGGGCAGTTCTCGTCGTTCGGCTCGAAGGGCGCGGGGCGCTACCTGATCGCGAACGTGTTCCGCACACTGGCCCAGCATCACTACCGGTACGTGCTGATGACGGCGACGGAGCGGGTGCGTCACATCGTGCAGTCGTTGCAGATCGCCTATGACGACCTCGGCCGCGCCTGCGTGAGCCGGGTACGTGACAGACATGTCGACTGGGGTACGTACTACGACAACGCGCCGCGCGTCATCATGGTGAAGATCGACGACATGGCCAGGCGCAACGATTTGCCGATGTGGAGCCCGCTCGACGATCCGCCGCCGGCACGTATGCCGCTGAGGCAGGTTGAATGCATCGCAAACGGTCACTGATCCCGACGGGCCGCACGCACTCGCGTCGGCCTGTCCCGTCATTTCAGGAACGTCCCCATGTCCGACTCAAACAGATACGAAAACTTCCTCGTGTTCCTGGCGCCGCTGATCAACAGCGTCGGCGGGATCGCGATCGACCTCTATTCGCCGAGCATCCCGGCCATCGGTCGAGAACTCAACGTCATGCCGAGCATGATGCAGAACACGATCACGATCACGCTCGTGTTCTATGCGATCGGCCAGCTCGCATTCGGCATGCTGGCCGACTGGTGGGGCCGACGCCCGTCGGTACTCTTCGGCCTTGCGCTGTTCATCGCCGGTAGTGCGATCGCGGTCGTCGCGCCGTCGTTCGAGGTGCTGATGGCAGGACGCGCGATCCAGGGCTTCGCGATCGGCTCATGCCAGGTCGTCGCGCGCGCCGTGCTGGTCGACCGGCTCAAGGGCGACCGCTTCCGCGTCGCGATCGTCTACCTCAGCCTGGCGTTCGGGCTCGGCCCCGTGATCGCGCCGTATATCGGCGGACACGTTCAGGAGTGGGCCGGCTGGCGCTGGAACTTCGTCGTCTACTGCGGCTACGGGCTCGTCGTGCTGTCGTTCGCGTTCGCGGGCCTGCGCGAGACGCTGCGGCCGGAGTTGCGGCGCACGCCGCGGCAAACCATCGCGGGCTATCGCGAGATCCTGTCCGATCCGCAGTTCCAGTCGGCCGTCGCGTTGCTCGGGATGAGCTTCTCGGCGTTCCTGATGTGGAACGTGATCGGGCCGTACATCGTGCAGTTCCGCCTCGGGCATTCCGCGTCGTACTTCGGGTCGACCGCGCTCGGCGTCGGGCTGTGCTACCTCGGCGGCACGACGCTGAACCGCAGCCTGATCCGGCGCTACAGCGGCGAGCAGCTGATGCGCGGCGGCATTGCGACCTTTGCGCTCGGGGTGGCCTGCGTGGCGTCGAGCGGCGGTGAACTGATCCTGGTGACCGCACTCGGCGGGATCATGCTGATCGCGTTTGCGCAGGGCTTCATCTTCTCCAACGCGATGGCGCGCTCGATGGCCCTGTTCCCGGGCCGCGCGGGCGCCGCCGCGAGCCTGCAGGGGTGCCTGATGCTGGCGCTCGGCTCCATCGTGTCGGGGGTCGTCAGCGCATTGCCCATGGAGACGAACGCGGCGATTGCCATCATGTTCGCGTGTTTGCTGGGCGTGACCATGATCGGTTTCAGGCAGCTGCATCGCCTGCATCCGCAGGTGGCGCGATGAAGACCGCCGTCGCACTCGTGCTGCGGCTCGTACTGGGCGCATTCTGGATCTGGGCCGGCCTGACGAAGATCGTCGGGCACTTCGATGCGGAGCCGTTCCTGACAGCTGCCGTCGCGCGATCCACGGCGGCGCCTGAAGCCGTGCGGCTCGCGCTGACCAGCGCGATCGGACACGTGGCGCTGCCGCACGTCGCCGCGGTCAACCTGGCCGTGCCCTGGCTCGAACTGGCGGCAGGGCTGTCGATCCTGCTCGGCATCGCAACCGCATGGGGCGTTGCCGGCGCGGCGGCGATGTCGGTGCTGTTCCTGATGTGCGGGGCGGTCAGTACCAATCCATTGCTGCTGTTCGGTGCCGTCCTGTTGGCCATGTCACACCCGTATGCGCGCGCATGGACCCTTCATGCGTCGCGTTCGCCTGCCGCGACCATCTGACTTCGTGGCGGGTGTCTTTTCACCGCATGTCCCGTTCGTCCCGGGCATGCGGTTTTTTTTCGTGTCAGGCATGCGAAATATTTAAACAGGGATTCAAAAAATTGACATCCCGGCCGGGCCGCTCCACACAAACTGACGTCATGACTGATTCATTGGGGAGATATCAGTGAGACGCTCAATGTTTTTTACCGCAGGCGTGTTGATTGTCCTGTTCGGCGCGTTGTTCCTGTGGCGCACCGAACGTGTATCGGCCGCCGAT
This sequence comes from Burkholderia sp. Bp8992, assembly GCF_003853705.1. Classification (GTDB taxonomy): domain Bacteria; phylum Pseudomonadota; class Gammaproteobacteria; order Burkholderiales; family Burkholderiaceae; genus Burkholderia. The sequence goes on along the minus strand of NZ_QTQI01000008.1, from coordinate 180,124 downwards.
CGGCCTGCACCGCCACCGGCGCCATTGCCGGTCGAGACCGTCGTCGTGAATCCGCAGGCGACGGCGCCGACGCTCGATGCGGTCGGCTCGCTCGAAGCGGTGCGGCAGGTGACGATCGCGCCGGAAGTCGCGGGCCGCATCGTCGGCATCCAGTTCGTCGCGGGCTCGCGCGTGAGTGCCGGGCAAACGCTCGTGCAGCTTTACGACGCGCCCGAACAGGCGAAGCTCGCCGGGCTGCAGGCGAAGGCCGACTATACGCGCCGGCAGTTCGCACGCGCCGAGCAGCTCGTGCCGAACGGGGCCGAGCCGAAGGCGGCATTCGACGCACGCCGCTACGAGCTCGACGCCGCGCGCGCCGATATCCGCGAGACCCAGGCGGTCATTACGCAGAAGTTGATCCGCGCGCCGTTTTCCGGCGTGATCGGCCTGCGCCGCGTCAACCTCGGGCAGTACCTGAACTCGGGCGATGCGATCGCGACGCTCACCGATCTCGACGAGTTGCACGCGAACTTCACGGTGCCGCAGAAGGCATTGAGCCGCGTGGCGCTCGGCCAGACCGTGCGCGTGACGGCGGATGCGTATCCGGGCCGGGCCTTCGAAGGGCGCGTGACCGCGATCGAGCCGCAGGTCGGCGACGAGACCCGCAACATCACCGTGCAGGCCACCGTGGCCAACACCGGCCAGTTGCTGCGCCCGGGGATGTATATCGACGCGCACCTGGCGCTGCCGGGGCGCGACGCGGTGATCAGCGTGCCGGATACCGCGGTGCAGACCTCGCAGGCGGGCGACACCGTGGTCGTGGTCGAGCAGCGCGACGGGCACGGTGTCGGCATTGCGCGCGTGCGCCAGGTGCGGACCGGTGCGCGCGAGCGTGGCCGCATCGTCATCGACGACGGGCTGCGCGCGGGCGACGTGGTCGTGACGACGGGGCAGTTGCGCGTTGCGCCGGGCGCGAAGGTGCAGGTGCTGGCCGATGCGTCCACGCAACGGGAGACGGTGCGATGAGCCAGACCACGCAAGGCGCGCGTTTCACCGACATCTTCGTGCGGCGGCCGGTGCTGTCGCTCGTCTGCAGCCTGCTGATCCTGCTGGTGGGCCTGCGCTCGCTCGGCGCGCTGCCGGTGCGCCAGTATCCGATGCTGGAGAGCGCGACGATCAGCGTCGAGACGGCCTATCCCGGTGCGTCGCAGGCGTTGATGCAGGGTTTCGTGACGACGCCGATCGCACAGTCGATCGCGACCGCGGACGGCATCGAGTATCTGACCTCCACGTCGACGCAGGGCAAGAGCGTCGTGAAGGCGCGGCTGCGCCTGAATGCGAACGCCGACCGCGCGATGACGGAAATCATGGCGAAGGTGCAGGAGGTCAAGTACAAGATGCCCGAGGGCGCGTACGACTCCGTGATCACCAAGCTGACCGACGCGCCCACGGCCGTCATGTATCTCGGCTTCTCGAGCGATACGTTGTCGATCCCCGAGATCACCGACTACGTGGTCCGGGTCGCGCAGCCGCTGGTCACCACGGTGCCGGGCGTCGCGTCGGCCGAAATCGTCGGCGGGCAGAATCTCGCGATGCGGGTCTGGCTCGACGCGTCGCGGCTCGCCGCGCACGGGCTGTCGGCCGCCGATGTCGCGGCCGCGCTGAAGGCGAACAACGTCCAGGCCGCACCGGGCCAGTTGAAGGGCGCGCTGACCGTTGCCGACATTTCCGCGAACACCGACCTGACCGACGTCGGTGCGTTCGGCAACCTCGTCGTGAAATCGGCTGCGAACGGCAGCTTCGTGCGCTTGCGCGACGTCGCGACGATCGAGCTGGGCAGCCAGCAATACAACGCGAGCGCGCTGATGAACGGGCACCGCGCCGTCAACATCGCGATCAACGCGACGCCGTCGGGCAACCCGCTCGACATCGTGCGCGGCGTCCAGGCGCTGCTGCCGACGATGGAGCGCAGCAAGCCGGCCAGCATCAGGATCGGCGACGTGTTCGACGTCGCGCGCTTCGTCAACGCGTCGATCGACGAGGTGCGCGAGACGATCATCGAGGCGATCGCGATCGTCGTGGTCGTGATCTTCCTGTTCCTCGGCTCGTTCCGCGCGGTCGTGATCCCGGTCGTGACGATTCCGCTCGCGCTCGTCGGCTCCGCCACGCTGATGCTGGCCGCAGGCTTCTCGCTGAACCTGCTCACGCTGCTCGCGATGGTGCTGGCGATCGGTCTGGTCGTCGACGACGCGATCGTCGTGGTCGAGAACATTCACCGGCACATCGAATCCGGCGAGCCGCCCGCGCGCGCGGCGCTGCTCGGCGCGCGCGAGATCGCGTCGCCGGTGATCGTGATGACCATCACGCTCATTGCGGTGTATGCGCCGATCGGGCTGATGGGCGGGCTGACCGGCTCGCTGTTCCGCGAATTCGCTTTCACGCTCGCAGGGGCGGTGTGCGTGTCCGCGGTGATCGCGCTGACGCTTTCGCCGATGCTGAGCTCGCTGCTGCTCGACAGCCGGATGTCGGAGGGCCGCGTCGCGCGGGCGATCGAACACACGCTGTCGCGCGTCACGCACGGGTACCGCCGCCTGCTGCACGCGAGCCTCGCGGCACGGCCGGCGGTGCTGGTGTTCGGCGCGGGCGTGCTGCTGGGTATCGGCGTGCTGTTCAGCGGCGTGAAGCGGGAACTGGCGCCGCAGGAGGACCAGGGCTCGATCATGCTGCAGGTGAAGGCGCCGCAGTATGCGAACCTCGACTACCTCGAACGCTACGCGCCGCAGGTCGAGAAGGTGTTCCGCTCGTTGCCCGAAGCGGATACGAGCTTCGTGCTGAACGGCGTCGGCGGGGCCAATCTCGGCTTTGCCGGCGTGAACCTCGTCGACTGGTCGAAGCGCACACGCGGTGCGGCCGACCTGCAGGCGCTCGTGCAGGCGCGCGCGAACGCGATCGCCGGCGACCAGGTGTTCACGTTCCTGTTGCCGTCGCTGCCCGCGTCGAGCGGCGGCCTGCCGATCCAGATGGTGCTGCGCGCGCCCACGGACTTCAAGGACATCTTCGCGACGATGGACAAACTGAAGGCCGCCGCGTCGAAGAGCGGGCTGTTCGCGGTGGTCGACAGCGATCTGACGTTCGACAGCCGCGCGGTCGGCGTGACGATCGACCGCAACCAGGCGAATGCGCTCGGCGTGACGATGAAGGACATCGCCGATACGCTCGCGGTGCTCGTGGGCGAGAACTACGTGAACCGCTTCGACCACAACGGCCGCTCGTACGACGTGATTCCGCAGGTCGCGCGCGCGGAGCGCCTGTCGTCGGAGATGCTGAACCGCTACTACGTGAAAACGCGCGGCGGCAAGATGGTGGCGCTGTCGACCGTCGTGCGCGTGTCGAACGGCAGCCAGGCGAACGCACTCACGCAGTTCAACCAGTTGAACTCGGCGACCCTGTCGGCGGTGGCCGCGCCCGGCGTGACGATGGGACAAGCGGTCGAGTTTCTGCAGAAGCAGCCGCTGCCGGCCGGCTATGACATCGACTGGCTCGGTGAATCGCGGCAATACGTGCAGGAGGGCAATCGGCTGACGGTCACGTTCGTGTTCGCGCTCGTCGTCATCTTCCTGGTGCTTGCCGCACAGTTCGAGAGCCTGCGCGATCCGCTGGTGATCCTCGTGTCGGTGCCGCTGTCGGTGTGCGGTGCGCTGGTGCCGCTGTACCTCGGCTTCGCGACGCTGAACATCTATACGCAGATCGGGCTCGTGACCCTGATCGGCCTGATTTCCAAGCACGGGATCCTGATGGTGAGCTTCGCGAACGAGCTGCAACGCACGCAGCACCTCGACCGGCGCGCGGCGATCGAGCACGCAGCCGCGGTACGGCTGCGGCCGATCCTGATGACGACGGCCGCGATGGTCGCCGGGCTCGTGCCGCTGATTTTCGCGCGCGGCGCGGGTGCGGCCAGCCGCTTCGCGATCGGGATCACGGTGTCGACCGGCATGCTGGTCGGTACGCTGTTCACGCTGTTCGTGCTGCCGACCGTGTACACGCTGATCGCGAAGCGTCATCGCGAGGCGGCGACCAGCGAGCGCGCTCGCGTGCTGGAGGCCGTATGAGCGTGCAATCTGAAACGCGTGCCGCGGCGGTGCGCAACGGGAGCAACATGAGTCGAATTCGCATGGCGGCGGTTGCGGCGGCCGCGCTCTTCGCCGCGGGCTGCACGATGGCGCCGCACTACACGCGGCCCGACGCACCCGTCGCGCAGGCGTACCCGTCCGGCGGCGTCTATGCGACGCAGCCGGGCGCCGCAGCGGGTGCGCGCAGCGCGAACGGCCAGGCGGCGACCGCCATCGGCTGGCGCGAATTCTTCGCCGATCCGCGCCTGCAGCGGCTGATCGAGATCGCGCTGTCGAACAATCGCGATCTACGTGTGGCGGTGCTGAATATCGAGGCGGCGCGCGCGCAGTACCAGATCACGCGCGCGGCACTGTTTCCGACGCTGGACGGTATGGCGACGGGAAACATTCAGCGCTATCCGCAGGGTGTCTCGCCGACCAGCCAGGCGATCATCTCGCGCACCTATGACGTCGGCCTTTCGGCATCGTGGGAGCTCGACCTGTTCGGCCGCGTGCAGAGCCTGAAGGACCAGGCGCTTGCACAATACCTGTCGACTGCATACGCACGGCAGGCATCGGAAATCTCGCTGGTGTCGCAGGTGGCCGATCAATACCTGACGCTGCTGTCGACCGACGATCTGCTGCAGGTCACGGAGAACACGCTGAAGACCGCGCGGGCATCGTATGGCCTGACGAAGCTGCAGTTCGACAACGGCACCGGCACGGAACTCGACTTGCGTCAGGCGCAGACGGTCGTCGAAACGGCGCTCGCGAACCAGCAGGCACAGGCGCGTGCACGCGCACAGGCGCTGAATGCGCTGGTGCAACTGGTCGGCGAACCGCTGCCGGAAGACTTGCCGCCGGGCTTGTCGCTCGATGCGCAGAACCTGCTCCCGGACGTGCCGGCCGGTTTGCCGTCGGACCTGCTGACGCGTCGTCCGGACGTGATGCAGGCCGAGCAGGCGCTGCTGGCCGCGAACGCGAACATCGGTGCGGCCCGCGCGGCGTTCTTCCCGAAGATCTCGCTGACGGCCGCGTTCGGCACCGCGAGCCCGACGTTGGGCGGTCTGTTCAAGGCCGGCACGGCGGCGTGGTCGTTCGCGCCGAACATCGCGCTGCCGATCTTCGAAGGCGGCTCGAACATCGCGAACCTCGATCTCGCGCACGTGCAGAAGCGCATCGAGATCGCCAACTACGAGAAGGCGATCCAGTCGGCGTTCCGCGAAGTGGCGGATGGCCTCGCCGCACGCGGCACGTACGACCAGCAGATCGCGGCGCTCGAGCGCAACGAGCACGCGCAGCAGCGACGTTTCGACCTGTCGGACCTGCGCTACAAGAGCGGTGCCGACAGCTACCTGTCGGTGTTGACCGCACAAACCGACCTGTACGCGGCGCAGCAGTCGCTGATCAATGCGCGTCTGGCGCGCTGGACGAACCTGGTCGACCTGTACCGTGCGCTAGGGGGCGGATGGATCCAGCATCGTGGCGAGATGCCGCGTCCGGCAGATCAGCCGATCGCATTCAGATAGCCGGGGATGTCCGGGCGCGGCCCGGACGCAACCAGCCGGAGGCATGACATCGACGAACGCAGGCCCGCGCAGTCAGGCGGCTTGCGTTCGTTTCTGTTTTACGGCGAAAACAGCGGTGACATGAATGATCGCTGTCTGCGGAAGCACCACGCGCTTTCGCACACGATTGAATGACATATCGATGAAATGCGCCATCCCGCGTTGAAACATTTCGCCGTAATTATCTGATTCAAAAGCGATTTTGATAAAAATCAAAATATGTCGCATGAATGATCGGGCGTAATTAAACCCTCAATACAATGATTCGCGACGGAAAGACCAATTCAAAAATACGACCCGAGGTTTCGCGATGACGAACAACGACGTGCGCGAGTCGCGTGTGTCTTGCAATGGCACGCGGTTGCTTGAAGGCAAGAGGGGAATCGTCGTCGGACTGGCGAACGAGCAGAGTATCGCCTGGGGATGCGCGCGCGCCTTTCGCGCCGCGGGTGCCGAGCTGGCCGTGACCTGGCAATCCGACCGCGCGTTGCCGTACGTCGAGCCGCTGCTGGAACAACTGGAGCCGGCGATTGCGATGCCCGTCGACGTGAGTCGCGCCGACCAGATGCGCGAGGTCTTCGACACGATCGGCGAGCAGTGGGGCAGCCTCGATTTCCTGCTGCATGCCGTTGCTTATGCACCCAGGGCCGATCTGCACGCGCGGGTTGTCGACAGTTCGCCGGAAGGGTTCGCGCTCGCGATGGACACCTCCTGCCATTCGTTCATCAGGATGGCGAAACTTGCCGAGCCGTTGATGACCTCCGGCGGCAGCCTGATGGCGATGACCTACATCGGCGCCGACCAGGTGATCGCCGAGTACGGCGTGATGGGGCCGGTCAAGGCGGCGCTGGAAGCCGCCGTTCGCTACCTGGCCGTCGAGCTTGGGCCGGCAGGCATTCGCGTGCATGCGGTCTCGCCCGGCGCATTGCCCACGCGGGCGGCCTCCGGGCTGCCGAACTTCGATCGCCTGCTCGACGACACCGCCCGGCGTGCGCCATTGCGCCGGCCGCTCGACATCGACGATGTCGGCGCGTTGTGCACCTTTCTTGCCAGCGACGCCGCCCGCGCGATGACCGGCGGCGTTCACTACATCGACGCGGGGATGCACATGCTCGGCTGACGCGAGGCGGCCGCTCCCGGAATGCGTCGAGATTCACCTTGCCCCTCTGGAGAACAGTGTTATGGATGCTGCCACGCAACTGGCGCGCAGTCACGAGATCGCCGCGGAGATTGTCCATGTGCTGCAAAAGCGCACGCAGCACGCGATCGAACAGTACGGGAAGCGGCTGGGCGAAGCACTCGACGGCAGCGATCGCGACAGTCGCGACCCGGGTGCCGCTCTCGTCGGCACGCCTTTCTCGCCGCTGAGCGCATGGCATTACGCGGTCGACGCCGTGCAGCGCTCGCTGCTGTTCTGGGACACGCTGCGCGAGCGCGGCACGCAATACGTCGAGCGCACGGCCCGGGGGCTCAAGCCGGTGCTGCATTTCGACTACGAGGTCGTGCTCGACGGCCGGCAGTTCGCGCAGCCCGTCAATTACGCGCTCGTTCACATCCAGCCGCCGGACGGCGTGATCGTCGATGCCGCGAAGCGGCCTTACCTGATCATCGATCCGCGCGCGGGGCACGGCCCCGGCATCGGCGGCTTCAAGGACGATTCGCAAGTGGGTGTGGCGTTGCGCGCGGGCCATCCCGTGTACTTCGTCGTGTTTTTCCAGGAGCCCGAGCCCGGCCAGACGTTGCTCGACGTGTGTGCGGCGGAACAGGCGTTCGTCCGGAAGGTGCGGGAACTGCATCCGGACAGCCTCAAGCCGGCGATCGTCGGCAACTGCCAGGGCGGCTGGGCCGCGATGATGCTCGCGAGCTCGTCGGCGGACGATACGGGCCCGATCGTGATCAACGGCGCCCCGATGTCGTACTGGAGCGGTGCGTGGAGCGAGGGGCCCGGCGACAATCCGATGCGCTATGCCGGCGGCCTGCTCGGCGGTACCTGGCTCGCATCGCTCGCGTCGGACCTGGGCAACGGCAAGTTCGACGGCGCCTATCTCGTGCAGAACTTCGAGAACCTGAACCCGGCGAACACGTTGTGGGACAAGTATTACCACGTGTACGACAACATCGACACCGAGCCGCCGCGCTTCCTCGAGTTCGAGCGCTGGTGGGGCGGTTACTACCTGATGAACCGCGAGGAGATCGAATGGATCACGCGCAACCTGTTCATCGGCAACAAGCTCTGGTCCGGCGAGGTGCGCGACGGCACGGGCAAGGCGTTCGACCTGCGCGAGATCCGCTCGCCGATCATCCTGTTCGCGTCGATGGGCGACAACATCACGCCGCCGCAGCAGGCATTCAACTGGGTCGCGGACATCTACGGCAGCACCGAGGAGATCAAGTTGCGCGGGCAGGTCATCATCGGGTTGATGGAAGAGGACGTGGGGCATCTCGGCATCTTCGTGTCGGGCAAGGTCGCCAAGAAGGAGCACGCACAGATCGTCAGCGTGCTGGATGCGGTCGAGACGCTGCCACCCGGCCTCTATGCGATGTCGATCGAGGAGGTGAAAGGCGCCGACGGGAAGGTCGCCTACGACGTCACCTTCGCCGAGCACCGTCTCGAAGAGATCGCGCAGCACTTCAACCGCTTCGGGCGCAAGGACGAACAGGCGTTCGAGGCCGTCGCCGAGCTGTCCGAATTCACGCAGCGCGCCTATGAACTGTTCTTGCAGCCGTTCGTGCAGCAGGCGTCGAACGAAACCACGGCCCGCCTGTTGCGCGATTTTCATCCGCTGCGCTTTCAGCGCTGGGCGTTTTCGGACCTGAATCCCTGGCTTGGCTGGCTGAAGCCGGCTGCCGACACGGTCAAGGCCCAGCGTCAGCCGGCCGACGATATCGAGCCGTGGCGCAAGCTCGAACGCCGCGGCTCGGACATCGTCAGCGCGTCGCTCGATTTTTTCCGCGCGATCCGCGATGCAAGTACCGAGTCGCTGTTCTTCTCGCTGTACACGCAGCCGTTCATGCTTCATTTCGCGGAGCAGTATCACGATCGTCACGCGGCTTCGCCGGTCGTGACGGACCCTCGCGACCTGCCGTTCGTGAAGGATGCGCTCGCATCGATCGACCAGGGTGGCTACACCGAGGCGGTGGCGCGCGCGGCATTCCTGCTCGAACGTAGCGGCGAACCGCTTCCGCTGGCGCAGCTCGCGACCGAGCGTGAACTCGCCGAAGCCTACGCCGAGTATCTGCCGGACCTGCCGCCCGACCAGTGGCGCCGCATCTATGGCGAGCAGGAGCTCATCGCGACCTACGCGCCGCACCAGGCCGTCGCCACGCTGCCGGCGCTGCTGGCCCGGCCGGAGGATCGCCTGCGGCTGCTGACGCTGCTGGACAAGCTGCTGGGCGATCCGCGCGTGCAAAGCGCGTCGGTGAGCGAGCCACAGTGGGCGGCCCTGCAACGGATCCGCGCGGTGCTGGGTGCGCCTCCTGCAATACGGCCGGCCACGGGGCCGGTAGCAGCACTCGATCGTGTGCAGTGACGGACAGCAAGGAACCGCGATGGAAACCAGACACGAGAAATACCGCCGTCTCATCGAACACTGCGAGGCGCTGGCGCCGATGCCGACTGCCGTCGTCCACCCGTGCGATCGAAGCTCGCTCGAGGGGGCGCTGGAGGCGGCGCGCAAGCGGCTGATCGAACCGATCCTGGTCGGCCCGCGTGCACGGATCGAAGCGACCGCCGCGGGGTTCGGGCTGTCGATCAGCGATCACGAGATCGTCGATGCGCCGTACAGCGAGGCATCGGCGGCGGCCGCGGTGCGGCTCGTCCGCGATGGCCGGGCTTCCGCGCTGATGAAGGGCAGCCTGCACACCGACGAGCTCATGGCCGAAGTGGTGCGGCACGATGCCGGATTGCGCACCGGCCGGCGCATCAGCCATTGCTTCGTGATGGACGTGCCCGCGCATGCCGATCCGCTGATCGTGACCGACGCGGCGATCAATATCGCGCCGACGCTCGAGGAAAAAGCCGACATCCTGCAGAACGCGATCGATCTGGCACATGCGCTGGCATTTCCGCAGGTCTACGTGGCGATTCTCTCCGCCATGGAGACGGTCAACCCGAAAGTGCCGTCGACGCTCGAAGCCGCCGCGCTGTGCAAGATGGTGGATCGGCGGCAGATTACCGGCGCGCTCGTCGACGGCCCGCTCGCGCTCGACAACGCGATCGATCCCGAGGCCGCACGCATCAAGCAGATCGATTCGCCGGTGGCCGGGCACGCGAACGTGCTGATGGTGCCGGACCTCGAAGCGGGCAACATGCTCGCCAAGAGCCTGTCTTTCCTGGCCGGCGCGGACGCGGCCGGGATCGTGCTCGGCGCGCGCGTGCCGATCATCCTGACGAGTCGTGCCGATTCGTTGATTACCCGGCTCGCTTCATGCGCGGTCGCGATGCTTGTCGCGAACGGCCAGCGTGAAGCGGCCAGCCGCGCGGGGTGACGCCATGGCAGACGTGATCCTGGTGCTGAATGCCGGCTCGTCGAGCATCAAGTTTTCCGCGTTCGACGTGCAGCGCGATACGCTCGGGCTGATCGTGCACGGTCAGGTCGATGGTCTCTATACGGCCACCGCGCACTTCAGCGCCGTCGACCATCACGCGGAGCGTCACGAGCAGCAATGGGCCGGCGGCGACACGTTCGGCCATCAAGAGGGGCTCGCGCAGATCGCCGCGTTCCTGGAGGCCCACCAGGAAGGGCACCGGCTCGCGGCGGTGGGCCATCGTGTCGTGCATGGCGGGCAGCGCTTCAGCGGCCCGGTGCGCGTCACGCCCGAGATCGTGGCCGAGCTGGAAAAGCTCACGCCGCTCGCGCCGTTGCATCAACCGCACAACCTCACGCCGATTCGGATCCTCGAAGCGGTGCAGCCCGGTATCGAGCAGGTCGCCTGCTTCGACACGGCGTTCCACTGCACGCAGCCCGCGGTGTCCCAGGCGTTCGCGCTGCCCGAGTCGATCACCAGCCAGGGTGTGCGCCGCTACGGTTTCCACGGGCTCTCGTACGAGTACATCGCGAGCGTGCTGCCCGACGTCGCGCCACGGGCGGCGCGCGGGCGCACGGTCGTCGCGCATCTCGGCAACGGCGCGAGCATGTGTGCGCTCGTTGCAGGCAAGAGCGTCGCGAGCACGATGGGGTTCACGGCGGTCGACGGACTGCCGATGGGCACGCGGTGCGGCAACCTGGATCCGGGCGTCGTGCTCTTCCTGATGGAACAACTCGGGATGGACGTGCGCGCGGTCGAGGATCTGCTTTATCGGCGCGCCGGACTGCTCGGCGTATCCGGCATCTCGAGCGACATGCGGACCTTGCTCGCGAGCGACGATCCGCATGCGCGCTTCGCGATCGAGCTGTACGTCTACCGCATCGCGCGCGAACTCGGGTCGCTTGCCGCCGCCATGGAGGGCATCGACGCCATCGTCTTCACGGCGGGGATCGGCGAGCATGCGCAGGCGATTCGCGAAGGCGTGATGCGCCGTGCGGCGTGGCTCGGCGTCGAGATCGACGTCGAAGCGAACAGCACGGGCGGGCCGCTCGTCACGACGGCGTCGAGCCGCGTACCGGCGTGGGTGATCCCGACCAACGAAGAACTGATGATCGCGCACCATACGCGCCGGTTGATCCGCTGACGGACGGACGAACACACAACGAAAGGAGCCGTCATGGCCGAACTGTTGCTGGTCAATGTCGAAGAACACGCACGCGACGACGAGGTCGGCGCGTTCCTGACGCGGCATGGATTCCCGCTGTTCGATTCGATCGAACGCGTGCCGGCCGGGATCGGCGACCCCATCGCGCTGCTCAGGTTCAGTACGCTGTCGTCGGTGGGGCTCTACACGCTGCGCGCGCGGATCGACCACATTTCGTGGCGGGGGCGATCGATTCGTGCGCATATCCTGCCGGATCGGAAGGCGTGAACGGATTCGCGCGTCGGTGTGGTTCGAACGTCGATTGCGGGCCGACCGTCATGCGGCCCACCGCCGATACGCGTTTCCCGCACGATTTTTGAATCGCCGTGTGTCGTGTTCGCACCTGGATACGTTGGGATACAAAGCCTCCAGATGGTTCGGATATAAATCCGGTGAAGCGATTCACACGGCGGCGCGGTGCCATGCGCCGCCGCTGCGAACGGCGAAACCGGACTGCCCGCACGTGCGCGGGCCCCTTCCTTAGCGATCGACACTGGAGAACGAGTCATGCCTGATACCGTGAATACCCGCCGCCGCCTGATCCTGGGCTCGACGCTGGCGAGCCTGAGCCTTGCCGACCGTGGGTTCAGCGCGCTCGCGCATGCGCAGTCGGCCCCCGATGCCTCGACTGCGAAGCGCGCGGCCGGCGTCGCGTCGCTGGGCACGATCCACCAGATCGACGCGGGCGTGCTCAACGTCGGGTATGCCGATCTCGGCCCGAAGAAAGGCCCCGTCGTGTTCCTGCTGCACGGCTGGCCGTACGACATCCATAGCTACGCGGAAGTCGCGCCGCTGCTCGTCAAGGCCGGCTATCGCGTGATCGTGCCGTACCTGCGCGGCTACGGCTCGACGACGTTCCGCTCGGCCGACACGGTGCGCAACGGCCAGCAGGCCGTGACGGCCGTCGACATCGTCGCGCTGATGGATGCGCTGAAGATCGACAGCGCCGTGTTCGGCGGCTACGACTGGGGCGCACGCACGGCCGACATCATCGCGGCGCTGTGGCCGCAGCGCGTGAAGGCGCTGGTGTCGGTGAGCGGCTACCTGATCGGCAGCCAGGCGGCAAACGCCAAGCCGCTGCCGCCGCAGGCCGAATTCCAGTGGTGGTATCAGTTCTACTTCACGACCGAGCGCGGCGAACTCGGCTACGCCGCGAACCGCGATGCGTTCAACAAGCTGATCTGGCAGCTCGCGTCGCCGAAGTGGCAGTTCTCCGACGAAACCTATGCGCGCTCGGCCGCGTCGTTCCAGAACCCCGATCACGTGGCCGTCGTGATCCACAACTATCGCTGGCGCCTCGGGCTCGCGAAGGGCGAGGCGCAGTACGACGACATCGAGCGGCGCCTGGCGGCCGGGCCCGCGATCACCGTGCCGACGATCACGATGGAAGGCGACGCGAACGGCGCGCCGCATCCGGAACCGGCCGCGTATGCGAAGAAGTTCACGGGCAAGTACCAGCACCGGACGATCTCCGGCGGCATTGGCCACAACCTGCCGCAGGAAGCGCCGCAGGCGTTCGCCGACGCGATCCTGCAAGTGGAGCATCTGTGATGCGGGCACGCATGGGGGTGTGGCGGCGCGGTGCGCGCCGTGCGCTCGTCGCAGGCGTGTTGCTGGGCGGCGCGTTGTCGGCCAGCGGCCCGGCCGCGTTTGCGGAGCAGCCGAAGCCGGCTGCAGCCGCATCGCCGATCTACGGCGTGACGATCCCGCCCGGCTACCGGAAGTGGGAAATGGTCGCGCCGGCCGAGGAAGCCGTGCCGCTGGATGAATTGCGCGTGGTGCTCGGCAACCCCGTTGCGATTCGCGCGCTCGAACAGGCAACGCTGCCGTTCCCGGACGGCACGATCCTCGTGAAGCTCGCGTACAAACGCAAGCAGTCCGACGAGTTCGCGCCGGCGACGGTGCCCGGCCAGGCGACGACCGTGCAGGTGATGGTGAAGGACTCGCGCCGCTATGCAGCGACGGGCGGCTGGGGCTTCGGGCGTTTCATCAACGGCGTGCCGGCCGATATCGGCCAGCATCAGACGTGTTTTGCGTGTCACCAGGCGCGCGTGAAGAACCACGACTACGTGTTCACGCGGCTCGCGCCCTGACGCGCGAGGGCCATGTGAAGTGGAAGGAAAGGCGTGCCTTGCGAGGCACGCCTTTTTTCATGGTGCGTGGGGTGTGGCGAAACGCATCGGCAAGCGGGTTTGTATCGCACTGTATCTGCGGCCGTTCCTGAAAAACTGGCATGCAGAAAGCACCGGTTCCGGAAACATGCCGGATACGTGGGCGGGTTCTACTGTCGACATGCAGCAAACGTTCGGTGCCAGACGTTCGCACCGGATGCCAGGTGATCGATACCCCAACTTCCTTCCAGGAGAACTGTCATGAAAGCCGCTCGAATCCTCGCCGTTGCCGTCCTCGCCGTCGCTCCCGCGTTGTCGTTCGCCGATACCGGTCACGGCCTCACGCGTGCCGACGTGCGCGCAGAACTCGTCCGTCTCGAGAAGGCCGGCTACAGCCCGGCCGGCAGCGAAGCGCATTACCCGGACGATATCGCCGCCGCGCAGAACGCCGTCGCGGCCGCCGAGCAAGTTGCGCGTTCCGACCAGAACGGCCCGTCGAAGTCGCAAGGCGACAACGTGGCCGATGCGTCGACGCCGGCCGGCCATCGCGATGCCGCGCAATCGCGCGCCGCACGCAACGCCGCCGACGACCTGTACGCGCATTCGTGATTCCATGCCGCGCCGCGCCTGCCGCATGCAGGCGCGGCCGCCCAGGCAACACTTCACTTCAACGACACGATAAAGAAAGGAGCATGATGATGGCCGGTTTGATGAAACGCGTCCTGGTATCCGCCGTGGTGATCGGCGGACTGTTCGGTGCAGCCGCGGCGCAGGCCGCGCCGAAGGAGGACCTGAAGGGCACGAACGTCGTGCTCGTGCACGGCGCGTTCGCCGACGGGTCGAGCTGGAACCGCGTGATTCCGCTGCTCGAGGCGCGCGGGCTGCACGTGGTGTCGGTGCAAAATCCGCTGAGCTCGCTCGCCGACGATGCTGCCGCGACGAAGCGCACGATCGACGAGCAGAAGGGGCCGGTCGTGCTGGTCGGCCATTCGTGGGCCGGCGTCGTGATCAGCGATGCGGGCAACGACGACAAGGTGAAGTCGCTCGTGTACGTCGCGGCGTTCGCGCCCGACAACGGCCAGTCGATCGCCGACGTCACGCAAGGGCTGCCCGCGCCGGCCTGGGCCGGTGAACTGCGCAAGGACGCGGGCGGTTTCACGCGCCTGTCGGACAAGGCGATCGCGCAGGATTTCGCGCCGGACCTGCCGCCTGCGCAGCAGCGCCTCGTTGCGGCGACCCAGGGGCCGTGGTATGGCGGTTGCATCTCGGAGAAGGTCACGCAGGCCGCGTGGCACGCGAAGCCGTCGACGTTCGTCGTCGCGACGCAGGACAAGATGATCGACCCGAAGCTGCAGGAAGCGATGGCGAAGCGGATTGGCGCGACGGTTGCTCGCGTGAACAGCAGCCATGTCGCGATGCTGAGCCAGCCGAAGGCCGTGGCCGACGCGATCATCGCGGCGGCCGAACGCGCGAAGCAGGATACGCAGTGAGTGAATGCGGTGCCGTGGCTTCGCGAGGAAGCGCGGCGCCGTGAGCGTTTGTGATGCCTTTCCACCAGGAGAAGTCATGACCGAACTCTGGCAACTGTCGGCAACCGAACTCGCGAAACGCGTGCGTCAGCGTGACGTGTCTGCGCGCGACGTGGCGGACGCCGTGCTCGATCGTCTCGATGCGGTGAATCCGGCGATCAATGCAGTGGTCGAACACCGCCCCGACGACGTGCGGCGGCAGGCCGACGAAGTCGATCGCGCGATCGCGCGCGGCGACGATCCGGGGCCGCTCGCGGGCGTGCCCGTCACCGTGAAGATCAACATCGATCAGGCAGGATTCGCGACGACCAACGGCACCCGCCTGCAGGAAAACCTGATTGCGCACGCCGACAGCCCGGTGGTCGCCAACATCCGGAAGGCCGGCGGGGTCCTGCTCGGCCGTACCAATTCGCCGGCGTTCGCATTGCGCTGGTTCACGTCGAATCGCGTGCACGGCCGCACGCGCAATCCGCGCAACGCGTCGCTGACGCCGGGCGGATCGAGTGGCGGTGCGGCCGCCGCAGTAGCTGCCGGGATCGGCCCGCTTGCGGTCGGTACGGACATCGGCGGCTCGGTGCGTTACCCGGCTTATGCGTGCGGCGTGCACGGGATCCGGCCGTCGCTCGGCCGCGTGCCGGCGTTCAATGCGTCGTCGCCCGAGCGCGCGATCGGTGCGCAGCTGATGTCGACGGCGGGGCCGATCGCGCGCACGATCGACGATCTGTCGCTCGCGCTGCGCGCGTTCGCTGCGCCGGATCCGCGCGATCCATGGAACGCGGCCGTGCCGTTCGACGGCCGCGAGGTGCCGAAGCGCGCGGCGCTGTGCGTGCGCCCGCGCGGCCTGGAGGTCGTGCCCGAAGTCGAGGCCGCGTTGCGCGACGCCGCGCGCCGGCTGGTCGATGCAGGCTGGACCGTCGACGAGGTCGACGATACGCCGCCGATGCGGGAGGCCGCGCTGTTGCAGGAACAACTGTGGCTCGGTGACGGGTTCGATGCGTTGGCGAATGCGGTCGAGCAGGATGGCGATCCGGGTGCGGCCGCGGTGATTGCCGCCGTGCGCGGGAAGGTGCGCGACCTGCCGGCCGACGTGATCAGCCGCGCGCTCGTTCGGCGCACGACGCTGACGCGGCAATGGCGACTGTTTCTCGACGAGTATCCGGTGTTGCTGCTGCCCGTTTCATCGGAATTGCCGTTCGCCGATGATCTCGACCGTCAAGGGCTGGACGGCTTCGACCGCGTGTGGGAAGCGCAGCTCACGTTGCGCGCGCTGCCCGCGATGGGGCTGCCGGGGCTGGCTGTCACGACGTCGCTCGCGAACGGCACGCCGGTGGGCGTGCAGGTGGTGGCCACGCATCATCGCGAGGATCTGTGTCTGCTCGCAGGGCGCGATATCGAGGCGCGTGGCGTGCCGATCGTGCCGGTCGATCCGGTGCCGTGACGGGCTGACGGCGTGTGCATCGGCGATGCACGCGCCATTCGCGCCTGCCCATGCCTGCCTGGACATTCCATTTCGGATTCCATGGCAACGCGGCTCGCGCCGGGTTGATCATCTCGCCCCCTTTCCTTTCAACTCCCTTCGATGCATGCCATCGAACGGCCCCCTCCCGCCTTTCCCACCCGCCAGCGACCGCGCCCCAATAGCGCGCGTCTGCTATTGCATTCCCCGCGGCGCTGATTAGGAAATGAATTTTTATTGGTTCAGCTTCCCCGACCGCACTCGCATAGTGGTGCTGACGGCTATAGACAGCACGCAAGCTGCAACAGCCGCATTCCCGGTGTTTTTGTTCATACGAATCTACGAAAACAAGGAAGTGTCATGACGGTTGAACTGCAAGAACGAACCGCTGCACAGCAGGCGCTTGAAGACGCGCGCGCGGCGGCAGCGGAGGCCGGTACGCCTTATGCGGGCGGCGTTGCGCCGGAAGCCGCGTGGGCGCTGTTCTCGGCGGGAGACGCATTGCTGGTGGACGTACGCACGGCGGAAGAACGGAAATTCGTCGGCCACGTGCCGGAGTCGCTGCACGTACCGTGGGCGACCGGCACGAGCCTGACGCGCAATCCGCGCTTCGTGCGCGAGCTGGAAGCGAAGACCGGCAAGGAGGCCGTCGTGCTGTTGCTGTGCCGCAGCGGCAACCGCTCGGCACAGGCGGCCGAGGCCGCGACGAAGGGCGGTTTCACGCAAGTATTCAACGTGCTCGAAGGGTTCGAGGGCGACCTCGACGAGCGGCAGCATCGCGGTGGCCAGAACGGTTGGCGCTTCCGCGGCCTGCCGTGGGCGCAGGACTGATTCACGGCCGTTACGGGGAGAACAGCAGCATGGCCGCATTCGACATCGACGACATCGTTCAATCGCTGCAGACGGTGCGCCGCGCATGGCGCGAGAAGCAGCGGCGCTCGCTCGAACCGGGCGGGCGCGACCTGCCGGCGCGCGAGGCGCTTGCGCAGATCATCGGCGCGCTGAAGGGCGTGCTGTTCCCGATGCGTCTCGGGCCGCCCGATTTGCGGCAGGAGAGCGAGAACTTCCACGTGGCCCATGCGCTCGACGCGGCGCTGAATGCGCTGCTCACGCAAGTGACGCTCGAGTTGCGCTATGCGGCGCGCCAGCGTAATGCCGACGGGCCGCCGCCCGACAACCTCGACGAAGTCGCGTCGAAAGCCGTGCAGGCCTTCGCCGCGCGGTTGCCCGAGATCCGCCGGCTGCTCGACAGCGACGTGCTGGCCGCGTTCCACGGCGATCCGGCGGCCGGCAGCGTCGACGAGGTGCTGCTGTGCTACCCGGGCATCCTCGCGATGATCCACCACCGGCTCGCGCACGAGCTGTACGGGCTCGGGCTGCCGTTGCTCGCGCGGATCATCGCCGAGCAGGCGCATGCGGAAACGGGCATCGACATTCATCCGGGCGCACGCATCGGCGCGGGTTTCTTCATCGACCACGGCACGGGCGTCGTGATCGGCGAGACGGCGATCATCGGCGAGCGCGTGCGCGTGTACCAGGCCGTCACGCTCGGCGCGAAGCGCTTCCCGCGCGATGCGGCCGGCCATCTGGAGAAAGGGCTCGCACGCCATCCGATCGTCGAGGACGACGTCGTGATCTATGCGGGCGCAACGATCCTCGGCCGCGTGACGATCGGGCGCGGCGCGGTGATCGGCGGCAACGTGTGGCTCACGCAGGACGTGCCGGCCGGCGAAAACGTCACGCAGGCCGTGCTGCGCAGCGAAGCGAACGCCGTGCCGCGTGCAGCGGCGCGCGTCGCCTAGGAGGCGCGATGAGCGACCTCATCCATCACTTCGGCGCCAACGTGCGCAAGCTGCGCGAAGCGCGCACGTGGTCGCAGGAGCAGCTGGCCGAGCATGCGGGGCTGAACCGCTCGTATGTCGGCGAGATCGAGCGCGGCGAGGCGATCGCGTCGATCGTCACGGCCGACAAGATCGCGCGCGCTTTCGACGTGTCGATCTCGACGCTGCTGCCGGGCGCGTACGTCACCTGAGGCCGCTTCGCGACATTTCCCTTTCGGTTGCATGACCTGACGGCTATAGCATGTTGAGCCGGCAGGCGCGTGCTTCCGATAATCACCCAGCGTCATAAGCAATCCCGTTTTTCATCTTAAGAACCCGGAGCCACACATGTCGACCGTTGCAAGCGGCACGGCCGCGCTGAGCGATCACGCCGCCCGCCAACTAGCGAACGCTACCAAGACCGTCCCCCAGCTTTCCACGATCACGCCGCGCTGGCTGACCCATCTGCTGCAGTGGGTGCCGGTCGAGGCCGGCATCTATCGGCTGAACCAGGTGAAGAACCCGGAAGCCGTGCGCGCCGCGTGCACGCAGCTCGAGGACGAAAGCGTGCTGCCGCAGACCTTCGTGCCGTACGAGGAACAGCCGCGCGAGTACTTCCTGAATGCGGTCAGCACGGTGCTCGACGTGCATACGCGGATCTCCGACCTGTACAGCAGTCCTCATGACCAGATCAAGGAACAGCTGCGCCTGACGATCGAGACGATCAAGGAGCTGCAGGAAAGCCAGCTGATCAACAACCCCGACTACGGCTTGCTCGCGAACGTGACCGACGAACAGCGGATCTTCCCGCTGACGGGCGCACCGACGCCGGACGATCTCGACGAACTGCTGACGAAGGTGTGGAAGGAGCCGGCATTCTTCCTCACGCATCCGCTCGCGATCGCCGCGTTCGGCCGCGAGTGCACGCGGCGCGGCGTGCCGCCGCCGACGGTCAGCCTGTTCGGCTCGCAGTTCCTCACGTGGCGCGGCATTCCGCTGATTCCGTCGGACAAGGTGCCCGTTGCGGACGGCAAGACCAAGATCCTGCTGCTGCGCGTCGGCGACAAGCGCCAGGGCGTCGTCGGCCTGTATCAGCCGGGCGTCGCGGGCGAGCAGGGGCCGGGCCTGTCGGTGCGCTTCATGGGGATCAACAACCAGGCGATCGCGTCGTACCTGATCTCGCTGTATTGCTCGCTCGCGGTCCATTCGCCGGATGCGCTGGCTGTCCTCGATGACGTCGAAATCGCCAAGTTCCATGACTATCCCGACACCTACCGTTAATCCCGGCCTGGCCGGCGGCGACGCGCACGCGCTGCCGCACGCGCCGCTGCCGGCAGGGTTGCCGGACCCGGCGACGCTCGCGCGGCTCGCGTCCGAGTTCTTCGCGACGCCGCCCGGGCAGGCCACCGCGCCCGGGCTGTCGGCCGGCAGCGGCGCGGTCGGCGGCGTGCCGTCGGCATTGCCGGCGGCCGCGCCGATCCTCGCGTCGGTGAGTAACCCGGTGCCGGGCGGTTCGCCGCTCGCGGGCCCGGGCGGCGCGGGTACCGGCGTGCCGGGGCTCGCGCTGCCGCAGGGCAAGGTGCCCGGCGCGAACCTCGCGCCGTCCGCGCCGACGCACGTGCTGTCGCTCGGCAACCGCGCACCCGCGCTCGCGCCGCATGCGGCCGCGCAGAACGGGCTGCCCGACAACGCCGTGTCGATCGCGCCCGCGCTCGAACCGCGTGTCGGCGGCGCGGCGCTCGGCGTGCCGCAGGTGAATGCGCCGGCACCGGAAAGCGCGGCGAAGGCGTCGCCGTACTACTTCACCGACGGTTCGCTGCAAGGCTGGCAGGCGACGCCGCAGGACATCGTCGTGCCGTCGAACGGGCTGGCATCGCCGGAAGCGTTCGGGCTGCCGGGCGACGATGCGCTGCGCGAACTGCTCGCCGTGCATCGCGACGTGCCGGTGTCGCGCGCATCCGGCGCCGACGTGCCGCGTTACTTCATCGACGACTCGCACGCCACGCACGCAGCCGAGCCGCAAGGCCAGCTGTATCGCGGCGCGCACCCGCCGTTCGACGTCAATGCGATCCGCCGCGATTTCCCGATCCTGCAGGAGCGCGTGAACGGCAAGCAGCTCGTCTGGTTCGACAACGCGGCGACGACGCACAAGCCGCAGGCCGTGATCGATCGTCTCGCGTATTTCTATGCGCACGAGAACTCGAACATTCACCGCGCGGCGCACGCGTTGGCCGGCCGCGCGACGGATGCGTACGAGCATGCACGGGAAACGGTGCAGCGCTTCATCGGCGCATCGTCGCCGGACGAGATCGTGTTCGTGCGCGGCACGACCGAGGCGATCAACCTGATCGCGAAGTCGTGGGGCGTGCAGAACGTCGGCGAAGGCGACGAGATCATCGTGTCGAATCTCGAGCATCACGCGAACATCGTGCCGTGGCAGCAGCTTGCTGCGCTCAAAGGCGCGAAGCTGCGCGTGATTCCGGTCGACGATTCGGGGCAGGTTTTGCTCGACGAATACCGGAAGCTGCTGAACGACCGCACGAAGATCGTGTCGGTCACGCAGGTGTCGAATGCGCTCGGCACGGTCGTGCCGGTGAAGGAGATCGTCGATCTCGCGCATCGCGCGGGCGCGAAGGCGCTCGTCGACGGTGCGCAGTCGATCTCGCACATGCGCGTCGACGTGCAGGCGCTCGATGCGGATTTCTTCGTGTTCTCCGGGCACAAGATCTACGGGCCGACCGGGATCGGCGTCGTGTACGGCAAGCGCGCGATCCTCGACGACATGCCGCCCTGGCAGGGCGGCGGCAACATGATCGCGGACGTGACGTTCGAGCGCACGGTGTTCCAGCCGCCGCCGAACCGCTTCGAAGCCGGCACCGGCAACATTGCGGATGCCGTGGGGCTCGGCGCCGCGCTCGACTACGTGAACCGCGTCGGCATCGAGAACATCGCGCGCTACGAGCACGATCTGCTTGCGTATGCAACGAGCGTACTCGCGCCGGTGCCGGGCGTGCGGCTCGTCGGCACCGCGCGCGACAAGGCGAGCGTGCTGTCGTTCGTGCTGAAGGGCTATGAAACCGAGGAAGTCGGGCAGGCGCTGAACGAAGAGGGCATCGCGGTGCGCTCGGGGCATCACTGCGCGCAGCCGATCTTGCGGCGCTTCGGGCTCGAGGCCACGGTGCGGCCGTCGCTCGCGTTCTACAACACGTGTGACGAAGTCGATGCGCTGGTGCGTGTCGTGAAGCGGCTCGCCACGCGGCGTTGATGGCGATGTTGTCCGCTTGCGGCGGCCCTCGCGGGTCGCCGCAAGCGTTTTCCTGCTACCCGGTCAGAACCGCACGACCGGCTTCTTCTCGACGCTGAATCCGTCGCGCAGCACGCACGCGGAATCGGCGAAGTAGCGGCGCGTTTCCGACAGCAGGTCGGTGTTGCCGCGCCGGCAGAACACCACGCCGGATCCTTCCTCCGTCAGCAGTTCGTCGATCAGCGATTCGGGTTGCCCGAGATCGGCGAGGTGGACGTTCTGTACGCCGTGCGCGAGCGCATCGAGCGCTTCCCGCACGCAAGGCGCCGCATCGGCGGCCGGATGTTCGGCAAGCCATTGCTCGAGTTCCGTGATGCCGTACAACCCTGCAAGCTCGCCGAGTTCGTGCAGCAATGTGCTGTCGACCATCATCACCAGCGTGACGGCGCCCGTGCGTTGCGCCAACAGGCTGCCGACGCGTTCCGGGCGCAGCAGATGGTCGTGGCCCGCGTCGTCCGGTGCGACCGGCATCACGACGGGCACCAGTCCGTTTTCCAGAAATGCATTCAGCGCGGCGCCGTCGAATCGTGCGACCGCGCTCGTGCGGGTGCGGTCGGGTTCCGCGCTGGCGACCAGCAGGCCGCCGTCGTGACCGTCGATGCCGATCGCCTTGGCACCGTGACTGCCGATCAGGCGCACCAGTTCGTGATTGACGGCGGCCATCGCGGCGTGCGCGGTGTGAACCGATTGCGTATCGGTCGCGGCCGGCCCGGCCTGGACGACGATCGGACGAACGCCGGTGAGTGCGAGCAGTGCGACATCCTGCGCGAAGGTGGCGCGGGTGCGCGCATCGTTCGCGGCGCCGCCGTCGACGATGACGACGGTCTGGCCGTGCAGCGCCTGCATGAACGGCAGCGAGCGGGCCAGGCCGGCGACGCGCCGCGACGTGAGAGTGGGACTTTCAGGGTCTGGGAACATGGGAATCCGAAAGAGTGAAGGGAGTGCCTGTCGCCGCGCGGTGCGGCGTCAGTGCGTACGTTGCATCAGCCGGTGAATCTCGTCGGGCGTGCGCGCATCGCGCGACGCCTGCCGGAACGGACGTTCGCTGAAGCACCGCGCCGCGTCGGCGAGCAGTTCGAGATGCGCGCGGTCGTCCGCTTGCGGCAGGACCAGCACGATGAATTCGTGCACGGGCTTGCGGTCCGGCGCATTGAACGCGAACGGGTATAGCGCGCGAACGAACAGTGCGACGGCCGTGTCGAGCCCGTCGACCCGCGCATGCGGAATCGCGACGCCCTGGCCGAGGCCGGTCGAGCCGAGCTGCTCGCGCTTGACGAGTTCGGTCCGGATCCGTTCCGCAGGCACCCTGCTGCTGCGCTCGATATGGCGCGCGACGAGATCGAACAACTGGATCGCGCTTTCCACCGGCACGTCGAGCAGGATGTGCTCGGGCGGACAGGCGTCGGCCAGCCGGGTCGCGAACGGTGTGCCGCCGCGTTGGTGGGGAAGGTCGGGTTGGCCGCCGACGGCGGCCTGCTGCGTTTGCATGCGGATCTCTCCGTGTCGGGATGACAGGGAAATCCTAGACAAAGCCGCGTAAAGACGGTGTCAGAGACACGGGGGCCCGGTATTAAAATTTCGTATCGATCGTCGATGGAACCGGGCCCGACACGTGTGCCCTCAGGTACCCGACAGCACGAACGGCAGTGTCGTCAGCAGAAAGACCGAAATGCCGACGACCGGCGCACCGAACGCGATCGCCGCGAATGCCACCGCGGCGCTGGTCAATACGAGCGTTCTCGACACCCGGCGGTGCCGGTCGTGCGCGATCGTCCTGTTGTCGCGGTTTGCATCGGTTCGCGCACCGATCACATGTTTCCAGAACGTCAGGCCAAGCATGATTGCTCCTGTATGAAAGAGGACCACGGCACGGCACGGCGCGCGCCGTGCCGTGCAAGCGTGTCAGGTGCGTTTGAGCTTGAGCACGCGCGAGATCTGCGCGGCCGTGAAGCCGCTGTTGCGCACGTAAGGTGCGCAGTCGAGCGGTGCCGTGAGCGATTCGCTGACGACGTACCGGCCGACGAAGCGGTAGGCATCGGTTGCCATCCTGATGAATACCGGAATCGCATCGCGTTGCGCGGCGAGCGTCCTGCCGGCCGAGCGCGCAGACGCGCTGCCGTCGCAGAGGATCACGTCGGGTGCGTGCGGGTTGAGGTCCGTGCGCAGGCAGGCGGCCACGACCTTGCCGTTCTTCGTCGGCAGGAATCCCTGCTTGCTCCCGCCGCAGGCGCTGTGGATGAATTCGCGTGTGTACTGCTTGTCGATCTCGAACATGACCGGGCTCCGGTATCGGAAATTTCCGTGAATGAAATCAGGTATGCAAAATAAATGGATTGGATCGGCGGGTCGATGATGCGTCGTTACACGGGATGTGCCGCGTGCACACGATCCAGCACACGCGTTGCGATGCGCGATGGGCGCATCGACATCGTGTTCAGGCATGCACGGGAATGACTACGGCGCGCACCGTCCGCCAGGTGGCAGGACGGTGGCTCGGGGAAAGCGAGACGCAGGCGTCCTGCCCGTCAGGCAGAGAAGCAACTCGGAGGACGAGGACTTCGGATGCGCATGTCGCGTGCTCGGTGGTGGATGGCGAACCCATTCTAGTGAACGTATTCGCGGGCGCAAGTAAAAAGGTCGTAAAGGCGTGCGAATGGCCCGTTACGTGCACTGCCAGGGATGCGCGCTGGTGCGGCGGGGTGGGCACCGGAACGTGTAGCACCGCTGCCTCACGACGATCCTCCGTCGTCGACAATGGTTTGCACGGCTGGTTTGACGACGAGCGGAGAGGATTCGACGGAAGCGGGGGCGTGCGGCGGATCAACGTCCGGCCAGCATCCGACCGCCCACCCCCATCAGCAGCAGGCCGGCCGTCGTATCGAGCACGGCCTTGCGCCGGACCAGCAACCCACGCACGGAAGGATGCGACGCGAGCAGCGCCATCGCGCAATACCACGCGGCCGAGATCGAGACCGACAGTACGACGACCACGAGATCGAGCCACGCCGGCGCATGGGCTGGCACCATCAGCGCGAAGATACTGCCGTAGAACGCGACGGATTTCGGGTTCGTCATGCTGACGACGTAGCCCTTTTTCGCTGCGTTCCAGTCGGACGCAGCAGCCGGCGCGGAAACGGGCAGCGGCTTGCGTGCGGTCACGATCATTTTCAGGCCGAGCCAGATCAGGTACGCAGCGCCTGCGAGCCGCAGCGCGGTGTGGACCCATGCGACGTGCGTCACGAGCAGGCTCAACCCGGCGATCGCGATCGCGGCCCAGGTGCCGGACGCGGCAGCGAGGCCGAGCCCCGTCATCACGCCCGCGCGGCGCGACACGACGGCGGTCGCCGTGACGATCACGAAGTTCGGGCCCGGGCTGGCAACGCTCAGCAGCAGGACGCCGGCGAGCGGAAGCAAGGTGTTGAGGGTGGTTGACATGGCGTGGCCGGCGGCGCGGGTGGACGGGCTTTCATCTTACCCGAGCGCGGTAACGGCCCCGCATACGGTCGATCCCAAAGAAAAACGCGTGACGACTTCCGTCGCCACGCGTTCCCTGTTCCTGCAGGAGACCGTACGCACGCCGGCGAACCGACGCGCGCAGGCCGGCCTCAGAAGTCGAACCCAGGCCCGCCCGCACCCGGGCCGCCCGGCCCGGTGACCGGCGCCGCATCCTTCGGCGCTTCGAACACGGTCGCATCGGTCGTCAGCAGCAGGCCGGCCACCGACGCCGCGTTCTGCAGCGCCGTGCGCGTGACCTTGGTCGGGTCGAGCACGCCCGATTCGACGAGGTCGCCGTACTCGCCGGTCTGTGCGTTGTACCCGAAGTTGCCCGTGCCTTCCGCGACCTTCGCGACGACGACGCTCGCTTCCTCGCCCGCATTCGTGACGATCTGGCGCAGCGGTTCCTCGAGCGCGCGCAGCACGATCTTGATGCCTGCGTCCTGGTCGGCGTTCACGCCCTTCAGTTCGCGGATCGCCTGCCGCACGCGGATCAGTGCGACGCCGCCGCCCGGCACGATGCCTTCCTCGACGGCCGCGCGCGTGGCGTGCAGCGCGTCATCGACGCGATCCTTCTTCTCCTTCACTTCGATCTCGGTCGCACCGCCGACCTTGATCACCGCCACGCCGCCCGCGAGCTTCGCGACGCGTTCCTGCAGCTTCTCGCGGTCATAGTCGGACGTCGCTTCTTCGATCTGCACGCGGATCTGCTTCACGCGCGCTTCGATGTTCTTCGCATCGCCCGCGCCGTCGATCACCGTCGTGTTTTCCTTGCCGACCTCGATGCGCTTCGCCTGGCCGAGTTCGGCGAGCGTCGCCTTTTCGAGCGTCAGGCCCGTCTCCTCGGCGATCACCTGGCCGCCGGTGAGGATCGCGATGTCCTCGAGCAGCGCCTTGCGGCGATCGCCGAAGCCCGGCGCCTTGACCGCGACCGTCTTCAGGATCCCGCGGATGTTGTTCACGACGAGCGTCGCGAGCGCCTCGCCTTCGACGTCTTCCGCGATGATCAGCAGCGGGCGGCCCGACTTCGCGACCTGTTCGAGCACCGGCAGCAGGTCGCGGATGTTCGAGATCTTCTTGTCATGCAGCAGGATGTACGGGCTCTCGATCTCGGCGACCTGCTTGTCCGGATTGTTGATGAAGTACGGCGACAGGTAGCCGCGATCGAACTGCAGCCCTTCGACGACGTCGAGTTCATCCGCGAGCGACTTGCCGTCCTCGACGGTGATCACGCCTTCCTTGCCGACGCGGTCGATCGCTTCGGCGATGCGCTGGCCGATCGATTCCTCGCCGTTCGCGGAGATCGTCGCGACCTGCGCGATTTCCTTGCTCGTGGTGGTCGGCTTGCTGATCTTCTTCAGCTCGTCGACGGCCGCGGCGACGGCCTTGTCGATGCCGCGCTTCAGGTCGAGCGGGTTGAGCCCGGCCGCCACGTATTTCTGGCCTTCGCGGACGATCGCCTGCGCGAGCACGGTGGCCGTCGTCGTGCCGTCGCCGGCTGCGTCGCTGGTGCGCGACGCGACTTCCTTCACGAGCTGCGCGCCGATGTTCTGCAGCTTGTCCGCGAGTTCGATTTCCTTCGCGACCGACACGCCGTCCTTCGTGACGACGGGGGCGCCGAAGCTGCGTTCGAGCACGACGTTGCGGCCCTTCGGCCCGAGCGTGACCTTCACCGCGTTCGCGAGGATGTTCACGCCTTCGGTCAGCTTCGACCGCGCGATGTCGCTGAAAATGATTTCCTTGGCTGCCATGATTGCGCTCCGTTATTGATTGACGACCGCGACGATGTCTTCCTCGCGCAGCACGAGAAACTCGTTGCCGTCCACTTTGACGGCTTGCCCGGCGTATTTGCCGAACAGCACGCGCTCGCCGACCTGCAGGTCGGGCACGATGCGCTGGCCGTCCGCATCCTTGCGGCCGGGGCCGACGGCAATCACTTCGCCCTGGTCGGGCTTTTCGGCGGCGCTGTCGGGGATCACGATGCCCGACGCGGTGGTGGTTTCCTGGTCGAGACGCTTCACGATCACGCGGTCGTGCAAGGGGCGTAGGCTCATCTTTTCGTCCTGTGCTGATCTGTCGGATTGGGCTGGCACTCTTTAACAGAGAGTGCTGACGAGTATAAAAATGCGCGGCGGCGCGATCCAATAACGGATTTGCACAAGCATTCGCGCCGTGGTGCAAAGCGCCGGAAGCCGGCTATTGCGACACGGCCTGCTGCGCGACCGGCGAGCAGACCGGGCGAATCGTCTCGCCGGCCAGCACGCGCTTCACGAACGGAATCGAATCGGCGAGCGATGCGTTCACGGTGCCGTTATGCTCGCGGCCGGCATACAGGTGCGCCTCGACGGTCGTGCCGGCCGCGCACGCATCCTTCGCGAGCGCGAGTTCGAGCGGCGCCAGCCCGTCGTCGGCGCCCGCGCCGATGAAGACGGGCGTGGCGATCTTCAGCGTCGGGTATTTCAGGAAGTCGTCCCACCATGCCTGCAGCCGCGCATCGCCGCCCGGCTTCACGGTGCTCGCGTGCGTGAGGTGGGCAAGTGCCGCGTCGTCCTCGAGCGATGCAAGGCAGCTGATACGCGCCTGTTCGAGAATCGGCAGCGCGCGCTCGGTCAGCACGTCGTCGGCGCGCACCGACGGGTCGACCTGCTGCGCGGACAGCACCGAATAGAACTGGTACGCGAGCGTCGGATCGACGCGCTCGGGATCGCGCCGGTACGTCGTCTCGAACTTCGGCAGCGATGCGAGCGTGGCGCGTGAAGCGTTGTAGATCGTGCCGGTCGCGACGGTCGCACGGATCGCGAGTTCGGGCGCATAGGCGGGCGCGTAGCCGGCTGCCGCGATCACGGCCGAGCCGCCTTGCGACTGGCCGACGAGCACGACTTCGTTCGCGAGGCCCGGCACGCCGCCGAGCACCGCGCGCACGCTGTCGAGCAACGTGTAGCTGTTCGAACGATTGTTGAGCTGCGGGTTCGGGCCGGGGGTGCCGAGGCCCTGGTAGTCGGTCGCCACGACCGCGAACCCTTGCTGAAGCCACGCATTCAGGTAGCGCACGTCGCGATACGATCGGCCGAACCAGGACGGCGCGCAGATGTCGGCCATCCCGAACGTGCCGTGCGCCCATGCGACGATCGGCCAGCCGCCGGCCGGCGGCGTGCCGCGCGGCACGAACAGCGCGCCCGACACGGCGATCGGCGTGTGGCCGCCGACACCGTCGGTCGATGCATACAGGATGCGCAGTTGCCGCGCGGCGCTCGCGAGCCCGAGCGTCGCGGGCAGCGGTTCGGAACGCAGCAGCGCGCCTGGCGTGGCCGGAATGTCGCGATCCCATGTGTAGAACGCGGACACGCGGCCGTCGCCCTGCAACGGATCGGGTGCGGGAACACGGCCGGGTGAAGCCGCGTGCGAAACGACGGAAGGCACGGCGAGCGCCGATGCGAGCAGCGTGCGTGCGGCGAGGCCGCGCAGGGGAAGGAGCGTCATGATCGGAAGGAGGTCGGTGAGAGCGAATGAGCCAGCCATGCAGGGCCGGCGCGGGCCGACCACGATGCAAGTTTCGAACCAGCGTGCTCGTTGCATACGCCGCACGCGGCGTGGCGGGCAATCGATCGGTGCGGCGCGGGGCGTGCACGCGCACCGGCTGCGCGTCGTGCAGCAATCCCGGCCGGCACGTTGTTGCTCCCGCAACAGACGCACGCGTCCGGTCGGCACCGCGCGTGTCGTCCGGGCGCGCCCGCGCTGCGTCGGCCGGCCTGTGCCGCCTGCATCGCCGGCTGGCACGATTGCTGCTGATCCGGTGGTCGTGCGTCGCTGCGTTGCGACGCGAGTCCATCCGTCCACCCGATCAAGGAAACCGTCTTCATGTCCGTCACCCAAGCCATTGACAGCGGCGAACTCGTGGCATTCGTCGAGCGCGCGACGCGCGAATTCACGCAGGCCGAGCGTGTGCTGAAGGAAACGCGCACGCTGTCCGCGACCAACACGTTCCAGGCGTTCCAGCGCGTGCCGGGCACGGAACTCGTCGTCGCGCTGTCCGCACCGAGCCCGTGGGCTGCATCGCAGGAGATCCAGCCCGTCGTCGTGACGCTCGACGGCGACGTACTGCACGGCGACGCGCGCGCGGGCGGCAACGGCCCGCGCTACGCGGGCGTGTTCCGCGAGGCGCCGGAAGTCGACGTCGTGATTCACGTCCACGGTCCGTACCTCGGCGCATGGGCGAGCGCGCATCGTCCGCTGCCGATCCGCTACGCGCCGGCCGCGCGCTACACGCGGGCCCGCGAAATCCCGGTCTATGTCGATCGCCGTCCCGGCGAGCCGCGCTTCATCGTCGATACGATCCGGCGCGATCCCGACGTGCCGGCGATCATCGAGGCGAACGGCGGTGCGACGTTCTGGGGCAAGTCGATCCTCGACGTGTCGAAGTACATCCTGATCCTCGAGGAAGCCGCGTACTTCCAGGCGCTCGCCGAACCGCTCGGCGGCTCGCTCGACTTCGGGCCGGGCGCGCTCGAACAGCAGTGGAAGATGACCGGGCTGGCATGACGCCCTGCTGCGGCCGGCGCAATCCGGCCGCCGTCATACCGATAGCTCGATGAATTGGTTCGTGGCCGGCGCGCGTCTTGCTATCGTCGAACCTTCCCCGTTCAACACGCCGGTCGTGCCATGGCCATCTTCAGCTTGCCGGACCCGACTTCGCACGCGATCACGATCCGCGCGAAGGCACTGACGTTCGACGACCCCAAATCGCGGGTGCTGCTCGAACGCATCCAGCTCGTCGCCCCGAGCGATGCGACGGTGCTCGTCACCGGCGAAAGCGGCACCGGCAAGGAGCTGATCGCGCGCCTCGTGCATTCGCTGAGCGAGCGCCGCGACGGACCGTTCGTCGCGGTCAACTGCGGCGCGTTCTCCGAGACGCTGATCGAAAGCGAGCTGTTCGGCCACGAACGCGGCGCGTTCACCGGCGCGATCAACAGCCAGCCCGGCTGGTTCGAATCCGCGAATCGCGGCACGCTCTTTCTCGATGAAGTGGGCGACCTGCCGCTGTCCGCACAGGTCAAGCTGTTGCGCGTGCTGCAGGAGCGCGAGGTGACGCCGGTCGGCTCGCGCAAGACCGTGAAGATCGACGTGCGGCTCGTCGCGGCGACCAACGTGAATCTCGAAGCCGCGGTGCGCGCGGGCAATTTCCGCGAGGACCTGTACTACCGGCTCAACGTCGTGAAGCTGAGCCTGCTGCCGTTGCGCGAGCGGCCCGGCGACATCGCGCCGCTGATCGAGCATTTCATCGACACCTACGCGAAGCGGCTGCGCGTGAGCGCGCCGACGCTGACCGACGCCGCGCGCGCCCGGCTGCACGCGCACGCGTGGCCCGGCAACATTCGAGAACTCGAAAACGTGATCCACCACGCGGTGCTGATCTGCGCGGGCGGTGCGATCGACGTCGGCGACCTGCAGTTCTCGGCGCTGTCGCTTGCGCCCGACATGGCCGATTCACCGGGCGTGGCCGCCGCACCGCCGCGCCGCGCGCGCGACGTCGCCGAAGCAACCGAGGCGCTGCGTCACGCGGTGATCGAGCTGCTGGATCTCGGCACGCCGGCGCTGTGGCAGCACATCGAGGACACCGTCTACCGCAGCGTGTTCGACTACAGCGAGCACAACCAGCTGCGCATGTCGCGCCTGCTCGACCAGTCGCGCAACATCGTGCGCGCACGGCTCGCGCAACTCGGCATCCTGAAGCCGCGCGACGCGGGCGATGCCGACGCGCGCCTGCGCCGTCAGGCGTGATCGCGCCAGCGCAGCGCGCGCTGCGCGACCCGCTCGCATAACGCGCTCATCGCGACGGCCAGTGCCGTCACACCCAGCACACACACCAGCAGCACGTCGGCGCGCGCGCCGGCCTGCGCGTTCTGCATCAGGCTGCCGACCCCGGCGCCCGTATTGAACAGCAGCTCGCTGCTGGTCGCGGTGATCCACGCGAACGGCACGGCCTGCAGCACGCCCGCGAACAGGTCGGGCAATGCGCCCGGAATCAGCACGTCGCGCCACAGGCCGGCACGCGTCAGCCGATACGACTGCGCGAGTTCGACATAGCGCGGATCGACGCGGCCCAGCCCGTCGAAGCTGGCGGTGGTCATCGGATAGAACGCGGCGAGCGCGATGATGAACACCTTCGCGAATTCGCCGGTGCCGGCCCACAGGCTCAGTAGCGGAATCAGCCCGAGCAGCGGCACGTAGCGCAGCGCCTGGAACGCCGGTTCGGCGAGCTTGCGTGCGAGCGTCGAACGCGCCATCGCCGCGCCGAACACGAGCCCGGACGCGACGCCGAAGCCGAGCCCGAGCGTCGTGCGGCGCAGGCTCGCGCCGAGATCGGTCATGAGTTCGCCGCTGCGGGCGAGTTCGACGAGCGCCGCGCCGACCTGCTGCAGCGGTACGAATGCGTATTGATGGGCCGCGTCGCCGGACGACGCGACTTGCCACGCGGCAACCAGCAAGGCCGGCACGACGAGGCCGCGTGCGCGACGGCGCAGCGGGGCGAGCGAGAAAGCGCGGGATGCGAAGGTCATGCCGAAGCGGTTCCAGTCAGGGTCAGCGCGAGGGTGTCTGCCAGCGCAATGCATAGCGCTGCACGAGCGCGATCGATCGGTCGAGCGCGAAGCCGATCAGCCCGATCACCGCGACGTCGACGAGCACCACGTCGAGCCGCAGCATCTGCCGCGCGAGTTCCATCATCTGGCCGATCCCGCTGTCGGCACTGAGCAGCTCGACCGCGACGAGTGCGAGCCACGCGCGCGCGAGCGCGATTCGCACGCCCGTCAGCAGCGGCGGCAGCGCGGCCGGCAGCAGCACGTCGCGCAACAGCGCGAAACGGCCGAGCCCGTAGTGACGTGCCATTTCGACGAGATCGCGCGGCGCATCGTGTACGCCCGTGTACGCGGCCAGCGCGACCGGGAAGAACACGGCCTTGCCGACCACGACGAGCTTCAGCGGCTCGTCGACGCCGATCAGCAGGATCAGCAGCGGGATCAGCGTGAGCGTCGGCACTTGCCGCAGGAGGTCGAACGTCGGCCGCAGATAGTCGGCGAACAGCCGGCTGCGCGCGAGCAGGATGCCGAATGCGGCGCCGCCGGTTGCGCCGATGGCGAAACCGAGCACGAGGCGATGCAGCGTGATCAGCAGGTTGTCGCGCAGTTCGCCGGTGTCGAGCAGCGTGCGCAACGTCGCCGCGAGGCGCTCGGGCGGCACGACGAGCTGCGGCGGAAACCAGCGCTGCGCGCTCGCGAGCCACCACAGCGCGGCGAATGCGACGGGCGTGACCCACCACAGCGCATGCTCGCCGAGCCGCGCGACGCCAGGCAGGCGGACTGCGCGCGAGCCGTTCGGCGTGAGGGCGCGTGCCGCCATCAGCGGCTCGCGACGCGCGCGGCGTCGGCGCGCCAGTAACCGTCGAGGCCGAGCTGCTTGAGCGCGGTCGACACGAAGGTCGGCGCGAGCAGCGCGTTCACGTCGACCGGCGCGGACGTCAGGCCGGCCTGGCGGCTGTACGCGACGACGTCGCGGTAGTGGCCGGTCAGCGCCGGCGTGAAGAGCGGCGTCCATTGCTCTTTCCACGGCGTCGATTCGTCCGCGTATTCACGGCGCACGACGCTTTCGGGCTGGCCCGACGCACTCAGGATCTTCACGTACGCATCGCGGTTCTGCGGCTGCGAGATCCAGTGCGCGGCGCGCACGTAGGCGGTCGCGACGAGCTGCGTGATGTCGGGGTAGCGCCGCACGAAATCGTCGGACGCCCATAGTTCCGCGCGCATCTTCCAGTCGTCGGGTGCGGTCTTGGTCGACCAGATGATCTTGCCGACCTGCTTATCGACGAGCGAGTACGCGTCGGACAGCGTGAAGAAGCCGTCGACGCGACCGGCCGCGACGGCCGCCGCGCCGGCCTGCGGATCGAGGTTGTAGATCTTGAAGTCGGACAGCTTCAGCCCGTTCTCGGCAAGCAGCTTGCCGAACGTGACTTCCCACGGCCGGCCGCGATTGAGCGCGATGCGCTTGCCCTTCAGGTCGACGATCGACTTCGCGGTCGAGCCGGCGGGCACGACGAGATACGTGTTGCTGCCGGCGCCGCCCGGCACGATCAGCCGCGTGTGCGTGCCCGACGCGTTGACGACGACCGACGGCAGGTCGCCGTAGCCCGCGAAATCGATGCTGCCGTTCGTGAATGCCTCGTTGACGAGCGTGCCGACCGCCGCGGTCGACACGGGCACCCATTGCAGCTGCACGTGCCTTGCGGCGAGCGCTTTCTCGAGCGACTTGTCGGCGTCGATCAGCGCGGAGGCGCCCGCGTATTGCGTCTTGCCGCCGCTCGAATACGCGACGACGGCGATGCGCACGACCTTGGGCGCGTCCTGCGCATGGACGGCCGGTGCCGCGAGCGACGCGGCGGCCAGCGGCAGCGCGGCGAGCAGCGCGCGCAGCGGGCGGCGCAGCGAGGCGAGGGAGAGCGTGTGTTTCATGATGGTCCCGGGCAGTGAACGGTAAAGGGGCTCACGCGCGTTTCTGCAGCGACGGCCGCAGCACGTCGGCGAGCGGGCGCGGGTCGATCCAGTCGGCGACGTCGAAGTCGGCTTTCAGGAAGCCGTGGTCGTGCAGGAACGTCTTGAACTCGTCGAGCGCGGCGACCGATTCGTCATCCAGATTGACGCCGAGGTGGCGATGCAGCTGGTTGCCGTACGCGGCGCGTACCCAGTCGATCGACGATGCGGTTTCGCCGGCCACGTAGTGCGCGGTTTCGTCGGGATGCGTGCTCGCCCATTCGCCGGCGGCGACCACGAGCTTCAGGAAGCCGGCGACGATGTCCGGGTGGTTCGCGAGCACGTCCGCGTTGACCGTCAGCGGGCGCGGCGTGCCGTTGTTGTTGCGGATCGAGCGCTCCGGATGGAAACCGAAGTCGATCACGACGTGCGCGCCGATCAACTGCGCGATCTCGAGGCCCGTCGAGCCCTTCACGTAGATCGCGTCGACTTCGCCGCGCAGCAGCGCACCGGCCTCGGCTGCGTACAGCGCGCGGCTCGAAAAGCCATGCGGCGACGCGAACAGGTCTGCCGCGCGTGCGGGCCCGACGGCCTGCAGCGTGCGTGCGCGCACGTCGACGAGCTCGACGTCGCGCGTGGTCAGTCCGTCGAGGCTCAATGCGTTGACGAAGCCGCGCAGCGCCGATGCGCGAAAGATGTCGATGCGGTCGTCGGGGCGGCTCGGGATCGCGATCCGGCGCCCGCGCAACGCCTTCACCGAGCGGATGCCCGACTCGGGCCGTGCGAGGATCAATTGCGATTCGTCGACCCACGACAACCCGATCACGCGCGTGTTCGCGTCGCTCGAGCGTGCCCACATCGCGGGGATGCTGCCGCCCTGGCGGAACGACTGCGCGAGCGTGTGATCGCTGATCGACGACACGTCGTGCCGCGTGGCGCCGCGCGGCGAGCGGATCGCGACGCCGTCGGCCGACGTCTCGCCGTTGAGCCAGCCGAGGTGCACGGCGATGCCGAGCGGCGTCGGCACGGGCGATCGGGCGTACCAGAACGTCTGCTGCTTGTCCGATGACGAATCGGGCCTGTCTGTCATGTGTGTGATTCCCCTGTCTGGGTAAGCATGGTCGATGCGCGGTGTCGCCCGCGCGGGCCGTGTCACGTTGCAAGTTCCGGGCCAGTGAGCGGAAACGGCCGTGCGGCACGCGGCGCGGGCATCGCGTGAGATGCGTCGCGCATCGGCCGGCGTATCGGCTGTTGCGTGAGCAACAGTCGCATCGGGTGCTGTTGCGCGGGCAGCACCGGTGTGCTCGGTGCAGCAGCACGGCGACAGTTCGCTTTCGTGACGTCGGCCCCGCCGGCGTGTGTGCGTCGATGGCCGTCGACGCCCGGCCCGCAAGGCGCCGCGCATACCGGCCGGCGGCTGCGCACGCGCGTCGGCGAGTGCGTTGGCATACCGCGTGCTTTACAGCGCTGCATACGCGCGGCACGCCGGTGCCGCACGCAATCCGAACGGGCCGACAAGGAGAATCCCGATGGCTGTTGAATTTCTGTGGCGCCTGCCGATGCACGGCGACGGCCGGCGCGCGCACGATCTGCATACGCGCGGCGAATGGAACCGCCAGCGCGCGTCGCGCGTCGCGCCGAAAGTCGACGACGACGATTTCGGCTATATCGACTATCTGTCGCAGGTCGCCCGCGCGGCCGACATCGCCGGCTTCCATGGCGCGCTGATTCCGATCTTCCGCTTCACCGAGGAGCCGTGGGTCGTCGCGGCCGCGCTGGCGCGCGAGACGCGCCGGCTGCGGCTCCTGATCGCGCTGCAGCCGCATTTCGTGCATCCCGTCTATGCGGCGCAGATGGCCGCGAGCCTGCAGCGGATCAGCCGCGGCCGCGTCGAGTGGAACGTCGTCACGGGCGGCGGCGGGCCCGACCAGCGCGCGTATGGCGACTTCATCGACCACGACAGCCGCTACGCGCGCACCGACGAATTCCTCGATGTCGTGAAGGGCGTCGCGGCCGGCGCGCCGTTCACGTTCGACGGCCGCTTCTATCGCGTCGAGGCCGGCGGCCTGCTGCCGCCGCTGAGCGGGCAGAAGCCGCCGCGGATCTATCTGGCCGGCGCGAGCGACGCCGCGCTCGCGGTCGCCGCGAAGCACGGCGACGTGCACCTGAGCTGGGGCGAGCCGCTCGCGAAGCAGAAGGAAGTGATCGATGCGGCGCGGCGCGCGCTCGACCGGAAGAACGCCGAGCGCGACCTGCGCTTCGGCATGCGCATCGACATCCTGGCGCGCGAAACCGAGGAGCAGGCGTGGGCCGAATTGCGGCAGATGTTCGCAACCGTGGGCGACACGACGCGCAACGGCTTCGGCGGGCGCGGCGAATCGTCTGAGTCGGTCGGAGCGAAGCGCCAGTTCGCGCTGCACCAGGGCAATACGCAGCACTTCGACGACCTGATCGTCGGCCCGAACCTGTGGGCCGGGATGTCGCAGATTCGCGGCGGCCCCGGCTGCGTGATCGTCGGCAGCCACGAGCAGGTGGCCGAGCGGCTCGCGGAATACGTCGACATCGGCGTGTCGACGTTCATCCTCGCGAGCAACCCGCATCTCGAAGAGGCGTACCGCGTGGGCGAGGAGGTGCTGCCGCTCGTCGACGGCGCGCTGAATGCGCGCGGCACGCAGGCGGCGCTGCGCGTGGCCGGCGCCTGAGCGCGGCTGCTTCCCCGCGCGTCACAACGACATCGACAAGGACACTCACCATGACGACACTCGCAGCGCAGGCCACGGCCTGCGACGCACTCTGGTACACGCGCTGCCCGGTGCCGACCGCGCTCGGCATCGCCGTGCATCGCGGCTGGTTCGACGAGGAGTTCGGGCCGGAAGGCATCGTGCTGAATTCGCTGCAGGAGATGGCCGATGCCGACAAGCGCGAATCGCACTTCGATCACAGCCTGCCGCACTCGTTCCGGCAGGGCGGCAACATTCCCGCGCTGTGGGCGCGGGCACGCGGTGCCGATACGCGCGTGATCGGCCTGTCGTGGACCAACGAATTCCAGGCGATCGTCACGTTGCCGGAGCGCGGCATTCGCACCGCGCGGGATCTGCGCGGCCGGCGGCTCGGGTTGCCGCGCCATGCGATCAGCATCGACTTCTGGCGGGCCGCCGCGCTGAAGGGCTTCCTGAGCGCGCTCGAGCTGGAAGGGCTCGGCCACGGCGATGCCGAATGGGTCGACCTGCCCGACACGCGCGAGCGCCGCACCGGGCCCGCGTCGTTCACGCGCGGCCCGCACGAGTATGGAATCGAGATCGCGGCGCTCGTGCGCGGCGACGTCGACGCAGTGTTCGTGAAGGGCGTGGCCGGGCTGGAAACCGTGCACCTGATCGACGCGCAGGTCGTCATCGATCTCGGCGCGCATCCCGATCCGCTGGTGCGGATCGGCAACGGCACGCCGCGCACGCTGACCGTCGACCGCGCGCTGATCGACACGCGCCCCGATCTCGTGAGCCGCTTCCTGTCGGTCGTGGTCGGCGCGGGCGACTGGGCTGCGCGCCATCCGGCGGAGACGGTCGCCTATATCGGCCGCGAAACGCGCGCGTCCGACGAATGGGTGCGCTACGCGTACGGTGCGGACGTGCATCGCCATCTGGAGACGGGGCTCGCGCCGACGTCGATCGACGGCCTGGTCGCGTTCAAGGATTTCCTCGTCGAGTGGGGGTTTCTCGAACGCGATTTCGACGCGCGCGCGTGGATCGATCCGGCGCCGTTCACGCAGATCGACCGGCACCGCCATGCGTGGGTCGCGTAGCGCGCCGCGGCGCGTCATTGCAAGGAGGCGAACATGACAGGGCTGACGATCGAATACGGCGCACCGCCGGCGCGCCGGCATGCGG
Organism: Burkholderia sp. Bp8992; assembly: GCF_003853705.1. Lineage (GTDB taxonomy): Bacteria > Pseudomonadota > Gammaproteobacteria > Burkholderiales > Burkholderiaceae > Burkholderia. Next base: position 142,619 of record NZ_QTQI01000008.1, on the reverse strand, counting down.
CGCGTGCTGCGCCGCGCGCGGCTGCTGCGGTTGCTGCAGTTGCGGTGGTTGCGCGGCCAGCTTCGGTGGCGCCGTCTGCGCACGCTGACGCGCGGCCGGCAGCGGCGAGCGGATGGCGCGGCGCGGGCGCGATTGCGCTCGCCGTCGCGGCGCTGCATGCGGGCGTCGCGCTGCTGGTTGCGCACGCACCTGCCGCACCGCCCGTGCAGCCGCCAAGGCCGCTGCCGATGACGGTGGAGCTGACGCGGCCGCCCGAGCCGCTGCCGCAAGCCGCGCATCCGCCACCGCCGGTCGTGCCGCCGAAGCCGTTGAAGCAGGCGCCGAGTTCGCCGAAGCCGCCGACGCCGCGCGCGGCCGTTCCGCATCCGGCGCCCGCACCGGTCGCGGTGCCGCAGGCGTCGCGCGACACCGCACCCGTGCCGACGGCGCCGGCCATTGCCGCCCCGGCGGCCCAGGCTCCGGCGCCAACGCCCGCCGCACCCGTGCGCGAAACCGCACCGATCGGCGACGCGGCGTACCTGCGCAACCCGGCGCCCGACTATCCGGCATTCGCGCAGGACCAGGGCTGGGAAGGGCGCGTCGTGCTGCGCGTGCACGTGCTCGCGAGCGGCACGCCCGATTCCGTCGACGTCCGCACGAGCAGCGGCCGCCGCGTACTCGACAACGCGGCGGTGGCCGCCGTGAAGCGCTGGACGTTCGTGCCCGCGAAGCGCGGCGACGAAGCCGTCGACGGCTGGGTCAACGTGCCGATCGATTTCAAGCTGGGCTGACCCGCCGGGCCGCCCGCCACTTTTTTCAAGGAACTCACATCATGAACGGTATCCCGACCACCTTCATCGTCCAGGGCGCGCTCTGGCTGCTCGTCGTCTTCTCCGTCGTCACATGGACGCTGATCGTCGTGAAGGCAATCCAGAGCCTGCGCTCGAGCGCGCGCAACCGGCGTTACGTCAGCGCGTTCTGGGCCGCGAACAGCTTTCACGACGCGGCCGCGCTCGACGGCGCGAACAGCCCGGTGGGCGAGCTCGCCGCGACGGGCTTCGACGCGCTGCGGCGCGCCGACGAGAGCAGCGCGCACGATCTCGAACACAGCTGGAGCCGTCACGACCTGCTCGAACGCCATCTGCGGCAGCAGATCCACAACGCGCGCCGGCGCGAGGAAGCGGGGCTCGCGGTGCTCGCGTCGATCGGCAGCACCGCGCCGTTCGTCGGCCTGTTCGGCACCGTGTTCGGCATCATCCACGCGCTGACCGCGATCACGCACAGCGCATCGGCGAGCATCGACGTCGTCGCGGGGCCGATCGGCGAGGCGCTCGTCGCGACCGGGATCGGCATCGCGGTCGCGGTGCCGGCCGTGCTCGCATACAACTTCTTCGTGCGCCGCGTGAAGGCTGCGTCGGCCGATCTCGACGCGTTCGCGACCGACTTCGTCACGCTCGCGCAGAAGGCCGGCTTCCGCGTGCCGGCGGCCGTGCCCGCTGCCGCACCGGCACGCCGTGCCGGCGACACCCGCCAGGAGGCCTTCGCATAATGGCTTTCTCGTCCTCTTCCGACAACGACGACGTGCTCAGCGAAATCAACATCACGCCGCTCGTCGACGTGATGCTCGTGCTGCTCGTCGCCTTCATCGTCACCGCGCCGCTGCTGAACAACGCGGTGCACGTGAACCTGCCGAACACCGTCGCCACCGCGCCGGCCGACCGCAAGCCGAACGTGACCGTGAGCGTCGACGCGAAGGGCGTCGTGTATCTCGACAAGCGCGCGGTCGCGCTCGCCACGGTGCCGGCCGAGCTGGCCGCGCTGAAAGCGGGCCGGCCCGACGTCGCGCTCGATCTGCAGGCCGACGAGCACGTGCCGTACGGCACCGTCGCGAAACTGATGGCCGCGATCGAGCACGCGGGCATCACGCGACTGTCGGTGCTGACCGCGCCGCGCGGCTGACGCGCCTTTCACGACTTCCTTTGCGAACGCATCCATGAGCACCACGGCTTCACACAACGTTCAGTCGATCTGGTACACGCGCTGTCCGGTGCCGACGCCGCTCGGCATCGCCGCGCATCTCGGCTGGCTCGACAGCGAATTCGCCGGCGACGGCATCACCGTGCGTGCGCTGCAGGAAAGCCAGCACGCGGCGCTGCATCACGCGCACGTCGATCATTCGCTCGACAACGCGTTCCGGCAGGGCGGCAGCATTCCCGCGCTGTGGGCACGCGCGGCCGGCGCCGACACGCGGGTGGTCGCGCTGACCTGGGTCGACGAGGCGCAGGCGATCGTCGCGCTGCCGGAAGCCGGCCTGACGCGACCGAAGGACCTGCGCGGGCGCCGCATCGGCCTGCCGCGGCGCGACGGCGAGCGCATCGACATCTTCCGCGCGGCCGCGCTGCGCGGCTTCGTCAGCGCGCTGTCGCTCGACGGGCTCGGCCCCGGCGATGTCGAATGGATCGACGTCCCGGCATCGAACCTGCGCGCGCCGGTGTCGACGCCGGCGACGCGCGACGCGGCGTTCAGCCATCCCGCGAGCCTGTCGAGCCGGCGGCTCTATGCGGCGGAGGCGGCCGCGCTCGTGCGCGGCGACGTCGACGCGATCTACGTGAAGGGCTCGCTCGGGCTGGAAACCGCGCACCTGATCGGCGCGCAGCCGGTCGTCGACATCGGCTTTCATCCCGATCCGCAGATCCGCATCAACAACGGCTCGCCGCGGCCGCTGACCGTCAATGCGTCGACGCTCGAGCGCCATCCGGACATCGTCAGCCGCTTCCTTGCGCGCGTGACCGACGTCGAAGGCTGGGCGCGCGAGCACGAGCAGGAAGTGCTCGGCTATCTCGGTCGCGAGACGGGTTCGGGCCACGACTGGCTGCGGCTTGCGTACGGCGCCGACGTGCACCGGCGGCTGCGTACGGATCTCGACGAAGCGTCGATCGCCGCGCTCGACGATTTCAAGCGCTTCCTGGTCGACTGGCGGTTCCTGCCGGCCGACTTCGACGTGCGTGCGTGGATCGACCGGCGCGCGCTCGACGGCATCGCGACGCTGTCGCGGTGAGTACGCCGGCGCGCGTCGCCGACGCATGGCGGCGCGAGCGCTTCACCGGCGGCTTCATGCTGCTCGCGCTCGCCAGCGGCACGACGATCAGCATGGCGCAGCTCGCGACGACGCTGTATGCGCTCGCGCTCGGCGTCGACAGCGCGCGGCTCGGCATCATCGCCGCGATGGAGCCGCTCGGCATCGCGCTGATGACGTTGCCGGCCGGGCTGCTGGTCGCGCGCTACGGCGCGCGGCGCGTGTATTTCGCCGCGAGCATGGGGCCGATGCTGCTCAATCTCGTCGTGCCGTTCACCGGTGCATGGCCGCTGATCGCGCTCACGCAGGCGCTGATCGGGCTGTGCATTCCGTTCCGGATCGTCTCGATCAACGGCGTGTTCCTCGCGCGTCTCGCGCGGATCGGCCTCGCCCGCGCAGGCTGGTATCGCGCGGCGATGTCGGTCGGAACGGGCATGGCCGGGCCGTGGCTCGCGAGCTGGCTGATCGGCGCACATGGCGCGGTCGCGACGTTCTGCGCGGCGTCGGCGAGCTTCGCGGGCATGGCGTGGTTCAGCCGGGTGCTGCTCGGCGACGCGCAGCCGCCGCCGCGCGGCGCGCAACCCGCAACCGGCGGCCTGCGTGCGTTGCTCGCGCTTGCCTGGAGCCGCGATGTGCGCGAGCAGCTTGCGCTGGAAGCCGTGAACAGCGCGACGCGCTCGCTCGCCGGCACCTATACCGTCGTGCTCGCCATCCAGTCTCTCGGGTTGTCGCAATCGGGCGCCGTCGCGCTGCTGACCCTGCAGGGCGTCGTCGCGGTGATCGCGCTGTTCGGGCTCGGGCATGCCGCGCAGCGGATGACGGCGCGCCGCTGCCATGCCTTCAGCCTCGCGGGCGGCGTGGCCGGGCTGGTCGCGCTCGGCCTCGCGCATGACGCTTGGATCGTCGGCGCAGGGCTCGCCGCGCTGTGTGCCGGGTCGTCGCTGCTGCATCTGGTCAACATGCAGCATCTCGGCCGCCACCCGGCCGACAAGAGCCAGGTGTCGAGCCTCTACAACCTCGCGTCGATGACCGGTGCGTTCTGCGGCCCGCTGGCCGGCAGTGCGCTCGTGCCGATCGTCGGGTTGCAGGCCATGTTTCTGTGCTGGCTGCCCGTCGTCGTGCTGGTTGCGCTCGCGCTGCGGATCGCTCATCGGCGCCGTGAGGCAACGCAGCAGATACCTGCCAAGCTGTCCTGACGATTTTCGGCGCCGGTGTTGCGTGACAAGCAGTTTGCTTCCCTTCACAGATGCGCATGCAGCAACACCGGCACCGCACGTGCGCCGGAAGGCCCGTACGACGGGCTCGTCGATGCTGGCATCCGAATTGCAAGAGAGAACCCGTGCGCAGGTCGCACGTGCGTTCAACCGATCAAACAGGATGACTCATCGATGTTCAGGAAAAAACTCATCGTCACCACGCTGGGGGGACTGCTGACGGGCGGCGCCGTATCGTTGCCGGCGTGGGCAGAGGACGGCGCGGCGACGGCGGCGCCGGACGCGAAGCCGGCGCAACAGGCACCGGACGACACAGCCGCGGCTGCGCCGAAGCCGGTACGGGCGAACCGCGGCGCGGCCATACGCGAAACGAACCTCGGCACGGTGACCGTGACGGCGCGCCGGCGCAAGGAGAGCATCCAGGACGTGCCGGTCGCGGTGAGCGCGTTGAGCGGCGATGCGATCAAGAACAACGAACTGCGCGTGATCAACGACGTGACGAAGTACGTACCGAATTTCACCGGGCAATCGACCGAGGGCCGCGAACGGCCGCGCTGGTTCTTGCGCGGCGTCGGCAGCAACGATCCGTCGGACCTGTCGCTGAGCCCGATCGGCGTGTACTTCGACGACGTGTACATCAACAGCGTGTTCGGACAGGGCTTTCCGCTGTTCGACCTCGATCGCATCGAAGTGCTGCGCGGGCCGCAGGGCACGCTGTGGGGCAAGAATACCGTCGGCGGCGCGCTCAGCATCACGTCGCAGAAGCCGACCTTCGACGTGAGCGGCTACGGCAAGCTCGGGCTCGGCCAGTACAACAGCCGGCTCGCGGAAGCCGCGATCGGCGGCCCGATCGGCAAGAACGACGTGCTGGCCGCGCGCGTGTCGGTGTATCACGAGAATGCCGACAGCTTCTACACGAACACCGTTCAGCACGGGCGCTTCGGCGGCTTCCACGACAACGCGGTGCGCTTCCAGGTGCTGGCGGTGCCGACGTCGGACACCGACTTCCTGTTCAACATCCACGGCCGCAACTACACGGGCGGCGGCAATGCGTGGCACGCGCAAGGCGCGGGACGCGGCGGCGCGAACCAGTTCGGCTTCGTCGGGGCGAGCGATCCGTACACGGTGTCGCTCAATGCGCCGTCGAGCGATCACATCTCGTCGTGGGGCACGTCGCTGACCGCGCACTGGCGCATCAACCCGGCGGTGTCGCTGACGTCGATCACCGCGTTCGAAGGGCTGCATCGCTGGTACCAGGACGACGAGGACTATTCGCCGTTCGATGCGGCGCGTTCGCATGACCGCCTGTCGAGCCGCCAGTTCTCGCAGGAATTCCGGCTCGAATCGCCGCAGGGCGACCGCCTGAGCTGGCTGGTCGGCACGCACCTGTTTACCGAGCAACTGGCCGAGCAGGGCGCCGGCGGCGGGCTACCGGGTTCGCCGTCGCCCGCGTACTACCACCTGACGGACCTCACGCAGCACACGCAGAGCGCGGCGATCTTCGGCAGCGTGAAGTACCGGTTCACCGATCGCTTCAACGTGACGGGCGGGCTGCGCTATACGATCGAGCGCAAGACCATCAACCTGACCGGGCTGCAGGATACCGGCAACGTGACGTTCAGCGATCCGAACAGCTGGTGGGCGCCGTCGTCGGTGTCGTCGCCGCTCGCGGTCAGCGCGCGGCAGAACCAGACGAACACGTGGCGCGCGCCGACCTGGGATCTCACGCCCGAATATGCGCTCAGCAACAACGTGCGCGCGTATTTCCGCTACGCACGCGGGTTCCGTTCGGGCGGCTACAACGGCAATGCGTATACGCAAAGCACGCTGTCGACCGTGTCGCCGGAGTACCTGACCGATTACGAAGCCGGCATCAAGAGCGAATGGTTCGACAAGCGGCTGATCGTCAACGCGAGCGTGTTCCACTACGACTATCGCGACATCCAGGTGTTCGCGCTCGCGCCGAACCCGTTGGGCGGGCCGCCGGTGTCGACGCTGTCGAATGCGGGGCAGGGGCGCGCGGACGGCTTCGAGCTGGAGCTGAAGGCGCAGCCGGTCAACAGCCTGTACCTGTTCGCGAACCTCGGGATGCTGAACACGCGCTACACCGAGTTCCGCTACGTGCCGACGGCCGTCGGCAACTCGTTCGCGCGTTCGCCGCACACGACGCTGAATGCGGGCTTCGACTATCGCGTGCCGGTGTCGTTCGGCACGCTGACGGCCGGCGGCGACGTGAACTACCGCAGCCACGAGTACTTCAGCGCGACGCGCCAGACGATGCCGCAGCTTTGGCAAGGCGGCTATACGGTGCTGAACGCGCACGTGTCGTACACGACGCCGAACCAGAAGTACATCGTGACGGGCTACGTGACGAACCTGACGAACAAGGTCTACAAGAAGCTCGAGCTGCTGCCGTCGTACGGCGCGTATCCGGCGCTGTACGGCGATCCGCGCACGGTCGGGATCACGCTCACCGCGAAGATCTGACGCGTGAGGCATGCCGCGGCACCGGCGTGGGGCGGGCCGGTGCCGCGGCAGCCGATTCGGTCGGCGGCTATTGCGCGACGCGAATCACGACCTTCCCGAAATGCTGCCCCGACTGCAGGTGCGCATACGCCTGCGGTGCTTCGTCGAAGCCGAACGCGCGATCGACCACCGGCTTGATCCGCTTCGCCTCGACGAGCCTGACGACGTCGTCGAGCATCGCACGACTGCCGACCATCAGCCCGTGCAGCTGGCGGATGCCGCCGATCAGCGACAGCAGCCCCAGTTCCGGCCCGCTGAAACTGCTGAGGCCGCCGATCACCGACACGATGCCGCCCATCCTGGTCGCCGCGACCGAGCGCGGCAGCGTATCGCGTCCGCCGACTTCGACGACCAGATCCGCGCCCACGCCACCGGTGAGCCGCAGCACCTCGCGCTGCCACTCGGGCGTGGTGCGATAGTTGATCGTTGCGTCCGCACCGAGTGCGCGGGCGCGTTCCAGCTTCGCGTCGCTCGACGAGGTCACGATCGTGCGCAGCCCGGCCGCATGCGCGAGCTGCAGCGCGATGATCGACACACCGCCGGTGCCGAGCAGCACGACGGTCGCGCCCGGCCCCAGCCCGCCATCGACGAACAGCGCGTTCCACGCGGTGACGCCCGCGCACGACAGCGTTGCTGCTTCGTCGTAGTCGAGATGCGCGGGAATCGCGGCCAGCGCGGCTTCGTCCGACACGAAGCGTTCGGCGAGCACGCCGTCGAATTGCGCGCCGGGCGAACCCGATACCTTGTGCGGCGTCGGCGGCCCGTCGATCCAGTGCGGGAAGTAGGTGTTGATCACACGGTCGCCCGGCTTGAAGCGCGTGACGTCGCGGCCGGTTTCGACGACTTCGCCGGCGCCGTCGGCGACCGGAATCAGCGCTTCCTTGCCGATACCGAGATAGTCGCCGCGCGCGAACATCAGGTCGCGATAGTTCAGCGCGGCCGAATGGATCCTCACGACGACGTCGGTCGGCCCGACCGCGCGCTGCGTCGCGTCGACGCGCCGGAGCCCGGCAATGCCGTCGCCCGGTTTCACTTGCCATGCATGCATGTCCGCTCCTTTTCGAGATAGTCAGGACTATCATAGTGTTGCGTGAGGGGACGCATTGGCGAGAATTCGGCCAACGATTGTCGCCGGCGCGGACACAAGCCAGTCATCCCACCGGAGCGGAATTGCATGGACGAGCGGTTGAGGGGCGTCGCCGAATTCGTCGACGTCGTGGAGTCGGGCAGCTTCGCGGCGGCGGCGCTGCGTCTCGGCATGACACGCTCGGCGGTCGCGAAGATCGTCGCGCGGCTCGAACAGCGTCTCGGCGCGCGGCTGCTGCAGCGCACGACGCGCCAACTCGGGCTGACCGACGAAGGGCTCGTTTATTACGAGCAATGCCGGCGGCTGCTGGCCGAACTCGGCGAGACGGAGGCCGCGCTCGACGCGGGGCGCCGCGAGCCGGCCGGGCGCGTGCGGATCAGCGTGCCCGTGCTGTTCGGGCGCCAATGCGTGGCCCCCGTCGTGCGGCGTCTCGTCGAGCGGCATCCGCGGCTCGAAATCGACCTGTCGTTCAGCGATCGCGTGGCCGACCTGGTGAACGACGGCTTCGACATCGCGGTGCGGATCGGTGAATTGGCCGACACGAGCGCGCTCGTCGGCCGGAAGCTGGGCGTGCAGCGCATGGGCATTTGCGCATCGCCCGCGTATCTGGCGCGTCACGGGCGGCCGTCTGGGCTCGACGAGCTTGCGTCGCACGTCGGCATCGCGTATTCGCGCGGCGGGCAGCCGACGCCGTGGCGGGTCATCGGCGCGGACGGCGCCGTGCGCGAGCATCGCGCGGCCGGCCGGCTGCGGTTCGACGACCTGCAGGCGATCGCCGACGCCGCCGCCTCCGGCGCAGGCCTCGCGTGGCTGCCGTGCTGGCTGATGGCGCCGTATGTGCGCGACGGCCGCCTCGCGCTCGTGATGGACAGCAACAGCGTGTCGGGTGCCGAGGTGTATGCAGTGCGGCCGGCGTCGCGCCATGTGCCGTCGAAGGTGCGGGTGGTCATCGATGCGCTGATGGACGAGATTCCGGGCATGCTGGCGTCGGACGATGCGAACGGCGAGCGCGGATGACGGCGACCGATTCCCCGATGGCGACGCGCTAATCCGGTTGGATGCGCATCGCGCTCGCACGCATCTCGCATATACGGCAGAACTGAGTAAGGAAACGCCAGCAAGTCGCTTTTTTCGAGCGACTAGCGCTTGCGTCGTCGCGGATCGATGCCGTTCTGTTCGAGCAGCTTGCGCAGCCGCGTGTTGTCGATCCATAGCGTAGCGAATGCGGCCACCGTCATCAGGGTGGGGAACCATTCGCCTGTCGCGCTGATGATCACCCAGCCTACGGCCGTGACAATCAAAGCCGTGACGATGAGAAGCAATCGGTCTGCAAGCCAGTTCATTGCGCACCCCGGATCGCGGTGTTCGCCATCAGGCCGAGATAGCTGTGCGAGCCCGGTGTGAGCACTTCGGGATGGCGCAGAATTTGAGCCATGACCAAAGGATGAACCGTGAGTCCGTAACGTGTGCCCCATCGAGCGACCGCCAAAGACATATTGATTCCTCGCTTGCCGACTCCGCAGGCCAATGACGCATCCGTTGCGACCATCAAGCTCCCGATGATCGCGCCCAGATAGATGCTGGCGAGAATCGAACTGCCGATGGTGACGACTTCCAGCTTCGTCGTGGCGCCAATCAGTTCACCGACCGTTGCATTTGCACCTAATGTCTTCAAGACATCCATCATCGCGGCAACGCTAACGATGGACGTTTGCAGTGTTGCGAAAAGAGTTGTTGGAACGGGCATATGCAACGCGGTCATGTTTGCATGGAAGGCTGTGGAAAAACTCGGACATTTCGACATCTGGACTTTCTCGGGATAAGTCGTGCAATTCTTACATATCCCTTTCTTCAGATTGACCAGCAACTCTAGCAGGTTGTCGAGCAGACCGATCGAGTTTAGATCAGATGATGGCGCCGGTGATATCCCCGCCAATCGCGCCGGGTAGCGTTGATGCCGGCATGTCGACCGGTCGCGGCAACCTCCGCGATTGTCGCGATCGACGTAGTTTTGCCGCTCTGCTTGACCGTCTTGAGACCTTTTCTAACGTTTTTACGCCAAGGACGGCAAGGGTATGGAGAACGTTGCAGCGACCGCTCGACGCAACGCCGCCGACGACCATACGCGTTTCGCGTCACTGCGGCACAATCGGCCGGAGCACGCGCGCGCCGGGCGACCCCAGGCGCGTCGCGCCGTTTCCTCCGGATTCCTCGTCAAAGGCATGCCCATGTCATCCCGCACTTTTCTCGTCACCGGCGCATCGCGCGGCATCGGCCTCGCGATCAGCGCCACGCTCGCGCAACGCGGCCATCGCGTCATCGGTCTCGCGCGACATGCGCAGGGCATCGACTTCCCCGGCGAATTGCTGGCGTGCGATCTTGCCGACATCGAACAGACGGCCGCGACGCTCGCGCGGATCGGCGAGCGGCACGATGTCGACGGCATCGTCAACAATGCAGGCATCGTGTTGCCGCAACCGCTCGGCAAGATCGATTTCCAGTCGCTGCAGACCGTGTTCGATCTCAACGTGCGGGCTGCGATCCAGGTCACGCAGCACTTCGCCGATACGATGAAGGCGCGCGGCTACGGGCGCATCGTCAACATCTGCAGCCGGGCGATTTTCGGCAGCCTCGATCGCACCGCGTATTCCGCCGCGAAGAACGCGCTGGTCGGCTGCACGCGCACGTGGGCGCTCGAACTGGCCGAACACGGCGTGACCGTCAACGCGGTGGCGCCGGGGCCGATCGAGACGGAACTGTTCCGCCAGACGCGGCCGGTCGGCAGCGAAGCCGAGCGCATGGTGCTCGCGACGATTCCCGCACGCCGGCTCGGCACGGCCGCCGACGTCGCGGCGGCGATCGCCTTCTTCCTGTCCGACGAAGCCGGCTTCGTCACGGGGCAGGTGCTGTCGGTGGACGGCGGCGGCAGCCTCGGCGGGCGCAGCTGACGCACGGCGGCGCGCTGCGCGCCGAGCGGTGCGCAGCGCATATTCCCGCATCCCGTTAGCATGTGACGAATCCGACTTTGGGCGCCGCGCGGGCGACGCTAAGATCGCCGATTCCGTAGATCGAGCGTCAACAAGAATGAAAAAGTCCGCTTCGCCGTTGCATGCTTTCCGTTTCCGTGTCGTCTGCGCCGCGATTGCCGGCGCGGTATCGCTCGCCTCGTGCGGCGGCGTCGACAGCGATTCGCCGCCGCCGCAGGCCAATACGACGCCGCCGCAGGCCGCGAAACGCCCGAACATCCTGTACATCATGGCCGACGACCTCGGCTATTCCGACATCCATGCATTCGGCGGCGAAATCAACACGCCGAACCTCGACGCGCTCGTCGCATCGGGCCGCATCCTGTCGAACCACCACACGGGCACCGTCTGCGCGATCACGCGCGCGATGCTGGTGTCCGGCACCGATCACCATCTGGTCGGCGAAGGCACGATGGGCGTGCCGACCGACGAGCGGCGCGGGCTGCCCGGCTACGAGGGCTACCTGAACGATCGCGCGCTGTCGTTCGCACAACTATTGAAGGATGCGGGCTATCACACGTATATCGCGGGCAAGTGGCACATCGGCTCGGGGATCGTCGGCAGCGCGACGGGCAGCGGGCAGACGCCCGACCAGTGGGGTTTCGAGCGCAGCTACGTGCTGCTCGGCGGCGCGGCGACGAACCACTTCGCGCACGAGCCGGCCGGCTCGTCGAACTACACGGAAGACGGCCGCTACGTGCAGCCTGGCCAGCCCGGGCAGCCGGGCGGTACGGGCGGCAGCCCGGCCGTGTTCTATTCGACCGACTTCTACACACAGAAGCTGATCTCGTACATCGATTCGAACCAGCGCGACGGCAAGCCGTTCTTTGCATACGCGGCGTACACCTCGCCGCACTGGCCGCTGCAAGTGCCCGAACCCTGGCTGCACAAGTACGCGGGCGTGTACGACGCCGGCTACGACGCGATCCGCAACGCGCGGATCGCGCGGCAGAAGGCGCTCGGCCTGATTCCCGCCGACTTCAAGCCGTTCGACGGCCTGCCCGAGACGACGGCCGCGTCGCCCGCGACCGCGAACAACGGCACCGCGAACGCGAAGTACATCAGCGCCGTGCATACGGCCGCGGACGGCTACAGCGACTACGGCCCCGGCAAGGTCGACAAGCTGTGGGCGAGCCTGTCGCCGGCCGAGCGCCGTGCGCAGGCGCGCTACATGGAGATCTACGCGGGGATGGTCGAGAACCTCGACTACAACATCGGCCTGCTGATCCAGCACCTGAAGGACATCGGCGAATACGACAACACGTTCATCATGTTCCAGTCGGACAACGGCGCGGAAGGCTGGCCGATCGACGGCGGCGCGGACCCGACGGCGACCGATACCGCGAACGGGCAGGACCCGATCTATTCGACGCTCGGCACCGACAACGGCAAGCAGAACGCGCAGCGTTTGCAGTACGGGCTGCGCTGGGCCGAAGTGAGCGCGTCGCCGTTCCGGCTCACGAAGGGCTATTCGGCCGAAGGCGGCGTGTCGACGCCGACGATCGTGCGGCTGCCGGGCCAGTCGCAGCAGTTGCCGACGCTGCGCACATTCACGCACGTGACCGACAACACGGCGACGTTCCTCGCGGTCGCGGGCGTCACGCCGCCGTCGCAGCCGGCGCCGCCGCTCGTCAACACGCTGACGGGCGTCGACCAGAACAAGGGCAAGGTGATTTACAACAACCGCTACGTGTATCCGGTCACGGGCCAGTCGCTGCTGCCGGTGCTCACGGGTTCCGCGACGGGTGAAGTGCACACGACGCCGTTCGGCGACGAAGCGTACGGGCGCGCTTACCTGCGCAGCGCGGACGGCCGCTGGAAGGCATTGTGGACCGAGCCGCCGCTCGGGCCGCTCGACGGTCACTGGCAGCTGTACGACCTCGCGTCGGATCGCGGCGAGACGACCGACGTGTCCGCGCAGAACCCGTCGGTGATCGGCACGCTCGTCGACCAGTGGAAGACCTACATGAGCAACGTCGGCGGCGTCGAACCGCTGCGTCCGCGCGGCTACTACTGATCGCGGGGACGACACGATGCGGTTCCGCTTCTGGACGACCGGCGCGGCGCTTGCCGCCACGCTGTTCGCCGCCGCATTCGCGGTGGGCTATGCGAATTCGGCGGCGCCGCCAGGCGGCGCATTCGACGACCTGAATCGCGGCCGCGCGCTTGCGCCGCTCGGTTCGGAACGCCAGTGCGAACGTTATTCCGGACTGCCGGCGAAGTGGCGCGACGACCCGCAGGCGGGGATGGTGCACCTGCGCGGCGGCGCGTTCGTGTTCGGCAGCACGCGCGGCTATGCGGACGAGCGTCCGGTCGGCGACGGCCGCACGCGCGTCGGCGGCTTCTGGATCGACCAGACCGACGTGACGATTGCGCAGTTCGCCGCGTTCGTGCAGGCGACCGGCTACGTGACCGAGGCCGAGCAGCAGGGCGGCGCGGCGGTGTTCCACGTGCCGACGCGCGACGAGATGAATGCGCGCGACCTCGCATGGTGGTCGTGGGTGAAGGGCGCGTCGTGGCGTCATCCGCGCGGGCCGGGCAGCGACGTCGAAGGGCTCGGCAACCTGCCCGTCACGCTCGTCACGCAGCGCGACGCGCTCGCGTATGCGCGCTGGCTTGGCCGTGACCTGCCGACCGAGGCGGAATGGGAATACGCGGGCAAGGCCGGCCGCGACGATGCATCGCTCGATGCGGCGCCGCGCGATGCGCAGGGCAAGCCGGCCGCGAATTACTGGCAGGGCGCGTTTCCGGTGCTCGACACGGCCGAGGACGGTCATGCGGGGCTCGCGCCCGTCGGCTGCTACGCGGCGAACGGCTTCCGGCTCTACGACATGATCGGCAATGCGTGGGAATGGACGAAGGACGCGTACACGGGCCCGCATCAGTCGCACACGAACGGCGACACGGCGGCCGTCGCGCCGCCGACGCGCCGTCACGATACGCCGATGGTCATCAAGGGCGGCTCGTTCCTGTGCTCGCGCGATTACTGCGTACGCTACCGCGCGTCGTCGCGCGAGCAGCAGGAAGCCGATCTCGGTGCGTCGCATATCGGCTTTCGCACGATTCTGAGGGATGCTTCATGACGAAGGGCTTCGTGCGATTCGCTTCCGTGTGGTTGCTGGCTGCGTGCGGTGTCGTGCATCAGGGCGCGGCCGTTGCGGCCGAAACCGTTGCACCGGCGGTGCGCGTCGGCGTGACGCGCGGCGTGCATGCGCAGATCCTGGACGAAGTGAAGCGGGTCGCCGCTGCGCGCGGACTGGGTATCGACGTCGTCGAATTCGACGATGCATCGCGTATCGACGCGGCGCTTGCCGACGGCCGGATCGATGCGGCCAGCTTCGAGGACGCGCAACAGCTTGCCGCGACACGCACGCATAAGCGCTACGCATTGTCCGAAGTCGCGCCGACCGTCACGCTGCCGATGGCGTTTTACTCGCGCAAGCTGACAGGCCTGAGCGCGTTGCAACCGGGCGCGACGGTCGCGATTCCCGCCGATCCGCGCGGCATGGCACGCGCGCTCGTGCTGCTGCAGAACGACACGCTGGTGACGCTGCGCGAAAAGGCCGGCCTGCACGCGACGCTGCGCGACGTGACCGGCAACCGGCTCGGGCTGAAATTCGTCGTGCTGCGCCGTGATCGTCTGTATGCGGCGCTCGATACGGCCGCGTTCGTCGCGATCGACAGCGACGACGCCGCCCGCGCCGGGCTGCAGCCCGCGCGCGACAGCATCAGCCTCGAGGATGCGCGCTCGCCGTATGCGAACGTGCTGACGGTGCGCGACGCCGATCGCGCGAAGCCATGGGTTACGCAGCTTGTCGCCGCGTATCACTCGGACGACGTCGCGCGTTTCATCCTCACGCGCTACCAGGATTCGGTGCGGCGGCCGTGGTAGATAGCTACCTGCTTGCATGCAGCGCATGCGGACGCTGCTGCAACAGCCCGCCGACGCTGTCGTTGCGCGAACTGTTCCGGCATCGGCATCGCTTCGTCGGTGCGCTGACGATCCGTCGCGTGCCGAAGCGGCGGATCGGCGAGCGCTGGCGCGCGGGCGGACGCGAGCACGCGCTCGATGCCGACGATGTCGCGGCAGCCGATGCGCTGGCCGACCGGCTGTTCCATCGCGTCGGCGGTGCGAATGGCGAATGGATCGCGCTGACGCTGCAGGGCTACGACTATCCGTCGCTCGACCGTTGCGCGGCGCTGGCCGACGACGGCCGCTGCAGCGTGCACGCGAACAAGCCGTCGATCTGCGGCGCGGTGCCGCTCGATCCGATGCTGCCGGACCGGTTGCAGTCGCGCGTGCTCGCTGCGCGGCGCGACGATGCGGGATGGCTCGGAGCGAACTGCATCGTCGAAGCGGGAGCGCCGCAGGCCTCCGCCGGCTCTTTCTTTCCGGTTCCGCTGGTAACGGCCGGGCAGGTCGCGGACCGCGCGGCGCTCGACGCCCATCGTCATGCGCTCGCGTTCGAGCGTGCGGTGTGGCGCGATGCCGTGTTCGCGTCGTTGACCGACGGCGGGCAGGACGTGCGTCACGCGCTGTCGCGGCTCGCACCGGGCGGCTACCTGACCGTGTCGATAGTGCCCGTGCTGCTGGCCGTCGCGTCGATTTCCGCGCATTGCCGCGCGCTGTGTATCGACTTCATCGACGCGCAGCTTGCATTGATCGGCGCAAACATAGAAGCGGCGCTCGCACGCCGACGTACCGACGACCGGCCCGCGACGCACGAGCTGCGCGGTTTCGTGCAGGCGCTCGAGCGCGCACGACTCGCGCTCGCGGCGATGCCGTCGCCCGCAGCCGGCGCGCATGCAGATGCGCCGCGGATCGACGCATGGCTCGACGACCGGCTCGACGACCGGCTCGACGCCGATCCGCTCGCCGCATAACAACCGTCGCATGACGATCGCGGCACGCCGCGCGTGCCGTACACTTGCGCTCTTTCAACCGTCTTCGATGGAGCGTGCATGTACGCGTCGACCTTCATTTTCCGTGCCGGGCAATACGACGACGAATTCCACCGTCTCGACCGGCAGATCGCCGACATGGCGCGCGCGACGCCCGGCTATCTCGGCGAGGAAACGTGGGAGAACGCCGAAGCGGGGCTGATCCAGAACGTCTACTACTGGGAATCCGAGGCGGCGCTGCAGCAGTTGATGCAGCATCCCGCGCATCTCGAAGCGAAAGCGAAGCACGCGCGCTGGCTGGACGGTTATCGCGTCGTGATTTCGAAGGTGCTCCGCGAGTACGGCGACGGCAAGCTGACGCAGCCGCATGCGGGGCAATCGGCGTGAGTGTCGCCGGTCAAGCGGTCGCTCCGGTTTCATCCGGCGCGGCTGGTTCGCTTCCCGCGCGCGCCCAGACCGGAAACGTCGCATTCCGGATCGACGTCTGCGCGTCGATGACCTTGCGGTGATCGATGCCGGGCAGGTCGAGCAGCCGGTCGACCGCCGCCTTCGCGCCTTCGGCGTCCTGCGGGAATCCGCACGCGAGCTGCTCGTTCGTGTCGAACAGGAGCCACCAGACATCCGACACGAACGGCCCCTGGTCGTTGGTTTCGATCACGACCGCACCGAGGTCGGACAGCGCGATCCCGTGCGTTGCACCGGTCTGGTCGGTCGATTCGATGCGTGTGCCGGTCGCCGTCACGGTCCAGCCGCTTTGCCGGTCGGGCGGGCGGCCCGGTGACGGTGCGGTATCGGGTTGTACCGGGCGGCGCATGCTTGCCGCTTCGAGAGCGACCGTCGCTTCGGCCGCAACACGGTCCTTCCGCTGGCGCCCGTCGATCCACGGCAACGCGGCGCCGCCAATCATCGCCGCGATCCACAGGTAGTACCCGGCGCCGAACGTGCTGATCTTTTCGTAGTTCGCGTCGGTCGGTATCGTGTGCCACCCGATCGCAAAGGCCACGGCCGCGGCGAGCAGCGCGGATACGGTGCGGTTCGGCCTGGTCAGCGCGACGACGAGCAGCGGATTGCCGAGCCACGCGAACTGGAGGTCGAGGATCGCGAGCGGCCCGAGCGCGAGCACCATGTAGCCGCGCCACCAGCTCACCGCGCCGGCCGCATTAGGCGGTTCGGCTGCGACGGGCAGCAGCAGCGACGCGACATACAGCGCGACGATCACGGCGCGCGCGAGGTTCAGTCGGGTGGAAGCGGAGCGGATCTGCATGTTGCCTTCTGTCGAGCACGGGCATGCGAAGCGATGAATGCCGGTCGGCCGCGCCGTCATTCACGATGCGTGGCGCGAAGGTGCCCACGCGCCGAAGGCGATTGTGGGCGATTCCCGCCGCGATGTCGAACGCGCGTCGACCCGCGCGGCACCGTCAAAGCGCTTCGACCAGCAACCGCTTGCTCTTTTCGCAGTACTCGTGACACGCGGCCCGCGCGGCGATCGACGCGCCGTGCACGAACCGCGGCGCGTCCGCGCGCCGCGACATCGACACGACGATCGACGGCGGCGACGGCTGCAGCGGCAGCTCGACGACTTCGCCGCTTTCGATCAGCGCATCGACGAACAGCACCGGAATCGCGGCGACGCCGAAACCGTCGCGCACCAGCTGGACGATCACCGAGATCGACGGCGAGCCGGTGATGCGTGTTTCCGACAGCGGCACGCCATGCGCATGCGCGAGCGCGCGGACGATGTCTTCCAGCGCGCGATGCGGCGCGGTGCCGCGCCCGTACGTGAGGATCGGCTGGCGCAGCACCTGCCGCGCGAGGCCGGTGCGCGTGTTCGGCAGCAGCCCCGCGCGCGCGATCCAGCGCACCGGGTAGTTCGCGAGCGCGTCGCACACGACCGACGCCTCGTCGCTGCCCTCGACGCGGATGATCAGGTCGAGCTCGCCGGCCATCAGCCGGCGCTGCAGCACGACGCTCACGTCGACGGTCAGGTCGATTTCCAGCTGCGGATAGTCGGCCGCCAGCCGCCGCATGTAGTGCGGCAGCCAGCTGTGCACGACGGTTTCGATCACGCCGAGCCGCAGCTTGCCGCGCAGCGCGCTCTCGCCGGACGCGGCGGCCTGCAGCTCCTGCGTCGCCTCGACCACGGCCTTCGCATAGCCGAGCAGGTACTCGCCGTTCGGCGTGAGCCGGAATTCGCGGCTGTCGCGATCGACGAGCACCGTCTGCAATTCGTCCTCGAGCGCCTTCAGGCGCTGCGAGATCGCGGCCGGCGTCGCGTGCAGCGCGGCCGCCGTCGTCCGGAAATTGCGCAGCTTCGCGAGCGTGACGAAGGTTTCTAGAAAACGCGTGTTCATGGCGGATCGGGCGAGCAGTGGATGCGCAGCTTGCCGGCGACGAAAAATGAACGGGACCGGGGAAAACCCGCGGATCCGTTAAGAAATTCTATACAACAGACGCAAAAAAACTCGTTGGCGTCAAAATTTTTTCCTTTCTATTCTTCGCCATATCCGATGACACACCACCGTCATCCCGACGACATCCCGATCTGCGACGACTCATCATGACGCCTTCCGAATTCCGCCAGTCCGTGCGCCGCGGCGCGTTCCGCGGCCCGACCGCCGGCCATTGCGGCCCGTTCGCGCAAGCGAACCTCGCGATCCTGCCCGACGCGTACGCGCACGATTTCCTGCGTTTCTGCCAGGCGAACCCGAAGGCCTGCCCGCTGCTGGGCGTCGGCGAACCGGGCGCGTTCCGGGTCGACGCGCTCGGCGAGGATCTCGACATCCGCACCGACGTGCCGAGCTACAACGTATACAGGGACGGGCGCCTGACCGAGCGCGTCGAGTCGCTCGAAGCGCTGTGGCGCGACGATTTCGTCGTATTTGCGATCGGCTGCTCGTTCTCGTTCGAGGACATGCTCAGCCGCGAAGGCATCGGGCTGCGCCACGTCGAGGAGGGGCGCAACGTGCCGATGTACCGCACGTCGATCGCGAACCGCCGCGCGGGCATCTTCGGCGGCCAGCTGGTCGTGTCGATGCGGCCGATGCGCGGCGCCGACGCGATCCGCGCGGTGCAGATCACGAGCCGGTTTCCGGGCGTGCACGGCGCGCCGATCCATATCGGCCACCCGCGGGAGCTCGGTATCGCCGACCTGAACGCGCCCGAATTCGGCGATGCCGTGACGATCCGCGACGGCGAGCTGCCGGTGTTCTGGGCGTGCGGCGTGACGCCGCAAACTGCGCTGATGGACGCGAAGCTGCCGATCGCGATCGCGCATACGCCCGGCCACATGCTGATGACCGACATCACGAACGCATCGCTGGCCGTATTCTGAATTCCGGGCCGGCAGACGGCCACGCAAGACACACCGCACGCACGATCGCCATTCGAACGCGCATAACGACAGGAGCACCACCATGGAAAGCAAGACCCTCGCGGCACCCGCCGCCGAGCCCGCGAGCCGAGCGAGCAGCGGCCTGTTCTCGTGGTACGCCGATGCGCAGCCGCGCGAGCGCCGCGCATTCTGGAGCTGCAAGGTCGGCTACATGCTCGACGGGATGGACACGCAGATGCTGTCGTTCGTGATCCCGACGCTCGTCGCGACGTGGGGCATCTCGCTCGCGGACGCGGGCTTCATCGGCACGGTCACGCTGCTCGCATCGGCGCTCGGCGGCTGGATCGCCGGCATCCTGTCCGACCGGATCGGCCGCGTGCGCACGCTGCAGCTCACGGTGCTGTGGTTCGCGGTGTTCACCGCGTTGTGCGGGCTCGCGCAGAACTACCACCAGCTGCTCGCGGCGCGCGCGCTGATGGGTTTCGGCTTCGGCGGCGAATGGACGGCCGGCGCGGTGCTGATCGGCGAAGTGATCCGCGCACGCGATCGCGGCAGGGCGGTCGGCCTCGTGCAGTCGGGCTGGGCGATCGGCTGGGGGCTGTGCGCGCTGTTGTATGCACTGCTGTTCTCGGTGCTGCCGGCCGAGCAGGCGTGGCGCGCACTGTTCCTCGTCGGCCTCGCACCCGCGCTGCTGGTCGTCGCGATCCGCCGCTACGTGAAGGAGCCGGACGTCTACGAGAAGGAGAAGGCCGCGCAGGCAAAAGTGGCCGACGCGCCGCGCCTGACCGAGATCTTCGCGCCGAAGCTGATCACGACGACGCTGCGCGCGGCGCTGCTGACGACCGGCGCGCAGGGCGGCTACTACGCGATCACGACGTGGCTGCCGACCTTCCTGAAGACCGAGCGGCACCTCACGGTGATGGGCACCGGCGGCTATCTCGCGATGATCATCTTCGGTTCGTGGGTCGGCTACCTGACGAGCGCGTACCTGACCGACCGACTCGGCCGCAAGCCGAACTTCATCCTGTTCGCGGTCGGCTCGATGGTGATCGCATTCGCCTACACGTCGCTGAACCTGACCAACGCGTCGATGCTGTGGCTCGGCTTCCCGCTCGGGTTCTTCGCATCGGGCATCTTCTCCGGGATGGGCGCGTTCCTCACCGAACTGTTCCCGACCCGCGTGCGCGGTTCCGGCCAGGGCTTCTGCTACAACGTGGGCCGCGCGATCGGTGCGCTGTTCCCGTTCCTGATCGGCGCACTGTCGAAGCAGTACGGGCTCGGCACGAGCATCGGCATCTTCGCGGTCGCCGCCTACGGCGTGGTGATCGTCGCCGCGCTGACGCTGCCCGAGACCCGCGGCCGCGAACTCGACGCCGCCTGACCGACGGCAGCGGCGGGCCGGCCGGCCCGGCGTTTTTCTTCCCCTTTCATCGAGACCGTGACACGGCGTGCGACGCGCGCCGTGCGGCGGCGCTCGTCCCTCGATTCAACGACGCCTCGACCCGACATCATGACTGACCGACACCTTTCCCCCGTTCCCTCCGACGCTGCGCGCTGGCAATTCTGGATCGACCGCGGCGGCACGTTTACCGACATCGTCGCGCGCCGGCCCGACGGCACGCTCGTCACGCACAAGCTGCTGTCGGAGAACCCCGAGCAGTACCGCGACGCGGCCGTGGCCGGCATCCGCCACCTGCTCGGCCTCGCGGCAGGCGAGGCGATCACGCCCGCGCACGTCGACATGGTGAAGATGGGCACGACGGTCGCGACCAACGCGCTGCTCGAACGCAAGGGCGAACGCACCGCGCTCGCGACGACGCGCGGCTTTCGCGACGTGCTGCGGATCGCGTACCAGAACCGGCCGCGCCTGTTCGATCTCGACATCGTGCTGCCCGATGCGTTGTACGAGACCGTCGTCGAGATCGACGAGCGCGTCGGCGCGCATGGCGACGTCGTCGTGCCGCTCGATGTTCAGGGTGCCGAAGCGTCGCTGCGCCGTGTGTTCGACAGCGGCGTGCGCGCGCTCGCGATCGTGCTGATCCACGGCTACCGCTACACCGCGCACGAACATGCGCTGGCCGAACTCGCGCGCCGCATCGGCTTCACGCAGGTGTCGGTGTCGCACGAAGTGTCGCCGCTGATGAAGATGGTGTCGCGCGGCGATACGACCGTCGTCGACGCGTACCTGTCGCCGATCCTGCGCCGCTACGTCGAGCAGGTCGCGCACGAGATGCCGGGCGTGAACCTGCAGTTCATGCAGAGCAGCGGCGGGCTGACGCGCGCCGACGCGTTCCAGGGCAAGGACGCGATCCTGTCGGGCCCGGCCGGCGGCATCGTCGGGATGGTGCGTGCTGCGCGTGCGGCCGGCTTCGGCCAGGTGATCGGCTTCGACATGGGCGGCACGTCGACGGACGTGTCGCACTACAACGGCGAGTTCGAGCGCGAGTTCGAGACGCAGGTGGCCGGCGTGCGGATGCGTGCGCCGATGATGAGCATCCATACGGTCGCGGCGGGCGGCGGGTCGGTGCTCGGCTTCGACGGTGCACGGTTGCGCGTGGGGCCCGAATCGGCCGGCGCGAACCCGGGGCCGGCCGCTTACCGGCGCGGCGGCCCGCTGACGGTCACCGACTGCAACGTGATGCTCGGCAAGATCCAGCCCGACCATTTCCCGCGCGTGTTCGGCCCCCATGCGGACGAACCGCTCGACCGCGACGGCGTGGTCGCGAAGTTCGCGGCGCTCGCCGACGAGATCCACGCGGCGACGGGGCGGCGCGAGACGCCCGAGTCGCTGGCCGAAGGCTTCCTGGACATCGCGATCGGCAGCATGGCGAACGCGATCAAGAAGATCTCCGTGCAGCGCGGCCACGACGTGTCGCGCTACGTGCTGACGACGTTCGGCGGCGCGGGCGGCCAGCACGCGTGCGGCGTGGCCGATGCGCTCGGGATGACGCAGGTGTTCGCGCATCCGCTCGCGGGCGTGCTGTCCGCCTACGGGATGGGCCTTGCCGACCAGACCGCGATGCGCGAGCGCGCGGTCGAGGCCGTGCTGTCCGACGCGTCGTTGCCGGCGCTGAATGCGGCGCTCGACCGGCTGGCCGACGAGGCCGTCGGCGCGCTGCTCGAACAGGGCGTGCCGCCGGAGCGGATCGCGACCGAGCGGCGCGTGCACCTGCGCTACCAGGGCACCGACTCGGCGCTCGACGTGCCGGCCGGCAGCGTCGACGCGATGCAGCAGGCATTCGAGGCCGCCTACCGGCAGCGCTACGCGTTCCTGATGCCCGGCACGCCGCTCGTCGCCGAGCTCGCGTCGGTCGAGGCGATCGGCCGCTCGGACGCGCCGGTCGACATCGCGCCGCTCGCACCGCGCGGGGCGGGCGCGGCGCCGCAAGCGCACGCGGCCGTGCGCTTCTATTCGGGCGGCCAATGGCACGACGCGGCGCTGGTCGTGCGCGACACGCTGCTTGCCGGCGACGCGATCGACGGCCCGGCGATCGTCGCGGAGAAGAACGGCACGACCGTCGTCGAACCCGGCTGGCGCGCCGACATGACCGCGCAAGGCAACCTCGTGCTGACGCGCACGACGCCGCTGCCGGCGCGCCGCTCGCTCGGCACCGACGCGGACCCGGTGCGGCTCGAGATCTTCAACAACCTGTTCATGTCGATCGCCGAGCAGATGGGGCTGCGGCTGCAGAACACCGCGTACTCGGTGAACATCAAGGAGCGGCTCGACTTCTCGTGCGCGATCTTCGACGGCGACGGCAACCTGATCGCGAACGCGCCGCACATGCCCGTGCACCTCGGCTCGATGGGCGAAAGCATCCGCACGGTGATCGAGCGCAACCGCGGCCGCATGCGCGACGGCGACGTCTTCATGCTGAACGACCCTTATCACGGCGGCACGCACCTGCCGGACGTGACGGTCATCACGCCGGTATTTGCCGACGGCTCGGACACGCCGCTGTTCTACGTCGGCTCGCGCGGCCACCACGCGGACATCGGCGGCACGACGCCGGGCTCGATGCCGCCCGATTCGACCCATATCGACGAGGAGGGCGTGCTGATCGACAACTGGCAGCTCGTGTCGGCCGGCGTGCTGCGCGATGCCGACACGCGCGCGCTGCTCGCGTCGGGCCGCTACCCGGCGCGCAACGTCGAGCAGAACATGGCCGACCTGCGCGCGCAGGTCGCCGCGAACCAGAAGGGCGTCGACGAACTGCGCCGGATGGTGGCGCAGTTCGGCCGCGACGTTGTGCTCGCGTTCATGGGGCACGTGCAGGACAACGCCGAGGAAGCCGTGCGGCGCGTGATCGGCGCACTGCAGGACGGCGCGTACCGTTACCCGCTCGACAACGGCGCGGAGATTCGCGTCGCGATCCGCGTCGACCGCGCGGCGCGGCGTGCGGAAATCGATTTCACCGGCACGTCCGCGCAGCTCGATAACAACTTCAACGCGCCGAAGGCCGTCTGCATGGCCGCCGTGCTGTACGTGTTCCGCACGCTGGTCGGCGACGACATACCGCTGAACGCCGGCTGCCTGAAGCCGCTGACGGTCATCGTGCCGACGCGCTCGATGCTGAACCCCGAGTATCCGGCGGCCGTCGTGTCGGGCAACGTCGAAACGTCGTCGGCGATCACCAACGCGCTGTACGGCGCGCTTGGCTGCGTCGCGTCGAGCCAGGGAACGATGAATAACTTCACATTCGGCAACGCTCGCTACCAGTACTACGAGACGATCGCGGGCGGCAGCGGCGCGGGTGACGGTTTCGCGGGCGTCGGCGCGGTGCAGACGCACATGACGAATTCGCGGCTGACCGATCCGGAGGTGCTCGAATGGCGCTACCCGGTGCGGCTCGATTCGCACCGGATCCGCGCCGGGTCGGGCGGCAGCGGGCGCTGGCGCGGCGGCGACGGCGCGGTGCGGCGGATCCGCTTCCTCGAGCCGATGACCGCGTCGATCCTGTCGAACAACCGGATCCACGCGCCGTTCGGCGCGGCGGGCGGCGGCGCCGGCGCGCTCGGCCGCAACACGATCGAGCGGGCCGACGGCACGGTCGAGGCGCTCGACCATATCGGCCGCGCGCAGATGGCGCCGGGCGACGTGTTCGTCGTCGAGACGCCGGGCGGCGGCGGCTACGGCGTGGCGGGATGACCGCTGCAACCGGCGCGGAGGCCCGCGCCGGTTGCACGGGAAACATTGCAACGGACTGTGGAATAAAACAACGAATTAACGCACAAACGGAATCAAAAATGACCGAAATCCGGATCGTCGGAACGTGATCCGACCCTGTCCGGACGGCACCGGGAGCACCCTCGTCCCGATCGCTCGGAACCGACCGCAAACCCACGACCACAAAGGCGCTCAGCCGATTCCGCCGATGCCGTTCCACACGGCGCGTCCGGTCTTTTACTTGCCGCCAATCATGAAAAATCCGGCTTGCCAATCGAGTCCCGATTCCTTGACACTCCGCTCTAAATGTGAGTGCCAATCTTCATCGTCATTTGATAAGATGGCTCTCATCATTCGTTAGGCAGAACCTGCGCGCATCGCGCGCGAACGCCGGGTCGCATTAGCTGGAAACAAGTACGGGACGAGGACTGCTGTCACGGCAATCGCGGCTACCCTGCCGGGTACGCGCACTGTACGTGCCCGGGAGGGCGGTTGGCCTTCTCCTCCGTCTAAACTGTGCGTTTTTTCTGGATCGGGGCGCTCCATGGATGACGAAAACGATAGCGCGGTACTCGAGGCGCACGTCGGTACGCGCAGCCCCTGCTGGCGTCTCGGCAGCGACAGCAATGCGCTCGAGCTGGCCGCCGTGCGCGGCCTGACCAACGTCGCCATTGCGCTGACGGGCGAGCAGGCCACACGCATCCGGGCGCTGACAGGCGTCACGTCGCACCTCGTGCTCGACATCGTGCTGTTCGGCAGTCCGGTCAGCCTCCATCTCGTCGGCAGGAAGGTCAACACGACCGACTGGGCCGGCACGGCCTCGGCCTATTCCGATACGGTGTCCGTCGCGGGCGACCTCTCGCACGGGCTCGCGTTCGCCGAGCAGGTCGTGTCCGAGGTGAATTCGCTCGTCGTGATCCTCGACCGCAACGGGATGGTGCAGCGCTTCAACCGCCTGTGCGAGGAAGTGACGGGCAAGCGCGAGGTCGACGTGATCGGCCGCAGCGCGTTCGAGCTGTTCATGAGCCCCGAGCAGGGCGCGCAGTCGCGCACCAACATCACGGGCTTTTTCGCGAGCAACCAGTCGTACGCGGTCGAGCGCTACATCAACACGGTCAACGGGCCGCGCCTGTTCCAGTTCCGCAACAAGTTCGTGCAGAGCGGCAGCGGCATCGAAGAGCAGTTCCTGATCTGCTCGGGCATCGACATCACCGAGGAGCGCAACGCGCAGCATCGGCTCATCGAGCTCGCGAACACCGACGTGCTCACCGGGCTGCCGAACCGCCATGCGATCAGCGAGCGGATCCGCGCGGCGATCGACGCGGAGAGCCCCGACACGCGCGGCCAGGTCGGCATCCTGTTCCTCGACCTCGACAACTTCAAGCGCGTCAACGACCACTACGGGCACATCACCGGCGACCGCCTGCTGCAGGACGTGTCGGCGATCATCAGCGGCTGCCTGCCGTCCGGCGCGACGCTCGCGCGGCTCGGCGGCGACGAGTTCCTCGTGCTGTTCGAGCACGGCACGCGGCCGTTGCTCGAAGCGACCGCGCAGATCATCCTCGAACGGCTGCGCACGCCGATCCACCTCGGGCTGATGGAGGTGTACACGAGCTGCTCGATCGGCATCGCGATGTATCCGCAGCACGGCGATTCGCTCGAGACGCTGATCCGCAGCGCCGACACCGCGATGTACGTCGCGAAGGAAGAGGGCAAGCATACGTACCGCGTGTTCTCGCTGGAGATGAACCAGAAGGTCGCGAAGTACATGTGGCTCGACACGAACCTGCGCAAGGCGCTCGAGGAAGAGCAGTTCGTGCTGCACTACCAGCCGGTCGTCGACATCGCGACGGGCGACGTGCACGGCGTCGAGGCGCTGATCCGCTGGCAGTCGCCCGATCGCGGGCTCGTCGCGCCGGTCGAGTTCATCCGTTTCGCGGAGGAGTCGGGGCTGATCGCGCCGCTCGGGCGCTGGGTGATGCGCACCGCGGCCGCGCAGGCCGCCGCGTGGAAGGCGAAGGGGCTCGGCATCCGGATCGCGGTGAACCTGTCCGCGCGGCAGTTGCAGGACATGAACATCGTCCACCAGTTCGCATCGATTCTCGACGGCGCGGGGCTGAAGCCCGGCCTGCTCGACATCGAGCTGACCGAGAGCTGCTTCATCGAGGACGAGGAGGCGGCGATCGGGCTGATGCGGCAGTTCCGCCAGCTCGGCGCGGAGATCCACCTCGACGATTTCGGCACCGGCTATTCGTCGCTGTCGCAGCTGTCGCGCCTGCCGCTCGATGCGATCAAGCTCGACCGCACCTTCATCACGGGCATCGACCGCAACCCGCGCTCGCAGGCGCTGGTGCGCTCGGTCGTGTCGCTCGCGAAGGCGCTGAATTTCGCGGTGATCGCCGAAGGCGTCGAAACGCATGCGGAAGCCGATTTCCTCAAGCAGCTCGACGTCGATCACGCGCAGGGCTACTACTACGCGCGGCCGATGCCGGCGCAGGCGTTCGAGGCGTGGCTGGCGGAGACGAGGAAGCTCAGGCTGATCGCCTGAGCCTCGTGCCCGCCCAGGCGCCGCCGGCACGCGGCGGCGCCTGTTCCGTTACACCGTGCGCAGCTTCGACACGCGCCGGTTCTGCAGCATCACCAGGCGTTCCATGTACGCGAGGTCCTTCGGCTCGATCGTGAACGCCGCATGGACCCACGCTTCCGTGATGTCCATCAGCTCCGAGCGCGACAGCTGGAACACCCGCTCGCGGGCGCGCAGCATTGCACGGATGCCGTTCAGCTTGGGCTTCGCCACGTCGATGAAGGTCCGCGTCGCCAAATACGCATCACCGGCGTCGAACGTCTCGTCGATCAGCCCCTGGTCTTCGTACCACTCGGCCGCATGCGCTTCGCCGGTCGCGATCAGCGATTCCGCGAGGCCGCGGTTCGTCTTGCGCGCGACCAGCGAATAGCCGCCCATGCCCGGGAACAGGTTGAACGCGATCTCGGGAAACCCGAGTTTCACGCCCTTCTGCGCGAGCACGTAGTGATGCGCGAGCGCGGCCTCGAAGCCACCGCCGAGCGCGCTGCCTTCGACCATCGCGATCGAGATCGCACCGGTGCCGAAGCCCGTGTAGATCTCGTACACGCCGTCGATGCACGAGCGCGCGTAGGCCATCAGCTGGTCGCGCCGGCCGCTGCGGATCGCGTCGACGAAGAAGCTCAGGTCGCCGCCGACGTTGAACAGCTCGGGGACGAGCGAGCCCGTCACCCAGAAGTCGAACGTGAGGCCCGAGTCGCGTGCGACGCGCGCGAGATGGATGATGTCGGTAACGAGTTGTTGGTTGAAGCACGGCCGCGGCTCCGATCGCAGCATCATCCACATGACATTACGGCCTTCTTCGTAAAAGGCGGTCAGTTGCGACAGTTCGCCGGCTTCGTAAAACGGGCGGCACGCCGGATGGGATTGGAGTTGCATGGTATGTCCTCGTGAGATGTGGTTTTTGAAAACCATCGCGCCCGGTGTCATGCAGGGAATCGGGTTGCCCGCAGGGCGCCGGGCGCGAGGCATCGCCATTGTTGCGCGCGCACAAAAGACGAACTGCGGGGAACAACGCACGACCGGGACGCGGGCAGCGATTGCGTTCAGGCGGACGGGACGGGCAGGACGCACGGCCGGCGGCGGGTTCGCCGGCTCGCGCCCGCGTGTTCAAACGGGCGTTCCGGCGCGTGGCCGCCGGCGCCATGCGCTTACACGCTGAAAGCGGCGCCGTGCCGTCGGCCGCGGCTTATGGAATGTGCGGACTGGCGCCGCGCGCGTGCGTCGATTAGCTTTAAAGGATCACGCCGCGCGTGGCGCCCGGCGTTCCGGGAGGGGACCATGACCGCATTCCAGAAGGTGTGGCAGCTGCTGGTCGGCAAGCCGCTGGATCCGCTCGATCCGCGCACGCGGCATGCGATCGCCGTGACGCCGCTGCTGGCCTGGGTCGGGCTCGGCGCCGATGGCTTGTCGTCGTCGTGCTACGGCCCGGAAGAGGCGTTTCTCGCGCTCGGCCAGCACCATGCGCTCGCGCTGTTCCTCGCGCTGGCGACGGCCGCCACCGTGTTCATCATCGCGATCGGCTACAACCAGGTGATCGAGCTGTTCCCGACGGGCGGCGGCGGCTACCGCGTCGCGACCTCGCTGCTCGGGTCGAAGCCGGGTCTGGTATCGGGCGCCGCGCTGCTGGTCGACTACGTGCTGACGGTTGCGACGTCGCTCGCGAGCGGCGTCGACGCGTTCTTCAGCCTGCTGCCGGTCAGTGCGCAGGCGTTCAAGCTCACGACCGAAATCGTGCTGATCCTGATGATGACGGGGCTCAACTTCCGCGGGATGCGCGAGTCGATCATGGTGCTGCTGCCGATCTTCATCGGCTTCGTGATCCTGCACTTCGGGCTGATCGTGTATGGCGTCGCCGCGCACGGCAGCAGCCTCGCGATGGTCGTGCCCGACGCCGTGCACGAGGCGCACGGGATGTCGCAGTCGCTCGGCCTGTTCGTGATGCTCGCGTTGCTGATGCGCGCGTTCTCGCTCGGCGGCGGCACCTATACGGGCCTGGAGGCCGTATCGAACAACGTGAACATGCTCGCCGATCCGCGCGTGCCGAACGGCAAGGTGACGATGTGGTACATGTCGACGTCGCTCGCGTTCACGGCCGGCGGCATCATCCTGCTGTACATGCTGTGGCACGCGCGGCCCGTCGAAGGCCAGACGCTCAACGCGGTGGTGTTCGGCAGCGTGATCGACCATCTCGGGCTCGGTTCGGCGTTCGCGCGCCACGCGCTGCTCGCGGCCGTGCTCGCGTTCGAGGCCGGGCTGCTGCTGGTCGGCGCGCAGACGGGCTTCCTCGACGGCCCGGCCGTGCTGTCGAACATGGCGTCGGATTCGTGGGTGCCGCGCCATTTCCGCGACCTGTCGACGCGCCTCGTGCGGCAGAACGGCATCATCGTCGTCGGCCTGTCGAGCCTGCTGATCCTGCTGTGGACGCACGGCAACGTCGACGTGCTCGTCGTGCTGTACAGCATCAACGTGTTCCTCACGTTCAGCATGTCGCTGCTCGGGCTGTGCACGTACTGGTGGCGCCACCGCAGCGAGCGCGGCTGGTTCAAGCACTTCTTTCTCTCCGCGCTCGGGCTGAGCGTGACGGCGACGGTGCTCGTCATCACGCTGGTCGAGAAGTTCACGGCGGGCGGCTGGCTCACGGTGCTCGTGACGAGCGCGGTGATCGCGCTGTGCTTCATGATCAACCGCCACTATGCGGATACGCGCACGCAGCTCGCGAAGGAGGACGCGCTGTTCTCCGGGAAGCCGCCGGAAGTGGACGAGGCCACCGCGCCGGGCAAGCCCGATCCGTCGCAGCCGACGGCCGTGCTGCTGGTCGGCAAGCATCGCGGCGCGAGCATGCATGCGCTGCTGTGGGTCAACCGGCTGTTTCCCGGCCACTTCCGCAACGTGATCTTCCTCGCGGTCGGTGAAGTCGATGCGAAGGCGTACGACGGGCACGAACATCTCGAACGGCTGCGGCACGCGATCACCGAATCGCTCGACTACTATGTCGCGCACTGCCGTCGCAACGGCATCGCGGCCGACTACCGGATCGCATTCGGCACGAACCCCGTCGTCGAGTTCATGAATCTTGCGTCGTCAACGCTCGACGACTATCCGAACGCGGTGTGCTTCGCGAGCAAGCTGATCTTCCGGCGCGTGAACTTCCTGACCGCGTGGCTGCACAACCAGACGCCGGTCGAACTGCAGGCGCGGCTGCACGTCGAGGGCAAGCAGATGGTGCTGCTGCCGATGAACGTCGGGTAACGGTGCGGGCGAAGCGACGTCGTGGATCGATGACGAACCTCGCGAAGCTGCCGCGCGCGTCGGGCGATGCGTACGTGTTCGTTCACGTGATGGACGATTCGGCATCGAACAAGCGCACGCTCGTCTACGAGGAAGTCGTGGAGGTGAAGCCGATGCAGACGGGGCAGGTGAAGGTGCTCGATGCTGGTGCGCTGCAGAAGGGGCTGGCCGCGACGGGCAAGATCGCGCTGTACGGCATCTACTTCGACACCGACAAGGCGCAGGTGAAGCCCGAGTCGAATGCGCAGCTCGACGAGATGGCGAAGCTGCTGGCCGCGAACCCGGCGCTGAAGGTCTACATCGTCGGGCACACCGACAACCAGGGGCAGCTCGCGCACAACGTCGACCTGTCGCAGAAGCGCGCGGAGGCCGTCACGCAGGCGCTCGCGACGACGTACCGCGTCGCGCCGGCACGCCTGGTCGCGAAGGGCGTCGCATCGCTGCCGCCGGTCGCGTCCAATGCCGACGACGCGGGCCGCGCACAGAACCGCCGCGTCGAACTCGTGCAGCAGTAATTCTCGACGTCAGCCGGATGCCCGCGTCACCACGCGGGCGTCGCTCGATCGGGACGGCGTGCGTCGCACGATTCGACCGACGAATTGCCGGGTGCGTGCCGAGCCCGCGCGATCACGGGCGGTGGTGCGGATGCGAGCGCGCCGAGCGCCGCGAGGCGCGGTGGATCAGCCGGTCGCGCGTGCGGTCGCGGCTGCGCTGGATCGAGAAGAACAGCACCGCGAACACGAGGACCGCGAGCAGTACGAAGGACTGGACGATACCGTTTCCCATGTTGCCTCCGGCACGGTAGGGACGGGAAATGCGCAACCGGCCGTCAGCCGGCGGGCATCGCGACGCCGGCGAGCGGCGTCGCGATGAAGCACCTGGCCAGCGCATGCGGCGTGGCGCGTTCGGCGCGGCGATCGTTTCCGACCCCGTGCGAATGACGGATCGCCGTCACGTCAGCATCGGCACGGCTTCGACCAGCAGGAGACCGATCAGCGCGCCGATCGCGGCGCCGATGAGTCTCGGGTGCCACCGTTCGAGATGCAGCTTCGTCAGCAGCGCGCCGAACAGGATCACGCCCAGCAGCGTGAACAGCACCACGAGGAAGCCGGTTTCGAAATCGCTGTTGATCACCGCCATGATGCCTCCTTGCCCATGTCGGGCGCGCCGCGTTCGTCGAGACGGCGCTTGTCCTGGCGAGGTCGCGCATGCAATGCGTGCCTGTCTTGATTATAGGTTGCGCCAGCCCGTCGATCGCGCGTGGCCGAGGCGCTTCGCGGCGCCGCCGTGCCGCATCGCCGCGCGTGGCTTGACGCTCGCCGGTGCGTCACCCACACTGGGTTGCAAGGCGGTGCGCGACTGGCTCGCGTGAGCGTCGCGCGGCGCGGATCGTCCGTGCCGGTGTGTTGCCGCCGTGTTCCGAGACGAGTGCGACGTGGTGCGTTTTCTTTCCCGATCGGCCGGTTTTGCGTTTGCGTGCGCCGTTGCATTCGGCGTTGTTGCGGCCGTGCGGCCGGCCGCGGCCGACACGGTCGATGCGGGCGGCGAAGCGCCCGTCACGCTCGTCAGCGACGTCCACGAATTCGTGATCCAGCACGACGGCTCGCTCGACGAGCACGACGATTCGACGCTGCGCGCGAACAACGCGAACGGCATCGACGCCGTCGCGCAGCGCTACGTGTGGTTCGACAAGAATCTCGAGAAGGTCGACCTGCTCGCGGCCGAGACGATCGATCGCGACGGCGTCGCGCATCCGGTCGGCGCGGACGGCATCCGCGACGTGCAGGAGCCGCGCTCGGCCGGCGCGCCGACGTTCCAGGACGGGCTGTTGCGCACCGTCGTGTTTCCCGGCGTCGAAGCCGGATCGAGCACGCGCGTGGCGTTCCGCAAGACGCGCACGAAACCCGTCAACCGCGGCTACTTCGGCTACTACGTCGAGCCGTCGCGCGAGCCCGTCGACAGCCAGCGGCTGATCTTCGACGTGCCGGCCGACATGCCGCTGCATGCGGATGCGCGCGGCTACGTCGCGCTGCCGCCGGTCACGGCGAACGGCCGCACGCGCTACGAATTCGATTACCGGCACGGCCCGTACGACCGCATCGAGAGCGGCGCGGTGGGCTACCCGACCTACGGCGACCGGCTCGTCGTCTCGACGCTGCCCGACTATGCCGCGTTCGCCGCGCGCTACCGCAACGCGGCCGTCGACCCGAGCGTGAGCGATCCGGCCGTCGTGCAACTGGCGCGCGCGCTCACCGCCGATGCCGCCGATCCGCGCGACAAGGCGCGCATCCTGTACGACTGGGTGCAGGCGAACGTGCGCTACGTCGGGCTGTTCCTCGGCGAAACGGCTGCCGCGCCGCATCGCGCGACGGACATCCTGCGCAACCGCTACGGCGACTGCAAGGACCATGTCGCGCTGTTCGGCGCGCTGCTCGCGGCGGTCGGCATCCGCAGCGAACCGGTGCTGATCAATCTCGGCTCCGTGTACACGCTGCCGTCGGTGCCCGGTTACGGCGGCGGCGCGATCAACCATGCGATCACGTGGCTGCCCGATCTCGCGCTATACGCGGATACGACGACGGCCGGCATCGCGTTCGGCTACCTGCCGCCGATCGTGATGGATCGCCCGGCGCTGCTGGTCGACACGGGCGTGCTGTCGCGCACGCCGGCCACGCAGCCGCGCGCCCGCGTCGCGCGGGTCGAGATCGACGCCGCGCAGCCGGGCGCCGCGCGCTTTCATGCGTACGTCGAGGACAGCGGCTGGACGGCCGAACTCGAACGCAACCTGTTTCGCCGCGCACCGCACGACCGCATCGAGCAGCTTGCGACCGAACGCCTGCGGCAAAGCGGCTTGCGCGGCCGCGCGCAACTGTCGACCAGCGACCGGCGCGTGACCGACGGGCCGTTCGACGTGACGGTCGCCGGCACGCTCGATCATTTTGTGTGGCCCGACGGCACGACCGCGCTGCCCGCGCTGTCGAGCCTCACGGGCGGGATCGCGACGCAGGTCGAGGGCTGGCTGGCCGAGCCCGTGCGCACGCAGCCGTGGGGCTGCCTGGGCGGCACGTTCGACGAGACCGGCCAGATCGCGCTGCCGGCCGGGGTCGTCGTGACCGACCTGCCGGCCGACGCGGCCGTGCACGACCGCTTCGTCGACTTCACATCGCATTACGTGTTCGACGCGGCTGCGCGCGTCGTGCAGGTCACGCGGCGGATGAAGGCGGATTTCGGCCGCCAGGTGTGTACGGCCGACGAATTCACCGCGCTGCGCGCGTCGCTCGAGCGCATCGAACGCGACACGCAGGCGCAGATCGTCGTGCGCGCGAACGGGCGTTGAGCGGCGCGGGCACGGCATTCGCTACGCACGGGCGAACGGCCGGAACCGGCCGACGTGCAGGAGGACATCATGACGGAACGGGATCACGAGATCGCCGAACTCTCGAAGGAATTGCTGGGCCGGATCGTGCAGGGCACGGTCGCTACCGGTGCGGCCGTGAACGCGCAACAGTGCGCGGCGCTTGCCGTGCAGTGCGCAACGGCGCTGGTCGACGCGCTCGAGGCACACAGCGGCCGTTGAGCGCTGAAGGAGCGCCGGGCGTTACGCTTCGGCGCGCACCTCGCCGTCCGCGCGCACCGCGCCCGGCGGCTTGCCGACCACGCGCTTGAACGCACGGCTGAACGCGGCCAGCGAACCGTAGCCGAGCCGGTACGCGACGGCTTCGATCGTCTCGTGGTCGCGCGCGATCCACTGCGCGGCGAGCCGCATCCGCAGCTCGGTCAGGTAGCGTACGGGCGTCATGCCGGTCGCCGCGAGAAACCGTTCGGCGAACACCGAGCGCGACACACCCGCTTCGGTCGCGAGTTCCGCGACGCTCCAGTTGCGGCCCGGGTCGCGATGCAGCGCGACGATTGCGCGGCCGAGCTTCGGCTCGCGCAGCGCCTGCACCCAGCCCGTCGCGTCGCCGCATCCGCATTCGACCCAGCCGCGCACGATGAATGCCGCGACCACATCCGCGAGCCGCGCGAGGATGCCCGCGAAGCCCGCGCGCGCCGTGCACGCTTCGCGCTCCATCGCGTCGAGCATCGGGCGGATTTCCGGGTAGCGCGCAAGCAGCGTGCCGACGTGCATGAACTCCGGCATCGTGCCGACCAGCGGCTGCATGCCGCCGAGGTCGAGTTCCATGCACGCGCTGAAGATCAGCGCATCGCCGGCGCCCGGCTCCGTCGTCGCGCAACCGGCCGGCGACGCGCCGGCCGATGCCACCGACGCGACCGTATCGCAGATCTTCGCGATCTCGAAGCCGTTGATCTCGCGGCACGGCACATCCGGATCGGACACCAGCGCGTGCATGCCGCCGTGCGGCAACAGGATCGCGTCGCCGGCCTCGAGCCGCATCGTGTCGCCCGACGCGTCGCGCAGCAGCACGGGCCCGCGCACGATGAAATGGAACTGCGCGCGGCCCGTCCCGTGGCCGAAATTCAGCCCGAACGGCCGTGCGACCTGGATGCGGCGGTACTGGACGCCGCTCAGGCGCATCCCCAGCAGCAACTCGCTGACGAGGTCGTGCGTGTCGGGAATCGGGGGCAGAAGCGGCTCGGACATAGCGAGATTCGGACGAACGATCAATAACGACGGATTGTATGTCATAGACCGTCCTGCCGCTGTTCCTTACGATACGCCCTCATCAGTACTTTCCCTAACCGACACGGAACCCCGCATGAATCCCGGAATCTCCTCGGCCGCCTCGACGGCGGCCCCCCGCGAACCGGCCTGGGGCGCGGTATTCGCGATGACGCTCGGCGTGTTCGGGCTCGTCACGGCCGAATTCCTGCCGGCGAGCCTGCTGACGCCGGTGGCCGACAGCCTCGGCGTGACCGAAGGCGTGGCCGGGCAGGCCGTCACGGCCACCGCGACGGTCGCGCTCGTCACGAGCCTGCTGATCTCGGCGCTGACGCGCACGATCGATCGGCGGCGCGTGCTGCTCGTGTTCTCGGTGCTGCTCGTCGCGTCGAACCTGGCGGTCGCGTTCGCGCCGAACCTGGCCATGCTGCTGGTCGGCCGCGTCGTGCTCGGCATCGCGCTCGGCGGCTTCTGGACGATGGCGACGGCCACCGCGATGCGGCTCGTGCCGACGGCGATGGTGCCGCGCGCGCTATCGATCATCTTCAGCGGCGTGGCCGTCGCGACGATCGCGTCCGCGCCGATGGGCAGCTACTTCGGCCACCTGATCGGCTGGCGCAACGTGTTCCTGATCGCGGCCGTGCTGGGCGGCATCGCGTTCGTGTCGCAGATCCTCACGCTGCCGTCGATGCCGCCGAGCGGCACGACGCGCCTGCGCACGCTGATCGACGTGCTGCGCCGGCCGACCGTCGGCCTCGGGATGTTCGCGACGATCCTCGTGTTCACCGGGCATTTCGCATTCTTCACGTATCTGCGGCCGTTCCTCGAGCAGGTGGCCGGTGTCGGCGTGAACGGGCTGTCGGCGATCCTGCTCGGCTACGGCATCGCGAACTTCGTCGGCACATCGCTGGCCGGCCGCGTGCTCGAACACCGGCTGCGGCCGATGCTGATCGGCATGCCCGCGTTGATGGTCGTGCTCGGCATCGCGCTCGTCGCGCTCGGCCGCGCGCCGATGATCGACGCGGTGCTCGTCGCGTTGTGGGGCATGGCGTTCGGCGGCGTGCCCGTCGCGTGGTCGACGTGGGTCACGCGCACCGTGCCCGATGAAGCGGAGAGCGCGGGCGGGCTGATCGTCGCGGCGATCCAGCTGGCGATCGCGACGGGCGCGGCGGCCGGCGGCGTCGTGTTCGACGCGAACGGCGCGGCCGGCGTGTTCGTCGGCGCGGCCGTCGTGCTGGCCGTCGCGGTCGCGACGATCGTGACCGGCGTGCCGAAGCGGGTTGGCGTGGTCGCGTCCTGACCGGCCTGGCGGCGCGCGTGGCGCGGGCCGCCGGGCAGGCGATCGTCCGCGCGTCAGGCGGCGTCGGCGCCCGCGATACGGTCGAGTTCCGCGAGCGCCCCTGCCGGCAGGTCGAGGTCGGCTGCCGCGAGATTCTCGCGCAGATGCGCGACCGACGACGTGCCGGGAATCAGCAGCAGATTCGGCGCGCGGCGCAGCAGCCACGCAAGGGCGACCTGCATCGGCGTCGCGCCGGTACGGGCCGCCACGCCGGACAGCGTCGACGACTGCAGCGGCGAGAAGCCGCCGAGCGGAAAGTACGGCACGTACGCGATGCCGTCACGGGCAAGCGTGTCGATCAGCGCATCGTCGCCGCGGTGCGCGACGTTGTAGTGATTCTGCACGCAGACGATGTCGCAGATCCGCCGGCCTTGCGCGACCTGCGCGGGCGTGACGTTGCTCAGGCCGATGTGCCGTACGAGCCCGCGCCGCTGCAGCTCGGCGAGCGTGGCCAGCGGCGCCTCGATCGATCCTTCGGCCGGCCCGTGCGGGTCGAACATGATGCGCAGGTTGACGACGTCGAGCACGTCGAGTCCCAGGTTGCGCAGGTTGTCGTGCACGGCTCGTTCGAGTTCGTCGGGCGCGAACGCGGGCAGCCACGATGCGTCGTCGCCTCGACGCGCGCCGATCTTCGTGACGATCACGAGATCGTCGCGATACGGATGCAGCGCGTCGCGGATCAGCCGGTTGGTGACGTGCGGGCCGTAGAAGTCGCTGGTGTCGATATGGTCGACGCCGGATTCGACGGCTTCGCGCAGGACGTTCAAGGCTGCCTCGCGATCTTTCGGCGGGCCGAATACACCGGGGCCTGCAAGCTGCATCGCGCCGTAGCCGATCCGTTTGACGCGGCGATCGCCGAGCTTGAAGGTGGCGGTATGGCGAATATCGGGCATGGCCGTACTCCTGTCGATGGGATGAATGCGTTCAGCATAAGGAGGAGCCATCTGCGCGATAAGCCGTCATAATCCGTACGGGTTGTACGAAAAGGCGAACAATGCAAGCCGATCTGGGTGATCTGAATGCGTTCATGGCCGTCGCGCGCGCCGGCGGGTTCCGCGACGCCGCCCGCGTGACGGGCCTCAGTGCGTCGGGGCTGAGCGAGGCCGTGCGCCGGCTGGAGGCTCGGCTCGGCGTCCGGCTGTTGCACCGCACGACGCGCAGCGTCGTGCCGACCGAAGCCGGCGAGCGTCTGCTCGCGCGCCTCGGTCCCGCATTGACCGAAGTGGCGGCGGCGCTCGACGGCATCGGCGAATTCCGCGGCCGGCCGACGGGCACGCTGAAGCTCAATGTGCCGCTCAGCGCGTCGCGGCTCGTGCTGCCCGCGATCGTGCCGCGCTTCCTCGATGCGTACCCGGAAATTCGTCTGGAAGTGATCGCCGACGAAAATTTCGTCGACGTGCTGGCGGCCGGATGCGACGCGGGCATCCGCTACGACGATCGGCTCGAACAGGACATGATCGCGGTGCCGATCGGCCCGCGCATCCAGCGGTTCGCGACCGCGGCGGCTCCCGGCTATCTCGACCGCCATGATCGGCCGCGCCATCCGCGCGACCTGCTCGGCCATCGATGCCTGCGTGGGCGCTTCGCGAGCGGCGTGATGCCGGCGTGGGAATACGAGCGCGACGGCGAGCTCGTGCGGATCGAGCCCGCCGCCGGGCCGCTGCTGGTGCAGATCGGCGGGGCGACGGAGTTGCTGGTCGATGCGGCGATCGCCGGTACGGGCATCGTGTATCTGTTCGAAGACTGGCTGCGCCCGCACCTGGAGAGCGGCGCGCTCGAACCCGTGCTCGAACCGTGGTGGCGGCCGTTTTCAGGTCCGTTTCTCTATTATCCGGGGCACCGCCTCGTGCCGCCGGCCCTGCGCGCGTTCGTCGATTTCATCAAGGCGTCCTGAACGTGGCGGGCGGGCGATGCCCGGCCCGCCGCTCAGCGCACCGGTGCGTGTGCATCGAGCAACTGCCGGTGGCGCGCGTCGGTCGCGTCGTCGGCCGCAAACATGCACTCCATGCGCAGTTCCTGCGCGGCCGCGCTGTGCGGCGTACCGACCGTCGTGATCAACGAGAAGTAGCGCAGCACGACGCCTTCGTGGATGAAGCCGATCGGGACGACCGGCAGCGACGGCGCGGCGGCCGGCGCCGGCGGCGTCTTCCAGTCGCGCGGGGTAGCGGGGCAGGCGAGCAGGTCGTCGAGCAACTGCCGGGTTGCGTCGTCGATCACGCGGCCGACCGATTCGCGATGCACACGCTGCAGCAGGCTGCGCGACACGGTGCCCCAGTCGGCGACGAACGGCTGCATGCCGAGCGGATCGAACATCAGGCGCAGCAGGTTGCGCGGGCCTTCGCGTGCCGCCATGTCGATGAAGCAGCCGAAAAAGCGCGGTGCCGCATCGTTGGTCATCAGCACGTTCCAGTGGCGGTCCATCACGATCGCCGGGAACGGCTCGTGCTGGCGCACGACGCGTTCGAGCGCGCGAATCACGCCGTGCATCTCCTGCGCGTCCCACGGCGCTTCCGAATACACCGGCGCATAGCCGGCCGCGAGCAGCAGCGCGTTGCGCTCGCGCAGCGGCACGTCGAGCGTCTGCGCGAGCGTCAGCAGCGTATCGCGGCCCGGCACGCTGCGCCCGCTTTCGATGAAGCTGATCTGGCGCTGCGAGATCCCGGCATCGAGCGACAGGTCGAGCTGGCTCACGCCACGCACGTCGCGCCAGTAGCGCAGCAACCGGCCCAGTTCGTGCGGCGGCGAGTCCGGATCGCGGCGGATGGCGTTCATCTGGTGTCCCTGGTCGTTCCGTGATCGACGCGAACGACTATATCGGACTCACGCGGCCCGCGCATGCCACGCGAATGCGTCGAACGGCGCTTCGAGCGCGGGCCGCGCGACGCTGCCGACGTAGTTCGTGATCGTCGAGGCAGCGACGACCGCGATCACTTCCAGCAACTGCTCGGCGCTGAATCCGGCGTCGAGGAACGACTGCCGGTCCGCCTCGGCGATGCGGCCGCGCGTGTCGATCAGCGTGCGTGCGATGGCCGACAGCGCGGCCAGTTTCGTGTCGGCGGGCAGGTCGCCGCGCCGGATCGCATCGACGTCGGCGGGCACCACGCCTTGTTTCAGCGCGAGCGCGGTGTGGAACGCGACCGGCCATTCGCTCGCGTTCGTGACCGCGTTGGTGAGCAGCAGCGTCTGGATCTGCGGCTCGGTGAGGCTGCTCGCGTGCACGCGCTCGAACAGGCCGATGAAGCCGTTGATCAGCACCGGCGACGCGGCCATCGCCGCCGCGATGTTCGGGACGCTGCCGAAGGCTTGCTGGAGTTGCTGGAGGACGGGCTTCGATTCGGCCGGCGCGGAATCGATCGTATGAAGCGGATAGGCGGACATGATGTCTCCCGGCTGATGAGCGCCGCCGGAATGGCGGCGCGACATCCGAAGCGTAGGAGCGTGCGCGTCGTGCGCCAATTACATGGGATGTAATCGGTTGATGGGCACGCGAATCCGCTAGCTACCTTGCCTGACCATCGCAGCCAGCGTCTTCATCGCCTGCAGGTACGGATACGGCCCGTGACTGATGCGCGCCACGCCGTAGTCGGCGAGTTCGGCAAGCGTCGGCGTTTCCGACACGCGCATCACGTTCACGGGCAGCGGCGACGCGGCCGTCAGCGCGCGGATGAGCGCCGGCGACCGCAGGCCCGGCACGAAGAGGCCGTCTGCGCCGGCGGCTGCATACGCGCGAGCACGAGCGAGCGTCGCGTCGAGCAATCGTTCGTCATGCGTATCGGCGGCTGCGATGAAGAACACGTCGGTGCGCGCGTTGATGAAGTAATCGGCGCCCGCGCGGTCGGCCGCCTGCCGTGCTGCCGCGATACGGGCCGCCGCGTCTTCGGTATCGCGCAGTGCGCCCGTCGCCGGAATGCTGTCTTCGAGATTGCAGCCGATCGCGCCGGCCTGGATGCTCAGCGTGATCGTGTCGCCGACATCGTCCGGGCGCTCGCCGTATCCGCTTTCGAGATCGACGGTGACGGGCAGGTCCGTCGCGCGCGTGATCCGCTCTAGCACCTCCATCATCAGCGCGCGCGGCATCTGCTCGCCGTCGGCGAAACCGTTCGCGACCGCGACCGACCAGCTGCCCGTCGCCAGCGCGACGGCGCCGGCGTCGGCCACCGTGCGCGCACTGCCGGCGTCCCACACGTTGAACAGCGCCAGCGGCTGGCCCGCGCGGTGTAGCGACCGGAAAACCGCACCTTTCTCGTTGCTGCTCATGCTCGCTCCTCCTTGTGAATACCGGATCGGTTGTCGTGCCGAGCGATATTGCCACCGAATCGGGCGCCGCGACGGATTCGTACGATCACAACTGACAAGGAATGGCAGGAGGCACGCGGCCGGCCGCGTACCGGCTCAGCCGCGTGCGGCCGGATCGACCGACAGCGCGCGCAACTGGCCGCGCAACTGATCGACTTCGCCGGGCGCGAACGGACGCTCGATGTCGGCATGGGTCTGCTGCCACAGCGGGAATGCTTCGGCGAGCAGGTCGTGGCCGGCCGGTGTCAGTTCGAGCAGGCGGCTGCGCCGGTCGTCCGGGTCCTGCGCGATCGTGACGAGGCCGCGCCGCTCGAGCGGCTTGAGCGCGGCCGTGAGCGTGGTGCGGTCCATCGCGAGCAGCGACGCGACCGATTTCATCGGCGCCGGTTGCGGCCGATTCAGCGACATCAGCAGCGAAAACTGGCCGTTGGTGAGGTCGAGCGGGCGCAGCACATCGTCGAAGATGCGCGCAAGATTGCGTGCCGCGCGCTGCATGTGCAGGCACAGGCAGCAATCGCGCACCATCAGCGTCGTTTCGAAAGGAATCTTTTCTTTGCGTGCCATGTTGCAATTGTGTTGATATCAACCTATCTTGTCAAGGTCGAGGCGCGGCAGCCCGCCGTGCCCGTCATCGGAGGAGAAGGCATGAGTGCGCAACAGCAGTTGTATCTCGCCGTATTTCTCGGGAGCAAGGATAGCCCGGCCATGAAGGCGTGGGTGGCGCTTCCGGAGGAAGAGCGGCGCACGCGCGAGCGCGACGGAATTGCCGCGTGGCATGCGTGGGTCGACCGTCACCGCGACGCGATCGTCGAGATGGGCGGGCCGCTCGGCAAGACCAAGACCATCGACGCGGGCGGCATCGAGGACACGGCCAACGCGCTGAGCGGTTTTACCGTCGTGCGCGCGGCGTCGCACGATGCGGCGGCCGCGCTGTTCGAAGGCCATCCGCATTTCACGCTGTTCCCGGGCGAGTCGATCGACGTGATGCCGGTGCTGGCAGTTCCCGGCGCGTGAGCGGCCCGTGGTGCCGGGCGTCGCGTCTGCGCATCGATGCATCGACGCGCCGTGGCCGGCATGCGGATAGTGTTCCGACATTCTGGATGGAGACTGGCGATGAAGCTTTACGGTTTTGCCGGCACGCGTTCGCAGCGCGCGCTGTGGGGGCTGAAGGAACTCGATGCGGATTTCGAATTCGTGTCGGTCAACCTGCTCCAGGGCGAGCACAAGCGGCCCGAATTCCTGCGCCTCAATCCGGCCGGCAAGGTGCCCGTGCTGGTGGACGGCGACCTTGTGATTCCCGAATCGGCCGCGATCGTGCTGTATCTCGCCGACAAGTATCCGGAGAAGGCGCTGCTGCCCGTCGATCCGGCGCTGCGTGCGGAGGCCTATCGGTGGGTCATGTTCGCGGTGACGGAGCTGGAGCAGCCGCTGTGGCGGATCACGCGGCATACGTTCCTCTATCCGCCGGAGAAACGTTCGCCGGCCGACATCGAACTGGCGCGCGAGGATTTCACGACGATGGCCGCGATCCTCGACAAGCATCTCGAAGGCCGCGAATTCATCGTCGGCGATTCGCTGACGGTGGCCGATTGCGTGACGGTTTACCTGATCGACTGGGCGAGCGAATGCCATCTGATCGAACCGTTTCCGCAACTGCGCGCGTATCTCGAGCGGCTGTATGCGCGGCCGAAGGCGCCGCAACGCATCGCGGACGCACGCAAGGCGGCGTGACGGCACGCATGAAGACATGCGCCGCACCCGGTTGCGGTCACGACGCGCTGTCGGGGCCGCCGAGCGCGCGACACAGCATCGACAGGTCGCGCAGCGTGAGGTGCGGCGTCGCGGCATGTTGCGGCGCGTGTTCTTCGTTCGGGCGGGGCTCGCGAACGACCCATGCGGCCTGAAGCCCGGCATTCAGCGCGCCGACGATATCGAGGTGGAAATCGTCGCCGACATGCAGCAGTTCGGCCGGACGCACGTCGAGTGCGTCCGCCGCCGCATGGAAGATCTCGGGTTCCGGCTTCGCGAAGCCGAATGCGCGCGCGCTGAGCGTCGTGCGGAAGAATTCGCCGCCGCCGGCCAGCCGGAGATCCGCGTTGCCGTTGGTCACTGCAATCAACGGAAAGCGGGCACTCAACCACGCGAGTGCAGGCAACGCGTCGTCATAGAATTCGACACGGTTGCGCGCGGCATAGAAGACGTCGTACGCCGCGTCGGTCAGCGAAACATCTTCGTTCGCGCGTTCCAGTGCCAGCCGGATCGAGCCGAGTCTCATCGCGCGAAAGTCGCCGGCGAGGTCCGGGCGCAACCGTTCGTATTCCTCACGTAGTTCGCTCAATGCCTGTTGCGTGGGCAGCACGCTCGCGGTATCGGGCGCGTGCTCGATCAGCCACGCGCGCAGCATCGCCTCGGCTCGTATGACGGACGGCCCGAACGGCCACAGGGTGTCGTCGAGATCGAACGAGAGGGCGGAAACTTTGGCGAGACGCATGGCGGTTGAACGAGGAGGGTGGCTTACCAGGGCCACGGAACGGAAGTGCCGGTGCCGTTGTCGAGGGCGTGCCGATACAGGAAGCGTGCAACGGTCAGGTCCTGAAGCGCGAGCCCCGTCATGTCGAAGACGGTGATCTCGTGCGCGGCCCGGTCGACCGGCGCCGCACCCGCGAGGATGTCACCGATTTCGGTGCGCGGCAAATCGGGTGCCCACTGGCACTCGCCGATGCTGCGCGCCTGATCGTGGTCGTCGACGAAAAT
Source organism: Burkholderia sp. Bp8992 (assembly GCF_003853705.1). GTDB lineage: Bacteria > Pseudomonadota > Gammaproteobacteria > Burkholderiales > Burkholderiaceae > Burkholderia. The sequence goes on along the minus strand of NZ_QTQI01000008.1, from coordinate 99,429 downwards.
GCGCGCGCGTTCCAGTACGCCGGCCGGGAGTTCGCGCTTGCCTGCCGTATCGGCGCCCACGCAGGTCAGGTGCGTGCCCGGCTGCACCGCATCCGCGTCGAACAATGCGCCGCCGCCGGGCGTGGCGGTGATCACCACGTCGCTCGTGGCCACCGCGTCGTTCCGGTCGAGCGCGACGCCGATCGCGCATCGGTCGACGAAAGCCGATTCGAACCGCCGGTCCGGCTCGCCGCTCACATTCACGTACTGCACCGTGCAGCGTTGCGGCAGCAGCCTGAGCGCGTAGTCGAGCTGGACGCGCGCCTGCACGCCCGTGCCGAACACGCAGATCCGCGTGCTGTCCCGGCGCGCCAGCTGTTGCAGCCCGAGTCCGCCGGCGGCGCCGGTCCGCGCGGTGGTGATCGCGTTGCCGTCCATGATGCACAGCGGGCGCCCCGTGGCCGGGTCGAACAGCGCGACGGTGGCCTGATGCGGCTCGCCGCCGCGCGCGCGATTGCCGGGCCAGAATCCGGCCGCCTTGAAACCGAGCAGGTCCTGGCCCGCGACGTCGCCCGACTTGATGCCGAACACGCCGCCGGTGTGCAGCTTCTCGCGTACCACCGGGAACACGCGTCCGGCCCGCCGGCTGTGCAGCACGAACGCTTCGCGGACCGCCGCCATCACCTGCTCGGCCTGAAGGGCGGGTTCGACGGCATCGCGGTCGAGAAGAAGGAGTCGGGCGTCTGTCGGCATGTCGGGTGCGCCTTTTCGGCGCAAGGCGAAGCAGGGAGGTTTAAAGTGTGTCCAGATTTAGACAAATAGTCAATTCTGGTGCAGGGCGATGTGGATGACGCGATTCGCCTACCACCCGTAGAAGCGCGGCCAGGTCTGCGCGATACCGCTTTCGCCGATGGCCTGATACTCCGGGTGCTGCGCGCCGGTGGCGCACGCGTGATTCGGCAGGATGCGCAGGCGCGTGCCGATCGGCAACCGCTGCGCGATGCCCAGGTCCGGCGTGCCCGTGCGCGACACGATCCCGTGCTCCTGGTTGGCCGCGCTCATCACGTAGTCGCCGAGCACGTCGCCGCCTTCGGTGCAGACCAGCCCGTAGCCGAAATCGCGCGCCTGGCGCTGGGTGCCGCGGTCGCGGCTCATCGCCATCCAGCCCGCGTCGACGATCGCCCAGCCTTTCTCTTCCTGGTGGCCGATCACGGTGGTCAGCACCGACAGCGCGATATCGGACAGGTCGCACACGCCGATGTTGTGCATCACGAGGTCGAACATCACGTACACGCCGGCGCGTACCTCGGTCACGCCGTCGAGGTGTTGCGCCGACAGTGCGGTGGGCGTCGAGCCGATGCTCACGACCGGGCAGGGCAACCCGGCCGCCCTCAGGCGCTGCGCGGCCTGCACGGTGCGGCTGCGCTCCTGTTCGGCGATCGCGGCCAGCGCTTCGTGCGTGTCGTACTCGTAGCTGGAGCCCGCATGGGCCAGCACGCCGCCGAGCACCATTCCGCCGTCGACCAGCGCACGGCCGACGTCGATCAGCAGGTCGGCATCGGGCGGAATGCCGGAGCGGTGGCCGTCGACGTCGACCTCGATCCACACCTCGAACCGCTCGCCGTGTTCGCGCCCGAACGCGGCGATCGCGTGCGCGGCCGGCAGGCTGTCGGCGACGATCTTCAGGTCGCAACCCTGCCGGCGCAGCGCAAGCGCCTGGCCCAGCTTGGCGGGCACCATGCCGACCGCATAGACGATGTCGCGCACGCCGCCCGCGAAGAACTGTTCGGCTTCCTTGAGCGTCGACACCGTGATGCCCTGCGCGCCGGCCGCGATCTGCGCGTCGACGACGTGCCGGCATTTGGTGGTCTTGACGTGAGGGCGGAACGTGACGCCGAGCGCGTCCAGATGTGTCTGCATGCGGTCGATGTTGGCGCGCATGCGGCCGACATCGATCAGGGCGGCCGGGGTGTTGAGGGTTTGAAGGTCCACGATGCGTTCGATGATGAGGTGGGCGACGCGGACACTGTAGGGCGATCGATGCGCACCGTGTTTAACGCAGCACTAATCCGCCATTAAGCGGTGTTTAATCTGTGCGAATCGAGCGGATCGTGGCGCCGTTCAGGCTTTGCCACGCCACGGCGGCGGATCGAGAAACTGCCGCGCGGCGTCGAGAAACACCCGTTGCCGTGCGGAACGGCCGGTGCGGGACGGCAGCAGCGCCGTGACCGGCGCGGGCGGCAGGCGCCAGTCCGGCAACAACCGGACGAGCTTGCCGCTCGCCAGCAGCGGGGCGACGTCCCACTCGGAGCGTTCGACGATGCCGAGTCCGGCCAATGCCCATTCGGTGATGACGGTGCCGTCGTTCGACGACAGCGCGCCGGTGACGCGAATGACGGCAGCCCGCCGCGGCTCGCCCTTGACGTCGCCGTCGGGCGAGAAACGCCAGCGCGGAATGTCCTCGTCGTTTTCGCGCAGGCACAGGCAGTCGTATCGCACGAGATCGGACGGGTGATTCAGGTCCTTGATGCGGCGCGCATAAGCCGGGCTCGCACACAGGAAGCGCTCGTTGGGGGCGAGCGGATAGCCGACCCACGACGACGACTTGAGGCTGCCGACGTGGACGACCACGTCGGCGCCCGACGCGCTGGTCAGCGGGCTGTCCGACAGGTGCAGCGAGATTTCGAGCTTCGGATGCGCACGCTGCACGTCGCGCACGATTCGTGCGACATACTTGCGCCCGAAGCCGAGCGGGGCGACGACGCGCAGCGTGCCCTGCACGTCGCCGGGGTCGCCCGCGATGCTGACCGGCAGCGCCTCCACGCGCTCCAGGATGCCGACGGCTTCCTGGTACAGCCGCTGGCCTTCGTCGGTGAGCGCGATCCCTTTCGGCTGCCGCACCGCGAGCCGTGCGTTCAGGCGCGCTTCCATCCGCTGCAGGCGAATCGTGACCGCGGGCGGCGTGAGATCGAGCAGGCGCGCGGCAGCGGCCAGTGAGCGCGACGCGCCGATCGCGCGGACGAGTCGCAGGTCGTCGAGGTCGAGCATTTCATCGGCTTTAATGCTTGGGATGTCGAGCATTAAACCGCACATCGCACGGCGAAGCCAGCGATGCGGCGCTGGCCCGCGGCGCCAGCCGGAGTCCGTCAGTCCCGTTCGCTCGATACATCGAGTCTTCCGGTCGCGCGTGACGCCCGAAGATCAGCGACCGGTGCGCACGCACGCCGGCCGCGACGCCCGACGCGGATGCGAACGTCGCGTCGGTCGTCAGGCTCGACGCGTGTCAAGGTGGCATGCGACGAATTCGAACGTAAAGCGGGCGTCAGGTTCTCCGCACTGTGCGGTATTGGTGATCTATCATTTGGCATGCTGAGGAAAGAAGGCAATGATTAAAGCCGCGTTCATAGCAATTGAAGGATGTGATGAACGCAGACAATTTCGCGGACTTCGTTCGACGTGTTGATGTGGCGCTGGACTTGGGTGAATCGAGCGGAAAGACGACAGCGCATACTTCGGCAGTGACGCTGAGTTGGGCACCGATCCTTGATTCGGTGACTGGCCAGGGCGTCTCTGCGGAAGCGCAGCGACCTGGATAACCGATCAATGCGACGAGTCCCTGTCCCATCGGGATGGGGGGACTTCGACCAGAAGAATTATCGTGCAAATCAAGAATAAAGTACTTGTCTATCTTACATGGCGAGATAAATTGCTCACTTTCACGCAGCCTAAGTTCCCGGAAGCCGGGCGGCAGGTGATCGCCGGAACGATGGAACAGAACGAAACGCCAGAAGCCGCTGCGCTACGTGAGCTACGCGAGGAAAGTGGCATCGAAGATGCAGAAGTTGTTCGCGTCCTCGGTGACTACTTCTATTCGATGAGAAAATTCGGAAGAAGCGAGATCCAGCACCGGCATGTTGTGCATGTCATGGCGAGTGACTCCATTGCCATGAAGGAATGCTGGACGCATTTCGAGACCCATCCAAGTTCCGGTGGCGAACCAATTGAACTCAGCCTGCAGTGGCTTCCCCTTTTTGAAAAAGAATTCGCGCTGATCGGTGGACACGATTTCTTCTTGCCCATGCTGAAACATTTCATGCGCGAGCATTCGGAGATTTGAATAAGATGTGTTGCCGATCACGTCGACAAAAGCGCGCTGTTTGACGAGCCCACGACCATCCACTTCGCATCGGCGAGGCTGGACGGTCGTGCGATCCACCACTATTTGATGTTTATCGAACCGGTGCTGGAAACCCATCACGCGAAGTTCAGCGAGGGAGAAAGGGGGGAAAACTCCCGAAATTCCTCGATTGGTCTATCGCGCGGTGGGCGAACCGCCGCTGTTCTCCGACCTGGTGCCCGAGGACGCGCCCGAATGCCTGGTCGAGCAGGCCGTCAACGCGCATCTGTCGGCCACGCTGAAGGACGCCGAAGCATCGCTGCCGACGCGCTTCGGCGCAGTCACGCTCGGCATGCTGTCGCGCGATTTCGAAGCGAAGGCGGCCCGGCTGCGCAAGCCGCGCTGACGCGCCGCAGCATCACAATCCATCGCGCGCGACGTGCGATCGGGCACGATCCGACCCGGACGAAACCGCCGCGCCACGATGCTCTGTCCCCCAACTTCTGCCCGGTTTGCCCGCCACAGGGCAAAATACGGGTTTTCCGCACCCGCGAGGGCGCGACCGAATCACGCGCCGGGCGGCCGCGGTGCGCCATCCGCACGCCGCCGCCGGGCGCCCAGGCAAGAAACGCTCGCCATGTCGCGAGCCCACAGGAGTCCAGACCCCATGCCCGAATCCAACCTGTCCTTCTTCGGCCGGCTGTCGCTGGCCGTCGGCACGTTCTTTTCCGTGCTCGGCAACCGCGAGTTCGCGGCCGGCGTGCTGCGCGTGCGCGACGGTGCCCCGGCACCGGTCGTGCCGACCGCGGCCCCGGCTGCCGCGCCCGTCGCACCGGCGCCCGCACCCGTGAAGGCGCCGGCGCCCGAGCTGCGCGAAGCGAGCCCGCAGGCCGCACTGCAACTGCTCGGCCTGCTGCAGCGCGATGCGCGCTTCATCGATTTCGTCGAGGAAGACATCGCCGGCTACGCGGACGCCGACATCGGCGCGGCCGCGCGCCTCGTGCACGACGGCTGCCGCGCCGCGCTGCGCGAACATTTCACGATCGTGCCGGTGCGCGATGAAGCCGAAGGCAGCCGCGTGACGCTGCCGGCCGGCTTCGATGCGACGGCCGTGCGCGTGACGGGCAACGTGGTCGGTTCGGCGCCGTTCACGGGCACGGTCAGCCATCGCGGCTGGCGCGTGGCCGACGTGCGCCTGCCGAAGCTGACGGGCAGCCACGACGCCTCGGTGGTCGCACCGGCGGAGGTGGAACTGTGAGCGATCCGCGCTATTCGATCGGTATCGACCTCGGGACGACCCACTGCGCGCTGTCGTATGTCGACAGCAGCGCAAGCGACGGCGAAACGATCACGCAGCAGGTGCTGCCGATCGCGCAGCTGACCGCGCCCGGCGCGCTGGAATCGCGCGACCTGCTGCCGTCGTTCCTCTACCTGCCGCATGAAAGCGAACTGACGCAGGGCGACCTGACGCTGCCGTGGACGGCCTCGCGCGCGTTCGCGGTCGGCGAGATGGCGCGCACGCGCGGCGCCGGCACGCCGATCCGCCTCGTGTCGAGCGCGAAGAGCTGGCTGTGCCACCCGGGCGTCGACCGCCGCGCGGCGATCCTGCCGAGCGATGCGCCGCCGGAAGTCGCGCGCGTGTCGCCGCTGGAAAGCTCGATCCGCTACCTGACGCACCTGCGCGAAGCGTGGGACCACGCGCATCCCGACGCGCCGTTCGCCGACCAGGACGTGACGGTCACGATCCCCGCGTCGTTCGACCCGGCCGCGCGCGAACTGACGGCCGAAGCGGCACGTGCCGCCGGCTATTCGCGGATGACGCTGCTCGAGGAGCCGCAAGCGGCGCTGTACAGCTGGATCCAGAAGAGCCAGGGCGGCTGGCGCAAGCAGGTGCAGGTCGGCGACCTGATCCTGTGCGTCGACGTCGGCGGCGGCACGACCGACCTGTCGCTGATCGCGGTGGTCGAGCGCGACGGCAATCTCGAACTGCATCGCGTGGCCGTCGGCGAGCACATCCTGCTCGGCGGCGACAACATGGACCTCGCGCTCGCGCACGTGGTCGCACGCAAGCTCGCGCAGCAGGGCACGCAGGCCGATCCGTGGCAGCTGCGTGCACTCACGTACGCGTGCCGCTCGGCGAAGGAAACGCTGCTGTCCGACCCGACGACCGACGCGGTGCCGCTCGTCGTGCCGAGCCGCGGCTCGAAGCTGATCGGCGGCTCGATCCGCACGGAACTCACGCGCGCCGAACTCACGCAGACGATCCTCGAAGGCTTCTTTCCGCAGGTCGATGCGGCCGCGCGCCCGGTGAGCCGCGCGCGGGTCGGCCTGACGCAGCTCGGCCTGCCGTATGCGCAGGACGCGGGCATCACGCGCCATCTCGCGGCGTTCCTCGGCCGCCAGGTCGCGGCGCTCGACTCGCTCGAAGGCGTGCAGCGCACGCTGCCACAGGGCGCGACGTTCCTGCATCCGACCGCCGTGCTGTTCAACGGCGGCGTGTTCAAGTCGACGCTGCTCACGCAGCGCGTGCTCGACACGCTCAACAGCTGGCTGGCCGCCGAAGGCGCGCCGCCCGCGCGCCTGCTCGAAGGTGCCGATCTCGACCTCGCGGTCGCGCGCGGCGCGGCGTACTACGGCTACGTGAAGCGCGGCCGTGGCGTGCGCATTCGCGGCGGCACGGCGCGTGCGTACTACGTCGCGATCGAATCGGCGATGCCCGCGGTGCCGGGGCTCGAACCGCCGGTGCAGGCGCTGTGCGTCGCGCCGTTCGGGATGGAGGAAGGTTCCGACGCGGCACTGCCGCCGCAGGAGTTCGGCCTCGTCGTCGGCGAACCGGTGCAGTTCCGCTTCTTCGGTTCGTCGGTGCGCCGCCAGGACCAGGTCGGCACGCTGCTCGACTACTGGTCGCCGGAAGAGCTGCAGGAGCTGGAGGAAATCCAGGCGACGCTGCCCGCCGAAGGGCGCACGGTCGGCGAGGTCGTGCCCGTGAAGCTGCATGCGCGCGTGACCGAAGCCGGCACGCTCGAGCTCGAGGCGATCCCGAGCGGCACGAACGAGCGCTGGAAGGTCGAGTTCGACGTGCGCGGCGCCGCCTGAGCGCGATGAAGCGTTATACGGTCGGCATCGACCTCGGCACGAGCAACACGGTCGTCGCGTACGTCGAGGCCGGTTCCGACGCGATCCGCGTGTTCGACGTCGAGCAGCTGGTCGGCCCCGGCGCGGTGGCCGCGCAGCCGCTGCTGCCGTCGGTGCGCTATCACCCGGCGGCGGGCGAGCTGCCGCCGGACGCGCTGCGTTTGCCGTGGGCGGCCGATGCGAAAGCGAACGCCGCCGGTGCGCCGCCGGCCGTGATCGGCCGCTACGCGCGCACGCTCGGCGCGCAGGTGCCGGGCCGGCTCGTGTCGAGCGCGAAGAGCTGGCTGTCGCACGCGGCGGTCGACCGGCTCGCGGCGATCCTGCCGTGGGGCGCGGCCGATGGCGTCGACAAGGTGTCGCCGGTCGATGCGAGCGCGAGTTATCTCGCGCATGTGCGTGACGCGTGGAATACCCGCTTTCCCGATGCGCCGCTCGCGAAACAGGACGTGATCCTGACGGTGCCCGCATCGTTCGACGACGGCGCGCGCGCATTGACGGTCGAGGCCGCGCGGCGCGCGAAGCTGCCCGCGCTGCGGCTGCTGGAAGAGCCGCAGGCTGCGTTCTACGACTGGCTGTACGGCCAGCGCGCCACGCTGCGCGAGTCGTTTGCCGCGCCGCGCCGCGTGCTGATCTGCGACGTCGGCGGCGGCACGACCGACCTCACGCTCGTCGATGTCGCGCCGGGCGACGACGGCGAGCCGTCCTTTACGCGCGTCGGCGTCGGCAATCACCTGATGCTCGGCGGCGACAACATGGACCTCGCGCTCGCGCGGCTGGTCGAGACGCGGCTGACCGAGCCCGGCACGCGGCTGTCGGCCGCGAGCCTGTCGCAGCTCGTCGAGCGCTGCCGCGCGGCGAAGGAGCGGCTGCTCGGCGACGATGCGCCGGCGTCCGTCACCGTCACGCTGCTCGGCGCGGGCAGCAAGCTCGTCGGCGGTGCGCGCTCGGCCGAGCTGACGCGCGAGGAAGTCGAGCGGATCGTCGTCGACGGGTTCTTTCCGCAGGTCGAAGCCGGTGAGCTGCCGCGCCGTGCGCGTGCGGCGATCGTCGAATTCGGGCTGCCGTATGCGAGCGACGCGGCCGTCACGCGGCACGTCGCCGCGTTCCTCGATCGTCATGCGGAAGGCCCGCTGCCCGACACGCTGCTGCTCAACGGCGGCGTGTTTCGCGCGGGCGCGCTCGCCGGCCGTCTCGCGCAGACGCTCGGCGCATGGCGCGGCGCGCCGCTCGACGTGTTGCACAACGCACATCCGGACGTGGCCGTCGCGCGTGGCGCGGTCGCGTACGGGCTTGCGCGCGCGGGGCACGCGCCGCGTATCGGCGGCGGGTCCGCGCGCAGCTATTTCCTCGTGCTCGACGACGGCGCGGCCGACTCGACCGCGCGCGGCGTCTGCCTGCTGCCGCGCGGTGCGGAAGAGGGGCACGAGATCCGGCTCGACGATCGCACGTTCGCGCTGCAGCTCGGGCAGCCGGTGCGTTTCCACCTCGTGTCGACGGTGGCCGAGACGAAGTATCGACCGGGCGATCTCGTCGATCTCGATGGCGGCGATTTCGTGCGGCTGCCGCCGATCGCGACGGTCGTCGATGCGAAGGCGGGCAGCGACGCCCGCGAAACGCCGGTGAAGCTCACGGCGTCGCTGACCGAGGTCGGCACGCTCGAAATGCACTGCATCGCGACCGACGACGCGGCGCGCCGCTGGCGGCTCGAATTCCAGCTGCGCGGCGATGCGCCGGTTCAAGGCGACGATGCGGGGCCCGCGCGGCATCCGCGTCTCGACCAGGCGATCGAGCTGATCGAGCGCTCGTTCGGCAGCAAGGCCGCGGGCGTGACGCCGAAGGACACGCGCCGGTTGCGCGCGCAACTCGAACAGGTGCTCGGTGCGCGCGACGAGTGGGACGTCGCGCTCGCGCGCGAACTGTTCGATGCGCTGCTCGCACGCGCACGCCGCCGCCGCCGTTCGGCCGATCACGAACGGGCGTGGCTGAACCTTGCCGGTTACTGCCTGCGTCCGGGTTTCGGTCATCCGCTCGATGCATGGCGCATCGAGCAGCTGTGGCCGCTGTTCGACGACGGGATTCAATACGTGACCGACGGACAGGTGTGGTCCGAGTGGTGGACGCTGTGGCGGCGCGTGGCCGGCGGCCTCGACGACGATGCGCAGACGCAGGTGCGCGACGCGATCGCGTTCCTCGAACCGTCCGACGACAAGCGCCGCAAGCTGCCGTTCGATCCGGGCAAGGTCGGCCCGGCCGACATGACGCGGCTGTCCGCGTCGCTCGAACGGCTGCCCGTCGAGCGCAAGGTCGAGCTGGGCGAGCGCCTGATCGCGCAGTTGCAGAAGCCGGCCGAGCGGGCGCTGTGTGCGTGGGCGCTCGGGCGCATCGGGGCGCGCCGGCCGTTCTACGGCAGCGCGCACAGCGTCGTGCCGGCGGAAGTCGCCAACGGCTGGCTCGACGCGTTGTTCGCGCTCGACTGGAAACAGGTCGAGCCGGCCGCGTTCGCGGCTGCGCAGATTGCGCGGATGACGGGCGACCGCTCGCGTGATTTGCCGGACGACACGCGCGAGGCCGTCATCAAGCGCTTGTCGGCCGCGCATGCATCGGCGGCGTGGATCGACATGGTGCGCGAGGCAATCGCGTTCGACGAAGCCGACACGGTGCGCGTGTTCGGCGAGACGCTGCCGGCGGGGTTGAAGCTGCTGGGCGGTTGAACGGCGTGCAGGATGCTTCGGCCTCGTTCGCAGGACGAAGCATCCGGTTGCATCGGCCGTGACGTGAGGCCGATGCGCTTTCCCTTCAGGCGTGCGATTCCGCTTCGCGCTGCGGTTCCGCCGCTTCGGCTTCCGCTGTATCGCACGCCGCATGACGCCGCGCGAGATGAATACCCGCGAGCATGCAGCGCACCGACCCGCCGGCCAGTTCGATCGTCGGCACGTCGAGCGGCAGCAGCCGCGCGGAGCGCTCGATCACCGTGCGCTGGTCGGGCGTGAGGCAATCGAACGCGCGTCGCGACAGCGCGAGCACGCGGCCGTCCTTGCCCGACAATTCCAGCGTATTCCCCGCGAAATTTCCGATTTGCGATGCATCTAGCGCGATCACCGCGCGCCCCGTTTCGGTCAGGCGTTGCGCGATTTCGCCGCGGCGCCGGCTGTCGACGATCAGGTCGAGGCCGACCATCGCGAACTCGGTCGCGACGCTCATCATCACGTTCGTGTGATAGATCGGCCGCCCGTTCGCATCGGCCGTATCGAAGCAGATCGGCTCGAAATTGAAGTTCGTGCAGAAGCGTTCGAGCGCGACCGGATCGGCGCGTCGCGAGCGCGCGGTGTACGCGATCCGCGCGACGTGGTCGAGCACCATCGCGCCGGTGCCTTCGAGGAACACGTCGTCGTATTCGAGCCCCGAGTAGTCGATCACGTCCTGCACGCGGTATTCGGCCTTGAGCATCTCGATCACATCCGCGCGCCGCTCGCGGCGGCGGTTCGGACTGCACATCGGAAACAGCGCGACATGGCCGCCCGGATGCGTCGAGAACCAGTTGTTCGGGAACACGGAGTCGGGCGTGTCGCGCTCGCCGGGGTCATCGAACACGTGCACGCGCACGCCCGCATCGGCGAGCACCTGCGCGGCGGCCGTGACTTCGTCGCGTGCGGCGCCGGATACCGAGGCCGTGTCGATGGCGCCGCCGCCGGGCGTGCGCTGGAACGCGTTGTCGGCCGCGGTCTGCGGGTTCGGCAGGAAGCGGTGCGGCCGGATCATCACGACGGCGGCCGGCGCCTGGATCGATACGAGATTCATGAAAGGCAGGAGCGAAGGGCAGGAAAGCGGGCGGCGCACGGGCCGCCCGAGGATGACGGTCAGCGCGCGAACGCGGCGACGGCTTCGGTCACGAATGCCGCGTGACCCTGCGCGATCGCGGCCGGGTCGTCGATCAGCGCGAACAGGTTCTTCGGGTCGACGGCTGGCGGAATCAGCGCGATCTCGACGCCCGCGTTGTGCTGCTGCGCGAGCGCGTACAGATAGCGCAGCGCCGAGTAGTCCTCGAGCGCGAAGCCGACCGAGTCGAACACCGTGACTTCGTCCGCACGTTCGCGGCCGGTCGTCTCGCGCTGCAGCACGCGCCACAGCTCGGTGACGGGGAAGTCGGCCGGCATCTGCTGGATCTCGCCCTCGATGCGCGACTGCGGCTCGAATTCGACGAACACGCGGCCCGCGTGCAGCACACCCGCCTCGAGTTCGGTCTTGCCGGGGCAATCGCCGCCCACGGCGTTCAGGTGCATGCCGGGCTCGATCATGTCGGCCGTGACGATCGTCGCGTACGCCTTGTCGGCGGTGACGGTCGTCACGATGTCGGCGTCGCGCACGGCGTCGGCGGTCGAGGCCGCGCGCACGACGCGCAGACCGGGATACGCGGCGAGGTTCCGCACGAGCTTGTCGGTCGCTTGGCGGTCGACGTCGAACACGCGAATCTCGTCGATGCAGAGCAGCGTGTGGAACGCGATCGCCTGGAATTCGCTCTGCGCGCCGTTGCCGATCAGCGCCATCTTGCGCGCATCGGGGCGCGCGAGCAGCTGGGCGGCGAGCACCGACGTGGCGGCCGTGCGCAACGCGGTGGTGAGCGTGAGTTCGGCGAGCAGCAGCGGGTAGCCGGTATCGACTTCGGCGAGCGCGCCGAACGCCATCACCGTATGCATGCCGCGCGCCGCGTTGACGGGGTGGCCGTTCACGTACTTGAACGCGAACAGCGACGCGTTAGCGACGGGCATCAGCTCGATCACGCCGTCGCGCGAATGGCAGGCGACGCGCGGCGACTTGTCGAACTCGGCCCAGTGCAGGTAATCGGCGCGCAGCGTGTCGACGAGTTCGCGCAGGAACGTCGTCACGCCGGTCCTGGCGATCAGGCGGGCGGTGGCGGGAACGTCGAGGAAGCGGGTCATCGGTCTGTCTCCATATTCAGTGCCGGTACGGGTGTCCTGGCGTTCTGGTCGACCGGGCGGTGTTTCGGCGCGGGCGTCGGGCTTCCTGGAAAGCGCGGCGCGGCGTGTCCGGCCGGTCGATGGAGTCATTATTTCCGCGAGTCGAGCCAACAAAAAGACAGCAAAAGTGGCATATTTCTCGATAGACTTGGCAAATTGCCAGCCAATTTCGGCAGTTTGTCCGGTTCACACTAGCCGGAATGCGTCGCCTCCGGCACGCTGGCGGCCGGCTCACGCTCTACAGAAGGCCCGTTCATGATCACGCTCGACGACGTCGACCGTCAGCTCATCGCACTGCTGCGAGACAACGCGCGACTGCCCGTCGTCGCGCTGGCGAAGGCATTGCGCGTCGCGCGCGCGACCGTGCAGAACCGCCTCACGCGGCTGGAGAAAAACGGCGTGATCGTCGGCTATACGGTACGGCTCAAGCCGGCCGCCGAACGGCACCGGATTCGCGCGCTGATGTCGATCGCGGTGCAGGGCAATCGCGGCGCGGAGGTGGTGAAGGTGCTGCGCGGGCATCCGAACGTCGCGTCGATCCACAGTACGAACGGGCGCTGGGATCTCGTCGCCGAACTGCATGCCGATTCGCTCGAGCACTTCGATCGCGTGCTCGGCGCGATCCGGCTGATCGACGGGATCGCGAATACCGAGACGAGCATCCTGCTGTCGACGCACAAGGCGTGACGCGGGCGGAACCCGCGTCACGCCTGTCCGTGCGGTCAGGCGCCGGCCGCCGGCGCCGGAAACACCGGCTCGCCGAGCGTCAGCATCAACCGGTTCGCCCACGCGAAGATCGCGACCGCGTGCGACAGGTCGAGAATCTCTTCATGCGTCAGCCCTTCGGCTTCGAGTGCGGCGATCGCGCGTTCGTCGATCGCGTCGGGCCGTTCGGTCAACGCGATCGCATAGCGGATGATCGCGCGTTCGCGTGCCGTCGTGCCGGCCGTCGCGGGATCGTCGAATACCTGCTCGATCGCATCGGTGCGTTTCGCGAGTTGCGCGAAGCGCTGCGCATGCACCGACGCGCAATACACGCAGCCGTTCACGCGCGACACGGCTGTGCTGGCCAGCTCGCGTTCCGCACGCGACAGGCCGCCGGGACCGTACATGATCGCGTTGAACACGCCCGAGCGTTGCCGCAGGATCTCGGGCAGGTGCACGAGCAGCAGGTAATAGTCGGAGGTCTTCGCCTGCGGGTGGCTTGCGTCGAGCACGGCAAGCTGATCGGGCGTCGCGGCATCGAGCGACACCGTGTCGAGCCACGCGCGCCAGCCGAGCGTGTCGGATGTGAAGCCGTGAGCGCTCGTCGTCATGCGGCCTCCTTGCCGGCGCGGGCCTGAAGCGCCTGCGCGGCAACGGCGACGCGCAACTGATAGGCGACGAACGCCACGAGCTGCGACAGCGCGACGATCGCGGGTGTCGTGAGGCCGGCCGACTTCAGTGCGTCGAGATCGGCTGCGCGTGCATCGACAGGGGAGAGCGTCAGGCGCTTCGCGTGCGCGAGCAGCGCGCCGAGGCGTTGAGGCAGCGCGTCGAACGCATCGGCATCCGCGTGTTCGATGTCGCGTGCCGTGCCGCCCGCGTCGAGCAGTCGGGCGCGATACGTATCGGCCAGCGCGTGTGCATTCGACTTCCGCGCGACATACCGCGCCGCATGCAGCCGCTCGACCAGCGAAAGATCGGGCAAGGCGGGATCGAACAGCGCGGCTTCGCTCAGCTGCGTATGCAGCAGCACCTTGTCGCGCGCGCGGCGCAGCGCGGCGACGGTGTCGCCTTCGCGCAGGCCGGCCACCGCGTCGATCGTATCCGGCACGGCGGCCGGCGTGATGGAGTCAGTCATCGTTTCGGTTTTCCTTCTTCGTCGGTGTGATCGATGGCGTGCGCTCACGCATCGGCGTCGTGCCATTCGTCGCCTTGCAGTTCGGCGTTCGCGTACGCGACGAGCGCGTCGTAATGCCGGTCGCGATCGGCGTCGAACAGCCGGCTCGCGATGCCGCGCGCCAGCCGCTTCGCGCCGGCGCTGATCGCCGGGATATCGCCGGACAGCTTGCCGTGGCTCAGGCTCGCCGCATGGTTGAAGCAATGGATACGCGTGACGGCCGGGCATGCGCCGCGCTCGCGCTCCTGGAACGCGAACGCGGGGCCGAGATCGGGCGACTCCGCGAGTTCGTCGAGCCACAGATCCGGTTCCGGTCGATAACGATCCTTCCAGCGCCGCACGTGCGCGCCGAACGACGCGAATTCGTCGCGCGTCGTCCAGTCCGAATGAAAGCCCGTCGCGAAGATCAGGAAGTCGACGGTGTAGCGCCCGCGCGGCGTCGTGACGTCGAGGCCGTCCGCGTGGTCGGCAAGCGTCTCGATCGGGCTGCCTGCATGGAAATGCGCATGCTCGTGGCGCGATACGCGCAGCACGCTGTCGCGCGGCGGCGGTGTCTGCGACGTCAACGCGTAGTGCATGAAGCGCCACTTCGTCGCGTCGTCGAGATCGGCATAGCCGTGCACGAGCCCCGGGCTGCCGATGCCGGTCAGCTTGTTGATGCGCGGAATGTCCGCGCGGCGGAAGAACAGGTCGACGCGTGCGGCGCCGGCTTCGAGTGCGGTGCCCGCGTTGTCGAACGCGGACGCGCCTGCACCGACGACGCCGACGCGCTTGCCCGCGAGCGCCGCGAAGTCGATCGGCTCCGACGAATGGGCCCGGCGCGTGCGGGGCACGCGGTGCGCGACGGGCGGTACGTACGGGCCGCCGAGACCGTCGCGGCCGGTCGCGAGCACGACGTGTCGCGCGAGCAGCGTCTGCGCTTCGCCGTTGCCGCGCACGTCGAGCGCGAGCAGCCCGTCGTCGCGCGGGCGCAGCGCGACGAGCGCCGTGTCGTTGCGCACCTGCAGGTCGAGCACGCGCCGATACCAGCGCAGGTAGTCCATCCATTGCGTGCGCGGAATCTTGTAGAGCGCGTCCCAGGCGTCGCGGCCGAATTGTGCTTCGAACCATGCGCGGAACGTCAGCGCGGGCAGGCCGAGCGCGGGGCCCGTGAGCTGCTTCGGCGAGCGCAACGTCTCCATCCGCGCGAACGTGATCCACGGCCCTTCGTAGCCGGCCGGCGCGCGGTCGATCACGCACTGGTTGTCGATGCCGAGCAGGCGCAGTTCGGCGGATGCCGCGAGCCCCGCCATGCCGCCACCGACGATCGCGACGTCGAGCACGCGCGCGCCGTCCGCTTCGCGCGGCGGCACCCACGACGGCGCGGGCAGGTCGAGCCAGCGCAGGTCCTGCGCGAGCCGTGCTTCGAGTGCGTCGAGCGGTGTCGTCATGCGGCCTCCGGGCGCGTGCGGCGTACACGTGCGGTGCGCGGCGGACGTGGTGCCCGCTCGTTGCGCAGCCGGTCGCCGCGCAGCAGTGCGTCATGCGCGGCCGCGTCGTGGAAGATCACGTCGTCGAGCAGCGCACCCGTCGTGCGGTGCAGCGCGTCGAGCAGCGCATCGACGGCTGCCGTGCGCGGCTTGCCGGCCGGCGTTGCGACGCCGAACGCAAACGGGATGTCGACGTCGAGCGGCCGCGCGACGACGCCGTCCACCGGCAGCGCGATACCCGTCGCCGGATCGACGATGCCGATCCCGATGCCCGCACGCGCGGCCATCACCGCATTCAGCGATGCGTTCGTCTCGATGAACACGCGCGCATCGACACGGGCAGCCGCGAACGCGGCGTCGATGCGCTGGCGCAGCCGGTGCCGGTTCGCGACCGTCACGATACGGCGCTGCGCGAGATCGCGCAGCGCGATGCGCGGCTTCGCCGCGAGCGGATCGCCGGCGGGCAGCACGGCGACGCACGGCGTCTGCGCGATCCAGTGCACGTCGAGCCCCGCATGCGCCATCGGCAGCGTGACGACGCCGACGTCGGCCGTGCCGGCCAGCACTTCATGCACGACATGCTCGGCCGATTCGCTGCGCAACTGGTAATGCGGCGCGTGCGCGTCGTCGGGCAGCGCGGCGAGCGCGGCCGGCACGAGCGTGGCCGCGAGCGACGGCGTCGCCGCGATGCGCACGGGTTCGGCCGTTTCGTCGCCGAGCGCGCGGGCCCGTGCCTCGATCGCGCGCAGGCCGACCAGCGAGCGTTCGACTTCCTCGTACAGCAGGAACGCGCGGCGCGTCGGCGTGACGCGCGGGCCGTGGCGGTCGAACAGCGCGTAGCCGAGATCGGCTTCGAGCTCCTGGATCTGCCGCGTGACGGCCGGCTGCGAGCGGCCGAGCAGTTCGCCCGCGCCGGTCACGCTGCCGGCCGACATGACCGCGGAAAAGGCTTCGAGTTGATGCAGCTCCATGACGCGTTCCGATGATGCGATTTGCGCATTGTAGGAGTGCGAGCATGCGTGATTCATATAATGATTCCTGCTATCGACAGCGTCAAAACTGCGAAGCGTGCGATGGCGGCGGCGGCCGGTTGCGCCAGCATGCGCATCGGTTGCGCGTGGCGACGCGAAGGAAACGTCAATCGAATCAACGCGATGCGACGTGTGTCGATGGATCGCGCAAGGCGGCGCGAACGGATGCGCGTTCGCGAGCGCGATCCGCTTCGCGCGGCATGCGATATCGATATGCGCAAAACTTCGTTGGACCGCCCTGAGCCGGATGGTTACATGCCCTCACTCTTTTCGACTGACTGAAGCTGGGGGACGCATGAACGTTTCGGGGAACGACGCACGCGGCGCATGGCGGCGCGTGCTGGGCACGGTAGCGGCGCTCGCTGCCGCATGGGGCTTGTCGGCGGGCGGCGCGCTCGCGGCCGGCGTGTCGGGCGAACCGGTGGTGGTCGGCGTGAGCGGGCCGCTCACGGGCCAGGACGCGCAATACGGCGAGCAATGGAAGCGCGGCTTCGATCTCGCGCTCGACGAGATCAACGGCAGCGGCGGCATTCACGGCCGGCCGCTCGCGATCGACTTCCAGGACAGCCGCAGCGATCCGCGCCAGGCGGTGGCGATCGCGCAGAAGTTCGTCGCCGATCCGCGCATCGCGATCGAGCTCGGCGACTTCTCGAGCGCGACGTCGATGGCCGCGTCGCCGATCTACCAGCGTGGGCAACTCGTGCAGTTCGGCTTCACGAACTCGCATCCGGATTTCACGAAGGGCGGCGACTATCTGTGGAGCACCGCGCTGAGCCAGGCCGAGGAGCAGCCGCTGCTCGCGCGCTATGCGGTGAAGGAACTCGGCTTCAAGCGGATCGCGGTGCTGTACCTGAACACCGACTGGGGCCGCACCAGCAAGGACATCTTCGCGAAGGCGGTCGCCGGGCTCGGCGCGCAGGTCGTCGCGGCCGAAGGCTACCAGCCGGCGGAGAAGGATTTCCGCTCGACGCTCGTGCGCATCGGTGAATCGAAGCCCGATTCGATCGTGCTGATCTCGTACTACGCGGACGGCGCGCAGATCGTGCGCCAGGCGCGTACATCGGGGCTCACGCTGCCGATCGCGGCGGTCGGCTCCGTGTATTCGCCGAAGTTCCTCGAGCTGGGCGGCACGGCCGTCGAAGGCGTGTATACGGAGTCGAACTTCTTCCCGGCCGAACCGCGCCCCGAGGTGCAGGCGTTCGTGCAGCGCTACCGCGCGAAATTCCATACCGATCCCGATTCGTTCGTCGCGCGTGCCTATGACGCGCTGATCCTGTCGGCGGAAGTGCTGCGCCGCTACGGCACGACGCGCCAGGCCGCGCACGACGGCTTCGCGAAGGTCAGCGACGTGCCGAGCGTGATCTTCGGCAAGGTGCGCTTCGATCCGCAGACGCGCCGCGTCGCCGGTGCGCGCACCGTGTACCTGGTCGTGAAGCAGGGGCAGTGGGCGCTGTGGGATGGCGCGAAGCCGCAGCTCGCGGCGCGTTGAGCCTGACATGAACCGCATGCACGTGACGGACGCATCGTGATGGCTTCCTGGCTCGACTACACGCTCAACGGCCTCATCGTCGGCAACATCTACGCGCTGCTCGCGGTCGGGCTCGCGCTGATCTTCGGCGTGTCGCACCTGATCAACTTCGCGCACGGCTCGGTCTACATGGTCGGCGCATTCATCGGCTGGCTGTGCCTGACGCGCTTCGGGCTGCCGCTGCCGGTCGCGCTGGCGGCGGTCGTCGTCGGCTGCGGCGCGCTCGGCGTCGCGATCGAGCGGATCGGGCTGCGGCCGCTGCGCCATGCGGCGCGCATCGCGCCGCTGCTCGCGACGATCGGCATCAGCTTCATCCTCGACCAGCTCGCGCAGCTCGCGTTCGGCGCGGACCCGCGCGCGGTGCCGACGCCGCTGCCCGACTGGCACGTGCGGATCGCCGGTGCGACGCTCGGCTCGCTCGACCTGCTGATCGCGGGCATCGGCATCGCGGCGGCCGCGCTGCTGTACGGCTTCCTGCGCTTCACGCGGCTCGGCTGGGCCGTGCGCGCGACCGCGCAGGATCGCGACGCGGCGCTGCAGATGGGCGTCGACGTCGATCGCGTGAACCAGACCGTGTTCGCGATCGCGTGCGCGCTCGGCGGCGTGAGCGGGCTGCTGGTCGGCATGTACTACAACAGCATCGATCCGGCGATGGGCTTCCAGGCGACGCTGAAGGGCGTCGTCGCGCTGCTGATCGGCGGGCTCGGCAACGTGCCGGGCGCGATCGCCGGCAGCCTGCTGCTCGGCCTCGTCGAAAGCTACGGTGTCGCGCTGTTCGGCACGAGCTATCGCGACCTGTTCGCGTTCGGACTGCTGATCGTGTTCCTCGTATGGCGGCCGAACGGCCTGTTCAGCGCGAACCGCGCGCTGCCGCCCGAGCCGATGACGGGCACCTTCCTCGCGGCCGCGAAAGCCGTGCGCGTGCCGCGCCCGGTGCTCGTCGTGCTGATCGCGCTGGCGGCCGTCCTGCCGTGGCTCGGCGCGTCGCCGTACGTGCTGCAGACGCTGACCAACGCGTGGCTGTACGGATTGCTCGCGCTGAGCCTCACGCTCGTCGCGGGCACGGTCGGGCAGATCTCGCTCGGCCACGCGGCATTGCTCGTGATCGGCGCGTATGCGTCGGCGCTGCTGTCGTCGGATCTCGGCTGGTCGCCGGCCGTGACGATTCCATGCGCGGGCGTCATCACCGCGGTGCTCGGCACGCTGCTCGTCTATCCGGCATTCCGGCTGCGCGGGCACTATGTGTCGATTGCGACGCTCGGCATCGGCGAGGTGGTGAGCCTCGTGATCCTGAACTGGGACGGCTTGACGCGCGGCCCGCTCGGCGTCACCGGCATCGCGCCGCTGCCGTGGGCGACGACCGCGCGCGCCGCGTACTGGTTCACGTTCGCGGTGCTCGTCGGGTTCGCGCTCGTACAGGTGAGGCTGCTGCGCTCGCACCTGGGCCGCACGCTGCGCGCGGTGCGCGAGGACGACGTCGCCGCGCGTGCGCACGGCGTCGCGCCGAACCGCTACAAGGCGATCGCATTCGCGGTCGGCGGCGTCGCGGCCGGCGTGAGCGGTGGCATTGCCGCGCACCTGTACAGCTACATCAATCACCAGACCTTCGATTCGCAGGTGTCGATCCTCGCGCTGACGATGGTGATCCTCGGCGGGCTCGGCAACGTGCTCGGCGGCATCGCGGGCGCGATCGCGCTGATCGGGCTGCCCGAGCTGTTCCGCTGGGCGGCCGACTACCGGATGCTGATCTACGGCGTCGTGCTGCTGCTGCTCGTGCGGTTCCGGCCGCAGGGCCTGCTCGGCACCGTGTGAGGAGGAATGCGATGACCACCCCCCGACCCTTGCTCGACGTGCAGGGCCTGACGCGCCGCTTCGACGGCGTGACCGCGCTCGACGGCGCGAGCCTGACGCTCGGCGACGGCGAGCTGCTGAGCGTGATCGGCCCGAACGGCGCGGGCAAGTCGACGCTGTTCAACCTGATCGCGGGCGCGGACCGGCCCGACACCGGCCGCGTGACGTTCGACGGCCGCGACATCACGGGCACGGCGCCCGAGCGCCTCGCGGCGCTCGGCATCGCGCGCACGTTCCAGCACGGCCGCGTGTTCGGCAACCTGAGCGTGCTCGACAACGTGCTGATCGGCGCGCATGCCAGGCTGCGCGCGGCGCGGCCGGGCTGGCCCGCGCTCGGCGCGGCGGCCGAGGTGCTGCGCGCGCTCGTGCGGCCCGCGTCGGTGCGCCGCGAGGAAGCCGCGTTGCGCGAGGAGGCGCGCGCGATCGTCGCCGGGTTCGGCGAACGGCTCACGCCGCGCATCGACCATCCTGCGCACAGCCTGTCGTATGCGAACCGGCGGCGCGTGGAGATCGGCCGCGCGCTCGCGCTGCATCCGCGCCTGCTGCTGCTCGACGAGCCGACGGCCGGGATGAACGAGACGGAGACGGCCGAGATGCTGCAACTGATCCAGTCGCTGAAGGCGCGTGGCCTGACGATCCTGCTGATCGAGCACAAGCTCGAACTCGTGATGCGCGTGTCCGACCGCGTGATGGTGCTCGACAACGGCGTGAAGATCGCCGAAGGCGCGCCGCGCGACGTGCGGCACGATCCGCGCGTGATCGAAGCCTATCTTGGCCGCCGCCATGCGGGCGGCGCACCGGCCGACCGCACCGCGCAGGCGGCCGCATGACCGCGCTTTCCACCGGACCCGATACGACGATGACCGACGCGCTGCTGAAACTCGAACACCTCGACACGTTCTACGGGCCCGTGCAGGTGCATTTCGACGTGAACTTCGAAGTGGGCCGCGGGCAGATCGTCAGCCTGCTCGGCGGCAACGCGAGCGGCAAGTCGACGACGATGAAGCTGATCCTCGGGCTGATGCGGCCGAAGCGCGGCGTCGTGCGTTTCGACGGCGCCGACGTGACGGCGCTCGCGACGCCGCAGCGCGTGCGGCGCGGGATCGCGGCCGTGCCCGAGGCGCGGCGGCTGTTCGGCGACATGAGCGTGCGCGAGAACCTGCTGATGGGCGCGTACACGCGCGGCGACCGCACGGCCGTGGCCGACGACTACGAGCGTGTGCTCGACCTGTTTCCGCGTGTACGCGAACGATTGACGCAGCGTGCGGGCACGCTGTCGGGCGGCGAGCAGCAGATGCTCGCGATGGCGCGTGCGTTGATGGCGCGGCCGAAGCTGATCTGCATGGACGAGCCGACGATGGGGTTGTCGCCGCTCTACGTCGACAAGGTGCTCGAACTGATCGGCACGATCAACCAGCAGGGCGTGACGGTGTTCATGGTCGAGCAGAACGCGAGCCTCGCGCTCGAGATCGCGCATTACGGGTACGTGCTGCAGACGGGCCGCGTCGTACTCGAAGGGCCCGCAAAGGCACTGCTCGACGACGAGCGCGTGCGCGATGCGTATCTGGGCGGGGAGGCCGTCGCGGCGTAGCATTGCCGCGCACGGGTCGACTCACGCGTCGCTTGCGTGCGTCCCCGCTGCCCGCGGAAACGTCAGCACCACTGCGAACCCGCCCGCATCGGGAAACGCAAACCCGACGCGCCCGCCGTGCGCCTTCATCACTTCCTGCACGATCGCGAGCCCGAGGCCCGACCCCGTGCGCCGCTCGCTGCCGTCCGGCGCGATCCGCACGAACGGTTGCAGTGCCGCGTCCCAATGCTCGCGCGGTATCCCGCGGCCGTTGTCGGTCACGGTCAGCGTGACCGCGCCGTCGACGTTGCCCGTGGTCGCGACCGACACGACGATGTCGTCCGCGTGACCGTGCAGCAGCGCGTTGTGCAACACGTTCGACAACGCTTCCTGCAGGCTGATCGCGTCGCCGTCGATCCACGCCAGCGGCGCATCGCTCGCGAACGCAACGGCGACATCGCGCTCGCCCGCGAGCGGAATCGTGCGGCCGAGCACCTCTTTGGCGAGCGCGACCAGTTCGACGGGTTGCAGCGGCACGGCCTCGGTACGATGAATCACCATCGCGTGATTGAGCAGCTGGCCGGTGAGCCGCCCGACATCCGAGGACGTCGCGCGCAGCGCATCGAGCCGCGCCGCGTGACGCGCGGGATCGGATTCGCCGTCGAGCAGCTCGATCTGCGCGTCGAGCCGCGCGAGCGGCGTGCGCATCTGATGCGCGGCGTCGGCGATGAAGCGCTGCATCGCGTTGATGCGTTCGGCGAGGCGGTGCATCAATCCGTTGATCGAGCCGATGATCGCGTCGATCTCGCTCGGCGTATCGACGGCCACCGGCCGCAGGTCGGCCGGGTCGCGCGCGGCGATGATCGTGCCGATCTGCGCGAGCGGGCGCAGCCCGCGCCGGATCGCGAGGCCGCTTGCGCCGATCGCGAGCACGCTCATCAGCAGGATCAGCGTCCACACCTTGAAGCTCATGTCGTTCGTGAGCTGCTGGCGCGCGTTGGTGGTTTGCGCGACCGTCACGAGCGCCCAGCCCGGCGTGCTTTCCTCGGGCATGTAGCGGGCGATGGTCGCGGTGCGGATCCGGTGCCCCTGGTAGACGCCATTCGCGAACGCCGGGCCCTGTTTCGCGGCGGCGAGCGTCGCGGGGCTCGCGAGATCGTTGTAGCCGGCCACGACGATGCCGCGCGAATCGACGACCTTGTAGTAGACGAGGTCGTAGCGCGACAGCGTCGACAGTGCGGCCACCGGCGGATTCAGCGCAAGCACGCCGCCCTGCACGTAGAGGTTTTCCGCGACCTGGATCGATGCGCCTGCAAGCAGCTGGTCGTATGCGCGTTCGGCTGCGACACCCGCGTAGTAGCGCGCGATCACCGCAAGCGCGAGCGCGCCGCTTGCGACGACGAGCGCGACCAGGAGCAGCGTGCGCCCGAACAGCGTCTTCGGAAACCAGTCAATGCGCGGCAATCTGATACCCCATCCCGCGTGCGGTGCGGATCTCGACCGAGCTGCCCTGCAGCTTCCTGCGCACGCGCGTCACGTACTGTTCGACCGCGTTCGTGGTCGGCTCGTTGCCGAAGCTGAACAGCTGGTTCAGCAGCTCGTCCTTCGAGAAGATCCGCTGCGGCCGGCTCGCGAGGATCTCGAGCAGCGCGAACTCCTGGCGCGACAGCGACAGCGGCTGCCCGTCGAGTTCCGCGAGGCGGCTGCTGCGGTCGATCACGAGGCCGCCGAGCGTCAGCACGTCGTTCGCATGGCCGCTGTTGCGGCGCAGGAGCGCCTGCACACGGGCGTCGAGCTCGCGATAGTCGAACGGCTTCACGAGATAGTCGTCGGCGCCGAGGCCGAGGCCGCTCACGCGGTCGTCGATCGCCGAGCGCGCGGTGACGAGCAGCACGGGCGTCGTGCTGCCCGACGCGCGCAGGTGGCGCAATACCGTGAAGCCGTCCATGCCGGGCAGGTTCGCGTCGAGCACGACGAGGTCGAAGCGCTCGACGCGCAGCAGCCCGTGCGCGGTCGCGCCGTCGGCTTCGAGGTCGACCGCGTGGCCGAGCCGCGCCAGGCGGCTGCGGATCGCCGCGCCGATTTCGGCATCGTCCTCCACGACGAGAATGCGCATGGTGCCGTTTTGCAGGTAGGTGGGTTAGGGGTTTTCCCGAGGGCGGGATGTCAGCATTTTCTCAGACTCGGTCGATAACCTGTGTCGAGCCGGAAGCAGCAGGCAAGGACGGCATTAATACCAGAATTATTCAAGGAGACGGCAACATGCAGCATGTCACGGGCGCGACGAACGCGCGACGCGGCGCGACGGCAGCCTTCGCGGGGCCGTTTTCCGTCCGTCGCATGGCAGCACGCGCATGACGACGCTGCCGCGCCGCCGCGCACTGATCGCCGCCGGGCTCGGCGCGTTCGCGGTGCCGTCGCTCGTGCGGGCGAAGCCTCGCACGGTCCGGATTTCCAAAGGCTATGGCGTGCTGTACCTGCCGCTGCTCGTGATGGAGAAGCAGCGGCTGTTCGAACGGCACGCGGCACGTCATGGCGTGCGCGACGTCGCGGTCGACTGGGTGCTGCTCGACGGCGGCAACTCCGTCAACGACGCGATGATGGCCGGCACGCTCGATTTCGCGGGCGCCGGCGCACCGGGTTTCATCGAGCTGTGGGCACGGGCGCGCGGCATTCCGAACGTCGAGGTGATCGGCATCAGCGGGCTGTCGACCACGTCGCTGTCGCTGAACGCGAACCGCGCGGGCCTCGCGTCGCTGCGCGACTTCACGCCGTCCGACCGGATCGCGGTGCCGGGCATCCGCACGTCGCTGTCGGCCGTCGTGCTGCAGATGGTCGCGAGCCGGCAGCTCGGCCCGACGCATTTCGCGCAGCTCGATTCGATCACCGTGAACCTGCCGCATCCGCAGGCGATGCAGGCGCTGATCCGTCGCGAGAACGGCGTCACCGCGCACTTCACGTCGCCGCCGTTCTCGACGCTCGAGTTGCGGCAGCCGGGCATACACCGCGTGGTGAGCTCGGTCGACGTGCTCGGCCCGCTGACGCTCGACGTCGTGTTCGCGCCGAAGCGGCTCGTCGATACGGAGCCCGCGCTCGCCGTCGCGTTTCTCGGCGCGCTCGACGAAGCGAACCGCCTGATCGCGCAGGACCCGCGTGCGGCGGCCGCGCTGTATGCGGCGTCGTCGGGCGTCGGCGTGTCGCACGACGACGTGATGCGGATGCTCGCCGCACCCGACACGCGCTTCTCGGTGCTGCCGAACCAGCTGATGGACTACGTCGAATTCCTGTACCTCGCCGGCACGATCAAGGCGAAACCGCGCGCGTGGCACGAGATGTTCGCGCCGATGCTCGACGACTACCGGTCGGGCTGAACGCCGCCGCGTCCATTCATCGAGACACCCCGCGCCCGCGTGTGTGCTGCGCGCGGCGCCGATTCAACCGATATGCAACCGATACGCAACCGATTCACGCAAGGAGCCTGAAGTGAACGCAACCGACACCCTGGACCCCGCGTCCGCCGAAGAACAGCGCATCATGTCGAAGATGGCGCGGCGCTTGCTGCCCATCCTCGTCGTGATGTTCCTGATCGCGTTCATCGACCGGCAGAACGTCGGTTTCGCGAAACTGCAGATGGTGCATAGCCTCGGGATGACGGAGGCCGCGTTCGGGCTCGCGTCGTCGCTGTTCTTCATCGGCTACCTGCTGTTCGAGGTGCCGAGCACGCTCGCGCTGCATCGCTACGGCGCGCGCGTGTGGCTCGCGCGGATCATGCTGACGTGGGGCCTCATCACGGTGCTGATGGGCTTCACGACGTCGATGCCGGCGTTCTGCTCGCTGCGTTTCCTGCTCGGCATCGCCGAGGCCGGCTTCTATCCGGGCGTGATCTACTACCTGACGCTGTGGTTTCCGCAGAGCTACCGCGCGAAGGTGCTCGGCATCTTCACGCTCGGCAGTGCGCTCGCGAACATGCTCGGCTCGCTGGTCGGCGGCGTGCTGCTGAGCCTGAACGGCGTGTGGGGCCTCGCGGGCTGGCAGTGGGTGTTCGTGGCGACGGGCATTCCGGCCGTGATCGTCGCAATCGTCGTGTTCCGCGTGCTGCCGGCTTCGTTCCGCGAAGCGCCGTTCCTCGACGAACGCGAGAAGGAGATCGTCGCGGCCGCGCTGGAGCGCGAGAAGCCGGCGCAGGCCGAGCACGGCCAGCCGTGGAAGGCGCTGCTCGATCCGCGCGTGATGCTGTTCGCGGCGACCTACATGCTGATGTCGACGTCGCTGTACGGTGTCACGTACTGGCTGCCGACGCTCGTCAAGTCGTTCGGCGTGTCGAGCAGCACGAACGGTTTCCTGAGCATGCTGCCGTGGGCGCTCGCGGTGGTGCTGCTGGTGTGGCTGCCGGCGAAGCTGCGCCGCGCGAAGAGCATCCTGCGCACGATCGCGATCGTCGCGGCGCTCGGCGCACTCGGCTTCCTGCTGAGCCTCGTGCTGCCGTCGACGCCGCTGCGCTTCGTCGCGCTCGTGCTCGGCGGCGCATGCATCCCGCTGCTGTATCCGTGCTTCTGGTCGATGCCGCCGCGCTATTTCACCGGCGCACGGGCGGCGGCAAGCGTCGCGGCGATCAACTCGATCGGCAACCTGGGCGGCTTCTTCAGCCAGAACCTGATGCCGTTCGCGGGCAAGGTGACGGGCACCGCGTTCGGGCCGATGATCGTGCCGATCGTGTGCCTTGCGCTGCTCGGCGTCGGCGCGCTGGTCGCGTGGACGCGGTCGGAGCGGGCGATGGTGGCGGCGCGGGTGTGATGGGGCGCGGTGTTACCGCTTCATTACCTGGTTCCCGACGAACTTGAAGTTGGCCGACGCGTGCGTGTTCGACAGCAGGTACTTGAGCGCGTGGATGTCGGGGGCGGTCGTCGTGAAGCGGTTGTCGCCGTCGAAGATGAATTCCCACGTGATGATGCTGCGGCTGCCGCCGGGATTGTCCACGTGGATTTCCTTCAGCGACGCAAGCGGATACGCGCGTTCGTGCCAGTCGAACAGGTGCCGCACGTAGAGATGATCCGGTGTCACGATCTCGTAGCGACGCAGGAACGGCGTCGCGACGACGAGCACCACGGTGGTCAGGATCAGCAGCGAGCGGGCCGCACGCCACACGACGGCCCGCGATGCGCGGCCGCGTGGCTTGGTACGGTAGCGCTGGTATGCGGACGGTACGATCAGGCCGACGCCGAACCACCAGGCGATCGCAATGAATCCGATCGGCACGTTCAGGAAAGGCACTGAAAAGGCGCCGACGAAGTTGGTCGGAAAATCCGTGAGCCGCGCGGTCGACACGAACCCGAGCGCGATGTAGCTGCCGGCAGGATGCGGAATGAACACGGCTGTCGTCAGCGCCTGCAGCGCGAGCAGGACGGGCCAGCACAGCAGCGATACGGCCAGCCAGCCGACTGCGGCGATGAAGAAAGAAAGGATGTAGGTGCGGAGGGTTTTCATCGTGGCGAAGGGGTGAAGTCCGGTCGGCCGGTGCAATAAAACGGCTGATGTAGCGACCCGCGACGAATTGTAGCGTCGTGGGAAGGCCGGTACGGACGATGTCGCGCCGGGTGATGGCAGCGCGAAGTGCCGGGCAGCACATGAATCGCAGTCGGTGAACCGCTGCGTATCATGCGCGATGCGCTACCAGGCGTTGCAAATGCGACGTATGGAGCGAGCAATGAAATTGACGATGGCGAATATGTCTCGAGATGGCGTTGCGCGTCGACGCGTGCAGCGCGAATTCGTGGCGCGCGGCTTGGCATCGCGCCACGAGGCGCGGCGGACCGGTGAATATATCGAAGCGGCAGACGTTCAGGCGGAACTCGAGCGCATGTTGAAAGTGGCACGTGCGACAAAGGCTGCCGGCTAAGCCATCGCGGTTCAGCGCTTTCCATTGCCGCGGGGTTCCCCCGCTCTATCTCGGCGCCCCCCCATCCGCCCCATGCGCGACCGCCACGGGCGCATGCGTCAGCGGAATCTCGACCTCGACCGTCGTGCCTTCGCCGAGCGTTGTCGCGATCCGCAGCGTGCCGCCGACCAGATACGCGCGCTCACGCAATCCCACCAGCCCGAACGACCCCGACTTGCGCGGTACGCCGGGATCGAATCCCGCGCCGTCGTCGCGGATCGTCAGTGCGATCACATCGCCGCCGTGCACGAGTTCGACGTCCGCGTGCGACGCGGCCGCATGCCGCGCGACGTTCGCGAGCGCTTCCTGCGCGATGCGGAACACAGCCGTCGCATACGGCTCGTCGAGCTGCAGCTCGGGCGGCTCGACGTGCAGCGCGCACGCAATTCCGTGACGGTGCCGGAAATCCTCCACGAGCCATTGCATCGCCGCGGCGAAGCCGAGGTCGTCCAGCATCAGCGGGCGCAGGTCGGACGCGATGCGCCGTGTCGCGGCCACCGCGCCGCGCGCGAGCACATGCATCGCCGCGATCTTGCGCGCGAGTTGCGCGTCGTCCTGCGGCACGCGGTCGATCAGCCATTCGAGATCGTTCTTCAGCGTCGCGAGCGTCTGCGCGAGTTCGTCGTGCAGTTCGCGCGCGATGCGGCGCTGCTCGGCTTCGCGCGCGCTGGCACTGATCGCGGCAATCTCGCGCAATTCCTCGCGAGACGCCTGCAGCGCCCGCTCGGCGCGCACGCGCTCCTCGACTTCGCGCCGCAGGTCGCGGTTCGACGCGCTCAGTTGCGCGGTGCGCGCAGCGACGCGCTGTTCGAGCCGTTCGTTCGCGTCGTTCAACTGCGCGCTCTTCTGCACGACGAGCAGATGCTGGTAGCGCGCGCCGGCCAGTGCGCGCACGGTCTGCGCATGCAGCCGGCCGTTCTCGAACAGCATCGCGAACAGTACGACGCCGGATGCGACGAGGCCGTACGCGCGTCCCGCGTAGAAGCCGAGATCGTAGCGCCCGTGGTTCAGCATCGACGACAGCGCGATGTCGAACAGCCATGCGACCAGCGTCGTCATCACCCACAGGTCGAGCACGGAATGGCGGCGCCGCTGCCACCACATCAACATCAGTGCGACCAGGTTCAGCCCCCAGACGACCGTGATCGCGTTCGTCATCGTCGCGGTCATCCGGTTGCCGTTCATGATGCGCGGCAGCAGGTCGTGGCCGGCCGTCGCGAGCAGCGCGAGCGCGGCCGTCGCGGCGACCGCCGACGCGATGCAGAACCCCACCGGAATCGCCGCACGGCGCTGCGGGGCCGGGATCGGGCGGGCGCGCGTCTTCGCGCGCAGCAGCGCATAGGCGGACACCGCCAGCGGAAAGCCGCCGTGCCAGAACAGGTACAGCCACGCGGTGGTCTGGTCGCCGCCACCGAGCAGGCCGTGCGGCGCAAACAGCCCGGGGAAGGTCAGCATGTGCGTGCCGGCCATGAAGCCTGTGAACAGGTAGCCTCCCGCGAGCGCGAGCAGCGGCTTCTGGCGCAGGATCGCGTACTGGCCGAGCAGCAGGCCGGCCGTCACCATGTCGTTGACGACGATCGCCGACTGGTACACGGGAATGAACGCCCAGCCCGGCGCGAGCGGCATGCCCGCGAACGGCGCGAGCGCGGCGAAGATCACGGCCGATACGAGCACGGTCGCAAGCGCGAAGCGCCGTTCGCGCCGGTCGGGCGGCAGCGACGACATGAACAGGTGCGATGCGTCCGGATCGTCGTCGGGCGGCGCGGGCGGCGCGGGCGGGAAGCGGGAGGCGGCTGTCATGCGTCGTCGGCACCGGGATAGAGATCGTGGCGCACCGCGTAGCGGACCAGTGCGGCTTCGTGCGGCAATTCCATCTTCTCGAGGATCCGCGTCTTGTACGTGCTGACCGTCTTCGCGCTCAGCGCGAGTTCGGACGCGATCTGCGTGACGGTCTGGCCGGCGACGATGCGGCCCATCACGTCGAGTTCGCGCGCGGACAGTCGCTCGTGCGGCAATGTCCGATCCGGCGCGCGCAGCGTGCGCGCGAGGCTTTCGGCTGCCGACGGGCTCACGTAGACGCCGCCCGCCGCGACCTTGCCGACCGCTTCGACGAGTTCGGCGGTCGCGCTGTCCTTCGTCAGGTAGCCGGTGGCGCCGGCCTTGAACGCGCGCGCGGCGTACTGCGCCTCGGCGTGCATCGTCAGCACGAGCGTGCGCAGCGACGGCGCATGGCGCTTGACCATCCGGATCAGCTCGATGCCGGTCGGCGCGGGCATCGACAGGTCGAGCAGCAGCACGTCGGCGACCGCGCGCTCGGCGAGCGCGAGCGTGGCCGAGCCGTCGCTCGCCTCGCCGACGATCTCGAAGCCGCCGGCCGTTTCCAGGATGTATCGCAGTCCGTCCCGCATGACTGCATGATCGTCAGCCAGAATTACCCTGATCATCTAGCGGCCCTCTCCGGGATGACGCCGCGAACGGCTTGTCCGGTTATCGTCGCGGCGTTCTTCCGACCAATATATTCCGCCGAATCCGAAAACGGTACTCATTCGGGAAATTTTCGAGATGGCTGGTCGCGGAATGTGTACTGAAACGAAATAATCGACGGGAAACGGTGCGGCGGGTCGTGCACGGCGATCAGGGTATTCCCTGATCGTTGCCGTACCCGGCATGGACCGGCAACGCGCGACGCGAACCGCTGCGAATCGGGACTAAACTGGTGCCCGATACCACACCACCCGCCGGGGAGCCTTGCGATGATCGATCTTGCCGAAATCCTGCCGACCGCCTTGCCCGCCGCCGTTGCGTGGGCCGAAGCGGAGGCGGCGCGCGGGATCGCGCAGGGCGCGCCGCTGACGCCGGCACAGGCCGACGACGCGCGCACAGTGGGCGTTGCCCGGCCGGAGCAGATCCGTGTGGTGATCGTCGACCGCATGCCGTTTCCCGAGACGCCGTCGCTGGCCGCGATCGCGCGCGACACGGGTTTGCTGTCGCCGGGGACGATCGGCCTGACGCTCGGTCATGCGGTGTACGTGCTGCGCGGGCAGGACACGCGCCGCCTGCTGACCCACGAGTTCCGTCACGTGCATCAGTACGAGGCCGCCGGTTCGATCGGCGCATTTCTTGCGCGCTACCTGCAGGAGATCGCGACGGTCGGCTACCACGATGCGCCGCTCGAGGCCGACGCGCGGCAGCACGAGTTCGATTGACCGTTCACGCCGGCGCGACCGCGCGCATTTCGCCATGACCGTTCCCCCTGCCATCGCCGATCCGGTGTTCGTCCGCCGGGTCGTTTCGCCGCGGGGCATGCGATGAGCGACACGATCCACGCGTGGATCGGCGCGATCGGCGCGCATCCGCTGCTCGTGCTGGCGATCGTGTTCGTGACGGCGTGCGCCGAGGCGATCGCGCTGATCGGCACGGTCGTGCCGGCCGGCGCCGTGATGTTCGCGGCCGGTGCGCTGATCGGCGCGGGCGCGCTCGACGGGTGGACGACGATCGGCGTCGCGGCCGCCGGCGCGGTGCTCGGCGACGGGATCAGCTACGAGCTCGGGCGGCACTATCGCGGGATGATCCGCAACGCCTGGACGCGCTTCGGCCATGCGAACGCCTATGCGCGCGGCGAGGAGTTCGTGCTGCGTCACGGGATGAAGAGCATCGTGCTCGCGCGCTTCCTTGCGCCGGTGCGTGCGGTCGTGCCGGTCGTCGTCGGCTGCGCGACGCTGCCGCGCCGGTCGTTCTATCCGGTCAACGTCGTGTCGGCGCTCGTATGGGCGCCCGTGCACGTCGCGCCGGGCATCCTGTTCGGTGCGTCGGCCGCGCTGGCCGCGGCGATCAGCGTACGGGTCGCCGCGATCCTGCTGGTCGTCGCCGCGCTGGTCGTGCTCGTGTGGATCGGCGTACGCGTCGCGCTGCGGCGCGGCTGGCCGCTGCTGCGCCGCACGCTCGCCGAAGCCGTGCACGCGTGCACGCATCGCTGGCCGCGGTTCGGCGCGCGGCTGCACGACGCGATCGCATACGTGCGCGGCCTGCCGGGCGCGGTGCCCGTGCTCGCGCTGCTGTTCGTCGGCTGCGTGTGGCTGTTCGCGGGGATCGTGCAGGATGTCGTCGCGAACGATCCGCTGATGCACGCGGACATCGCGCTGTATGCGTTCCTGCAGAACCTGCGCACGCCGCCCGTCGATGCCGCGATGAGTGCGCTTGCCGTGCTGCACGGGCACGATACGGGGCTGATCGTCGCGGCCGCGTTTCTGGTCTGGCTGATGATCCATCGCTGCTGGTGGACGTCCGCATGGTGGCTCGCGACAGTCGGTGTCGCCGTCGTGCTCGTGCCGGCGTTCGGCTCGGGCATACCGGGCGCGACGCCTGCGAGCCTGCCGCCCGGCGCGCCGCACGTGCCGCTGCCCGATGCGGACGCCGCGTTCGCGATCCTCGCGAGCAGCGGCATCGGCTGGGTGCTCACGCGTGACCGACCCGCGCTGTGGCGCATTCCGGTCGTGACGGCGGTCGTACTGTGGATCGTGCTCGGCGGTTTCGCGCGGCTGTACGTCGGCGGCACCTGGCTGTCGGGCCTGCTCGGCGGCTGGAGCCTCGGGCTGGCCTGGTTCGCGCTGCTCGCCGGTGCCTATGCGTACTGGCGCGTGCGCGAGCATGTGCAGCCGCGCGGCGCGCTCGTCGCGGTGCTCGTGGTGCTCGCGACGGCCGGCGTATGGCGGGTTCCTGTGCAATGGCAGCTCGATCGCGCGGCGCGCCCGCATGTCGGCGACGTGGTCGCGATGACCGTCGATCAGTGGCTGCGCGGCGGATGGCAGCGCGTGCCGACGCGGCGCACCGAGATCGGCGGCGATCGCGAGGAGTACCTGCCGCTGCAATGGAGTGCGACATCGGACACGCTCGACCGGCATCTTGCGCAGGCCGGCTGGCAGCGCGCGACACCGTGGTCGCCGGCCACCGCGCTGCGCTGGCTGTTGCCGCAGGCGCCGGCCGACGCGCTGCCCGTGCTGCCGCGCTACACGCACGGCGAAAGCACGCGCCGCGTGTTCGTGCGCGTCGATCCGGCCCACCCGGACAGCCGCCTCGTGCTGCGGCTGTGGCGTTATCCGTACGTGCTGCAGGACGCGCTCGGCATGCGGCCGCTGTGGTACGGCGCGCTGTATCGCGAGGCGCTGCACCGGCCGGCGCGGCTGATGACGATCGTGCGCACGACGCCGATCGACGACGCGGCGGCGCTCGCGCAGGCGCTGGCGGTCGAGCCGACGATCGAGCGTCCGCCGGCGGGGATGACGGCCGCGCCGGCCGCGATGCTGCTCGTGTGGATGGTCAGGCCGTGAGGGGGAGCGTGTCGCTCAGGCGTGCGCGGGCTGCGCGGGGACGACGGACAGGCGCAGACCGACGGTCTTGAGCACCGCGAGCAGGGTTTTCAGCGTCGGGTTGCCGTTCGGGGACAGCGTGCGATACAGCGATTCGCGGCTGATGCCGGCTTCGGCCGCGACTGCGCCGAGCCCGCCGTAGGCTTCCGCGACCGTGCGCAGCGCAAGCAGGCCGGCCGCACGATTGTCGGGATCGTCGAGCGATTCCATCGCGACGCGCAGATAGGCGACCGCGAGCTCGCGGTCGGCGCCGAGTTCGGCGACTTCGGCGTCGTGGTGCGATACCGCGCCCTTGAGCTTGTTCATGTTTGCCTCCGTTTCCAGTTCGACCAGTGTTCCTTGGCGCGCCTGATGTCGTCGGGTTGACTGCCCTTGTCGCCGCCGGACAGCAGCAGCACCAGTGCACTGCCGTGCCGCCCGAAGTACACGCGGTAGCCGGCGCCGACATGGACGCGCAGTTCGATCACCCCTTCGCCGACCGGCTCGCAATCGCCGAAGTTGCCGGTCTGCACGCGGCGCAGGCGTTCGCGAATCCGTGCCTGCGCGATCTTGTCGCGTACGGCGTTCAGCCATTCGGTGAAAGGCTCGCGACCGTCGTCACGTTGATAGCGAAGCAGTTCGAACTTGGAAAGCATTGTAACTTATAAGCTACATGAGTGGTGACTGGAATTGGGCCGATCCGCATCGCAGTGGCGCTGCGGCCGACGCGCATGCGGTGTCTTCGTCGTTCGGGGTTTCGGGCAGTGAAGCGGGCTTCCCGGACGACGATCATTCTTTCATCCGGTACGAAGGGTGGCGACTCGGCCGAATGGCCGGTGTCGATGGTGCGATGACGGGGCAGGCGCCGTAGAGGCGGGACGGGAGGGGGACGCAGGGGCCACTGCCGGTGCCGGCGCATTGCGCGTCCGGCGACCGGCAGGCCTTCCGCGTTACTGCTTCGCCGGCGCGATCGTCGCGACCTTGTCGAGCGCGGCCGGTATGTACGCGTCGAGCTGCGTGGTCACCGATTCGTAGAAATCCATCGGCTTGCCCCACGCGTCGGGCACGTCGAGGTGCTTTCCGGTCGCATATTCGGCGAGCGTGAACACCTTGCCGGCAGCCGACGGATAGAGCGCAAGCACCTTCTCCTTGTGCTTGTCGGTCATCGTCAGGATCACGTCGGAATGCCTGACGTCGTTCGCGTTCAACTGCACCGAGCGGTGCGCGGACGTGTCGATGCCGCGCCGCTTCATCAGGATCACGCCGTTTTCTTCGGGCTTTTCGTCATACGGATCCTCGTCGACCGCGCGCGAGATCACCGCGATGTGCGCATGGCGCTGCGCGATCAGCTGGCCCGCGATCGCTTCGGCCATCACGCTGCGCCCGGTGTTGCCCGTGTCGACGAACGCGACTTTCTTCGGTTCGTCGGCGAACGCCGACGTCGCGCACTGGATGCCGACGCAGCACAGCAGCGCCAGCGCATTGAGGGTGTGCCTTCTTTTCATGATGTCTCCGCCAGGTGGGGGCCCCGGCGGCGCGCCGGGGCTTGCGGGAGATCATGACGGCCGCGCGTGGCGGAAAAAAATAAACGGCCGGTTTTCGCAAGACGGTGTCGCTTCGCGGCAAGCGGGCCGCGCGATCGTTTTGCGTTGCCGCTGCATCGTCATGCCGTCGCGGCGACCCGTGCCGACGCGAACCGCGCGAGCGTGCGCAACGCATCGCGCGCCGAGCGAAGGTAAAACGCCTGCAGATGAAACACGTGCCAGCGCGCCGCATGAATTTCCAGCCGGCACGGCACGCCGCACGCGCTCGCATGATCGGCCAGCCGCTGCGCATCCGACAGCAGCACCTCCTGGTCGCCGGCCTGGATCAGCATCGGCGGCAGGCCGCGCAGGTCGGTGTCGAGCGGGCCGCGCGCGGCGGCCGAGCCGGCGCCGTGATACCAGCGCAGCCCCTGTTCGAGCCAGCCGCGCCGGATCATCGGATCGTCGTGGCGGCGCGAGGCGAGTGTCGCGCCGCCGAGCGCCGGGTCGGTCACGGGCGAGATCAGCAGCAGCGCCGCGGCGGCCGGTTCGCCGCGCTCGCGCAGCGCGATCGCGAGCGCGAGTGCCAGTGCACCGCCGGCCGAGTCGCCGGCAATCACGATCCGGTGCGGCGCATGGCCCTGCGCGCGCATCGCGTCGTACACGGCCAGCGCATCGTCGAGCGCGGCCGGGCTCGGGTGCTCGGGCGCGAGCCGGTAATCGGGCACCCACACCGGCAGGCCGGCATCGTTCGCGAGCCGCGTCGTCACGCCGCGATGCGTATGCGGCCCGCCGAGGCAGAACGCCCCGCCATGCAGATACAGGATCGCACCACCCGTATCGCCGCGCTTCGGTGCGACGACTTCGACTGGCACGCGGTGCGCTAACGTGCGGTAGCGCAGCGTGCCGCCTCCGCCGGGCATCAGCGGCGCCAGCAGCGCGACGACGCGGCGCTGCACGCGCGCACCGAACGGCGGCCCGATCAGCGGCCGGAACGCGATACGCAGGAAGCCGCGCAGCGAAGCGGCGGCGAGCGCCTCCAGCCTGCCTGCCGGCGCCGCGACCACCGTGCCGTGCGTCGGCGCGGCCGATTCGGGCAACGGACGCGTGAAGCGGTACGCGGCCATGCCGGTGAAGCGCGTGATCCAGCGGTAGGTCAGCGTGAAGCTCGGCCAGTTCGTGCTGTTGTGCCCTGATGCATCGACGTACCAGCTCTTGCAGCCGCTCCACACCGAACCGGCGAGCCGCTGCTGCACGTGCGCGTTGAAGCGCCGGTAGCGGCGCGCGTCGACGTCGATCTCGCGCGCACCGTCGCGCCGCATCGCCTGCACGCAGCGCATCACGTGCGCGATCTGGCTTTCGAGCATGTAGACGATCGAGTTGTGACCGAGGTTCGTGTTCGGGCCGTACAGCATGAAGAAATTCGGAAAGCCGGGGACGGTGAGCCCGAGATACGCCTGCGCGCCGCGTCGCCACGCGTCGTTCAGGTCGAGCCCGTCGCGGCCCGTGATGCGCATCGGCGACAGGAACTCGGTGGCCGCGAAGCCCGTGCCGTAGATGATCGCGTCGACCGGATGATGCACGCCGTCGACGGTCTCGATCCCGTCCTCGGTCACGCGCCGGATCCGCTGCGTGACGAGCGCGACGTTGTTGCGGCTCATCGTCGCGAGGTACTCGCTCGACAGCAGGAGGCGCTTGCAGCCGATCGGGTAGTCGGGCGTGAGCCGTGCGCGCAACGCGGGGTCCGGCACGTCGCGCGCGAGCAGCTTGCGGAACGGCCGGCCGACCGCCGCTTTCATCAGCCCGTGCAGGCGCGTGAAGGCGATCGCGCGCGATTCGTAGCGCAGGTAGATCGATGCGCGGTGCAGCTTCATCGCCCACGGCATCCGGCGAAACAGCGCCTTTTCCCACGGTCGATACGCGCGATCGGGGCGCGGGATCACGTAGGCCGGCGAACGCTGGAACACGGACAGGTGCTGCACGCTGCCGGCGATCGCCGGGACGAACTGGATCGCCGATGCGCCGGTGCCGACCACGGCCACGCGCTGGCCGGCGAGCGCATGGTCGTGATCCCAGTGCGCGGAGTGGAAGGCGCGGCCGCAGAACGTGTCGATGCCGGGCAGGTCGGGCATTGCCGGACGGCTCAACTGGCCGGTGCCGCTGACGAGCAGCGCCGCGCTGAGCGTCGTGCCGTCGGCGAGCGTGACGTGCCACAGCGCGCGGGCCTCGTCGTAGCGCGCGTGCTCGACTTCGGCGCCGAAGCGCAGGTGGCGCGCGAGGCCGTACTTGCGTGCGCAATGCTGCAGGTACGCATGGATTTCCGGCTGCGGCGCGAACACGCGCGACCAGGCCGGATTCGGTTCGAACGAAAACGAGTACAGGTGCGAGGGCACGTCGCACGCGGCGCCCGGGTAGCTGTTGTCGCGCCAGACGCCGCCGACGTCGTGCGAGCGTTCGACGATAACGAAATCGTGGATGCCGGCGCGTTGCAGCGCGACGGCCATGCCGATGCCGGCGAAGCCGGCGCCGATGATGATCGCCGCCAGCGGTACGGCGGCGTCGGCGGAACGGGAACGGTCAGGCGACAGCATGGCGATTTTCCTCGGGTTGGACGGCATCATGCGTGGCGCACGCGGCAAGAGCGGCGTCGCGATCCTTCGCTATACCGACGGTTTCGGCATGCGACCTTGCGGGTACGCGGCGCACGCCGCGCATCAGGTCGACGGCCTTCTCGGCGATCATGATCGTCGGCGCGTTGGTGTTGCCGCCGATCAGCGTCGGCATCACCGACGCATCGACGATGCGCAGCCCCTGCAGGCCGCGCACGCGCAGTTGCGGATCGACGACGGCCAGTTCATCGTGACCCATCCGGCACGTGCCGACCGGGTGATACACGGTGTCGGTGCGCCGCCGCAGCACGTCGCGGATCTCGTCGTCGGTCGTCACGTTCGCCGTGAACAGGTCGCGCGTGATCCAGCTCGCGAGCGCCGGTGCTTCCATCAACCGGCGCGTGATGCGGAAGCCCGCGACCATGTCGTCGACGTCGCGCGGATCGTCGAAGAACGCGGGATCGATGCGCGGCGCCGCGAGCGGATCGGCGCTGTCCAGCGTGACCGAGCCGCGGCTGCGCGGCCGCAGCAGGCACACGTGGCACGACAGCCCGTGGCCGGCATGCAGCTTGCGCGCGTGATCGTCGACGAGCGCGACGACGAAATGCAGCTGGAGGTCCGGCGCGGCGAGATCGGCACGCGTTTTCAGGAAACCGCCGCCTTCCGCGAAATTCGACGTCAGCATCCCGCGCCGTTCGCGGCGAAAGCGCGCGAACTCGCGCAGCATCCGCAGGCCGCCGCGCGCGGACACGCCCATCGTGTCGACGCTGCGCGTGCGGTAGCCGAAGATGAAATCCGGATGATCCTGCAGGTTGCGGCCGACGCCGGGCAGGTCCGCTTGCACCGCGATGCCGTGCTGCTGCAGTTCGCGACCCGGGCCGACGCCCGACAGCATCAGCAACTGCGGCGTCTGCAGCGCGCCGGCCGCGAGCACGACTTCATGCCGCGCGCGCAGCGTGCGGACCTCGCCGTGCTGCCGCACCTCGACGCCGATTGCGCGAGTGCCGTCGAACAGGATGCGCAGCACCTGCGCGTGCGTCTCGACGGTCAGGTTGTCGCGGCGGCCGAGATGCGGCAGCAGGTATGCGCGCGCCGCGCTCCAGCGTTCGCCGTGCTTCTGCGTGACCTGGTAGATCCCGATGCCTTCCTGCTGCGCGCCGTTGAAATCGTCGGTGAGCGGCAGGCCGGCCTGTTGCGCGGCTTCCAGGTAGCGTGCATGAAACGGGTTGCCGGTGCGCAGGTCGCTGACCCACAGCGGGCCGTCGCGGCCATGCCATGCATCGTCGAAGCGCTCGTTGTGCTCGCTCAGGCGGAAGTACGGCAGCACGTCGTCGTACGCCCAGCCTTCGTTGCCGAGCGCGGCCCAGCCGTCGTAGTCGACGCGATGGCCGCGGATGTAGACCATTGCGTTGATCGCCGACGAGCCGCCGAGCGTCCTGCCGCGCGGCTGGTAGCCGATCCGGCCGCCGAGCCCCGGCTGCGGCACCGTGTCGAACGCCCAGTTGTTCAGGCGGGTCGGCATCATCGCGACCGCGCCGGTCGGCACGTTGACGACCGCGCCGTCGCCGCGGCCGCCGGCCTCGAGCACGCACACGGTCACGGCCGGGTCCTCGGTCAGCCGCCCAGCGACGACGCAGCCGCCCGATCCGCCGCCGACGACGATGTAGTCGAAAGTCTTGCTCATGGAATCGTCTCCTTTCTTCGGTGGTCGGCGGGTCAGGCGGTGCGCGCCGGCATGCGGGCGCAAGCGGTGCGCCGGTGCGCGAGGCGGGCGGCGGGATCGGTCGGGCGACTCGGTTGCATGGTGTCTCCTCCTGGGGCGATGGGGTCGTTCGGGCGACGACTGGATGACGCCGATGGTGCGGGCCGCATGGGAAAACACCAATGCTGCTTGGGGACAATTGTTTTAGTATTTGGGCCAAATCGGCGCTTCGAGGGTTTCTCCGCATGAGCTTCTGGGACTTCACCCGGAGTCCGGCCAGCGCCCGGCTGCTGGTCGATTTCGGCGACGAACGGGGCGTGCCGCACACGGCGCTGCTGGCCGGCACGGGGCTCGCGGACGCGCAGCTCGACGATCCGAAAGTCGAGGTGACGGCCGCACAGGAGCTGCGGCTGACCGGCAACCTCCTGCGTGCGCTCGGCCGCGCGCAGGGCCTCGGCTTCGAGGTCGGCCTGCGCTATCACTTCTCCGCATACGGCGTGTGGGGCTACGGGCTGATCGCGAGCGCGACCGGGCGCGACGCGCTTGCGCTGGCGATGCGCTTCCTGCCGCTCACGTATGCGTACACCGTCATCACGTACCGCGAGGCGCCCGATACGGGCGTGCTCAACTTCGGCGCGCCGGAACTCGACGGCGACTTGAGCCGGTTTCTCGTCGAGCGCGACATGACGGCCGCGGCCGTGCTGCTGCAGGAAATCGCCAGCGGCGATTTCACGTTGTCGCGCTTCACGCTGCAGGCCGCGCGCTCGCCGTCGCTTGCCGCGCCGCGCATCGCCGGTGTGGAGCCGGCGTTCTCGGCGCGCGCGAACAGCCTCGCGTTCGACCGCGCGTTTCTCGACCGGCCGCTGCCGCATGCGAATCCGCTGACGGTGTCGATGTGCGAGCAGATGTGCGGCCAGCTCGTCGAAGCGCGGCGCGCGCGCGTGGGTACGTCGGTGATGGTGCGCCAGTACCTGGGCGCGACGCCCGGCAGCGCGCCGTTCTCGCTGGAGGACATGGCGCGGCTGATGAACACGAGCCCGCGCACGCTCAAGCGCCGGCTGCAGGAGGAGGGCACGACGTTTCGCGCGCTGCTCGCGCAGGCGCGCGGCGCGATGGCCGAGACGCTGCTCGGCGACGCGCGGCTGTCGCTCGCGGAAGTGGCCGAGCGGCTCGGCTTCAGCGACCTGTCGAGTTTTTCGCAGGCGTTCAAGCGCTGGTACGGCGTGCCGCCGGGCGCGTATCGGAGCGCGGCATTGCGAGCGGACGACCGTCGATGAATCGCGGTACGATCGCCGGCGTGCCTGTCGACATCACCCTCACGAGAGAACCCGCATGATCACGATTCGCCCGATGACCGAGGACGATTTCCCGCGCTTCTGGCCGACCTATCGCGCCATCGTCGCTGCTCAGGAAACCTACGCTTTCGATCCGACGCCGACACAGGAAGCGGCACGCGCATTGTGGCTCGCGGCACCGCTCTGCACGTGGATCGCCGAAGAAGACGGCGTCGTGCTCGGTTCGTACTACCTGAAGGCGAACGCGGCGGGGCCCGGCAAGCACGTGAGCAATTGCGGCTACATGGTGAGCGAGGCCGCGCGCGGCCGCGGCGTCGCGCGCCTGATGTGCGAGCACTCGCAGCAGGTTGCGCGCGAGCGCGGTTTCCTCGCGATGCAGTTCAACTCGGTGGTGGCGACGAATGAGGTCGCGGTCGCGCTGTGGCAGAAGCTCGGATTCGAGATCGTCGGCCGGTTGCCGCGCGCCTACCGTCATGCGCGGCTCGGCTTCGTCGACTGCCTCGTGATGTTCAAGTGGCTCGGCGACACGCCTGCCGTCGAAACCTGAGCACGCGGCCAGCCACGTCGTCAGACGGCGAACGCGCCGTCGAACACGATCCGCTCGTCGAGTGCGAGCGTGCCGCGCGCGAAGATCAGGTCGAGGTGGTGGCTGCCGTTTTCACCGCCGCCGAGCCCGAGATGCAGGCCCGGATGGCGTTCCTCGAACCCCGCGTTGCGGCCATAGAGCCCGCGGATGCCGAGGTTCGTGCCGATGCCGAATTCCTCGATGCGCCGGTGATTCGCGTGCCGGTCGAGATAGGTCGAGAAATCGCGCCGAAAGCCGGCATCGTCGGTGTCGAAATCGACGATCGTGCTGTTCTCGACCTGCAGCGTCGCGAGTTGCTCGGCCACCTTGTACTTGATCGCGAACGGCACGGTGCCGAGAAACGTGCCGCTGAACACGACCGAGCCGCTCAGGTCGGTCACGTGCGTCGCGATCTCGCCGGGCACGACGTCGAGATTGCCCATGCCGTCCACGCTCGTCCATTTCTGGTCCGGTGCGAGCGAGCCCGTCAGCGTGTTGCCGGCTTCGTCGATGAAGCGGATCTGCGATGCGTGCGTGGCCGCGTCGATCAGCCGGCCGTTGCGTGCGGCTATGTCGTCGAGCGATTCGGCGAACGCCTCGTCGAGGTGCGGGCCGTAATCCTTGAACAAGACCGACTTGCTCCAGTGCTCGACGATCGCCGGGCGAATCGCGGCGAGGAACGGCGGACCGCTCGGCGACGGTGTCGGCAGGCACGACGAGTCGTACAGCAGTACGAACAGGTCGGCGTCGTTCAGCGCGGCGGCGATGTCGGCGGGTGCGGTGCTTTCGAGGCAGAGGGTCGTGGCGTCGAGCGATTCGGGCAGGGCGGAAAACGCGCGCAACGCGATGTCGCGGTTGCGGGTGTCGTAGCCGACCAGCAGTTTTCCCGATTCGCCGCGGGCCAGCTTGTCGCGCAACGCGGGGTGAAACCCGAGCGCGCGGTGCAGGTTCAGCATGCGTGTCTCCGGAAGCGGCGGAAGGGCCGCGGCCCTTCCGCGAGAACGGGTGGCCCGCTCAGACCGGCCAGAGCGCGGTGCCGAACGGCACCACGGCGTCCTCGACCATCATGTCGACGGCCTCGGGGTGCGTGTCTTCCTGCATCCAGTCAAGCAATTCGATCTGCTGGGTGTCCTGCATGTCAATTCTCCTGTGGTGAACATGAGTGATTCAACATGGAAGCGCGGTAAAAAACATTCCCGCTCCTCGTTCAGCATTTTGTGAATGCCGGACAAGTGGCGTCGATATTAGTCTGACGAATTTGCGAATGCAATGCGTTGCAAGGATTTTAGCCAGGGCGTGCTAAACACGCGGAATTTCCCGTCCGTCGCGTTTTCGACGCGAATAAGCTGAATCATGAGCGGCGCCGAATTTTTATCGAATATTGGGGCCGTGATCGATTGCTTG
This sequence comes from Burkholderia sp. Bp8992, assembly GCF_003853705.1. Lineage (GTDB taxonomy): Bacteria > Pseudomonadota > Gammaproteobacteria > Burkholderiales > Burkholderiaceae > Burkholderia. The sequence goes on along the minus strand of NZ_QTQI01000008.1, from coordinate 57,513 downwards.
ATTAACGCGATTTTTCGAATCGGGAATCCAATTGCATCGATCGTTTCTCTTTTCGTCATTCACGAACGATGCATGCGCCGCGGGACCGTTGCCGGCTTCAGCCCAACAGGGCCTTGCCGAGCGGCTTGACCGGCTCGGACCGGAGTACGAGGGAAGTCGTGACCGCGCCGAAGCGGGCGATTGCGTCGATGAGGGTCTCCAACTGGCCGGGCGTCGGCACGAGCACCTTCAGCAAGAAGCAGTCCTCGCCGGTCATGCGATGAATCTCGATGACGTGCGGCATCTCGGCGAACGCACTCAACGCCGGTTTGATGTGTTCGTGCGTCGTTTTCAGCCGGATGATGGCCATCATCCCCAACCCGAGCGCGACGGGATCGATCCGCGCGGTGTAGCCGGCGATGATGCCGCGCTCCTCCAGGCGCTTGACGCGCTCCGACGTCGCCGGCTGCGACAGGCCGATGCGCCGGCCGACTTCGGACAACGGCGTGCGCGCATTCTCCTGCAACGCTTCGATGATCGAAATATCCAGGCGATCCAGTTCTCCATCGGGCATCTCGGTGTTCCTGTTCCGTTGATTCATCGGAATTCTGTCCCAATATCCGATGACTTGCCATTCCGTGCGGAAGCCCGGCGGGTCAGACTGGGAGCCCTCATGTTCAGGGAGACGGGAATGGATCGAAGCATCGTCATCGTGCCGGGGATCGGCAACTCGGGAGCGGATCACTGGCAGACCCACTGGGAGGCGGCGTTTCCACATGCCGCGCGAATCGCGCCGGCGTCGTGGGACACCCCCGACTTGACGGACTGGATCGGGGCGCTGGATGCGGCCGTCGCGGAGGCCGGGACGCCGCCGATCGTGGTGTGTCATTCCCTCGGGTGCCTGTTGTTCGCGCATTGGCGTGGCGCCGCAACGCGCGCTGTGCACGGGGCGTTTCTCGTGGCCGTGCCGGATCCGGACGGTCCGCGTTTTCCGGTCGAGGCCCGGGCGTTCGCACGTGTGCCGGATGAGGATTTCGGCAACCGGCCGGTGGTGGCGATCGCCAGTTCGGACGATCCGTATGACCCGTCCGGGCGAGCCATCGCATGGGCGGCGGCACGCGGCGCGACGCCGCTGGTGCTCGGCACGCGTGGCCATTTGAACGCGGCTTCCGGGGTGGCGCAGTGGCATGAGGGGCGCGCGCTTTTCACCGCGTTTGCCGCCGGACTGGGCGCGTAGCGCACGCGTGCCGGGCGCGCGGCCGGTCAAGTATCATGGGCCGATCGGCGCACCGGTTCCGGCCATCGGGATCGACGCCCACCACAACACGGTTTCCGTATCGGCCACGCCACGCGCGCCGTCGGTGCGGGCCCGAGGTCCGCACCGGCCTCGAACGACGATGGAGACACCGCGATGCGCGCAGCGCCGCAACCGGAGCATGCCGGCCCCTCGCGGCCGGACGCCGGCACAACCGATCCCGACCGCATGGCCGCGTGGCGGCTCGCGATCGGCCTGTCGCTCGGCAGCGCGATCGCACTCGGCCTCGCGCGCTTTTCGTATGCGTTGCTGCTGCCGCCGATGAAGGCCGATCTCGGCTGGACGTTCGCGCAGGCCGGTGCGTTGAACACCGCGAACGCGGCCGGCTACCTGATCGGTGCGCTCGCGTTTCCGTTGCTGTCGCGGCGCTGGCGCGCGGGCACGCTGCTGGCGGCCGGCTGCGTACTGACCGTGGTGCTGATGGCGACGTGCGGGCTCACGCCGGGCATGCACGCGCTGCTCGTGCAGCGGCTGGCAACGGGTGTCGGAAGCGCGTTGATCTTCATCAGCGGCGGCGTGCTGGCCGCGCGGCTCGCGTCGGCGTCGCCGCGCGATGCGGGGCTGCTGCTCGGCCTCTATTACGGCGGCACGGGGTGGGGCATCGTCGCGTCGTCGCTGCTCGTGCCGGCCACGCTCACGCAGGGCGTGCACGGCTGGCAGCCGGCATGGTTCGCGCTCGCGGCCGCATGCGTGCTGTTCTCGGCGGTGGCCGTGTCGGCCGCGCGCCGCATCGAGCATGGGCATGCGGCGCCGGCCAGGCCGCAAGGCGCGGTGCCCGCGCCAACCGCGAGCGCGGCCCGCTTCGCACTCGCGCTGGCCGGCTACGGCCTGTTCGGTGTCGGCTATATCGGCTACATGACGTTCATCGTCGCGCTGCTGCGCGGCGCGGGCATGAACGGCACGGTCGTCTCGGCGTTCTACGTGATGCTGGGTGTCGCGACCGTCGTGTCGGCGCGGCTGTGGTCGGCGCTGCTCGACCGGATGCGCGGCGGCCAGGCGCTCGCCGTGCTCAACGCACTGCTCGGCATCGCGACGCTGATGCCCGCGATGTTCGTGCACCCGGCCGCCGCGTTTGCGTCGGGCGTGCTGTTCGGCGCGACGTTCCTGTCGGCCGTCGCGTCGACGACGGCCTTCGTGCGACACAACCTGCCGCCCGACGGCTGGGCGAAGGGGATCAGCGCGTTCACGACGGTGTTTGCATTCGGCCAGATCGCGGGGCCGGTCGCGATCGGCTGGGTGTCGGACAGCGCGGGGCTCGCGCGCGGGCTCGTGTATTCGGCGCTGACGCTGTTCGCGGGTGCGGCGCTCGCGGCCGGGCAGCGCGCATTGCGGCCGCCCGCGTAGTCACGCGAACGTCACCGCACGCAGGCGGTGCGCGACACGCGATGAAACGCACGGCTGAAGTAGATGAGACTGTCGCCGTCGTCGCGCACGCGGATCGACGTCGCCTCGATGAACATCACCGAATGCGAGCCGACCTTCTTCATCTCGGCGATCGTGCCCTGCAGGCTCGCGAGCGCGTCGCGCAGCACGGGTACGTCCTGCTCGCCCCGATCCCACACCGGCAGGTCGAAACGCCGCTCCATCGGCAGGTCGGTGAGCCCTGCGAAGTGTCGTGCGAGCTGCTCGTGCTCGGCCGGCAGCACGTTGATGCAGACATGGCGGTTGCGCTCGAAGGTCGCGTGCATCGCGCTCGACCGGTTCAGGCACACGAGCAGCGTCGGCGGCGCATCGGTGACGGAGCACACGGCGCTCGCGGTGATCCCGCAGCGGCCGTGCGGCCCGGCCGTGGTGATCACGTTGACGGCTGCGCCGAGGTGGGCCATCGCCTGGCGGAAGGCCTTCTGCGCGTCGGTCGGTTCGACGCGGGCCGGTCGCTGGATATCGGTCATGGAAGACATGGGCGCTCCTGGTTGGACGAGAGCGGCGATTGCACAACGCTGCTTGGGCAGCGCCGGATCGCCGACGATGACCCAAGCGTACGTCGCGAAAATGCGGCCGACCATTCGCACGATTGACGATGAAGATGGCGTTCTCGCCAACGCGTCTAAAGGTTCTACCTAGATGCGCGCCGCATGGCCCGGAAAAAAACCGCGATTGTGCATTCATGCAGCACGTGAAGGGGTTTCCAGCGGGTTTTCGGCTCGTTATGATGTGCCGCACACCCCCAGCGAACGACGCACGCGGCATGCCGGCCACCGGCCTCTCGCGCAGCGCGTGCGATACCCATACCGATATTCAGCGAGACACCCGCGATGACGACGTCACCCGCACCGATCGTATACATCGTCGACGACGACAGCGGCATGCGGACGTCGCTCGCATGGTTGCTCGAATCGGTCGGCATCGCGTCCGAAGGGTTCGCGAACGCGGCCGATTTTCTCGCGCGCTTCGACGTGAACCTGCCCGCGTGCCTCGTGCTCGACGTGCGGATGCCGGAGAAAAGCGGCTTCGACGTGCAGGCCGAACTGAATGCGCGCGGCGCGACGCTGCCGGTGATCTTCGTCAGCGGGCACGGCGACATTCCGATGTCGGTGCGCGCACTGCAGAACGGCGCGATCGATTTCGTAGAGAAGCCGTACAACTCGCAGCAGATGCTCGAACGCGTGCAGCGCGCGCTGCGGCTCGCGCAGCAGCGGCATGCGGTGAGCCAGCGTCACCGCGAGCTGCGCCAGCGGCTCGATGCGCTGACCGCGCGCGAGAAGGAAGTGCTGCGCGGCGTCGTGGACGGCAAGGGCAGCAAGCAGATCGCGGCGGACCTGTCGATCAGCGTGAAGACCGTCGACGTGCATCGCGCGAGCATCAAGGAGAAGCTCGGCGCGACGTCGATCGCCGCGCTCGTGCGCGACGTGATGGTCGTGTGGGGCGACGACGGCGAGTCGTCGCGATGAGGCGCCGGCGGGCTCAGCGCATGTACAGCCCGCCGTTGATGTCCCAGCATGCGCCGTTCGCGAAATGCGCATCGCCCGATGCGAGCAATACGGCGGCATCCGCCACGAAGCCGGCCGATCCGAGCTTGCCGCCCGGCAGGCTCGCCAGCACCTGGCGCAGCTTTTCCGGCGCGACGCTTTCATACACGATCGGCAGGTCGAGCGGGCCCGGCGAGATCGCGTTGACGGTCACGCCCTGCGCGGCGAGATCGCGTGCGAACACCTTGGTCAGCGTCAGCGTGCCGCCTTTCGCGGCCGCGTAGTGCGCGCCCGTCGCCGAGCCGCCGTTCTGCCCCGCGAGCGACGCGATGTTGACGATGCGGCCCGCGCCGCGTTCCGCGAAATACCGGCCGAACACCTGGCAGCCGAACAGCACGCTGCGCAGGTTCACGTCGATCACCTGGTCGAACTGCTCGGCCGTGATCTCCATTATCGGCACCACCTTCGACGCGCCCGCATTGTTGACGAGCACGTCGATCGTGCCCCAGCGCGCGACGAGTGCATCGCGCGCGGCTTCGAAATCGCGTTTCGACGTGACGTCGAGCGGCAGCGCGATCGCGCGTTCACCGCTCGGGTCGAGGTCGCGTGCATGCGCGTGAATGGCGTCGGCGGCGATATCGGCCAGTGCGACGCGGTAGCCGGCTGCATGAAAGCGCTCGGCGATGACGGCGCCGAGCCCGCGCGCGGCGCCGGTGACGAGGACGACTCGATCTGACATGGTGTGTGGTTCCCAGGTTCGCGGGCGCACGCCGGTTGAAGCGGCGCCCGCATCGTGATTCATGCGGCGAGTGCCGCTTCGAAATGTGCAGCGATCGCGCAGACCTGTTCGTCCGCGCCCTTGCGCCCGACGATCTGCAGCCCGGCCTTCAGCGGCGAGCCGGCGAGCGGCAGCGGCAGGCTGAGCGCCGGATGGCCGCTCAGGTTGAACGGCCGGATCAGCGACGACATCGCGATGACCGACATGCCGTCGCGTGCCTGCTGCAGCGTGATCGGCAATGCGGGCAGCGTCGGCAGCACGAGCACGTCCGCGTGGTCGAGCGCCGCATCGACCTGCGCGGTGAAGCGTGTGCGGACGGCCTCGGCGTCCTCGATTGCCGCGGGTGTCGTCGTCGCGGCCGTGCGCAGGCGCGCGTCGAGATCGGCGCCGAGCCGGCCGGTTTCGACCAGATGACCGAACGCGCGGGACGTTTCCGCATTGATGACGGTGAGCCCCGCGGCGAACGAGGCCGGCATGGCGTCGAGCACGACCTCGTGCGAGCGCAGGCCCGATGCACGAACGGCCGCATCGAGCGCGGCGGCGATCGCAGGATCGGCTTCGACGGTGATGCGCGCAACCGTGCAACCCGACGCGGAGACAGTGGCTTGCGCACGATCGAAGCCCGGCGCGATCGCGGCCATCACTGCGACGAGCGTGCGGATATCGCGGGCGAACGGCCCGACGCAATCGAGCGTCGTGTCGGCGGGCGCGACGCCGCGTCGCGATACGCGGCCGAACGTCGGCTTCAGCCCCGCCACGCCGCAGCACGCAGCGGGCCCGCGAATCGAGCCGCCGGTATCGGTGCCGAGCGCCGCGTCGACGGCGCCGAGCCCGACGAGCGATGCGGAGCCGCTCGACGAGCCGCCGGGAATGCGCGCGGGATCTTGCGGATTGACGGGCGTACCCGTGTAGTCGTTGATGCCGGTCATCCCGAACGCGAGTTCGTGCATGTTCGCCTTGCCGGCGATCTGCCAGCCGGCGTCGAGCAGCAAGCGGACCACGTCCGCATGCCGGGCGGCCGGCGGTGCGCCGGCGAGCGCGCGGCTCGCCGCGCGGGTCGGGTGGCCTGCGATGTCGATCGTGTCCTTGATCGCGATCGTGGGGCCGGGGCCGCCGAGCGTGAAGGTGTCGATGAAGCCTGTCATGGTCGGTATCGTGCGAAAGCAGGGGGAAGCATCAGGACCGTGGCGCGGCGGCGAGCGGCCAGGGGCCGTCGAGCACGCGCTCGGTGCGGAAATGGCGGATCAGCCACGCGGAGCCATTGGCGGCCGGCGCGAAATCGACGGTCAGCCGCGCGGCGATCAGTTCGGCCGTGCCGCTCGCATAGCGCGATGCCTGCAGCATGATCCAGCGGCCGCGCGCGCTCGCGTTGCCGGCGCCGATCTCGATCGATTCCGACGTCAGGAAGTGCAGGTTCGCCGAGAAATGCGGATCGGGCGGCAGGTAGCGGCCGAGCATCGCGACGATCGCGGCCGTGCCTTCGAGGCGGCCGAACTTCTGCGCGTACTGCGGGCCGATGCCTTCCCACACCGCGTCGGCGGCGAACAGCTCGGCGAGCGACGGGCCGTCACCGGCATCCTCGGGCACGTCGCACAGCGCCATGTAGCGCGTGATCGTCGCGCGCACCGCGCGCTCGGCGTCGAGCGCCGCCATGCGCTGGACGAGCGCGTCGATCAGCTCCGGTGACAGGTCGGCCATCGCGCGCCTCACGCGGCGGGCTTCGCGGCCGGCGGCACGGCCAGCGCGCGGCCGACGCGTGCCTCGATCTTGCCGTAGCGCCACAGGTTGTATTCGCCGACGGGCGTCGTGCGGTACAGGTTGCACACGGCGACCGTCGTGTCGAAATCGGCGACGTCGGCCATGATGTAGAAGGTCCACGGCGCGCCGTCGGCCTGGCCGACCACGAGGCGGTCGTCGTCCATCACGCCGAGCACGCGCACGCCGGGCATCGCCTCGACGGCCGCGAGCATCGCGCCGTACGCCTGCCACACTTCGCCGATTTTCTCGCGCGGCAGGTCGAAGAAGTTCTGCGACACGCCGCAGCAGAACAGGACGCGCAGCGGCAGCGGATTCGAATCGGACATATCAGGTTCTCCAGAGGAATCGGTGGAGCGCATGAAGCGGCCGGCAGCGACGTTTCGGCATCGGTTTCATGCGCATTCGAAAAATGGCTTGGGTCGACGCAGGTTACAGATAGCCGGGAAACGGCGTCACGCCGGTGAACACCGCGCCGGCGCCGTCGAAGTTGCCTTCGCCGAGAAACGCGTGCTGCGTGACGACCATCGCGTCGCGCAGCAGCCGCTGCAACGGATGCGTGCGATAGATCGCCGCCGTGCCGCCGAGACGGTATGCGCGTTCGACGACGCTCGCGCCTTCGCGTGCGATCTGCGTCGCCGCGAGCCGCAGCAGGCTGACCTGGTCGGGCGTCACCGGGTTGCCGGCGAGGATCGATTGCCACACGCCGTCGGTCGCGTCATAGAAGAACGCGCGTGCCGAGCGCAGTTGCGCTTCGGCCTTCGCAAGCTCGATGCGGTAGTACGCGCGATCGGCGAGACGCGGCGCGCCGGTCGTCGTCTGCCGGCCGCCGGACATCCGGTTCACGACATCGAGCGCCGCACGCGCGAGCCCGAGGTTGACGACGGCCAGCACTTGCGCCGCGTACGCGACGGTCGGGTAGCGGTACAGCGGCTCGTCGACGGTCGGCTCGCCGCCGCGCACGAAGGTCCACGCCTCGGGCACGAAGCGGTCGTTCACGCGCAGGTCGTGGCTGCCGGTGCCCTGCATGCCGACCACGCTCCAGTTCTCGACGATCTCGACATCGGCCGCGCGGAACACGGCCGTGCGCGGCTTGTTCGGTGCGGCGTCCTGCGCGCCCGGCACGGCGATGCCGACGCCGAGCCAGTCGGCGCCCTTGCAGCCGCTCGCGAATTTCCACGTGCCGTTCACGCGCCAGCCGCCCGGCGCGGCCTGCGCGGGCTGCACCGGGAACAGGCCGCCCGCGAACACCTGGTCGGGGCCGCTCGCGTACAACTCGGCCTGGGTCTCGAGCGGCAGCGCGGCGAGATAGACGTTCGCGGAGCCGAAGCTTGCGACCCACGCGGCCGAACCGTCGGCGGTCGCGATCCGTTCGATCATGTCGAGGAACGCGGTCGGCGCGAGCGCATCGCCGCCGAAGCGGCGCGGCGTGCCCGCACGATAGATGCCGGCCTGCTTGAACAGCGCGATCACGTCGCGCGGCACGTGCGACAGGCGATCGAATTCTTCGCGGCGCGCGGCGACGGTCTCGATCACCGCGTCGAGCGGCGACGACGGCGCGGCAACGATGCCTGCCACGGGCGGCGAGGACGGCGCGGGTTCGACGGCGAGGGCGGCTTGCGGCATGGTTGTCTCCTGGGGATAGGGGGCGATGTCGGTTTCGATTACGGGGCACACGATGGAGCCAGTCTAGAAACGCCGAAAACACGCAGCAATTGGTGCGTTGGGCCGCGCGACTGGTGAGGTTCCGTGCCAGCCTAAAGAAATCTTCAGATGCGATCGGCGCGCGCCGGTGCTATGTTGGGTGTCCGGCCGCGCGATGCCGCGCGCCTTCATCCGAATCCGATCATGAGTTTTCCCGACGAAGACGATTTCCACCGGCTGCTCGACGCGCTGACGACCTGCGTGCTGCTGCACGACGCGCAGACAAAGGCGATCGTGTGGGCGAATCGCGCCGCGTGCATCGCGCTCGGCTTTTCCGTCGAGGAATTGCTGCCGCTGAAGGCGCCGGACATGACACGTCCCGAACCGAAGTACCAGCGCGAGATCGCGGTGAGTGCATGGGATCGCGCGCTCGTCGACGGGCCGCAGGTATACGAATGGTGCTATCGATCGCGTACGGGCGTCGACATGCTGTCCGAGGCCACCGCGACCTACGTGCCGCTGCGCGGGCACGACGTCGTGATGGTGCAGTTCCGCGACATCAGCGCGGAAGAGGCGGTCCGCCAGCAACTGCGCCGCTACGAGGCGCGGCTGCGCGAATTCATGCAGGATCTCGACGAAGGCATCGCGGTCGTGACGCCGCACGGCGGCGTGCAGTTCATCAGCGAGTCGGGCCGCCGCGTGCTCGGGCTCGCGCCCGACGAATCGCTCGGCGAAGTGCTCGACTACTGCTCCGAGGCCGATCGCGACCGCCTCGTCGCACAACTGCGCGATGCGCCGTCGGCGTACCCGTCCGCGCCGCAGCGCTACCGGATCGTGCGGCGCGACGGCTCGCCGTGCTGGCTGCGCATCCTGTGCCGGCAGGTCGAGATCGAAGGCGATCTCGACGGGCTGCTCGTGCAGTTCCGCGACGTGAGCGACGAAGTCGCGATCGAGGACGCGCGGCGCGCCGAAGCGCGGATGCTCGAATACGCGGGGCGCTACAACGCGATGGGCGAGATGGCGAGCGTGATCGCGCACGAGTTGAGCCAGCCGCTCGCGGCCGTGCGCAACTTCATCGAAGGCGCGGTGCGGCGGCTGAACGGCAATGGCGCCGTCGACGACGCGATCTGGGGGCTGCGCAGCGCCGACCGGCAGGCCGAGCAAGCGGCGCTGATCATCAAGAGCGTGCGCGAATTCATCGTGAAGCGCGAGCCGGTCGTCGCGGTTGCCGACCTGCGCGACATCCTTTCCGACGCGGCTTACTTCATCGAGCTGCGTGCGAAGGAAGCCGGCGTGACGGTCTCGATCGTGCAGGCCGACGTGCCGCTGCCGATCCGCTGCGGGCGCGTGCTGATCGGGCAGGTGATCCTGAATCTGGCATTCAACGCGATCGAGGCGTTCGCCAGTTGCGAGCGTGTGCCTCGCACGCTGACGCTCGCTACGGCAAACGTGGCCGGGCACGCGGAGCTGCGCGCGATCGACAACGGCCCGGGCATTGCGGAAGATGCGCACGACCGGCTGTTCGACGGCTTCTCGTCGTCGAAGGCCGGCGGCAACGGGATCGGGTTGTCGCTGTGCAAGAGCATCGTCACGCGTCACGGCGGGCGGATCGCGGCGAGCCCGGCCGACGGCGGCGGGCTCGACTGCCGCGTGACGTTGCCGCTCGCCGGCACGCACGCGTAGCCGCTGCGTCGCGTCACGGCCGGGCAGCGACGCGCGGCGCACGATCAGCGCCCCAGCGCCCGCGCGGTCCGGCCGCCGATGCCGAAATCGGTGTTCGGAATGTCCTTGATGATCACGCGGGTGGCCTGCAGCGGCGCATCGAGCACGTGCGCGCCCACATCGGACAGCGCAGCGATCAGCGCGCGTTTCTGTTCGTCGGTGCGGCCGGCGATCAGGATCGCGACGATCACCGGCAGCGACGGCTGCGCGCCATCGGCGGCACTGCGGCCGCCGAGGCCGACATGCGTCGCGGGCAGTTCGGTGAGCAGCACGCGCACGGCGTCGACCGGTGCGCCGATCGCGTCGACGGTCGCACCGGTCAGCCGCGCGATCAGCTCGGCCTTGCGTGCGTCGTCATGGCCGGCCGGCAGGAAAACTTCGAGTGTGGGCATGGTGGTCCGGAAAGGTGAAGGTTGCCGGCTCACCTTTGCACTTTTGCAGCGGTGAACCGGCGACGGCTTACAGCAGGAAGCCGATCGCGCTGAGCGCTTCGGTCGAGTCGATCAGGCGCACGACCTTCTCGGCGATCCGCATCTCGCCTTCGACATCGACGTGCAGCTTGTGCGTGACGTCGGCCGCGAACAGCGTCGCGACGCCGCGCTTGTACGCGACGACGACCTGCGCCGATTTCAGCTCGACGGTGTCGGCGCTGCTGCTTTCCAGCGTGAAGCGCGACACGGTGCGCACCGTGCGCGCCGCGTCGGTCGCCGATGCCGAGTAACCGGACACCATCCGCTGCACGCGCTTCTCGCGCATGTCGCGATCGTCGAACACGTAGTTCAGCGTCGCCGCGAAATCGGTCGTGTCGGGATCGATCGGCACCACGTAGTGGCCGGCCGGATCCCACAGGTCGAGCCAGGCGCGGTAGTCGCGGCGGTCGAGCATCTCGGCTTCGCGCCACACGAATTCGACCGCGCGGGCGAAGGTCTGCTCGGAAAAGAGGGCGTTGCGGTCGTCCATTACTGTTGCTCCATCATCTTGCGCCATTGCTGGTAGGCCTCGCGCATGCCGGTCTCGTCGGTCGCATGGGCGGTCTTTTCGCCGTTCGCGGCGGTCGTCTCGCGGTTCAGCCCGCGGTTCACGAGGATCGGCACGTCGGGGCCCGCATGCGCGCCGCGCTGCACGCGCTCCCACGCTTCCGCGTCGTCGGGGCTGCCGAAGCCGAACGGGCCCTGGAAATGCTCGTGGATGCGCAGCCGCTCGCGGTTCGCCTCGTCGGGGCCGCCGTCCATCGCGAGCGCGACGTGGCGGATCTCGGTCTCGTTCGCGGCGATCGGCCGCAGCACGCGAAAGAACGCCATCGACAGCGCGAGGTTCGGGAACAGGTTCAGGTTGAAGCCGACGCCCATCAGCGAGCGCACGATGCGGCGCACTTCTTCCGGCGCGTGGCGCTCGGCGAGCTTCGCGGCGAGCGGCGCGAAACGCTCGGGCAGCGGCGCGCCGTCGTCGTCGTCGAGGTCGATCAGCTCGGGCATCAGCACCGCGAGGCTGTGGCCGTTGCCGAGCCCGCGGCAGAACGCGTCCTCGCTCGTCATGAAGCTCGTGATCGCGGCGGCCGTCTCGTCGTCGATCGATTTCATCCACGACTTGTGCACGACCGGGAAGTGGTAGAGGTCGGTCGTATTCTCGAGCTGGATCTTCCAGTTGCCCTTGAACTTGAACTTGTGCTCGCCGTTGGCCTTGATCGGGTAGCCGGCGCCCTGTTTCATGAACAGGTCGATCCACGGCTTCGCGCCGCCGAGGAAATCCTCGAGCGATTCGACGTCGTCGTTGAAGCTCGCGAAGATCAGCCCCTGGTACACGCCGACGCGCAGCTTCACGAGCGGCAGGTCGCCTTTCTCGCACACGCCTTCGTAGCCGTCGCCATACGGCAGCGCGCGCAGCGTGCCGTCGAGCGCGTACGACCAGCTGTGATACGGGCACGTGAAGCCCTTCGCATTGCCCTTGTGCGATTCGCACACGGTCGCGCCGCGGTGGCGGCAGCGGTTCTGCAGCACGTTGATCTCGCCCGTCTTGTCGCGCACAACGATCACCGGCTGGCGGCCGATCGTCGTCGTGATGAAGTCGCCGGGGTTCGGCAGCTCGCTTTCGTGCGCGACCCAGATCCAGGTGCGGTAGAAGATGCGGTCGAGCTCGGCTTCGAACAGCGCGGGATCGTGATACATCGCCGGCGCGATGCGGTCGGGCTGCGCGAGACCGTGCAGCGCACTGGTGTCGATCGTCTGGTAGGAAATGTCGCTCATCGTTGTCGTGGGGAAAGAGTCGCGAAATCGGGCCGCGTCATGCGCGGTATCGAGTACCCAGTCTCGTCTTCCGCTACATATCCGTCAAATTGATCTAAAATTAGCCAGTCAATAAATACGGCAAATAATGGAGGCAACGATGACGTCGGTCGATCATCTCGATCTGAACCTGTTGCGCGTGTTCCAGGCGATCGTCGAGGAACGCAGCCTGACGAAGGCCGGCGAGCGGCTCGCGCTGTCGCAGCCGGCCGTCAGCTATTCGCTCGGCCGGCTGCGCACGCTGTTCGACGATCCGCTGTTCGTGCGCACGCGCGCCGGCATGCAGCCGACGCCGGTCGCGCTCGAGCTCGCGGGGATCGTCGGCAAGGCGCTCGACATGGTGCGCGTGGCGTTGCGCTACGCGGAGCGTTTCGATCCGGCCACCAGCACGCGCACATTCCGGGTGTCGCTGTCGGATGCGGGCGAGATGGCGTACCTGCCGGCGATCTGCCAGGCGCTGCGCGAGCGCGCGCCGCGCGTGACGCTGAGCGTGCAGCCGCTGCCGGTGGAGGAGATCGAGGAGGCGCTGCGCGCGAGCCGGCTGGATTTCGCGATCGGCAACCTGCCGGAACTGATGCCGCGCACGCGCCACCAGGTGCTGTTCGAGGAAACCTACGTGTGCATGACGGGCCGTCGGCGCGGGCTGCCGGCCGGTGCCACGCTGAGTCTCGAGCCGTTCGTGCGCGCCGCGCACGTGAACGTGAAATCGGTCGAGCACAGCCACCACGCGCTCGACGACGCATTGCGCGCGCAGGGCGTGGGCCGCAACATCGCGCTCGAAGTACCGCACTTCGTCGCGCTGCCGAGCGTGCTGTCGGTCACCGATCTCTACGCGACGCTGCCGAAGCGGCTCGCGCAGATCCTGAACCGCGACAACGCGTTCCGTCTCTATGACCTGCCCGTCACGCTGCCGCCCGCGCCCGTGACGATGCACTGGCACGAGCACTTCCACGAGGACGAAGGCAACGCGTGGATGCGTGCGCTGCTCGCCGAGCTCGTCGAGCGATTCGACGACGTGTGACGGCGGCGGCGCGCGTTAGCCGCCTCAGAGATCCAGCACCAGCACCGCCGAGCGCGCGCGCGACACGCAGCAGCAGATCACCGTGTTGCTCGCGCGTTCGGCCTTGCTGAGGCAGTGGTCGCGATGATCGGGCTCGCCGTCGACGACGGGCACCATGCAGGTGCCGCACACGCCCTCGCCGCATGACGTGTCGACTTCGATGCCGATCCGCGCGAGCGCGTCGACGATCGACGTGTCGGGTGTCACGCGCACCGATTGCCCGCTGCGCTGCAACCGCACTTCGAAGCCGCCGGCCGGGCCGGTGCCGGCTTCGGCGTTGCCAGCTTCTGCGGCGACGGGTTCTGCAGCGAAGCGTTCGAGATGGATCGAATCTTCGGGCACGCGCGTCGCGGCCGCCGCGACGACCGCATCCATGAACGGCGCCGGGCCGCACGTATAGACATGTGCGTGCGCATCGATCGATTCGACGCAACGGCCGAGTTCGGCCGCGAGCGCAGCGGGTTCGACGCCGTAGTGGAACGTCACGTGCGGCGCGAACGGCTCGGCCGACAGTGCGTCGGCGAAGGCCGCATGCTCGCGGCTGCGTGCGAAATAGTGCAGCCGGTAGCGCGCGCCGCGCTTGTGCAGCGCATACGCCATCGACAGCAGCGGCGTGATGCCGATGCCGGCCGCGATCAGCACATGTTCGCTTGCGTCATCCGTCAGACGAAACAGGTTGCGCGGCGCGCCGATCGACAGTTCGGCGCCGACGGCCACGTCGTCGTGCAGCGAACGCGAGCCGCCGCGCGACTGCGCCTCCTTCTTCACCGCGAACAGATAGCTGCCGCGCTCGTCGGGGTTGCCGCACAGTGAATATTGGCGCGTGATGCCGGACGGCGCGGTGACGTCGATATGGGCGCCCGGTTCGTACGCATCGAACGGCTGGCCGTCGACGCGCGAAACCCGGAAACAGCGGATGTCCTGCGCCGCGTCGATCAGCGCGTCGATCCGGACCTGGTGGCGGTTCGCTTGCATGGGAAATTCCGTGGGGTAGGAGGAAAGCGGCGCCGCAGGCACCGCGCCGTCATGCGATCGAGAATAGGGACGGGCATCGCATAAATCAAATCGATTAAAAAGCGATGCCTGAATCAGCGGGATAAATAATGGTCGGGTGGCGGGCTTGCGCTCAGCGCACGGCGATCGCGTCGCCCGCATCGGCTGCCAGCGGCGCCGCTGCCGACGCGTGACCGCGTTCGCGATCGAGGCTGCGGCGATAGTGCCGGCAGCCGGCGGCGAGCAGCAGCGCGGCGAGCGTGGCCGCCGCGACGTTGACGATCGACATCGAATGGCCGACCGCGGCAGGCGCGCCGAACACGCGATCGGTGAACAGCGCGACGACGGTCGTGCCGATGCCGAGCGCGATCAGGTTCGACACGAGCAGGAACAGCGCGGAGATCTGCGCGCGCATCTGGTTCGGCGCGAGCGTCTGCATCGCGGCGGTCGACGTCGGCATCGGGAACGACGCGAAGAACATCGCGACGACCAGCATCGCCAGCGACGCGGGCAGGCTGTCGAGCTGCGTGAACAGCGTGGCGGGAATCACCATGCACGCGGCACCGATCGCGCCGGCGCGCATCGGTGCATCGGCCCGGCCGCGCCGCAGCAGCCAGTCGTTGAGCCAGCCGCCGCAGAACACGCCGGCCGTGTTCGCGACCAGCAACACGATGCCGAGCGTGTAGCCGGCTTCGACGGCCGTCATCCCGAAGCGGCGGATGTAGAACGCGGGCGTCCAGCTCAGCAGGCAGTACAGCGTCATCGCGTAGAACGAGAAGCCGAGGTAGTGACACGAGAAGGTCGCGCGATGCGTGCCGACGAAGCGCAGCGAATCGCGCATCGACACGCGCCGCACGGCGCCCGAGCGATCCTGCGCGAGCCCCTTGCGCTGCGGGTCGCGCACGGTCGCGGCGAACAGCAGCGCGACGAGGATTCCCGGCAGCCCGACGATCAGGAACGTGACCTGCCACGCGTGCACCTGCCCGACGACCGGCAGCGTGAACGCGCTCGCATGCTTGAGCAGCGCGATCACGTAGCCGCCGATCAGGAACGCGACGCCGCCGCCGATGAACGAGCCGAGCGAGTACACGGCGATCGCGCGCCCGAGCTTCTCCTTCGGGAAGTAGTCGGCGAGCATCGAATACGCGCCGGGCGACAGCGCGGCTTCTCCGACGCCCACGCCCATCCGCGCGATGAACATCTGCACGAAATGCTGGCTGAGCCCGCACGCGGCTGTCGCGACGCTCCACAGCGCGATGCCGAGCGAGATGATGCGCGGACGCGCGTAGCGGTCGGCGAGATACGCGACGGGCAGCCCCATCACCGCATAGAACAGCGAGAACGCGAAGCCGTTGAGCAGGCTGAACTGCGTGTCGGACAGGTGCAGGTCGCGCTTGATCGGCTCGATCATCAGCACGAGGACCTGGCGGTCGACGAACGAAAAGACGTACGCGAGCATGCAGATGACGACGACATACCATTCGTACGTATAGCGCTTGCCGTCGGCAGCGCGGGCCGTGGATGCGGACATGCGGATTCTCCAGGAGCGGGCGGTGGAAACACGCGGCGGCGGCCTGGCGGGCCGGGCGCCGTCGCGGCGCGAAAGCGTGCGGGTGACACGATCGGAGACGCAGCGTAGTCGGCCAAATTCGGCCGCCATAGCCGGAGTGACAGCGGCGCCACACGGACATTTACCGACCCGGATAAAGAAAACACCGAGGCCGTGCGCGCGGGCCGCCGCGCAGCGCGCGTGCGGCGGGGCGCGCGCGCCTCATGCGGCGCATCTATAAGCGTTATAGAGCGCATTGCGTCGACGTCCGAAATTGTCGTTCCTAGACTCGGCCCGTTTTTGATCGGCAGCGTTGGCCCGTTGCGGCGGACGCGCATCACATCACGCGGCGCGACGCCGACCGGCGCCGGCATTTCTACGGGACGACGAAGATGAACCAACCGAACGGGCGAGCCGACCGGCTTGCCGTACCGCTTGCCGCGCTGCTCGCGTGCCTCGCACTGCCGGCCGCCGCGCAATCGAGCGTGACGCTCTACGGCCGCATCGACACCGCGATCGAATACGCGAACGCCGGGCCGAACCACGTGACGCGCATGGGCAGCGGCAACCTGTGGGCGTCGCAATGGGGGCTGAAGGGTGTCGAGGATCTCGGCGGCGGCTACGCGACGATCTTCAAGCTCGAGGACGGCTTCAACGCGGGCAGCGGCGCGTTGTCGAACGGCAGCGCGCTGTTCGGCCGCGAGGCGTGGGTCGGCATCACGGGGCCGTTCGGCGGCGTGCAGTTCGGCGAGCTCTACACGATCCTGCACACGACGCTCGTCACGTACAGCCTGCCCGGCCTCGGCGCGGGGCTCGCATGGGGCAACGCGACCAACAACTTCGTCGGGCCCGCGTTCCTGCGCGTACGCAACTCGATGCGCTTTACGTCGCCGCGCTACGCGGGCTTCCTGCTGCGTGCGATGGCCGCGCGCGGCACCAACGGCGCGGCCGGGCAGCCGGCGACGCTCGGGGATACGTATGGCGCGGGCATCAACTACGTGCGCGGCGGGCTGTCGGTCGACGTCGACTACATGCAGCAGAAGTTCAGCCCGGTGGCGGCGTCCGTGCTCGGCGGCACGAGCCCGGCCGCGAACGGCAACTACACGCTCGGCGCGATTTCGTACAACTTCAACGTCGTGAAGGTTGCCGCGCTCTACATGCGCCATCGCGGCGGCCCCGACGTCGCGACCGCGATCGACAGCCAGAGCGCGTATCCGCACAGCGACATCATGGAACTCAGCGCGACGGTGCCGATCGGGCGCGCGTCGCTGCTGTTGAGCGTCGGCCATTACCGGAAGGTCGCGGACAGCGACGGCAACGCCGATTCGTACGGCATCCGCTTCGACTATCCGCTGTCGAAGCGCACGGTGCTGTATACGGGCGCCGCGATGGTGCGCAACGGCGCGCATGCGCGCTTCGTCGTCAACGGCGCGGCGGGCGGCGGTGTCGCGGTCGCCCGACCGGGCGCGACCGCGAGCTCGCTCGTCGCGGGCATCCTCACGTCGTTCTAGGCGTTCCAGTGGGCGCGCGCCCGTGCGCGGGCCCGCTTGCACCGCTACGCGCAGGCGGGCGGCTGCGGCGCGAGCCATGCGTCGAACGGCGCCTGTTCGCCGATGTTGAACAGTTCGAGCAGCAGCGCGCGCAGCCAGCGATGGCCGGGGTCCGCGTCGAAGCGCCGGTGCCAGTACGCATTGACGGCCCATTCGCCGGCGCCCGCGATCTCGTACAGCACGCACGGTTGCCGCGCGGCGAACGTGATCGCGATCGTCTCCGGCAGGATCAGCGCGTAGTCACCGTCCTGCAGCAGCGCGGGCACCACCATGAAATCGGGCAGCGCCGCGCGTACGCGCGGCATCAGTGCATGCCGTTCGAGCAGCTGCATCGACTGCGGGTGCGACGTGACCGCGACGAAGCGCAGCGCGTCGGGCGCCGCGCCGTCGAGCACGAAATCGTCGGGCAGCCCGATGCGCTGCGCGGTGCGGCGCGGCATCAGCAGCACGCAGCGCTCGTGCAGCAGCGCGGTGCGCTGGAAGTGGCTCGACGCATCCGCGAAATGCCCGAGCGCGAAATCGATGCGCCCCGATTCGAGCGCGACGTTGAGCTGGCATTCGTCGACGTGCAGCGTCTCGATCACTGCACCCGGCGCGCGCCGGTCGAACGCGGCGAGCAGCGTCGGCAGGAATGCGCTCGCCGCGAAATCGCTCATGTGCAGGCGGAACACGCGCTGCGTGCTGTCGGGTGTGAAGCGCGAGCCTTCGTCGAGCACGTCCTGCAGGATCGCGAGCGCCTTGTCGACGGAGATCGCGAGCCGCTGTGCGCGCGGCGTCGGCTCGACGCCGGTGCCGGTGCGCACGAACAGCGCGTCGCGGAACATCAGCCGCAGCCGGCCGAGCGCGTAGCTGACCGACGGCTGCGTGACGCCTAGCCGCAGCGCCGCACGGCCGACGTGCCGCTCCTCGTATACCGCACGAAACGTCTTCAGCAGGTTGAGATCGAGGTCCTGCACGCGCAGGCCGTCGGGCAAGTCGGCATCGTGCGCCGAAGCTTCGGCGCGGGCCGGGGCCGCCGGGCGGGCGGGGGCGGTGGGCGTCATCGTGGTTGCCTCGCGGTGACGGAAGGCGCATGGCCGTAGCGTCGCGCATACGCCTTCGCGAAATGGCCGAAGCCATGGATGCCGTGCGCGATCAGCACGTCGGTCACGCTGCGCGTGCCGCCGCGTTGCAGTGCCGCGTGCACGGCTGCAAGCCGGCGCTCGCGCACGTACGCGGCCGGCGTGGTGTGCAGGAACGTGCGGAACGCGTGCTGCAGCGTGCGCGGCGCGACGCCGGCGATCTTTGCCAGCGGCGCCAGCGCGAGCGGTTCGCCGAGATGCGCATCGACGTGATCGCACGCGCGCCGCACGTGCGCCGGCAGCAGCGGCGTGCCGCGCGCGAGTGCGTCACTGTACGAGTGCGGCAGGTGCGTGAGCAGCAGCGACATCAGCCACGCGGTGAGGTCGGCACCGAACACCGGCCCCGCCGTGCCGATGCCCGGCTGCGCGCCGAGCCGGCACAGGTACTCGAAGGTCGGCAACACGAGCGCGGCGCCGGTGCCGCCGCTCGCGAGTTCGAACTGCAGCGGCCGCGTGAGTGTCGCCTTCAGCATGTCCTGCAGCTTGCGTTCGAGCGCGTCGCGTTCGAGCCGCAGCACGAGGTTGCGGCAATCGGGGCTCGTGCGCAGGCGACTCGCGAGCGCCGGCGACGATACCGTCAGCTCGCCGGGGCCCGCGTGTGCGACGGCGCTGCCGGCCCGCAGCTCGCACGTCCCGGCGAGCGTCAGCCTGAACAGGAAGTGATCGGCATCGTCGCCGAAATCGATACGCGTTTCGCGGCCGTAGCAGAGTTCGAGCAGCGCGCCGTGGTGCAGCGGCACTTCATACAGTTCGGCATGAAACGGGTCGCGGCCGTACGCGGCCATCCGGTGCGGCCCGAGCCGGTGCGCGACCGCGCGTTCGACTTCGTCGGGCGCCTGCAGCGTGCCGAGCCGGTTCGGCGCATGGTGGGAAAGGGCGATGTCCATCGATAGACCTCGTAGCGGATGCACGGGCGCGGCGGGATGCGCCGCGCCGCGATTGCGTTGCGTGAACGGGCGTGTCGTTGCGCGTTTTGAAGCGACGCGGCGAGGGCGGCCGCGTAGTCTCGGAAACACTCAATCACCGGGAGAAAACGATGAAGGCATGTGTTCTGGGCGGCGGCCACGGCTGCCATGCGGCAGCGATCGACCTGCTCGAGAAGGGCCACGACGTCACGTGGTGGCGGCGCGACCGCGAGCCGCACGCGCGGCTGCGCGAGCTGGGCGTGCTGAACGTGACCGACCATCGCGGCAAGCGGACGGTGCCGCTCGGCGACGCGCCCGGTGCGATCCGCCTGACCGACGACCTCGCGGCCGCGCTGCGCGGCGCGCAGCTCGTCGTGGTGCCGCTGCCGTCCACGTCGCACGACGCGCTCGCCGCGCAGGTCGCGCCGCTGCTGGAGGACGGTCAGGTCGTCTTCCTGCCGCCCGGCACGTTCGGCAGCGTCGTGTTCGCGCGTGCGGCGGCCGAAGCCGGCAATCGCTCGCGCGTCGCGTACGCCGAAACGGGCACGCTGCCGTACCTCGTGCGCAAGCACGGCGACAACGACGTCGTGATCAGCGCGTACGCGACGCGCCTGCCGACCGGCGTGTGGCCGGCGAATGCGGCTGGCTCGGCGTTCGATGTGCTGCGCGCGGGCTATCCGTCGATCGAGCCGGTCGAGGATGCGTTGTCCGGCGCGCTGATGAACGCGGGCCCCGTGATCCATCCGCCGCTGATCCTGATGAACGCCGGCCCGCTCGAACACTTCGACGCGTGGGATATCCACAACGAAGGCACGCAACCGTCGATCCGCCGCGTGACGAATGCGCTCGATGCCGAACGCATTGCGGTGCGCGAAGCACTCGGCTACCGTGCGCCGCATTTCCCGCTCGCCGATCACTACGCGACCGAAGGCGACGAATGGATGTACGGGCGCGGCGCGCACGGCAAGCTGACCGATAGCGGCGACTGGCGCGAGAAGATCGATTTGCGTACGCATCGCTACATGCTCGAAGACACCCGGCTCGGGCTGTCGTTCATTGTGTCGTGCGGGCGCTGGGCCGGCGTGCCGACGCCCGTCGCGCAGGGGCTGCTGAGCATCGCGAGCGCGGTCGCCGCGCGCGACCTGTATGCGCAAGGGCGCACGCTGGAACGGCTCGGGCTTGCAGCGCTGTCGAAGGACGCGATGCGCGCGCTGCTCGACAAGGGGTACACGGCATGAAGGCGGCCGCCGATGTGATGCGCGTCCACGTGCTCGGCGCGGGACGCATGGGGCAGGGGATCGCGCTCGTGTTCGCGTTCGCGGGCCTCGACGTGACGCTGATCGACTTCAAGCGGCGCGATGCGGCCGGCTGGCACGCGTTCGAGGCGTGCACGCGCGACGAGATCACAAGGCCGCTGCACGCGCAGGTCGTGCTCGGCCGCATCGATGCCGCACAGGCCGATGCCGTGGTTGCGCGCATCGCGCTCGTCTCGCATGCCGGCGCGGCGGAAGCGGTGCGCGATGCCGATATCGTGTTCGAAGCGCTGCCCGAAGTGCTGGATGCGAAAGCCGCCGCGCTGCGCTGGCTCGGCGAACACGTCGATGCGCACGCAACTATCGCGTCGACCACGTCGACGTTCGTCGTCACCGAGCTGCAGCGCCATGTCTTGCACCCCGAGCGGATGCTGAACGCACACTGGCTGAATCCCGCGCTGCTGATGCCGCTCGTCGAGATCAGCCGCAGCGAGGCAACGGATCAAGCCGTCGTCGACACGCTTGCGGCGCTGCTCGAACGCGTCGGCAAGAAGCCGGTGATCTGCGGGCCGGCACCCGGCTATATCGTGCCGCGCATCCAGGCGCTCGCGATGAACGAAGCCGCGCGGATGGTCGAGGAGGGCGTCGCGAGTGCCGAAGACATCGACACGGCGATCCGCACCGGCTTCGGGCCGCGTTTCGCGGTGCTCGGGCTGCTCGAATTCATCGACTGGGGCGGCTGCGACATCCTGTACTACGCGTCGAAGTACCTGGCCGGCGAGATCGGCCCGCGCTTCGCACCGGCCGCGAGCGTCGTGCGGAACATGGAAGCCGGGCGCGACGGCGTGCGCACGGGCGCCGGCTTCCACGACTATGCGGACGTCGACGTCCCCGCGTACATGCAGAAGCGGCTCGGCGAATTCGCGCGGCTGCTCGATCACCTGGGACTCGCACCGGCGTTCGACAGCGCACGGCACGAAGCCGGGCGCTGACCGTCGCGCGATCATGCGGCGTCGCCGCGCGAACCGTCGGCATGCGTGGTGCGCGTCTCGCGCATCACGCACAGCGTCGCGACCGTCACGAGGCCGAGCGCGACGAGGAACAGCGACACCGGCCACGACGCGTGATAGCGTGCGAGCAGCGCGGTCGCGATCAGCGGCGACATCCCGCCCGCGAAGATCGACGCGACTTCATGCCCGAGCGCGACGCCCGAGTAACGCACCTCGGTGCTGAACAGTTCGCCGACGAGCGCGGGCAGCGTGCCGATCATCGCGCCGTGGCTGACGGCCGTGCCGACCGTCAGCGCGAGCCACACGAGCGGCGTCACGCGCGTATCGAGCAGCCAGAAGAACGGAAACGCGCACGCGACGAGGCTCAGCGCGCCGATCAGGTACACGGGCTTGCGGCCGATCCGGTCGGAGAGCCGGCCCCACGCGAGCATCGCGCCCATCTCGACGATCATCGCGAGCATCACGCCGGTCAGCATCACGCCGTTCGGGATGCCGACGTACTTGCCGTAGACGAGCGAGAACGCGAGGAAGATGTACGCACCGCCGTTCTCGGCCACGCGCAGCCCCATCGCGAGCAGGATTTCCTTCGGATGACGGCGGATGCACTCGACGACCGGCAGATGCGTGCGCGCGCCGCGCTTGCCGGCCTGCTCGAAGTCGCGGCTCTCCGGCAGGTGGCGGCGGATGTAGATGCCGATCGCGAAGATGACGATGCTGGCGAGGAACGGCAGCCGCCAGCCCCAGATGCGGAACATCTCGTCCGGCAGCGTTTGCGCGGCCAGGAACGCGGCGGACGACAGCACGAAGCCGCCGCCCACGCCGAGCTGGCTCCACGCCGCGTAGTAGCCGCGCTGCTCGGGCGGGGCGTTCTCGCTGATCATCAGCACGCCGCCGCCCCATTCGCCGCCGGACGCGATGCCCTGCAGCAGGCGCAGCACGACGAGCGCCGCCGGCGCCCACAGGCCGATCTGCGCATAGGTCGGCAGCAGGCCGATCGCGAAGGTCGAGGCACCCATGATCAGCAGCGTCCACACGAGCGACGCCTTGCGTCCGTAGCGGTCGCCGACGTGGCCGAACACGATCCCGCCGAGCGGCCGCGCGACGAAGCCGAGCGCGAACGCCGCGAACGCGGCAAGGCTGCCGGCGAGCGGCGAGGCACCGGGCGGGAAGAACACATGGCCGAACACGAGCGCGGCGGCCGTGCCGTAGACGAAAAAGTCATACCATTCCATCGCGTTGCCGGCGACGGAGGCGATGACGATCCGGCGCAGTTGCCGGTCGGCGAGCGGCGCGGCAGCGGCGCCCGGGGATTGCACGGTGTCGGTCGGGTACATGGCGGACTCTGAAGGGGGAGGCAGGCGCGTGCCGTCTTTCGCGGCACTGCGGGCTAGTGTTGTCGGCCCCGCTGGCCCCGGTCAAATCCGCAGAAAAAGGGGAGTGTCATCACTCCCGCAAATGATGGTCGGCGCGCGGCCGTGCCCGCGCGCGCCCGGCGGCGTTACCGCTCGATCTGCCGATTCCACCGCGTATCCCACTGCGCACGCCGCGCGTTGATCGCGGTCCAGTCGACCACCGTCACCTTGCGCACGAGATCGTCGACGTTGCCGAGGCTTTGCTGCATCGGGGCCGGCATCTTGGCGAGACGGTTGGTCGGAATCTGCTTGCCGGCCTCGGCCGCCTTCGTCTGCGCGGGCGCGGACAGCAGGAACTGCGCGAGCTTCTGAGCGAGCTGGGGATCGGGGTTGTTCGCGACCACGCACAGGTCGACGAGCAGCAGCACGGGGCCTTCCTTCGGGTTCGCGTATGCGACGGGGATGCCCTTGTCCTGCAGGTCGCCGACGCCGGTCGGCGTCAGCGGAAACAGGCCGGCTTCGCCGGTCTGCACCATCTCCGAGATCTTCGCCGAGTTCGGGATGTACTCGACGACGTTCGGCCCGACCGTGCTCGCCCACTTGCTGAAGCCCGGCTCGACGTTCTGCTCGTTGCCGCCGAGCAGCCGGTTGATCGCGAGGAAGCCGTGCAGCCCGAACGTGCTGCTCGACGCCGACTGGAACACCACCTTGCCCTTGTATTTCGGATCGGCGAAATCCATCCATGACGTCGGCGGCGTCCAGCCTTTCTCGGCGAACAGCTTCTTGTTGTATGCGATGCCGGTCATCCCGAGCTGCACGCCCGCGCCGATGTCGTCCTTCATCCGCGCGAACGGGTACAGCTCCTTCAGCACCGGCGAATCGTCGAGCTTCTGGCACACGCCGAGGCTGACCGCGCGCGCCATCACGCCGTCGTCGAGGAACGCGACGTGGATCTGCGGCTTGTTGCGGTTCGCGAGCAGCTTCGCGAGCACGTCCGACGACGTGCCGGGCACGATCACCACCTTGACGTTGTTCGCCTTCTCGAAGTCGGGCAGCACCTGGCTCGTGTAGGCCTTCTCCATCGGGCCGCCGTTCATGCCGACGTAGATCGTCTTCGTTTGCGCGAACGCGGGCGCGCCGGCGCCTGCGATGCTGAGGGCGGCGGCCGCCGCGATCGTTCCGAGCAGTTTCATCTGTGGGTCTCCTCTTGACGGAAAGGGGCGGTCGGCGCGGCTTCGCGGGCGAAGCGGCCGATCGAGAATGCATCGAGTGGCGTGGCGGTTTCGCCGGTCGTGACGAGATCGGCGAGCACGTCGCCGACGCCCGGCGCGAGCAGGAAGCCGCCGCCGGAAAAACCGAACGCATGCAGCAGGCGCGGCGTCGTGCGGCTCGCGCCGATGATCGGGTTGTGGTCGGGCGTGCAGCCTTCGACGCCGCTCCACGTGCGGATCAGCAGCGCATCGCGCAGCGCGGGCAGCAGCGTGCACGCGTCGCGCATTACCGCGCGCGTCGTATCGACCGACGGCTGGCCGAATTCGCCGTCGCCATGGCCACGGCCGCCGCCGATCACGCAGTTGCCGCGCGCAACCTGCCGTGCGTACACGCCGCCGCCGTACACGCCGAGGTTGTGCGTGATGAACGGCGGCAGCGGTTCAGTCACCCACATGTTCGGGTAGATCGGCTCCATCGGCACGGCTTCGCCGAAGCGTTCGGCGATCGTGTTCGCCCACGCGCCGGCCGAGTTGATCAGCCACGTCGCGGTGCAGGCGCGGCCGCCTGCCTGAAAGTGAAAGCGCGCACCATCGTGGTGAACGTCGTCGACGGGCGTGTGCTCGAACACGTCCGCGCCCGCCGCGCGGGCCGCGCGCGCGAACGCGGGCGACACGAGGCGCGGGTTGGCGTGCCCGTCGGTCTCGCACAGCGAGCCGCCGAGCGCCGCGCGGCCGAGCCACGGGTAGCGGCGCCGGAACGCATCGCCGCGCATCACCTTTAGCGGCAGGCCGTGTTCGCCGGCGAGCGTCGCGTAAGCGTCGAGCGCGTCGAGATCGGCGTCGCTGCGCGCGAGCCGCAGGTGGCCCGACACGACGAATTCGCCGTCGATGCCGATCAGTTCGGGCAGGCGGTCCCAGATGCGCCGCGCACGCAGCGCGAGCGGCAGCTGCTCGGCCGGCCGGCCCTGGCAGCGCACGCCGCCGTAGTTCACGCCGCTCGCCTGCGCACCGCAGTCGCGCCGTTCGAACAGGCCGGTGCGCAAGCCGCGCCGCGCCAGCGCGAGGGCGGCCGATGCGCCGACGAGGCCGCCGCCGACGATCGCGACGTCGTAATGCCGGATCTCATTCATCGCGCGCCTCGTCGGGAATCGCCGCGACCTCGTCGCCCGCGAGCGCGGCCGAGATCGGGAACGGCTTCACGGGCGGTTGCGCACGCAACCGGCCGATATCGGCGAGCGGGCGGCCGGTTGCGGCGGCCAGCACGAGTGCGGCCGCGTCGCCGCACATGCGGCCCTGGCAGCGGCCCATTCCGACGCGCGTCAACGCCTTCAGCCGGTTCAGCTCGGTCGCCGCACCATCGCGGACGCAACGACGCAACGTGCCCGCGTCGATTTCTTCGCAGCGGCACACGATCGTGTCGTCGGGGCAGCGTGCGGCCAGCTCGACCGGCGGCGCGAACGCCGCTTCGAGGCCCGCGCGGAATGCGCCGATGCGCGCGAGCGTACGTTCGAGCGTCGCCGCATCGGGTTTGCCGGACGGCGCGGGCGACGCGATGCAGGCGTCGTCGAGCAACGCGAGCGCTGCGCGCCGGCCCGATGCTTCGGCCGCGTCGGCGCCTGCGATGCCCGCGCCGTCGCCCGCGACGTAAACGCCGCGCACCGACGTGCGGCCTGCCGCGTCGCGCTCGGGCAGCCACGCGCGATTGAGCGGGTCGAACCCGAACCGGCAGCCGGCGAGATCGGCGAGCTGCGTTTCGGAGCGCAGGCCGAAGCCGAGGCCGAGCGCGTCGCAGTCGAGCAGGCGCGACGCTGCGCCGTTACCGGCGACGCGCCATGCGATCCCCGTCACGTGCTGGTCGCCGAGCACGCGCTCGAGCGTGACGCCCGTTTCGATTGCGACGCCATGCGTGCGCAGCCAGCCGAGGTAATAGAGCCCCTTCGCGAAGGTCGACGGCACGCGCAGCAGCGCTGGCGTGGCAGCGGCCTGGCGGCGCAGCGGGCTCGTATCGAGCACGGCCGCGACCTGCGCGCCGGCCTTCGCATACTGGTAGGCGACGAGATAGAGCAGCGGGCCCGTGCCCGCGAACACGATGCGCCGGCCGATCGCGCAGCCCTGCGCTTTCAGCGCGACCTGCGCGCCGCCGAGCGTGTAGACGCCCGCGAGCGTCCAGCCCGGCACGGGCAGCAGGCGGTCGGTCGCGCCGCTCGCGATGATCAGGTGCGAGTACGGCACCGTCACTTCGCGGCCATCTTGCAGCGTGTCGACGCGGCCAGCGCCGCATGACCACGCGAGCGTATTCGGCCGGTAGTCGACATGCGGCAGCAGCGCGGCCATCGTCCCGTGCACGGCATCGGCCTTCGCGGCCTCGAAGCCGTACAGCGTGCGCTTGCTGCGCGCGAATGCGCCGTCGGCCGGCGGTTGCCGGTAGATTTGACCGCCCCAGCGCGCATTCTCGTCGATCACGACCGGGCGCAGCCCGGCGTCGACCAGCGCTTCGGCCGCGCGCACGCCGGCAGGGCCGGCGCCGACGATCACCGGTTGCGGTACGGCGCTCACGCTGCGTCTCCGGTCGCGGCCGGCGGGACGGCCGTGAGAATCCGCATGCCTTCGACGATCGGTGTCGAGCATGCGCGTACGCGTGCACCGGCCTCGGTGCGCACCCAGCAGTCCTGGCACGCGCCGATCAGGCAGAAGCCCGCGCGCGGCTGGCCGCTGAATTCGCTGACGCGCACGCGGCGCTGCGCGACGAGAATCGCGGTGAGCACGGTGTCGCCGGCGAGCGCCTGCGCGGGGCGGCCGTCCAGCACGAACGCGACGGCGGCGCGCTCGCGTTCGGCGACGCGCACGAACTGCGCGCCGTCGTCCGCGATGCCGGTGGAACGGGAAACGGAAGTCGTCATCAGTGTTGGCCGATCAGGATGCGGTTCAGGCCGTACACGCGATCGAGCAGCAGCATCGCGCCGGCGGTGATGAAGATGACGAGCGCCGACACCGACGCCATCATCGGGTCGATCGATTCGGTCGCGTACATGTACATGCGCACGGGCAGCGTGACCGTCTGCGGCGACGTGACGAAGATCGACATCGTCAGTTCGTCGAAGCTGTTGATGAACGCGAGCAGCCAGCCGCCCGTGATGCCGGGCACGATCATCGGCAGCGTGATGCGGCGGAAAGTCGTCCACGGGTCCGCGCCGAGCGAGCACGCGGCCTGCTCGATGCTGCGGTCGAGGCCCGCGACGGACGCGAGCACGAGTCGCATCACGAACGGCGTGATGACGATCATGTGCGCGAGCACGAGCCACGCGAACGAGCCGGTCGCGCCGATCAGCGCGAAGAAGCGCAGCAGCGCGATGCCGAGCACGAGGCCGGGAATCACGAGCGGTGACAGCAGCAGCCCGTTCAGGAACGCGCGGCCGGGAAACGTCGCGCGGCCGATGGCGAGGCCTGCGGGCAGTGCGATCGCGAGCGACAGCGTCGCCGACGCGAACGCGAGCTTCACGCTGTTGAAGAACGCGGTGACGAAGTCGGGATAGTCGAGGATCGCGCGGAACCAGCGCAGCGACAGCCCGCGGGTCGGCAGCGTCAGCGTTTCGTCCGGCGTGAACGCGACGAGCACGACGATCACGAGCGGCGCGAGCACGAACAGGATCACGAGCGTGTGGAAGGCGAGGGCGAAGGGGCCGTTCTTTCTCATCGCGATGCGCCTCCGAGGCTGCGCGCGTAGCGGCGTTCGAGCACGCGGTAGTAAGTGAGCATCACGACGAGGTTCGCGACCAGCAGCAGCACTGCGATCGTCGCGCCGAGCGGCCAGTTCAGCGAGCCGAGGAATTCGTCGTAGACGGCCGTGGCGGCGACCTTCAGCCGGCGTCCGCCGAGCAGGCCCGGAATCGCGAACGCGCTCGCCGACAGCCCGAACACCATCAGGCTGCCCGACAGCACGCCCGGCATCAGTTGCGGCAGCACGATGCGGCGCAGCGTCGTGAACGGCGACGCGCCGAGCGACAGCGCCGCGTGCTCGGTCTGCGGATCGAGCCGCTGCAGCGCGGTCCACACGGGGATCACCATGAACGGCAGCATGACGTGCACCAGTGCGATCACGATCGCGAAGGTCGTGTATTCGAGCTTGTACGGCCCGAGGCGGGCGAGCCCGAGCGCCTGGTTCACGAGCCCGCTCGTGTTCAGCAGCATGCTCCAGCCGAACGCGCGCACGACGACCGACACCAGCAGCGGCGCGAGGATCGCGAGCAGGAACAGCGAGCGCCACGGGTCGCGCATTTTCGACAGCACGTACGCCTCCGGCGTGCCGATCGCGACGCAGATCGCGGTCGTCAGGGCGGCGATGCCGAACGTGCGCGCGAAGATCGTGTGGAAGTACGACGAGCCGAGCACTTCCGCGTAGTTGCCGAACTGGAACGCGGCGACCGGGCCGGTGGCCGGATCGAAGCGGTAGAACGTCAGCACGAACGTCATCGCGAGCGGCACGAGCACGAGCGCGGCGAACAGCGCGAACGCGGGCGCGCACATCAGCCACAGCGGCGCATGCGCGCGCCACGTCGCGCGCATCGGGTGCGCGGCGGCGGCGCGTGCCGGCAGGGCGTCGTTTGACACCGCGGCCGACTGCGCGAGCGCGGCCGGCGCGCCGTCAGTCGGGAGCGGACGGGTAGGCTGTCCCATTCAGGCCTCCCGGCGCATCACGCGCACCGCGTCGCTGTGCCAGTCGATCCCGACCGGCGCGCCTTCCGCCAGCGGCTCAGCACCTTCGTTCT
Source organism: Burkholderia sp. Bp8992 (assembly GCF_003853705.1). Taxonomy (GTDB): domain Bacteria; phylum Pseudomonadota; class Gammaproteobacteria; order Burkholderiales; family Burkholderiaceae; genus Burkholderia. The sequence continues at coordinate 28,359 of NZ_QTQI01000008.1, read as the reverse complement.
GGCAGCACACGAGCACTTCGCCGAGCGCGCTGTCGACGCGGTACAGCCACTGGCTGCCGAGAAAGAAGCGGCTCGTGACGGTCGCGGCGAAGCGGCCGGCATCGGGCGCGCACAGCCGCAGCTTCTCGGGACGGATGCACACCGACACCGCATCGCCGACGTGCAGGTCGCGTTCGCGCGGCGGCAGGTGCGCGGTGCGCCCCGTCTCGGCGAGGTCGTGCCCGAGGTCGATGCGCATGGCGTCGCCGTCGTGCGCGACGATCGTGCCGGGCAGCAGGTTCGCCTTGCCGATGAACTGCGACACGAAGTGGTTTTCGGGGCGCTCGTATGCGCGGTACGGCGTATCGGTCTGCGTGATGCGACCGGCTTCCATCACGACCACGCGGTCGCTGATCGACAGCGCTTCCGACTGATCGTGCGTGACCATGATCGTCGTCGTGCCGATCTTGCGCTGGATCGCGCGCAGCTCGAACTGCATGTCCTCGCGCAGCTTCGCGTCGAGGTTCGACATCGGTTCGTCGAGCAGCAGTACCGGCGGCTCGATCACGACCGCGCGCGCGATCGCCACGCGCTGCCGCTGGCCGCCCGACAGCTCGCGCGGGAAGCGGTGCGCGAGCGTGTCGAGACGAACGAGCGCGAGCGCCGCGCGGATGCGCTCGGCGCGCTCGGCCTTGTCGACACCGCGCATGTCGAGGCCGAAGCCGACGTTCTCGGCGACGCTCATGTGCGGAAACAGCGCATAGCTCTGGAACACGATGCCGAGCCCGCGCCGGTTCGGCTTCAGGTGCGTGATGTCCTGCCCGTCGAGCGCGATGCGGCCGCGCGTGACGTCGACGAAGCCCGCGATCATCTGCAGCGTGGTGGTCTTGCCGCAGCCGGACGGCCCGAGCAGCGACACGAATTCGCCTTGTTCGACCGACAGGTTGACGTCGGCGACGGCGGTGAGCTCGCCGAAGGTTTTCGTCAGATCCGTAAGCGTGAGAAACGACATGGGAAGCTCCGGTTCGCACACCGCGTGGCCGGTGTACCGATGTGGCGGACTCTAGCCAGCCATATTTCGGAGCGTCAATTTCGAATTCTGCTGATCGGGAGGAATTTCTAAAAAATTCCGGTGATCGGAATGGATGGGGATGTCTCGTGCGAATCGTTCCATTGGATGAGGGGCGCCACGGCCGCGAAACGGACGCGTCAATCCCGTGCACACCCGGATGCCGCGGGAATATCGGCGGGGCGACAATGGCGGCTACCGTATTCCGTTCAACGAAATCATCGAGGAGAGCCGGCATGCAGGAACCTCATTCGACCGGAACGTCGTCGGCTGCACGCGCATCGCGCCCGGGCGAGGACGCCGTCGACCCGGCCGATGCGGCCGGCGCACCGGGCACCGGCATGCTGCAGCGCGCGTTCGCGATCCTGCGCGCGCTGGCCGGCATGCAGCAGGACGGCGTGCGCGTCACGCATCTCGCGAAGGCCGTCGGTCTCACGCAGGGCACCGTGCACCGGATCCTGCAATCGCTGATCGCCGAAGGGATGGTCGAACAGGACGAGCAGTCGAAGCTGTACCGGCTGAGTGTCGACTTCTTCGCGCTCGCCGCGCAGGCCGGCAACCCGAGCAGCATGCGCACGCTGTGCCGTCCTGCGCTGCTGCGGCTGTGCGCGAGCCTCGGCGAGACGATCTTCCTGCTCGTGAAGAGCGGCTTCGACGCCGTGTGTCTCGACCTGTGCGAAGGGCCGTTTCCGATCCGTTCGTTTACCGGCGACATCGGTGGACGCATCGCGCTCGGCGTCGGGCAGGGCAGCCTCGCGATCCTCGCATTCCTGCCCGAAGCCGAGCGCGAGGAAGTGATCCGCTTCAACGTGCCGCGCATTCGCGGCTACGGCGTACTGGACGAGGTGTACCTGCGTACCGAGATCGAACGCGTGCGACAGCTCGGCTACGCGGGCCGCAACAGCGGCGTGCTCGACGGGATGGCCGGCGTCGCGGTGCCGATCCTCGATCGCACCGGCTACCCGGTCGGCGCCTTGAGCGTCGGCACGCTCGCATCGCGCCTCGGCGACGACCGGATGCCGATGGTCGTCGAGCTGCTGCGGCGCCAGGCCGACGCGATCGGGCCGCGTACCAATCCGTTCGACGCCGCGTTGCGGCGGCCGATGCACGGGCTGTCGGGGAAAACCGTATAGCGGCCTCGCGCGGCGCCGTTTGTCGATAAAGCATGCCGGTGCGCTCGCCGTTCGTATCGCATGACGTTTTTCGAGGGTTATACGACCTTTGAGCCATTTGCCTCGCGTTCCATACTTCAGTGGAAGATCAAGCCGTGGACAGCGCGCAAACGCGAGGGCGTTTCGAGCTTTCGGCCTGATCCGTCACGACATGAAAAGGAACGGAAGATGAGGCTCAGGAACAAATCAGCGTTGATCACGGGCGGCACCAGCGGCATCGGTCTCGCGACCGCGAAGTTGTTCGTCGCGGAGGGCGCCCGCGTAGCAGTGACCGGCCGCGACGAGGCCGTATTCGAGCGCGTGAAGGCCGAACTCGGCGAGAACGCGATCGTACTCAAGGGTGACGTCCGTTCGCCCGCCGACATGCGGGCGATTGCCGCCGAGGTCAAGGAGCGGTTCGGCGGCCTGGATATCGTGTTCGCCAACGCCGGCTGGGCATATCCGTCCGCGGTCGACGACATCGACGATGCGCTCTACGACGAGATCATGGACATCAACGTCAAGGGTGTGGTGTTTACGCTCCAGGCAGTGCTGCCGGACTTGCGGGAAGGTTCGTCCGTCATCCTCAATACCTCGTTCGTCGCACAGACCGGCAAGCACGGCATCTCGTTGACCGCAGCGGCGAAGGCTGCCGTGCGATCGCTGGCCCGCAGCTGGTCCTACGAGTTTCTCGACCGGAAAATCCGCTTCAACGCGATCGCCCCCGGTGCGATCGACACGCCGCTGCTCTCCAGATGGGGCATGCCGGACGAATGGGTTCGCGACCGCAAGGCCGAGTTCGCCGAATCGATTCCGGTCGGCCGCATGGGCAAGGCCGAGGACATCGCCAACGCGGCCCTCTATCTCGCCAGCGACGAATCCTCCTACGTCGTCGGCACCGAACTGGTCGTCGATGGCGGCGCGTCGCAGCTATAAGCCGGCAGCGCGCGATTCCGGAGCCCGACACGTCATCGCGGCTCATCCACACCCTGATCTCACGTCCGCCGCGGCTTTCGTCGTGGCGGTTGTTCAATCCGGCCCTGCCTGGTTGCGCTCGCAGAGAGGGCCGCAATGCAAGGAGAAATCATCTTGACCGACAGTAGCGATAACGATGCTTCCATCAAGCAACTCACGCGGGCCGGACGTTCGCGCCGCGATGTACTCAAGCTGGGCAGCGTCGCCACGCTCGGCGCCGTGCTGGGCGGCGGCGCCTTGCTCGGGCACGCCACGCCTGCGCTCGCACAGGCGGGCAGCGACGGCATGCTTGCACCGAGCGACCCGCTCGATATCCTGATCGTCAATTACGACGGGGGGACGCTGCTCGACTTCGCGGGCCCGAGCGAGATTTTCCATCGGCTGCCGAATACGAACGTTCGCTACGCGAGCCTCAACGGCGGCAACGTCAAGCTCGAATTCGGCGTCGTGTATGGCAATACCGAACGGCTGGCCGATATCGAGAAGACGGACGTGATTCTCGTTCCCGGCGGATCCGATCTCAGCGTGCCGATGCAACCCGCGTATCAGGCGCAGATCCGGCGCCTGGCACAAAGCGCGAAACACGTCACGTCGGTGTGCAACGGATCGCTCGTGCTTGCCGCGACAGGCGTGCTGAACGGCAAGCGCAGTGCCTGTCATTGGGCCTTCGTCAACAAGCTGTCCGAATACGGCGCGATTCCCGTTCCCGAGCGCTTCGTCGAGGACGACAACGGCCGCTTCATGAGCGGCGGCGGCGTGACGGCGGGCATCGACTTCGCCCTTCGCGTGGCCGCGAAGCTGCGCGGCCAACAGGCCGCCGAGTTCACGCAACTGGTGATCGAATACGATCCCGCGCCGCCGTTCCACTCCGGTCATCCGAGGGACGCACGGCCGGAACTGATCGCGATGGTCGACAAGAAGCTGCCCGGTGCATCCAGGGGGCTCGCACGAATCCCCGGCGTTCGCTGAACGTCTGCAGCCAATGAGTGCGAGGCCATCCGCCGGCCTCGATGAACGTCGCAGGAAACGCTGCCTGCGCCACCAGCCCGTTCGGGCAACCGCTTCAATTCAAGCCAAAACCGGAAATTACCCGATGCAACAGATTCGTTTTTGTACGGCTGCGCTTGCAGCGTGCGTATCCTTTTTCGCCTTCACGGCGCCGGCTGTCGCCGGTGGTTCGCAACGTCCGCCCGAAGCGGCCATCAAGGCCGAAAACGCGCGATGGGCCGATGCCTTCGCGCGAGGCGACTATGAGGCGATCGGCCGTCTCTATACCGACGACGGCGCACTCCTGCCGCTCGGCGGCGACAAAGTCACGGGGCGCCGCGCGATCGTGGAGTACTTTTCCAGCGGATATGCCGGATCGAAACCCGGCACCGTCTCGTTCAGCAACTACGAGTTTTACGGTAACGATCGCGTCGTGACGGAGGTGTCGGATGCGGAGGTCCGCGACCATGAGGGCAAGCTCAAGATCCGCGCGAAGCAGATTCTCGTCTTTCTGAAGCAGGGCGGCACCTGGAAGCTGCATCGCGACATGTGGAACGATTACGCGCCGGTCAAGACCGACGGCCATTGAGCGCCAGGCGACATGGCGCGTCACGTACCGACGCGCCGTTAGCCTGCCAGGCGTGCTGATCGGCCGGCAGTCGATCAGCGCGCTGCGTTCGATCGGCTCTCGCGTCGAATCGCTTGCGGCGGGTGGCCGTGCAACTTGATGAAGGCCCGCCGCATCCGTTCCGGATCGGTGAATCCCACCGCCAGCGCAATCTGTTCGATCGGTTCGCTGCCGCCTTGCAGGCGCAGCCTCGCGGCTTCGACGCGCAAGCGCTCGACCGCCCTGGCGGGTGTTTCCCCTGTTTCCCGGCGAAAGGCGCGTCCGAACTGCCGCAAACTCAAGCGCGCGGCATCCGCGAGTCGTTCGACCGGCAACGCTTCCGCCAGATGTTCCCGTGCGAAATTCAGTGCGATGCGGATGCGATCCGATTCCGGTTCCATCTGCGACATCGCGGAGAATTGGGACTGCCCGCCTGGTCGACGATACGGAACGACCAGCAGCCTCGAGACGGCGCGCGCAATCTCCGCGCTCATGTCCTTTTCGATGAGGCCGAGTGCCAGGTCGATCCCGGAGGCGATGCCTGCCGACGTCCAGACGCGGCCGTCCACGACATAGATGCTGTCGCCGTCGACCTTGATGCGAGGAAAGAGCGACTGCATCAGCGCAGCGTATCGCCAGTGCGTCGCTGCTCTCAAGCCGTCCAGCGAGCCGGTTTCCGCGAGCAGGAACGCGCCGGTACATACGCTGGCGACGCGCGCGGTCCGGGCGACCAGTTTTTTGGCGGCGGCGACATTTTCCGCGGTCTGCATCGGCTCGATTTCACCGCCGATGAAAACGATGGTGTCGAACGAACGCCTTCCGACCGGCTTCGTCTCGATCGAAACGCCCGTATTGCCTGCGATCGGGCCGCCGGATTGCGAGATGACGTGAAGGTCGTATGGCGTATGGCCGGCCGCCGTGGCCACCTGATTGAAGGCCGACAGTGGCCCGCCGAGATCGAGCGCATCGTAGCCACGGCAAACGAAGAATCCGATTCGATGCATGACAGGGCAGATACCGAAAAATCAGGAAGGCGTATTTTACCGAGAACCCTCGAATCGTGTCATTCGGCCGGAAACGAGGGAGAAACGTCGTTGACATCTCCGTCGAGGGTTCGCGAGGCCGACAGGACGCGACGAGTCGTCAACGCGAAGCGCCCCGTCGTTTGCCGACGGGGCGCGGTTGTCATGCAATGGCGAAAGTCAGCGGCGGTAGATATATTCAAGGTCGGTCGATTCGCCGACCTTGAAGTCGTACGTGCCGACCTGCCTGAAACCTGCCTTCTCGTAGAACGCGATGGCCTTCGCGTTGCCGGACCACACGCCCAGCCATACCGGGCCGGGGCGTGCCTCGGCGAGATAATCCAGCGCGGCGTCGAACAACGCACGACCGGCGCCGGTTCCCTGCGTACCGCGTCGCAGATAGATCTGATGGACTTCGCCCGAACCGTCCGTCACTTCCGGGTGCGGGAGCTTGCACGGCCCTGCGTGCGCATAGCCGACCAGCGTGCCGTCGTCGCTTTCGGCGACCCACGTGCGGCACTGCGGGTCGACGAGCTGTCCGGCGACCGTTTCAACCGAGTAGCTGCGCGCCTCGTAAGCAGCGAGATCGCCCGGCGGGTAGTCGATGTCGAAGCCGTCCTGCAGAAAGGTTTCGCGAAACGTATCGCGCTTCAAGTCGGCAAGCGGGGCTGCATCGGCCAGGGTCGCAACGCGGATCAACATCGGAGGTGTCTCGCTTCGGTAGTCGGGCGGACAGTTTATCGCGAGCGACATCCGGCCGGCGCGTCGTCAACTGCTAACCGGCGATCGTCGCGGTCGGACGCACGACGATCTCGTTCACGTCGACATCGGCCGGCTGCGCGATCGCATACGCAATGGCTGCCGCGATCGCTTCCGGCTCGAGCGCAATGCTGCGGTACTTCGCCATCAGGTCGGCGGCGGTCGGATCCGTGATCGTGTCGGCCAGCTCGGACGTCACCACGCCGGGGCAGATGCTCGTGACGCGCAGCTTGTCGTTCTCCTGCCGCAAGCCGTCGGAAATCGCACGCACTGCGTATTTCGTCGCGCAATAGACGGCGGCCGTCGGCGATACGCGCAACCCGCCGATCGACGACACGTTGACGATCTGGCCGAACCCCTGGCGATTCATCACCGGCAGCGCGGCCGCGATATCGTACAGCACGCCCTTGATGTTGACGTCGATCATCCGGTCCCATTCGTCGACTTTCAGCGACGCCATCGGCGACAGCGGCATGACGCCCGCATTGTTGACGATGACGTCGATCTGGCCATACTCGGCAAGCGCGGCTTCGACAAACGCGACGTTGTCGTCGCGCTTCGTGACGTCGACCGCACGCCACGCGGCGGTGCCGCCCTTGGCGCGAATGTTGCCGGCAAGGTCCGCAAGGCGCCCGGTGCGACGTGCACCGAGCATCAGGCGCGCACCGCGCTCGCCCAGATAGCGGGCCGTGGCTTCGCCGATCCCGCTGCTCGCGCCGGTGATCAGGATTACTTTCCGTTCGATGTTTTGGCTGGACATGTCCGTTCCTCGGTTCAGGGAGAAGAGTCGACAGGATCGCGCGGAAAGCAGCGCCGCCGTTATCCTGCGAGTCCGCATTTCTTGCACGATTCTCCGAAGATGCAGCGACGGCGAAGCGCGCCGCCTGATGCTGGCCGAAGGGCCGGGCGCGGCGGAGGCGGGGTTCCGCGTCGGGTATGAAAGCCCGTCCCGGTCCGGCCGCGAATACGCGCGCCTGTTCGACACGCCGCCGAAGCGCGACACGGCAACGCGAAAGGCGCTGGCGAGCGGCTGACCGGCGCGGCAACAATGCGGATGGTTGACCGCCGGCGGACATGCTAGGATTTCCGTCAAACAACTTCGGAGACGCTGCGATGCCGTTCATCTGCGAAAACGTTGAATGTCGTGCCGTGCTGGCACGCGGGCAGGTCAAGACCCGCCAGGAGGACGCCGGGTGGTGTTTCTACTGCCCGGACTGCAAGGCCAGGAACGAGTTGATGGACATCGGCACGGTGGTTGGCCACGTCGAGCTGGTCCAACCGGAGCGGGCGAGCCCGCCGCACAAGGTCGTCGCGACGGCCCGGCCGCTGGACGACGGCAAATATGCGGCGCAGTTGCGCGTTCAGCGCGCGCTCGCGGTGAAGGGAACCTTCGCAGCCGAAGAGCACTGGGATGAACTCGGCATATTCGGCGACGCACAGGAAGCCGTCGCGCATGCGCGGTCTTTCGCATCGGAATTGTTGCAACGAGCGGCGTAATATCCGGCGGCACACCGGACGGCGCGCCACCGCGCCACGCGCGGATCGATGCGGGCGTCATGACCGCGGGTCCGCGCGCCGGATGCGACTGTCTCCATTTGCGATCTCACGCATCGGTCTCGTAAAGCAGGCCGTATTCCCCTTTCGTTCGCGCGACGCGGGCGAAACCGGGTTCTCCTAAATGCATGCCGGCGATCATCAACCCTTCCGAGCTGACGCGGTCCAGCAACCGTGATCGCGTGGTCGCGGCCTGGGTCGAGTCCTGGTCGAATGCAATCGATACGTCGGGCCGCTTGATCTGGATGTGCGGGAAATGCACGATATCGCCCCACACGAGCAGGCCCTGATCGCCGGATTCGACGACGTATCCGGTGTGCCCGTCCGTATGTCCTGGTAGCGGCATCGCGCGGATGCCCGGCAACACGTCGCCGTCATCAAACATGCGCAGCCTGTCGCGATAGCCGTCGAATACCTGGCGCGCGATCAGGAAGTTGCCGCGGGCGCGCTCGCTGGCACGGCTCAGATTGGCGTCGTCCTGCCAGAAACCGACCTCCCGCCGATGGACGACCAGTTCCGCCTGCGGAAACGTCACGTGCCCGGCGGCATTCACCAGCCCGCCGACATGGTCGGGATGCGCGTGCGTGAGCAGGATCGTGTCGATCGCCGACGGTTCGATGCCCGCCAGCAACAGATTCGCGATCAGGCGGCCGCCCCATTGCCTGATGCCGCCGGCCCCGGCGTCGATGAGAATCGTGCGGCCTGCGCCGCGCACCACGTAGCAGTTGATATGGATGGCGGACGGTTCGCGCTGCCCGGCTGCGTGCTGCATGCGGGAGGCCTCGGACGCGTCGATGTTCGACAGGAAATCGAGGCTGGCGCTCAGGTAGCCGTCGCTGATCGCCGTGATCGTGAAATCGCCGACTTGCTGAAAGGGAAAAGTAACGGTGGACACAAGGCTTCTCCAGGCACGCTAGTTTCGCGCGTGAATGTTCGGTGCGGCATGGCCAAAGCAACGGATCCGCGCGGTCAGGCCCGTGCGGTGCACGATCGCGCGATCGAGCGCTTCCATGAAGCGGTTCATGATTTCGGGCGATCGAAACGCGTCGGCGCGATACTGGATTTCCGCGAACACGGGATGCCCGTGTCCGTGCCGAACCTCCATGAAGATCACGTGAACGTTCTCGAGGTCTGCGCGGAGGACATCGGTGCACAGCGCGACGCAGTCGCCGGACAGCGCGGCAAGGTCGTCGGCGGACGGCATGCGTCCCGCCTGAATATGGAAAGTCACGTTCGGCATGGCTGGCCTGCCCGGGTCAGTTGCACGGTGATCGGTGCGTAAAGGTAAAGGCCGGCCGCTGCGTGCCCGGCCAGCGGGGCGTCGTCGCGGGGCAGGACGGCAAGCCAGCGGCGCGCCGGACGCTGCTCCAGCGCGACGGCCTGCATGGCGAGCGGTGTCAGGCCCATGCGGATCAGCGGCTCGGGGCCGCGCTCGCACAGCACGAGCAGTTCGTCCGCAGCGACCGCCGGCGCGATGCCGATATCGCTGTAGAGATTGCGGTGCCAGTCGGTGATGTGCTGCTGCCATCGCGCAAAATTACCGCCGCCTTTCTGGCGATATTCGTCTCCGGTCAGCACGTCGAGCCCGTCGATCGTGTGGACGGCCAGGTAGGCGGGGCAACCGTCGCCGATCGCCTTGAAGCGCTGCGACGTGTGAAAACCCGTCACCGAGATGAGGGCCGGCAGCTTTTCAAGGCTGTAGAAGTCGTTCCATTCGGCTTCGCTGGCGCGATCGGCGAAGCTGCATTCCACGGTGTAGATCATCGGCTCGTCCTTCGTAACGGAGTGGCGTCGTGCGGCGAATGCACGGTATTCAGTGCGGTGACGTAATGCTAATCTGATGTTTCCCGTGTAAATAACGACAAAAAGTCAGCCTTCAGTGATGTTTGCTCAAGCTGACGTCGAATCCCCCCGACCGGCGAGATCCCCATGCGACGCAAGATTCCCAGCAATTCCGCGCTCCAGGCCTTCGAGGCGGCGGCCCGACACGGGAGCTTCGCCCGCGCGGCCGACGAGCTGGCGCGGACCGAAGGCGCGGTCAGCCGCCAGATCGGCCGGCTGGAGGCGTTCCTGGGCGTGACGTTGTTCGAGCGCGTGGGAAACCGCGTCAGGCTGGCGCCGAACGGCACGCGCTACGCGGCGCAGGTGCGCGAGATCCTGGACCGGCTGGAACGGGACAGCCTGTATCTGATGGGGCAGCCCGTCGAGGGCGCAAGCATCGAGGTCGCCGCGCTTCCGACCTTCGCCACGCGCTGGCTGATTCCGCGGCTGAAGCGGTTTCAGGATCGGCACCCGAATATCACCGTGCATGTCGCCGAACGAATGGACCCGTTCCTGCTGGCCGGGAGCGGTTTCGACGCGGCCATTCATTTCGAGCATCCGGCATGGGCCGGCATGCATCTGCATCGTCTGCTGGAGGAAGTGCTGGTGCCCGTATGCAGTCCGGCGCTGCTGAAGGAGGCGGGGGCGAACGCGTCGCTGGATGCGCTGCCGCGCCTTCACCGGCGGCAGAATCCGGATGCGTGGCAGACCTATGCGGAAGCATCGGGCATCGCGCTGACCAATTCGGCGGTCGGCCCCCGGTACGATCTCCATTCGATGCTGATCGAGGCGGCACTGGCCGGCTTGGGCGTGGCATTGGTGCCGCGTCTTTACATCGGCGCAGAGCTCGAGCAAGGCCGCCTGGTCGCGCCCTGGCCGGACGGGAAGGCGGTCACCAAGAACTTCTGCGTCGTGCTGCCGGAGCCGCTCGAATTGAGCGCGGGGCCGGTGCGGGCTTTCGCGCAATGGATGCTGGACGAGGCCGGCACCCAGTCATCGCGCTGAAGCATCGGCCGAAGCTCACCGCGATGACTGCGTGCCGGCGCGTGTCGGTCAGTACGTGTGTTCGGCAATCACGCGCACGACCGTCGCCAGCGACCGCTCGAGCGTGGCCGGATCGACGGAACCGATCGCCAGTCGAATCGCATGAGGCACGTGGGCGGAAGTCGAGAACGGCAGGGCGGTCGTCACGGAAATACGCTCGCGCATCAACGCCATCGCAATCGTATCGGCACGGACGTCCTGTTCGAGTGGAATCCAGATGAAGTACGACGCCGGGTGCACGATGCGTTTGAGCCGGCCCAGTGCGCTGGCGGCCACGCGCTGACGGTCCGCCGCGTCGCGCCGCTTCCCGGCTTCGAGCCTGGCTGCGGTGCCGTCTTCCATCCAGCCGCATGCAATGGCCGTCATGGTCGCCGGCGTGTTCCACGTCGTCGCGCGGATGGCCCGTTCGAGCTTCGGTACCCATTCGGGCGGTGCGTGGAGGAAGCCGACGCGCAGTCCGGTCGCGACGCTCTTCGACAGGCTCGACACATACACCGTCGTCTCCGGCGCGAGCGCCGCCAGCGGCGGCGGCGCGGCGTCGTCCAGGAATGCGTAGGCGGCGTCCTCGATCAGGATCAGGCCGTGTTGCCGCGCGAGGGCGACGAGGGCTTTGCGCCGCGTGGCGCTCATCACCCAGCCGAGCGGGTTGTGCAGCGTCGGCATCGTGTAGACGGCGCGTACCTTGCGCCGCTTGCACAGTGCGGCCAGCGCGTCCAGGTCGGGGCCGCGCCCGGCGGCCGGGATCGGCGCGAGTTCAAGCCGGGCGGTTTCGGCGGCCAGCTTGAACCCCGGATAGGTCAGTGCGTCCACGGCCACGACGTCGCCGGGCTCGAACAGCGCCATGGCCGTGGTCGTCAGCCCGTGCTGCGCGCCGCTCACGAACAGCGTGGTGTCGGCGCTGGCGTTCAGGCCTCGGCCGGCGAGGTGTCGCGCGGCCGTCGCGCGCTCGTGCTCGCGCCCGCCGTGCGGCTGGTATCGCAGCAGCGCTTCCAGGTCGCCGGCCGTCGCAAGCTGGCGCAGCGCGGTTCTGAACAGGTCGGTCTGATCGGGCGACGTCGGGGAGTTGAAGCTCAGGTCCACGGTCTCCGCGCTCCACGCGTACAGGTCGACGCGCTGGTCGCGGGACAGCGGCTCCTTCACGAACGTGCCGCGCCCCGTTTCGCCGCTGACGAGCCCCATTGCCTGCAGCTCCGCATACACGCGCGTGGCCGTCACGAGTGCCAGACCTTCGCGGGCGGCGAGATCGCGATGCGTCGGCAGGCGTGTGCCCGGACGCAGGCGGCCCGAGCGGATGTCGGCCGCGAATCGATCGACCAGCTGCTTGTAGCGCGGCTCGGGCATCGCGAAATGTATCCATGACAATAATTTGATTGTCTTGATTGTCGGTCCTACCATGGCGCAACACAACCTCTCCACCGTACGAGGACGCCATGCACATCGCCATCCTGACTTTCGAGGGCTTCAACGAACTCGACTCGCTGATCGCGTTCGGCCTGCTGAACCGGGTCAAGACGCCCGGCTGGCGCGTATCGATCGCGAGCCCGGTGGCGCGGCCGCGTTCGATGAACGGCCTGGTGCTGGATGCGCACGTGTCGTTGCAGGAGGCCTGCGACGCCGACGCGGTGCTGGTCGGCAGCGGCAAACTGACACGGGATGTCGTGCGCGATGCCGCGCTGATGGCGCAGTTGAAGCTCGATCCGGCGCGCCAGCTGCTGGGTGCGCAATGTTCGGGCACGCTGATACTCGCGAAGCTGGGCCTGCTGAACGACGTGCCGGCCTGCACCGACCTGACCACCCGGCCGTGGGTCGAGGAGGCGGGCGTGGCCGTGCTCGATCAGCCGTTCATGGCGCGGGGGAATGTCGCAACGGCGGGCGGATGTCTGGCGTCGCACTATCTGGCGGCCTGGGTCATCGCGCGCCTGGAGGGTGTCGAGGCCGCACGCAGCGCGGTTCACTACGTCGCGCCGGTGGGGGAGAAGGACGCTTACGTGACGCGTGCGATCGGGAACATTGCGCCGTTCCTGTGATCGCTTGTCGAACGGCATCCGGGGCGATTCGCGCAGGGACGTCGCGTGTCGATGCGCAATGTCCCTTCGTGGGGCCGATGGGGCTCACGGGGGCGGGCGGCACGGCCCGCCGCGTGCTCATGCATCCCGTGTCTGCAGTGCGCCGGCCTGTTCGCGGGCCGCGACGAGCGCCCGGATGCGGGCGCGGTCGGCCGGCGTCGCCGGCGTGAAGATCACGAGGCTCAGGTCGGGGCGGCCGGTCACCGCGAAGGCCGAATATTCGAGTGCGATCCGGCCGGCCTGCGGATGGCGGATTTCCTTCGTGCCTTCGTCATGCGAACGAATATCGTGGTCGCGCCACATCGCGTCGAATTCGGCGCTCGTCGCGCGCATCTCGTCGACGAACGCCTGTACTGCCTGCGTCGCGCCGCTGCGTGCGACGTCCGCGCGAAACGCGCCCACCGCGAAGCGCGCGACGCGTTCCCAGTTCGGCTGCGCGTAGCGCACGGCCGCGTCGACGAAGATCAGTCGCAGGATGTTGCGCGCGGCCGGCGGCAGCGTCGCATAGTCGGTCAGCGTCGCGGCCGCCGCATCGTTCCAGGCGACGACGTCCCACGTCGCGGAGCGCACGATCGCGGGGCTCGCGTCGAGCGAATCGAGCACGTGCTGCAGGCGCGGCGTCACGCTGGCCGGTGCGTGATAGCGCGCGCCGGGCGGATGGCCGACGCCGATCAGGAACAGGTGCTCGCGTTCGGCGTCGTTCAGCATCAGCGCGCGGGCGAGCCGGTCGAGCACGTCGGCCGACGGCGCGCCGCCGCGCCCCTGTTCGAGCCACGTGTACCACGCCGCGCTCACATGCGCGCGCTGCGCGACTTCCTCGCGCCGCAGGCCCGGCGTGCGGCGGCGCGTGGCCGGCAGCCCGAGCGCGGCCGGGTCGAGTTTCTCGCGGCGGTCCCGCAGGTACGCGCCGAGCTGGTTGTCGGGGGCGTCAGCCATATCCTGTTAGTTCGTTTACCGGTAAACCGTCACGACTTCACCGCGTGCGGCGCTCGACAGATAGTAAGCCTCCATTCCATCCGGAGGTGCTGAACATGCGTGTCTTTGTTACTGGAGCGTCGGGATTCGTCGGCTCGGCCGTCGTCGCCGAACTCGTGGCCGCCGGGCACTCGGTGCTCGGCCTTGCGCGGTCCGATGCGGCCGCCGCATCGGTGGCGGCCGCGGGCGCCGACGTGCATCGCGGGTCGCTGGAGGATCTCGACAGCCTGACGCGCGGTGCCGAACGCGCCGACGCGGTGATCCACACGGGATTCAATCACGACTTCTCGCGCTTCGCGCAGAACTGCGAACTCGATCGCCGCGCGATCGAGACGATCGGCACGGCGCTCGCGGGCTCGGCGCGGCCGCTGGTCGTCACGTCGGGGCTCGCGCTCGTCGCGCCCGGCCGCGCGGCGACCGAGGACGATCCGCACGTGCCGGTGTCGTCGACCTATCCGCGTGCGTCCGAAGCGACCGCGGTCGCGCTGGAGGCGCGCGGCGTGCATGCGTCGGTCGTGCGCCTGCCGCCGTCCGTGCACGGGGACGGCGATCACGCCTTCGTGCCGCGGCTGATTGCATTCGCGCGGGAGAAGGGCGCGTCGGCCTTTATCGGCGACGGCGACAACTGTTGGCCGGCCGTGCACCGGCTCGATGCGGCGCGCGTGTACCGGCTCGCGATCGAACGCGGTGCGGCCGGTGCGCGCTATCACGCGGTCGACGATACCGGTGTGCCGTTTCGCGAGATCGCGGAAGTGATCGGCCGGCGGCTGAACGTGCCGGTCGTCGCGAAGTCGCCGGCGGAGGCCGGTGAGCACTTCGGCTGGTTCGCGATGTTTGCCGGCATGGATGCGCCGGCCACCAGCGAACGCACGCGGGCGTTGCTCGACTGGACGCCGACGCAGCCGCGGCTGCTGGCCGATATCGACCGGCCGCAGTATTTCGAAAGCTGAGCGGCCATCGTTGCACACGGCCCGCCCCCGCGCGGCGGCGACGCATGGCCGCCCGCCGCGCGTCATTCGACCGGATGCAGGTCCTGCAGCAGCGTCGGCACGAGTTCCGACACGGTCGGGTGGATATGCATCGCGCGGCTGATCGTCGTGTACGGCGCGCCGGCGGCCATCACGTCGAGCATCCCGTGCACGACCTCGTCGCCGGTCACGCCGAGGATCGACGCGCCGAGGATCGCATGGCTGTCCGCGTCGACGATCACTTTCATGAAGCCCTGGCTCTCGCCTTTCTCGACCGCACGGCCGACGCGCGTCATCGGGCGCGTGCCGAGCAGCAGCCGGCGGCCCGTCTGCTTCGCTTCCGCGAGCGTCATGCCGACGCGGCCGAGCGGCGGATCGATATACATCGCATAGGCCGTGATGCGGTCGGACACCTTGCGCGGATCGTCGTCGAGCAGGTTGGCCGCGACGATCTCGAAGTCGTTGTACGCGGTGTGCGTGAACGCGCCGCGCCCGTTGCAGTCGCCGAGCGCCCAGATGCCCGGCACGTTCGTGCGCAACTGCTCGTCGACGGTGATGTAGCCGCGCGCGTCGGTGTCGACGCCCGCGCGGTCGAGCCCCAGATCGTCGGTATTCGGCACACGCCCGACCGCGAGCAGCAGGTGCGAGCCCGCGACCTCGCGGCCGCCGCCCGGGCAATCGAGGCCGACCACGATGCCGTTGCCGTCGCGCCGCGCGCTCAGGCAGTTCGCGTCGAGCTGCACGTCGATGCCTTCGTTCTCGAGAATCTCGCGCACGGCCTGCGACACGTCTTCGTCCTCGCGGCGGATCAGGCGCGGGCCCTTCTCGACGATCGTGACCTTCGATCCGAAGCGGCGATACATCTGGCCGAATTCGAGCCCGACATAGCTGCCGCCGACGATCACCAGATGCTCGGGCAGGAAGTCGACGTCCATCATCGTCGAATTGGTCAGGTACGGCACCGAATCGAGGTCCGACATCGCGGGCACCTGCGCGCGGCCGCCGACGTTGACGAAGATGCGTCCGGCTTCGAGCAGCTCGTCGCCCACGCGCACGGCGTCGGCGCGCTCGAATCGGGCGTGACCCTGAAACACCGTGGTGTTCGCGAGGCCGCGCACCCATTGCTCGACGCCGTGGTTCGAACGGCCGGAAATCTGGTCCTTGCGCGCCTTCACGGCTTTCATGTCGACGGTGACGGGGCCGCCGACCGACACGCCGTATTCGCCGGCGCGCCGCGCGAGCTGCGCGGCGTACGCGCTCGCGACCAGCGTCTTGGTGGGGATGCAGCCGGTGTTCACGCAGGTGCCGCCGAAGCGGCCGCGTTCGATGATCGCGACTTTCATGCCGGCGGCCGACAGCCGCGCGGCGAGCGGCGGCCCGGCCTGGCCGGTGCCGATGACGATCGCGTCGAAGTGTTGCGTCATGACGTCCTCCTGTGCGGGGCAACGAGGAAAGGGGCAGGCGCAAGCCTCGTGCCGGCCGGCGGTCGCCGAGCGGCGACGAGCGACTATGGTAGACCCGTTGGCGCGGTGTCGCGAGCGCTGGGCGGGCGATGGCCGTCGCATTGAAACGCCGGCGCGTGCCGGGCGCGACGGCTAGTCCTTGCGCTTCCACTGCCCGAACGTCACCGGCCGGTGCGCGTCGGCGCGCGTGACGGTGACGTGGTCGGGCTGGTCGTCGAGCGGGAACGATTCGGTGACGATCTGGTTCGAGAACAGCCAGCCGTGCGTGGGTCGTAGCGGAACGTGATGTAGTCGGTCCAGTGCTGCCCGCAAGCGACGAAGTTCTGCACGGTGAAATAGCGGCCCTTCACCGAGAAGCCGTTGTCGGCGGCATCCTCGGGATCGAACGGATCGCACTGGCCGCCTTCGTTCGCGCGCAGCACGACCTGGTCGTTGCGTGCGGCGAGCCGGTAGGTGCGGTCGGCTTGCTCCTCGTAGATCAGCAGCGGGCGCGGCGACGGCTGTTCGCGCGTATCGACCGCGCGATGCACGACGACGAGAAAGCTGTGGCGCCCGTTGTCGAGATCCGGCCCGGCTTGCGCGAGCAGCGGCTGGTAGCCGGGCGGCAGTTGCGCGGCGATCGACTTCGGCAGGTCGGCGGCGCGGGCGGCGGCAGGCAGTGCCGCGAGCAGCGGGAGCAGCAGGGTAGCGAGGCGGAGAACGCGCATGGCGGGAGGTCCGGTCGAAAGGAGGAAAGGGTTACATGTCGCGCCCGAGAAATTCGGTGCCCGGCAGCGGATTGAACGCGACGGCCGGCGCGGATCTCGATCATGGCGGTGAGGACGAGAAAGAGGGCCAGCATAGCAGCGTGCGGCCGCTTTCGGCCACGCGCGAAGCGTGCCAGAATCAGCGCTTCAACCGTCGGAAACGACACGCCGGCGCCGGCGAATCGGCGTCGCTGACCAAGGGGACTTCGATGACTGCATCGGCTGCCGTACTCGCCATCCTGGCTGCGCTGTTTCTCGGCGCGATGATTCCGGGCCCGAGCTTCGTGCTGGTGGCGCGCAATTCGATCGGGCTGTCGCGCCGCGACGGGCTCGCCACCGCGCTCGGCATGGGCATCGGCGGCATCGTGTTCGGCGGCGTCGCGCTAGCCGGGCTCTACACGCTGCTGCAGGCCGTCGAATGGCTTTACGTGGGCCTCAAGGTCGCGGGCGGCGCGTACCTGATCTACATAGCGTCGAAGATCTGGCGCGGCGCCGACCGGCCGATCGCGATGGACGACCCGCAGGCGATGGCCGGCGGCAGCGCGCGCAAGTCGTTCCTGACGGGCCTTACGACCCAGCTCAGCAACCCGAAGACGGCGATCTGGTACGGCAGCATCTTCGCGGCGCTGCTCCCGCAGCATCCGCCGCTGTGGTGCTACCTCGTGCTGCCGCCGCTCGTGTTCACCGTCGAATTCGGCTGGTACACGGTCGTCGCGCTGTGCTTCTCGACGCGCCGGCCGCGCGAGCTCTACCTGCGTGCGAAGAAGTGGGTCGACCGCATCGCGGCCGGCGCGATCACGCTGCTCGGGCTGCGGCTGATCCTGAACGCGCCGAAAGCGGGGATCTGACCTTTCAGCCCCGATCCGCATCTCGCGGCGGCCAGCCATTCCCCAGGCTGACCGCCGGCGCGAACCGGCCGGGCCGCCTGCGCCTGCATCGGCGTTTCGCAAACGCGTGCCGTTCCTCATGACGCGGCCGCTCACCGGGCCGCCGCCGACGCTCCTCCCGACTACCCGCCACCGCCCGCCGAGCCTTGCGCGACGGGCGTTCGCGTGTGTCGCACGACGCGCCGGCCGGCGCCGCCTCCCCGATTCTGGCGGCCGACCTCCCGGCGACGTGTAAACTGCTGCCTTTTTTGACGGTTTGCAGCATGGTGCAAGCACCTCCGCGCCCGGCGCTGAGCGGTCCGACGCTCGTCCGGCTGCTCGCGCGCCTGGCCGATGCCGACGTCGCGGAATCCCGGCAGACGCTGTCCGACCGGCTGAGCCAGTGGCTCGGCTGGACCGACGCGATCACGTTGTCGTCCGCGCTGAGCGCGAGCCCGCCGGGCGTCGCGGCCGGCGTGCGCGGCTACGATGCGGAACGCGACTGCGCGCGCGTGCGCCACGACCTCGCGCAGGCGATCACGGCCACCAACCGGCCGCGCGCGCGGCGCCGGCCCGGCGAACTGCCGCCGCCGGCCGCCGATACGGCCGATTTCGCGGACTTCCGCCAGCGTTACCTGACGCTGCAACAGGATATGGAGACGGCGATCGGCCAGTTGCGCGGCCGCCTGCGGGTCGCGCTCGCCGCGCGCTCGTCCGGGATGGCGCGGCTCGCGACGCTCGACACGATCATGGAGCGCGTGCTCGGCGCGCGCGAGCGCAGCCTGCTGTCGGCCGTGCCCGCGCTGCTCGGCACGCGTTTCGGGCGGTTGCGCGACGCGGAACGGCAGGCGCTGGCCGATGCCGAATCCGCTGCTGCCAACGATCCCGCCGATGACCGCGCGGCGGCCGACACCCCGGCCGTCGCGGCGATCGTGCCCGGCACATGGCTCGATACGTTTCGCGACGAGATGCAAAGCATCCTGCTCGCCGAACTCGAAGTCCGGTTTCAAACGGTAGACGGGCTGCTCGCGGCCCTTCGCACCTGCTAATCAACACGCTATGTCCAGAATTCGCCTTGATCTCGTTGTCTTCGTCGCCGGTCTGCTCGCAGTGGGCTGGATCGGTGTCGGCTATGTCGCGTCGAACCCGCTGGGGTCGGCCGTCACGCTGCTGATCGGCGCGTGCTACGTCGCCGGCGCCTGGGAGCTGCTGCGCTACCGCCAGGCGACCGCCACGCTGTCGCGCGCGGTGGCCGGCCTGACCGAACCGCCCGCGAAGCTCGACACGTGGCTCGACACGCTGCACCCGGGCCTGCGCGGCGCCGTGCGCGCACGGGTCGAAGGCGCGCGCGTCGCGCTGCCGGGCCCGGCGCTCACGCCGTACCTCGTCGGCCTGCTCGTGCTGCTCGGCATGCTCGGCACGCTGCTCGGGATGGTCGTCACGCTGAAGGGCACGGGCGCCGCGCTCGAAAGCGCGACCGATCTCGACGCGATCCGCGCATCGCTGATCGCGCCGGTGAAGGGCCTCGGATTCGCGTTCGGCACGTCGATTGCCGGCGTCGCGACGTCCGCGATGCTCGGGTTGCTGTCCGCGCTCGTGCGCCGCGAGCGGATCGATGCGGCCCAGCAGCTCGACGCGAAGATCGCGACGACGCTGCGCGTGCATTCGTCCGCGCACCAGCGCGACGAATCGTTCCGGCTGCTGCAGCGCCAGGCCGACGTGATGCCGGCGCTGGTCGACCGGCTGCAGACGATGATGACGACGCTCGAGGCCCGCAGCGTCGCCTTGCACGATCGCCAGCTCGAAAGCCAGCAGGCGTTTTTCGACCGGACCGAGCGCGCCTATGCGGGCCTCGCGTCGAACGTCGGCGACGCGCTGAAGGAAAGCGCCGCCGAAAGCGCGCGCGTGGCCGGTGCCGCGCTGCAGCCGGTCGTCGCCGCGACGATGACGGGGCTCGCGCAGGAGATGGCCGCGCTGCGCGACACCGTGACGGGCGCCGTGCAGCGTCAGCTCGACGGGCTGACGGAAGGCTTCGAGAAGACCACCGGCAACGTGACGGCCGTCTGGAGCCGCGCGATCGACGAACAACGTCAGGCGGGCGCCGCCGTCGCGCAGCAGCTGCGGACGACGCTCGGCCAGTTCACCGACACCTTCGCGCAGCGTTCGACCGATCTGCTCGACGGCGTCGCGACGCGCCTCGAATCGACCGAAGGCCGCTTGTCGGATGCGTGGCGCGATGCGCTGTCGCGGCAGGAACAGGTCGGCGAGACGCTCGCGAGCCAGCACGCACGTGCGCTGGGCGAAGCCGCCGCGACGTTCGAACGACATTCGGGCGCGACGCTCGCCGCGATGCGCGAGTCGCACGCGGGGCTGCAGACCGAACTGGCCGCGCGCGACGAACAGCGTCTCGCGGCGTGGAACGACTCGTTGTCCGCGATGGCCGCGAAGCTCGGCGACGAATGGCAGCGTGCGGGTGAGCATAGTGCGGGCCGTCAGCAGGCAATCTGCGACGCGCTCGTGCAAACGACGCGCGATCTCGCCGTGCAGGCTTCGACGTTCGAACAACGCTCGAACGACCTGCTGTCGACGATTCGCGATTCGCACACGGGCCTGCAATCTCAACTGGCCGCACGCGACGAAGCACGCCTGTCGGCCTGGAACGATTCGCTGGCCGCAATGGCCGCGAAGCTCGGCGACGAATGGCAACGCGCAGGCGTGCATAGCGCCGGCCGTCAGCAGGAAATCTGCGACGCGCTCGCACAAACGACGCGCGATCTCACCGCACAGGCTTCGACGTTCGAACAACGTTCGAACGAACTGCTGTCGACGATTCGCGATTCGCATACGGGCCTGCAATCGCAACTTGCCGCACGCGACGAAGCACGCCTGTCGGCCTGGAACGATTCACTGGCTGCAATGGCGGCGAAGCTCGGCGACGAATGGCAACGCGCAGGCGTGCACAGCGCCGGCCGTCAGCAGGAAATCTGCGACGCACTCGCACAAACGACGCGCGATTTGACCGCACAGGCTGCGACGTTCGAACAACATTCGAACGAGCTGCTGTCGACGATTCGCGACTCGCATACGGGCCTGCAATCGCAACTTGCCGCACGCGACGAAGCACGCCTTTCGGCCTGGAACGATTCACTGGCCGCGATGGCCGCGAAGCTCGGTGACGAATGGCAGCGCGCAGGCGTGCACAGCGCGGGCCGTCAGCAGGAAATCTGCGATGCCCTCGCACAAACGACGCGCGATCTCACCGCACAGGCTGCGGCGTTCGAACAACGTTCGAACGACCTGCTGACGACGATCCGCGATTCGCACACGGGCCTGCAATCGCAACTCGCCGCACGCGACGAAGCGCGCCTCTCCGCCTGGAACGATTCGCTCGCTGCGATGGCGGCCGCGTTGCGCGACGAGTGGGCGCAGACGAGCGCGCAAGCCGCGATGCGCCAGCAGGACATCTGCGACACGCTGACCCGCACCGCGAACGACATCACGGCGCAGGCGCAGGTGCACGCAAGCGACACGATCAACGAAATCGCGCGCCTCGTGCAGGCCGCGTCGGAGGCGCCGAAGGCCGCGGCCGACGTCGTCGCCGAACTGCGCCAGCGCCTGTCCGACAGCATGGTGCGCGACACCGCGACGCTCGAGGAGCGCAGCCGCCTGCTCGCGACGCTCGAAACGCTGCTCGGCGCGGTCAATCACGCGTCGACCGAACAGCGTGCCGCGATCGACGCGCTCGTCAGCACGTCGGCCGACCTGCTCGACCGCGTCGGCGCGCGCTTCAACGACACCGTCGATGCCGAAACGCGCAAGCTCGACTCGGTGGCCGCGCAGGTCACGGCCGGCGCCGTCGAGGTGGCGAGCCTCGGCGATGCGTTCGGGGCGGCCGTGCAGGTATTCGGCGAATCGAACGACAAGCTGCTGACCCATCTGCAGCGCATCGAGGCCGCGCTCGAGAAATCGCTCGCGCGCAGCGACGAGCAGCTCGAGTACTACGTCGCGCAGGCGCGCGAGGTGATCGACCTGAGCGTGATGTCGCAGAAGCAGATCGTCGAAGACATGCAGCAGCTCGCCGGCCGGCGCGCGCCCGTCGGAGCGTAACGCATGCACGACGAAATCGACGGCGGCGCGCAATCGGCGCCGGTATGGCCCGCGTTCGCCGACCTGATGTCGGTGTTGCTCGGTGCGTTCGTGCTGGTCCTCGTCGGCGTGATCGGCATGCAGCTGCAGCTCACGTCGAAGCTCGAGGAAGCCGTGCGGGCGCGCCAGCTCGAGGCGCAGCAGCGCAAGTCGCTCGAACAGGCGCTCGCGGGGCCGCTCGCGGCCGGCCGCGTGACGCTCGTGAACGGGCGCATCGGCATCAGCGGCAACGTGCTGTTCGCATTGAACTCCGACCAGTTGCAGCCCGCGGGCCGCGACCTGCTGAAGACGCTGGCCGTGCCGCTCGCCACGTACCTGAAGACGCGCGACGAGATCCTGATGGTCAGCGGCTTCGCCGACGACCAGCAGGTGCATGCCGGCAACCGCCTGTTCGCGGACAACTGGGAACTGTCGGCCAAGCGCGCGTTGACGGTCACGCGCGCGTTGATCGACGCAGGCGTGCCGGCGTCGTCGGTGTTCGCGGCCGCGTTCGGCTCCGAGCAGCCGGTCAGCTCGAATGCGGACGATGAAGGCCGCGCGAAGAACCGCCGGGTGGAGATCGCGCCGGTGCCGCGCAAGTCGGCATCGAACGGAGGGAAGGCGAAGTGACGGACGACGCGACGCACGTGCGCGCGACGCTCGACGCGTGGCGCGAGCAGGGTGCCGACCGGCTCGAACCCGTGCGCTTTCACCGGATCGACGCGCTCGAACGACGCGCGGCCGCGCTCGACGGCGCCGCGCGTGCGTTGCTCGACGCGCGGCTGGCGACGCTGATCGAAGGCTACGCGGCAGTCGTCGCGCGGGCGGAGGACGCGCGCGCCACGGATGATGGGGCACCGGTTGCGCCGCGGCGCGGCGCGCTCTCGGCGCTCGTCGACCGGCTCGCGCGCGACGCGCAGGCCGACCGGCGCGGGCTCGATCCCGAACTGGTCGACTACTTCCGCACGCTGTGGTCGAAGGTCCGTACGGAACAGCAGTACCGGCAGTCGCTCGACCAGGTGCCGCGCAACGCGGGGCCGCTCAATTCGAACAGCCTGGTGCACCGCTCGCTCGCGACGATGCGCGAGTTGTCGCCGGAATATCTTCAGCAGTTCCTGTCGTACGTCGATGCGCTCGCGTGGCTCGAGGATCTCGCCGGCGGCGGCGCGCAGCCCGAGAAGGAAGCGCCGCGCGCGAAGGCGGCCAAACCGGCGAGAAAGACGACGCGCGCCAAGGCGCGATAACGCCGCGCCGCGCCGCGCCGCACGCGCTCGCGTGTGCGGGTTGCCTACCGGCCCGATGCCGGCTCGTCGATCGCCGCGCGCAGCGCGTGCAACGCATCGACCAGCGCCGACGCGAACGGCGGATGCGCGGCGATGCCCGCCGCGTCGAGCTGGCTCCCGAGAATCGGCAGCGCGATCGATGCGGGTTCGACGATGCACGCCGACATGACCGACAACGTTTCCCGCAGCGCCGCGTCCGCATGGGTCGCCCGCGGCGACGCATTCAGTACCGCGACCGGTTTGTACACGACGGCCTCGCATCCCACGACCCAGTCCAGCGCATTCTTCATCACGCCCGTCACGCCGTGCGCGTATTCCGGGCTCGCGATCAGCACGCCGTCGGCTGCGTTCAGGCGGTCGATCAGGTCGCGCACGGCGGCGGGCGACGGCGTCTCGGTATCGGGATTGAACAACGGGAATTCACCGAGGCGATCGAAGCGCGTGACATGCATGCCGCGTGGCGCAACGAGCGCGGCCGCGTCGAGCAGCGCGGCGTTGTACGACTGCGCGCGGAGGCTGCCGCACAGCGCGACGATGTCGATGCGGCGCTCGGTGTCGGTTCGGGGATCGGTGGTCATCGATGGGTGTGTCGGTTGGCGCGCAGTGCGTAGCCGCGTCGCGCGGTCCGGACGGATTATCGCATCGGCGTCCGGGGAGCATGGCGTGTGCCGCCGATGCTTGCAGCCTGCGGTGCCGCGTTGAAAATCGCCGCGGGATCACGTCGCACCGGTTCCGCGTCGCTCATTCCGGCCGCCCGCGCGAATTCCGTCATCGTCCATCCATGGCCGAGCAACAGCCGCCGTGTATGCAGTGCGCCATGCACGTCCTCGGCAACGGTATCGCCGAGATAGCGCAGCGCGCGGCCCTCGACATCGACGAAGCCGTGCCGGTATTCGTGCGCGAGCGCCGTCCACAGCTGCGCGGCGCCGACCGACTGGCGCGCGCCGCTGATCAGGCACAGGCCCGCGTCGAGCCCCCAGCGGTACAGCGTCGTCGCGAGGCCCTTGCGTTGCGCCGAGCCGCGCAGCCGCGTATGCGGCGCGCGCAGGTAGCGATCGGCGCGGCGGGGGATTTCGGGCAGGCGGTTGAACACCGTGTAGCCAGCGAGCTGGCGCGCGGCCGGATCCTCGACGTACAGGAAGTATTCGCCGTCCGCTTCGCGGTGGCGGACGACCAGGCCCGAGCGGCCGAGCGCGACGGCCGGCAGGCCGTGCAGGCGATGGCCTGGCTGGTGGAGGCGCTCATGAAGTGTGTCGAGTTCGTCGTCGATGTCGTGTTGGGAATGCTGTACGTCGATACGCATGGCAAAGGCCGCCCGTCCCGGGCGGTTCGGGAAAGAGGTTCATCGCAATAGGGAATAGGAATGGCTGCGGCCCCCGGGCTCGGCGAAGCGAGCCGGGGCCGCGAATCAGCTGGGGATGTGCTGGAAACCGGCGGCGATCGCGGCGAGGCCCGCGATGCAGAGTGCGAACAGGATCAGGACTTTGTGGATCACGCCTCTTTCCTCTTGAATGCGCGGCGCCGGCGGGCGGCATCGCGGAGACGGTGAGCGGCGGGCACGGCCCGCACGGCCGTCGCGCGGGACGACGGTCGGAGTCCGGGCGACGGATCGTGCACGGACGGCCAGCACCATACGCGACGCTTCGCGGGCGGGCAATCGGATCGGTGGAGAAAAACGACGAAAAGCGGGGAATCGCGTCGTTTCGCGACAATTGGCCGCAAGGGGCCGTGCGTCGACGTGTTCGGCGATGCGGGGTGACACGCGCCGTCACGCGATGGAAAGCGTACGCGGCGCGCTCGGCGTCAGCGCGAGGCCGCTACCCGTGCGACGACCGGAACGGCGTGCACCGCCGCCCCGGCACTGGCCGCAACCGCAGACGTCACGCCGCCTGCCGCCCCCCGAACGCCTGCCGGATCCGCGCGAACAACCCGTGCTGCGCGATCCATTCCGCATACGCGCGATAGTCCGGATCGCGCATCAGGTGACGCTCTTCCGTCTTCGCGCGCGTGTAGTAGATCAGGTTGACCGCGACGAGCCCGGCGCAGTGCATGAGCCCGACCTGCCAGCCGAGCGGTTCGACGAACGGCACCGACACCATCCAGTACGACAGGTTCTTCGTGATGTACGCCGGATGCTTGGTGAAGCGGTACGGGCCCGACGTGATGATCCCGCGGTTGGTGAGGTTCGAGAACCGCAGCCCGAACGAGATCGTGCACAGCGCGTAGGTCAGCAGCAGCAGGATGATCGCCGCGCCCCAGATCACGCGCAGCGTCGGCGCCGACAGCAGCCAGTTGTCCCAGAACACCGAGCCTTCGTAGCGGATGTAGTTGTTCGAGATCAGCGACCAGAACGGCTGGTAGCAGATCAGCGCGGCTACCCAGCCGAGCGTCGTCGGCTCGACGGTGCGCACGTGGCTGTCGAGGATGCGGAACGTGCACAGGTAGCCGACGGTGCCGAACATCAGGTCCATCGTGAACGACAGGTCGTACATGAACACGAAGGTCGCGATCGTCGTCGGCGCGTGCATCGCGTTCGCGAGCGATGCGCTCAGGTGATCGGCGTCCTTCGACAGGTAGACAGTCATCAGCGGCAGGAAGAACGCCTTCACGCCCCAGCCGGCGAGCATCTCGCGCACCGGCTTCCAGCTCGCGGGCCGCTCGCGGCGGAACAGGAAGCGGCCCCACAGCAGGTACGCGTCGTCGGTTTCGCGCTGGTGGCGGTCCATCCACGCGAAGTAGAACGGCGCGGCGACGATCACGTACGGCGCGAGCGAGCGCAGCAGCGACCAGAACGGCAGGTAGAACGTGCCGTGGTATTCGGGCAGCAGCCAGTAGAGGATGCCGATGCCCGCGTAGATCGACGTCAGCGCGCCGAGCCGCGTCGCGACGCGCGCGATGCCGAGCGGCCGGACGGCCTGCCGCGACAGCCCCGCGCTCGGGCGCAGGTAGACGCGCGAGATGAAGAGTTCGTGCAGCGCGATCGTGCCGATGATCGCGAGGCTGGCGATGACCGCACGCGTGGCGGCGTCGAGCGTCGGCTGGTCGCGCGTGATCCACAGCGCGAAGAGTCCGGCGGCGATGCCGAGCAGGCCGGCACGCAAGGGCGTGGCGGAACGCGGTGGGCGGTCCTGGGCAGCGACGACGCCGTCGAGCGTGGAGTTCATGATCGGATCCTCGTACGGATGAGGGCCGGCGCCCCCGCTTGGCGGGTGACGCCGGCCGTCGGCCGGGCTTTGTATGGATGCGCGCCCGGCCATTGGCCTGTCGTTCTGATACGTGATGCGTCGACGCTTACTTCTTGGGGGCGGCGCCCAGCAGGCCGCCGAGCAGGTTGGTCACCGGCGACAGCAGGTTGCCGGCACTGCCCGCGGCGCCACCGTTCGAGCTGCCGGTCAGGCCGGCTGCCACGGTGCCGCTGCCGGCCGGCGTCGTTGCCGTGCCGGCCGCGCCGCCGGGGCTGACCGTGCCGGTGGCACCGGCCGAGCCGGCCGGCGTCGTCAGCGCACCCGTCAGCGTGCCGACCGGGCCGCTCGACAGCAGGCCGCCGAGGGTGCCCGACACGTTGCCGCCCGGCGTCGTGACCGTACCCGTGAGGCTGGCGCCGAGCGGGGTCAGCGAGTTGACGAGGTTCGTGACCGGCGCCAGCAGGCCGCCGACGCCCGCGCCACCGGTACCGCTGGTGCCGCCGGTGCCGCTCGTCCCGCCGGTGCCGCTCGTGCCGCCCGAACCGAGACCGCCGAGCGCGCCCGTCACCGTCCCGAGCAGGCCGGTGATCGGTGCGAGCGGGCCGCCGCTGCTGGTGCCGCTCGTGCCGCTGGTACCGCCCGAACCGCTCGAGCTGCCGCCGCCGAGCCCGCCCGTCAGCGTGCCGAGCAGGCCGGTGACCGGCGCGAGCGGGTTGCTGCCGCTGCTGGAGCTGCCGCTGGACAGCAGGCCGCCGGCCGATCCAACCGTGTTGCCGAGTTGGGACACGCTGTTGCCGGCGCTCGTGCCGACCGGGTTGCCGGTTGCGCTGCCGACCTGCGAGCCGGCGAGGCCGAGGCCGCTGCCGAGCGTGCCCAGCAGGCCGCTGAGCGGGGCGCCGAGCAAGGTCGTGTTGCCGAGGGTCTGGGTGACGCCGGGTGTCGTGACGCCGCCGGTCAGCGTGTTCGTGATCGGGTTGATCACGCTGCCGAGCTGCGTCTCGAGTTGCTGCACCGGCGCGCTGTTGAGCGCCGTGTTCAGCGCCGATGCGGTCGAGTTGACCGCGGTGCCGACCGTGTTGACGAGACTGCCGACCAGGGTCGTCGCGGGCGCGAGCGGCGACAGCGGACCGGTGCCGAGGCTCGTCACCGCATTGCCGAGACTGTTGACCGCGCCGCCGGCGCCGGTCAGCAGGCCGGTGGTCGATGTGATCGTCGGGCCGAGCGGGTTCGGCGACACGCCGATCGAGCCGAGGCCGGCCGCGACGCCGTTGCCGAGCGCCTGCACGCCATTGCCGAGGCTCGTGACGGCGTTGCCGACGCTGGTGGCCGTCGCCGGGTTCGTGCCGGGGATCTGCACGCCGCCGATCTGAGCGCCGCCGTTCGCGACCGTCGTGCCGAGCGCCGTCACGAGGTTGCCGGAATTCTGGAGGACATTGCCGAGGGGGGTGACGCCGGCGCCGGAAGTGCCCGAAGTGCCGGAAGTGCCGGAAGTGCCCGACGTGCCGGAAGTGCCCGAGGTACCGGAGGTGCCCGAAGTACCGGAAGTGCCCGAAGTACCGGAGGTGCCCGAAGTACCGGAGGTGCCCGAAGTACCGGAGGTGCCCGAAGTACCGGAGGTACCCGACGTACCGGAGGTGCCCGACGTACCGGAGGTGCCCGACGTACCGGAGGTACCCGACGTACCGGAAGTGCCCGACGTACCGGAGGTGCCCGA
>NZ_QTQI01000007.1 GCF_003853705.1 Burkholderia sp. Bp8992 | reverse complement strand
CTCGCTCAATCCGGTAGCCCGTCCAGCAGCCCAGCGCCTGTAGTGCTTTGCGATCCAGCAATTTGGCCTCCAACGCCTATTCCCATTGGCGTCAGGTTACCAACTGCACCGAAAGCTTCCACGGTTTCCCGCGATGAACCTTTTTTTATCGGGACGGCGCCCCGCGCGGAAACGCCGTGACGCCAATCCGCTCCCGGTGCTACGATCGCGCATTGCCCCTTCAGGAGCCGCGATGAACGCGCTCGGCATCGTCTCCGAATCGACCACCCGCACCTCGGCGCGCAAGCCGCCGTTCATTCCGTCGTTCGGGTTTCACGAAGTGCATGAATCGCAGCCGATCGGTGCACCGCCCGCGCGCATCATCGATATCGTCGCGTCGCTCGACATGCGCACCGATCCGGTCGTCAACGCGCTGCTCACGGTGCGCGAACTCCCGACGACGCTCGTCGGCACGCTCCGCCACCGGCCGGCCCGCGACGAGCGGGCGCGCTTTGGCCTCCACACGTTCACACCGCTCCAGCGCGACGATACGTCGCTGTCGCTCGGCCTCATCGGACGCTTCTGGCGCCCGACGCTCGACGTGCGCGCTATCGCCGACGCAGCGGCCTTCACGCGCCACGACGACCCGCTCGATGCAAAGCTGGTGCTTCGCTTCGAGGTCGTCGGGCTCGCATCGGGTGCGCACGTGCTGCGCACCGAAACCTTCGTTCATTGCCCGAGTGCGCGGGCGCGCTGGCTGTTCATGCCTTACTGGCTCGCGATTCGGCTCGGGAGCGGCTGGATCCGGCGCCGGACGCTGGCGGCGGTCGAGCTGGCGCTGGCCTAGGGCCTGTTCACGCCAATATCAGAACGGCTTGATCACGACCAGCCCGACGACGATCGCGGTCGCGGCCACGACCGCGCCCGCTGCATGCCCGAGCCACGGCGCCGGCACGACGACGAGATCGTCGCGCTCCATGCGCCGCAGCGTGCCGGCCAGCATCCCGTGCAGTGCCGACAGCGCGACGACCACCACCAGCTTCACCGACAGCCACGCGGCGCCGAACCAGTGACCGTTCAGCGCGATCGCGATCCCCGTGATCCACACGAGCGCAAGCGCGGGCGCCGTCACCGTGCGATCCCAGCGCCGCACCGCGCGATGCACGGCGAGGTTCGCGATCCCGATACCGACGGACAACATCAGCAGCCCGCCGACGAACGTGACGACGGCCGCCACGTGCACGGCCTTCAGTACCAGGTAGATCATCGTGCGTGCCGCTTGCGCGCAATCCATCCCGCACTCGCCAGCCCCGCGAACGGCACGACGGCCGACAGCACGAGCCGTGCGATCTCGCCCCGGCTCCACAGCCCGCTCGACGCGGTGCCGACGACCGCCCACACGTACATCGCGAACGCGATCCCGTGCACCGGGCCCATGATCGATACCGCGGCCGGATAGCCGGCCAGATGCTTGAGCGGCACGGCGACGCACACGAGCACGACGAGCGTGGCCGCCTCGAGCAGCGACAGGTACTGCAGGTTCCGCAACGCGTTGCGATCGTCTTGTTGCATCGTCAGGCTCCAGGTTGATCCAACGCGATTGTCGGGTGTGGTGCGGGTTCGAGCCATTGGCTAGAATGACATCTTTCAACGGATTCTGGCCACGGCCTCGGATGTCATGCACACGGTCGCCGTTCTCGCTTTGCCCGATGTCGTGCCGTTCGACCTGGGCGTCGCATGCGACACGTTCGCGCGCGTGTGCTTGCCCGACGGCGCACCTGCCTACCGCGTGCGCGTGTGCAGCGAGCAGCCGCGCGTCGCCGGCGACTTGTTCGAGCTGCGCCCGCCGTTTCGTCTCGACGCACTGGCCGATGCCGATACGATCATGGTCCCCGGCACGTCCGTGCCACTCGCCCCGACGTCGCGCCGCGTGCTCGCGGCGTTATGCGCGGCGGCCGCGCGCGGCTGCCGGATCGCGTCGATCTGCAGCGGCGCGTTCGTGCTCGCGGAAGCCGGGTTGCTCGACGGACTGCGCGCGACGACGCACTGGCTCGCGGCCGCCGAACTCGCGCGCCGCTATCCGGACGTCGACGTCGATCCCAACGTGCTGTTCGTCGACAACGGGCAGATCCTGACGTCGGCCGGCGCGGCGGCCGGCCTCGACCTGTGCCTGCACATGATCCAGGCCGACTACGGCGCGGCGGTTGCCGTCGACGCCGCACGCAGCGCGGTCGCGCCGCGCGTGCGCGAAGGCGGGCAGGCGCAGTTCATCGCGCCCGAATGGCCGGCCGGCGGCGACGGGCTGCAGGACCTGATGGACTGGCTCCAGGCGAACCTGCGCAAGCCGCTCACGCTCGACGCGATGGCCCGCAAGGCGTCGACGAGCGTGCGCACGCTGACGCGGCGTTTCCAGGAGCAGACCGGCACGTCGCCGCGGCAATGGCTGCAGACCGCACGCGTCAGGCATGCCCAGCAGTTGCTGGAAGTGACGGAACTGTCGATCGAGCATGTCGCGACGGAAGCCGGGTTCGGTTCGGTCACCGCGTTTCGCGAGCGGTTCGCACGCATCGTCGGCACGTCGCCGCAGCGCTATCGCCAGACGTTCCGCGCACGCGCCGGCGCGTGACGTTCATCAGGATCGCTACATAAGGCATGAAGCCGCCGCCCCCTCCCGCGCCAACCGGACCCGACCGATGACCCGCATCCGCAACCCCCTGAACATCGCGCAGCTCCAGGCGTTCGTCTCCGCCGCGCACCTCAAGAGCCTGCGCGCCGCCGCGCGCGAACTCGGCGTCACGCAGCCCGCGATCACGCATACGATCCGCGAGCTCGAAACGGCGCTCAACGCGGAGCTGCTCGCGCGCAGCGTGCGCGGCGTCGAGCTGACCGCGTGCGGCCAGGCGCTGCTGCCGCGCGCCGAGCAGCTGCTCGGCGACATCCGCCGCACGGTCGAGGCCGTCGAGCAGGTGAAGGGCGAGATGGCGGGGCGCGTCGCGGTCGGCACGATGCCGTCGATCGCGCTGACCGCGCTGCCGCATGCGGTCACGGCGTTCCGCCGGTCGATGCCGAACGTGAGCCTGCACCTGGAGGAAGTGACGGTGCCCGACGCGCTCGCGCAGTTGCGCAACGGCACGCTCGACATCGCTGCGATGCACCATGTGCCCGCGCTCGACCGCGATTTCACGCAATCGCCGCTGCTGTCGACCGAATTCACGATCGTAATGCGCGAGGGCCATCCGCTCGCGCATGCGCGCCGTCTAGAGGAACTGCTCGATGCCGAGTGGATCGTCACCGTCGGCGCCGAACAGTTTCCGCACAGCGTGATGGTCGGGATGTTCGAGACGCACGGGCTGCCGCTGCCGAAACGTTTGCTGCGCTCGCCGATGTCGTTCGCGGTGACGCTCGGGCTCGTCGCGCGCTCCGACGTGATCGGCTGCTTCACGCGGCCGCTGGCCGAGATGGTCGCGCCGCTCGGCATCCGCACGGCCGAACTCGACGAGAGCATGCCGCGCTTCGACCTGTCGATCATCGCGCGGCGCGACCTGCTGCCCACGCCCGCCGTATCGCAATTCGTCACGTGCCTGCAGCGCGCGGTCAACGAAACGCTCGGCTGAATCGTTCCTGTGTCTGAAACGGCGGCACCCGCGACGCGCCGCCGCCGGGCCCGGTATCGGGGCTTGTCCTAGGCGCCCTTCCGGTATTTTGTCTTGATAATCTTCCGCACGTCGCGCGCCCGCATCGGGTGGGCGAAACGGACAGTCCGACGCGAAGCCGCGGCGGACCGAAGGCTTACGGCGCGGCACAACCGCGCACCCATCGAACAAAACGAGGAGTCACCTGGTGAAAAAGATTCTTGCGGCTGTGACCGTTGCCCTGCTCGCCGTATCGGCTGGCGGCGCGTACGCAAAGGACTGGTCGACCGTGCGGTTCGGCGTCGACGCGAGCTACCCGCCTTTCGAATCGAAAGGCGCTGACGGCAAGGTTGTGGGTTTCGACGTCGATCTCGGTAACGAAATCTGCCGCCGCATCAACGCAAAGTGCGTGTGGATCGAGAACGACTTCGACGGGATGATCCCGGCGCTGAAGGCCCGCAAGTTCGACGGCGTGCTGTCGTCGATGTCGATGACGCCGGCGCGTGCCGAGCAGATCGCCTTCTCGGCGAAGCTGTTCAACACGCCGACGCGCCTCGTCACGAAGAAGGGCACGGGCCTGCTGCCGACGGCTGAATCGCTGAAGGGCAAGTCGGTCGGCGTCGAGCAGGGCACGATCCAGGAAACCTACGCGAAGACGTACTGGGCCTCGAAGGGCGTGAACGTCGTGCCTTACCAGAACCAGGACCAGGTCTACGCCGACCTGATCTCGGGCCGTCTGGACGGCGCGCTGCAGGACGCGGTGCAGGCCGAGATCGGCTTCCTGAAGACGCCGCGCGGCGCGAATTTCGACTTCGCCGGCAAGGATATCGACGATCCGAAGACGCTCGGCAACGGCGCCGGCATCGGCCTGCGCAAGGAAGACACCGACCTGAAGTCGAAGATCGACGGCGCGATCGCCGGCATGCGCAAGGACGGCACGTACGACAAGATCGCGAAGAAGTACTTCGATTTCGACGTCTACGGCAAGTAACACGGCCAGGCGGCGCACCATGCGCCGCAACGGAACGGGCGCCGCGAGGCGCCCGTTTTGCTTGCGCGCGCGGTGCACGCACCGTTATTTTTTCCGCGCCAACCTGATGATTCACAACGGAAAACGCAATGTTCTGGCGCCGGTTTGATGGCGGCGAGGAAGGCAACGTACAATCGATCTTCCACGCACACCGGATCATTCGCGGCTGCGCCGCACTCCCCTCATCATGCAAACGCAGACCCATCCGCTGATTTCCCCCGCCGTCGGCACCGAACGACAGATCACGAGCTTCCACTACGGCCCGCGCGGCGGCAAGAAGGTCTACATCCAGTCGTCGCTGCACGCGGACGAACTGCCCGGCATGCTGGTCGCCACGTTGCTGCGCCGCAAGATCGCCGCGCTCGAGACGGCCGGCAAGCTGCGCGGCGAAGTCGTGATCGTGCCCGTGCCGAACCCGATCGGCCTGTCGCAGCACGTGTTCGGCGATCACCTCGGCCGCTTCGAGCTCGGCTCGATGCAGAACTTCAACCGCAATTTCTACGATCTCGCGGCGCTGGTGCTGCCGCGCGTCGAACACCACCTCACGAACGACGCGCAACGCAACCTCCTCGCCGTGCGCGCCGCGATGCGCGAAGCGCTCGACGAGCAGAAGCCGCGCACCGAGCTCGACTCGCAGCGCCTCGCGTTGCAGAAGCTGTCGTTCGACGCCGATATCGTGCTCGACCTGCACTGCGACAGCGATGCGGTGATGCACCTCTACACGAATCCCGACCTGTGGCCGGACGTCGAGCCGCTGTCGCGCTATCTCGACGCACAGGCGTCGCTGCTCGCGCTGAATTCGGTCGGCAATCCGTTCGACGAAATCCACAGCTTCTGCTGGTCGGATCTGCGCAACCGCTTCGGCGACCGCTTCCCGATCCCGAACGGCGCGATTTCCGTCACGGTGGAACTGCGCAGCGAACGCGACGTGTCGTACGAGCTCGCCGAAAAGGATGCACAGGCAATCGTCGAATACCTGACCGAGCGCGGCGTCGTCGACGGCACGCCGGCGCCGCTGCCGCCGCTCGCGCATCCGGCCACGCCGCTTGCGGGCACCGATCCGCTCGTCGCGCCCGTGTCGGGCGTGATCGTGTTCCGCACGCCGGTCGGCGCGATGATCGAGGCCGGCGAGGCCGTGGCCGACATCGTCGACCCGCTGACCGATCGCGTCGTCACGTTGAAGAGCAGCGTATCGGGCGTGCTGTACGCGCGCCAGATCGTGCGCTTCGCGACGGCCGGCATGGAAGTCGCGCGGATCGCCGGCGCGACCGCGATCCGCACGGGTTCGCTGCTGTCGGCCTGAGCGGCCGGCCCGCGCGCCCGGTCACGGCGCGCATCGCACGCACCAACGAAATCGCCCGCTTGCGCGGGCGATTTGCTTTCCGGAGAGCGTGGCGCGGCGGCCGCTCAGGCCGCCGGCCGTTCAGCGTGAAGACCGTTCAGAAGGCCGGCACGATCGCACCGCCGAACTTCTGGTCGATGAACTTGCGCACGTCGTCCGATTCATAGGCCGCAACGAGCTTCTTCACCCACGGCTTGTCCTTGTCCTGCGCGCGCACCGCGATCAGGTTCGCGTACGGGCCGCGCAGATCCTCGATCGCGATCGCATCCTTCACCGGTGTGAGCCCGGCCTTCACCGCGTAGTCGGTGTTGATCGACGCGGCATCGACGTCGGGCAGCGCGCGCGGCAGTTGCGCGGAATCAAGCTCGACGATCTTGATCTTCTTCGGGTTTTCGGCGATGTCGAGCGGCGTCGCATTCACGCCGTTCGCGCCGACGCCCGGCTTCAGCTTGATCACCCCGTACTTCTGCAGCAGCAGCAGCGCGCGGTTGCCGTTCGACGGATCGTTCTGGATCCCGACCTTCGCGCCCACCGGCAAGTCCTTCAGCGACTTGAGCTTCTTCGAATAGAAACCCATCGGCGCCGTGTAGGTGAGCCCGACGTTCACGATCTTGTAGCCGCGCTGCTTGATCTGGCTGTCGAGGAACGGCTGGTGCTGGAAGCCGTTCGCGTCGAGGTCGCCCGCATCGAGCGCCGCGTTCGGCTGTACGTAGTCGTTGAATTCGATGACCTTGATCGCGAGCCCTTCGCGCGCGGCGACCTTCGTCACTTCGGTCCAGATCTGTGCGTCGGGGCCGCTCATCGTGCCGATCTTCAGCGTTTGAGAATCGGCGTGCGCGCCGGGTGCGGCGAATGCCAGCGCGGCGGCGAGTGCGCCGAGGCCGGTCAGAATCGAGCGTCGCATGTGGTGTCCTCTTGTCCCATGTCGATTGTTGGAGGACGGATCGTGACACGGGGCCCAAACGCCACCAACCAAGCTTATTTCATGTGCATATTCCTGATCGCGATCGAATCTCAGCCGAAATCGGTATAACTCCCGCTGTACAACCCGGGCAGAATTTAGGGCCTGCTTGCATAGGGAACATGCATGCGAATGCCCGAAATCGCTCGCAGGGCAAGAAGTGAGGAGCGCCGTTTGGCCGAGCCAAACAAGCGACGAGCGACGCCGCCATGCGGGCGATTTCGGGCATTCCCGTGGAATGTATTTTTCAATTTGGGGTTGCCACGAGAACGGCCGCTCGCCGCGTTGCGCTCCTTAGCGATACGCCAGTATTCGCGGCGTCGCGCGCCTCGCGAGCAGCCGTTCTCGTGGCAACGCATGCACGTTCCCTATGCAAGCAGGCCCTAATGTCGCATCGGCACCACACATTCTTCATATGACAGTCGCTGTCATATTCATTACGTGGCCCGCCGATAAAGTTGCGGCCGGTACGTGAAAGCGCCCAGAGAGAGCGCCGGAACCGCAACTGGACACGCCATTTATTCGCTCGGAGAATCCTTTGAACAAGAAACTGTTGACCATCGCCGTCCTGGCAGCAACGGCCGGCACGGCGCACGCACAAAGCAGCGTGACGCTGTACGGCGTCATCGATGCCGGTATCAGCTACGTGAACCACAGCAAGACCGCCAACGGCGGCACGGGCAAGCTGTTCAAGTATGACGACGGCGTTGCCCAGGGCAGCCGTTGGGGCCTGCGCGGCACCGAAGACCTCGGTGGCGGCCTGAAGGCGATCTTCGTGCTCGAAAACGGCTTCAACAGCGGCAACGGCACGATCGGCCAGGGTGGCGCGATCTTCGGTCGCCAGGCTTACGTCGGCCTGAGCCAGTCGCAATACGGCACGGTCACGTTCGGCCGCCAGTACTCGTTCTCGACCGACATCCTCGGTTCGAACTACTCGACGGGCGGCAACACCGTCGCGGGTAACTACGCGTACCACGTCAACGACATCGACCAGCTCACGTCGAGCCGCATCAACAACGCCGTGAAGTTCCAGAGCGCGAACTACTCGGGCTTCACGTTCGGCGCGTTGTACGGCTTCTCGAACTCGACGGACTTCGCCGGCGCACCGGCCACGACGACGGGCACGACGACGACCGCAGGCTCGTCGCGCGCATACAGCTTCGGCCTGAACTACGCGAACGGCCCGGTCTCGGTCGGCGCGGCGTACACGGACATCCGCTACCCGAGCCAGTCGACGCCGGGCTTCTCGACGACGATCGCGAACCTGAGCACGGGCAACGTCCGCGACCTGCGCACGTACGGCGTCGGTGGCCGCTACGTCTGGGGCCCGGCAACGGCATGGCTGCTGTGGACGCGTACGCAGTTCTCGACCGTTTCGGGCGCGGGCGGCACGTTCTA
This sequence comes from Burkholderia sp. Bp8992, assembly GCF_003853705.1. Classification (GTDB taxonomy): domain Bacteria; phylum Pseudomonadota; class Gammaproteobacteria; order Burkholderiales; family Burkholderiaceae; genus Burkholderia. The sequence continues at coordinate 254,169 of NZ_QTQI01000007.1, read as the reverse complement.
CAACGCCTACGAAGCAGGCGCGAAGTACGCCTTCACGCCGGCACTGTCGGGCGGCCTCGGCTACACGTACACGAACGCGACGCAGAACGGCAACTCGTGGCACTGGAACCAGGTCAACGGTATCGCCGACTACGCACTCAGCAAGCGTACGGACGTGTACGGCCTGGTCGTGTACCAGCAGGCTTCGGGCAAGGGCGTGCAAGCGCAGATCGGCTCGAGCACGAGCTACTTCAACACGTCGGGCACGGGTTCGAAGAACCAGATCGCCGCACGTATCGGTATCCGTCACAAGTTCTAAAGCATCCGCTTAACTCGCGGATCACGACGGCAAGAAGCGCCCCGCTCCACGCGGGGCGCTTTTTTATGGGCTTTTAAGTTTCGCTTAATTCTGGGCTGAGAGGATGCTCTCACCCCCCCCTGTTGGCCGCCTGAGCATCGGCGGCTTTTTTTTTAAGACACGCCGACGGCGCCGCCATCGATTGCCCACAAGACAGGATCGGAGGCCATGATGATCGAAGATACCGTTTTCAGCCATCTGCACGCGATTCTGACGTGCCAACACTCGCTGCCGGTCCAGAGCTGCCGCGTCTCGGTTGAAATGCAGCGGCCATGGGGCCGCCCGTATCGGCTCGTCGAATGGACGATGCACCTCGACGCACCCGCGCGGCGCCAGATCGTGCCGGCCGAATCGACCGACGAAGAGATCGCCGAGGTCGTCGCCTCGCACGTGCCGGGCCGGCTCTACGGCGACGGCCGGCTGCAGTTCTGAACGCATTCCCGCGCCACCCGCTTCCCGTCTTTCGGCCCTGCCGCACGCATCGTGCGGCAGTCGGTCTCGTTTGACGCGGCAATGAAACCTGCTACGCTGCGCGTTTTCGTCCACGCAACACACGATGGAAAACGCATTCAACGAACGTGGCGTCATGGTCACGCGCAACGGCCTGTCGGCCGCCGGGCAGGTATTCGCGCTGCGTGACATCCGCCAGGTCGACGTCGTCAAGATTCCGAAGAACCGCCTCGTTCCGTCTCTGATCTCGCTGATCGGCGCAGCCACTGCCGTCGCCGGCGGCATCGGCGCGTCGAGCGCCGCGCTCGTCGTCGGCGTGATGCTCGTCGTCGTCGGCTATCTCTCGTGGGCCACGCAGGACATCACGTACCGGCTGATGGTCGAGATGCCCGACGGCCAGCGCGAAGCGCTGTCGAGCGCCGACGCCGAGTTCGTCGAACGCGTCGCGCAGGTCGTGCGCGATGCGCAGGCCGCGAAGGCCGCCAGTCCCGCCGGCTGATTCCGTTCGCAGCGCACGCTGCACGCTTCGATCCGCGATTGCCGTCCGCGCGCGACGCATTTCGTCGCGCGTGGCGTTCCCGTCGCATCGCATTCCTCCACGTGATCGCCTGCCTCGCGCCTGCGTTGCATGCGCCGACCGCCTAGTATGGAAAGAGCGGCTCGCCGCCGCATCGTCCGAGGAGGCCAGCATGAACGTTCAATCGCTGTCCGGCACGCTCCGCGCACAGGAACTGCTGATCGTGTCGATGATCCGCGCGCTTCCCCCTGACACACGCCGTGCGCTCGTCGACCTCTACACCGAACAGATCGTGTTCGCCGAGCAGGCGGGCCTCGACGTCCACAGCGATCGCGCGACGCACGATGCGTTCATCTCCCACGCGCGCAACCTGCTGATCCGTATCGAGTCGCTGGCCTGACCGGCCGGCGATTTCCCCGGAATACCCCGCCGCGGCTCGCGCCGGCCGCAGGCGAGCGCTCACTCACACGCGTCGTGTTTCGTTCTTGTATTGATAATAATTCTCATTTACACTGGTAAAGTTATCAGTTGCCTTTCAATTCGCCGTTTGCCGCCTGCCGCGCGCAAACGGGCCAGCCAGGTGAACGCGTCACCCAGCCAGCCTTCGGGCTTGTTATCGTCAATGGGAGACCACCTGTGCATTGCTATACGCTGGCGCGGCGGCCGATCTGTGCCGCGCTGTTCGGCGCGTTCGGCCTGTCCGCCGCCACGGCTCACGCCGATTCGTCGCCGCAAGGCGCCACCCTGCCTTCCACCGTCCTCGTCGCCGCATCCGCACGCGGCGATGCCGCGCTGCTCGACCCCGTCACCGTCACGGCCACCCGCACGGCCACCGCCGCGAGCCGCACGGCGGCGTCCGTGTCGGTGATCACCGACGAGGATCTCGAGGAACAGCAGGCCACCAACATCAAGGACGCGCTGCGCTACGAGCCGGGCATCACGGTGCGCCGCACCGCGTACCGGCCCGGCAGCGCCGCGCTTGGCGGCGGCCGCGACGGCGATTCGAGCATCAACATCCGCGGCCTCGAAGGCAATCGCGTGCTGCTGATGGAAGACGGCATCCGCCTGCCGAGCGCGTTCTCGTTCGGCCCGCTCGAAGCGGGGCGCGGCGACTACGCCGATCTCGACACGCTCAAGCGCATCGAAATCCTGCGCGGGCCCGCGTCGGCGCTGTACGGCAGCGACGGCCTGACCGGCGCGGTGAACTTCATCACGAAGGATCCGCGCGACCTGCTGTCGGTCTACGACAAGCCCTATTACTTCTCGTTCCGGCCGAGCTACGACTCGGCCGACCGCAGCATCGGCGCGACCGTATCGGCTGCGGGCGGCAACGATCGCATCCAGGGGATGATCATCGCCGACGGCCGGCGCGGCCACGAGGTCGACACGCGCGGCAGCAACAACTCGGCGAGCACGCTGCGCACGACGTCGAACCCGCAGGACGTCTATTCGGAATCGCTGCTCGGCAAGCTCGTGCTGACGCCCACCACGCGCGACACGTTCAAGTTCACGGCCGAGACGGTGCAGCGGCGCGTGAGCACCGACGTGCTGTCCGCGATCAATGCGCCGGCCACGCTCGGCCTCACGACCCACGACCGCCTCGAGCGCAACCGCTTCAGCGTCGACTACGACTTCCGCGACGACGCGTTCCGCTGGTTCCAGACCGCGCACGTGCAGTTCTACTACCAGGACGCGAAGCAGGACCAGTACGCGTTCGAGACGCGCGGCAGGCAGCCTTCGCGCTCGCGCGACAACCAGTACAAGGAACGCACGTTCGGCGGCTCCGCGTTCGCCGAGAGCGGCTTCGCGACCGGCCCGTTCGCACACAAGCTGCTGTATGGCGTCGACGGCAGCCTGTCGCGCGTGACGAACCTGCGCGACGGCACGGTGCCGGGCGTCGGCGAGGCGTTCCCGAACAAGGCATTCCCGGACACCGACTACACGCTGTTCGGCGCGTTCGTGCAGGACCAGATCGGCTACGGCCGCCTGCTCGTCACGCCGGGCCTGCGCTTCGACACGTACCGGCTGAGCCCGACCGAAAACGATCCGCTGTTCACCGGCAAGGCCGTGTCGACGAGCGCGAACGAACTGTCGCCGCGCGTCGCCGTGCTCTACGAGATCACGCCGGCGGTCATTCCGTACGTGCAGTACGCGCACGGCTTCCGCGCACCGACGCCCGACCAGGTGAACAGCAGTTTCTCGAACCCCGTGTACGGCTACACGTCGATCGGCAACCCGAACCTGAAGCCCGAGACGAGCGACACGTTCGAGGCCGGCCTGCGCGGCAAGGCCGGCACCGGCTACGGCGTCGTGCGCTACAGCGCGGCCGCGTTCACGGGCCGCTACCGCAACTTCATCTCGCGCACGACGATCGCGGGCAGCGGCCGGCCGGCCGACCCGTTCGTGTTCCAGTACGTGAACTTCGCCGACGCGCGCATCCACGGCCTCGAAGGCCGCGCCGAATGGGCGATGCCGAACGGCATCACGCTGAAGACGGCGATGGCGTTCACGAAGGGCTCGACGCAGAACGACGGCGCGGCCAGTCAGCCGCTCAACACCGTCAACCCGTTCTCGGCCGTATTCGGCGTGCGCTATGAGCCCGGCGAACGCTGGTTCGTGCAGGGCGACCTGCTGTTCCAGGCCGCGAAACGCGACAAGGACGTCGACAAGTCCGACTGCTCGAACAAGGCGTGCTTCACGCCGCCGTCGTCGTTCGTCGTCGACCTGCGCGGCGGCTATCGCTTCAACAAGCACGTGAGCGCGACGATCGGCATCCGCAACCTGTTCGACCGCAAGTACTGGAACTGGTCGGACGTGCGCGGCATCGCGGCCGATTCGCAGGTGCTCGATGCGTATTCGTCGCCCGGCCGCACGGTCGCCGTCAGCATGAAAGTGGATTTCTGATGCGCGCCGCCCGCGCAACCACCTCAACCGTTACACGAAGGAGTCCGACATGATGCAATCCGCCCTTCCCGGTCAACCAGCCACGCCGGCCCGCGCGGCCGCCGCGCTGCGTGACGCGTTCATCAAGCTCAAGACCGAGCGCCAGCTGCGCAACCGCGACGTTGCGCAGGCGCTCGGCGTCAGCGAAGGCGAGGCGCTCGCCGCGTTCGTCGGCGAGCACGTCGTGCGGCTCGACGCGCGCTTTCCGGCGATGTTCGAGGAAATGCCGCGCCTCGGCCGCGTGATGGCGCTCACGCGCAACGACACGGCCGTCCACGAGAAGGACGGCGAATATGCGCAGATGAGCCATGACGGCCCCGTCGGCCTCGCGCTCGGCGACATCGACCTGCGCATCTTCTATCGCCACTGGGTGTCGGCGTTCGCGGTGCGCGACGAAACCGCGCACGGCCCGCTGCAGAGCCTGCAGTTCTTCGACGCGCAAGGCCATGCAATCCACAAGGTGTACCTGCGCGCGCACAGCGACCATGCGGCGTACGACGCGTTCGTCGAACGCTGGCGCGCACCGTCGCAGGAGCCGGGCCTCGACGTCGCGCCCGCCGCACCGAAAACGCCCGAGCGCGCCGATACCGAGATCGACGTCGCGGGCTTCCGCGCCGCGTGGGACGCGATGACCGACACGCACCAGTTCTTCGGCATCACGCAGCGCTTCGGCGTGAGCCGCATGCAGGCGCTGCGCCTTGCCGATCCGCGCTACGCGTATCCGGTCGAGACCGCGCATGCGCTGCGCCACGTGCTCCAGCAGGCCGCACGAAGCGGCCAGCCGATCATGGTGTTCGTCGGCAACGCGGGGATGATCCAGATCCATACGGGCCCCGTCGCGAACGTGCGCGAGGTTGGCGCGTGGATCAACGTGCTCGACCCCGACTTCAACCTGCATGTGCGCGAGGACCTGATCGCCGCCGCCTGGGTCGTGAAGAAGCCGACGAGCGACGGCATCGTCACGTCGCTCGAACTGTTCGACCGGCAGGGCGACCACGTGGCGCTGCTGTTCGGCGAGCGCAAGCCCGGCAAGGTCGAACGCGACGACTGGCGTGCGCTCGTCGCGACGCTGCCGGTGGCCGCGCACGGGGACGCGCGGTGAGCGCGCGGCCGTTCGATCCGCGCCGCCGCGCAGTACTCGCCGGCGCGGCGGCCGGTGCGCTCGCGGGCGCGCTGCCCGGCAGCGTGCTCGCGCAGGTTGCTTCGGCCGCGCAGAAACGCGTGGTCGTGATCGGCGGCGCGCTCGCGGAAACCGCGTTCGCGCTCGGCGGTGCCGAGACGCCGCGCTACCGGCTCGTCGGCGCAGACACGACCTGCACGTATCCCGACGCCGCGAAGCGTTTGCCGAAAGTCGGCTACCAGCGCGCGCTGTCGGCCGAAGGGCTGCTGTCGCTGCGGCCCGATCTCGTACTTGCGTCGGCTGAAGCCGGCCCGCCGACCGCGATCGCGCAGGTGAAAGGCGCCGGCGTCACGGTCACGACGTTCGACGAGCGCCACGACGTCGAATCGGCGCGCGCAAAGATTACCGGCATCGCTCAGGCACTCGACGTGCGCGACGCAGGCACCGCGTTGCTGCAACGCTTCGATCGCGACTGGCAGGCCGCGCGCGACGCGGTCGCCGCGCGCGCGCCCGGCGGCGCGCAGTCGCCGCGCGTGCTGTTCGTGCTGAACCATACCGGCAACCAGGCACTCGTCGCCGGCCAGCGCACGGCCGCCGACGCGATGATCCACTACGCGGGCGCGCGCAACGCGATGCAGGGCTTCGATCACTACAAGCCGCTGACGACCGAGGCGCTCGCGGCCGCCGCGCCCGACGTCGTGCTGATCTCCGACGAAGGGCTCGCGGCCGTCGGCGGTCGCGCCGCGCTGCTGGCAACGCCCGGCTTCGGCGCGACGCCGGCCGGCCGCGCGCAACGCGTGGTGTCGCTCGATGCGCTGTTCCTGCTCGGCTTCGGTCCGCGCCTGCCGCTCGCCGTCACGACCCTGCACCGACGCCTGTCGGATGCGCTCGCCTGATTCCGGATCGCCACGATGCCCGCTCACGCTTCGCCCTTCTCCACGCCGTCGCCCGCCTCGCGCTCCGGCGCCGCGCGCGTCGGCACGTCGCGCCGCGTTGCCCCGTTTGCACTGGCCGCGCTCGCAGCGCTCGTGTGCGCGATGTCGGTCGTCGCGCTGTGCGTCGGCGCGTACCGCATTCCGCTCGCGGAAGCGTGGGCCGCGCTGACCGGCGATGCCGCCGCGCAGCAGGCGCGCGCGGTGCTGTTCGACATCCGCGCGCCGCGCGTCGCGCTCGCGCTGCTGGTCGGCGGCGGCTTCGGCGCAACCGGCGCCGCGATGCAGGCGCTGTTCCGCAATCCGCTCGCCGATCCGGGCCTCGTCGGCGTGTCGAGCGGCGCCGCACTCGGCGCGACGACGATGATCGTGCTCGGCCCCGCGCTCTTTGCCACGCACGCGAGCGCGGCCTTGCTGCCCGTCGCCGCGTTCGCGGGCGCGCTCGCGGTCGCCGCGCTCGTCTACCGGCTCGCCGCGTCGCGCGGCCGGCTCGCGCTGCCGCTGCTGCTGCTCGCCGGCATTGCGATCAATGCGCTGGTCGGCGCGGCCATCGGGCTGCTCACGTTCGTCGCCGACGACGCGCAGCTGCGCTCGCTGACCTTCTGGAGCCTCGGCAGCCTCGGCGGCGCGCAATGGTCCGCGCTGGCGGCCGTCGCGCCGTGCGTCGCGGTCGGCTGCATGCTGCTCGCGCGCGAACGCGATGCGCTGAACGCGCTGCAGCTCGGCGAAACCGAGGCGTTGCACCTCGGCGTGCCCGTGCAGCGGCTGAAGCGGCGCGTGCTCGTCGCGGTCGCGCTTGCGGTCGGTGCACTGGTGTCGTGCGCGGGCATCATCGGCTTCATCGGGCTCGTCGCGCCGCATTGCGTACGCCTCGCATGCGGCCCCGACCAGCGCATCGTGCTGCCCGGTGCCGCGCTGCTCGGCGCGTTGCTCACGCTCGCCGCCGATCTCGCCGCGCGCACCGTCGCCGCACCGGCCGAAATTCCGCTCGGCGTGCTGACCGCGCTGCTCGGCGCGCCGTTCTTCCTCGCGCTGCTGTGGAAAAGCCGCGGTGCGCTCGGCGGGTAATCCTTTCTTCACGACGACCATGCTGACCGCTCACCACCTCGACGTCGCCCGCCGGCACGACACGATCCTGCGCAACCTGTCGCTGTCCATCGAACCCGGCCGCGTGACCGCGCTGCTCGGCCGCAACGGCGCGGGCAAGAGCACGCTGCTGAAGACCTTCGCCGGCGAACTGACCGGCAGCGTCGCGCCGAACGGCGTGCGCGTGACGGGCGACGTCACGCTGAACGGCGAACCGCTCGCGCGCATCGACGCGCTGCGGCTCGCATGCCTGCGCGCGGTGCTGCCGCAGGCCGCGCAGCCGGCCTTCCCGTTCAGCGTCGACGAAATCGTGCTACTCGGCCGCTATCCGCATGCGCGGCGCAGCGGCGCGACGTCGCACCGCGATCGCGACATTGCATGGCGTGCCCTCGAACGCGCGGACGCCGATGCGCTCGTCGGCCGCGACGTCACGACGCTGTCCGGCGGCGAACTCGCGCGCGTGCAGTTCGCCCGCGTGCTCGCGCAGCTGTGGCCGGACGACGACGCGACGGAAGGCGGCCCGCGCTACCTGCTGCTCGACGAGCCGACCGCCGCGCTCGACCTCGCGCACCAGCATCGCCTGCTCGACACCGTGCGCGCTGTCGCGCGCGAATGGCAGCTCGGCGTGCTGGCGATCGTCCACGATCCGAACCTCGCCGCGCGGCACGCGGATACGATCGCGATGCTCGCCGACGGCACGATCGTCGCGCACGGCGCACCGCGCGACGTGATGACGCCCGCGCATATCGCGCAGTGCTACGGGTTCGCGGTGAAGATGGTGGACACCGGCGACGGTGCGCCGCCGGTGATGGTGCCCGCGTAGCGCGGGGGCGCCGCATCGCTCGATGCATTGCCGTTGTCCGCACCTTTCGATCAAGATCGACCGTACATTCCCGTCGAGGAGACCGACGTGACGCTTCCGATGACCCGCATCATCCTGTACGTCCATGACGTCGCGCTGCTGAAGGCGTTCTACCAGCGGCATTTCGAGCTATCGGTCATCGAGGAGATCGATGGCGAATGGGTCGTGCTCGACGCAGGCGCGATCGAACTTGCGCTGCATCTGGCCGGCCCCGCTTTCCGCCATGCGGGCACGCTCGCCCGTACGCATACGGACACCAGCAACGTGAAACTCGTCTTCGGCATCGGCACCGATATCGCCGCGCATCGCGACCGGCTCGCCCGCGACGGCGTGACCGTGCGCGATCTCAAGCGCTACGACGGCTTCCCGTACCGGATGTTCGATGGCCTCGATCCGGAGGGAAACGTCTTTCAGGTGATGCAGCGCGATTGAATGCAGGCGCGGCCACAAGCACTCAGTGCTCCAGATCCGCCGCGCCGAACGTCCGCATCTTCCACCCGAGCCGCACGGCGAGCATCCGCATCGAGAACCCGGCCGCCAGCGCGACGATCGTCGCAAAACCCGCGTCGATACCAAGATGCTGCATCCCGACATACAGCCCGCCCGTGACGAACGCGACGCTCGCATAGAGCTCTTCGCGCAGGATCAGCGGCATCTCGTTGCACAGCAGGTCGCGCAGCATCCCGCCGCAGACGCCCGTGATCGCACCAGCCAGCACGACGATGATCGGTGCGGTGCCGGTCGACGCGCCGACGTCGCAGCCGATGATCGTGAACGCCGCGAGGCCGATCGCATCGACGGTGACGAACAGCGCCTTCATCCGAGCGACGTGCCGTGCCGCCCACGACGCGACGGTCGCCGCGGCCAGCGTGATCACCAGGTATTCCGGGTGCGCGATCCAGCCGAGCGGATAGTGACCGAGCAGCACGTCGCGCACGGTACCGCCGCCGAGCGCCGTCACCGCGCCGACGAGCGCGAGCCCGAAGCGGTCCATCCCGCGGCGCATGCCCATCAGCGCCCCCGACATCGCTTCCGCGACGATCGCAATCAGATAAAGCGTATGCATGGTGCGCGTCAGTCGTCGGTCCGGAACAGGTCGAGCACGCGTTCGCGCTCGGCCGCATCGACGGCCGCAGGCATCGGCTCGTCGTGCCTGCCGCCGTCGCGCTGCGCATCCGGCGCATCAGCTGCCAGCGCACCGCCGCATGCGAAGCGGCTGCGAATGTAGGACGGCACGTCGGCCGTACAGGCGCCGTGCGTGTATTCGGCGTAGACGAAGTCGCCGTCGACGAGCGCGACATCCTGCGGCGGCGTCGCATCGACCGGCGTGCGCCCGTCGACGGCCGTCTTCATGTAGTCGAGCCAGACCGGCAGCGCCAGCGTCGCGCCGGTCGCGCGCCCCATCGGGCGCGGCGTGTCGTAGCCGAGCCACGCGACCGCGACGATGCCCGACGAGTAACCGGCGAACCACACGTCCTTCGAGCCGTTCGACGTGCCCGTCTTGCCGGCCGCATCGTCGCGGCGCAGCGCGAGCGCGCCGCGCGCGGTGCCGGCGCGCACGACGTCGCGCAGCATGCTGTCCATCACGAACGCGTTGCGCGCCGACACGACGCGCCCGCCCGACGGCGCGGTCGCTTCGTACATCGCGCCGCCGTGACGCTGCTTCACCGACAGGATCAGGCGCGGCTCCATCCGCGTGCCGCCGTTCGCGAACACGCTGTACGCGCTCGCGAGTTCGAGCGGCGTCACCGCGCCCGCGCCGAGCGCAAGCGGCAGCGACGCCGGATTGCGCTGCGCGTCGAAGCCGAAATGCACCGCGTGCTGCTGCACGTAGCGCGCGTCGGTGGCCTGCATCAGGCTGACCGCAACCAGGTTTTTCGAGCGCACGAGCCCGCGCCGCACCGGGATGAAGCCTTCGTAGCGGTTGCCGAAATTGCGCGGCCGCCATGGCTGCGCGCCGGTTTCCGCGCGCGTGAGCGTGCGCTGCGTGTCATCGACCAGCACGCCGGGGAAGTAGCCCTTCTCCAGCGCCGCCGAATAGACGAACGGCTTGAAGCTCGAGCCCGGCTGGCGATACGCCTGCAGCGCATGGTCGAACACGTTGCGGTTGAAATCCGCGCCGCCGACCAGCGCGAGCATGTCGCCGGTAGCCGCATCGAGCGACACGAGCGCGCCTTCGAGCCCGTTGCGCGCATCGCGCTGCGCGCGCGGCTGCCGGTTCAGCGTGCGCTCGAGCGCCGCTTCGGCCGCGCGCTGGTCGCGCATCGAGATCGTCGTCGTCACGTCGAGGCCGAGCGTGTACGCGTCGTCATGAAACCGCTCGACCATCATCCGGCGCGCACGCTCGGCGACATATGGCGCCGCGACGATCCCGGGCGGCGGCGTGGTCGCCAGCGCGATCGGTGCGTCGACGGCCGCGCGATACGTCGCGTCGTCGAGCTGGCCGAGCGCGTGCATGCGGCCGAGCACATAGTTGCGCCGCGCGGTCGCACGCGCCGGATTGACGACCGGGTTGAACGCGGACGGCGCCTTCGGCAGCCCCGCGAGCACGGCCGCTTCGCCCGCGCTCAGCGCATCGAGCGGCTTGCCGAAATACACGTTCGCGGCGGCCGCGAAGCCGTACGCGCGCTCGCCCAGGTAGATCTCGTTCATGTACAGCTCGAGCAGCTTGTCCTTGCTGTATTCGCGTTCGAGCTTCGCCGCCATCAGGATCTCGGCGAGCTTGCGGCTCAGCACCTTGTCGCGCGTCAGGTAGAAGTTGCGCGCGACCTGCATCGTGATCGTGCTGCCGCCCTGCCCCGGCTGCCCCGTGACGACGTTCGCGAACGTCGCGCGCGCGAGGCCGCCGACATCGACCGCGCCGTGCTCGTAGAACTTCGCGTCCTCGGCCGCGAGCAGCGCGTGACGCATCAGCGGCGGGATGCGCTCGAGCGGCACGAACTCGCGCCGCTCGACGCCGTATTCGGCGAGCAGGTCGCCGTCGCGCGAGAAGATCCGCAGCGGCAGCGCGGGACGATAGACGGCCAGATGCTCGACGGACGGCAGCTGCGTCCAGATGCGATCGATCGTCCATGCACCGATGCCCGCGCACGCGAGCGTCAGGCCCAGCAGCGCGCCCGCGAGCGTGCGCCACACGCGGCGGCGGCGTGGCGGCGGCGCAGGTGGCGGTGGAGGGTTGGCGGTGTGGTCGGTCATGTCGGGCTCCTTCTTCAGTGCCCGCGACAGCCGGCGCAAGAGGGGCGCCGACCGGTCACGGAAGGCGCGCATTGTCGAAGGGATGGCCCGAAACCGGAAGATTCTTTAGCCAAAGTTTGGCTGGCTAAATTTTATTTAGGAAAGCGCTTCGGGGCCCGCACGCACCGTGTATGCGGATCTGCGGCATGACGCGGCAGCCGAGCGCGCCGGGCACGCGAGCCGGTTCGCTTGTACCATCGTCGGATGTTCGATCGATACCTCACCCTGTGGGGCCTCGTCCCCGACGGCGGCCCGATCCTGACCGCGAGCGGCGGCCTGTTGCCGGTCGTCTGGCACGCGCGGCCCGCGATGCTGAAGGTCGCCACATGCGACGAAGAGCGGCGCGGCAATGCGCTGATGAGCTGGTGGAACGGGCAAGGCGCCGCGCAGGTGTGGCAGCACGACGGCGACGCGATCCTGCTCGAACGCGCGCAGCCGGCGCCGTCGCTGGCCGCGTTGTCCGCATCGGGCCACGACGACGACACGATGCGCATCGCCTGCGACGTCGTCGCGCGGCTGCACGTGCATCGTGCGCCGCAGGTGCCTCCGGTCGTGCCGCTGCATGACTGGTTTTACGCGCTGCTGTCGAACGATGCCGACCACGACGCGCTGCGCCGCTCGGCGGCGATCGCTCGTCAGTTGCTGGCCGAGTCGCCCGTCGACGAAGTCGTCCTGCACGGCGACATCCATCACGGAAACATCCTTCATTTCGGCGATCGCGGCTGGCGCGCGATCGACCCGAAAGCGCTGCGCGGCGAGCGCACGTTCGATTACGCGAACCTGTTCTGCAATCCCGCGCATGACATCGCGGTCGATCCCGTGCGTTTCGAGCAGCGCGTTACGGTCGTGGCCGACGCCGCGCAGTTGGACCGGCACCGGCTATTGCAGTGGATTCTCGCGTGGTCGGGCTTGTCGGCGGTATGGCTGATGGAGGACGGGCTGCCGCCCGATACGCGGCTGCAGGTTGCAATGCTTGCAGCGGGTGCACTCGGGCTGTAGCGATACGCTGCGCCGTTGAAAACAGATTTATCACGCGTTGCCGGGGAATGCGGGGAGGATCGGCGCCTTTCGGCCGGAAGTCGCCATTCGACGTTAGCTGGCCAGGTCGTTCAGCCGACTGCTATCGCATCGATCGCACCCTTCACAAGAGTAGTATCTTTAATCGATCAGCCTTTCGAGCACCTGAGCCGCCGCCTTCAGGAGCCGGCGCTCTTCCGGGCTCGTCTTGACGAGCAGCCGCTCGGTCAGCCAGTGCACGCGCGCGGCCCTCTCTCGTGCCATCTGGTGCTGCCCGGCGTCGGACATGTGCACGAGGTAGGCGCGACGATCGTCGGGGTCCTGTTTCAAGGTCAAAAGATTTTGCTCGACCAGTTTCATCACGATCAGCCGCATCGTCTGATGCGTCACATTCCTGCGTTCGGCCAGCGTCGCAATGCTTACCGGCCCCGCGCGCTCCAAAGCTGCGAGGGTTTCGTTCTGGGCGTTAGAGCCCGTGCCACTTTGTTCCCGGGCACTCTTGACGAAACGGCTCACCACCTCGCGGAGGGATTCAGCAAGAAGCGCAGCTTCCGTGGCGTCGGAAGGTTGTGTTGTCGCCCGCTTTGACTGACTCATGTCGCGAGACTTCCCGCTTGCCGGAGTTGGGCCACAACCGCGGCGAGCGTATTGACACCCCAGTGCTCGAAGTAGCGCCCATCGCGGATGTGAACGATGTCGATCACGTCGATGGCAACATCCTTGCCGGTTGCTTCGATGCCAAGCAGAGATCCGACGTGTTTGCCCGAGATCGTCTTTCGCGTGATCACTTTGTCGCCATCGCAGAGTTGCTCGTGAATGTGCACTTGCAGCCCCCCGATTGCGGGACGTAACACTGTGGCAAAGGTCCTCCACATCGTTTCGGCACCGCGTTGTGCTTCAGTGGGCGCTGACCAATTGACGAAATCCGGCGCCATAAGTGCTTCGAAAGACTCACGATTGCCGTCTTGGATAACCTCGCGATTGAACCGCGTGACGATGGTTTTCAGATCGTTGGTGTCCATACCTTGTCCGGGCGTTTACGCGTCACGGAGTAGACGCATCGCCGGATAATATACAGCATAGCTGTATATTTCAAGTTGACGGCTTCCTCTGCAATATGGGGTGGGTGATGGATGGGCGGACGGTAACACGCCGGAAAGCAGTCATCCGCGTGCGAATGAAGGGCCGGCTACAGCCGACCGCGTCGGGCGGCATCCGGCTCCGGCACGAGCGCGTCGATTGTCGATAATCGCAGCGCATCGGTCCATGACTGCCGTTCATTTGCTCGTGCTACGATTCGCGGTGCCTGACTGACAAACGAAAACAGGCGTTGACCAATCCGTAGCGAACTGCAACAAATCCCGCTCAAGCAATGTACGCAGCTGCCTGGCCTCCCTCGAAAACGCACTGAAAGCCGGTGTCGATGCAGTGATTGCATCCGCCTCGGCATTCGTCCCGGACCTGTTTTCAATAACAGTCCGGGGATATCGCTCGAATCGACTTATCGCGTCCAGATTCGTGCGATTGCATTTTCACGAGACCACAACATGCGTATTTTCAATACGATGGCGGCTCACGCCATCCCGTTCGTCCCCCGTTCGCTGATCCGCAAGATTTCGCGCCGCTATATCGCTGGCGAAACGCTTTCCGATGCCCGCGCGCGCGTCCACGCGCTCCATGCGGCAGGCTTCCGAACGACCGTCGACGTGTTGGGCGAGACCGAGTCGACGTCAGCTCAGGCAGAGTCGATGACTCGCGATTATCTCGATCTCGTTCAAGGGCTGGGCGTGCAAAACGAGCCCGCCGAGCTGTCGATAAAACTGACCGCGCTGGGGTTGCATCTCGACGAAGACGCATGCATGGCGCGCGTCGCGTTGATTCTACGAACGGCGGCGACGCACGGAATCAGCGCATGCATCGATATGGAGGACATCAGTTGCACCCAGAAAACACTCGACGCGTTCTTGAAGCTCGAAGCCGACGCATATCCAATCGGAATCGCGCTGCAAGCGTATTTGACGCGTACGAACGATGACATCGTTCCGCTAAAGGCTCGCAAGAGCCGCATGCGCATTTGCAAGGGAATTTATGCAGAGGCAAATGAACATCTCGTCGCCGGTGCATCGAGAGATCGGACAGCGATCAACGCGCACTTTGTTCGGCACGTTTCGAGCGCGATTCAGGCGGGATCATTCGTGGGCATTGCAACCCACGATCCCCAATTGATCGATTCGCTAACCGACTGGCTGCAACGCGAGCAGGTGGATAGGTCACGATATGAGTTCCAGATGTTGCTGGGGGTGTGCGAACCGCTACGTGACGCTTTGCTGTCGCAAGGATTCAACGTGCGCGTCTATGTGCCATATGGTCATGACTGGTATGGCTACAGCACCCGGCGAATCAGGGAGAATCCACGAATTGCCAGATATATCCTGTCGGCAATGATACGTCGCGATCGGACTCGCTAGCCGTCACAGCACGCACGGTGGATCGGGACCGACCGGATCGGTGGTCTCGGTTCGAACGGCAACTACCGAGAGGGCCGACTGACCGCTCCGGGTGACGAATTCGACCGGTCATCCAGGGCCCCCACGAAGAACCTTCAAAAAAACCCGCCGGCATGCACCGGCGGGTTTTTCGTATGCGACTTGCCCGACGCTTAACGCGCCGGATTGAGCAACAGATTCATGTGACGGTTCACATCCTTGTACAGCAGATAACGGAAGCGCCCAGGCCCGCCCGAATAGCAGGCCTGCGGGCAGAACGCGCGCAGCCACATGAAATCGCCCGCTTCAACCTCGACCCAGTCCTGGTTCAGGCGATAGACGGCCTTGCCTTCCAGCACGTACAGGCCGTGCTCCATCACGTGCGTTTCCGCGAACGGAATCACGCCGCCCGGCTCGAACGTCACGATGTTCACGTGCATGTCGTGGCGCATGTCGCTCATGTCGACGAAGCGCGTCGTCACCCATGCGCCGTTGGTGCCCGGCATCGGGATCGGCTCGACGTCCTGCTCGTTGGTCACGAACGCTTCCGGCAGCGGAATGCCGTCGACGGCCTGGTAGTGCTTGCGCACCCAGTGGAAGCGCACCGCGGCGTCGCTGACGTTGTGCAGCGTCCAGTCCGCGCCCGGCGGAATGAACGCGTAGCCGCCCGGCTTCAGCGTGTGCTTCTTGCCCTGCAGCGTCAGCTCGGCTTCGCCTTCGACGACGAACAGCACGGCTTCGGCGTTCTTGTCCTGCTCGGGCTTGTCGCTGCCGCCGCCCGGATTCACTTCGACGATGTACTGCGAGAAGGTTTCGGCGAAACCCGACAGCGGGCGAGCGATCACCCACAGGCGCGTGTTCGTCCAGAACGGCAGCCAGCTCGTGACGATGTCGCGCATCACCCCCTTCGGGATCACCGCGTACGCCTCGGTGAACATCGCGCGATCGGTCAGCAGATCCGTCTGCGGCGGGTGGCCGCCATGCGGCGCGTAATACGTTGTCTTAGACATATTGCATCCAGGCAATGGGTTGGTCCGGCCCCTGGCGCAAACGGCATCGGGCGGTTCGCACGCGCGTGGGGCACGCATGCGGCGGCGGGACATCGTTGCCGGGGTGGCTTGAAAGCGCATGCGCCTTCGTTCGGTCGGCCAGGCTTCGCGTCGGGTCCGTCCGGTTCATCGGACGCGGCGGCCCGGGTTGTCGGGCCGGTGGCCGGGCCGCGGCGCTCGCGATCATGCGGCGAGGCGCGGACGGCGGCACGGTTCGACTCGATACGCGAGCACCGCCGACGATAGCGAAGTCGATCGCGATCGACCAATTAAATGTTGCGATGACATGCATTCGATTTCCCACTACCCACCGACATGCGCGATGCGCGGTGAAGCGGCATTGCGCGGCACGCTGGCTATCAGGGAAATCCTGACGAATGCGTCAGGGTCGCGGCACATCCGGTCATGCGGATCGGCGCGGTGGCGACGTGCTTGCGCCAGCGGATCGCTCGCCGTGTCGGGGTCGTCAGGCTGGTACGGACGGAAGCACGATCCGTGATGACGCATGCCGATTCTGCCCAGGCGCGATCATGCGCGGCAGGTCAGGTCGTCGATGGAGGGGGAAACACGGCGGGAGGTGATTGCCGGCCCGTCGATCGGGCGCATGGCAGCGGCTGATGAAGCCGGAAGGGGTCGCCGGTCAGGCCGGCGATGACGGCCCGGCAGGCCGCCGGGCCGAATCTCGCGTCGGATGCCGACGCCGTCGGCGCGCCGGTGCGCGTATCGCGCACCGTGCCGCGCCCGCGGCGATCAGTCCCAGTCGCGGTCGCGGTGATGACGATGCTTGTGGTGACGATAGCCGCGGTCGCCGCCGTAATCACGCTCGTACGAGTTGCGCGACATGTTGCCGCCGAGTGCCGCGCCTGCGCCGCCGCCGACGGCCGCGCCCAGCAGGCCGCCCGTGCGGCCGCCCATCGCGTTGCCTGCCGCGGTACCCGCGCCGCCGCCGAGTGCGCCGCCGATGATCGCACCGGTACGCTCGCGACGATTCGACGTCACCGCGCCGCCGGCACCGCCGCCGATGGCGCCGCCGATCACCGAGCCGGTGCTGCCGCCGACTGCACCACCGACCGCTGCGCCGGCTACCCCGCCGAGCGCGCCGCCAAGTGCGTTGTTCAGGTCACCGGCCAGTGCCGGCAGCGACGTCGCGCCGGTCAGCACGGCGACGACGAGAGTGGGGGCGATTTTCTTCCACATTCCCGTATTCTTCCTTGTTCACGATCTGGTTATTGAAGGTCCGCTCGGTACGCCGATCTGAATCGATCGACATCCGGTCGGGCTTTGTGCCGAACCGCGGACCAATTCATTTCAATGAGCTTGCGGCGAAGAATAGCACCGGTCCCGCTTCCTTGCCGTGGACATTCTGGTAACAAGTTGTTTACGGATAACGGACGTCGAACGGGCCCGCCGGATTCGCCCGAAACCCGCGCCGGCATTGGCTTTCGAGACGTTCCGGCCCTGCGGCGCAACACGCCGGCCATGCGCGGCGTCGCGCGTTTGCGACACACGTGGCAACACATCGGGTACGCGGCGTGCGCAGGCGCACGCGCAGCGGTCGGGAAGAGATGACGGGGTCAGTACACGCCGGGCAGCAACCGCCAGGTCCGCGCGCAATAGGCGTCGTATTCGGCGCCGAATTGCGAACGCAGCAGCGCCTCCTCCGAGCGGATCCGCGCGACGAGCGGCACCAGCGTCAGCACGACCAGCAGCACGCCGACGCCCGAGCGGAACACCAGCGCCCAGCCGAGCGAATTGACGACCAGGCCGAGATAGCTCGGATTGCGGATGCGGCTGTAGATGCCGCCCGTCACGAGCGTATGGCCCGGCTGGATCGCGACGAGCCCGCTGAAGCGCTTGCCGAGCACGAACACGGGCCACATGCGCAGCACACCGCCCGCGATGAACAGCACGACGCCGATCCAGCGCACCGCCTCACCGCCGAAGGTCCAGGCGTCGAGCCGGTCGGTCAGCGCGGGCAGGTATGCGAGCAGGAAGCCGCTCGCCGCGAATGCGGCGAGCACCCAGCGGTTGTCGCGGTTCTCGCGCTCGCCGCTGCTCAGGTTGCCTTCGGAGAACAGCGCGGCGACGGCCATCGCGAGCGTCGCGATCGTGACGACGGTCAGTTGGGGATGCGAGAAGAACGCGGCGAACCCGCCGCTGCCGAGGACGGCAAGCCCGAGATAGACGAGCGTGGACAGGCTCGACAGGACGACGGCCTTGCGGGTGACGGTCATGACGGCCTCGTAGCGATGCACTTTCCTGTGAAGTATAGGAAGTGCGCACACGAAGTGTCGTGCGCGGCCGTCACGCGGCGCATGAACCTGCGCGAATCATCCGGCGCAAGGCGGCGAACCGGGCCGCTGCGGCCGAGGCTCGCGCGCGCTGCAACGGATCAGCGGATGCGGAAGTTGCCGCCGATCCCGACGCTGACGGGCGGCGCGTAGTACGCGGGCGCATAGCCGTAGTAGGCCGGCGCGGGCGCGTAGCCGTACGGCGGCGCGACGTAGCAGCCGGACAGGCCGCCGATCAGGGCAAGCGTGATGAGAAGTCTGGTCATGGCTCGATTCCCGGCGCAAAAGACGAATGGCACCTCGCGAAAACCGCGCCGCCGCGAAGGGCGGCGACCGGCACGAAGAGGCGATCCGCCCTTCCTGTCGCTCGATGATGCAATGCGCGGAGTCTAGCGCCGGGCCTGGCCGGACGAGTTTCGCCGGCGGTTACACGTGTTACCTCGCATGACCGCCGAAACAACCGGTGGCGGCGCGGCGTCCGGCCGGCGGGCCTTCGCCGTGCCTCGTGCCATCGACCCGTTACACGAAACGCGCACGAATGCGCTGCGCGAGCGTTTCGAGCGTCGCCGCGTCGGCGATCTCGCGGGCGTGCATCCGCAATTCGGCGCCTTCCCAGCGCGGGATCACGTGGAAATGCACGTGCGGGACCGTCTGGCCGGCCGCCGCGCCGTTGAACTGGCCGATGAACACGCCGTCCGGCTCGAGCGCCGCACGCACCGCCGCCGCGACGCGCTGCGTCATGCGGATGCCGGCCGCGGCCGCGTCGCCGGACAGCTCGAAGATCTGCGCGGCCGGCTCCTTCGGGATCACGAGCACGTGACCGTCGGCCTGCGGCATCAGATCCATGATCGCGAGTGTCGCGTCGTCTTCCGCGACCTTCACGCAAGGCAGTTCGCCACGCAGGATTTTGGCGAACGGGTTGTTGTCGTCGTAGGACATGGTGTTTTCCGATATCGGTTGGACAGTGGGGCCGGGTGGGCGATGCCGGACGATTATCGGCCGGCGAGCGTCTCGATTTCAACTCGCGCGGCGCGACGGGTCGAGCCGTCCGGCGCGAAGCATCGCGAACCGATCGTCACGCGGCCGCGATTGCCACGCATCGCCCGAACCTGCGACACTGCCGGATCGTTGCCGGCCGGCACGCCACCGAGGACGCTCGCGCATGACGATCCCCCTCAAGAAGCTGATGCTGCGCGGCGTCGCGCTCGTGCTCGCCGCCGCGGTCGGCTACACCGGCTATATGCTGTCCCGGCTCGCGCCGATCGCGACCGGCTACGCGGCGAAGGCGCTGTGTTCGGGCGTGTTCGTGTCGGGCCGGCCGGCCGCGTCCGTGATCGACGTCGACATCATGGCCGGCGTCCATCCGCTGCTGAAGCTGGTACGCCCTTCGATCGATCGCGACCACCATCGCGCGACGGCGACCTTCGCCGGTTTCGCCGAGCGCGAAGCCGACTTCCGGCCGGGGCTCGGCTGCACGCTCGTGCCCGACGCGACGCCGACCACGTTGCCGGCCGCATTGCCGCCGCTTCCCGATCCGCCGTCCGACCAGCCTGCACCTGCCACGCCTCCCGCCGGCATCGACGCGCACAAGCTGCAGGCCGCGCTCGACCGCGCGTTCGACGAACCCGATCCGGCACGGCCTCGCCGCACGCGCGCGATCGTCGTGATGTGGCGCGGCCAGGTGATCGCCGAACGCTACGCGCCCGGCTTCACGGCCGGCACGCCATTGCCCGGCTGGTCGATGACGAAGACCGTGACGGCCGCACTGGTCGGCACGCTCGTCGCGCAGCACAAGCTGTCGCCCGATGCGGCGGCGCTGTTGCCCGAGTGGCGCGGCAGCGGCGACCCGCGCGCGGCCATCACGCTCGACGAGTTGCTGCGGATGACGAGCGGCCTGCAGTTCAACGAGGACTACGACGACCCGCTGTCCGACGTCGCCGTGATGCTGTTCACGCAGCCCGACATGGCACGGTTCGCATCGGCGAAGCCGCTCGCCGCGACGCCCGGCACGCAGTGGTACTACTCGAGCGGCACGAGCGCGATCGTCGCGCGCGTGATGCGCGAAGCGCTGGGCGGCAGCGAGGACGACTACCTTGCGTATCCGCGCCGCGCGCTGTTCGCGCCGCTCGCGATGCGCAGCGCGGTGTTCGAGCCCGATGCATCCGGCACGCTCGTCGCTCCGTCGTACCTGTATGCGAGCGCGCGCGACTGGGCGCGTTTCGGGCAACTGCTGCTGCAGGACGGCGTGTGGAACGGGCAGCGGCTACTGCCGGAAGGCTGGGTGCGCTACCTGACACGCGCGACGCCGCAGTCGTCGCGCCAGGAGTTCGGCGCGCAGCTGTGGGTCAAGGTGCCGGAGCCGTTCAACGATCGCGATCCGCAGGCGAGCGCGATGCCGGCCGACGCGTTTCATGCGGTCGGCCATGAAGGCCAGTTCGTGAGCGTGGTGCCGAGCCGTCAGCTGGTGGTCGTGCGGCTCGGGTTGTCGCGGCCGGAATCCGCGTGGAATCACGAGGCGTTTCTCGCGCGCGTGCTCGCTGCGGTGCCGGCGCCTGGCGCGTGAAGCGATGATTCACGCGTGAAGCGGCGGCAATGGCAACACTGCCGCTTCACGCGCTACCGCCCGCGCATTACGGATTCGCGCTGCCTGCGTATTGCTTGAAACCTTCACGCGTCGCGAGACGCTCGATGTAGCGCGACACCGCCGGCAGATCCGGATGCTCGAACGGCGTGCCGAACCAGCGGTTCACCGACAGGCCGATCGGAATGTCCGCAAGCGTGAACGTATCGCCGGCCACGTACGCGCCGGTCTTTTCGAGCTGGGTGTTCAGCACGTGCATGTGCTTCGTCCAGCCTGCGATCGACTGCGCGATGCCGGCCGGATCCTGATGATCGGGCGATTTGCGCACGAGGCCGAGGAACGCGCCGACCCACGAGCGGTTCAGGTCCGCCCCCTGCCAGTCGATCCACTGGTCGACCCGCGCACGCGCCTGCGGCTCGGCCGGATACAGCGCATCGCCGCCGTAGCGGTTCGCGAGATAGCGAATGATCGTGTTCGACTCCCAGAGCACGAAGTCGTCGTCCTTGATGACGGGCACGAGCGCGTTCGGATTCAGTGCGAGATAGGCCGGATCGTTGGTCGTGCGGAAGCCCGCACCCCAGTCTTCCTGTTCGAACGGGAGGTTCAGTTCGGTGCACAGCCACAGCACCTTGCGGACGTTGATGGACGGGATCTTGCCGAGGATGTGCAGCATGCAGTCTCCTTGTGAGGTCGGATGCGGAGCGTTAGGGGCGCACGGCACGCCTCGAACGCGTTCATGCCGAATTTATACACGACCTCGCGGCAAACGGCAGGCCGCGGGCGCGAAATCGGTGTGCGGCCGATTCGTCAGGTCACGCAGCGCGTGCTCGGCCGTCGGGAACCGGAACATGAATCCGTCCCGATGCAGCCGCGCCGGCATCACGCGCTGCCCGTCGAGCAGCAACTCGGCCATCTCGCCCATCGCGGTGCGCAGCGGCGCGGCCGGAACGTGCAGCCACGCGGGGCGGCGCAGCACCTTCGTCACGACCTGCACGAACTCGCGCTGGGTCACTGCCACCGGTGCGACCGCGTTGTAGACACCGTGCATGCCTGCGTTCGACATCGCACGTGCGACGATCCGCAGCACGTCGTCCCGGTGAATCCAGCTCATCACCTGCGCGCCGTCGCCGAATCGTCCGCCCATCCCGAAGTAATGCGGCAGCAGCATCGGGCGCAGCGCGCCGCCGGGGCCGAACACGATACCCAGCCGCAGCACCACCGAGCGCACGCCGTGACGTTCGAGCGGCTGCGCGGACTGCTCCCACTGCCGGCACAGTTCGGCCATGAAGCCGGTGCCGGCGCGGCTGCCCTCGTCGAGCCGTTCGTCACCCGGCCGCACGCCGTAATAGCCGATCGCCGACGCCTGGATCCACGTGCGCGGCTTGACCTCGGCGGTGTCGACCCAGCGCATCAGCGCCTGCGTGACGCCGACGCGGCTCGCGAGCAGCACCGCCTGCCGGCGCTTGCTCCAGCGCGCGCCCAGCACCGGCGCCCCAGCGAGATTGATGACCGTGTCGAAGCGCTCGTGCGGCTGCAACTGGTCGGCGGACGTCACGCTGCGCACGCGGCCGTGGAACAGGTAGGCCGCACGCAGCGGATCGCGCGCCAGCAGCGTGACCGTGTGCCCGGCAGCGAGCAACTGGTTCACGAGCGTTTCGCCGATGAAGCCGGTCCCGCCGGTCACGAGCACGTTGCCGGCCGGCTGCCCCGCGAACGGATTGGCGGCCGGCGCGCGGTGCGCGATGCGGCACGCGGCGATCCCGTCGCGGATGCCCGACACGGTCACGCCGACGGCGAACAGGCTGAGCAGCCAGCCGCGCCAGCCGAGGTCGAGCGGCTGCAGCGCGGTCGGCTCGTGCGCCCAGGCCGCAAGCTGCATCGCGATCATCCCGAACAACGCGCCGCCGTTGACGGCCAGCAGCGTATGCAACACGCGCTCGGTCGCCGGCAGCTTGCGGCTCTGGTCTTCGACGACGAAGTCCCACAACGTCAGCGCCACTTCGACGAGCACGACCGCAGCGAGGGCCGCAACCCACGCGCCGTGAAACGCGACGTTCGCGATCGATGCGAACACGAGGCCGTAGAGCACGGAACGCACCGCGTGAATCGCCAGTTCGAGCCGTGCGCGCGGGCTGTGCGGCAGGTCCTGCGTGAGTTCGTGGTGATAAAGCGTATCGAATGCGCCCATCGCGCCCTGCACGATCAGCAGGTTGAGCGCCCAGTCGAAAGCAGGCAAGGTGTTCATTCGGTATCCCTCCTCCACAGCCAGACCAGCGGCGGCACCATCGCGACAAGCGCGACGACGTCGATCGCCACATGGCCCCACACATGCGCCTGCCACGACAACAGCATGTCCTGCGGCGCCCAGATCAACAGGCCGGCCAGCAGCCAGCCCCACACTTCCCGTTTCCGCAACCGGTTGCCGAGGTGGACCAGCGCGATCATCCAGACCGACGCGCACTGCACCGTCGCGCCGATCAGCGACATCCACCAGATCTGCTGCGCATGCGCCGCATCGGGCATCGTTCCCGCCCGGAAATACAGCTCGATGCCGCGGTGATAGGCATCGAGCCACGGCGCGCCAGCCACCCACGGCACGACTGCGCCGACCAGCAGGTGCACGATCGCTGCCGCCATCATCCAGTTCACGACGATGCGTCGCAGCGTGTCGCGCGCCGGGCGGTCTGCTTCCCTGCTTTCGGCGGCCTCGCCGATACCGCACGCCGCGTCGTCATGACACACCTCGGCGCGATATCCGAGCCAGCGCGAAACCGCGTACCGGTTACGTGCGAAGCGGCGATACAGCGGCGCGAGCGCGGCGCGCATCGCCGGCACGCGCAGCAGCCAGACGAGCCAGCGGCGCCCGGCCAGCGCATGGGCGGCCATGATGCTGTCGACGCCGGTCAGCATGCGTCCGTCGGGCAGGCGCGCGTGCAGCTCGCGATTCAGCGCGGGCAGGTCGACGCCCAGCGGCGCCGGGTCGAAACCCGGCTCGGCGATATCGACGAACGCCAGCCGGTGCCGCGCGTCGCGGGCCCCGAGACGCCGTATTTCCGCGACGCATAACGGACAGCGTCCGTCGAAGTAAAGAACCAATTCACTTGCGCCCATGCTTCGTACTCCTTTTTGTTTTTGCAGACATCATGAAGCGATCGATCGACTGCTTTTCGGGATGTGTCGCCGCCGCGCCGGCCCCGCGCGGCGGCGACACGCCTACATCGGCTTGACCACCATCAGGAAATAGACGGTCAGCATCGCGAAGAACGCCGGATAGCCGAGCAGTTCCCACCGCTTCGCGTAGCGCCAGTAGCGCTCGGGCAATGCGGCGTCGCCGTTGGCGTGCGCGAGCTTCGCCATCGAGGCAAGTTCGAGCTGCAGCCACACGACCGGCAGCCAGCACGCACCGGCGACCGCATACAGCACGATCGACGCGAGCAGCCACGGCGTATGCCACGACCAGCCGGCCGTATGCGCGAGCCACAGCCCGGACGCCGGCTGGAAGATCACGGCCGGCGTCGTGAACCACCAGTCCGCGCGCACCACGAGCCGCGACACGGCCGCGATCGCGGGCACCGACCGCGTGCGGTTCGCGAAGAACAGGTAGAACGCGGTGCCGAACCCCGTGCCGACCAGCAGCACCGAGGACAGGATGTGAAGCGCCTTGATGACGAGATAGGTATTCATGCTTGTTCTTCTTCTGAAAAAAGGATCAACAGGATCGCGAGAATCGGCACGTTCTTGAGCACGGGGCCGAACGGTTCGGCCAACAGGCCGGGCATCGTGACCGCGATGACGGCCGAGTACGCGACGATCAGTGCCGCTTGCGCGGCCCACAGCCGCCGCGACGGCGCGGCAACGGTCGCGATGCCGAACGCGAAATCCAGCGCGCTGGCCGCGTAGAGCGCGATCAGCGCAGGCAGCCCCGTCAGGTGCGCAGGCGCGAGCAGCGCGAGGCTCGCGTGCAGCGGATGGACGAACGCACTGACGATCGCCGTCCAGATCCACACGATCGCGAGTGCGCCCCGCAGCAACGGGCGCCGCCACATCGCGAGCGCGTCGCGACGCAGCAGTGCGGCGGCATCCGCGCCGATGAAGCTGCCGATGCCGCGCGGCGGCCGGCCGAGCACGGCCGCGGTGGCCGCCGGATCGCCGGTGTTGCCGCCGCGCAGCATCGTCCACGTGTCGCGCGTGAACATCGCGCCCGGCAGCATGCCGGACAGCATGGCCGCCGCGCCGGCCAGCGGGCCCGGCAGCGACACGCGGGCAGCCGGCGGGAACCCCAGCGCGGCACGATAGCCGGCCAGCATCTCGCGGTATTCGACTTCGTCGTTGCCGACCACGTCGATCACCCGGCTGCCGGCCGCCGGCGCATCGCCCGGTTGCACGACGAGCCGCGCGACGACTTCGGCGAGATCGTCGACATGCACGGGGCGCAGCCGCTGACGGCCGCCCGCCGGCAGCACCTGCACGGGCAGGCTCGCGAGCATCCGGAAAAACCGCGCCGACGTGCCGGCCGTGCCGTAGACGAGCGCGGGACGCACGATGCGGAAATCGATCGGCAGCGTCTGCAGGAAGCGGTCGGCCGCGTGCTTGCTCGCGAAGTACCGCGTATCGCCGCGCTCGACACCGAGCGCCGAGACCTGGATCACGCGCCGCACGCCGGCAAGGCAGCACGCGGTAAAGAGCGCGCACGGCGCGGCGCGATGCACGGCGTCTAGCGTCGCGCCGCGTCGATCGGCCAGCATGCCGACCGCGTTGATC
This sequence comes from Burkholderia sp. Bp8992, assembly GCF_003853705.1. Classification (GTDB taxonomy): domain Bacteria; phylum Pseudomonadota; class Gammaproteobacteria; order Burkholderiales; family Burkholderiaceae; genus Burkholderia. The sequence goes on along the minus strand of NZ_QTQI01000007.1, from coordinate 228,503 downwards.
ACCACGTCGACACCCTTCAGCCGCGCGAGCCACGCGGCCGGATCGACGTCCCTCGCGAAGTCGATCGCGACGTCGCGCGGGCCGGCCGCGTGACGCACGCCGCGCAGCACGCGATGGCCGCCGGCTTCGAGCTGCGCGCACAGCGCCCGCCCGATGAAGCCGTTCGCGCCGCAGACGAGCACGGTCATGCCGCGTGCGCCGGTACGCTCGGGCGGGCAGGTCGACGGCAAGGCCGCGTTCATTTTTATCCTCTATTTACAGTTATTTCTGTACAGACAGAAATATCGATCCCGAAAAAAGCGGGCTGTCCGCCCGCACTTCCGCTACCGCTTACTTCGACGGCTTGCGCCTGACTGTCTGGCTGATCTTCGCGCCGATGCCGAGCGCCTTCATCAGCGTATCGGGCTTGAGCCGCAGCATCTCGTCCGACCACGTCGTGAGCGTCTCGACGAACTGCAGCGTGTCGCGAATGCGCTGTTCGGTCTCGCGGCTCTCGTTCGCGATCTCCGGATTCGTCAGGCAGTCGCGCAACACCGTGAGCGTCGGCTCGATCTCGCGCTGCCGCCGCCCTTCGACGATCAGCTTGAACAACTCCCAGATGTCGGTCGACGTCTCGAAGTGGTCGCGGCGATCGCCCAGCACGTGCACGACCTTCGCGAGGCGCCACGCCTGCAGCTCCTTCAGGCTCGTGCTGACGTTGGAGCGCGCGACGTTGAGCGTCTCGGCGATCTCGTCGGCCGCGACCGGCCGCCCGGCCAGGTAGAGCAGCGCGTGAATCTGCGAGACGGTGCGGTTGACGCCCCACCGCGAGCCCATTTCGCCCCAGTGGAGAATGAATCGTTCGGCGATCGGTGTGAGTTCCATGTCGGCAAATTTATTCATTTCAGTTATTTCTGTCAAGAGAGAAATAACCGGACGATCCGGCACCTTCCGGCCGCGCCCGCCCGCGATCGGCCGCTTCCTTTACAATGCGCGGGATTTTTCCGATTTCAGGCCGTCCCCGCCTTTCTGATAAGAGGTTTCCATGATCATCAAACCGCGCGTGCGTGGCTTCATCTGCGTGACGACTCATCCCGTCGGCTGCGAAGCCAACGTCAAGGAACAGATCGACTACGTGACTTCGCACGGCCCGATCGCCAACGGCCCGAAAAAGGTGCTCGTGATCGGCGCGTCGACCGGCTACGGCCTCGCCGCCCGGATCTCGGCCGCATTCGGCTCGGGCGCGGACACGCTCGGCGTGTTCTTCGAGCGCGCCGGCAGCGAGACGAAGCCCGGCACGGCCGGCTGGTACAACAGCGCCGCGTTCGAGAAATTCGCCGCTGAAAAGGGGCTCTATGCGCGCAGCATCAACGGCGACGCATTCTCCGACAAGGTCAAGCAGGTCACGATCGACACCATCAAGCAGGATCTCGGCAAGGTCGACCTGGTCGTCTACAGCCTCGCGGCACCGCGTCGCACGCACCCGAAGACGGGCGAAACCATCAGCTCGACGCTCAAGCCGATCGGCAAGGCCGTCACGTTCCGCGGCCTCGACACCGACAAGGAAGTGATCCGCGAAGTGTCGCTCGAACCGGCGACGCAGGAAGAGATCGACGGCACCGTCGCCGTGATGGGCGGCGAGGACTGGCAGATGTGGATCGACGCGCTGGCCGACGCCGGCGTGCTGGCCGACGGCGCAAAGACCACCGCGTTCACGTATCTCGGCGAGCAGATCACGCACGACATCTACTGGAACGGCTCGATCGGCGAAGCGAAGAAGGATCTCGACAAGAAGGTGCGGTCGATCCGCGACAAGCTGGCCGCGCACGGCGGCGACGCCCGCGTGTCGGTGCTGAAGGCCGTGGTCACGCAGGCCAGCTCGGCGATCCCGATGATGCCGCTGTACCTGTCGCTGCTGTTCAAGGTGATGAAGGAAGCCGGCACGCACGAAGGCTGCATCGAGCAGGTATACGGGCTCCTGAAGGACAGCCTGTACGGCGCGACGCCGCACGTCGACGAAGAAGGCCGCCTGCGCGCCGACTACAAGGAACTCGACCCGCAGGTGCAGGCGAAGGTCGTCGCGATGTGGGACCACGTGACGAACGAGAACCTGTACGAGATGACCGACTTCGCGGGCTACAAGACCGAGTTCCTGCGCCTGTTCGGCTTCGAGATCGCCGGTGTCGACTACGACGCGGACGTGAACCCGGACGTGAAGATCCCGGGCATCATCGACACGACGGTCTGACGAAACGCGCCGCCGCCGTGCACACGCACGGGCGGCGGATGCGCGTGGCCGGCGGCGTCAACGCGGCGCCGGTTCTTCCAGATAGACGCCCGACGACAGCGTGGCCTTCACCTGCCGCGTGAACTCGTCGGTCGACACTTCCTCCTCTCCCGCCTCGATCGCGTCGTAGGCCTGGCGCACGACGTCGGCCGGCGTGGCCTTCGGCACGTCGAGGCCGGCCGTCAGGTCGGTGTCGATGAAGCCGGCATGCAGCCCGACGACCTGCGTGTGCTGCTCGCGCAGCGAATGGCGCAGCCCGTTGGTCAGCGCCCATGCGGCCGATTTCGACACGCCGTAGCCCGACAGGATCGGCCGGTTCACCCAGCTCGCGACCGACAGGATGTTCAGGATCGCGCCGCCGCCGTGGCCGGCAAGGGTGCCGGCAAACGCGCGCGACATGGCCAGCATCCCGAACACGTTGGTTTCGAAGTGGTCGCGCAACGCGTCGGGCGCGCCGTCGTCCGTCAGGCTGCCGAGCCGCGCGATGCCGGCGTTGTTGATCAGCAGCGTGACGTCGCGTGCCGCGTCGGCAGCTGCGGCGACGGCCGCCGGATCGGTCACGTCGAGCTTCACGGGCACGACGCCCGGCAGCGTCACGCTGGCCGGATCGCGCGCCGCCGCATAAACCTTGCGCGCCCCTCGGGCGAGCGCCTGCTTCGCAAATTCGAGCCCGAGCCCGCGGTTTGCGCCCGTCACGAAAACGACTGCACCTTCGATCTTCATGATCGTTCCTTTCGCATGATGAATCGCCTGCGCGCCGGCTCGCCGCGCGCATGAGATCCGGTGGAAAACGAGGTTGCCATTGCTTGCCGAACCGGTACGCCGCCGAGGGCAGACGGCGAGCCGTCCGCTGCCCGTCATCCCGCAGCGCCAAAGACGCGACCGGTTGCCATCCATGTCCGGCCGGCCGTGGCTTTGCATCGCCCGCCAGGTCGGCTACACTCGATGTCAATGTTGATCACCATTGTCTTTGCGGTGCATTCTGTTCGCGCCGCATCGGTATGTCAATGGCGATCGCCATTGTGTTTTCCAATCGACGTGATCGGCAAAATCAGGGAGAGATCGATGGGCGTATCAAGACAGCAGGCCGCCGAGAACCGGAGCGCGATCGTCGCGGCGGCCGAGCGGCTGTTCCGCGCGCGCGGCGTCGATGCCGTCGGGCTGACGGAGCTGATGAAGGAAGCCGGCTTCACGCAAGGCGGCTTCTACAACCACTTCAAGTCGAAAGACGCGCTCGTCGCCGAAGTGATGGAAAAGGCGATGCACGACCGCGCCGATTCGCCGAACGCCGGCAGTCTCGACGCACAGGTGGCGTTGTACCTGTCGGCCGCGCATCGCGACAACGTCGAGGCCGGGTGCCCGCTGTCCGCCTTCGCCGGCGACGCGCCGCGGCTGACCGACGCAGCGCGCGCATGCTATGCGCACGGCCTCGCCGCCTATCTCGACCGGCTGGAACCGATGGTGGCGACCGAAGGCGCAACGCCCGAGCAGACGCGTCGCGACGCGCTCGCGGTTTTCAGCCAGATGGTCGGTGCGCTCGTGCTGTCGCGCGCGATCGCGGGCACCGATCGCGCGCTGGCCGACGAAATCCTCGACGCGGGACGGCAGACGCTGACCGGCGGACGCGGCGCCCAGGGCACGCCGGCGTAACGCTGCGCCGCCCGCCGGCGCTACTCGACCGCCCGTGCGGCATCCCACAGCGGCTGCCCGCCGAGCGCCGCATGCCACGCGGCGAAACGCGTGCGCCACGCCTCGAACGGCTCGGCCAGCGGATGGCGCGGATCGTCGCTGAGCGAATACGCCATCCCCTCGATCAGCCAGCGCGGCTTGGTCACGACGGCCACGTTGCCGAGCACTTCGGCCTGGCGATGATGGATCAGCTCGTGCGCGATGAAGTAGGTCGTCCAGCCGCGCGGTGCCACGGCCACGCCGAAATTGCCCAGCGTCAGCGCCGCACGCTGGCCGAGGCCGAACGCATCGGCGCACGTGCGCGTCGCGCAGAACACGACGCGCGGCGCCTCGCGGAACGGGCCGACGGCCGCCGCCGCGCGCGCATAGCCGTCGCGATAGAGCTGCCGTGCGTCGCCGAGCTTCGCGGCATCGTCCGTGCAGATGTCGGCACTCGGGCACGACACGCCGGGGATCAGCGCGGGCGCGACGATGCGCAGCGGCTTGACGAGCGCATACGCGGCAATCGGCAGCGCGACGAGCAGGCCCGTGAGGGCGAAAGCGACGTGGGAGCGTTTCATCCGGGCGGCGGTTCCGTGGCGTTTCGTTGAAGTCTTCCGGCGTGAATATATCGGACCGGCGACGCTTCCGGCCCGGATTTTCATTCACCCGCCGCGAGCGTGAAGAACACAAGCACCGGGGAGACCGGATGCATGACGGATGCCATTACACCAATTGCTTGTGGAAGTACGTCGTCGCGCAGAGCGCGCCGTCGGGCATCAGCGCATAGTTCGGCACGACGCCGACGCGCTGCCAGCCGGCCCGCTCGTACAGCCGCTCGGCGTCGCTGCCCGTCACGGTGTCGAGCACGAGCACGGTCTTGCCGGCATCGCGTGCAGCCGCGTCGGCCGCCGCCATCAGCCGCGCGGCGATGCCCTGCCGGCGCGCGTGCCGCGACACGAGCATCTTCGCGATGTCCGCGCGATGCGGCTGGTTCTCGGGCTGCGCGATCACGACCTGCACGGTGCCGAGGATCCGGCCGGCCGCATCCTCGGCGATCAGCAGGATGCGCTCGTCGTCCTGGACGCCCTCGGCCACGCGCGTCCAGAACGCGACGGCGGTCGAACGCGCGATCGGCAACATGAAGCTGACGGACGCGCCGCCTTCCACGCAATCGATCAGCACGTCGGCCAGTGCATCGACACAGCGCATCGCTTCGCGCGCATCGACGCGGCGGACGGTAACAGATTCGGTCATGCCATCTCCGGTAGTCAGGCGGACCGCATGCGCGGGTTCGGCATGGGCCGCGATAGAAAGCGCGCCAGCCGCCGTCGATGCGTGCAAAACGGCGGCAGGCGTCCGGCAGCGCGGCGCCCGGTCGGCGCGCGTTACCGCCCCTTATCCTACGCGACGAGAATTTTCGCTGCATCGGCGTCGGCATCGCCTACACTTAGCCAAATGGATAACTTTCAACCCGGCATCAGCGACGTATTCCACGCCCTCTCCGATCCGACGCGCTGCGCGATCGTCAGCGCGCTCGGCCAGGGCGAGCGGACCGTTTCCGCGCTGGCGGCGCCGTTCGACATGGCGCTGCCGTCGTTCATGAAGCATGTCGCCGTGCTCGAGCGCAGCGGCCTCGTGCAGACCCGCAAGACCGGCCGCTCGCGCACCTGCGCACTGGTCGGCAGCCGGCTGACCGAAGCCGAGGCATGGCTCGCCGCACAACGCGCGCTGTGGGAAGCGCGCGCCGACCGTCTCGTCGAATTCGTCGAACGCCACCATCAGGAGGAGCACGATGTCAGCCAGCCACGTCGAACCCGTTGAAGCCCACGATCTCGTCATCACGCGCACGCTGCACGCGCCGCGCCGCGCACTGTGGCGCGCGTGGACCGACCCCGAATTGCTGAAGGAATGGTGGTGCCCGAAGCCGTGGACCACCGAGGTGCGCGCCTTCGACCTGCGGCCGGGCGGCGCTTTCCACACGTTCATGCGCGGCCCCGACGGCGGCACGAGCGACAATCCCGGCTGTTTCCTCGACATCGTGCCGGAATCGCGCATCGTGTTCACGTCGATGCTCACCGGCGGCTGGCGGCCGCAGGCGCCGTGGATGGGCTTCACCGCGATCATCACGATGGCCGACGACGATGCGGGCAGCCGCTACGAGGCGCGCGTGATGCATCCCGATGCCGCGACCCGCGAGCGCCACGAAGCGCTCGGGTTTTTCGAGGGCTGGAACACCTGCATCACGCAGCTCGAAGCCTTCGCGGCCGCCCTGCGCTGAGCGGCCGGGCATGCCCGCGCGGGCGGCCATTGCATGCCGCCGCGCCCGCGCCTAGGATTCCTGAAGGAAGCATGACGACACGCCGGCCGCCGGCGTGCACCGTCGCGCGCATTCCGCGGGAGGCAATATGTTGCATACGCACACGCATTCGACCCGGGTCAGCCGGCACCTGAACGCACCACGCGGGCGCGTCTACCGCGCGCTGCTCGACCCGCACGCGGTCGAGCAGTGGAAGGTGCCCGACGGCATGACGTGCCGCGTGCATGCATACGATGCGCGCGAAGGCGGCGCGCTGCGCGTGTCGCTGAGCTACGACGCGGCGTCGGGCGGCACCGGCAAGTCCGGCGCGCGCACCGACACCTATCACGGCCGCTTCGTCACGCTCGTGCCGGACGAGCGGATCGTCGAGATCGACGTGTTCGAAACCGACGACCCGATGCTGCGCGGCGCGATGACGATCACGATCACGCTGTCCGACGAAGCGGGCGGCACGCGCGTGGACGCCGTGCACGACGGCGTTCCACCTGGCGTGCCGGCCGCCGACAACGAAACCGGCTGGCAGATGGCGCTGGCGCGGCTCGCGGCGCTGGTGGAAGCGGCGTGAGCCTGCGCCGGCACGTCAGCCGAGCCGGTATGCGCGCGTGACCGTGCCGCGGAACAGCGCGTCGCGCTCGTCCGCGCTGGCCTGCGCGGTCAGCCGCTTGAACGCGTTCCAGCCGTTCACGAACGAATACGAGCCCTTGTCGACCGGGAAATTGCCCTCGAACATGCAGCGCCCGGGGCCGAACGCGTCGATGCAGGTCATCATCCACGGCTTCCACGTGTCGGCAAGCTGCGCGGAAGACGGCGGCTTCGCGCCCTTCTCGAAATCGAAGCCGTTGATGCGCATCCCGAGGCCGCCGACCTTCACGTACACGTTCGGCAACTGCGCGAGCGTGCGCATCGACGCCGACCAGCGCTCGAACACCTCCGGGCGCTTGTCCGCATAGCTGCCGATCCGCACGACCCCGCCGCAGTGATTGACGATGATCCGCGTGTCGGGGTTCGCCTTCGCGAGCTCGAACAACTCGGGCAATTGCGGAAAGAACAGCCACGCGTCGTACGACAGCCCGAGCGGCGCGAGCTGCGCGACGCCGGCCCGGTAGGCGGGATCGAGCAGCAGCCCGCGCGGCACCGCCGACAGCGGATTGGCGAGCGTCGGATCGGCATCCCACGTCGTCAGGTGCCGGACGCCGCGAAACCGCCCGCGCCCCGCTTCGAGATGCGCTTCCAGCACGTCGCGCACGCGTGCGCCGAGCCGCAGGTCCGCATGGCCGACGATGCCTTTCGCGACGGCTATGGGGCCGTGCTGCAGCGGCTCGGTCACACCGGCGACATAGGCCGTTTCACCGACCGGCTTCAGTTCGGCCGGGCCCGAATCGCGATAGCGCGTCTGCGCCTGCATGTAGACGGACGCCTGGATGTTGTGCCCCGAGCGTGCGTCCTGCAGGTAGTCGTCGAGCATGTAGATCCAGCCCGGCCGTTCATAGAAGTGATGATGCGCATCGACGATCGGCAGGTCGGGCTCGAGCGCAGGTTCGAGCGCCGACGCGAGCCAGTCGGGGCGCACCGCGAGATAGTTGCCTTGCGTCGTCATGCGGGAAACTCCATCGTGGGCCGGCGTCTCGGCGAACGCGGGCAGCGCGAGCGAGGCGGCGGCCGCGCCGAGCAGCCGGCGTCGCTTGATCGAAATCGTCGTGTCCATGTCATTCGCTCCGGTCGAACGCAACCAGCGACAGCGTGAGCAGCGTCGTGATCGCCAGCACGATCGCGAGGCCGAGCATGCCTGCCGTGAAGGTGCCGAAGCTGTCCTTCAGGTAGCCGACGAGATAGGGGCCCGCGAAGCCGCCGAGTGCACCGATCGAGTTGATCAGCGCGAGGCCGCCGGCCGCCGCCTGACCGGACAGGAACCGCGACGGCAGCGTGTAGAAGATCGTGCGGCCGGCAATCGTGCCGATCAGCGCGAGCGTGATGCCGACGAGTGCCGGCCCGAGCGTCAGGAAATGCGTCGACACGCCGAGCGCCACCGCGCCGATGAACAGCCCGATCGCCAGGTTCACGACGGGGCCGCCGCGACGATCGACGCGCTTCGCCCACCACAGCAGCGCGACCGTCGCGAAGAAGTACGGCACCGCGGACAGCCAGCCCGTCTGCATCGTCGACATGCCGTGCGCTTTCAGCATCTGCGGCAGCCAGATGCCGATCCCGTACGAGCCCATCGTGAAACCGAACGAGATCAACGCAAGCACGTACACACGCACGTCGCGCAACGCGACGCCGAATTGCTTCTTGCGGCCGGCCGCCGCGCCGTCGCGCTCGAATGCACGCTGCAGCGCGGCACGCTCGTCGTCCGACAGCCACGCGGCGTTCGCCGGCGAATCGGACAGCAGCTTCAGCACGAGAAAACCGAGCGCGCACGCGGGCAGCCCTTCGACGATGAACATCCACTTCCAGCCGGCGAGCCCGAGCGCGCCGTCGAGCTGCAGCAGCCACGTCGACAGCGGGCCGCCGATCAGCGACGACAGCGGCGTCGACACGGTGAACCACGCCAGCACGCGCGTGCGGTAGCTCGGCGGAAACCACACCGCGAGGAAGAAGATCACGCCCGGAAAGAACCCGGCCTCGCCGATGCCGAGCAGCAACCGGATCGCGTAGAAACTGGTCGGCCCGGTCGCGAGCGCGGTCGCGGCCGCCATCAGCCCCCACGTGATCATGATGCGGGCGAGCCAGCGGCGCGCGCCGAAGCGGTACAGCGCGAGATTGCTCGGCACCTCGAACAGGCAGTAGCCCGCGAACATGATCCCCGCGCCCCAGCCGAACTGCGTCGCGGTCAGCCCGAGATCGCGGTTCATTGTGAGCGCCGCGAACCCGACGCTCGTGCGATCCAGGTAGTTGAAGAAATACGCGAGCGCGAGCAGCGGGATGAAGCGCCACGCGGCTTTGCGCACGGCGCGTTGCTCGACCGATGCGTCGGTCTCGCGATCGGCGGGCATTGCCGGGGAAGCGGATGTCATGATTGTCTCCGTGGAGGCGGCGATCCTCTGCCGCACGGTGCGCGGCCGGGACGCCTTTGTTCGTTCGATGAATCGCGGCTGCGCTACGCGCTCGCCACTTCGTTCGCCGACGGCGCGCCGCCAGGCCCGTCGCCGTTCGCTGCATCGTCGGCACCGTACCGCCCCGCAACGACGCCGGCATCGATCAGCGCACGCGCATCGTCCGGCGTGTAGCCGAGTTCGCCGAGCAGCGCGCACGTGTCCTGGCCGAGGGCGGGCGGCGCCGAGCGCAGCCGCAGGCGCTCGCCCGCGAGCGTCAGCGGCAGCAGCGCGGTGCGCGTCTCGACCGGCCGCCCGGCGCTACTCGCATCGGCCGGCAGCGTCACGGCTTCGAGGCCGCCCGTGGCGAGCAGATGCGGATCGTCGAACAGGTCCTGCGGCTTCGTGATCGGTGCATACGGCAGGCCGGTCGATTCGAAGGTCGCGCCGATCTCCGCGGCCGAGTACGACGCCAGCCGCGAACGCAGCTCGGGCAGCAGCCATTCGCGCGCCTGCACGCGCAGGTTGTTGGTCGCCAGGCGCGGGTCGTCCTTCAGCGCGGTCAGGCCGAACGCATCGCAGAACAGCGCCCATTGCGTGTCCGACACGACCGCGAGAAAAATCTGTTCGTTGTCCTTGACGGAGAACACGTCGTAGACGGCCCACGCGGAAATCCGGCTCGGCATCGGCGACGCGGCCTGCCCCGTCACCGCGAACTGCATCATGTGCTGCGCGACGAGGAACACGTTGTTCTCGAACAGCGAGCTCTGCACCTGCTGGCCGCGGCCGGTGCGTTCACGCTGGGCGAGTGCGGCCATCGCGCCGATCGCGCCAAACATGCCGCCCATGATGTCGTTCACGCTCGTGCCCGCGCGCAGCGGCCGCCCCTCCGGGCCCGTCATGTACGCGAGGCCGCCCATCATCTGCACGACCTCGTCGAGCGCGGTGCGATGCTCGTACGGCCCCGGCAGGAAGCCCTTGTGCGACACGTACACGAGGCGCGGATTCAGCGAGTCCAGCGCCGGATAACCGAGGCCGATGCGGTCCATCGTGCCGCTCTTGAAGTTCTCGCTGAACACGTCCGCCGTCGCGACGAGCCGCAGCACGATCTCGAGCCCGCGCGGATCCTTCACGTCGACCGCGAGGCTCTTCTTGTTGCGGTTGAACATCCCGAAGAAGCCCGCGCCGGAACCACGCAGCGCCCGGGTGCTGTCGCCCGCGATCGGTTCGATCTTGATCACTTCCGCGCCGAGATCCGCGAGCAGCATCCCGCAGGTCGGCCCCATCACCATGTGCGTCATCTCGATCACGCGCACGCCTGCGTATGGCAGCGCGGAATTTGGTTGGCGATCGTTCATTGCGCGACTCCCGCCATGCATCCTTCCGGTTGCGCCGCCGTCGGCACGCGGCCGTCCGCATAGCGGAACCCCTTCGGCAACCCGGCGTCGGGCACGTGGCCGTACAGCGCCTCGGACGGCAGCGCCGCGTGCAGGATCGCGCGCGCGGCGAGCAGCGCGTCGACGTCGATGCCCGTGTCGTACCCCATCGCTTCGAGCAGGAACACGAGATCCTCGGTGACGATGTTGCCGGTCGCGCCGGGCGCATACGGACACCCGCCGAGGCCGCCCTGGCTCGCGTCGATCGTCGTCACGCCCGCGTCGAGCGCCGCGACGACGTTCGCGAGCCCCTGCCCGCGCGTGTTGTGGAAATGTGCGCCACCGGCCTTGTCGCCGACTTCGCGCTGCAGGCGCGCGAACAGCCGGCGCACCTGGGCGGGGTTCGCATAGCCGCTCGTGTCGGACAGGCCGATTTCGTCGACGCCGCATTCGGCCATCGCGACGGCCATCGCGATCGTCTCGTCGTCGCTGACGGCGCCCGCGATCGTGCAGCCGAACGCGACCGACACGCCGGCCTCGATCTGTACCGACGGATACCGCGCATCGCGCAGCGCGACGACCGCGCGCACTTCGTCGATCATCTGCGCGGGCGTCTTGCGGATGTTCGCCAGCGAATGGGCTTCCGTGACCGAGACCGGCAGCGTCAGCTTGTGCACACCAGCGTCGAATGCGCCTTCGGCACCGCGCAGGTTCGGCGCGAGCGCAGCGACGTGCAGCCCGGGAATCGCCAGCGCATGCGAGACGACTTCGCGTACGTCGGCCATCTGCGGCAACAGCCTGACCGGCACGAACGACCCCACCTCGATCTCGCGCAGCCCGGCCGCGGCCAGCGCGGTGATCCAGCGCAGCTTGCCGGCCGTCGGCATCACGGCCTTGATGCTCTGCAGCCCGTCGCGCGGACCGACCTCGCTGACCAGCACCTTCGGTATTTCGGAAACGCTCATTCGACACCTCACCGTTCTATCTAAAAGAACACCGTTCTGTTTGACAGAACTTTAGGCGCACATTGAATGGGCGATAAGCGGGGTATACCCGTGAAATTGCGATTTTACGGAACTTGCGTTCTGTCAGACAGAACGATATAGTCGACCGACCATCATTCGAAGGAAGTCCGCAGTGCCCACGAACCAAGCAGATCTTGCCGGCGACGCTCGCGATCCGGCGGCCGAAGAAGCGTCCAGCGGCGTCGCCGTGCTCGACCGTGCGTTCGCGATCCTCCGTGCGTTCGGGCAGACCGACGACCGGCTGTCGCTCGCCGAGCTGTCGCGCCGCACCGGCCTGTACAAGAGCACGCTCCTGCGCCTGCTCGCGGCGCTCGAGCATGGCGGCTTCATGCGCAAGCTCGACGACGGCCAGTACGCGATCGGGCACGAGCCGCTGCGGCTCGCCGCGCTGTACCAGCGTTCGTTCCGCGTCGGCCCGGTGGTCGAGCCGCTGCTCGAGGCGCTGAGCCGCGAACTCGGCGAAACGGCGTCGTTCTACGTGCGCCAGGGCGACATGCGCTCGGTGCTCTATCGCGTCGAGCCCGCACGCGCGGTGCGCGTGTCGATTCGCGTCGGCGAGGAATTTCCGGTTCGCCAGGGCGCATCCGGGAAGGTGCTGCTGGCCTTCACCGACACGCACGACGCCCGCTGGAACGACGTGCGCGAACAGCTGTGGGCCGCGTCCTACGGCGAGCGCGACCCCGAGACGGCATCGGCATCCGTGCCGGTGTTCGACGCGGCCGGCGAATGCGTCGGCGCGCTGACGGTGTCGGGCCCGAAATCTCGGCTCGCCGCCGCGCCGGCCATGGCGGCGGCGCTCGCGATGCTGCTGTCGCTCGCGCAGAAGGCGACCGTCGCGCTCGGCGGCGCCGGCACGCGCTACGATGCAGCCGCCGTGCGCGACAGTCTCGCGCGGCTCGCGTCATCGGCGGACGACGCCGCCTCGTCGTAGCGCACCGGTTACGCCGGGCCGGCGACGCATGAGGGAGCGCGAAAAGCGGCCGCATGCGACACTGGCCGCCGATGCACGCATCGCGCGACGCCCGCGGGCGCGCGGTGCGTGCCGCCGCCAACCGGACATGCACGAGGAGACACCCGCGATGAACGCCGCACGCCCCGCCGCCTGGTATTTCGATTTCGTTTCGCCGTTCGCCTATCTGCAGCAGGAACAGTTCGACCGGTTGCCGCCGGCCGCCGCGTTCGAGCCGCGGCCGATCGTGCTCGGCGCGCTGCTCGCGCACTGGGGGCAGAAGGCGCCGGCCGAGATCGCGGCCAAGCGCGTCTTCACCTATCGCCACGCGCAATACCGCGCGGACAAGCTCGGCATCGCATTCCGGATGCCGCCCGCGCATCCGTTCAATCCGATCAGGCCGCTGCGCCTCGCGATCGCGATGGGCAGCTCGCGCGACGCGATCCAGCGGATCTTCCGGCATATCTGGCGCGACGGTCGCGACGTGTCGACGCCGGAAGGCTTCGCCGCGCTGTGCGAAGCCGTCGGTTTTCCGGAGGGCGTGACGGCCGTCGAAGCCCAGCCGGTGAAGGACGCGCTGCGCGCGAACACCGATCAGGCGATCACCGACGGCGTATTCGGCGTGCCGACCTTCGCACTCGACGGCGACCTGTTCTGGGGCGAGGACGCGACCGACATGTTCGTCGACTGCGCGACGTCACGCGCGTGGCTCGACTCGCCCGAGGTACGCCGCATCAGCGCGCTGCCGGAAGGCATCCGGCGCGACTGACGGCACGGCGGCCGTCACGCGCCGGCCGGATCGCCCTCGCGCCCTTCGACGAGCGTCGGCACGGCCTCGCGCATCATCGCGACGAACCGCACGAGCCGCGACGGATAGAACTGCGCATGCGGATAGGTCAGGTAGACGGGCAGCGGCGCGGCCTGCCACTCGGGCGCGAGATGGACGAGCTCGCCGCGCGCGAGATGGCCGGCGAGCATCCATGACGAGCCGACACACGCGCCGACGCCCAGCAGCGCCGCGCTGCGCAGCGCATACAGGTTCGCGGTCGTGATGCGCGGCCGGATCGCGATGCGCCGCGTATCGCCCGTGACTGCATGCGTCAGCGCGAGCTCGTTGCGGTAGTAGGTGCGCAGCGCGAGCCACGGCAGCGCGGCCAGCGCGTCGGGGTCGGCCGGGACGTCGGCACCGTTCAGCACCGACGGCGCGGCGACCACGAAACGCGGCACCTTCGTGAGCCGGATCGCGACCACGCCCGGATCGGTCGGCTCGCCGACCTGGATCGCGCAATCGATGCCGCTGCCGACGAAATCGCGCACCTCGTCCTGCAGCAGCCACTCGACCGATACGCGCGGATAGTCGCGCAGGAACCGCGCGAGCGGCGCGACGAAACGCTCCTGCCCGAACGCGTGCGGCACCGCGACGCGCAGCAGCCCGTCGGGCTCCTCCTGCGCGCCGCGCAAGTCCGCTTCGAACGCCGCCCAGTTCGCCAGCAACTCCTTCGCCTGCTTGAAGCAGCGTTCGCCGTCGACGGTCAGCCGCATCGTGTGCGTCGTCCGTTGCAGCAGCCGCATGCCGAGCGAACGTTCGAGCGCCTGCAGCCGCCGGCTGATCGTCGGCTGCGTCGTATGCAGTTGCGCAGCGGCGGCCGACAGGCTGCCGGCCTCGACTATGCGTACGAACGTTTCCATCAGCTCGAAACGATAGCCGGCGCCGTCCACCGGCACGGCCTGAATGCGCCGAGACCCGCCAGTGGCGGGAAAAGGAGAGGATTTATCGGTCATTCGTGAAGCGTATAACAAATCTGCGCCAGATGGCACTACCGTGCCCGACCGTGTGCCGCCACACTCGCATCCATCCTGTTATCCAGCCAAGGATGCACACCATGTCCACCCCGACCCGTCTCGACGCCGCGCCCCGTGTGGCGCACGCCCCGGCCCATCCGGCCGCCCATTCGATGCCCGATCGCCGGCTCGTGCTGCTGCTCGCGGCCGCCGCCGGCCTCGGCGTCGCCCCGCTCTACTACGCGCAGCCGATGCTCGGCGCGCTCGGGCCCGATCTCGGCGCGTCGGCGCGCGCGATCGGCTTCGTGCCGACGCTCACGCAGCTCGGCTATGCGCTCGGCATCCTGCTGCTCGCGCCGCTGGGCGACCGCTTCGACCGGCGCCGCGTGATCGTGACCAAGGCTGCCGCGCTGGTCGTCGCGCTGCTGCTCGCGTCGATCGCGCCGTCGCTCGGGCTGCTGCTCGCGGCCAGCTTCGCGATCGGCCTCGCCGCGACGATGGCGCAGGACGTCGTGCCCGCCGCCGCGACGCTCGCGCACGACATGCATCGCGGCCGCATCGTCGGCACGGTGATGACGGGGCTGCTGCTCGGCATCCTGCTGTCGCGCGTCGTGGCCGGCTTCATCGCGGAAACGGCCGGCTGGCGCGCGATGTTCGCGCTCGCGGCCGTCAGCGTCGCCGCGATCGGCGCGGTGGCCGCGCGCGGGCTGCCGCGCTTCGAGCCGACCACGCGCCTGCCGTATCGCGCACTGATCGCCTCGCTCGGCGCGTTGTGGCGCGATCATCCGGCACTGCGCCGCGCCGCACTCGCGCAGGGGCTGCTCGCCATCGGCTTCAGCGCGTTCTGGTCGACGCTCGCGGTGATGCTGCACGGCGCGCCGTTCCATCTGGGCAGCGCGGCGGCCGGCGCATTCGGCCTCGCGGGTGCCGCCGGCGCGCTGGGAGCGCCGATCGCCGGACGCCTGGCCGACCATCACGGCCCCGAGCGCGTCACGCGCATCGGCATCGGCATCGCGGCGCTGTCGTTCGCATCGATGGCCGCCGCGCCGCTGATGTCGCCGCATGCGCAACTCGTGCTGCTCGCAGCCGCGACGATCGGCTTCGATCTCGGCGTGCAGGCGACGCTGATCGCGCACCAGGCAATCGTGTACCGGATCGATCCTGCGTCGCGCAGCCGCCTCAACGCGGTGCTGTTCGTCGGCATGTTCATCGGGATGGCGGCCGGCGCCGCGATCGGCAGTTTGTTGCTCGCGCAACTGGGCTGGAATGCGGTGACCGCGCTGGCCGTCTCGACATCGCTGGCCGCGCTCGCCGTGCGGGTCTGGCGCAACTGACATCCGGCATCGCACCGGCGAGGCGGGCAGGCCTGCAGGGCTTGCCCGCCTTTTCTTTTATTTTCGATCGGCGCATGCGCGACGCCGCGCGGGCCGGCAGATTCGCTCGCGAATTGCACGGTATGCACGGCAATCGCTCATCCGGCGCAAAGTCCGCACCGGCCTGGAAAATTGTCCAGTTTACCCAATTATTTTTATAACGGCGATGCGTGCTTGCGCGCAAACGTCGGACGATTCGCCCCTGCCGCGCCGCACGGCGCCCGCCCATCCGGCCCCACCACACCAACCCGTTTTATCAGGGGATTCCCGGTATTTTTTCGCATTTTCTTCGAAATAACGGGTGACATACTTGCCCCCCGTTGCGCTCCGGGCGAGCGCGCTTCCAGATCCTGCCGGCCGCACGTCATGCGCTGCGCGTCCGCCGGGGTCGCAGAACATGAACAATTTCGACACCACGATCCAGATCTTCCTCACCCACGTGACGTTCGGCCCGCTGATGAATCACGCGATCCGCGTGATCGCCGGCCTGTACACGTTCAAGGGCTTCGTGCTCATTCCCGTCCTGTGCTGGCTGTGGTTCCAGCCGGGCCCGAACCGCGAGCGGCAACGCGAGCTGGTCGTCGCGACGATCGCGAGCGGGCTCGTCGCGCTCGCGATCGGCCGGCTGCTCGCGCAGGTGCTGCCGTTCCGCGTACGGCCGATCTACAACCCCGACCTGCACCTGCACTTCCCGTCGGCCGGACTGCGCGCCGCGACGCTGCAGGCATGGAGCTCGTTTCCGAGCGATCACGCGATGCTGTGGATGGCGATCGCAACCGGCATCTTCATCATCGCGCGCCGCGTCGGCATCGTCGCGCTGCTGTATTCGGTCGTGTTCATCTGCCTGCCGCGCGCGTACCTCGGCTTTCACTACCCGACCGACCTGATCGCAGGCGCCGCGATCGGCATCGCGATCGCGTGGCTGCTGACGCGCGACGCGATCCGCTCGCGCTTCGCGCCGCAGGTGCTGGAGATGATCCGGCGCTTCCCCGCGCCGGCCTATACGCTCGCGTTCCTGCTGTGCTTCGAGCTCATCACGCAGTTCGACGAACTGCTGACGCTCGCGCAGTCGGTCACACATACGATGTGACGGGTCGGTGCCGATGCTGCCCTTGCTGCTGTCGTTCCGTCGTCCCGGCACGCGCTGCCGGCCATGCGCGGCAGCCGCACGCCGCGCGACGGCCGCGCATGTCAGTCGCGGTCGGGCGCGCCGAGCGGAAAGAACGAGCGAAACGGCCGCGCCTCGTCGACCGCTCGCGCAAACGACGGCCGCGCCAGCAGACGCTTGCGGTACGCGATCACGTTCGCGAACGCCGGATCGATCCGGTGCGTCCAGTCCGCATAGAACAGGAACGGCGCCGCGCCGCAATCGGCGAGGCTGAAACGATCGCCGGCCGCCCATTCGCGATCGGCCATCTTCTTGTCCAGCCACGCATACGACGTGTCGAGCATCGCGCGCGCATCAGCGACGCCGCGTGCATCGCGTTCCGACTCCCGGCGCAGCGCGTCATGCACGACCTTCTGCTGCGGCGTCGACACGTAGTTGTCGAAGAAGCGATCCATCATCCGCACCTCGAGCGCGGCGTGCGGATCGTCGGGCAGCAGGCGCACGGGGCCCGGATGGTTCAGGCCGAGATACTCGATGATGATCGACGCCTCGATCACCGTGCGGCCCGCGTCGACCAGCACCGGAAAGCGTTTCAGCGGCCACAGCGCGGTCAGCTCCTGCATCGGCTTCGGATCGTCGTGCGCGAGCAGGCGGTACTCGAACGGCGTGCCGTTCTCGTACAGCGCGGTCAGCACCTTCTGGCAGTAGGACGAAAAGGGATGGGCGTAAAGGGTCGGCATCATCGCGTGTCTCTCGGGGTTGGGGCGCCACGTCATGCGGCGCCACGTGATCGGATACCTTGACGACGTAGGGCACCGCGCCGTTTCGACATCGGCCCGGCAATTTTTTTCGGTTTCTTCGGATCGCTACGACCGGCCGTCCCTCACGACGCGCCCTTCGGCACGCCAGCGCAGCATCCCGCCGCCCAGATTCGCGACCGCGTCGAAACCGGCCTTCAGCAGGATCACGGTCGCCTGCGCGGAGCGCCCGCCCGCCCGGCACACGGTCACGACCGGCCGGTCGCGCGCGATCTCGCCGGCACGCGCGGCCAGTTCGCCGAGCGGAATCGGCGTCGCGCCGGGCAGATGGCCGAGCGGGCCCGCGAATTCGTCCGGTTCGCGCACGTCGACGACCTGCACGGCCGGCAGGTGATCCTCGAGCCACTGCGGGTCGATTTCCCAGAACCCGGCGAACGTATAGACGAGCGGCGCCCAGTCGGGCGCCGCCTGCGCATCGGGTGCGTTCGAGGCGACGCCGCACTGCAGGTTTGCCGGCACGGCGACGTCGATCTGGCGCGGATGCGCGAGCCCGAGGTTGCGCATGTAGCCCGCGAAATCGTCTTCGCTGAGATCGCCGCCGAGGCGCGGATTGAAGCGCCGCTCCTCGCCGACGCTCGTCACCGTGAGCCCGCGATAGTCGTGAGCCGGATACAGCAGGCACGCGGCCGGCAGCGTGAAGAGCCGGCCATGTACCGCGCGATACAGCGCGTGCGGGTCGCCCTGCTGGAAGTCGGTGCGGCCGGTGCCGCGGATCAGCAGGCAATCGCCGGTGAACGCCATCGATTCGTCGTCGAGCACGAGGCTGATGCAGCCGCTCGTGTGGCCGGGCGTCGCACGCACGGTCAGGTAGCGCGCGCCGAACGCGCAGCGGTCGCCGTCGTTCAGGTAGCGGTCGGCGCCCTGCGCGCCGCTCGCGGCCGAGATCGCGATCGCGCTGCCCGTGCGCTGCTTCAGCAGCCATGCGCCCGTCACGTGATCGGCATGCACGTGCGTGTCGACGGTCGCGACGAGCCGCAGCCCGAGTTCGTCGAGCAGCGCCGCGTCGCGGCGCACCTGCTCGAACACCGGATCGATCAGCAGCGCTTCGCGCGACGCGCGGTCGGCGAGCAGGTACGTGTAGGTCGACGATTGCGGGTCGAAAAGTTGCCGGAAGATCATCGCGAAGTCGCTCCGTCGCCTGTCCAGGTTGGTATTGTGCAGCCCACGTGCCGTGCGTCGCCGGTGCGCGCGTGAGCTCGAGTGCCGCGCCGTCCGTATATGTTGCCGCACCGCATGATCCGGAGGTTCACGGCTGCGTCAGTTGAACATGGTCGTCCGGAACCGACGTCGGCAGGATGACATCGCCGCCGGGCAGCCGGCATCGCACCTGCCGCGTTTCGCATCTTGATATAGCGTAGATCAAAATGCACGCGCCACCGGCGTCCCATATACGGCAATCGATTCCGACGACAAATGGCACACGGCGGACGATTTGCCGAGCCCCGACGGTGGCGTGCGCTGCCTTGTCGCTGACGATCGATCACATGAATAGTCACGAAAACGTTTGACTTTTAATCGTTGGTCCCGCGCCTATCAAGACGCTGGCAATCTGGTTTTTATTGAATTACCGGACAACCGTTCTTCATCGCAGGCGCTGTCTGGTCGCAGCTGTCCTGCGCCACGGAATATCGGCAATGGCTGCTACCAACCCGCATCGAACCACGCAATCACTGATGTGTAGCGACTGCTCAAACTGACCAAGGACCGAATCGTCGCGAATAAAACTCGACTTCTTCAGTCGCAATCAACGGTAAATTCAGATCCAGTCGGATTTATCTATTTTCATCGAAAATCAATTACAAGGCGCGAGCCAGAAATCCAGATCACCTTATTTCGTCCATTTGAACTCGGTTAGCCGACGCGAAGAGAGGGATGGGAGATTTATCGGCAAACTGCGCAGTTTTTCAGGTACCAGCCGGTGCGTCAATGCCCGGCGCCACCGGCGTTTCGTCTGAGAAAATCGATACTCTTTTTATTTTTTGATTGACTTAATTTTCTCCAATCGACACACAAAAATTTCACAACGCGCATTCTGAACTACGACCCCTTTAGCGTTTTCCCTAAAATGTAAAAGGAAGTGACTCATTAATCGGTGCCCGAATCCATGTCAGAACAATTCTGCATACTCCGGACTGGTGGATGTCGCGCATGGGTCGGACCCTTCTCGCACTCATTTCCCGCTCGTTACGTCATTTGCATTTCGTAACAAGTCGGGTTGATTCGTCAGGACGTGCTGTTTTAAATTTCGGCCGTCGCCCAGCAGCGTCCGGTAGTTGGGCGACGTTTCATTCTACAAATCGCGACGTGCCGGATACCTGGATGGTCAGCCATCCGACACTGCAAGCCTGCACGCCGTGCGGGCTTGATCAAGCGGTCGAACTCGCAACGGGTTTCGATTCGATTACAAGCAGCCCCTTGGAACCCGACGTGTCGTCGTGAGCGCGCCGAGTCCGTTCATGTCGTGCCGAACTGGAGCCGGTTTGATAGCGGAATCCACGGCCGAATTTTGATATTTGCGTCGCACTACTAAACGTATCGCCGAGATTCACCCAGTTTTCGACGGTACGGCTTAACTTTGCGCAACGCGCCGAAAGAGGACAGAAAATGGAATTCGTACGAATGGGAATCGTCTTTGTTCATCTCATCGCCTGCTGTGTCGCGATCGGTCTCGTGCTGACCAGCGACATTGCCATGGTCAGGCGACTGCTGGATTCCGACGCACCTTCCGATCTTGCCCAGGTCCACCTGCCCAGCCTGCAGCGCACCGTCACGTGGGCACTGACGGCGCTGTGGATCACCGGCATCGCGATCATTGCGTTCGATATGCGGACCCAGGGTCTCGGGTATCTCGGCAATCCCAAGCTGCAGGCCAAGATCGCCATCGTCGCCTTGCTGACGTTCAACGGTATCGCTCTGCACTCCGCGGTCCTCCCGGCATTGGAGAAAGCGGGCTCCTTGCTGAAGCTTTCCTTCGAGCGGCGCATGGTCGCCATTTTCGTGGGCGTGATTTCCGCCGTGTCGTGGTTCTATGCGGCGATGCTCGGCGTCGGGCGCCCGTTGAGCTGGAAGTATTCGTTGATCCAGATCCTGGCCGCTTACCCGGCACTGATTGCGGCCGGCATCGCCGTCATGTTGTTTATCACGGCAGTGGCGAAATCCAGGGCGCCGGCTGAACAACGGAATACTGAAAAGGTGGCGGCCTACTGATCGCCGACACCCCAGAGGGATGCGCACTGCCCTCAGCAGTGTGCATCCTGTCGTCGCACCTTCCGCTCGGGCGAACGTCGAGCATTTTCGATTCCGCAATGTGCGGCACACCTGGGCCAGTTGGCACGTTCAGCGTGGCGCACCGCTCGAGCGGCTGCAGGAACTGGGGGACGGCCGGGTTACGACATGGTTCTCCGCCGTGCGTACCGTTTGCGCCAGACCATCCGGCACGACATGCCGAATCGGTCACCGTCTTGTCCCAAGGCTGGACCGATTTCCCTGTCTCAATCGATCGCCACGCGTCATAATCGGCCGCAACGCCATGACTAGCAGGGCTTCATCGTTTTGAGCACAACCATCCGTCTCGATCCATCCGATCCATGTCGCTGACGATCGATCCGAAGCAGGCCGCCGCGCTGCTGGCCGTCGCCGACACCGGCAGCTTCGAGCAGGCGGCCGTGCGCCTGCACGTGACCGCATCCGCCGTCACGCAGCGGGTCCGCGCACTGGAAGCCAGCCTCGGCACGCCGCTCGTGCTGCGCACGCGGCCGTGCCGCCCGACGGTAGCCGGCCAGCGCGTGCTGCAGCACCTGCGCCGCGTCGCGCTGCTGCAGGCCGACCTGCAGAGCACGCTCGCGGCCGAGCGCGAATCGCCGATCTCCGTGACGATCGCGCTGAACGCCGACAGCCTCGGCACCTGGTTCCTGCCCGCGCTGACGTCCGTGCTCGCAGGCGAGCGCATCCTGTTCGAGCTGATCATCGAAGACCAGGACCATACGTTTGCGCTGCTCGAAAGCGGGATGGCGGTCGGCTGCGTGACGACCGAGCCGAAGCCGATGCGCGGCTGCATCGCCACGCCGCTCGGCACGATGCGCTACCGGCTGCTCGCGGCCGCCGCGTTCGCGGTGCGCTGGTTTCCGCGCGGGCTGAACCGCACGAGCGCGCGCAAGGCGCCTGTCGTCGCGTATTCGCGGCGCGACACGCTGCAGTCGTCGTTCCTGAAGGAGAAGTTCGGGTTGCCGGACGGCGCGTACCCGTGCCACTACGTGCCAGGCACCCATTCGCACTTTGCGGCGGTGCGCCACGGGCTCGGCTACGCGATGGTGCCGGAGCCGCTGATCGGCACGACGCCGCTCGATGCGCAGGGCCTCGTCGATCTCGCGCCCGCACATCCGACCGACGTCACGCTGTACTGGCACGCGTGGACGGTGCAGTCGCCGACGATGGCGTCGCTGTCAGCGCGCGTGGTCGAAGCGGCACGCCGGCTGCTCTCGCCGTTGCCGTAGCGCGCCGGCGCGCGCGGCGGCGATCGAGACTGCCGGCACGGTACGCACTGCGACGAGAAAGCCGGCCGCGCCGCCTATACTTTTTCCATCGGCCTCGCGAACGCGCCGCGCGGCCGCTCATCCAGGTCCGGCCGTTCCCTTTCATGTGAGGAGAACATCATGTCCCGCCGCTTTATCGATTGCCGCGAGTTTCCCAGCGCGACGAATTGCTCGGTCGCAATTTCCGCCGACTCCGACAACGAACTGCTGGAGGCCGCCGTGCAACATGCGGTCTCGGTGCACCAGCACACCGACAGCGCCGAACTGCGCACGCAGCTGAAATCGCTGTTCCATGACGGCACGCCGCCCGTCGATACGCCGCGGCAAGCGTAATCCGCCGGCACGGAGAAGATCAACCGACGACGCGCCGCGTCACCCTTCCGTATCGTGCGTCATGCCACGGCGCGCCGGCCCGTCGCCGGCCGGCGCATTCCGCTTCACGCGCGACGCTGCGCGAAATACGCGCCGACCGCGCCGAGGAACGTGTCGATGTCCGCACGCGACACGTCGCAGTGCGTGACGAAGCGCGACGCGTACAGCATCTGCGTGAGGATCCCGCGTTCCTTGAGCCACGCTTCGAGCGGCGCGCAATCGGCTTCGGGGAATTGCGCGAACACCATGTTCGTCGCGTGCGACATCACCTTCACGCCATCGATGCGCGCGAGGCCTTCCGCGAGATGCGCGGCATTCGCATGATCGTCCGCGAGCCGCTCGACGTTGTGGTCGAGCGCATACAGGCACGCCGCCGCGAGGATGCCCGACTGCCGCATCCCGCCGCCGAGCACCTTGCGCCAGCGCTGTGCGCGCTCGATCAGCGCACGGCTGCCGACCAGCACGGAGCCGACCGGTGCGCCGAGCCCTTTCGAGAAGCAGATCGACACGGTGTCGAACGGCGCGCACAGCTCGGCGATCGGGCGGCCCGATGCGACGGCCGCGTTGCACACGCGTGCGCCGTCGAGGTGCGCGGACAACCCGCGGCTGCGCGCGAACGCGACGGCTTCCTGCACATAGCCGTCCGGCAAAACCTGGCCGCCGATCGTGTTTTCGAGCGCGAGCAGGCGCGTGCGGGCAAAGTGATTGTCGAGCGGCTTGATCGCCGCGGCGATCTTCGCGAGCGGCAGCGTGCCGTCGGGCGCATTCTCGATCGGCTGCGGCTGGATGCTGCCGAGCACGGCCGCGCCGCCGCCTTCGTACTTGTAGGTGTGCGCGAGCTGGCCGACGATGTACTCGTCGCCGCGCTCGCAATGCGACATCAGCGCGGCCAGGTTGCTCTGCGTGCCGCTCGGGAAGAACAGGCCGGCTTCCTTGCCGGCCCGCTCGGCCGTCACCGCCTGCAAGCGCAGCACGGTCGGGTCGTCGCCCCAGACGTCGTCGCCGGTCTCGGCGGTGGTCATGGCGGCCAGCATTGCCTGGCTCGGACGTGTCACGGTATCGCTGCGTAAATCGATCATCGCTATGCCCTGAGTAAACGCGGACCGGCATCCCTGCGTCCGGCCCTGCCGAAACGAGACTGAGAGTGTACGCAATTCACGCAGCGCGCGCCGGCCGGTGAACCGCAATCGCGCGCATCAATATCGCGGCGGCGGCGGCGGCTGGACGCTTGCAAGCGGCATCGGCGGCGCCGCGCTACCCGCCGCTGCATATTCGCCTGCGCAAAACCGTTCCGATGACGCAGCGCGCCATATTGACGCACGTGCGTCAGACCGCCACGCCGCGGCCGCGCGCGCCGCGAGCGGCCTTCTTGATACGAATCAACGATTTATCCCGAAATCGCACTCGGCGGGCTGGACATCTGCGACGAGTTGGCGCATTTCGCGGTGCAACATCGCGGCACATACTCCAGCCAACCCCGACGCCTGTCCGCCGGGGTCCGCCGGCACCCGCCGGCGGGTATCGTCAGCTTCGGTCATCTGGTATGGACACCGCACTTTCGGCCCTCGATCTGGCCCGCCTGCAATTCGCGTTCACCGTCTCCTTTCATATCGTCTTTCCGGCGTTGAGCATCGGCCTCGCCAGCTTCATCGCCGTGCTCGAATACCGCTGGCTCAAGACCGGCAAGCAGTACTACAAGACCCTCTGTCTGTTCTGGTCGAAGATCTTCGCGGTCGCGTTCGGGATGGGCGTCGTCTCCGGCGTCGTGATGAGCTACCAGTTCGGCACGAACTGGTCGGGCTTCTCGAGCTTCGCCGGCGCCGTCACCGGGCCGCTGCTGATGTACGAGGTCATGACCGCGTTCTTCCTCGAGGCCGGCTTCCTCGGCATCATGCTGTTCGGCTGGAACCGCGTCAGCCCGCGCGCGCACTTCGGCGCGACGCTGATGGTCGCGATCGGCACGCTGATCTCGACGTTCTGGATCCTCGCGTCGAACAGCTGGATGCAGACGCCGCAGGGCTTCGAAATCGTCGACGGCCGCGTCGTGCCGACCGACTGGTTCGCGATCATCTTCAACCCGTCGTTCCCGTACCGCCTGTTCCACATGGCGATCGCCGCGTTCATCGTCGCCGCGCTCGTGGTGGCCGCGACGGGCGCATGGCACCTGCTGAAGGGCCGCCGCGACAAGGGCGTGAAGAAGATGTTCTCGATGGCGCTGTGGCTGCTGCTCGTGCTCGCGCCGCTGCAGGCCCTGATCGGCGACCAGCACGGCATCAACACGCTGAAGCACCAGCCCGCGAAGATCGCGGCGATCGAAGGGCTGTGGGAAACCGAAAAGGGCGGCACCGCGCTCAACCTGTTCGGCATTCCGGACATGAAGGCGGAAACGACCCGCTACGCGGTGAAAGTACCGCACCTCGGCAGCCTGATCCTCACGCACAGCTGGGACGGCGAGATCCGCGGGCTGAAGGACTTCCCGCCGGAAGACCGCCCGAACTCGACGGTCGTGTTCTGGAGCTTCCGGATCATGGTCGGCCTCGGCTTCGCGATGATCGGCCTCGCCGCGCTCGCATGGTTCCTGCGCCGCCGTGGCCGCCTGTATGAATCGAAGTGGTTCCAGCGCTTCGCGCTCGTGATGGGCCCGACCGGCTTCGTGTCGCTGCTCGCGGGCTGGGTGACGACCGAAGCGGGCCGCCAGCCCTGGGTGGTCTACGGCGTGATGCGTACCGCGCACGCGGTGTCGCCGCTGTCGGTGCAGCAGGTCAGCCTGTCGATGATGACGTTCGTGATCGTGTACTTCCTCGTGTTCGGCACCGGCGTGTACTACATGCTGAGGCTGATGAAAGCCGGCCCCGCGCTGCCCGACGTGAAGCATGACGACACGCCCGACACGCGCCCCGATCACACCGCGCGCCGCCCGATGTCGGCCGTCGACGAACTGATCGAGACCGTCTGAGCCCACCCCTTTCGCATACGAGAAAACCTATGGACGTCACCGTAATCTGGGCCGTGATCATCGCATTGGGGCTCTTCATGTACGTCGTGCTCGACGGCTTCGACCTCGGCATCGGCATCGTCTTCCCGTTCTTCCCGGACGAGAAGGAACGCGACCTGATGATGAACACGGTCGCACCCGTGTGGGACGGCAACGAGACGTGGCTCGTGCTCGGCGGCGCCGGGCTGTTCGCGGTGTTCCCGATCGTCTATTCGACCGTGCTGTCCGCGCTGTACCTGCCGCTGATCTTCATGCTGGTGTGCCTGATCTTCCGCGGCGTGTCGTTCGAGATCCGCGCGAAGGCGCGGCGCACGAAGCAGCTGTGGGATCTCGCGTTCATCGGCGGCTCGGCCGGCGCGACGCTGTTCCAGGGGATTGCGCTCGGCGCGTTCCTGCAGGGCATCAACGTGAAGGACGGCGTGTTCGCCGGCGACGCGTTCGACTGGCTCACGCCGTTCAGCCTGCTGACGGGCCTCGGCCTGATCGTGACCTACGCGCTGCTCGGCTGCTGCTGGCTCGTCGCGAAGACCGAAGGCGACCTGCAGCGCCGCCTGCATCGCGTCGTGTGGCCGCTGACCGTCGTGCTGCTCGGCTTCATCGCGGTCGTCAGCCTGTGGACGCCGCTGCAGGATCCGGCCATCGCGCAGCGCTGGTTCGATTCGGGGCTGTTCTGGCGCCTGCTGCCGGTGCCGTTCCTGGTCGCCGGATGCGCGGTGTGGATGCGCCGCGCGGTGCGCGACCGGCACGACATGACGCCGTTCGTGCTCGCGCTGGCGCTGGTGCTGCTCGGCTATGTCGGCCTGCTCGTCACGCTGTTCCCGTATGCGATTCCTCAGACGATGACGATCTGGGAAGCGGCGGCGCCGCGTTCGAGCCAGACCTTCACGCTGGTCGGCGCAGCGGTTATCCTCCCGATCATCATCGCCTACACGACGATGGGTTACTGGGTATTCCGAGGCAAGGTGCGCCATGAAGACCAGCATTACTACCACCACTGATTCCGCCGATCGCCCGCCCGAGGCGCCACGGCCGCGGATGCGCGGCTGGATGTGGTTCGTCGTTCTGTGGGCGGGCGGCGTGATCGGCGCCGTCACGCTCGGCTATGCGTTCAAGATCTTCATGAACCTGACGCTGTTTGCGGTGAAGTAGGCGGAGCGGCCGCCCGGGACGAACGATGGACCGGGCGGCCGTTTTGTCGTTGATGGCTGCATGCCGACGCGCCGGGCGCCCCGGCTTGCGGCTCCGCTCGCGGTCAGGCGCGCCGCACCCGTCATTCCTTCCCGCCTCTCCGCTTCCTCGCATCGGCACGTGCGTGCCGGTCATCGCTCGCACGACGTCGTGCACATCGCCTCGTCCATTGCACTGAAGAAGGTCTGGTAGTAATCGGGCTCGACAACCGTCTTCATCCGCGAATCGCCGTTGCTGTCCCACACCGTACGATCGAAGCGCGCCCGCACGATCACGTCGCGCGCCAACGTCACACGGACGGAGACGACGGCGTTGACGCGCTCGTGATCCGGCTTCGCGGGCAAGCCGCCGATCTTCGCCTTCAGCGCGCCGCGCAGCAGTTGCCGCCACTTCGGAATCAGCGTGTCGCTACGGCCGCCTTCGATCAGCCCCGTATCGCGATCGACCGTCACCGGCGCATAGCCCTGCGCGCGCAGCACAGCCGCCACGGCGTCGAGCGCACGCGCCTGCGTCGCGCCCGCATAGCGGCGATCGGTCATCATGCGCAGCGTCTGTTGCTCGTTGTCCGTCAGGTCGACTTCGGTCTGGCTGGAGCTGTAGCGCAGCAGCGATCCGCCGCTGCCGATCTGGCGTTCGTTTTGCGGCTTCGCCGCGCACCCGGTCAGCGCGAGCAGCCCGGCGCAGGCGAGCGCCAGCGCACCGCCACCGCGCACCGGCGGCACCGCTGCCACGGCCGTGCCGCGTATCCCGCGCCGCGCCGCGCGCCGGTCGCGAAGACGGCGGCGAATTCCGGTTGATCGGCAATCGGGTGGCGCTATGATCGTCATCGCGGTTTTCTCCTGTCGGCGCCATCATAGGGACGCGCCCAAGCCGCGACAAACGAGATTTTTAGACCCACTGTGTAGCTTTTCTTCGAGATCTCACGATGCGCCGATTGCCGCCTCTGAATGCGCTGCGCAGCTTCGAAGCTGCCGGCCGCCTGCAGAGCCTTACCCTCGCCGCCGAGGAACTGAACGTCACCCAGAGCGCGATCGCGCAGCAGATCCGCGTGCTCGAATCGTTCTTCGGGCAGAAGCTGTTCGAACGCGACGGGCGTTCGCTGCGGCTCACGCCGCGCGCGCGGCATTACCTCGTCGACGTCGCGAGCTGCCTCGGCCGGCTCGCGCAAGCGACCGGGCAAATGTTCGAGCCCGTCGGCGGCCAGTCGATCCGGGTCAATGCATCCGTGTCGTTCACGCATGGATGGTTGCTGACGCAACTGGCCGTGTTCCAGACCGCACATCCCGACATCGACGTGCAGCTCGTCACGAGCGCCGACGTGGAGCACGACCAGATCGACGAGACGTGCGACATCGTGATCCGCCGCTATACGCCGGAGCTGCGCCGCAAGGGTTTCGTGTCGCGCCCGCTGCTCGCGAATGTCGCGCTACCCGTGTGTGCGCCGGGCCATCCGGTGCTCGAACAGGCGCGCGTGCCGGCGGACCTGCGCCATGCGCCGCTGCTCCACTACGCGGGGCTGCCGCAGGCATGGCAATACTGGTTCCACCGGGCCGGCACGGACGTCACCGAGACGCTGCGCGGGCCGTTCTATCGCGAGTTCTTCCTGCTGGTCCAGGCCGCCGCGAGCGGGCTCGGCGTATGCCTCGCGCCGCGCGCGGTGGTGCGCGACGATCTCGCGAGCGGACGGCTCATCGCACTGTTTCCGGAAGTCCACCTGGAAGGGCCGCCGTTTCATTGCCTGTACCGCAACGACGACGATCCGGCGCTGCGCACGTTCGTCGACTGGCTGTTCGCGCGGGCCGAGGAACTGGACGGGCCGCCTCCGCAGTAGCCGGCGGTGGGCGTTACCTGCGTACGCGAACAGGGAGAAGCTGCGCCGATGTCGTGTCTGTGACCGGCGCCGTCAGGCAGATTGCTACGGCAATCTGCCAAATGCGAACCGCGCGGCTGGATCACCCTGCCGCGATGGCCGTTCACCGCCGCTCGCGCAACGCCGCCTCGATCTTGCGGTCGGTCTTGTACTGGCTCAGCGCATACACCGACCAGATCGCGGCCGGCAGCCAGCCGATGATCGTGATTTGCAGGAGCAGGCAGATGATCCCGGCGATCGGGCGGCCGATCGTGAAAAACTGGAACCACGGCAGCAGCAGGGCAAGCAGAAGGCGCATGAACAAATCCTCTCGGTGCGTCGTTGAACGGGTGATGCGCAGCCAATATGGCGGGTTGCGCCCTTCATTTCAAGCCTGCATCCGCCACACGCCCGCTTGCGCTACGCCGAATCGGCCAGCCACTGCGCGACGCGCGCGACGAGCCCGTCTGCTTCGTCGAAGCACTCGACGCCCGCCACCTGCGGCGCGCCGCAAATCGTGAACACCGGCTTGCCCCATTGCAGCCCAAGCGCGATTTCGGACAGCGTGCCGAGCCCGCCGCCGACCGCGATCAGGCACAGTGACGCACGCGCGACGAGCGCATTGCGCGTGATGCCGAGCCCGGTCGGCAGCGCGACGCTCAGGTACGGATTCGCGAGCGTCGCATCGTCCTCGGGCAACAGCCCGATCGCGCAGCCGCCAGCCGCGTGCGCGCCGCGCGCGGCGGCCTCCATCACGCCCTGCTTGCCGCCGCCGACGAGCGCGACGCCCGTCGACGCCACCGCGTGCGCAATCCGTTCCGCGACCCGCATCTGCTCGTCCGTCGCGTCGCGCGGGCCGATCAGGCCGACCGGCATCCGGTGCCGGTGCACGCCGCGTTGCCGCTGCGCCAGTCGCGCGAGCGCGTCGCGCGCCGGTTCGGACCACGCGCATTCAATGACGTCGTTGGCGAACAAGACCTTCTCCCAGTGCCAGAACGCAGGTACAGATGGCCGTCAGCACGATCGACAGCACGGCCGCCTGCGAAAAATCGGTTTGCCCGTCCGACAGCTTCAGGTACATCAGCAGCGGCAGGATGTTGATCTGCGTGCCCGCCAGCGCGATCGCCGTGCCGTAGGTACCGAGCGCGATCGCGGTCACGAGGCACCAGGCGGACGCGACCGACGGCCACAGCTCGCGCCACGCGACGTCGAGCCAGGCCCGCCACGGCCGTGCGCCGAGCGTCAGCGCCGCCTCGAGCGGCCGCCGGTCGAGATTCGCGAGCGCCGGATAGATCATCAGCGCGACACGCGGAATCAGGTAGTACGCGTAGGCGACCGCGAGCCCCGGCATCGTGTAGATCGCCCCGCCGACCAAGGTCGGATCGGCGCCCAGCGCGGCCAGCAGCGTGGTCACGAAGCCCGCGCGGCCGAACGCGAGGATGAAGCCGTACGCGATCACCAGCCCGGAGAACGCGAGCGGCACGCCGAGCAGCGCGAGCGACCAGTGGCGGCGCGCCGGCGACTGCCCGGCCAGCGCGAATGCGACCGGCACGCCCACGCCGACCGACAGCGTGCCGGCGCCGATCGCCAGCGCCAGCGAGCGCGCGATCGCGTCGGCGACGAGCGGATCGCGCCACACCGCCGCAAACGCACGGCCGCCGCCTGCGCACGCCGCATCGACCAGCGCGGCGAGCGGCAGCACGAAGCACACCGCGAGCAAGGCCGCGGCGGGCAGCGCGCCGAAGCGGCGCAGCACGCCGCGTTCCGGTAACGAAACCTGCATCCCGCGCCCCTTACTGGCCGAGCGTGGCCTGCGACCAGAGCTGGTCGACCTCGGCCTTGCGCGCCGCCGCCTTCGCGACATCGAGCGGGCGCACCTGCGGCGCGTTCGGCAGCTTCGCCGCGACCTCCGGTGCGACCGGCGTGCCGGGCACCGCGGGACGCACATAGCCTTGCGCGAACAGCGCCTGCCCGACGTCGCTCATCACGAGGTTGAGCCAGAGCTGCGCGGCGGACGGGTTGGGGCCGTTCTTCACGAGACTCATCGCATAGGGCGCCGACACGCTGCCGTCCTGCGGAATCACGATGTCGGCCGCGTCGCCCATGCCGTCCGCATACTTCGCCTTGAGGCCGTCGTTCTCGTAGCCGATCAGGATCGGGATCTCGCCCTTCACGAACTTCGCGTACGGCGTCGTGCCCTCGACGCGCAGCACGTTGCCGGCCTGCTTCAGCTTGCCGAAGAAGTCGGCGCCAGGCTTCGGGTTCTCGACACTGCCGCCGTTCGCATACGCGGCCGCGAACACCGCGACCTGGCCCTGCCCGGTCGAGCGCGGGTCGAGATAGACCACGGCGTTGCGGTACTCGGGCTTCAGCAGGTCGGACCAGCGCTGCGGCACGTTCTTGACGAGCTTCCGGTTGACGAGGAACGCGATGTTCAGCGAATGCACGGCGAACCAGCGGCCATCGGTCGCGCGAAACACGCCCGGTAGCTTGTCGAAGTTCACCGGCCGGAACGGCGCCACGACGTCCTTGCCCGCGGCATCGAGCGCCGATGCCGCGAAGTAGTACGCGGTATCGGCCTGCGGACGGCGACGCGACTTGTCGAGCGCGACGACGGTCGCGGCCGAGCCGATGTCGTTGTACGTGATCTCGACCTTCGGGTAGCGCTTGCGGAATTCGGCGAACAGCGCCTTCCAGTTCGCCCATTCGGGGCCGGTATCGAACGACACGACGAGCCCTTCGTCGGCCGCCTTCGCGTACAGCGCGTCTTCGCCCGGATACAGCGGCGCGGCCTGCGCCGCCGCGCAAGAGAGCGCCGCGAGCGCACACAGCGCCAGCACGCGGGCGCGCATGGCCTTCACAAGAGGGGAGCCTGCAAGCATCGTGAATCTCCGTTGAACGAAAAGGGTCAGCGCGCGTCCGGCGAGGCCGGCAGCACGAGCAGATGGCACGGGTCGATCGCGATGCTGCGCGCGGCGGGCTCGCGCCCTTCGCACAGCAGCACGTCGGCCGAGCCGTCCGGAATGAAGTCGTAGCGCTGCGTCGCGCCGAAGTAACGCACTTCCCCGCGACGGCCTTCGATGCGGTTCGCGCTCTGTGCCGGCGGATCAGCCTGCACGTGCTCGGGCCGCACCAGCACCGCGATTTCGTCGCCCGCCCGATGCGCGCCCGTTTCCGCGCGCAGCGTCGCGAAACTCACGTCGATTTCGCCGTGCGCGAGCACCCGCCCGCGCAGCAGCGTCGAATGCCCGACGAAGCGCGCGACCTGCGCGGTGGCCGGGCGCTCGTACAGCTCGCGCGGCGTGCCGGCCTGGAGCACGCGGCCGCCGTCGACGATCGCGACGCGGTCGGCCATGCTCAGCGCTTCGTCCTGGTCGTGCGTGACGAACAGCGTCGTCGCGCCGCACGCGCGCTGCAGCGCGCGGATCTCGTCGCGCAGCTGATGGCGGATGCCGGCATCGAGCGCCGCGAGCGGCTCGTCGAGCAGCAGCAGCTTCGGCTCGATCACGAGCGCCCGCGCGAGCGCGACGCGCTGCTGCTGCCCGCCGGACAGCATGGCGACGCCGCGCGCCGCATGGGCCGACAGCCCGACCCGCTCGAGCATGTCCAGCGCACGCCGGCGCCGGACGTCGGCCGCGACGCCGCGCATCCGCAGCCCGTACGCGACGTTGTCGACGACCGACAGGTTCGGGAACAGCGCGTAGTGCTGGAACACCATCCCCACTTCGCGCCGCCACACGGGCACGCCGGCCACGTCGTCGCCGCCGATCGCGATGCGGCCGCGCCAGCCGTCGAGCAGCCCGGCCGCGAGCCTCAGCAGCGTGGATTTGCCGGACCCGCTGCGCCCCATCACCGCGAGCAGTTCGCCCTGCGCGGCGGACAGCGTGACGTCGTCGACGCCATGACGGGCGCCCGGATACTGGAAACTGACGTGTTCGAATTCGAGGCTCATGGATGACTCACTTCAGACGTTGCACGGTGCCGACGGACACGAGCGTCGCGAGCACGGCGAGCACGAGCAGCACGACGGTGGCCGCGCACGCCATCCCCGTCGCGCCGTAGAACGCCTGCAGCAACACGATCGGATAGTTCCGGTAGCGAAAGCCGGCGATCAGGTTCGAGATCTGGAATTCGCCGATCGACAGCGCGGCCACCATCACGAGGCCGGAAAACAGGCTGTGCCGCAGGTTCGGCAGCACGATCGTGACGAACTGGCGCAGCGGCGTCGCGCCGAGCGTCGCCGCGCAGGCCTCGAGCCGCGCGAGGCCGAGGTGGCGCAAGTCGCCGAGCAGCGTCTGCAGCAGGTACGGCAAGGTCAGCACCGCGTGCGCCGCGATCATCAGCGGCAACGTGCCGAGCCACGGCAGCGTGTCGCCGCTGAAGATCGCGATGTAGCCGAAGCCGAGCGTCAGCGCCGGCACGGCGACCGGCATCAGCATCACGATGCGCGTCGCGAACCCGCCGCCGGCCTGCGCGCGATGATGCAGCGCATACGCGAGCGGCAGGCCGATCGCCGCGTTGAGCGCACAGCACGCCAGCGCCACGATGAAGCTCACGCCGAACGCGCGGGTAAAGCTCCGGTTCGCGGCCAGGTCTGCAAACCAGTGCCCGGTGACGCCGGTGGGCAGCAACGTGTTCGTCCACGATTCGCCTACCGCGCCGATCAGCAGCAATGCGATCGGCAGCAGCAGGTAGAGCGCGAACACCGCGAGCAGCGCCTGCAGCAACAGGCGGCCGACACGCGGATGCGCCGCTCTGTTACGACGAATCGGAACACCGTCGGCCAATGCCGGGGCGGTTGACGGATGCATGAACTCACTCGCTGACGATCGGGGAATACCTCGCACGACGCCCGCCGGACGGGGCCCGCTTGCGTTGTCGAAGCCGGCGCAGTGTGCGGTTTCGACATGGCATCGTCATGAAAAAAACGTAAAAAGCGCGCATCGACCTGTGCAAGGACGGAACAGCCCGCCATGAAGCACCTGTATCCGAACGTGGCGGAGCTGCACGCATTCGCCGCGTCCGCGAAGTACCTGAACTTCTCCTACGCGGCCCGCGAACTGGGCCTGACGCCGAGCGCGGTCAGCCGGCAGATCGCGAACCTCGAGGCACTGTTCGGCGTGAAGCTGTTCGTGCGCGAGGGGCGCGGCCTCGCGCTCACGCGTGCGGGCCAGGTGTATCACGCACGCGTCGTCGGGCCGTTGCGCGAAATCGGCAACGCGTCGATCGAACTGTTGAGCGCACGCGAGAACAGCGACCTGCTGACGATCGCGAGCGTGCCGACGTTCACGACCAAGTGGCTGCTGCCGCGGCTCACGCGCTTTCTCGCCACGGCACCGGACGTCACGCTGAGTTTTCGCCGCCATCTCGCGCCCGGCGACGTGTTTCCGTTCGGACTCGACGCGGCGATCCGCTACGGCGACGGGGGATGGGACGGCGTGCGAAGCGACTATCTGGGCGGGCGGACCTTCGTGCCGGTCTGCTCGCGCGAATTCGCCGAGCGGCATGCGCTGCACGCGCCCGCCAACGCGGTCGCGGCGCCGCGCCTCGTGCACGAACAGGCGGAGATCGCCTGGTCCGCATGGGCGGAGCGTCATCGCGCGTCGCAGATGAACGCGCTGGCCGGGCCGCGCTTCGAGCAGTATTCGGTATTGATCCAGGCCGCGCAGGCCGGGCTCGGGATCGCCCTCGTGCCGCGCTTCCTGATTCTCGACAACCTCGCGGCGGGCACGCTGGTCGAGCCGTTCGATGCACCGGTCGACGTGGACGCGCAGGGGCACTATCTCTGCTATGCGCCGGAGCGCCTCGACACGAGCGATGCGTTGCGGCGGTTCAGGGACTGGATGCTGGACGAATCGGGACGTGCGTAGGCCGGGAACGGCGCGCGCCGCCGCACGGCCGCGCGCGCCCTGCGCCGGACGCCGCCCGGCGGCGGCATCCGGCATCCCGCGTCAGCGCCCGATACCGAGCCCCGGCAGCACGTGCGTGTTCTCGGCCACGACCGCATGCAGCAGGCGCGGGTCGGCGCCGAGCAGCCCGAGGATCGTCGGCGCAACCTGCTTCGTGCCGACGAGATCGTTCACGGTGCGCGCGCGATGGACGCCCGGGTACGACACGAGCAGGCCGAGGTGGCTGTCGTCCGGCGCGTTGCCGCCGTGCTCCTCGTCCTTCTTCGTGCTCGACGTGTAGATCACGCCCGGATTCGGCTGGACGACGATGTCGGGCGTACGGCCGTTGGCCGGATCGCCGAAGCGGTCGGCCAGCGCCGCGCCGTACAGCACGTAAGCCTGCGGGCCGTCCGCGCAGATCCCCGGCGCGTTGCAGCCCAGGTTCGCCTTCAGCTTCTCGACCACGGCCGTGCGCTGGCTGCGGTCGCGCAGCCAGATCAGGCCGACGTCGTCGGTCTGCACGAAGCCCGTGCCGACCAGGCCCGAACCGTCGTTCAGGTTGCCCGTCGTCGTGTTGTTCTGGCCGAAGTTGCCGTTCGGATCGATGAAGTTGTTCGCTTCGAGCAGCTTCGTCAGCGTGTCGCCGTTCTTCACGAGCTTCGTGTGATCGCTCGGCGACTGGCCGTGCTTCGCCGTGACGATCACCGCCGTCGACGAATACAGGTTCGCCTGCTTCAGCGCCGCGACGACGTGGCCGATCGCGTCATCGACATACGTGATCGCGTTCGCGACCTGCCCGTTCGGCGTGAAGTCGGCGTCGAGATAGCCGCCGCCCTTCGCGACCGGCGCCTTCTGCGCGACGCTCAGCGTCTGGAAGTTCGCGCCGAACAGCGTCGGCACCGGCGCGGTCTTCGTGCCGGTCGAATCGCGGCCGCCGATCTGGTTGATCAGCGCCTGCACGTGCAGGTTGTCGAAGCGGGCGGTGTGCGAATAGACGTCGGTGTAGGCGGTGTTGGTCGCCGGGTCGATCGAGTTGATCTCGGTGCGCATCAGGTCGTCGACGCCGGTGCCCGACGGGCCGTTCAGCCAGTCGTAGCCCCACGCGTGCTTGTCGGCCCACGCGGTGTGCGCGTTCGGCACGCCGGCCTTCACGGCCTCGAACACCGTGTTGGTCTTCACGTAGTTGTGCGGGTAGACCGGCACGCACTGGCCGTTGACCTTCGCATGCGGGATCGCCTGCGGATTGAACGCGCCGCCGCCGTCGAGATGCACGAGCGCGCCGCCGTTCTGCGCGTCGATGCCGGTCGTCTCGTCGAACACGACGTTCCAGCCCTGCTTGCCCGAGCACGTCGTGTCGCTCGGCGCATACAGGTTGCGGTCATACGACACGTCGTAGAACAGGCCGGCCGTCTTCGGCGAGCCGCCCGTCACCAGTGCCGCGAGGCCCGGAAACGAATCCGACAGGCCCGGCGTGTACGCATTCGTGTACGTCACGCCGCTCTTCGCGAGCACCGCGATATTCGGGCACGTGTTCGCGCCGATGCAGCGCGCGAGATCCTGTTCGTGCAGGCCGTCGATGCTCAGCAGCAGCACGTGCTTCACGACGCGGCTCGCACGGCCGTTGCCGTTGTCCTCGCCCTGGCTGTTGCCGTCCTGCTGCGCCGCATATGCGCCCACGCTTGCGAGCGCCAGCGCGCCCGCCACCATCACCGCCATTTTTCGTTGCTTGACGAACCTGGAAATCATCACCCCACCTCATCGATTGACGTTGAACTGCACGACTTGCCATCAGGCGCGCAAAATATCGCCGGATCGTGCGGCGGCCACGTGAAGCGCGGCTTTCTGTTGTCTGTCAAACGTAACCAATCGCAAGCGATACGAATCGGTCGCAATGGGTGGCCGTCGCGTGCACCGGCCCGTGCGGCGGGATTTTTTTCGACTTGGCCGGCGACTATTGGCGTGTAATAAAGGGTTTTCCCTGACCCGGAGCACGACTATGTCGACCCTGGAAGCTCTCCGGTTCGTGCTGGACGATGCACGTACCCCCGAAATCATTCGCCACCACGTCGTCGACGCGCTGCAGTACGCGCTGCGCAACCACGGGCCGGTGTTCACCACGAAGGAAATCGAATGGCTGACGCAGTGGGACGACGCGCGTCTGCCGCTGGCCGCGAGGAAGGAACTGGACAAGCGCGAACCGGCGATCGCCGCGCGCTGAAAAAAACCGCCGCGCCCGGCGGATGCGGGCGCGGCGGCGGATGACGGCAAGACTTACTGAAGCCCGAAGTCGACGCGCGTCGTCGCGCCCTTGTCCGAGATGCCCTTCGCGTCGAGCTTCGGCGCGACGACGAACACGCGGCTCGAATCGATCTTCCCGTCGAGGTACTGGCGCACGGCTTGTGCGCGCTGCTGCGCGAGCGCACGCAGCGCGTTGTCGTCGGCCGGCGCGTGATCGGCGAGCGCCTGCTTCATGTCCGCATCGGGCAGCGTCTTCTGCAGGCCGACCAGGTTGCGCGGCTTCTTGAAGTCGGCGGCCTTGTACGCGCGCGCCAGGTACTTCGAGTATTCGGCCTTGTCGACCTTCACCGACATCGGATCGATGCTCTCGCCCTGGCCGACCACGTCCTTCAGCTTCTGCTGGCGCACCAGCCGCTCGACGTACGCGTCGCGCAGCCCCGGCGTGTCCTGCGCCGGGTCGACGCGGCCGATCAGGTCGAGGCGGATCGACGGCTTCTCGGTCAGCATCTTCACGACGGTGTCGAGCTTCTTCTGCTGCGCGTCGGTCAGCTCGTAGGTGCCCGGCGCGAACTCGACGTAGCCGAGATCCTCGCCGCCGCCGCCGAACGCATTCGCGAGCAGCGTGAACGGCGACGTGACGGCCTTCGCGATCAGGTTCAGCACGGCATGCCAGATCAGTCCGCCGACGCTGAACTCCGGGTTCGACAGCGAACCCGACACCGGCAGGTTCACGTCGATCTGGCCGCGCGTGTTCTTCAGCAGCGAGATCGCGAGCTTCACCGGCAGCTTCGTCGCGGTGTCGTTCTCGACGTGATCGCCGAACGTGAGCTGGTCGATGAAGATGTGGTTGTTCGCCGACAGCTGGTCGTTCGCGAGCTGGTAGTGCAGGTCGACGTTGAGCTTGCCCTTCGTGATCGGGTAACCGGCGTACTTCGCCGAGTACGGCGTCAGGTTGGTCAGCTCGATGTCGTGCGCGGTCGCCGTCAGGTCGAGCGCCGGCTTCTCGATCAGCGGGTTCACCGAGCCCTTGATCGAGATCGGCCCGTTGCCGGCGAGGTTCGCGGCGACGTCGACCGGCGCGGACGTCGTCGAATCGGTGCCGAACGCGCCGACCGTCCCGTTGATCGCGACCAGGTTCGCCGTGTAGTTCGGCTTGATGAAGTTGTCGGTATAAGTCACGCGGCCGCTCTGGAGCAGCAGCTGGCCGAAGTGCATCCGCACCGGGTTCTGCGGCGGCGGCGCGGCTTTCACGACCACGGTCGCGGGCGCAGCGGCCGGCACGGATGCCTGCTGGGCGGCGGCAGCCGATGCAGCCTGCGCGGCGGCCGGCGGCGTCATGCCCGGCGACAGCGGCACCGGTTCGCCCTTGCTCGCGTCGCGCGTGAGCGACTGCGCGGGGCCCGACTCCTTCGCGACCACGTCCTTCAGGTTCAGCCGCCCCTGCGCATCGAGCAGCACGCGGCCGTAGAAGTTCGAGAACGTCACGCGCGCGGCATCGACGTCGGTGCCCTTCTCGTCGTAGTTCGCCTTCAGGTTCGACAGCGCGAGCGAGCGCCAGCCCGCGAACGGGTCGGACGTCGCCTTGTCGAGCATCCGCACGTCGACCAGCGCGACGTCGCCGCGATAGGTCGCGCGCGGCGTGTCCTTCACCTGCGCGAACGTCAGGTTGCCCTGCGCGTTGAGCAGCGCGCTCGCGATCGTCGCGTTCAGCGCGCTGCCGAAGTACGGCTCGAACGCGGCCGCGTCGAGGCGGTTGCCGTTGATCTTCAGGCCGAGCTTCAGCGGCTGCGCGGTCACGTCGCCCGTCACGTTCAGCGAGCCCTTGCGGTTCAGCGTCGCCTTCAACTGCACGGGCAGCGGCTTCGTCATGTCGTCGCTCAGCTTCTGCACCGACAGCTCCAGCGGCTTGATCGCCAGCTTCACCGGGCGCGGCGTCGACAGGTCGGTGAAGTTCGCGGACGAATCCTTCACGTTCAGCGCGTCGATCCGGTAGTGCCACGACGGCGCGGCGGCCTGCGCCTTGCGCGCGACCGTGCGCTGCGGTACCGCCGCCTGCGCGGGTTCGGCCAGCGCGGCGAGGTCGATCTTGCCGTCCTTCAGGCGCTTCACGTCGAGCGCGAGCCCGCTCGCGTCGACACTTGCGATCTCCACGATGCGCGCGGCGACGTCCACCTTCGCGATCTTCGCGCTCGCGTCGGGCAGCACGATTGCCGGCGCCTTGTTGTCCGGTGCAGCGATCTTCAGCGACTTCAGGCCGATCGTGCTGTCGGCGACTTCCGCGGCGAGCGGCGTCTTGCCCCAGTCGGTCTTCGCGTTGACGGTCGCGCCGAGCGTGCCGTCGAGCACGCGCGCGCGCGTCGCCTCGCCGAGGTACGGCTGCAGTGCCGGCAGCGCGAGCGCGGCGACCGTCAGCTTCGTGTCGGCCTGCTTGTCCGCGAGATTGAATGCGCCTTCGGCCTTCACGTCGCCGCCGCGCGACAGCGACGTCGACAGCGTGTATTTCGCGGGCGTCTTGCCTTGCAGCGAGAAACCGTCGAGCGTCGCGGCGAGCTTCGTCAGCGACATCGCGGTCGGCGTCGCCGGCACGCGGTCGTCGACGTTGACCGTGCCGCCGTCGATCGCGAAATGACGGATCGTCAGGTCGAGCGGCGGCGCTTCCTTCGCGGCGGCGGCGCTGTCGGCCCTGGCGCCGCTGGCCGCGGCGACGGCGGCACCGGAAGCGGCGGCGGCCGATGCGGCCGGCTTGCCGGCTTCGGCCTTCGGGGCGGCGGCCGGCTGCGCGACGAGCTTCTCGACGTTCAGCACGCCCTGCTTGTCGCGCGCCAGGTCGACCACCGGCTGGTCGATCCGGATCTCGTCGAAGTGCATCGCGTTGCGCAGCGGCTCGAGGCTGGCTGCCGCGACGTGCACGCCGCGCGCGGCGAACAGCGGCGCGGACGCATGGTCCGTCACCTTCGCGTCGTTCAGGTCGACGGTGCCCGACACGCGCAGCGCGGGCGTCTCGCCGCTCATCACGAAATTGACCGCGAGGTTGCTGCTCAAGAGGCCGCTCGTCACGACCACCGGCAGCTTCGCCGGCACGTACGAGATCAGCTTCGGCACGTCGAGGCGATCGAACTTCAGCGCGATCTCCGATTCGCGCGACTGCGCGAACGGCTTGGTCTTGCCGTCGATCGAGATCGGGCTGCCGTCGAAGCGCGCGCGCAGCTTCGGCTCGACGAAGATGTCGGTCTTCGACGCCAGCGTCGCGATATACGGAATGCCGAGCGTCCAGTTGTCGATGACGTGCTGCTCGTTCAGCAGGCGGTCGTCGAAGTCGATCCGGCCGTCGTTGACCTGGATGTTCGACACCGAGAATTGCGTCGGCTTGCTTGCGGGCTTCGGCGACGGCGCGGAGAATTTCTCGATCAGGTCGGTGAAGTTGAAGCGCTGCGCGTCGTAGCGGACGATGTGAAAGCGCGGCGAATCGAGCCGGATTTCATTGACGATCGGCGCGCCGCGGAACAGCGACGACCACGACGGCCTCACGACGAGCTTGCCGATGTCGACGAAGTCGCCCTTGCCGCCGCGCTCGCCGAGGTGGATGCCGTCGGCTTCGAGGTTCAGCGTGTACGGGTTCAGTGCGATCCGCTGGATCGTGGCCGGCCGGTCGAGCTGCTTGCTCAACTGCTGTTCGGCGACATGGCGGATCAATGGCGGTGCTGCGAAGAACCCGAGCAGTCCGAACAATACGAGGAAGATCAGCACGCCGATACCGATACGCCGGGTCCGACGTGAACGTGCAACGCCACCGAGGGCATGGAGGGTCGAGGATATGGTTTCTTTGTCTGCGCTTGCCATGCTTGAATGCCTCGGGAATGGATGCCGGGCCGCGCCGGACAACCGGGCGGCCGCGCACGCTATCCCGAAAGTATAGGCTCAGGAGGTGACGGTACGGGGTTCGGGCGCCGTCGCGCCCGCCGGTCGGACAGTGGCGCCGGTCATCCGTTCATTTCCGGACGACGACGGGCGGCATCCACGACCCGTCGCTCGCCTGCGGCTTCGGTGCATACAGGCGCAACGCGAGCGCGAAATCGGTGCGCGGCGCCGGCAGCCAGTTGCCTGCGTGCGCACCACCCGGCGACGCCGACACGACGATGTCGATCGAACCGTCGCGGTTGCGGCGCAGCCGGTCGCGATCGCCGAGCGAGCGACGCGCCGACCCGACGTCGGGCAGCGCGCCGTTCGTCGTGTACGGCGTGAGCGTCCAGAACGCGCGGGCCGGCGGCAGCGCGCCCGGCGCGAAATGCAGCACGTAGCGGTTCGCACCGTTCAGCGGATGGCCGTCGCTGTCGACGCGGACGACCGCGAGCGTCTCGTCGTCGCGCGTCGCGGTGCCGAACTGCGAGTAGGCCGCGTACGCGCGCAGCGTGTAGTCCTGGCCGTACTTGCCGGCCGTGTCGCCGATCCAGTTCCAGCCGTTCGCGTTCAGCAGGTTCGACGGCGGCGTCGCGAGCCGCGCACGCGCCTCGGCGACGCCGGCCGTCGCCGCCGTGAGGCGGTCGCCGGTCCACAGCACCGGATAGCCGGCCGTCACGCCGATGTCGCCGAGCAGTTCCTGCGCGTGCGCATCGTCGGCCGACGCCGGGTTGTCCTGCAGCGCCTGCGCGAAGCGCGTGAAGAACGCCTTCGGGTCGAGCGCGGCCACCTGCTCGGCCGGCGTGCCGCCGCCCGCCGCTTCGGAAGGCGCGCTGCCCGCATGAACCGCGACCGACGCGCCGCGCGCCGCGCCTGTGTATACAGACAGCGGCACCACGCGAATCGCGCGCTGCAGTTTCTTCACGTCCGTGAGGTCGCGCCCCCCGCTCGTCTGCAGCCGCACTTCGAGCCACGCGTTGGCGGACGGCACGTCGACCCGCAGCGCGCCCTTCGGCAGCGTGCCCTGCCAGCCCTTCGCGGCAAACGCAATCGTTTGCGATCGCGCGCCGCCGCGTGCCGTGCGTACTGCGATGGTCGACGACGACCACAGCACGTTCGTCCACATGTCGAGCGCGCGCGCGTCCCAGTAGCGGCCGCGCGTGTCGGGCAGCGTGACGATCACGGGTTCGGCGGCGACGTCGAGCCAGCCGGTCGAGTCGAGGGTATCGACGCCCGGCAGCGGCGGATTGACCGCACCGACGGGCGGCAGCGCCTGCGCGTGGCGCAGCGTGTTGAGCGGCGCCTGCCCCGGTTGCGCGCCGTCGCCGCCCGTCGCCGCTTCCTTCGCGACGTCCATCAGCACGAGCGGATACGCATAGACATAGGAGTCGGCGACTTCCGCGCGCATCCAGCCGGTTTTCCGCTGGATCGCGTCCGGTTGCGACGCACACCCGGCGAGCAATGCCGCCAAGGCCAGCGACGCGCACGCGCGCCGCAGAGAAACTGATTCCTGCAGGTTTTCAATCATCGATTACTGGCCGAATATCGTTCTTTTCAGTCAACGCCTTGTTCGTCTCGCGAACGGCGAATGCAAGGCACCCCAGCCTGCCCGGATACCGTCTCGCTACGGTTCGCAACGGTGGGCGCTGATGTCAGGCCGGTATCATAGCGCCTAAGGGCATCCCCCAATATGCCGAATAACAGGGCGGGCGCTAGTTCGGTTGCCGGCGGGAACGGCGGTGACAGAGGGTTCGTGACCAGCGCTGACAAATGGTGTCATTATTGACACCATTTGCTATGGCAAGCGAATGGAAGATCCACGATCAAATGGGGCGCGAGCCCGCGAATGTGCGTTTCAACGACCTGTTCAAGGTCTGCGAGGCACACTTCGGAGCGGCCCGCCAATCGGGTTCCAGCCACGCTATTTTCAAGACACCGTGGCAAGGCGATCCTCGAGTGAATATCCAGCATGATCGCGGGAAAGCGAAGGCGTACCCGGTGCGACAGGTTCTCGACGCGCTCGATCGACCGAAGGAACAGAAATCATGACCCAAGACCACTTTACGTACCGCGTAACGTGGTCCCCGGAGGACGGGGAGCACGTCGGCCTCTGTGCGGAGTTTCCGTCTCTTTCGTGGCTCGACGCCACGCCGGAAGGCGCGCTGACGGGCATTCGCCGGCTCGTCGCCGATGTCGTGCGCGACATGACCACGAACGGCGAGAAGGTGCCCGATCCGATCGCCGACCGCACCTACAGCGGCGAATTCAAGGTTCGCATCCCGCCACAGGCGCACCGTGCGCTGGTCATCCAGGCCGCCGAGCAAGGCGTCAGCCTGAATCGCCTCGCGAGCGCCAAGCTCTGCGCCTGACCACGTAATCAAGCGCAACGCACGACCGCCCGGCTGTCCGTCTGGAAGCCGGGCGATCGTTTTTTTCACGTTGTGACACGCTGTGTACATCGACATGCGTCGCATCGTCGCCGACGCTTGACCTTGCCATCATGGGAATGTTGATACTGGAACCATTCGCGGCTCGAACCGCGCTTTTGGGGAATCCGACATGACTGAACCACTTGCCTCCGCAGCGCTGCAAACGATCGAACTGAGCGTCGACGGCATGCACTGCGGCGGCTGCACGGGCCGCGTGCAGCGCGCGCTGGCCGCCGTGCCGGGCGTCGTCGATGCGGCGGTCGATCTCGACACGCAGGCGGCGACGGTCACCGCGCAGGACACGGTCGAAGCCGGCCGGCTCGTCGATGCAATCCGTGCGGCCGGCTACGGCGCGGCCGTGCGTGAAGCGGCGGTCGAAGCCGTTGCGACCGCGCCTGCGGCACCTGCGCAGCGCGACGAAACACCGTCGGCAGCGATTGAACCTCCCCCCACCGCTGCCACGATCGAACTCGATATCGAGGGCATGACCTGCGCATCGTGCGTGTCGCGCGTCGAAAAGGCGCTGGCGAAGGTGCCGGGCGTCACGCGCACGTCGGTCAACCTCGCGACCGAACGCGCCACCGTCGACGTATCGGCTGGCGTTTCCGCGTTGCAACTGGCGAATGCCGTAAAGCAGGCCGGCTATGACGCGACGCCGACGGCGGCCGATCTCACGCTTCCGACCGCCGTCCCCGCTACACCTGCCACGCCCGCCGCACCCGCCGCACCCGCCGCACCCGCCAGCATCGAACTCGATATCGACGGGATGACCTGCGCATCGTGCGTGTCGCGCGTCGAGAAGGCATTGGCGAAGGTACCGGGCGTCACACACGCGTCGGTCAACCTCGCGACCGAACGCGCCACCGTCGACGCGTCGGCCGACGTATCCGCCGCACGGCTCGCCGAAGCGGTGAAACAGGCCGGCTACGGCGCGACACCGGTCGCCGTCGCCACGCCGCCCGCAGCCTCGCCCGCCTCCACCGACCTCGAACTCGACATCGGCGGCAT
Source organism: Burkholderia sp. Bp8992 (assembly GCF_003853705.1). Lineage (GTDB taxonomy): Bacteria > Pseudomonadota > Gammaproteobacteria > Burkholderiales > Burkholderiaceae > Burkholderia. Next base: position 184,390 of record NZ_QTQI01000007.1, on the reverse strand, counting down.
GACCTGCGCGTCCTGCGCCGGCCGCGTCGAAAAAGCGCTGGCCGCCGTGCCGGGCGTCGCGCGTGCATCCGTGAACCTCGCGACCGAGCGCGCGTCGGTGCACGGCGCCGGCGCACTCGATGCCGCCACGCTGATCGCGGCGGTCACCACAGCCGGCTACCGTGCATCACTCGCCGCCGCGCCGTCAGCCGGCGCCACGACCGGCACCGACGCGCAGCCGGCCAGCGCCGCACCGGACCCCGACGCCCGCAAGCGTCGCGAGGCCGTTCGCGAACGCAACCTCGTGATCTGGTCGGCGGTATTGAGCGCGCCGCTCGTCGCACCGATGCTGGTCGCGCCGTTCGGCATCGACCTGATGCTGCCGGGCTGGCTCCAGCTGGTGCTCGCGTCGATCGTCCAGTTCGGTTTCGGCGCACGCTTCTACCGCGCAGCCTGGCATGCGGTGAAGGCACGCACCGGCAACATGGACCTGCTCGTCGCGCTCGGCACGTCGGCCGCGTATGGCTTGAGCCTGTGGATGCTGCTGCGCGACCCCGCGCATCACGGCCACCTGTATTTCGAGGCGTCGGCCGTGATCGTCACGCTCGTGCGCTTCGGCAAATGGCTCGAATCGCGCGCGAAGCGCCAGACCACCGAGGCCATCCGTGCGCTGAACGCGCTGCGCCCGGACCGCGCACGCGTCATCGAGCACGGCGTCGAACGCGACGTACCGCTGGCGCAGGTGCGCGTCGGCACGCAGGTCAGCATCCGGCCGGGCGAACGCGTGCCCGTCGACGGCCGGATCGTGTCGGGCCGCTCGCACATCGACGAATCGCTGATCACCGGTGAAAGCCTGCCCGTGCCGAAAGACGACGGCGACCTCGTCACGGCCGGCTCGATCAACGGCGAAGGCGCGCTCGTCGTCGAAACCACCGCGATCGGCGCGGAAACGACGCTCGCACGCATCATCCGCCTCGTCGAATCCGCGCAGGCCGAGAAGGCGCCGATCCAGCGGCTCGTCGATCGCGTCAGCGAAGTGTTCGTGCCGGCGATCCTCGGCATCGCGGTGCTGACGCTGGCCGGCTGGCTGATTGCCGGCGCCGGGACGGAAACCGCGATCCTCAACGCGGTCGCGGTGCTCGTGATCGCCTGCCCGTGCGCACTCGGCCTCGCGACGCCCGCCGCGATCATGGCAGGCACCGGCGTCGCGGCGCGGCACGGCGTGCTGATCAAGGACGCGCAAGCGCTCGAACTCGCGCAGCGCACGACCGTGATCGCATTCGACAAGACCGGCACGCTGACCGAAGGCAAGCCGTCGGTGACGGCCTTCGAAGCCGTCGGCCTGCCGCGCGACGAAGCGCTCGCGCTCGCGGCGGCCGTGCAGCGCCAGAGCGACCATCCGCTCGCGCGGGCCGTGGTCGCGGCACACGATGCGGACGTGGCCGCGCGCGGCGACACCACACTGCCGGCCGTCGCAGTCGACGCGCGCGCGGTGGCCGGACGCGGCGTGGAAGCGCGCGTCGGCGGGCACCTGCTCGCGCTCGGCAGCACGCGCTGGCGCGACGAGCTCGGCCTCGCGGTGCCGCCCGAGCTCGACGCCCGCGCAGCCGAACTCGAACGCGCCGGCAACACGATCTCGTGGCTGATGCGTGCCGATGCGCCGCGCGCGTTGCTCGCGCTGATCGCGTTCGGCGACACCGTGAAGCCGGGCGCCCGCGACGCGATCGCGGCGCTGTCGGCGCGCGGCGTCGTCAGCGCGCTCGTGACCGGCGACAACCGCGGCAGCGCGGCGGCCGTCGCGGCGTCGCTCGGCATCGGCGAAGTGCATGCGCAAGTGCTGCCCGACGACAAGGCGCGCGTCGTCGCCGAGCTGAAGCGCACGCACGGCGGGGTCGTCGCGATGGTCGGCGACGGGATCAACGATGCGCCCGCGCTCGCCGCGGCCGATGTCGGCATCGCGATGGCGACCGGCACGGACGTCGCGATGCACACGGCCGGCATCACGCTGATGCGCGGCGACCCGGCGCTCGTCGCCGACGCGATCGACATCTCCAAGCGCACGTACCGGAAGATCCAGCAGAATCTGTTCTGGGCGTTCGTCTACAACCTGGTCGGCGTGCCGCTCGCGGCATTCGGCTTGCTGAACCCGGTGATCGCGGGCGCGGCGATGGCGTTTTCCAGCGTCAGCGTCGTGACCAACGCGTTGCTGCTGCGGAGATGGAAAGGCCGCGCACGCTGATGCGCGGCGATGGCCGGACGGCAGAGTGGCCGTTCGGCCATCGGCCATCGGCCAGCAGCCAGCAGTAAGGTTCGGGAGGATTGTCGACGTCGGCCGGTTGGGGCACGCCGGATCGGTAGCGCGTACCGCGCCGGTGAATTCAGTCCGAAACGACCGGCTTGATCAACGTCGTCGTGATCGGTGCGAAGCCGCACGCGCGATACAGCGCGCGGGCCGCCGTGTTGTGATTGAACACCGACAGGCCGATCTCGGTGACGCCGTACCGGCGCGCCTCGGCGTCGAGCGCATCGAGCGTGCGCGTGGCCCAGCCCTGGCGGCGCCGGGACGGGACGATGTCGAGGTCGTAGATGAACAGCGTGCGGTTCGGCCCTTCGGGCACGATCGCGTACCAGAGGTCGCCCACCGCGTCGCCGCTGGCGCCGTCGATGAGCATCACGAGGATCTGGCCGGCGGTCAGCAGGCCGTCCGGCAGCAGCGTGTCGAAACAGGCGCGCGCACGATCGGCGGCGTCTTCGGCAGCGTTTTGTCCGGATGAAACGAGATCGCGCGCATAGCCGTCGATGGCTCGCGTGCGGTACGCATGGAATTCGCCGGCCGTCATCGGCCGCATCTGCAGCATGGCCCGGTCGCCGTCGAGGGAATCGGACTTCCAGTGTAGCGGGACGGTCGCACCGGCGCGCAATGCGGCGGTGGAAAGCGGGCAGGCGGGTGCGGCGAGCGCCGCGCCGAATCAGCGAATCAGCGAATCAGCGAATCAACGAATCAGCGAATCAGCGAATCAGCGAATCAGCGACGGTACAGGACGATCGGCACGAGATGCGCACGGCGCACGCGCTCGGCTTCGGCATGACGCGCTGCGTACGAGTATTCGGCGTCGAGGGGCAGGTGCGGCGACACGAACAGGTCGTCGATCTTTTGCAGCAGGGCGAGGATGAAGCTCATGTGAGACTCCTGACAGATGTGACTAGGGTTTTCCCTTAGATGACCTCCATTCTAAGGGTTTTCCCTGAACTCTGCCAGTGAGCCGCATCAGTTTGCCGCAGGCGCGCGACAGCCGATCGCCGCCGCGGAACGGCGATCCTTGCTCCGTCGGGCTTTCAGGATAGGGTCGAAACGATTAACGCGTGCGACGAGCACGCTTCGCGACGGCCGCCTCGCGGTTCGCCGTGCGCTGCAGCCGGTCGACTTGCGACAGGAGCGCTTCGTGGTGTTCCTCGAGCGTCATCAGCGTCGCCTGCTGCGTCGACAGATCGGCCGCGAGGCGATCGATCCGTTGCTGCTTCGTGGCCACGTCCTGTTTCAGGTGCGCGATCTGTCGCGTTTGCAGCACCAGCGCGACGAGCGTGGCCAGCACGACGACAGCCAGCGCCAACAGCAGGCGGTTGACGCGGCGCATCTCGCGATCGGCCGCGTGCGTCAGGCCGTCCACGTCGGCCTGCAGCGCGGCGAACCGGTCGGTCAGCGGGCGCAGGTGCGTGTCCGGGTCGAAGACCGGCGCGGCCGGTTGCGTGCGTTCCGCCGACGGCTTCGTGACGAAGGACGCAGCGGAAGCCACAGGCTGGGCAACGAGTGGCGGCGCAATGTCAGGCTGCGCGGTCGCTTCCCTGGGGGGCGCGGAGTTCGTGGCAATTGCCGGCTCGGCGGACTGTACCGGCGTCTGTGGCGCGGCAGGCGCGGCGGCAACGTCCGGCGAGCCGGTCGATTCAGCCGCTTCCGGTACCGCGGCGACGCTCGTCGCAGCCGGCGCGGATTGCATCGGCGCCGCTTCGCTGGCGCCGGCAGCCGCCCGGCGTTTGCCGCCCGACGACGGGCGGCGCTCCTTCACGGCATCGCCGGCCGATTTTCCTTCGCGGGATTTGACGGCCGCCACCTCGGCGGCCGGCTTCGCGACTTCGGCATCCGCCGGTGGCGCTTCGGCCGCATTCGCCGCAGCGACATCAGCCGATTGCAGCGTGGCCGCCACCTTCACGGCGGCGTCGGCCGCAGGCACGCCAGCCTTCGTTGCCACGCCATCGGCCGCAGGCAAATCGGCTGCCTTCGTGGCGCCGCCACCGGCAGATGCGCCGTCGACGTTCGCGGTCGCACCACCTTCCGGCGTCGCAACACCCTCGCCTGCCACCACGACATCCGGCGTCGCCGCACCTTCCGATCCCGCTTCCGCGTGCCCGGCCGAGGCCGCAGCCGCCCCCTCCGGCACGCTGAACCCGTCCAGCGAGGCTTGGCGCCCGTCCGCGGCACCCGCCGCCGCGTCGGCTTCCGCGACGGCCTCGTCGCGCGCCGCAACCGGCGCACGCTCGCCCGGCTCGAGCACCGGATCGCCGAACAGGTCGAGCGTCCGTTCATCCCGCGGCGCATCGCCGGCCGGCGCATTGCCGGGCCGCGCCGTCGCCCTCGCGGACGTGCTGCCCGCGGCAGCGGCCGAGCGCCGGCGGGAACGGGTCGACGAACGAATGGAACGGGAGCGGGGGCGAGGCGAGGAAACGGATTCGGTCATGGAAATCGGATGGCGGGGCCCGCAGGCGCGGAGCCGGATGTCGAACGGAATCGGTGATCGGCCATTGTCGCATGGTCCGTTGCCGATTCAGCCTATTCGTCGCCCGACAGCCCGTTGCCCTCTTCGAAGCGCGTGACGCCCTTCAGCGCACGCAGCTTGTCGCAGATCGCCTGGTATTCGAGTTCCGATACCCGTGCGAGCGCGATGCGCACTTCGTCGTGCTCGCCGGTGTCGTCGGCACGCTGCACGATGAACTGCTTCACGCGCGCACTCGACGGGCCGAGCGCCGCGTGCAGCGAATCGAACGTCAAGGCGCCGCTCACGACCGTCAGCGCGAGCTGGCGCCGCTGGCGCACCGTGAAGTAGCGCCGCTCCAGCGGCTTGATGCCGGCCAGGATGATCAGGATGATGATCGTCGCGGAAATCGACGCGACGTAGAGCCCGCCGCCCACCGCGAGGCCGATCGCGGCGACCGACCACAGGCTCGCGGCCGTCGTCAGCCCGCGCACGATCTCGCCGCGCAGCAGGATCGAGCCCGCGCCGAGGAAGCCGATGCCCGACACGACCTGCGCGGCGATCCGCGACGGGTCGAGCACGATGTGGTCGCTGCGGCCGAGCACGTCGGCAAAACCGAACGCCGACACGATCATGATCAGCGTCGAGCCGACGCACACCAGCATGTGCGTGCGCAGGCCGGCCGCCCACGACAGGCGCTCGCGCTCGAAGCCGATGACGCTGCCGAGCGCCGCCGCGAGAACGAGCCGCATCACGAGTTCCAGGTTGCTGAGCATCCGCTTTCTCTCCTTTTTCTGGTGCCGGCCGCGCGGAATGTTTTATCCTTGGCCCCGGCCGCGCCGATCCTCCGGGCCGCGCCGACACGTTTCGATCCAAGCGCTCAACCCCGTCATGCCCGTTTCCGACTCCGCTTCCGCCCAGGCCGCCCAGCTGCGCCACCATTTCGCGCACGTCGTCTTGCCGATCTGGCGGGGTTCAGGGTTCGACCAGACATTGCAACTGCCGTTCGAGGCCGTCGATCCGGCCACCCACGCGCCGCTGCCCGTCACCCGCTATCGCGCCATGGCGTGCGCGCGGCAACTGTTCGTGTTCGCGCAGGCCGGCGATTCCGCGCACGCGGCCACACTGTTCGACGCACTGTGCCGGCGCTTCCGCGACGCGCGCCACGGCGGCTGGATCTACAGCGTCGACGCGCAAGGCGCGCCGCTCGATACGACCAAGGATCTCTATACGCACGCGTTCATCGTGTTCGCGTGCGCCGCCTGGCACGCGGCGTCGGGCGACGCCGCCGCGCGCGCGGTGGCCGAGGAAACCGCCGCGCTGATCCAGGACCGCTTCGCGCCGCACCCCGGCGACGCGCTGCTCGACGCGGCCCGCCATGCCGATTTCTCGCCCTCCGGCAGCGGTGCGCTGCAGAATCCGCTGATGCACCTGACCGAAGCGTGGCTCGCGGCCGCCGACGCATTCGGCGACGCGGCGTTCGACGACGCGCTCGCGCGCACCGCGCACGCCGTCGAGCGCACGTTCGTCGATGCGGCGACCGGCTGCGTCGCCGAGTTGCCGCTCGGGGCGGCCGACAACCGTTTCGAGCCCGGCCATCAGTTCGAGTGGTTTTACCTGGTCGATGCGGCCGGCACGCGACTCGCGCAGACGGGCCTTCCCGCCGCGCTGTCGCGCGCGTTCGCGTTCGCCGAGCAATACGGCGTCGATCCGCAGACGGGCGGCGTGTGCGCGGCGCTCGACGCGCAAGGCGCGTGCATCGACGGCACGCAGCGGATCTGGGCGCAGACCGAATACCTGCGTGCGCTCGCGACGCACGGCGGCACGCCGGCCTCCGCGCCGCTCGCGCGGCAGATCGAGCGGTTCGCCGCGCGCTTCCTGCATCCGCGCGGCTGGTTCGAGTGCAAGACGGCGGACGGGCAGGTCGCGCGCGCCGACATGCCGTCGACGACGCCCTACCACCTCGCGACCGCCTACGCGGCGCTGCCGGCCGGTTCGTAAGGCGTCCCGGCGAACGACGGCGCCGCGCGCTCGCCGTGCGCGGCGCGTCCGTCACCCAGCTCGAACACCGACACCGCCTGCATCAGGTGCGCGGTCTGGTCGTTCAGCGACGCGGCCGCCGCCGCGACTTCCTCGACCAGCGCCGCGTTCTGCTGCGTCAGCTGGTCCATCTGCGTGACGGCCTGGTTTACCTGCTCGATCCCGACGGTCTGCTCGACCGACGCCGCAGTGATCTCCGACATCGTCTGCACGACGCGCGTGATCGACGCCGACACCGTCCGCATCGCGTCGCCGGCGCGCTCCACGAGCTCCGCGCCGCCGTTGATCTGCGCGACCGAATCTTCGATCAGCGCCTTGATCTCCTTCGCCGACTGCGCGCTGCGCTGTGCGAGCGAGCGCACTTCGCCCGCGACCACCGCGAAACCGCGCCCCTGCTCGCCGGCCCGCGCGGCCTCGACCGCCGCGTTCAGCGCGAGGATGTTGGTCTGGAAGGCAATGCCGTCGATCACCGAGATGATCTCCGCGATCCGCCCCGAGCTCTGCGCGATGCCGCGCATCCGGTCGATCACGCTGTCGACCACGCCGCCGCCGTGGCTCGTCGCTTCGAGCGCCGCATCGGCCAGCGCGCTGGCTGCGCGTGCACTGTCGGTGTTCTGCCGGACCGTCGCGGTCAGTTCCTCCATGCTTGCGGCCGTTTCCTCCAGCGACGCGGCCTGCGTGCCCGTGCGCGCCGACAGGTCGGCGTTGCCGCCCGCGATCTCGCCCGCGCCGAGGTGAATCGCGTCGGACGCGTGGCGCACCGTGCGCACGGTGCCCGCGATACTCGTCTGCATCGTGGCGAGGCCGCGCAGCATGCGGTCGATCTCGAACACGCCGCCGGCCCGCACGGCTTCATCGAGCCGGCCCTGCGCGATCCGCTCGAAATGACGGCCGGCTTCCTCCAGCGGCGCGACGACCGCGCGCCGTGCAGCCGCGTAGATCGCGGCGCTCGCCGCGAGCATCGCCACCAGCAGCACGATGCCGACCGACTTGAACCAGCGCATGCCGCCGTCGATCGTGTCGAGGGCCGCGCGGCTCGATGCGCTGCCATAGTCGGTGAAGCGGTGCAGTTCGGCGATATAGGCATCCTGGATGCTTTGCGTCGGCTGGTCGAGGAAGGCCTGGATGTTGTCGGCGTCGAGGAACTGCACGAGTTCGCCCAGCGCGCCACGCAGCGCGCGATAGCGCTCGGTGAGCGCGGCGACGCGCGCGCGGTTCGTGTCGTCGACCGCCTGCGCGGCCGTCAGCATGGCGAACGCCTTGTCCGCTTGCGCGAGCGACGCGCCCGCATGGCGGATGATGTCTTCCGGCTTCGGGCCGCCGCGCACCATCCGCGTGCCCGCACGCGACAGGTTGATGCGCGCGTCGAGCAGTTGCTCGGTCGCCCGGCTGGCCGCATCGACCTGCGCGATCGCGACGTTCGACAGATCGTCGACGCCGCTGCGCGTCGACGTGAGCGTCCAGAAGCCGAGCGCTTCGATCGCGAGCAGGAAGAAGCAGAACACGGTCAACACGCCGAGCAGACCCGACGCGAGCTTGATTTTTCCGAACATGGGGAGATTCCTGGAGAGCGGACGATGAGGCAATGCCCCGGCATTAGCGGCATTTCTTCGTCGGACTTTAGGAATGGAAGGCGGCAAAGTTCGCGTTGCCCGCGCATCCCCGCGGAATCGCCTGCAAACCGCGAGATCTTCGGTATTTGACGCAATAATCGCGTCGCATCGCTTCTGAATTTGCACGAAACGCGGACGAATTTCCTTGCTTATCCGGAGCCCCCTTCCTAGAGTTCAGCGCAAGCGGGCACTCATTGCGAAGGAAGTTCAATGACCGACATCACGGACCACGCGCGCGGCGCATTGCGCGCGCAGCCGTTCAGCATGCTGCTGGGCACGGAGCTGATGCATATCGGCGACAACGAAGTGTCGCTGTGCCTGCCGGTGCGCGAGGAACTTCGGCAGCAGCACGGTTTCGTGCACGGCGGCGTCATCAGCTATCTCGCGGACAACGCGCTGACGTTCGCCGGCGCGCTCGTGCTCGGCCCGCGCGTGATCACCGCCGAATACAAGATCAACTATCTGCGGCCGGCCGTGAACGGCACGCTCGTCGCCCGCGCGAAGCTCGTCTACGCGGGCCGGCATCAGGCGACGTGCCAGTGCCATGTGTTCGTCATCGACGGCGACCACGAGCGGCTCGTCGCGATCGCGCAAGGCACGATCAACCGCGTCGGCGACGGCAAGATGCCGGATGCGCCGGAGGAAACGGCGTGAATTGCCGAGCGCAGGCATCGATGCCGCGCTGCCTGTCGCGCTAGCGTTTCATCGCAGCCAGATAGACCGCATCACGCTCGCGGCGGCCCACCGCGACCACCAGCACGATGACTTCCGCGTCGCGCACTTCGTAGACGAGGCGATAACCGACACCGCGCAGCTTGATCTTGTAGCGATCCGGGTGGCCGTGCAATTTGGCTGACGGGATGCGAGGATGCTCGAGCCGTTCGGCGAGCCTGACCTTGAATTGATCGCGCACGGAGCGATCGAGCTTCTTCCACTCCTTCAATGCGGAGTCGAGAAAGGCGAGTTCAAAGGTCATTCAGCTTGACCTTGACGACCTTCTCCCTGGCGCGCGAATCGGCCAACACATTGTCTTCAATGTCTTCCAGACGTTCGACCATCGCCTCCCACGTCTTCGCGGGAATGCAGTAGAACGCGGGTTCGTTGTGATTCAGGATCGCGACCGGAAAACCCTCGCCGGCGGCAACGGTTCCCATCGGATTCCGCTTCAGCTCCGAAACGCTAGCCGTCACGCTTGCCAGAATGGTGTGGGGCATATCTGCTCCTTGTTCGATCGAACATCAATTGTACTTGATTTGATACTAAATTTAGTACCAAAATCGGCACTCTCGATGCGTTCGACACCCGGCCATCGACAAACGGAAGTCGGCTCCCTGACGCCGCGCCTATTCCGCTTCCTCCCCCGCCAACGGCAAGAACCGCGGCGCCACCCTCGCCCGCACGTTCCCGTGTTCATCCGTCCGATAGATCCCGCGCGCCGCGTTGTGCGGATGCACGGCCGCGTCAGCCACGCTCAGCACCGGCGCGAAGCACGCGTCGGTGCCTTCGAGCAGCGCGCGCCAGTGCGCGGACGGCTGCTGCGCGAACACTGCCGCGAAACGCGCCTTCAGTGCGGGCCAGCGCGCCCGGTCGTACTGCGACGCGGGATCGATGTCGGTCAACCCGAGGCGCTCGACCAGCAATGCATAGAACGGCGGCTCGAGTGCGCCGATCGTCACGCATTCGCCATCCGCGCAGCGATACACGTCGTAGAACGGCGCGTCGTGGAACAGGCTCGGCTGCGCGCCGTCGAGCTGCCCGTTCGCGCGTGCCCATAGCGCCAGCGAACCGAGCATCGACACGATGTCGACGATCGCGCCGTCGACCACGCGCCCCGGCCCGCCGCCGAGCACATCGAGCAACGCGCAGACGATCCCGAACGCGAGCCCGAGCGCGCCGCCCGCATCGCCGACGACGGTCGGCGGCACGCCCGGCCGGCCGTCGCGCGGCGCGGACAGCGACAGCAGCCCCGTCAGTGCGACGTAGTTCAGGTCGTGCCCGGCCGCGGCCGCGAGCGGGCCGTGCTGGCCCCAGCCGGTCATCCGCCCGTACACGAGTTTCGGGTTGCGGCGCGCGCAATCGTCGGGCCCGAGGCCGAGCCGCTCCATCACGCCGGGCCGCAAGCCCTCGATCAGCGCGTCGGCCTGCGCGATCAGGTCGAGCGCGGCGGCGCGGCCGGCCGGCGCCTTCAGGTCGAGCTCGACGATCGTCTTGCCTTCGCGCAGCAGGTCGCCGTCGCGGGCCCGCAGCGCATCCGGCGCGCTCGTGCGGCCAGACGGGCGCGCGATCAGCGTGATCCGCGCGCCCATCCCGGCGAGCATCCAGCCCGCGAGCGGGCCGGGGCCGAGACCTTCGAATTCGACGATGTGGATGCCGGCAAGCGGCGCGTTCAATGACATGGCGACGACCTCGCTGAAATGCAGCCGGCACAAGAGCGGCGAAACCTCCCGATTCTATGCGAATGCCTGCGCGCGTCCGCCTCGTCCGATCAGCCAGCCGCCGCATCCCGACGCTGCGCGTCCAGCGCCTCCCGCATCGCCTTCACGATCGCGTCGCGACGCGCGTCGATCCGCTCGACGGGCCCGGCCACCCCCATCGCCAGCGGCAGGCCGTTCCAGCCGTCCGCGATCACCATCGAGATCATCGCGGCGCCCTGCGTGACCGTATGTGCCGAATACGAGTAGCCGAGCCGGCGCGTCTGTTCGACCTTGTCGAGCACGACATCCTCGTCGATCGTCCTGCCCGACTTCCCGATCCGGCGGATGCTGCGCGACACGAGCCGGCGGATCGCGCTGTCCGGCTGAAGGCTCAGCAGCGCCCAGCCGAGCCCCGACATGCAGATCTCGCGACGCGTGCCGATCGGCGCGTAGAACTGGATCGGAATCGTATGAGAGCCCTCCACCGCATCGATGTACTGCACGTACAGATCGCTCTGCACCGCGATCACGACTGCCTCGTGCGTGCGTGCCGCCAGCCGCTTCGCGACGGCATGCCAGTGTCGCCGGCTGCCGGCCGCCGAATCGACCAGCGCCTCGCCGAGATTGACGAGCCGTGCCGTAGGCGCATACGCGTGAGTGGCGTCGTCGTACGCGAGATAGCCGAGTGCCTTCATGCTGGTCAGCAGCGCCGCCGCGCTCGACCCCGGATACCCGCAGCGCGTGGCGATCTCGCGCACGCTCAGCGGCCTCTGCAAGGTGCTGAAGAGTTCCAGCACCTCGAACACGCGCGCCGCGCTCTTGACCACGTTTCCGCTCATCCCGCCCTCTCCGCAGCTACCGGGACGGGCCTTCCACATATGTGGAACGGAATTTCCCGCCGCCAACCGTCGTGACGATACTAGGCTTCGGCCCGCGGCGTGAAGTCCCGCGGCACGGAACACACGGAGACACCATGGCAGCCTTTCTGATCCGTGAACGGCAGGGCCCGATCCTGACCGTCACGATGAACCGTCCCGAAACCCGCAACGCCATTTCGGACACCGATGCGATCGACTCACTGACCGAATGCTGCGACGACGCGAACCGCGACGAATCGATCCGCGTGCTGGTCCTGACCGGCGCCGGCACGACGTTCTCGTCGGGCGGCAATGTGAAGGCGATGCGCGCGTTCATCGAATCGGACCCGCACGATCCCGCCGCGATCCGGACCAGCTATCGCCGCGGGATCCAGCGCCTTGCACAGGCGTTCCAGCATCTCGAAGTGCCTGCCATCGCGGCGGTCAACGGCCCGGCGATCGGCGCCGGCACCGATCTCGCGTGCATGTGCGACATCCGCATCGCTGCCGACCGCGCGCGCTTCGCCGAGAGCTTCATCGCCCTCGGCCTCGTGCCCGGCGACGGCGGCGCATGGTTCCTGCCGCAGATCGTCGGCGCCGCCGTCGCCGCGGAAATGTCGTTCACGGGCGATGCGCTGGACGCGCAGGCAGCGTTGCGCTGCGGGCTCGTGTCGCGCGTCGTGCCCGACGGCGATCTCCTCGCGCACGCCCATGAGCTGGCCGGCCGCATCGCCCGTCATTCAGGCACCGCGCTGCGCCTGACCAAGCGGCTGCTGCGCGAAGGCCGCCACGCGAGTCTCGAGACGCTGCTCGACCTGTCCGCGTCGTACCAGGCGTTCGCGCACGCGACCCCTGAACATCGCGCGGCGGTCAACGCACTGTTCGCCGCACGCGGCTGAACCCGCGACCGCGACGCATCACGGCCGCGCAGCCGGTGCGTGCCGGCCTGCCGGCGCATCGAATCCACATCGAAGGAGACATCGTCATGACCAGCAGTAACGAAGGCGCGCTCGCAGGCGTGCGTGTGGTGGACCTGAGCCGCGTCTATGCGGGACCGTTCTGCGCGCAGACGCTCGCCGACCACGGCGCGGACGTCATCAAGATCGAACCGCCGCAGGGCGACGAAACGCGCGACTGGGGGCCCGCGATGCCGAACGGCCTGTCCAGCTACTACTGGGGACTCAACCGCAACAAGCGCAATCTCGCGCTCGACCTGTCGCATCCCGACGGACGCGACGTGCTGTTCCGTCTGCTCGAAACAGCCGACGTGCTGATCGACAACTTCAAGCAGGGCACGCTCGAACGCTGGGGCATGGGCTACGAAGACTGCCTGCGCGAACGCTTCCCGCGCCTCGTCCACTGCTCGATCTCCGGATACGGCACCGACGGCCCGCTCGCGCGGTTTCCGGGCTACGACGCCGTCGCGCAGGGCCTCGCCGGCTTCATGTCGATCAACGGCGAGCCGGGCGGCGTGCCGCTCAAGGTGCCGTTTCCTGTCGTCGATTTTGCGGCCGGCCTGAGTGCCGTGTCGAGCGTCCTGCTGGCGCTGGTCGAACGAACGCGCTCCGGTCTCGGGCAGCATGTCGACATCGACCTGTTCAGCACCGCGCTGTCGATGCTGCATCCGGTCAGCACGAGCTGGATGGCGACCGGCGAGGTGCCCGTCGCGACGGGTAACGTCTATGCCGCGATCGCGCCGTACGGCGTCTATCCGTGCAAGGACAAGCCGGTCGCAACGGGCGCCGGCAACAACCGCACGTTCGCAAGGATGGTCGAAGCGCTCGGCGTGCCCGAGCTCGCCCGCGATCCGCGTTTCGCGACCAACGCGCAGCGCGTCGCGCACCGCGATGCGCTCGACGCGCTGATCGGGCAGTTGACCGGCGAGCTGCCCGCCGACGAGGTCGTCGATCGACTGATGCGCGCCGGCGTCGCGACGGGGCCGGTCAACACCATCGCCGATGGTTTCAACCATCCGCAGGCGGCCCGCAACGCGATGTTCATCAAGAGCGACACGTATACCGGCGCGGGCGTTCCGGCCAAACTGTCGCGCACGCCCGGCTCGATACGCCGGCCGCCCCAGTCGTTCGCCGCCGATACTGACGCCGTGCTCGACGCGCTCGGCATCGACGCGGCGCGCCGGGATGCGCTGCGGCTGGCAGGCGTGCTCCACGACACGCGCGCCGACGCCACCGGGAGCACGTCATGAGCGCATCCGGCTCGTTTTCCTCGCTGACGGGCGACGACGCGCCGTCGATCCTGCGCAACGACGACGACGGCATCGCATGGCTGACGATCCATCGTCCACATGTCGCCAATGCGCTGTCCGCCGAAGCGATCCGGCGCCTGTGCGACGAACTCGTCACGCTCGACGACAACCCGACGATCCGCGTCATCGTGATCCGCGGCGCGGGCGAACGCGCGTTCAGCGCGGGCGTCGATCTCGGCGATCCCGAGATACGTGGGATGCAGCCAATGCGCGGGCTCGCCCGCAACGTGCACGAGCTGATCCTCGAACTGCGCAAGCCGACGATCGCGGCAATCAACGGCCACGCCATCGGCGGCGGCTGCGAAATCGCGCTCGCGTGCGACCTGCGGATCGCGGCCGATCACGCGACCTTCGCGCTGCCCGAAGCGCGGGTCGGGATGGGTGCGAACTTCGCGAGCGTACTGCTGCCGCTCATGCTGCCGCGCGCGATCGCGATGGAGCTGCTGTTCACGGGCCGCCGCTTCGATGCCGAAGAAGCGCAGCGCGCCGGCTTGCTGAACCGCGTCGTCCCCGGCGCCGCACTCGACGACACCGTGCGCGAACTGGCGCAGACGATCGCCGCTAACGCGCCGCTCACGATCCGCCGCATCAAGGAAACCGCGACGCGCAGCCAGGGGCTGCCGGTGGCCGCTGCGCTGCGGCTGGACGTCGGCCCCGACGTCTATGCGAGCGAGGACCGGATCGAAGGTGCCCGCGCGTTCCTCGAGAAGCGCAAACCGGTATTCAAGGGGCGCTGAACCCGACACGGCACGGCGGCACCACGCGCGCAACCGCTCCCAGAACGCGGGCGCGCCACAAAAAAGACATGGAAAGGAGACACCTTCATGCAACGGAAAGCACTCCTGATCGGAGCGTGCGTGCTGTGCGCCACGTCGGCACACGCGTCGTCGGTCACGCTGTACGGGATCGTCGACAGCTACGTCGAATTCGATCGCATCGGCAGCCTGTCGAGCATGCGGCAAAGCGGCGGCGGCTCGTCGACGAGCCGCCTCGGACTGACAGGCGTCGAGGATCTCGGCGGCGGCACGTCGACGAAGTTCGTGCTGGAAAGCGGCTTCTCGCCGGCCGACGGATCGTTCCAGGGCGGCACGCTGTTCTACCGGCAGGCCTACGTGTCGCTGCAGAACACGCGCTACGGCGACCTCCGGCTCGGCCGGCAATACACGCCCGCGTTCTACGTCGTCTATGACGGCGATCCGTTCGGGCTCAACGAACGGCTGTCGCCGCTTGCGCTGCTCGCGACGTCGACGGACACGATCACGAGCAACACGACGCCGCCGATTCCGCGCTTCAACCAGGCGGCGTCGTATCTGAGCCCCGACTGGAACGGCCTGCGCGTGATGGCCACGTACGGCTTTCCGACGCCGAACGCGCTGTCGACGCAGGCCGGGCGCAACTACGGCGCCGGGCTCCAGTACCGGATCGGCGGGCTCTACCTCGGCGCCGGCTTCCAGGGCGACACGTCGGCCGGCACCCTGGCGCCCGTCGTCTCGCCGTCGACGACGCGACACTACGTGTTCGCAGCCAACTACGCGTTCGCGCGCGTCAAGCTGTACGCCGCGTTCCTGTACGGCGTCGGAACGGCGCCGCACCTGCCCGCGTTCTCGACCGCGAGCGCCGGCGCATCGATCAACGTCGGTGCGCTCGATCGCCTGCTCGTCTCGATCGTGCGCCGCGACGTGAAAGGCTCGGCGAACGACGCGACCGCGCTCGGCGCCGGCTACGACCATCCGCTGTCGAAGCGCACGTCGCTCTACGCGCGCTATCTGTACATGAAGAACGGCGGCGCCGCCCGCAACACGGTCGTGGTCGGCCTGCAGCCGCAACCGGGCGGCACCGAGCAGGTGTTCGCGCTCGGCATCGTCCACCGCTTCTGACGGAGTATCCATGACCCCAACCCTTTCCACTCACGCGGCCGCCATCGACGAGCGCGCGACGCAGGCGCTCTACCGGCGGATCTCTCGCCGGCTGCTGCCGTTCCTGATCCTCTGCTACACGCTGTCGTTCATCGACCGGATCAACATCGGATTCGCGCACGCGCAGATGGCGGCCGAACTGCACTTCTCCGACGCCGTCTACGGGCTCGGCGCGGGCATCTTCTTCATCGGCTACATGGCGTTCGAGATTCCGAGCAACGCGCTGCTTGCGCGGATCGGCGCACGCAGGACGATCGCCCGGATCATGGTGCTATGGGGGCTCGGCTCGGCCGCGACGATGTTCGTCACGACGCCCGCGCAGTTCTACGCGTGCCGCTTCCTGCTCGGCGTGTTCGAGGCCGGCTTCTTCCCCGGCATCCTGTTCTATCTCGGCGCGTGGTATCCGCCGCGGCAACGCGCGAAGGCGTTCGCGCTGTTCATGACCGCGCTGTACCTCGCGGGGCTGATCGCCGGCCCCGTGTCGGGCGCCATCCTCTCGTACTTCGACGGCGCCGCCGGCCTGAGCGGCTGGCAATGGCTGTTCGTCGTCGAAGGGCTGCCGAGCAGCGTACTCGGCCTCGTCGCGCTGCGTTTTCTCGACGACCGGCCGGACGACGCACGCTGGCTGTCGGATACCGACAAGGCCGCACTGCGCGCCGCGCACGCGCAGGCCGAAGCCGGCACGCCGAACGCAAACGCGGCGCGGTCGCTGCTCGCGCACCGCGACTTCTGGCTGCTGTGCGCGGCCAATTTCGCGATCGCGGCCGCCGGCTACGCGCTCGTGTTCTGGATGCCCGTGATCCTGCATCGCGGCGGGTTGCATGGCGCGATGCAGATCGGGCTGCTGTCCGCGCTGCCGTACCTGTGCGGCATCGTCGGCATGCTCGCGATGGGCTGGCGCACCGAGCGCCGGCGCGAGTGGCGCGGGCACGGTGCAGTCGCGATGTTCGCGTGCGCGGTGGCGCTCGCCGGGCTGGCGAGCGTCGGCGGCACATCGCACCTGATGATCGCGCTCTGCATCGCGGTCGCCACGCACGCCGCGTCGTTGCCCGCTTTCTGGGTGCTGCCGGGGCTCGCGCTGCCGAAGCGTTCGATGGCGGTCGCGATCGCGGCGATCACGATGTCCGGCGCGATCGGCGGGTTCGCGAGCCCGTTCCTGATGGGCGTGCTCAACACGGCCACCGGGTCGATGCGCGGCGGGCTCTATTTCAACGCCGCGCTGCTCGCGGCCGGCGCCATCGCGCTGCTCGGCACGCTACGGGCCAGGGCATCGGCTCCCGTGCATGCCGGCTGATGGCATCCGCCTCTCCTACCTCACACTCATCGACTCCCATGAATTTCGACCTTGAACTCGAACACCGGATGATCCGCGATCTCGTCGCACGTTTCGTGAAGGACGAGCTGATTCCGCTCGAAGCCGCGGTGATGGCGCGCGAGGCCGACGGCCAGCGCTTCGGGCTGCGCGACGATGAACGCGCGCACCTCGACGAGCGTTCCCGGCAACTCGGCCTGTGGGGCCTCGACGCACCGCTCGACGCCGGCGGCTCGGACCTGCCGGCCGTCGCGATGGTCGGCGTGAACGAAGCGATCGGCACGACCGTGACGCCGTACATCCTGCCGCCCGATTCACCGAACCTGCGGATGCTGTGCGAAGTGGCCGACGACGCGCAACGCGCGCGCTATCTCGAACCGTACGCACGCGGCGCCACGCGCGCCGCGATGGCGATCTCCGAGCCGGGCGCCGGCTCGGATCCGGGTGCGCTGTCGACGACGGCCGTGCGCGACGGCGACAGCTGGGTGCTGAACGGACGGAAGATCTGGATCAGCCACGCGCCCGAGGCCGACTGGACGATCGTGATGGCGCTCACCGATCGAAGCAAGGGCAAGCGCGGCGGCATGACGGCGTTCATCGTCGATCGCGACACGCCGGGCTTCGTCATCGAACGGCGGATCCCGATGATCGGCGGGCTGTCGACCTACGAAATCGTGCTGGAGGACTGTCGCCTCCCCGCCGCGCAGTTGCTGGGCGCGGAAGGCGCCGGCTTCGCGCCGATGCAGGCGCGGCTCGCGAACCGGCGGCTGGAGATGGCCGCATGGTGCATCGGCCGCGCCGAGCGCGCGGTCGCGATGCTGTGCGACCATGCGAAACAGCGCAAGACTTTCGGCGTGCCGCTCGCGGAGCGCCAGGCGGTCCAGTGGTGGGTCGCCGACGCGCTCACGCAGATCCACGCGTGCCGCCTCATGACCTACGAAGCGGCTGCGCGCGTGGATGCCGGACAGGATGCGCGCACGCAGATCTCGATGGTCAAGGTGTTCGCCACCGAAATGGCATCGAGCGTCATCGACCATGCGATGCAGACGCTCGGCGCGATGGGCATGACGAAGGAAATGCCGTTGCAGCAGATGGCCAGCGAGGCGCGGTTGATGCGCATCTTCGAAGGCCCGACCGAGGTGCACCGTTGGGTCATCGCGCGCAGCGCACTCTGACCACGGCGCGCCCCCACCTTCACGATGGAGCTACGCGTTGGACACCCTGCACCTCGTCGATCCCGAAATCCGCCCGCTGCTCGAGACCTGGCCGACCGTCACGCTCGGCATCGACAACCTTGCGCAGTCGCGCGAACGCGTGCTGCCGCTGCCGCCGCCCGACCTTGCCGGCAGCACGCTCGAACGCCGCACGGTGCCCGGTCCGGCCGGCGCGCCGGACGTCCCGGTGCTCGTCTACCTGCCCGACGATCACGCGCGCCCGCTCCCGGCAATCGTCCACATGCACGGCGGCGGCTTCGTGCGCGGCAAGGCGAAGGATCTCGAGGCGGTTCATCGGTCACTCGTGACGCAGCTCGGCTGCGCGCTGATCTCGATCGACTACCGGCTCGCGCCGGAAACCGTGTTTCCCGGCGCGATCGAGGATTGCTACGCGGCGCTCGCATGGGTCTTCCGCGATGCCGACGCGCTCGGCATCGACGCATCGCGCATCGGCGTGGCAGGCGAAAGTGCGGGCGGCGGGCTCGCCGCCGCGCTGGCGCTGCTGGCCCGCGACCGCGGCGAGTACCGGCTCGCGTTCCAGCATCTGGTCTATCCGATGCTCGACGATCGCACCTGCACGCGCCCGCCGCATCCGCATGCCGGCGAATTCGTCTGGCATGCAGCCAACAACCGGTTCGGCTGGACCTCGTTGCTCGGTCACGCGCCGGGCATCGACGGCGTGTCGCCGTACGCGGCCGCTGCACGCGCCACGCGGCTCGACGGCCTGCCGCCCACGTTCCTGTCGGTCGGCTCG
This sequence comes from Burkholderia sp. Bp8992, assembly GCF_003853705.1. GTDB lineage: Bacteria > Pseudomonadota > Gammaproteobacteria > Burkholderiales > Burkholderiaceae > Burkholderia. The sequence goes on along the minus strand of NZ_QTQI01000007.1, from coordinate 165,277 downwards.
CTCGATCTGTTCGTCGACGAAAATCTCGACTACGCGCAGCGCCTGCTCCGCGCGGGCGTACCGACCGAGCTGCACGTGCTGCCCGGCGGCGTACACGGCTTCGACATCGTGCCCGGTGCGCGCGTATCCGAAACGGCACGCCGCCTGAGCCACGACGCGCTGCGCCGCTTCCTGCACGGCTGACGCAAACGACGCGGGCGGCCGAAGCCGCCCGCATCGCCATCGCCGTAACCGGCAACGCTCAGAACGCATCCCCCGGCACCCGCACCCAGCCTTCCATCAGCACGCGCGCGCTGCGGCTCATGATCGCCTTCGTGACGGTCCACTCGCCGTTCTCGCGCTGCGCTTCCGCGCCGACGCGCAGCGTGCCCGACGGATGGCCGAAGCGCACCGCGTTGCGTTCGCCGCCACCGGCCGCCAGATTGACGAGCGTGCCGGGGATCGCCGCGGCCGTGCCGATCGCCACCGCCGCCGTGCCCATCATCGCGTGATGCAGCTTGCCCATCGACATCGCGCGCACCAGCAGGTCGACGTCGGCCGCGTTCACGCGCTTGCCGCTCGACGCGACATAGTCGGCCGGCTTCGCGACGAACGCGATCTTCGGCGTGTGCTGCCGCGTCGCGATTTCGTCGAGCGTATCGATCAGGCCCATGCGCAGCGCGCCGTGCGCGCGGATCGTCTCGAACTTCTCGAGCGCCTTCGCATCGCCGTTGATCGCGTCCTGCAGCTCCGTGCCCGTGTAGCCGATCGCTTCCGCGTCGACGAAGATCGTCGGGATGCCCGCGTTGATCATCGTCGCCTTCAGCGTGCCGATGCCCGGCACGGCCAGATCGTCGACGAGGTTGCCGGTCGGGAACATCGAGCCGCCCGCGCCTTCTTCCTCGGCGGCCGGATCCATGAATTCGAGCTGCACTTCGGCGGCCGGGAACGTGACGCCGTCCAGTTCGAAGTCGCCCGTCTCCTGCACCGCGCCGTTCGTGATCGGCACATGGGCAATGATCGTCTTGCCGATGTTCGCCTGCCAGATCCGCACGGTCGCGACGCCGTCACGCGGCACGCGCGCCGGATCGACGAGCCCGCCGCTGATCGCGAACGGGCCGACGGCCGCCGACAGGTTGCCGCAGTTGCCGGTCCAGTCGACGAACGCGCGGTCGATCGCGACCTGCCCGAACAGGTAGTCGACGTCGTGCCCGGGCCGCGTGCTCTTCGACACGATCACCGTCTTGCTGGTGGACGACGTCGCGCCGCCCATCCCGTCGATCTGCTTGCCGTATGGATCGGGGCTGCCGATCACGCGCAGCAGCAGCGCGTCGCGCGCGGCGCCCGGCGCCTGCGCGGCATCCGGCAGGTCCTGCAGCCGGAAGAACACGCCCTTGCTGGTGCCGCCGCGCATATAGGTCGCGGGAATCCTGATTTGAGGAATGTGAGCCATGTTTGCGTTATCCCTGTGTGCGTCGGTCACGCCGCCTGCGACGATTCGAGGAAGTCCTGCGCGAAACGCTGCAGCACGCCGCCCGCTTCGTAGATCGACACTTCCTCGGCCGTATCGAGCCGGCACGTCATCGGCACTTCGACGCGCTCGCCGTTCTTGCGGTGAATCACGAGCGTCAGGTCGGCGCGCGGCGTGCGCTCGCCGATCACGTCGAAGGTCTCGGTGCCGTCGATGCCGAGCGTCGTCCGGTTCGTGCCGGGCTTGAACTCGAGCGGCAGCACGCCCATCCCGATCAGGTTCGTGCGGTGGATCCGCTCGAAGCCTTCGGCGGCGATCGCCTCGACGCCCGCGAGCCGCACGCCCTTCGCGGCCCAGTCGCGCGACGAGCCCTGGCCGTAGTCGGCGCCGGCCACGACGATCAGCGGCTGCTTGCGATTCATGTACGTCTCGATCGCCTCCCACATCCGCATGACCTTGCCTTCCGGCTCGACCCGCGCAAGCGAGCCCTTCTTCACCGCGCCGTCGACGACCGCCATCTCGTTGATCAGCGTCGGGTTCGCGAAGGTCGCGCGCTGCGCGGTCAGGTGGTCTCCCCGGTGCGTCGCGTACGAGTTGAAGTCTTCTTCCGGCAGGCCCATCTTCGCGAGGTATTCGCCGGCCGCGCTATCCAGCAGGATCGCGTTCGACGGCGACAGGTGGTCGGTCGTGATGTTGTCGCCGAGCACCGCGAGCGGGCGCATGCCTTGCAGCGTGCGCTCGCCGGCCAGCGCGCCTTCCCAATACGGCGGACGGCGGATGTACGTGCTCTGCGCGCGCCAGTCGTACAGCGGCGCCGCGCGCTCGCCCGCATCGGCGCTACGCGCGAACATCGGCTCGTAGACCTTGCGGAACTGCTCGGGCTTCACGCTCGACGCAACGATCGCATCGATCTCCTCGTCGGTCGGCCAGATGTCCTTCAGCGTGACGGGCTGCCCGTCCTGGTCATGGCCCAGTACATCCTTCTCGATGTCGAAACGGATCGTGCCGGCGATCGCATACGCGACGACGAGCGGCGGCGACGCGAGAAACGCCTGCTTCGCATACGGGTGGATGCGGCCGTCGAAGTTGCGGTTGCCGGACAGCACGGCCGTCGCGTACAGGTCGCGATCGACGATCTCCTGCTGGATCTTCGGGTCGAGCGCGCCCGACATCCCGTTGCAGGTCGTGCACGCGAACGCGACGATGCCGAAGCCGAGCTTCTCGAGTTCCGGCAGCAGGTTCGCTTCTTCGAGATACAGCTCGACCGCCTTCGAGCCCGGCGCGAGCGAACTCTTGACCCACGGCTTGCGCGTGAGGCCCTTCGCGTTCGCGTTGCGGGCGAGCAAGGCCGCGGCGATCACGTTGCGCGGGTTGCTGGTGTTCGTGCAGCTCGTGATCGCGGCGATGATCACCGCGCCGTCGGGCATCTCGCCCGGCGTCTCTTCCCACTGGCCGGCGATCCCGCGTGCGGCGAGATCGGACGTCGGCAGCCGCTTGTGCGGGTTCGACGGGCCGGCCATGTTGCGCACGACGCTCGACAGGTCGAACGTCAGCGTGCGTTCGTACTGCGCGTTGGCGAGCGTATCGGCCCACAGGCCGGCTGCCTTCGCATAGGTCTCGACGAGCTTCACCTGCTCGTCGCTGCGGCCGGTGAGGCGCAGGTAGTCGGTCGTCTGGCCGTCGATGAAGAACATCGCGGCCGTCGCGCCGTATTCGGGCGCCATGTTCGAGATCGTCGCGCGGTCGCCGAGCGTGAGGCTCGCCGCCCCTTCGCCGCGGAATTCCAGATACGCGCCGACCACCTTTTCCTTGCGCAGGAACTCGGTCAGCGCGAGCACGACGTCGGTCGCGGTGATGCCGGGCTGGCGCTTGCCGGTCAGCTCGACGCCGACGATGTCGGGCAGGCGCATCCACGACGCACGGCCGAGCATCACGTTCTCGGCTTCGAGCCCGCCGACGCCGATCGCGATCACGCCGAGCGCGTCGACGTGCGGCGTGTGGCTGTCGGTGCCGACGCAGGTGTCCGGGTACGCGACGCCATCCTGCGCCTGGATCACCGGCGACATCTTCTCCAGGTTGATCTGATGCATGATGCCGTTGCCCGGCGGGATCACGTCGACGTTCTCGAACGCCTTCTTCGTCCACTCGATGAAGTGGAAGCGATCCTCGTTGCGGCGATCCTCGATCGCGCGGTTCTTCGCGAACGCGTCCGGATCGAAGCCGCCGCATTCGACGGCGAGCGAGTGATCGACGATCAGCTGCACGGGCACGACCGGGTTCACCTTCGCCGGGTCGCCGCCGCCGTCGGCGATCGCGTCGCGCAGGCCGGCGAGATCGACGAGCGCCGTCTGCCCGAGGATGTCGTGGCACACCACGCGCGCCGGGAACCACGGGAAGTCGCGTTCGCGCTTGCGCTCGATGATCTGCTTCAGCGAATCGGCAAGGATCGCCGGGTCGCAGCGGCGCACGAGGTTTTCGGCGAGCACGCGTGACGTGTACGGCAGCGTGTCGTAGGCGCCGGGCGCGATCGCGTCGACCGCGGCACGCGCGTCGAAATAGTCCAGCGACGTGCCGGGCAGGGGTTTGCGGTTGGCGGTATTCATGATGTGGGGCGGAATTCGGGGTATGACGTTCCGCGCGCGCCGGCGGCCCGCATCACGGGTGCCGGCGCGTGCGGCGGGCGTTTCAGCGCTTCTCGATCGGCACGAACTGCAGGTCTTCCGGGCCCGTGTAGTTCGCGCTCGGGCGGATGATCTTGTTGTCGACGCGTTGCTCGATGATGTGCGCGCTCCAGCCCGACGTGCGCGAGATCACGAACAGCGGCGTGAACATCGCGGTCGGCACGCCCATCATGTGATACGACACCGCGCTGAACCAGTCGAGGTTCGGGAACATCTTCTTCGCGTCCCACATCACCGATTCGAGGCGCTCGGCGATGTTGTACAGCTTCAGGTCGCCCGCTTCCTTCGACAGCTTGTGCGCGACGCCCTTGATCACCTTGTTGCGCGGATCGGAGATCGTGTAGACCGGGTGGCCGAAGCCGATCACGACTTCCTTGTTCTCGACGCGGCGGCGGATGTCGGCTTCGGCATCGTCCGGCGAGCTGTAGCGGCTCTGGATTTCATAGGCGACTTCGTTCGCGCCGCCGTGCTTCGGCCCGCGCAGCGCGCCGATCGCGCCGGTGATCGCCGAGTAGATGTCCGAGCCCGTGCCCGCGATCACGCGGCCCGTGAACGTCGATGCGTTGAATTCGTGCTCCGCGTACAGGATCAGCGACGTGTGCATCGCCTCGACCCACGACTTCGACGGCGTCTTGCCGTGCAGCAGGTGCAGGAAGTGGCCGCCGATCGAGTCGTCGTCGGTTTCCGTCTCGATGCGCTTGCCGTTGTGCGAGAAGTGATACCAGTACAGCAGCATCGAGCCGAGCGACGCCATCAGGCGGTCGGCGATGTCGCGCGCGCCCGGCAGGTTGTGGTCGTCCTTCTCCGGCAGCACGGTGCCGAGCACCGACACGCCGGTACGCATTACGTCCATCGGGTGAGCCGACGCCGGGATCTGCTCGAGCGCGGCCTTCAGCGCGCTCGGCAGGCCGCGCAGTGCGCGCAGCTTGGTCTTGTACGCGGCCAGTTCGGTCAGGTTCGGCAGCGTGCCGTGCACGAGCAGATGCGCGATTTCCTCGAATTCGCACGATTCGGCGACGTCGAGAATGTCGTAGCCGCGGTAGTGCAGGTCGTTGCCGGTCTTGCCGACCGTGCACAGCGCCGTGTTGCCGGCCGTCACGCCCGACAGCGCCACCGATTTCTTCGGCTTGAATGCGCCTGCGGCGGCCGGTGCTGCTGCGTCTTTCGTCTCGCTCATGTTTCCTTTCTCCAATGGGTATCGGGGGTGCGGGCCGCGTTACTTCTTGCCCTGCGCGAACAGCTCGTCGAGCTTGCGCTCGTATTCGTGATAGCCGAGGAAGTCGTACAGCTCGGCGCGCGTCTGCATCGTCGGCACGGCCGCCTTCTGCGTGCCGTCGCGGCGCAGCGTCTCGTAGAAGTTCAGCGCGGCCTTGTTCATCGCGCGATACGCGCCGCAGCAGTACAGCGCGATGTCGACGTTCGCCTCGCGCAGTTCGTCGACCGTAAACAGCGGCGTGGAGCCGAATTCGGTCAGGTTCGCGAGGATCGGCACCTTCACGGCAGCCTTGAAACGGCGGTAGTCGTCGAGCGTCTTCATCGCTTCCGGGAAGATCATGTCGGCGCCGGCTTCGACGTAGGCCACCGCGCGTTCGATCGCCGAGTCGATCCCTTCCGCGGCGGCTGCGTCGGTGCGCGCCATGATCACGAACTGGTCGTCGGTACGCGCATCGACCGCGGCCTTCACGCGATCGACCATTTCGTCGATCGGCACGACCTCCTTGCCCGGACGGTGGCCGCAGCGCTTCTGGCCGACCTGGTCCTCGAGGTGCACGGCCGCGACGCCGGCGTTGATGAACGAGCGGACCGTGCGCGCGATGTTGAACGCGCCGCCCCAGCCCGTGTCGATGTCGACCAGCAGCGGCAGGTCGGTCGCGTTGGTGATCCGCGTCGCGTCGATCAGCACGTCTTCCATCGTGCTGATGCCGAGGTCGGGGATCCCGAGCGAGTTCGCGGCGACGCCGCCGCCCGACAGGTACACGGCCTTGAAGCCGACGGCCTGCGCCATCTTGGCCGCGTACGCGGTGATCGCGCCGACCACCTGCAGCGGCTGTTCCGCCGCGACTGCCGCGCGGAATTTCGCGCCGGCGCTCTGAAGATGCGTATTGCTCATGAACGGCCTCCTGATGGAATGCCCGATAACAGCAAGGACCGGGCCAGCTCGCGAAACGTCGCTAACCCACTGATTCTTAAGCAACCGGCACACGCGACGCAGCGCCCAGACATTTCAATTCAGCAATTTCGTGTTTCAAAAATGAAATCACACGCGCATAATCGATCGTCATGGACCTCTCCTCGACCAAGCCCGTCGGCCCGGCCGATCGCACGGTGCGCCCGCGCATCTGGGCGATGGGCATCAGCCGCCTGCGCGACCTGTTTCGCGAGATCGCAGGCGAATTCGACGAACGCGCCGACGTGCGCATCGTCACGCGCGCCTATGAAGATGCGCTGAGCGCGATCGCCGAGGCCGGCGCCGCGCGGCCCGACGTGATCGTCGCGGCCGGCTCGAACGGCGGCTTCCTGAAAACGCGTGCGCAGGTGCCGGTGGTGGTCGTGTCGCCGACCGGCTTCGACGTGATGCAGGCGCTTGCGCGCGCCCGGCGCGACGCGTCGCGGATCGCGCTCGTCAGCGCCGGGGAAACGCCGCCCGAAGTGCGCCGCTTCGTCGCCGCGTACGGCCTCGACGTGCAGTTTGCGTCATATCAGTCGGCACAGGAAGCGGAAGCCTGCGTGCACGACCTGCACGATCGCGGCATCGAAACGATCGTCGGCCCGGGCCTTGTCACCGATCTCGCGGCGAGTGCCGGCATGGGCGCGGTATTCCTGTATTCGCACGCATCGGTGCGCAAGGCCGTCGAGACGGCGCTCGAAGTCGCATATGCGACGCACGCCGAGGCGTTCCGCCGCCAGCGGCTCGACACGCTGTTGCAGCATCTGCGCGACGGCGTCGTCGCGCTCGATGCGCACGGCCGCGTCGAGGCGATCAACGAGCGGCTCGCGTCGGCGCTCGGGGTCGAACCTGCGGCGGCCGTCGGCCGCGCGCTCGTCGACTTGCGCCCCGAGCTGCGCACGCTGCGCGGCGAGGACGGCGACGCGCTCGCGACCGTACGCGGCGTGCGCTACGTCGTGCATCGCGGGCCGCTCGTCGATCGCGGCGTGACGTCGGGCAGCGTGCTGACGTTCCAGGAATCGCGGGCGGTCGAGCGGCTCGATCGCGCGTTGCGGTCGCAGCCGACCACGCAGCAGTTCGCCGCGCGCTACGCGCTCGACGACGTGGTCGGCGCGTCGGCACCGATGGCGCGCGTGCGTGACCTCGTGCGCCGCTACGCGAAATCCGATGCGACCGTGCTCGTGCTCGGCGAAAGCGGCACCGGCAAGGAAATGATCGCGCAGAGCCTGCACGCGCTGTCCGCGCGGCGCAGCTACCCGTTCGTCGCGGTCAACTGCGGCGCGTTTCCGGAGGCGCTGCTCGAGAGCGAACTGTTCGGCTACGAGGAAGGCGCGTTCACCGGCGCGCGGCGCGGCGGCAAGACCGGCCTGTTCGAGGCCGCGCACCGCGGCACGCTGTTTCTCGACGAAATCGGCGAGATGCCGCCATCGCTGCAGAGCCGGCTGCTGCGCGTGCTGCAGGAGCGCGAGGTGATCCGCCTCGGCTCGACCGAGCCGATCCGCATCGACGTGCGCGTGATCGCCGCGACACACCGGCCGCTGCTCGCGGCCGTCGAGGCCGGCACGTTCCGCGCGGATCTCTATTACCGGCTCAACATCCTGAACGTCGGCCTGCCGCCGCTGCGCGAGCGCGCGGCCGACATTCCGGCGCTCGCGGCGACGCTGCTCGTGCAGGCGGCGCGGCGCGAGCCGCGGCTCGCCGAACGCCTGCGCGATGCCGGCGATGCCGCGCGTGTGCTCGGCACGACGCAGGCCACACTCGCGCGCTACCGGTGGCCCGGCAACGTGCGCGAGCTGCAGAACGTGATCGAGCGGATCGCGGTGGAACTCGCCGAGGAAGCCGATGAAAACGATCCCGCCGCCGCGTGCGCCGCGCTCGATCCCGACGCGCTGCAGGCGATCGCGCCCGAGCTGTTCGCCGCGCCGCCCGACGCGGCCGATACCGAAGACGCGCAGACGCTGCACGCGCGCCGCCGCCGCGCGGAAGCCGACGAGATCCGCGCGGTGCTCGACGCATGCGGCGGCGACCGCGACCGTGCGTGCGCGATGCTCGGCATCAGCAAGACGACGCTGTGGCGGAAGCTGTCGGCGAAATAGGCCTGGCGCGCGGCCGGCCCGTCAGTCGGCCTTGTGATAGTGGCGGTACGCCTTCGCGCGATTGCCGCACGACGACATCGAGCACCAGCGGCGGCTGCCGTTCTTGCTGTCGTCGACGAACAGCCACTGGCATGCATCGTTCGCGCAGCGCTTGACCTTCGCGAGCCGCGCGCCGCCGAGCAGGTCGACCGCCGACCACAGCACCGGGCTCAGCAGCCCCGCGAGCGTGGCGCGTGCCGCATCGATCCGCCACGCATAGCCGCCGTCGATGCGCGCCAGCGCGACGCGCGGCGACGCTTCCGCCAGAAAACCGCTCAACAGCGCGAGATCGTCGGCCTGCGGCTCGCGTTGCTCGGCCTGCGCATGAAAGAGCCGGTACAGCGCCTCGCGCAACGCGAGCGAGCGCGCCAGCATCGCCGGCTCGTCGCCCTTTTCTTTCCATTTCTCCTTGTCGGGCACGCGACATGCATCGGCCAGTGCGGCCGGTACGCCCGCCTGATCGCGGCACCAGGCCAGCAGGTCGTCCATCGTGCCGAAGGTTTCCGTTGGCGGGTCGCTGCCGCGCCAATACAGCGTATTCGCGAAATCGAGGCTCAACGTTTCGGACGGCGCGGGAATCAGATAGTCCGTCGTGACGGAAGGTTGCGTTTTGCTCATGACGCGATCGTATCTAACCACCATGCCGGTTGACAAGCGCCCGAGCGATTTCTAACATAACCTGCATGGTGGTTAAAAACAGGTTTGCCGCACTGACGCCCCTTTCAATCCAAGGAGACACAGATGAGCGATCGCTTTTCGTTCAGGGTTATCCACACCGCCGCCGGCCGCACGTACGACGACAGCACGCTCGGCGCGCTTCGCTACAAGCGGCTGGCATGGTGCCTGCAAGCAGGCTTGCCGCACTGACGTCCCCCTCTCGGTTCAAGGAGCTACAGATGATCGACCATCTTTCGTTCGGCGTTGCCCACATCGACCGCAGCCGCACCTTCTACGACAGCGCGCTCGGCGCACTCGGCTACAAGCGTCTATATAGCGACGACGGCGCCGTCGGGTACGGCACGACCGAGCCCCAGCTGTGGTTGGAGCACGCGGCTCGGCCCGTCGTCGCCGATCCCGATTCCGGATTGCACCTGTCGTTCAAGGCTGCTTCGCCGGTCGAGGTCGACGCGTTCTACCGCGCCGCGCTCGAGCACGGCGGCAAGGACAACGGCGGGCCCGGCAAGCGCGAACACTACGGCCCCGGCTATTACGCGGCGTTCGTCGTCGATCCCGACGGGTATCGGCTGGAAGCGCATTGCGAGCTCGACAACGTCGTGTGACGCCGCTGCATATATCGCGTACCAATGCCGAGGGCCCGATTCCGCGCGATGCGGAATCGGGCCCTCGGTTTTAGCGCGCAAGCGACCGGTTATTGCGCGCCGCGCGTGTGCTGCAATTGCTCGCCGAGCCCTTCGATCCCGAGGCGCACCGTCTGGCCGGCCTTCAGGAACACCGGCGACGGCTTGATGCCCATGCCGACGCCCGGCGGCGTGCCGGTCGTGATCACGTCGCCCGGCTGCAGCGTCATGCAGGTCGACAGATACGCGATCAACTGCGCGACGGTAAACACCATCGTGCGCGTGTTGCCGTTCTGATAACGGTGGCCGTCGACTTCGAGCCACAGGTCGAGACGCTGCGGATCGGGCACTTCGTCGCGCGTGACGAGCCACGGACCGATCGGGCCGAACGTGTCGAAACCCTTGCCCTTGTCCCACTGGCCGCCGCGCTCGATCTGCCATTCGCGCTCGGACACGTCGTTGACGACGCAATAGCCCGCAACGTAATCGAGCGCGTTCGCTTCGGCGACGTCCTTGCACGTTGCACCGATCACGACGCCCAGCTCGACTTCCCAGTCGGTCTTGACCGAACCCTTCGGGATGTCGATGCCGTCGTTCGGGCCACAGATCGAGCTCGTCCACTTGCCGAACACGACCGGCTCCTTCGGGACCGGCATGCCGGCTTCGGCCGCGTGATCGGCATAGTTCAGGCCAATGCCGATGAACTTGCCGACGTGCCCGACGCACGCGCCGATGCGCGGCTCGCCGGAAACGAGCGGCAGCGTGGCCGGATCGATCGCGCGCAGCCGCGCGAGACCGGCGTCGGACAGCGCATCGCCGGCCAGATCCGGCACGTGCGCGGACAGGTCGCGAATCCGGCCGTCCGCGTCGAGAATACCGGGCTTTTCCTGGCCGGACGGGCCATAGCGAAGCAGTTTCATCGTGCTCACCTCTGTTGTCGAATGGGACAGGATAGCGGCCGACGCGACCTTTCGCGGCCGCGCGCCGGACTGATTGTCGATCGTCGATAGCGCGCGTCGGCACCGCATCCGGCAGGCGGTTCGACGCGCGAGGGTCGCGCGGGCGCAGCGATCGCGGCGCCGCACGAACAGTATGGCGCGCATCGAACGGGCGGCCGCCGGTCTGCGCATCGGCGACGACGGCCCGGCACCCGCGACGCGTACCGGCCCATGCCGGCCGGCTTCACGCGCGGCCGCGCCGTCGTTGGCCCGCCAGCCTTTGTACCATCGGCCGCGCGCCGTGAAATGGCCCGCGACGGATACCGACTATTGGTGCACCCGCAGACGTTGCGGCGCAGCATTGGATGCGCATACATCGACCGACCGGTCGGGATTGCCGGTATCGCCTGCCATCAGACCATGAATACTGGATATTCGGGGTGGCCCTGTCATCGAGAACGTTTGCCAATCCGTTCTTGTCCGGTAATGATCGGTAAAAAGACGCTGCATTGCACACTGTATGTTTATTGCTAAGCTCGTACGAATGGCTTTCATCGCCATACGCGGGCCCACCCTATGCGCGTGCAGAACCGGCCAGCGTGCGTCGCCAGCCGATCGACGGTAATCCCCAACCTCACACCGACAATGCAGACAACCAACGACCCGCTTCCCGGCTGCGACGCACGGGAATCGATGGCCGCTATCGACCGCTATCGCGCCCCCGCGCTCGACAAGGGACTCGACATTCTCGAGCTCCTGGCCGAGCAGAAAGAAGGACTCACCCGCACTGAAATCACGAAGGAGCTCGGCCGCAACGCGAGCGAGATCTACCGGATGCTCGAACGCCTCGTCGCACGCCGCTACGTGATGCGCTCGACCGGCGGCGATCGCTACACGCTCAGCCTCAAGCTGTTCGCGCTTGCGCACCGGCACCCGCCGATGAGCCGGCTGATTGCCGAAGCGCTGCCGCCGATGCAGCGCTTCGCCGATGCAGCCGAACAGTCGTGCCACCTGTCCGTCTACGATCGCGGCAACCTGCTCGTGATCGCCCAGGTCGACGGGCCCGGCCCGTGGGGCGTGTCGGTCCGGCTCGGCTCGCGCGTCGGGCTCGCCGATACGGCGTCGGGACGCGTGATGCTGGCGTTCCAGGGCCCCGAGCAGCGTGCGCACATGCTGACCGAGCATCGCAAGGTCAAGGGCGAGGCGCCGCTGAACGAGCAAGAACTCGCGTATGCGTGCCAGTCCATCCGGCAGGATGGCTACCTGCGCCAGGACAGCCGCCAGGCCTATGGCGTGACCGACCTGACCGCACCGATCCTCGGGCCGTCCGGCCATGCGATCGCGGTGCTGACCTGCCCGTACATGCGCCGGATCGATGCGCACGCGGCGCCTCCCGTCGACCTCGTCGTCGAAGGGCTGCGCGACACGGCCGCCCATCTGTCGATGGGCCGCACCGAGATCTGCTGACCCGCGGATTTCTCCACGAAACACACCGGGCGCGGCGCGGCAGCGCCGGCCCCCGGTTGCGCGACGCCCGTGCGGTACGCGATATGCGGTGTCATATCGTGCGCCCGCGGCGCTACGCTAAAATAGCGGCCCTCTCAAAAACTACGACGGCCGGTTGTCGCGGCCGTCGTGTCCGATGGATGTCATGGCCAAACTTCTGAACGATCAAGAATTCCAGCGTTTCTCCGAACTTCAGCAGAAGCAGGCAAGCTTCACGATCACGCCCGACGAAGCGGACGAGCTGCGCGATATCGTCGCGCGCGCGCAGCAGAAGCGCGACGATCGTGCTGCCGCAATGCAGACGATCGAAAACTACATCGAGCAGTTCGACATCACGCCTGACGAACTCTTCTCGCCCGAACAGATCGGCGACGCGGCCCGCACCTACGGGCTCATCACGGCGACCAAGAAGGAGCGCACGCTGCCGCCGTCGATCACGTTCAACGGCAAGCCGTACCAATGGACCAAGACGCTTCCGGACGACGTGCGCGGCGCGCTGTTCGAAGCATTCACGGCCGGCGAGTCGATCAAGCGCTTCATCGCGATGCCGAAAGACACCGCGCGCTGTGCGCTGACGATCGCCCGCCTCGAGCGCGAAACCGGCGCCGTCTATGCCGATCCGCACCTCGACGAACTCGCGATTTCGCGCGATCAGGTGAACGACGCGGCGTCGAAACTCGCCGCGTAAATGTGGCATCGGGCACGGTTCATGCGTGCCCGAACCCTCGCGCGACGCCCGCATTGGCTGGTGCCGCGCTCGCGGGAGCGGTCCATCAGCCTGCTCCCGAAAAATCTCACCTCAGCTTCCCGCAAGCACTCACCGACACCTCCCGAACAAGCTCACCCAACGCTCCCGAAGACGCTCACCAACGGCTCCCGAATGTCCTCACTGGATGCTCCCGCAAGCGCTCACCGATACGTCCTGGAAAGGCTCACCAGCGGCTCCCGCAGGGGCTCACCGGCCACTCCCGGGAAGGCTCACCGAATGCTCCCGTATCGGCTCACCACGCGCTCCCGGAAACGCTCACTTACCGCTCCCGAAAAATCTCACCTTTGCGATCGATCCGAATCGGCGAGGCCGGAATGCGGTGCTCGAAACGCTTGAACACATCGCGTGAAATGACCACGCGGGGCGGGTAACGCGGTGCTCGGCAAGCGCCTTCAGATGCTGTCTGGATCGGCGTGACAAACTGGTTCGACAGGTTCAGGTGCAGCCTGCGAAAGCCCGCGCAAATATTTTGCATTCCTGAGTGACTACGTGCGTTACCGGTGAATGAATGGAGACAGCCACCTGCAGACGATGCCTCCTCGCTTCGCGCAGCCGACAGCCGCTACGGCTGCAACTTCATCCTGAAGCCCACGACGCCAGGCTCCTCCGTGCTCGACACCGCAAAGCCGCACGACTTCGCGAGCGAGATCATCGCCGAATTCTCGCGCAGCGCCTCGCCGATCATCCAGGCAGTGCCGCGCGAGCGCGCGTAGTCGATGATGCGGGCCATCATCAGCCTGCCGAGCCCCTTGCCCTTCTGATCGGGGCGTACCGCGATCGCGAACTCGGCCGTCTCGTTGTCGGGATCGGCGACCGCGCGCGCCACCGCGAGCGTATGGTCGCGCCCCGACACATCGGTGAACGACACGATGAAAGCCATCTCACGGTCGTAATCGATCTGCGTCATGCGCGCCACCTGCGAGTGATCGAAGCTGCGCACCGCGCCGAAGAAACGCATCCGCAGATCGTCCGGCGTCATCGCGGCGAGCAGTTCATTGTGCGCGGCCTCGTCTTCCGGACGGATCGGGCGGATCGTCACCGTCTCGCCGCGCCACTCGAGCGTCTGTTCAAGGTGCCGCGGATACGGCATGATCGCGAGCCGGCTGCGCCCCGTGGCCAGCGTGATGCGCGGTGCGATCACGCGCGCGCCGCCGGACAGCACGCGCAGCGTGACCGACAGCGCGACAACTTCGCGCACGTCGCAGACGACCTGCGACAACGCCGTCAATGCGTCGAGCGTCGGCTCGACGGGCGTGCTGCGCGCATACGGCGAGCGCTCCATCACCGCGCGGGCAAGCACGGTGTTCAGCGGCGGCAGGCCGTAGACGACGAATGGCGCCGAGACGCCGTCCGCGGGCGGCACGGCATAGCGAAACACCGGACCGAAGTTCGAATCGTCGTACATGTCGACCGTGACATCGACAACCTTCTTGCCGGCCGGCTCGGCAGCCTGCTCGCCCTGCAGGCCGAAATGGGACAGCCACCGCAGCGCGGCATCGCCGGCCAGCTCGTGCTGGCCGGCTTCGACCATGCGGCGCGCTTCCGCCTGCGCGGAAGCGACGCACTCGGCCGGCTGCGGCGGCGTGCCTTCGGGCGTCTGCATCAGCAGTTGCCGCCCGAGGTTGTAGTCGACGAGACGCGCATACGCGCGTGCGAGCCGCTGCGGTGTCGTATGCACGGGAATGCCGTTCGCATGCAGCGCATCGCGCGTCGCGGCGTCGACGGCACCGAAGAAACACGCGAGGATGCCGCGATGCGCGTACTGCCGCGAGTCGATCAGCGTGCGCGCGACCGAATCGGCCGGTGCACTGTGGGACGTCGAATGGACGACGAACAGCGTGCCCGTTTGCGGGAACGGCGCAAGCGCCTTGATCGCCGCGGCAAAGTGCTCGGGGCGTGCGTCGTCGCCCAGCGTCAGCGGATTGCCGGGCGCCGCGAGATGCGGCAGCGCGGCCGACACGGCCGACGTTGCCGCCGGCGACCAGTCGGCCAGCACGTCGCGCACTTCGGCGACCGCATCGACCGCGAGTTTCGCGACACCCGCATCGCTGGTGACGAGCGTCGCCGCGCCGCGCGCAGTCACGCGGCCGACGCCGAGCGTCTCGATCTCGTCGAGCAGATCGTCGAGCGCATCGACACGCACCATGCCCGCGCGCTGGAATGCCGCCGTATAGAGTGCGTCGCCGGGATCGGCGCGCCCGGTGCGCAACGCGAGGACCGGCTTGTTGCGTGCGGCCGCACGCGCGGCCGACATGAACTTGCGCGCGGCCCGCACGGTATCGAGTTCGAGCAGGATCGCGCGCGTGCCGGGATCGCTCGCCAGATAGTCGAGCACGTCGCCGGCGTCGACGTCGGATTCGCTGCCGAGCGCGACGACATGCGAAAAGCCGAGGCCGCGCGCATCGGCCCAGCCGAGCACCGCGTTCGTCAGCGCATTCGATTGCGACACCCACGCGACGCCGCCCGATCGCGCCGTATAGGCCGGCGCACCGAAATGCGCATGCCGTGCGGGCGACAACACGCCGAGGCTGCCGGGCCCGACGATACGGAGCACGAACGGCTTCGCCGCCTTCAACGTACGATCGACGGCGGCGCGATCGGCATCCGTGCGCGCCTCGCCGACGATCACCGCGACGCGCGTGCCGAGCTCCCCGAGCTTGCGCACGATGCCGGCCCAGGTCGCGGGCGGCGTGCAGATCACGGCAACCGACGGCGGCGCGGGCAGCCGGTCGACGTCCGGCACGACCGCATGCCCGTCCAGCTCGCGATACTTCGGATTGACGGGCCACACGGGCCCCTGGAACGCGCCGTCGAGCACGCGCGACCACACCATCGCGCCGATACTGCCCGCACGCGATGACGCGCCGACGACTGCAACGGACTTGGGCTGGAACAACGCATCGAGATGGCGAACGGTCACATCGGCTCCCTGCGGTGACGAAAGACGACACGATCGGCATGCGGCCCGAGAGACCGGGTGCCGATCGACGCGAATCCCAAGCATAGGCGAAGCGCATGCGACTGCCTATATGCCGAACGGCTGACTGTTCGACGAGCGTCAACGCTTGCACCATGGACCTGCAACACACGCGGCGACGCATCGCCGCACGACGCAGGCAACGCGGCACGACGCTGCGTCCGCTTCCTCAAAGGTGAGGATTTACAGGAGTCATGGTGAGACTCTTCGGGATTTGCACGACGCAGCACGCGAACACGCGAAAGGTGATGAGAATCCGCGGCACGCATGCACCGCGAAAATCGCGATTGCCCATGCGCATGCGCTGCGAAATTGCGCGGCTGTTTACGGGAATTCGCCGCGATATGCGGCCGGATCGCGGCGAATTCGCAAAACGGGATCCGTTAATTGCGCAGCATTGCGCATCCATTCACCGGGGAAAATCGCTCGGCGACTGCACGAAAACAAAACGGTGCGATGACCGTAGGGTCATTCGCACCGTCAGTCGGCACACGAAAGGTGAGGATTTTCGGGAGTCAGTCCTTGATCAGGAAACGTGCGCGGTTCTTGCCGAGCCAGGTCGGCGCCCGTCCGCGGCCGCTCCACGTTTCGCCGGTCTTCGGGTTCAGGTACTTCGGCGGCAACGACCGCTTCGCCTTCGCGGTGGCAGCAACGGCGGCCCCGATCGGACGAAAACCGAGCTCCTCGGGCGTAATGTCGTATTCCTCGATTTTCGCGCGGATTTCGGCAATCGCGTCGGCAATCGCCTTTTCACGTTCCTTGTCGATCTTTTGCTGAAGCCGTTCGAGCTGTGCGGACAGTTGCCTGTAGGTCGCCATATGGATGGGACTCCGTGAGTGTTATTCGTGAAAAATAGGTAACACCAAGCAAATGGAAAAGCGCTGCGCCCGATCGTGGTTTCCTCAGCCGGTCATTTCGGGATCAATAACCGCTTTTCTTCTTGCATGCGAAGAGAAGATTTCGTACGGCGTCATCGGTCGATTGCTGGATCACTTCGAAATCCCCGTTGCATATCGCTCGGGCATTGTCCGTGCAATTGCTCCAGTCGCTGCCGGTGCATTGCACCTGTGTCGTCGGGCGCCCGTCCGAAGTGAACAGCGGCGCGCTGCCGCCACACCCGCCAAGCCCCGCCACCAGAGCCAACAATGCAGCCGCCCGAGACCGCCGACAGACCGACGCAAGCATGTGTTTCATTGTTCTTCCCGTCAACCTTTTTTTGAATGTCGCGAGTATGCCATGCGCAGCCCTTCCACCGTCAGTTCGGCACCCGGTCCGGTTGCCCGCGCGCCTTGTACGGCAAGCTCCGGCGCGGATCGTCGGTGATGCGAACGAAAACCTGCTCGACGTCCGGCAGTGCCTCGAATTCGCGCTGCAGCGCCTGACGATCGAACGCCGTCTGCGCGCATCCTTCGACGTAGATGAAACGTCGCTGCACGGTGATCCACAGGCTCGTGCCGCGCAGGCGATCCGAGCCGGCGAAGTGCGCTTTCGCGGCATCGGCGATCGACGCGTCATACATATACGAGTTCGGCTTCGTGCAGCGGTGGGCGAGCCAGCAGGTCGTGCCGCGTTCGGCGCGGTAATGCGCGTCGTCCGTCATCTCGGCACGCGTCATCCACGGGCCGAGCGGCAACGGGCATTCGGCCACGTCCCGCGACAGCGCGATGAACGGATCGTTGTACCAGTTGCGCCGCGCCTCGGGCGCGTCGGCGTCGCCGGCTTGCGCGAACGCGGAAGTCGCCAGCAACATGGTCAGCCACCCTGCGATACCGATCCGCCTCATCGTGATCTCCTGTTCGATGCTTCACGTCCGGCCGGATCGGCATCGCCGATCGGCCTACCGGTCGATGCCCAGCGCCGCCAGCTTCTTGTACAGCGTCGCGCGGCCGATCCCGATGCGCGCGGCCGCTTCGACGACCTTCCCGTCACAGGCCGCGAGCGCATCGGTCAGGAACTGGCGCTCCCACGCCGCCAACGCATCGGCATACGAAGCGACGGCCGCACCGGGTACGCTGGATGCATCGCCCGCTCGCGGTTCGACCGGCGTCGCGGCAACCCGCAGCGCCGGAGCCGCGCCGTCCGCCGAGACGCGCACCGGCCCGAGGAACGGTGCGAGCGCACGCGCATCGATCACCGAACGATCCGACAGCATCAGCGCGCGCTCGAGCGTATTGCGCAACTCGCGCACGTTGCCGGGCCACGGATACGCACACAGCATCCGCAACGCGTCGTCGGTCAGTTCACAGTGCGCGGCGCGCCCGTGCTGCGCGGCCAGTTCCTCGAGCGTCGCGTAGACGAGCGCCGCGATGTCGGATGCGCGCTCGCGCAGCGGCGGCGCATGGATCGTCAGCACGTTCAGCCGGTAATAGAGATCCGCGCGAAAGCGCCCGGCCGCGACGAGCGCCGGCAGGTCGGCCGACGTCGCGGCGATGATCCGGACGTCCGCGCGCACGATCCGGTTCGAGCCGACCGGCTCGAACTCCTTGTCCTGCAGCACGCGCAGCAGCTTGCCCTGCAACGGCAGCGGCATGTCGCCGATCTCGTCGAGGAACAGCGTGCCGCGATCGGCCAGCTCGAACTTGCCGATGCGCCCCTTACGGTCGGCGCCCGTGTACGCGCCGGGCGCCGCGCCGAAGAATTCGGTTTCGAGCAGCGTATCGGGAATCGCGGCGACGTTGACGGTAACGAGCGGCTGAAGCGCACGCGCCGACGCCGCGTGGATCGCGTGCGCGAGCAGCTCCTTGCCGGTGCCCGTCTCGCCGAGCAGCAGCACCGGCGAATCGACCTGCGCGGCGCGCCGCGCCTGACGCTTGGTTTCGAGGCTCGCGGCGCTCGTGCCGACGAAACTCGCGAACGTGTATTTCGCGCGGCGCGCCTGCGCGAGCGAACGCTGCGTCGCGATCAGCTGCTGCTGAAGCTGTGCATAGCGGGAAAAGATCGGCGTGAGCGTCTTCAGCTGGTCGAACAGCGCGAAGCCGATCGCGCCGACCGTCTCGCCGGCCTCGTTCTTCAGCGGCAGGCGCGTGACGACGAGCGGCTCGCGGCCCGTCTCCATGATGTCGAGCAGGATCGGCTGCCCGGTCGACACGACCTCGCGCATCAGGCTGTTCGGAATCACGGCTTCGCAGTCGAGGCCGACGGCCTGCTGCGGATCGGCAAAGCCGAAGCGTGCCGCGTAACGCTCGTTCATCCATACGACGCGCGCATCGCGATCGACGACCACCGTGCCCGCGCTCGAATCCTCGAAGGTCCGGAACAGCGACTCGGCGGCGCGCCGCAGCACGTCGCCGTAGTTGACGGGCAGGCGGGCCCAGTCGTTCATCATCGTGTCTTCGTCTCCGCGTATTGTCGACCGGATGTCTCCGGAACGAGACGGATTATCTCATTACGGAGACATGCCGCAATACGTTGTCCGGGAATGCCTTGCCCGATTTCACGGGCTGGCCGGACGGCCATATCGTCTCCAGGCGGAGACGTTTTATGTAGAATCGTCAGACATAGGCCGGCGCGGGCCCGCCGGCCTCCGGCGGACCCATGTCCGGCGGCGCAATCCGGCCGATGGCACGAAACCTGCACGAACCTGAGCCGGTCCGCGGCGCGTCGCGCGATCGAACAACAACCAAAGCCATTAGGAGACTCCCTTGTCTTTCGTGATCGTCCTCGCCGCGCTGGCGTTCCTGATGTACGCCGCGTATCGCGGCTACAGCGTGATCCTGTTCGCACCGATCGCCGCGCTCGGCGCGGTGCTCCTGACCGAACCCGCCGCCGTCGCACCGGTCTTCTCCGGCATCTTCATGGAGAAGATGGTCGGCTTCGTCAAACTGTATTTCCCGGTCTTCATGCTCGGCGCCGTGTTCGGCAAGGTGATCGAACTGTCCGGGTTCTCCGAGTCGATCGTCCATGCCGCGATCCGCTACATCGGCCGCTCGCGCGCGAATGCGGTGATCGTCGCGGTGTGTGCATTGCTCACCTATGGCGGCGTCTCGCTGTTCGTCGTGGTGTTCGCGGTCTATCCGTTCGCGGCCGAACTCTATCGCCAGAGCAACATTCCGAAGCGACTGATGCCCGGCGCGATCGCACTCGGCGCGTTCTCGTTCACGATGGATTCGCTGCCCGGCACGCCGCAGATCCAGAACATCATCCCGACCACGTTCTTCAAGACGACTGCGTGGGCCGCGCCCGCGCTCGGCACCATCGGCTCGCTGTTCATCATCGTCGTCGGCCTCTCGTATCTCGAATGGCGCCGCCGTTCGGCCATGGCGAAGGGTGAAGGCTACGGCACGTCGCTCGTCAACGAGCCGGAGCGCGTCGAGGCGACGTCGCTGCCGAATCCCGCGCTGGCGATCCTGCCGCTGATCCTCGTCGGCGTGTCGAACTTCGCGTTCACGAAGCTGATCCCGCAGTGGTACGGCGCCGCGTCGTACACGGTCGCGCCGGACGTGCTGCCGGGCGTGCATACGCCGGTCACGACGTCGATCAAGACCGTCGTCGCGATCTGGTCGGTCGAAGCCGCACTGCTGCTCGGCATCGTGCTGGTCGTGCTGACCGCGTTCAAGCGCGTCAGCGACCGCTTCGCGGCCGGCTCGAAGGCCGCCGTCGGCGGCGCGCTGCTCGCCGCGATGAACACCGCGTCGGAATACGGCTTCGGCGGCGTGATCGCCGCACTGCCGGGCTTCCTCGTCGTCGGCGATGCGCTGAAGAGCATCCCGAACCCGCTCGTCAACGCAGCCGTGTCGGTCAGCTCGCTCGCCGGCATCACGGGTTCCGCGTCGGGCGGCATGAGCATCGCGCTCGCCGCGATGTCGGACCTGTTCATCAAGGGCGCACAGGCCGCCAACATTCCGATGGACGTGCTGCACCGGGTCGTCGCGATGGCCAGCGGCGGCATGGACACGCTGCCGCACAACGGCGCCGTCATCACGCTGCTCGCGGTCACGGGCCTCACGCACCGCGAGTCGTATCGTGACATCTTCGCGGTCACCGTCATCAAGACGCTCGCGGTGTTCTTCGTGATCGCCGTGTACTACGCGACGGGGCTCGTGTAAGTGCCTGCCTGAGGCGGCACTCGTACGCCGCCTCCCGCCTCGCCTGCGCGTCAGGATCGGATCGCATGCGAACCGGAACGGATTCCGGAATTCGCATCCGGTCCGATTTCATTTCCCCGCTCGCGAACCTTGTCGAATCCGTACCGCCAGGCGCCTGCGCAGCGCCCGCGATGCCCTCCGGCATCCAGCATCCGGCATTCGCTTCCGCTTCCGCCTCCGCCTCCGCTTCCGCCTCCGCTTCCGCCTCCGCCTCCGCCTCCGCCTCCGCCTCCGCCTCCGCGCAACCATTGTTGCCCGCAACAAAACACTGCGTTGGGCGCGATCGCATTTTTCGCGCACGTGCTCCGGCCTACACTGGGTTCAACGTCGCACGGTGCTTCGATGAACGAAGTGCAGCGATTCACCGGAATCCTGGAGGTCCCGATCATGAAGCGCCTGGTCCAAGCCGTTGCCATTGCCCTCGCCATCTCGGCCCCGCTCGCCGCGCAAGCCCAGTCGAACCAGCCGCTGACGCGCGCGCAGGTCCGCGCCGAAGTCAAGGCGCTAAAGGAGGCCGGCTTCCAGTCGAGCGACTGGTTCTACCCCGCCAGCATCGTTTCCGCCGAAGCGAAAATCGCCCGCCAGCACGACGCCGGATACGGCAGCGATCGCGGCGCGTCGTCGGAGTCGGGCCAGTAATCCGGCGTCCGGCCCGCTCGACGACGCATCGCTGCGCCGTTACGCCTTCACGGGCTGGATCAGCTTGGCGCACGCCGCTGCCTGCGGATCGCCTGCAGGCAGTTTTCCGCATACGCCGTCGAACTGCTTGACGACCGACTTGACCGACGCATCGTGCGCGCCGCTGCCGCGCCAGCGGTTCAGCTGCGTGACGACCTTGGTCAACGCGCGCAGGTTCGCGCCGTAGAACGCGTCGCGGGTCTTGTCGGCCTGCGCGAGCACACTCGCGGCAATGCCTTCGATACGTGCCGAATCGTCCGGCGCCAGCTGGACCGCATTCGCAAAGTAGGTGGCACCCCAGCGCAGCTTCGTCGCCGGCCCGCTCGCCGCGTCGTATGCCTTGCGATACCAGTCGAGCGCGGCGGCTTTGTCGCCGCGCGCCTTCGCATTCGCGGCCAGCCCCGACATGAAGTAATACGGCGTGGACGAACGCGGCAGCTCTGCCTTCAGCAACGCATCCGACTCGTCGTACAGCCCCGCGTCGGTCAGCGTGTCCGCGCCTTCGCTGACGAGCGCCTGCCGCTCGTACGCGTTCGCCGCTTGCTGCACCGATGCGGCGATTTGCTTGCGCGCGGTATCGGCCAGCGCCGGCGCAGCGAGCGGCACGCCCTTGCTCGCGTCGCCGTGCGCGAGCAGCACGCGGCCGTGCAATGCCATCAGCCGGTCGATCGACGACAGCGTCGTGTCGGTCGACAGGCGCGAGAGTGCAGCGTCGTACGCGCCGCGCAGCGTCGCGCGCTGTGCGTCGTCGCTGCCGAGATACGCGACCACGCGCGCGGGCGCCGCGACCAGCACGTCCGAATCGGCCCGCGACAGCGCCCGATCGTGCAACACGGTACGCAGCGAATCGGCGAGCGCCGCCTTGTCGAGCGCACCGGCCTGCGCCGGATCGTCCGACGCGGCGACCACCGCCGACTTCAACGCGAAGCGTGCCGCCTCGGCCTTCGCGCCGGCCGCCCGCGCACGTTGCGCGAGCGACTGCAGCGTCTCGGCGACGCGGTCGGCCGGCACCGGCAGTGCGCCATCCGTATCCCACGAATAGTCGGCCAGCAGGCGCCATTCGTCCGGCGTCAGCGACGCGCCGTTCTTCAGCGCCGTCGCCAGCGTCTGCCGCACCGGATGCGCGGCCGTCATCCCGAGCGACAG
Source organism: Burkholderia sp. Bp8992 (assembly GCF_003853705.1). Taxonomy (GTDB): domain Bacteria; phylum Pseudomonadota; class Gammaproteobacteria; order Burkholderiales; family Burkholderiaceae; genus Burkholderia. The sequence goes on along the minus strand of NZ_QTQI01000007.1, from coordinate 142,448 downwards.
CGCCTGCATGTAGCGGTCGAGATCGGCTTCGCCCGGCAGCCGCGTCACCTCGGTGCCGTCGGGGCGGAACAGGATCATCGTCGGATAGCCGTGCACCTTGAAACGCTCGCCGAGCTTCTGCGCGCTTTCGGTATCGCCGTCGAGATACACGGGCACGAAGAACGACGAGCGCGTCTTGAAGGCCTGCTGGCTGAAGATCGTCGACTTCACCTGGTTGCACGACGGACACCACACCGCGCCCCAGTACAGCAGCAGCGGCTTGCCGGTGCGCTTCGCGAGCGCGAACGCGGCGTCGACGTCGCCGTGCTGCCACGCGATGCCGGGCGGCAGGTGCGCACCGTCGGGCGAGGCACTCGCCAGCGGGGCGGCGGCGGGCGTGGCGGCGGCAAACGCCGCACCTGCGGCGGCAGCGAACAGGCAGGCGGCAGTCAGATTCCGGAGAACGGTTTTCATCGAAGCGGGTTCCGTTGAAGGAGGCGGTTGCGGGACAGTGCGGCGCGCGAAACAACGGCCGGGAAGCGATGACGATGAGGCTGGCCAGCGTGCGACGCCGCGCATGCATCGAGTCGGAACAACGAACGCCGGCCGAAGCGGCCGGCAAATCATTCAACGATACGACGGGTACAGACGGTGGAAAACGAACGAATTCTCGAATGAATATGACGTGCGCTATCGCGGCCGCATGTGCCGTCGCGTGCGCGTCTGCAGGCCTTTCACTGCCGTGCCTTGACCCGCGCCATGTGATACACGGACGCGTGCACGCCGTCGCGCAACGCGTAGCCCGGCGATTCGCCTTCGATCTGGAAACCGTGCTTCTCGTAGAGCGCGATCGCCGCCCGGTTGTCGGTGAATACGGTCAGCTCGAGGCGTGTGAGGTTCAGCCAGTTTTCCGCGAGGTCGATCGCGGCCGCGAGCAGCCGGCTGCCGATGCCGTGCCCGTGACGGGCCGCATCGACCATCATGCCGAGCCCTGCTGCATGGCGCCGGCGCGGATTCGGCTCGAATTGCAGGCCGAGATGGCCGACGACCGTGCCGTCGATTTCGGCGACGAGGCTCACGCCGCGCTCATGCACGTTCTCGATCCGCTTCTGCCATTTTTCGAGCGACGGAAACGGATACTGCAACGTATTGCTGTATACCGCTGGATGCGCGGCGATGTGCCGGATCGCGTCGACGTCGTGCGTCTCGCTGTGCCGGATCGTGATGTCGGTCATGGGTGGGCCGGTTCCGAAAAATCGCGCTGAAGGCGCGGACTGCGCATGGGCGCAGCAACGTGTCGAGCTTATCCGATTTCACGCATTTGAAACATGGGCGTCACGCGCTCGCGCATCACGTTGCACCCGCAACGAACGTGGCAAGGAGATTCGAACGGAATCCGGACGATGGCCGCTGCCTTCGCGCGACACCGCGTGTCGAACGCGATGCGCGCACCTCCTCCACCTGCGGCCGCGCAACGACGGCGGCGACGACGGCGACGGCACGGTGCGAAGTCGATCCGGGTCTACGGCCCGCTCGCCGGCAACCGCGGCAACGACGATCATGGTCATGGCCACGGCAACGAGGACGGCAACAGCCTGGGTCGCGGCCACGGTACCGGTCCCACGTGGACCGTCACGGTACGCGCCGGCGACCGGGCCGAGCTGCACCGGAAACGCGACTCGACCGGCCACTGGTACGACTTCATCGTCACCGCCGACAGCGACGCGAGCTTCTCGCGCCGCGTGGCCGGCGCGTCGAAACCGGCCGCCACTCGGTCGGCGCCGGCGATGGGTCTCGCCGACCGCTTCCGACGGCACCGCGGCGACACGCTTCGCCTCGCGTGTCGCCACCCGCGCCGGTGCAACCGCGCACGCCGCTCACGCGCCGGCCGCGACTGTGGCCGATCCGGCTGAAACGCCCGCCCGGCGCGGCTCAAACATCAGAAGGATCGGTGGTGCAGCCCTCATTTCACCGCACGAAAATGCTCCGTACCGCGGCCCGTTCGCGTTAAACTGCGTCAAGCTGTAGTCAACAAAGACATCTTTGCCGTTACGGCATCCACGACACGATACGAGGATAGGTTCGATGCGCACTACCGGCTCATCCGGGGCAATGACCCTGCTCACCGAACACGACCCGGCCGACGGCCGCGAACTGCGCTCGCTCCGGCTGGAAGCAACGGGCGACGGCAAAAGCGTGCTGCTGATCGAGATCGACGAACGCAAACCCGGCATCCACCGCGAGGTCCGCTACGAGATCACGCCGGCCGAACTGATCGCGGCGATCCGCTCGCACGGCGCCGAGCTGCCCGGCGAAAACCACGGTGCCGCGTCGCTCGCCCGTACCCCCTCCTGATCCCGATCGGTGAGCCGCGCGCAGCGCGCCGGCTCACCGGTATCCCCCTGCCGCCGTCAGGCGCTTTGCGTCATTCCCGCCGTTGTCTTGAAAAAGGCCGATAATCGGCCCATCTGCGTTTCCTGCCCACGCGTCTCCTTTTCGGCCAGCCGTCATGCTCCTACGTGACCTCGTCGCCCAGTACGGGCCGCTTCTCGTGTTCGCCAACGTGCTCGCGGCGGCCATCGGCCTGCCGGTGCCCGCGATGCCGACGCTCGTGCTGTTCGGCGCGATGTCCGCGATGCACCCGGCGATGATCGGGTCGCAGCTCGTGACGGTGGTGGCGCTGTCGGTGCTCGGCGCGCTGATCGGCGACACCGTCTGGTACGTCGCGGGGCGCCGTTACGGCGGCACGACGCTGAAGACGATCTGCCGGCTGTCGCTGTCGCGCGATACCTGCGTGCGCAAGACCGAGCGCTTCTTCGGCCGCTACGGCGTGCGCGTGCTCGCGGTCGCACGCTTCATTCCGGGCTTGTCGCTGGTGTCGGTGCCGATGGCCGGCGCGCTCGGCACGCGCTATCGCACGTTCGCCGGCTACGACGCGCTCGGCGCCGCGCTGTGGACCATCGTCGGGCTGATCGCCGGCCTCGTGTTCTACCGTCAGATCGACTGGCTGTTCGCCGGCGCGAGCCATCTCGGCCGCGCGGTGCTGCTGGTCATCGTCGCGCTGCTGGCGATCTATGCGGCCGTGCGCTGGATGCGCCGCCGCGCGCTGATCCGCCAGCTCGCGAACGCGCGGATCGGTGTCGACGAACTCGACGTGCTGCTGCGCGACACCGCCGCGCCGGTGGTGCTCGACGTGCGCTCGCCCGAGCACCGCAAGCTCGACCCGTTCACGATTCCCGGTGCGCAATTCGCCGACGAGCGGCAGATCGGCGACATCGTCGCGCGCTATCCGCTGTCGCAGAAGTTCGTCGTGTATTGCTCGTGCCCGAATGAAGTGACGGCCGCGCTGATGGCGAAGCGCCTGCTCGACGCAGGCTTCACCGATGCGCTCGCGCTGCGCGGCGGCCTCGACGCCTGGCGCAATACGGGCCGCCAGCTCACGTCGCTCGTGGAAGAGATGCCCGCCGCGAACGATCCCGTCGCGGGGCTGCACAAGCCGGCCTGACCGAACTGCGGGCCCGGCCGGCTGCGCGATGCGGGGGAACCGGTGTCCCCCTTCGTTCAGAACGCGTGCAGCGGCAGGTTCACGACCAGGCGGTACTCGCGGTTCGTCGCGTCCGAGTAGTGAGCCGAACCGTTGTGCCACATCGCGATGAACGTGACCTTCGTGTCCTTCAGCTTGCCGCTCTGGAACGTGTACGACGGGATGAAGCCGAACTCGTGGTGACGGCCCTGCACCGGCGCGCCGTTGGCCCAGTAGATGCTCGACTTGCTCGGGTCGTTGGCCGCGCCCGCGCTGCCGTCCGCACCCCAGCCCGTCACGCCCCAGACCATCGCCTTGAAGCCCGGCAGGCCCGCTTCCTTGCCGTAGAACGTGTAACGCAGCTGCAGCGACTTTTCGTGCGGCGCGTTGTAGTCGACGTCCATCGAGTTGGTCAGGAAGATGCCGTTCGTTTCGTTCAGGTAGTCGAAGAACTGGTCGCCGAGCACCTGCTGGAAGCCGAGCAGCAGCTCGTGCGGGCCGTGCTGTGCGGCCACCGACAGGCTGTAGGCGTTGTTGTCGATCTTGCCCTGCCGCGCGTCGCCCGTGTCGTGCGTCGAGTAGACGTTGCCGAAGCCGGTCCACTTGATCGTCTGCGGGCTGCCGATGCTGTGCTTCACCGACGCGTAGTACTGGTGCCACACGTCGTCGGCCTGGTTCGCGTACAGCGCGACTTCGCCGTTCGGCGAGTAGTCCCACGTGCCGCCGACATACGTCAGGCGATCGATGCGCGTGCCGCCGTACTGCGTCGTCAGGTTGGTGAGCGTCGTGTGACCGCGCGCGTCGGTCTTCGTGAAGCTGCCGGCCTCGAGCATCACGTTCTTGAATTCATTGCTGACGATCGTCGCACCGAGGAACGTCGGCGGCAGCGCACGGTTGTCGTGCTGCTCCATGAACGGGTTGTCGACGGCCTGCAGACCGTACTTGACCACCGTGTTCGAGATCCGCGCCTTGATGTCGTAGATGCCGGGGTATGCCCACGCGAGCTGGTTGCCGCCGCCGCCGCCCTTCGCGATGTGCACCATGCTGCCGGCACCCTGGCCGCCGTCGAGCTTCAGTGCCGCATACAGCGATGCGTCGAAGCCGATGCCGATCAGGCCCGTCGTAAAGCCCGACTCGAAGTTCGCCATCGCGCCCTGGACCCACGCGTGGCGATGCGGCCCGCCCTTGCTGTCGAGCACGTCCGAGTAGTTGCGGAACAGGAAGTTGAGATGGCTGTCGGCAATGAAGCCGTTCGACTTCGACTGCGCCGACGGCTCGTCCGGCGGCGTGACGGCCTGGTTCGCTTCGGCGTTGATGATGGCGTTCGGGGTCGATGCCTGCGCAACGGTCGCGGCCGGTGCGGCCTGCGCGACCGTCAGCGGCGCGGGTGCCGCGTCGTCGGCGTGCGCCACGCCCGTCAGTGAGACGCCGGCGAGTGCCGGCAGTCCCCATGCAAGCAGCATCTTCGATGCCGTCCCGATCGTCTTCTGTTTTTTCATCGTCATTCTCGTCTTGTTTGATATCCGTCCACGCCGGTCGCGATCCGCTCCCGGCCCCCCGGCACGCCCGGCTAAGGACGCGCCTGTACCCGCGACGCGAAGATCATTCGCGCCGCCACTGCCCCTGTTGACCTGCCTGGTTTTATTTGCCGAGTTACTTCACATCACGCCGCGCCCGCGCGGATACACGCGACACGTGCAGCCGACCCCTGCCGCACTTCCGGCAGCGGCACGTCCTGCGCGCACGCGTCGATCGCGACCGGGCAGCGCGTGCGGAACGCGCAGCCGGACGGCGGGTTGAGCGGCGAGGGCATCTCGCCCGCCAGCAGCATCGGACGGCGAGCACGCTCGCGCGCCGGCTCCGGCGTCGGCGCCGCATCGAGCAGCGCCTTCGTGTACGGGTGCTGCGGCACGCCGTACACGTCATGCCGCGTGCCGAACTCCATCACGCGGCCGAGATACATTACGAGCACACGCTGGCTGATCGCCTTCACCACGGCGAGATCGTGTGCAACGAACAGATAGGACAACGACAGGTCGCGCTGCAGGTCGCGCAGCAGGTTCACGATCTGCGCCTGGATCGACACGTCGAGCGCCGACACCGGTTCGTCGCAGATCACGAGCTTCGGCTCGCCGATCAGTGCACGTGCGATACCGACGCGCTGGCACTGCCCGCCGGAAAATTCATGGGGATAACGCAGCAGGTGATGCGCGTTCAGGCCGACGCGTTCGAGCATCGTGACCACGCGGCGGCGCACTTCGGTACGGCCGAGGCCCGCCTGGTGCGTGACGATCGGCTCGGCCACGACCTGTTCGATCGTCATGCGCGGGTCGAGCGACGCGAGCGGATCCTGGAAGATCATCTGCACTTCGCGCCGCATCGCGTTGCCGCGCAGGTGATCGGGCGCGACGGCTTCGCCGCGCCATTTCACCGAGCCGGCCGTCATCGGCACGAGGCCGATCAGCGCGTGCGCAAGCGTCGACTTCCCGCAGCCCGATTCGCCGACGAGCCCGACCGTCTCGCCGCGCTTCACGTCGAACGAGACACCGTCGACCGCGCGCAGCGTGCCCTTCGGCGACCACGGATAGCCGCCGAGCGGCACGCGGAAATGCACCTTCAGATTGTCGACGGACAGCAGCGTGTCGTCCGTCGCGCCGGCATCGCGGCGTTCATTGACGCTCATCGCAGACCTCCCGTCAGATCGGCCACCGGGCGGTGGCATGCGCGCACCGCGCCCACGGCGCCATAGGTTTCGAGCGCGGGGCGTGCCGTACCGCAGCGTTCTTCCGCATACGTGCAGCGCTTCGCGAACGCGCAGCCGGCCGGCGCGGTGCCGGGCATCGGCGGATTGCCGGGAATCGCGACGAGCGGCGCGTCGTCGGCGTCGGTCAGGCGCGGCAGCGCATTGAGCAGGCCGATCGTGTACGGATGCGACGGCGCCGCGAAGATCGATTCGGCCGGCGCGTATTCGACGGTGCGCCCCGAGTACATGACCATCACGTCGTCCGCGAGGCCGGCGACCACGCCCATGTCGTGCGTGATCAGCACGATCGCGGTGCCGCGCTCGCGGTTCAGTTCGCGCAGCAGGTCGATGATCTGCGCCTGCACGGTCACGTCGAGCGCGGTGGTCGGCTCGTCGGCGATCAGGATTTCCGGCTCGGACAGCAGCGCCATCGCGATCATCACGCGCTGGCGCATGCCGCCCGAGAACTCGTGCGGATACATGCGGATGCGCCGCGCCGCATCGGGAATGCGCACCGATTCGAGCGCCTCGATCGCGCGCTTCGTCGCTTCCTTGCGCGACAGCTTGCGATGCAGTTGCAGCGTCTCGGTCATCTGCCGCTCGATCGTCAGGAACGGATTGAGCGACGTCATCGGATCCTGGAAGATCATCGCGATCCGGTCGCCGCGCACCGCGTTCAGCGCGCGCGTGTCCATGTCGAGCAGGTTGTCGCCGCGATAGCGCGCGGCGCCGGTCGTCGTGCCGTTGCCGGCCAGCAGGCCGAGCAGCGCCATCACGGTCTGGCTCTTGCCCGAACCCGATTCGCCGACGATGCCGAGCGTCTTGCCGGCTTCGAGCGAGAACGACACGCCGCTCACGGCGTCGATCGGCGGTGCATCCTTGCGCGTGAAGCGCACGCCGAGATTTTCTACTTCGAGTAGTGCAGCCATCTCAACGATCCTTCGGGTCAAGCGCATCCCGCAGGCCGTCGCCGACGAAATTCACGCAGTAAAGCGTCACGCAAAGCATCACGGCCGGGGCCAGCAGCAGCCACGGCATCGATTCCAGTTTCTGCGCGCCGTCCTGGATCAGCACGCCCCAGCTCGTCATCGGCTCCTGCACGCCGAGGCCGAGGAACGACAGCACCGATTCGGTCAGCACGATGCCCGGCACCGAGACCGTCGCGTACACGACGACCACGCCGAGCAGGTTCGGCACGACATGGCGCCGCACGATCGTGGCCGGCGTCACGCCGATCGCACGCGCCGCATCGACGAACTCGCGGTTGCGCAGCGACAGCGTCTGGCCGCGCACGACGCGCGCCATGTCGATCCACGAGAACGCGCTGATGGTCAGCACGACCAGCATGAACGAGCGGCCGAACAGGGTCATCATCAGGATCGCGATCAGCAGGTACGGGATCGCGTACATCATGTCGACGACGCGCATCATCACGGAGTCGACGCGGCCGCCCGCGAAGCCCGCGGTCGCGCCCCACGCGACGCCGAACAGGCCGGACACGAGCGTGCCGAGCACGCCGACCTCGATCGACACGCGACCGCCGATCAGCGTGCGCACGAGCAGGTCGCGGCCAAGCTCGTCGGTGCCGAACCAGTGCTGGTTCGCCCAGGTCGGCGGCAGGCTGATCGCGCCCCAGTCGCTCGCGGCGGGATCGGCCGCAAGCAGCCACGGGCCGACGAAGCAGGCGAGCGTGACCAGCGCCAGCAGCACGAGGCTGAACACGGCCGCGCGGTTGTGAAGGAAGCGCGCCATCGCGAGCGCGAGCGGCGAGCGCGAACGGGGCGGCGAATCGGTCTGCACGGGCAGGCCGACGACGGGAGTAGTCGGAGTCATCGCGGTGCCTCGCTCAATAACGGATGCGCGGATCGAGCCACGCATACGCGAGGTCGACCAGCAGGTTGAACAGCACGGCGCAGACGGTAGTCAGGACGACGAGGCCGAGCACCAGCGTGTAGTCGCGGTTGATGGCGCCGTTCACGACGAGCTGCCCGAGGCCCGGCAGCGCGAACACCGACTCGGTGACGACGGCCGCCGTGATCGACGAGATGCAGACCGTGCCGAACAGCGACACGACCGGCATCAGCGCGGGCTTGAGCGCATGGCGCAGCACGATCGTCGAGCCCGGCAGGCCCTTGGCGCGCGCGGTGCGGATGTAGTTGCTCGACAGCGTCTCGATCATCGAGCCGCGCATCACGCGCGCGAGCAGCGACATGTTGATGAAGGTCAGCAGCACGATCGGCAGCAGCCGGTACTGCCAGCCGCCGTCGCCCCAGCCGCCTGCCGGCAGCCAGCCGTTGCCGGCCGACGTCTTCAGCAGGATCGCGAAGATCCACACGAGCACGGGGCCGAGCACGAACGGCGGCACGACGTTGCCGACGTTGCCGATCAGCATCACGACGCGGTCGATGAAGCTGTCGCGGCGCACCGCCGCGACGGTGCCGAGCAGCACGCCGAGCCCGATCGAGATCGGGATCGACACGCCGCCCACGCCGAGGCTCACGGGCAGCGCCTTCTTCACGAGGTCGTTCACCGACCAGTCGACGTAGCGGAACGACGGACCGAGATCGCCATGCAGCAGCGAATCGAGGTACATCAGGTACTGCTTCCACAGCGGCTGGTCGAGGTGGTACTTCGCGTTCAGGTTCGCGAGCGTCGCGGCGGACAACTGCTTTTCCGTATCGAACGGACCGCCGGGCGTGAAGTGCAGCAGCAGGTAGCAGACGGTGACGACCGCGAGGATCGTCGGCACCGCCCACAACGTGCGCCTCAATGCGTAGGCCAGCATGATCGCTCCGCTCAGTGCTTGATCAGGTACATGTCCTGCGAAGCACGCATGTCGATCACGTTCTTCAGGGAGTAGCCGCCCACATAGGGCTTCACGAGACGATCGGCCGAGTACTGGAACAGCGGCACCATCGGCGTGTCGCTCAGCGCCAGGTCGTGCGCCTGCGTGAGCAGCGCGGCGCGTGCCTTGTCGTCGAGCTTCTGGTTGCCTTCGTCGACGAGCGCGTCGGCCTGCTTGTTGCAGTAGCCGACGGTGTTCTGCGCGCTGCCGCAGCGCAGCAGGTCGAAGAACGTCATCGCGTCGTTGTAGTCGGCGAACCAGCCGTCACGGGCGATCTGCACCTTGCCGTCATGACGCTCCTTCATCAGCACCTTGAACTCGACGTTCTCGAGCTTCGTATTGATGCCGAGCTTGGTGCGCCATTCCGACGCGGCGAACAGCGCGACCTTCTTGTGCAGGTCGTTGGTGTTGTACGTCAGCGTGAACGACAGCGGCTTCGCATCCGAGTAGCCGGCCTGCTTCAGCAGGTTCTTCGCGGTCTCGACGCGCTTGGCCATCGGCCACGACGCCCAATCCGGCGTGAACGGCTGCACGCCCTTCGTGCCGTTCGGCATCAGGCCGTACATCGGCTTCTCGCCGGCCTGCGTGAGCCGTTGCGTCAGCACGTCGCGATCGAGCACCATCGACAGCGCCTGGCGCACGCGCTTGTCCTTCAGTGCCGGATCGCTGTTGTTCAGGTAGTAGTAATAGGTCGCGAGCTGCAGGCCCTGGCGCAGTTCGCCGCCGAACTGCTTGCTGACCTGCTGGAAGATCCCCGACGGGATCGAGTAGCTGTAGTCGATCTGGCCGGCCTGGTACATGCGCAACGCCGTCTCGTCGCTCTCGATCGGCAGGTACGTGACCTTGTTGATCACGACCTTCGGCGCGTTCCAGTACTTCGCATCCTTCGAGATCACGATGCGGTTGTTCGGCTGCCAGTCGACGAGCTGGTATGCGCCGTTGCTGACGATGTTGCCCGGGCGCGTCCATGCGTCGCCGAGCTTCGTCACCGTGTCCTTGTTCACCGGCGCGAGCGGCACCATGGCCGTCAGTTCCGGGAAGAATGCGACCGGCACGTCGGTCGTCACTTCCAGCGTGTACGGATCGACGGCGCGCACGCCGAGCGTCGACGGCGCGGCCTTGCCCGCGATGATGTCCTTCGAGTTCTTCACGAACTCGACGAGGATCGTGTACTTCGAGCCCGTCTTCGGATCGACGAGGCGCTGCCACGAATATACGAAATCGGCGGCCGTCACCGGCTGGCCGTTGCTCCACTTCGCGTCATGGCGAAGCTTGAAGATCCATGTTTGCGGCGTCTTGCGCTCCCACGACAGCGCGACGCCCGGCACGACCTGGCCGGCCGCATCGATGCGGGCCAGCCCTTCGAACAGGTCGAGGCCGATCGTGTTGCCGGTCCACGATTCGATGTGCGCGGGGTCGAGCGACTCGATTTCGGCGGGCACCTGTCGCGTCAGGTCCTGTTGGGGAGCGAGCGCGACGTTCGACGGGACGGTAACGGCGTGGGCAACAGGCGTCGTCAGGGCGAGCGCGGCCAGCACGGCCGACATGGCATGCAAGGATTTCATCGTGGCAGTCTTGAGAAGGTTTGTTCGGTGAGCGTCGCGCGGCGGATGCCGCGGCTTACGCGTGAGACGCTGACGGGTGCAGCGATTGAGGAGGCCCGTGATTCTCGTGTAGCATTTTAGTATTCCTTACGTTTCTTTCGACAGGCATCCCGTCTTGGAAACGAAGGAATACCTGTGCGTTAGAACAGCCTAGGTGTACCTACCCAGACCACCACCGACTCGACTTTCGCGGTGTTGACCCAACTGTGCGGCACCGTCGACTGATAATGCGAACTGTCGCCGGCCTGCAGGACGAACGTCTTGCCTTCCAGCGTCAGCGACACTTCCCCTTCAATCACATACAGGAATTCCTCTCCTGCATGTGTCGTCACCTCGGACCGCTTCTGCCCCGGCGGCATCCTCACGAGGATCGCCTCCAGCTGGCGCCCTTCGGACACGTTCGTCAGCCTTGCGAACAGGTTCGCCGAATCGGCAAACCCGAAGAAGCGCAGCTGATCGCCTCGGCAGACCGAGCGTTCCTCGCTCGGCGTATCCACGAAGTACTGCACCGTCACACCGAGCGCGTGCGCAATACCTGCCAGCGACGTCAGTGACGGCGACGCGAGCCCGCGCTCGACTTGAGACAGAAACGGCTTCGAAATCCCGGCGGCGGTAGCGGTGTCGTCGAGCGTGCGCTTCAGACGTTGGCGCAACGCGCGAATCTTGCTGCCAAGTGCGACAGCGTCTGCCGATCGCGAGTTTTCAGTGGGGGGAACCATAGCAGGCCGAAAAGTGGTCGTCAAAAAATGTTTGATGGAAAGTAACTAAGTTAATTGGAGATAGCTTAATCTTCGGGTTCGCACACGCCTTCGGCATTGAGCCCGGTGCACTAAACAGGGCCCGAAGCGAGCGAAACGACGCGCTATCTTGCCAGACTCGCAGGCTTCACAGGCAAGCTGCAAGCGGCTCTCCGGGAATCTGCGGAGAACGGGCGCGAAGCTTACAAATAAATGATGAGACGAATGTTCCTGAAAGCTGCTGCCATATCGGGAGTTTCCCTAAGTGGCGCGGACCCGACGCACCGGACCGGCAAACGTTACCATTCGCGCGCCGGTCGGGGTCGCGCCCCGCCTTCCGGCGCGGCGTCCCACCCCGGCCCGGGCTAACCGCCCGACTGCTCCATCGCCGACGCAAAGCCTACCCGGCCACAGTGCTCCGGCGCCAGTTCGACCCCCAAGACGACGCGCGATCCGTGCCGTCCGTTTCAACCGAGATTGATGATGCATTCACCTGTTTCACAAACCCGATCGTTCACGACGGTCTTCCTCATCGAAATGTGGGAGCGCTTCGGCTATTACGGCATGGCCGCGCTCCTGGTCCTCTTCATGGTCGACCGGCTCGGTTTCACCGACAGCCATGCGAACCTGACCTGGGGTGCGTTCACCGCGCTCGTCTATGCGGCACCGTCGATCGGCGGCTGGATCGGCGACAAGGTGCTCGGCGCCCGTCGCACGATGATCATCGGCGCGTCCGTGCTGTGCGCCGGCTACCTGATGCTCGCGGTACCGAACGACCACCTGGCGTACATGTATGCGTCGCTCGGCGTGATCGTCGTCGGCAACGGCCTGTTCAAGGCCAACGCGGCGAACCTCGTGCGCCGCATCTACGAAGGCGACGACGCGCGCATCGACAGCGCGTTCACGATCTACTACATGGCGGTCAACATCGGCTCGACGGTGTCGATGCTCGCGACGCCGTGGATCAAGGATCACTGGGGCTGGCACACCGCGTTTGCGGTCTGCTGCGGCGGCATGCTGCTCGCGATCCTCAACTTCATGCTGATGCATCGCACGCTCGCACACGTCGGCTCGCAGCCGGACGACGAACCGATCCGCTGGAAGCGCCTCGGCGCGGTGGCGCTGGGCGGCGTCGGGCTCGCGCTGGTCACGCTGTACGTGCTGCAGCACAAGCAGCTCGCCGTGGCCAGCGTGTGGACGGCCGCGTTCGCGATCCTCGCGATCTTCGCCTACATGATCGCGAAGTCGGAGCGCTCGGAGCGCGCGGGCCTGATCGCGGCACTCGTGCTGATCGGCCAGGTGATCCTGTTCTTCATCTTCTACGTGCAGATGTCGACGTCGCTGACGCTGTTCGCGCTGCGCAACGTCGATCCGCGCTTCATGCTGTTCGGTACGACGCTGTTCACGTGGAGCGCCGCGCAGTTCCAGGCGCTGAACCCGATCTGGATCATGCTGCTGAGCCCGGTGCTCGTGTGGATCTACAACGCCGTCGCGAAGGGCGGCCGCGACCTGCCGGTCGCCGCGAAGTACGCGCTCGGCTTCGGTGCGGTGGCCGCAGGCTACCTGGTGTTCACGATCAGCGGCCGCTATGCGGTGGACGGCCGCGTGTCGTCGTGGTTCATGGTGTGGGGCTACGGCCTCTACTCGCTCGGCGAACTGCTGGTGAGCGGCCTCGGCCTCGCGATGATCGCCCGCTATGTGCCGGCGCGCATGAGCGGCTTCATGATGGGTGCGTATTTCGTCGCGACGGGCGTGTCGCAGTATCTGGGCAGCGTCGTCGCGAACTTCGCGCAGATGCCGTCGCACGAGCTGCCGGCCACCGAATCGCTGCCGCTCTACCTGTCGCTGTTCGAGAAGCTCGGCTGGCTCGCCGCGATCGGCATGGTGCTCGCCCTGCTGCTGCTGCCGCTGATGAACCGCCTGTCGCGCCAGCATCAGCGCTGCGTGGAAGAGCGTCGCGAAGAAACGCTGCAGGCGCAGGGCGTCGCCGCGATCCAGTAAGTACTATCCCTTGGCGTGCGGCCTGCACGCCACATTCTCCCGCCAGGCACGCGAACGCGTCCTACACTGGTTGCAGGACGCGCATCCGCTTCCCGCGATGCGCCTGGCGGGAGAAACCCATGAAAAGCAAGACCACGCGGCTGCTGAGAATACTGTCGGACATCCGGCACGCTCAGCGCTGCACCGCGATGCGCGCCGCCCGGGCCGCAGCCGAAGCCGACGCGGTACTCGCGGAACGCGACGATCCCGCGCAGGACGAACGCGACGACACCGAACCCGACGACGCAACCGTCGTGCCCCGCTCCCGTATCGACTCACCTCACTGACGCCGCGCGGCGCATGCCGTGCCGCACGCGCCACCTCCCGCGCCGCCTACGCGGCCGCACTGCGCCACCGCGCGATCCACGTTCCCGAACCGGCCACGGCCATCATCAGCCCGAGCGCGCACGCGTCGGCCACGAGGCCCACGCCGACCTGCCGCAGGTCGGCGCTGCGCACGACCGGATGCAGCAGCGAATCGATGACGAGCGAAATCGCCGCGCCTGCCACGAAGCAGATCAGCCCGCGCTGGCCGACCGCCACGACGGGCCGCACACCCTGTGCGATCCGCGCGATCCAGCCGAAGCGCACGCAATCGGCCATCAGCCATGCGACGGCCGCGAAGCTCACGACGCGCGGCAGCGCGAGGTCGCGCTTGAACACGCCTTCCGGCAGCGGCAACCCCGAGAACAGCTTGTAGCTCGCGCAACCGAGCACGACCGCGCACGCGAGCCCGGTCGCCGCCGCGCCCCAGCGCCCGAGCGCGACGTGCCGGTAAAACGGCTGGCAGCGCGCCAGCACGCCGGCGACGAACATCAGCTGCCAGGCGAACGGGTTGAAGCTCCAGCGAAAGCCGTCGGTGTCCAGCAGCTCGGGGCCGAGCCAGCCGGCCGCGATCCACGATGCGACGCTGAACGCGACGAGCAGCCACGGATGGCGGCGTGCGAACGGCACGAGCACCGGTGACGCGAGCGCGAACAGCACGTACATCGGCAGCACCGACGCGAGATACGGCTGGCGCTGGAACGTCAGCAATTCGGCCAGGCCCGTGAGCGGCGACGCAAGCATCACGCTGACGTCGTCGAGCGAGAGGTTCGGCGCATCGATCCCGTAGTGGTCGAGCACGGCCGACACGACCAGCATCAGCGTCGACGTCGCGAGAAACGCGCGGTAGATCTGCATCGCGCGGCGCACGAACCGCGCCTGCGCCGCGCGCGCGCCGTGCCGCTCGGCGATCGCGCCGTACGCGCTCGCGGTCGCGAAGCCGCCGAGAAACACGAACACCTCGGCCGCATCGCACAGCGCGAACGCGTGCAGCGTCACGCGCGACAGCACGCTCGCGCCGATGTGATCGACGACGATCATCAACAGCACGAGCCCGCGGAAGAAGTCGATTTCGATCAGGCGGCCGCTGCGTGGCGGCTGGACCGTGGCGGGAGGCGGCGGGCTCAACGACATGAGCGCACCTGCACGACGGCGGTGCGGCACGCACCGGGGAAGGGATCGGAAAGGAGAAGGCGAGCGCGATCAGCGGCGATGCGCGTATGCTCGCATCGCGCCAACCCGGCTGGCCAGGCACGGAGATGACCGTTCATTGAAAAGCTGCATACGAAGGGAAGTCGTTCAGACCAGTCTAATGGCCGATCAGGGGAGACCCTAAGTAACAAAGTGCAACCGAATCTTCTCTTCGATTACACGCGCGAGCCTTGTGGGGCAAGGCGGTCGGCGCCGCCAGATTCGCGTCAGCGCGACGCCAGTTCGCGGCCAGCATCGTCGCATTCGACCGCCGAACGACTCCCGTTCGATCGTCGATCGATCGGCGAGGCGCGGCACGTTCCGTGCGGCCCCGGCATCGCGATCGACGCTTATCCGCGTGCGGGCAGACGCCGCATCAGCATTGCGCTGTGCCACGCAGTGAGCGCGACGGCGACCCAGATCGGCCCGTACGTCGCGAGCTTCGCGACGCTCAGCGTCTCGCCGAGCAGCAGCAGCGACACCGCGACGAGCAGCACGGGTTCGACGTAGCCGAGGATCCCGAACAGTGCCATCGGCAGCATCCGGCTCGCCTTCAGGTAGCTCGCGAGCGCGAGCGTGCTGAGGATGCCGAGCCCCGGCAGCAGCACCGCCCACAGCACCGGATGCGTTGCGACGCGAGTCGTGCTCGTCGCGACCATCGCGAACGCGACCGGGCCCAGCAGCGCGATCTCGATCGCGAACGCGGCCAGCGAATCGG
This sequence comes from Burkholderia sp. Bp8992, assembly GCF_003853705.1. Lineage (GTDB taxonomy): Bacteria > Pseudomonadota > Gammaproteobacteria > Burkholderiales > Burkholderiaceae > Burkholderia. Next base: position 126,744 of record NZ_QTQI01000007.1, on the reverse strand, counting down.
CGTTGATCCGCCGGCGCAGCACGAAATACGGCGGATAGCCGAGCGCGACGACGAGTGTCGGCCACGCGAACGCGCGCGTCGCCCACACTTCGTGCGCGACGCCGAGCGCGGCGCACGCGACCGCCGCCCATTGCAGCGGGTCGAGCCGTTCGTGATAGTAGAAGCGGCCGACGATCACCATCGTCAGCGGCAGCAGGAAATAGCCGAGCGACACTTCGAGCATGCGGCCGTGCAGCGGCGCCCACAGGAACAGCCACAGCTGCACGCCGAGCAGCGCCGCGCTCACCGGAAGCGCGATCAGCAGGCGCCAGTCGCGCGCGGTGCGCCGCGCGAGCTCGACGAGCGACGGCCAGCGGCCGCGCAGTGCGATCAGCGCGAATGCGCACGGCGCGGTCCACAATACGCGCCACGCGAAGATGTCGAGCCCCGTGAGCGGCGCGAGCAGTTTCGCGTAAGCCGACATCAGCGCGAACAGCGTCGACGCCATCACCGACAGCATGAGGCCGCGCCCGGCTTCCGGATACCCCGTCATGATTGTTGTGTGCCTCTTACTGCTGCTGGAAACGCTCGAAGCGTCTTTCGGTCTGGCGTTCCTCGAACGTCACCTCGGTCACGCGCGCGGCCGGCGGCCCGTGACGCAGCCATGCGAGCATCCGGTCGATCTGCGCGCCGGGGCCCTGGATCATCGCCTCGACGGTGCCGTCCTCGAGATTCGCGACCCAGCCGCGCAGTTTCAGCGCATGCGCCTCGCGCACCGTCGCATGACGGAAACCGACGCCCTGCACGACGCCGCGCACCCGCACGTAGTAGGTCTCGATCCGTTCGTCCAGTTCATTGCGGCTCATCGCGTCGCCCTCCCGTTGCATTCAAGCCCGGCATTGTAGTCGCGTCGGCCGCTTCGCACACGCGCCGGCCAGGCGTCGCCGCGCGCGCCGACCACGTACAATCTCGCCGATGCCCAACCGCCGCGCCGCCCGCGCGCGGCCCTGAAGGAAACGCATGACTGATACCTCCCGCGATCTCGTTCTCGTCACCGGCGCGTCCGGTTTCGTCGGCTCGGCCGTCGCACGCATTGCGCAGCAGAAAGGCTATGCGGTGCGCGTGCTCGTGCGCCCGACCAGCCCGCGCACGAACGTCGCGGATCTCGATGCCGAGATCGTCACCGGCGACATGCGCGACGAGGCGTCGATGCGCGCCGCGCTGCGCGGCGTGCGCTACCTGCTGCACGTCGCGGCCGACTACCGGCTGTGGGCGCCCGATCCCGACGAAATCGAGCGCGCGAACCTCGAGGGGGCCGTCGCGACGATGCGCGCGGCCCGCGCGGAGGGCGTCGAGCGGATCGTCTACACGAGCAGCGTCGCGACGCTGAAGGTGACAAGCGCCGGCGACCCGTCCGACGAGAACCGGCCGCTCACGGCCGAGCAGGCGATCGGCGTGTACAAGCGCAGCAAGGTGCTCGCGGAGCGCGCGGTCGAGCGGATGATCGCCGACGAAGGGCTGCCGGCCGTGATCGTCAATCCGTCGACGCCGATCGGCCCGCGCGACGTGAAGCCGACGCCGACCGGCCGCATCATCGTCGAAGCCGCGCTCGGCAAGATTCCCGCGTTCGTCGATACGGGGCTCAACCTCGTGCACGTCGACGACGTCGCGCACGGCCACTTCCTCGCGCTCGAGCGCGGCCGGATCGGCGAGCGCTACATCCTCGGCGGCGAGAACCTGCCGCTGCAGCAGATGCTCGCCGACATCGCGCAGATGACGGGCCGCAAGGCGCCGACGATCGCGCTGCCGCGCTGGCCGCTGTACCCGCTCGCGGTCGGCGCCGAAGCGGTCGCGAAGTTCACGAAGAAGGAACCGTTCGTCACCGTGGACGGGCTGCGGATGTCGAAGAACAAGATGTATTTCACGTCCGCGAAGGCCGAGCGCGAGCTCGGCTACCGTGCGCGTCCATACCGCGAAGGGCTGCGCGATGCGCTCGACTGGTTCGGCTCGGCGGGCTACCTGAAGTAACACAAAGCGGCGCGCCTCGCGCCGCTTTGCGCATTTTGTTACACGTCCCGCGCGGACCGGCACCGGCGCAGCGGTTAAAATCGCGGGTCTTACGCAGAGAAGACACGCATGAACCTGAACGATCAGATCGCTTCGCTCGCCACGGGCGTCGATCAGCTCCTCCACGATCACCACGCCGCCCAGCAGGCGGCACGCAGCGCGGAAGCCTTCGCGCGCGCCGCCGCGGCGGAAGCCCAGGCCGCGGCCGAGCGTCACGCCGCCGCGGAAACCGAGGCGCAGGCTGCCGCGCAGCGCCACACGGCCGCTGCTGCCGACGCCGAAGCCGCGCAGCAACGCCACGCCGCCGCGACCGCCACCGCCGAAGCTGCCGCCCAACGTCACACCGATGCCGCCGCGCAAGCCGAGGCGGCCGTGCAGCGCCATGCGGAAGCCACCGCGCTGACCGAAGCGCTCGCGCAGCGTCACGCGGATGCCGAAGCCGCGTCGCAGCGCCACGCGGCCGCGATCGCCGAAGCCGAGGCCGCCGCGCAGCGTCATCACGCCGCCGCGACCGAAGCCGATGCGGCCGCACAACGCCATGCGGCCGCGACGGTCGAAGCCGAAGCCGCCGCGAAGCGCCACGCGGAAGCGACGACCGAGGCCGAAGCTGCCGCACGACGCCATACGGCTGCGATCGCCGAGGCCGAAGCACTCGCGCAGCGTCACGCGCAGGCGATCGCCGAAGCCGAGGCTGCCGCGCAGCGTCACGCCGAAGCGGCCGCCGAGGCCGAAGCCGTCACGCAGCGCCACGCGGCAGCGATCGCGCAGGCCGAAGCCGCCGCGCAACGTCACGCGCAGGCGACCGCCGAAGCCGAGGCCGTCACGCAGCGCCATACCGAAGCGATCGCGCAGGCCGAAGCGGCCGCGCAGCACCACGCGAAGGCCATCGCCGACGCGGAGGCGCTGGTCGAGGCCGTCGTCAAGGAAGCCGCGACGCACGCGGTTGCCGCCCCGGCCGTTGCGGCCGAAGTCGTCGAAGCGGCACCGGCGGATACGCCGGCGGCTGAACCGGTCGCGAGCGCAGTTGCAACGCTTGAGGCAGAAACGGCCGACGTTTCCGCTGCGGCTGCAGCCGGTACTGCGATCGTCCCGGCGGCGCAAGCCGAACCCGCGGTCGACGTCGAGGCCGCGCCCGCCCCGGCCGACAAGGCGACGCTGCACGTCGCGCGCCCGTCCCAGAACGAACTCACGCTGACCGTCAACGGCCAGTCGATCACGCTGCATCCGGAGCAACTGGGCCAGCTGATCGAGGAGCTCGCGCACGCACGCGCGTCGATGCAGCCGGAGCCGCCGCCCGGCATCCCGGCCGGCTGGCGTTTCGTGACGACGAAGAACCCGATGATGGCCGTGCAGAAGCAGTCGAACGGCGACCGCCTGCTGGTCGCGCGCCACACCGGCTACGGCTGGGTGCCGTTCACGTTCTCGCCGGACGTCGTGGTCCAGATGTACATGATGCTGACCCAGCGGTAAGCACGCGCACCGTCGGCGGCCCCGCCGAAAACGACACAGCCCGACCGGTTCGCACCGCTCGGGCTGTTTGCTTTCACGCTGCCGGGAGACATGCCTCCCGGGCAATCGAGACTCAGCGATCCACCGGCGCCTGCACGCGCGCCTTCCACTGGCCGCCCTTGCCGCGCCAGTAGCGCCACGCCGACGCGAACGTCGCGCCCACGTAGAACAGCGCGACGAGCGGCAGCGCGGGCGCCCACAGCGGCGAGCGGCGGTAGTAGCGCAGCATCGGCGCATACGCGGCGCACATCGACGCCCACGCGAGCCAGGCCGGCCATGCACGCGCGCCGTACGCGAGCGCCGCGACGGGCGGCACGAGGTAGATGATCGTCATCCCGAGCAGCGTGCCGGCCAGCAGCAGCGGCGAATAGTGCAGCTGCGTGAACGCGGTGCGCGCGATCATGTTCCAGATGTCGTGCCAGCTGTCGTACGGGCGCAGCGACACGCTGCGGTCGGCGAGGTCGAGCCGGATCGGATGGCGGCCGCTGCCGCGATGCTTGATCTGCGCGGCCAGGCTGCAATCGTCGATTAGCGCGCCGCGGATCGACTCGATGCCGCCCGCTTCCTCGAGCGCCGTGCGCTTCACGAGCATGCAGCCGCCGGCGGCGCCGGCCGTGCGGTTGCGCGGGTTGTTGATCCACGAGAACGGGTACAGCTTCGCGAAGAAGAACACGAACGCCGGGATCAGCGCCTTTTCCCAGAACGAATCGCAACGCAGCCGCACCATCAGCGACACGAGATCGCGGTTCTCGGCCTGCGCGCGCGTGACCAGCTGCGCGACGGCGTCGGGCGGATGGCCGATGTCGGCATCCGTCAGCAGCAGGTAGTCGGCCGGCAGGCCGAGCGTCTGCACCGCGGCGATCCCCTGCGACTGCGCCCACACCTTGCCCGACCAGCCGGCCGGCAGCGGCTTCGCGCCCAGCACCGTCAGCCGGTCGGCGCGGTTGATCGCGAGCGCGGCCGCGCGGGCCGCATCGGCGGTGCCGTCGTCGCTGTGGTCGTCGACGATGATCAGATGAAATTCGCCCGCGTAGTCCTGCTCGAGCAGCGAAGTCGCCGCGCGGGCGATCACGTCGGCTTCGTTACGCGCCGGCACGACCGCGACGACGGCCGGCCAGCCGGCCTCGGCCGCCGCCCCGCGCGCCTCGGGCGGCAGCGGCCGCGCGGGCTGCGCACGCCAGAAGCCGCCGCGCGCGACGAGCAGCACGAGCCAGATCATCAGCGACAGGCCGGACACCAGGAAAGCTATCACCAGCATCATCGGCATGCCTCCTGCCGGTTGCCGACTCGCCCGAGCTTAATTGGGGTCTGGAACAAAACACCCGAAACCGCAGGGGCGGCCGGGCAATACGCGTAAGAATCGACGGTCATCGAATGGCCTTGAAATGAGCGCGACGCCGGGCAGCCGGAGCGGCTGCCCGCGAAACCGCGCAGTTTACCGGGTTCCGCGCGCGCCAGCGCCGACGCGGCTCTCCCGCAATTGCAACAGTGCCGGCACAGCACCGAAGCACGGACGGCGCGATAGGGTTAAAATGCGCGATTAATTCGGGGTTCCGGGGCCTGGCCGGCCGGTTCGTTCCTGCCTTCATAACATCAAGCCGGGGCGAGCAAGCGAGTGCCAGCTCTCGAACCCCGGCGTCTGTCGTCGGAGTTCGCTCACCTATGCGAGTCATCCTTGCCCAGCCCCGCGGCTTTTGTGCGGGGGTTGTCCGTGCGATCGAGATCGTCGATCGCGCGCTGCAGCAGCACGGTGCGCCGGTTTATGTACGCCATGAAATCGTGCATAACCGGCACGTCGTAGAAAATCTGCGTAATAAAGGGGCACGATTCGTTGAGGAGCTCGACGAGGTGCCGCACGGCGCTGTCGCGATCTTCAGCGCGCACGGTGTCGCCCAGACGGTGGAGCGCGACGCGGAAACGCGCGGGCTCGACGTGCTCGATGCGACCTGTCCGCTCGTCACGAAGGTGCACGTGCAGGGCCGCCAGTATGTCGGGGCCGGCCGCCGGCTGATCCTGATCGGCCACGCGGGCCACCCGGAAGTCGAGGGTACGATCGGCCAGATTCCGGCCGAGGTAATCCTCGTGCAGAGCGAGGCCGAAGTCGATACGCTGACGCTGCCCGTCGACACGCCGGTTGCGTACATCACGCAGACCACGCTGTCGGTCGACGATACGCGCGGCATCATCGAAGCGCTGCAGCGCCGGTTCACCGACATCGTCGGCCCGGACACGCGCGACATCTGCTACGCGACGCAAAATCGCCAGGCCGCCGTGCGCGAGCTGAGCGAACAGGTTGACGTGCTGCTCGTCGTCGGTGCGACGAACAGCTCGAACTCGAACCGCCTGCGCGAGATCGGCACCGAAAGCGGTGTGCCGAGCTATCTCGTCGCGGACGGCTCGGAAGTGAAGGCCGAATGGTTCACGGGTGTGCAGACGGTCGGCCTGACGGCCGGCGCGTCGGCGCCCGAAGAGATGGTCGAGGATGTAATTGGCGCGCTGCGCGCACTGGGGCCCGTCGATGTCGCGACGATGGCGGGCCGTGAAGAAAAAGTCGAATTCAAGCTGCCGGCGAAGCTCACGCAAGCTGTCGCCCGCGAAGTTTAAGGAGGACATCCCTTGTCTATTCCGCTGCTCCAGCAAGTCCGTGTCGGCGCCTACATCGTGCGCCAGCACCTGTCCGGCAACAAACGCTATCCGCTCGCGCTGATGCTCGAGCCGCTGTTCCGCTGCAACCTCGCGTGCAACGGCTGCGGCAAGATCGATTATCCGGATCCGATCCTGAACCAGCGCCTGTCCGTCGAGGAATGCCTGCAGGCCGTCGACGAGTGCGGCGCGCCCGTCGTGTCGATCGCCGGCGGCGAGCCGCTGCTCCACAAGGAGATGCCGGAAATCGTCAAGGGCATCATGAAGCGCAAGAAATTCGTGTACCTGTGCACGAACGCGCTGCTGATGGAAAAGAAGATGGACGACTACGAGCCGAGCCCGTATTTCGTCTGGTCGGTCCACCTCGACGGCGACAAGGAAGCGCACGATCACTCGGTGTCGCAGGAAGGCGTGTACGACAAGGCCGTCGCGGCAATCAAGGAAGCGAAGCGCCGCGGCTTCCGCGTGAACATCAACTGCACGCTGTTCAACGATGCCGTGCCGGAGCGCGTCGCGAAGTTCTTCGACACGCTGGGCCCGATCGGCGTCGACGGCATCACGGTGTCGCCGGGTTACGCCTATGAGCGCGCGCCGGATCAGCAGCACTTCCTGAACCGCGACAAGACGAAGAACCTGTTCCGCGAAATCCTGAAGCGCGGCGAAGGCGGCAAGCGCTGGTCGTTCAGCCAGTCGTCGCTGTTCCTCGACTTCCTGGCCGGCAACCAGACGTACAAGTGCACGCCGTGGGGCAACCCGGCGCGTACGGTGTTCGGCTGGCAGAAGCCGTGCTACCTGGTCGGCGAAGGTTACGTGAAGACCTTCAAGGAACTGATGGAAACGACGGAGTGGGACAACTACGGCGTCGGCAACTACGAGAAGTGCGCGGACTGCATGGTCCACTGCGGCTTCGAGGCGACGGCCGTGATGGACACCATCTCGAACCCGCTGAAGGCGCTGCGCGTGAGCCGCAAGGGCATCAAGACCGACGGCCCGTTCGCACCGGACATCTCGATCGCAAAGCAGCGTCCGGCCGAGTACGTGTTCTCGCGCCACGTCGAGATCAAGCTCGAGGAAATCCAGCGCGCCGGCAAGGGCAAGCTGCAGAAACCGGCGAAGCCGGCAACGGCTGCTTAAGCAGCACGTTGCGCCGCGCGGAGGTTTGCGCCTTCGCAGCGGCCACGCATCGAAGAAGCGCCACGGAGTTCGCTCCGTGGCGCTTTTTGTTTTGACGGACGCCGTGTGACGGGCAGCGCTTGCGCGCCTGCGCGCGGGGGCGAACGTCAGATGCCTAACTTCGCGACTCAGCCGCGGCGATCAGTTGCCACGCGGTCGGCCCCGGATCGAGCAGCGGGTCGGACGGCGGATCGAGATCGTGCCGATGCGCGTCCTCGGACGGCAATGCCTGCCATTTCGCGATGCCGATTTCGTCGCCGCATACGGTGCATCGATAGATGCCCGCGATCGTCACCTTGCTGCCCGGCGGCAGATTCTCGCTGAATGCGCGGCCACTTCCGCATGTGAAGTAGCCGCCGCTCCTGTATAGCGCCATCGCTCCTCCTGACTAAAACGAATGCGTTCGCGTCGACACGCACGACCGTCGCAAACGCGAGGATGGATCCTCGTCACCCGGCCACGCCAGGTTCCAGTCAAGTCATTAGACGGCGCGCGGCCGCGCGATGGAATCGGACGCGTATGAAACACGTCCTGCGGCCTGCCATTCAATGCAGAACGGCCGACGCCCGCATCTTCTCCGCGGCCTGCGCGACGATCCCCGGCTGTTCGGCGGAAGCGAACGTGCAGACATGACGCCACAGCTCGGCCAGCCGATGCCGCGTGAGCGTCGCCACGCATGCGTCGTTGGCAGCGAGCACGCGTTCGAGCACCGCACATTCGTCGTCGTGCAGCATCCAGGCACCGCTTTGCGCGGCTCGCGCCACGCTTGCGTCCAGCACGCGCTCCGCGTCGACGCACAGGTCGATGGTCGCGTCGGGAGAAACCGCATCGTCGAGCGCGAGGAACACCAGATACACGCTCGTGCGCAGCCGCATCAGCAGCGTTTCGCTGCCGTGCTCGCCGCGCAGCGCGACCAGCGCCATGTGGCATTTCAGCGAGATGTCGCGTGCATGCGCGGGCGGCAGCGGCAGCAGCCATTCGCGCGTCAACGGCGGATGGCGACGGCCTTTGCGGGCAGCCTTCATGATGCGACCTCGTTCGCGGACGCGTCATCCCCCGCCGCGCCCGGCCACGCGCGGCGGCACACGGCGGCGCCGCGGCCCGCGTCGCGCGGGGTATTCGCCCGGCGTCGCATGCCGTGCACATCGACGCGCCGCCGTGCCGCGCACGCCTCCGGCAGCTTGCGTATCGCCGACGCACGCGACACGCCGGGCAATCGGTTCGGGCATGCCATGTTCGTCTCCTGCCTCAAAACGTGTTCTCGCCCTTCAGGTAGTACGCGGTTTTCACGAAGAACGCCTTCACCGGATGGCCGCTCTGCGCGTCGCGGGCCGCCCGCGCCTCCATCGCGGCCTTCTCGTCGGCCCACCGGTCGGGCACCGGGTTGTACACACGCTCGAGCGCACGCTGCATCGCGAGCGGATAGTTCTGGTTGCCGGCCGTCGTCGCGCGGTAGCCGGCACGCGTCATCTGCATCAGCTGCGCATCGGTTTCGGCACGCGCCGCCGACCAGGTCAACGGCGCGGCATTCGGGGCGTCGGCGACGCCGATCGACTGCGCGAAGCTGACGGCCGGCAGCGCAGCGAGTGCGCAGGAAAGAACGGCAACGGGAACGAGGGATCGCATAATGGCCTCCAGATGGTTGTCCCCGCATCGATCGAGCGTCGATGCGTTGAAATCATCGTATGTCGGGCCGTATGCCGCTTGAATAGCCGAATCCGCAATTGTTATTTTCAGCCGCGCATTCGGCGTTCGAGTTGCGTCATTCGCGGATCCCTTCGAAATGGAATTTCTTTATTTCATTCAACGATCTGATCGGATTTTTACCGGCGATCCGGTGGGGCGCTCGCCCCGCTTTTTCAATTTCCGAAATGACGTGTTGCCGGTGCGATTTCGGCAGGCGCGCCTGCGCACAAGGCTTTCGGCGCAATATCGCGCACGCGGATGCCGCCGAAGCGATTTCGTCGGATCAGCCGATTCTTCTGATGCAGGACAAATCACTCGCATCGGCGTGCCGGATTGAGACGCGACTCAATATGCAAGGACGCGCGATAATCACGCATCGGCCGTTTCGCAGGGCCTCTCACGCATTCTTCATTTTTAATCGAGTCTCTCCATGGCTGCCCTCGACATTACCGCCATCGACAGTTGGCACGCGCACGTCTATTTCGATGCGGCGAGCCGCGACGCGGCCTGGGCGTTTCGCCAGGTCGTCGACGCGCAGTTCGGCGCGGTCATCGAACTCGGGCGCTTTCACGAACGGCTCGTCGGCCCGCATCCGGCGTGGTCGTACCAGATCGCGTTCGACGCCGCGCGCTTCGACGACATCGTGCCGTGGCTCGTGCTGAACCACGGCGCGCTCGACATCTTCCTGCATCCGAATACGCACGACGAACTGCGCGACCATCGCGATTGCGCGGTGTGGATCGGCAAGTCGTATACGCTGAATCTCGACGCGCTGGCCGGATAAGGGCGGGCCACGGCGCAACCTGCCCGACGCTGCATCCACGTTTCGGGTCGACGTGAAACGTCACGCGACGGTGCGCCCATACAGTGGGCTTCCGTCAACGACGCTTCCGGACACCCGCCATGACACCCGCAGAGACCGACGCCGCCGCCCGGCGCATCCATGAAAACTGGCACGCCGCCGTCGTCGCGCGCGACCTCGACGCGCTGATGGCGCTGTATGCCGACGACGCGGTGCTCGAAACGCCGTTCGTCGTCGCCACGCTGCCCGAACACGGCTCGGGCGTGCTGCACGGCAAGGCCGCGATCGGCGCATTCTTCGCGGCCGGCCTGCGCAATCCGGACAACAAGCTCGGGCGCTGGTACCGGACCGGGCTGTTCTTCTCGAACGGTCGCCAGCTCGTCTGGGAATACCCGCGCGCCACGCCGGACGGCGACCAGGTCGATCTCGTCGAAGTGATGGATCTCCGCGACGGGCTGATCGCGCATCATCGCGTGTACTGGGGATGGGTCGGGTTCAATGCGCTGCGGGCTGCCACGCCGTCGCGCGGCCACGCATGACGGCCGCCGCACCAAACAGGGCTGCGGCGCGCCGCGTGCTCGCCGCGACCTGCGTGAGCTACACGCTCGTGCTGCTCGACGCGTCGATCGTCAACGTCGCGCTCACCGACATCGCGCATACGTTCGGCAGCCAGGTCGCCGGCCTGCAATGGATAGTGAACGCTTACACGCTCGCGTTCGCGAGCCTGCTGCTGACGGGCGGCACGCTCGGCGACCGGCTCGGCGACCGCACCGTCTATGTCGCGGGGCTCGCGGTATTCGTCGCCGCGTCGGCACTGTGCGGCCTCGCGCCGACCCTCCCGACACTCGCCGCCGCTCGCGCGTTGCAAGGCGTCGGCAGCGCGATGCTGGTGCCCTGCTCGCTCGCGCTGATCAACCGCGCCTTCCCCGCACCGGCCGCCCGCGCATCGGCGATCAGCCTGTGGATGGGTTGCGGCGGCATCGCGATGGCGTCGGGTCCGCTGATCGGCGGGCTGCTGATCGATCTGTTCGGCTGGCGCAGCCTGTTCTTCGTGAACCTGCCGTTCGGGCTCGCCGGCATCTGGCTCGGCCGCACGGTCGCGCGCGCCGCCGCCGACACGTCGCGGCAGTTCGACTGGGCCGGCCAGGCCACCGCCATCGTCGCGATCTCCGCGCTGATCGGCACGCTGATCGAAGGGCCGTCGCTTGGCTGGCGCTCGGCGCCGATCGTCGGCGGTGCCGTGACGAGTGTCGTCGCGTGGATCGCGTTCATCGCGATCGAAGCACGGCGCCGCGAGCCGATGCTGCCGCTCGCCTTCTTCCGCAACCGGTTGTTCGCGGGATCGACGTTCGTGTCGATGGCATCGGCGTTCGTGTTCTACGGCCTGCTGTTCGTGCTCAGCCTCTTTTATCGGCAGGTGCGCGGCGCGAGCCCGCTCGACACGGGGCTCGCGTTCCTGCCGATGACCGCGATGGTTGCGCTCGGCGGGTTGGGTTCGGGGCGGCTGGTGGCGCGCTTCGGCGCGCGCGGCACGATGTGCGCGGCGTTCGGGCTCTATGCGGCCGGCGCGCTCGGGATGACGGCCATCGGCACGACGACGCCCGCATGGCTCGCCGTCGCGCCCATGCTCGCGATCGGCTTCGCATCGGGATTCATCTCGCCGGCCGCGACGTCGCCGGCGCTCGGGACGATCGACCGCAGCCGTGCCGGCGTGGCGGCGGCGGCGTTGAACGCGGCGCGGCAGTGCGGTTCGGCGCTCGGCGTGGCGATCTTCGGTGCGTGCATCGCGACGCTGCAGCCGTTTCCGGTGGCGATGCGGGTGGCGCTGGTCATGGCGATCGCGCTGTCGGCGCTCGCCGCGGCAACGTGGTGGATCACGATCACGAAGCGGCCGGCACCGGCAGCCGGCGAAGCTGCCGCGCAGTTGCAGCCGGCCGCCACGCGCCGCTAGCGCATGCCGCGGCAGATGCGCCGCTTACGCGACATACATCGCGACACTGACGAACTGGCACAGGCTCCCTGCCAGCACGAACAGATGCCAGATGCCGTGCCCGTGACGGATGCGTTCGTCGTTGATGAAGAAATAGATCCCGGCGCTGTAGATCAGGCCGCCGGCCACGAGCCACGCGGTGCCGATCGGCGGCAGCGCATGGATCAGCGGCCGCACCGCGACGAGCGCAAGCCAGCCCATCAGCACGTACAGGATCATCGACAGCAAGCGCGTGCGGCGCCCGAGCGTCAGCTCCTGCACGATCCCGAACACGGCGAGCCCCCAGCTCACGCCGAACAGCGACCAGCCCCACGGGCCGCGCAGCGTGACGAGCGTGAACGGCGTATAGCTGCCGGCGATCAGCAGGTAGATCGCCGAGTGGTCGCACTTCTGCAGGATCGCTTTCAGGCGCGGATTGCGCACGCTGTGATACAGCGTCGAGATTGCGTAAAGCGCGCAGAGCATCGCGCCGTAGACGCTGAAACTCACCACCTTGTAGGCGTCGCCTTCGAGCGCGCCCATCGTCACCAGTGTTGCCAGCCCTGCTACCGATAGCACCGCGCCGACGAGATGGGTAATGCTGTTGAAACGCTCACCGGCATGCACGACGGGATCCTCCTGTGCGGGTTTATCGGGAGCCAATGGCTCAAGCTCACATGATACCGGCCGGGAAACGCGCCCGGGTTGCGGGTAGATCAAGCTCGACACAAGGACGGCTGCGCAGCGCGGCCTGCCCGGCGCGTCACGCTCGCCGCCGCATGGCGACCAGCCCGGCCCGTCGCCGCGCGTCCATCCCGGATGACCGCCATCAACCGTCGTGGCTGGCCAGCGGCGCCCACTCGGCCACGAGCTTCAGCAGGCCGGGAAAGCGCAGGTCGATATCTTCCGTGCGCACGCGGCTGCGCCGCTCGAGCCCGTATTGACGCTGGCGCAGCACGCCCGCGTCACGCAGCGCCTTGAAATGGTGGGTAAGCGACGATTTCGGGCGATCGAAGCCGAACCAGCCGCAAGGATGGTCGTATGCCTCGGATTCCAGCATCAGCCTCTGCACGATCGTCAGTCGCAACGGATCGGCCAGCGCGCCAAGAATGGTTTCGAGGCGAAGCTCGGCGACGGCCGGCTCCGGCAGCGGATCGGGCAAATCCGCAGGTGCCGGCACGCTGCCGGCCGCCCGTTCAGGGTGAACTCGTTTCATGTCCGCCAGCATATCACCTTGTACGAGTTTTTTCGAACTAGGCTATAGTTCGAAAAAACTCGTACAAGGAGTCCGTTCATGTCCGACACCGTCGTTCCCCAATCGCAACGCGCAGCTCCGCGCGGCGTGCCCCGCATGGCACATGCTGCCTGGATGGTCACCGCCGTGTTCATGCTGTCCAACTCGCCGACACCGCTGTACGTTGCCTGGCAGCGCACACTCGGCTTCTCGTCCGGCACGCTGACCGTCATCTTCGCGCTCTACATCGCCGGGCTGCTGGGTACGCTGCTCGTCGCCGGCCAGCTTTCGGACCGTTACGGGCGCAAGCCGGTCCTGCTGCCCGGCCTCGCCGCGGCGCTGATCGCGTGCGCGCTGTTCGCGACCGCGTCGTCCGTCGCGATGCTCGCGGTCGCCCGCTTGCTGACGGGCATCGCAGTCGGCGTCATCGTGTCGGCGGGCATGGCATCGGTGATCGATCTCGCCGGCACCGAGCGGCGCAAGGCCGCGCTGCTCGCGTCCGTGGCCATGGTGCTCGGCGCGGGGCTCGGACCGTTGCTCGCCGGAATTGCCGCGCAAACCGCCGCACATCCGGTCGCCCTCGTCTTCGGCGTCGAATTCGTGATCCTGCTGAGCGCGCTGGCCGTCGCCCTGCGGCTGCCGCGCAACCGTCCCGCGCAAGTGCCTGGCGACACGCCGCCGCTGCGCCTGCCGTCCGTACCGTCGCACAACCGGCGCCATGTCGCCGGCGGCATCGCCGTGTTCGGGCCGGGCATCACCGCGACCTCCTTCGTGCTGGCGCTGGGTCCGTCGTTGCTGGCGCGCCTGCTTCACGTGCGCAGCCCGCTGCTCGCGGGCGGGATGGCCTGCGCGATGTTCATCGCCGCCACCGGAGTCCAGTTCGTCGCGCGGCGCGGATCGATCCGCACGACGTTCGTGGCCGGCACGGTCGCCACCACGCTGTCGATGGTGATGCTGTGCATCGCCGTGCATGCGTCGTCGGCCGCCGTCCTCGTCGCGGCGGCGCTCTTCGCGGGTGCGGGGCAGGGCCTCGGGCAGCTCGGCGGCCTGACGCTGATCGGCCTGCACGTATCGGACGCACGACGCGCCGAGGCGAACGCCGTCATGAACATCGGCGGCTACCTTCCGGCGGGACTGATGCCCGTGATGACCGGGTACGCGATCGATCGCATCGGCTTCACGGCCGGCGCGACCGGCTTTGCCGTCGCACTGACCGTCATCGCGCTCGTCGCGGGGGCCGCAGCGGTTCTTGCGCTCCGGCACGAAAGCGACTGACCGTCGCGACGGCCGACTACGGCTGCCCGTGAGACGATGCGTCGCGCGACCCCATCGCCATGCGCCGCCATGAAAAAAGGCGTCATGGCCTTCACGCCATGACGCCTCGTTTCTTCGTTCGTGCCGTTTCACACGCTCAACAGCACTTCCCCGCACCCGACCCGTACCGCGCATTCTGGCGTTCGCGGAAAAATTCCTCGTACGTCATCGGCTCGCGGTCCGGATGGGTTTCGCGCATGTGCGCGACGTAGGTGTCGTAGTCGGGCAGGCCGACCATCAGCCGCAACGCCTGCCCGAGGTAACGCCCCGCGCTGCGCAGGTCGCTGCCAAGATCGCTGAACATCGCGGCCTCCCCTTAACGTCCGCTGCCGAGCGCCTGCGCGGCCGGCATCGCTTCGTACGGCGTCTCGCGCACGGTCGGCTTCGACTCGCGGCGCGCGCGCAGCACGGCGATCACGCCGTACACCGCGATTGCCACGACCACGAAGATGAACAGCCCGGCCAGCGCCGCGTCGATGTAGTCGTTGAAGATGATCCGCTTCATCTGCGCGATCGACTTCGCCGGGGCGAGCACCTTGCCTTCGTCCACCGCGGCCTGCAGCTTCGCGGCGTGCGCGAGGAAGCTGACCTTCGGGTTCGCGTCGAAAATCTTCTGCCAGCCGGCCGTCAGCGTGCAGATCAGCAGCCACGCGGTCGGCACGATCGTCACCCACGCATAGCGTTCGCGCTTCATCTTGAACAGCACGACGGTGCCGAGCACCAGCGCGATCGCGGCAAGCATCTGGTTCGAGATGCCGAACAGCGGCCACAGCGTGTTGATGCCGCCGAGCGGATCGACCACGCCCTGATACAGGAAGTAGCCCCACGCGGCCACGCACAGTGCGGTGGCGACGAGGTTCGCCGGCAGCGACTCGGTGCGCTTGAGCGCCGGGTGGAACGTGCCGAGCAGGTCCTGCAGCATGAAGCGGCCCGCACGCGTGCCGGCGTCGACGGCCGTCAGGATGAACAGCGCCTCGAACAGGATCGCGAAGTGATACCAGAACGCCATCATCGCTTCGCCGCCGATCACCTGGTGCAGGATGTGCGCCATGCCGACGGCCAGCGTCGGCGCGCCGCCCGCACGCGCGATGATCGTCGTTTCGCCGACCGCCTTCGCGGTCTGCGTCAGCATGTCGGGCGTCAGCACGAAGCCCCATTGCGTGACGGTGTTCGCGACGGCCTCAGGCGTCGAGCCGAGCACGGCGGCCGGCGCGTTCATCGCGAAGTAGATGCCCGGTTCGATCACGCAGGCGGCGACCAGCGCCATGATCGCGACGAACGACTCCATCAGCATCGCGCCGTAACCGATGAAGCGCGCGTTGGTTTCGTTGTCGATCAGCTTCGGCGTCGTGCCCGACGAGATCAGCGCGTGGAAGCCCGACACTGCGCCGCACGCGATCGTGATGAACAGGAACGGGAACAGGTTGCCCGACCACACCGGGCCCGTGCCGTCGACGAACTTCGTCAGCGCGGGCATCTTCAGTTCCGGCGCGACGACCAGGATGCCGATCGCGAGGCCGAGGATCGTGCCGATCTTCAGGAACGTCGACAGATAGTCGCGCGGCGCGAGCAGCAGCCACACTGGCAGCACCGAGGCGACGAAGCCGTAGCCGATCAGGATCCACGTGAGCTGCGTGCCGGTGAACGTGAACCACGCAGCGAGCGTCGGCGAATCGTGCACATGCTGGCCGAACGCAATCGACGCCATCAGCAGCACGAAGCCGATGATCGACACTTCGCCGATGCGGCCCGGACGGATGTAGCGCGTGTAGACGCCCATGAACAGCGCGATCGGAATCGTCGCGGCGACGGTGAACGTGCCCCACGGCGAGTTGGTCAGCGCCTTCACGACGATCAGCGCGAGCACCGCGAGGATGATCACCATGATCAGGAACGCGCCGAACAGCGCGATCACGCCGGGCACCGTGCCGAGCTCCATCTTGACGAGGTCGCCGAGCGAGCGGCCGTCGCGGCGCGTCGAGATGAACAGCACGATGAAGTCCTGCACGGCGCCGGCGAACACGACGCCGGCCAGGATCCACAGCATGCCGGGCGTGTAGCCCATCTGCGCGGCGAGCACGGGCCCGACGAGCGGGCCGGCGCCGGCGATCGCGGCGAAGTGATGGCCGAACAGCACGTACTTGTTGGTCGGCACGTAGTCGAGGCCATCGTTGTACTTGACGGCCGGCGTCATCCGCAGCCCGTCGAGCTGCATGACCTTGCTGGCGATGAAACGGCTGTAGAAGCGATATGCGATCAGATACACGCAGACTGCGGCGATCACGATCCAGAGGGCACTGACGCGCTCGCCGTGCGCGAGTGCAATCGTTCCGAACGAGAACGCGCCGAGCAGCGCGACCGCGATCCAGAGCAGGGTACTGGAAGCCCGATTCATGGCGTCTCCTGGTCTCCAATGTGTTTTTGAGTGGATGCGGCGAGGCGCCGAACCCGCGTGACGTCGATGCGTCGTGCCGCGGCCTCGCAAAGGCCGCGACGATGGGCCGTAGTATTCCGTGTGACGGGGGCGGCTTACAAGCGGTTAACTACGTATGCGGAGCTACGTAGAATTACGTAGATGCCGGTTGCGCGTGCATCGTCCGCCGTGCGATTGATCGTGAACGGCGAGCCACGTACAGTATTCGCCTGCCTCCATTCCGGAACCGCCATGCCAATCGGATTTCAGAAGATGAATGCGAACGGCGATGACTTCGTCATCGTCGACCTGCGCGGTCAGGATCGGGATCACGTGCCGCGCCTCGACCGCGACCTCGTGCGGCGGATGGGCGACCGGCATAACGGTATCGGCTTCAACCAGCTCGCGGTGATCTCGGACTGCGACGACGCGGCCGCGCGCGTCGCGTTCTGGAATCCCGACGGCTCCGCGCTCGATACCTGCGGCAGCGCGACGCGCGGCGTCGCATGGAAGCTGATGCGGGAAACCGGCGCGGCGTCGGTCGTGCTGCGCACGAATCGCGGGCGCCTGCTGTGTGCGCACGACGCGCACGGGTTAATCAAGGTCGAGATGGGCGCGCCGCGGCTCGGCTGGCAGGACGTGCCCGTCGCCGAAGCGGTCGACACGCTCGCGCTGCCGCTGCCCGGCGCGCCGGCCGCATGCAGCATGGGCAATCCGCACTGCACGTTCTTCGTCGACGATGTCGATACGGTCGACCTCGAAGCGTTCGGCCCCGCAATCGAAACGCATCCGCTGTTTCCGCAGAAAACCAACGTGCATGTCGTGCAGGTCATCAACCGTTCGCACGTTCGCCTGCGCATCTGGGAGCGCGGCGGCGGCGTGCCGCTCGGGTCGGGCTCGTGTTCGTGCGGCGCGGTGGTCAACGGCATCAGGCGCGGGCTGCTCGACGAGACGGTACGCGTGACCTGCGACGGCGGCGACGTCACCGTTCAATGGGACGGCGCGGGCAGCGTGTTCCTGAGCGGGCCGGTTGCGTTCGGATTCAGCGCGGTGTGGGTGGCCGGGGAGGCTGCGGCACGCTGATCGCCGGCATGAGTACTGCGGACGGAATCGGGATGCCGACTCGCGCGGCGATCCCTGGCGCGCGGCCGGCATGACCCGACACAGGGCGTGCCGGGCCACCTGCATCACTGCTTTTCGTCGATCTTCTTCGGCTTCGGCGGCGACGGCACCTTCGCGTACTGGAACGCCGGCGTCGCCTTCAGCGCTTCCTTCGTCGCGCCCGGCAGGTAGATGTTGCCCTTGCGCACGTCGAGCGACGCGATCGGCACCGCGACGTCATGCGCGGCCACGCCGAGGAAGCCGCCGGCCGACACGATCGCGGCCGACACCGAGCCGTCCGGCGCGACGATCAGGTCGCGCACGGTGCCGACCTTCTGGTTGTCGTCGTTGTACACGGCCTTGCCGAGCACGCTCTTCTTCACGCTCCAGCCTTCGAGCAGCGCCTGCGATTGCTCGACGGTCACGCTGATCGGTTGCGCACCCGCGATCTGCGCATGCGCGCTGACGCTCGAGGCGAGGATGGTTGCTGCGATGAGGGTCTTGTAGAAAGCCATGCTGTTATGCACTCCGGTGAATTGTTGTCGGTATCGGCGGCCGGCCTCTCCGCCTCCGTATGCGCGACACATCGCACCGGCCCATGTTAGCGCCACTCGCACAATGCTGCATCGGACGCGATGACGCAGCCCGCTCATCCTGCGCGCGATGGCTGCGTTACGGACAACGCAGCGAATCGCGAACCTGTGCGAATCCACGCAGGCAGCACACGCCGTCACGCGTTGCGCGACTGCGCACGCCGTTGCCGCACGGCCTCCGCCAGCACGTCGAGCACCGGCTCCGTCTGCGTCCAGCTCAGGCACGCATCGGTGATCGACACGCCGTACTTCAGCGGCACGCCCGGCTTCAGGTCCTGGCGCCCGGCCTCGAGATGGCTCTCGACCATCACGCCGACGATCCGCTGCTCGCCCTGCGACAGCTGCCGAGCGAGATCCTGCGCCACCTCGATCTGCCGCTCATGCGACTTGTTGGAATTCGCGTGCGAGCAGTCGACCATCACCTGCTCGCGCAACCCGGCCTTGCGCAGCACCGCGCAACACGCGTCGACATGCTCGGCGTCGTAGTTCGGGCCGGTCTTGCCGCCGCGCAGGATCACGTGCGCGTCGTCGTTGCCGCGCGTCTCGAAGATCGCGGCCATCCCCATCTTCGTCATCCCCATGAACGCATGGCTCGCAGCCGCGGCCACGATCGCGTCCGCCGCGACCTGCACGCCGCCGTCGGTGCCGTTCTTGAAGCCGATCGGGCAGCTGAGGCCCGACGCGAGCTGGCGATGGCTCTGGCTCTCGGTCGTGCGCGCGCCGATCGCGCCCCACGCGATCAGGTCGGCGATGTACTGCGGGCTCAGCAGGTCGAGGAATTCGGTCGACGCCGGCAGGCCGAGCGCATTGACGTCGAGCAGCAGTTGCCGCGCGGCACGCAGCCCTTCGTTGATGCGGAAGCTGCCGTCGAGACGCGGATCGTTGATGTAGCCCTTCCAGCCGACCGTCGTGCGCGGCTTCTCGAAGTAGACGCGCATCGTGATCAGCAGGTCGTCCTTCAGCGCATCGGCGGCGACCTTCAGGCGGCGCGCGTAGTCGAGCGCCTGGTCGTGGTCGTGGATCGAGCACGGGCCGACGACGAGCAGCAGCCGGTCGTCGCGGCCGTGCAGGATGTCGCCGATCGCGCGGCGCGTATCCTCGACGAGTGTCTGCGTGCCGGCCGGCACCGGCAGCTCGTCCAGCAGCAGCGCCGGCGAAATCAGCGGGCGCACGGCGCCGATGCGGACGTCGTCGATGCGCGTGGTGTCCTGCGTCGCGTCGGCGCTGCCTACCTCGCGATCATGGGAAGGATTGTCGAGGTTCTGCATGGTGATTCTCCGGGGGGACGTCTGGAATGATGGGCAGGCTCGATTATGGCACCCGGAGAAGGTGGCAGAAGGTTACGGTGGCGTAACGCGGGTGGCGGTGGCTGCGATCGCGCAACCGACGTCGAATCGCCGTCAAAAAGAAGGGCGACCCGCAAAAGGGTCGCCCGGCCATGCATCGAGTCGTACGCCCTCGCGTCTAGTGCAGCGTCTCGGGCGCCAGCGAGTTGCTCGGCAGCAGCGACGTCAGCCAGCAATTGCTCGGCGCGGCTTTCCCGTTGAAGCGGTCGTAGAGCCAGGGCAGCATCCCGGCCACCCACGGCACGATCGCGCCAGCATGCTCCAGCGGATACTCGGTGTACGTGACCGGCGTGCCGCTGGCGCAGAACTTCTGCGCGAGCGCACGCACGTCGTACGCGAGCATCACGCCGTCGCCCACCTGGCTGCTGAAGGTTCCGTCGAGCGCACCGGCCGTGCCCTGGCCGATGAACATCGGAATCGTCGGCGACGCGGCCAGGCCCGCATTCACCTTGTTCGCATACGTCACGTAGGCCGGGATGCTGTTGATGTCGTTCGCGTATTGCGGCTTGAACAGCGTGCCCCAGTGCAGCCCCGTGTACTTCGGCAGGATGTACGCGAGCGACTGGCTCTGGATGTCCTTGAACACGGCGACGCCCGTCTCGCTGAGATACGGCGTCAGGTCGAAGTCGTAGCCGCGCGACAGGCCGGCCAGCGCGGCCGCCGCGACGCCGCCCCACACGATGCTGCCGTCGACGTAACGCAGGTTGTGCGCGGGATCCACCAGCACGCCGCCTTCCGCCGCGCCGACGAGCTGCTTGTTGACGTCGGGCGCATAGCTCGGCGCGAGCTGCGCGGCCCAGTTCGTCGCGATCGCGCCGCCGGAATAGCCGATCATCGCGACCTTGCTCGACGGATTCAGGCCGGTCGACGGCGTATTGAGCGCCGCGCGGATCGAATCGAGCGTCGTCATCCCGTATTCGGGGCCGGCCGCGAAGTCGGCCGTCTGGCCTTCCGTATCGGGCACGATGATGTTGTAGCCGAGCAGCAGCAGCGTCGACAGCGGAACCGATTCCGCGCTGTAGAGCAGCGTGCCGATGTTGATGACCTTGGTCACGTCGCGGTCGCCGGCGATCACCTGCGACGGCTCGTCGTACGGGTTCAGCGAATCGTAGGCCGACTGGTACGAGATGGCCTGGCCGTTGCTGACCTGGCTGCGGATCACCGACGTCACGTTGACGACGGGCTGGTTCCGCGCGTCGTTGGTGCGGTACAGCAACTGCTGCGCGGTCACGGCCGTCGGGATACCGGCCACGTGATAGGTGACGTTGCGCGTCTTCAGCACCGTGCCCGGTGGAATCGATGCCAGCGGCGTGGTGCCGGTGTACGTATAGAACGGATCGGGCACGGTCGGCGCGGCGGTGCCGGCCGACGGTGCGATGATGGCCAGCGCGGCGCACACGGCGGCCGCGACGGTCATGACTCGTCTGGAGGACATGGGTGGGGGCCCTTGGGATAACCTGCTTTCATCGAAGGAAGTTCGGCGGTATTGCAGACCATCTCGCTTGCCGAATCAAATGTGCGTCCGTGCCATCGACTGTCTCCTGTATATGAGTGATCCGGTTTGTTCTGAATCTGCAGTTTTAGTAGGAGTACAAACCGGATTTCATTGAAGCACAGCGCGAACGCGTTCGATGCCGGTTTTCGATTGTTTGAAGGTAAACGTCTAAAACCCTTGCCGGTCGACGCGAACGCACCGGCCGTTCGGCCGACTGTTCGCGAGCCGACGAAGCACCGTACGATCACGGCTGTCCGGTAACGAAGCGGCCCGTCGCATGACGCACGGGCGCACCGTGCACCGCTTGCCCGCAACCGATCGTCCCTGCCCGACCGACACGCCACGATGACCGTATCCGAACTGCTCCGCGCCATCCGCCAACCCTACGCCGACCTGCTCGCGCATGCGGCCACGCAACCGTCGGTGATCGTCGAGCCGGCCTACCGGCAGGCCGACGGCACACTCGCCACCGAAGGGCCGCTCGCGCTGCCGTGCCGCGCCGACACCATCGCGGCCGAAGGCGAAGCGGCCGGCCAGCCCGAGATGATCGATTCGACCACGCAGCTGGATTTCGACCCGCTCGAGTTCGACCTTGAAACGGCGGCCGTGTCGATCCGCCCGTTCGTGTGGGACTGGGCCGAGATCGAGGCCGACGGTCTCGACGAAAGCGCTGCGGCCGATGCGTTCAAGACGTGGTTCCGCGCGTGGTTCGATGTCGACGACGAGAACGATCCGGCCGAAGACGGGCTGCACGGCATCGTGCATTACCTGTCGGAACCGGTTCGCACGGAGCACGGGTGGCGCGTCAACGCAGATCTCGGTTCCGCGCCCGAAACGGCCGTCGAGGATCTGCTGTTCCGGCTCGTCGATGCGGGTGCGACGCGGATCAGTGTCGGTTAATATCGCTCGTCATCGGTAACTATCCTCATGAAAAAACTCCTCGCCGCGCTGCTGCTATGCATCTCGTTGCCGGCACTCGCCACGGTTTCCACCGAAGTATTTTGCTTCAGGTCGGATGGCGACAAACCCGTGCGCTTCGAGATGCGTACCTACTACGACGATGTGGTCAAATGGTCGGGAGGCATGGTCCGGTACGCGAACGCGAAAACGGCGCTCCCTCTGGTGATCGAACATGAAGAGGACGAAGTGCTCGCGAAAGATCGCCCACACCAGTACACGACCACCTGGGTCGAACTGGTGGACGGCAGGATCAACGGGCGGTACGAAATGACGAGCCAGGGCGCGATGATCTATTCGATGACCTACACCTCCGCGCGCACCGGCAAGAAGACTTCGTTCGGCCGCGCACTGGATGTCGACGCGTCCGAGCAAACCGGGTGCCGCTGGTGATGCGCCCGTCGATCCGGATGGCTGTGGTACTGATCGCGCTGCACGCGGGCTTCGCCGATGGCGCGCCGCGCACGGTCTACGAAGGAACGTTGCAAGGTGCTGGCACCGTCGTGATGGAACTCGACACGCTGCCGGCCGCGGACGGCACGCTCTCTGGCCGCTATTTCTACGCACAGTTCGGCGTCGACATTCCACTGCACGGCAAACCCGCGCAACTGGTTGAGCCGCTCGCGCGTACGCAATTGCCGGACAATGCGCGCGACTCATCGACATTCCACGAGCACGCCGATTTC
Organism: Burkholderia sp. Bp8992; assembly: GCF_003853705.1. Taxonomy (GTDB): domain Bacteria; phylum Pseudomonadota; class Gammaproteobacteria; order Burkholderiales; family Burkholderiaceae; genus Burkholderia. Next base: position 103,777 of record NZ_QTQI01000007.1, on the reverse strand, counting down.
GATCATGTCGCTGCAGCCTGGCAGGGCACGCGGGACAAGGATGGTTATCGCGGCCGCTGGACCGATGCCCGCTCGGGCAAGGTGCGCACCTTCACGTTGCGCCGCGTGGCCGAATACGATCCGGATGCAATCGCGCCCAGCCCGGTCGAGGCGATTACCGCGGTCTCCGCGGGCGGGGTCGGCAGCGGCATCGCCCGCGGCGCGGCCATCGACATGAAGCATGCGCCATATGCCACGCTGAAGCTGGCCGGACACGCACGGCCGGCCGGTCGCGAAATCGGCGATGGCACGGTCGCGTACCGGATGTGGCGCGATTCGCGCACGGTGTTCGCGTATCCGCGGCTGAGCCGCCACCCCGATCCGGCCGTAATGGCACGCGTCAACCATCTGCTCGAACAGCGGCACTGGCGGATGAATCTCGCGGCGCTTGAATGCGCGTCGACACGCTTTACCGACGACGGGCCGGCCGCAGGAACACTCGGCGGCTACGACGACGAGCAAGTGACAGTCACGTGGCTGTCGAACGCGGCGCTGAGCATCGTGGAATCGGGCAGCACGTTCTGCGGCGGCGCGTATCCGGACAATCACTACGATCCGGTCACGTTCGACCTGCTGCGCGGCGCGTACCTCGACTGGAACCGCGTGATCGACACGACAACGGCCGACAAGGACGGCGAATCGGCAACAAGCCCCGCGCTAGTGAATTTCATCACGCGGCTGCGCGACGGGGCGGCCCCGCGCAACCAGGCGACCGACGGCGAAGGCAACTCGCTGTCGTGTGCCGACGTATTCCCTCAATATCTGGCGTTTGAACTCGATGCCCCCGGCAAGCTGTCGTTCGTCGTATCCGGGATCGTCCACGCGGCGGGCGCCTGTCTCGGGCCGCAGCTCGACGCGCCGTTTGCGACGCTCGCACCGATCCTGAAATCGGGTGGTGCGCGCTATCTCGTGCCGGGTGTGAAACTGAAGTAGCGCGGCGGTGCGCATGCACCGCCGTCATGGCATCAAGACGCTTCGCCCGGCGCGTCGGCGTCGATGCCAAGTTCGCTCGCCATCCGCTGAACCAGCGCACTCAGCCGTGCCACTTCATCCGCGAGACGCTTCTGCTCGGCCTTCAGCGCCTCGAACTCGGAAGGCGGCACCGAATCCGCGCCGCCACCGGCCTCCGCGCTTGCGAAGTCGGCGATGTTCACTTCGCCGCACATCAGGTGCATCCAGCGGTTCTCGCGGGCCCCCGGCGCACGCGGCAGCCGGACGACGAGCGCCTGCGCGCGCGTCGCGAGCTCGTCGAGGAACGCCTCGACCGACGAGATATCCGCGAAGCCGTGCAGGCGTGCGCTGTTCAGGCGCAACTCGGCGGCCGTCTGCGGGCCGCGCAGCAGCAGGATCGTCAGCAGCGCGATCGCCTGGCTCGGGATGCCGAGCACGCGGTTCATGTTGTGCTCGAAACGCGGCACGCGGCTGCTGCTGCCCTCCATCACGAGGCTCAGGTGCTTCAGCCCGTCGAGCGCGGTCGTGACTTCGTCCTCGCTGACGTTCATCACCGGCGCGCGCGCGGTTTTCTGGTTGCAGCCCGCGGTCAGCGCATTCAGCGACAGCGGGTAAGTATCCGGCACCGTGTGCTGCTTCTCGACGAGCACCCCGAGAATGCGAGCCTCAAGGGGCGTGAGTTCGCGCAGGGCGCGTGGCGTGGGCATGTCCGGCGTGGTGTTCATGAGTAGCTTCGCAGCGTGCAGCAGGTGAAGGGAAACGGTCGCGGCCCGTCCGGCATCGCGCACGGGCGAGCCATATGATAGCTCGCGGCGGGTAGCCCGGCACCGCTCGCCGCGCCGGCGCGCGCACTTGCCGCAGCGGGCTTTCGTCCAACCTGTCGGCGCGCTCGATACCGCGCAGTGCCGCGCGGCGACGCGTACGCGCATACCCCGGCGTTTGCGCGATGCGCACGCTGGCGCTACGATGTGCGTTCACCCCGATATCCGTGGCGCCGCGCGCGACCGTCTTCACGCGCCGATGCCACGCATCGCCCGTCCTGAACGTGCTGCCGCCGCGCATGCACGCCGCCCGTCAACACCGTTCACCCCTTCACCGGTTCACCGTCATGACTGCATCCTCTTCCGCGCCGCACGTACGCGCCATCGTCACCGGACACACGCGCGGCCTCGGCGCGTCGCTCGCCGAACAACTGTTGCTGGAAGGCGTCGCCGTGCTCGGCGTGTCGCGCAGCCGTCATCCGTCGCTCGCGTCGCAAGCCGGCGACCGCTTCTCCGAAGTCGAGATCGATCTGTCCGACTCCGCGGCCGTCGCAACCTGGCTGGCCGGCGACACGCTGCGCCGCTTCGTCGACGGCGCGTCGCTCGTGCTGCTGTTCAACAACGCAGGCATCGTCGATCCGATCGGCACGCTCGCCACGCAAGACCCTGCGATCGTCGCGCGCGCGGTCGGCCTGAACGTCGCTGCGCCGCTGATGCTGTCGGCCGCGCTCGCGCAGGCGGCAACGGCCACGACCGAATGCCGGATCCTGCACGTGTCGAGCGGCGCAGCACGCAACGCATACGCGGGCTGGAGCATCTACTGCGCGACCAAGGCCGCGCTCGATCATCATGCACGCGCAGTCGCGCTGGACGCGAACGGCACGCTGCGGATCTGCAGCGTCGCGCCCGGTGTCGTCGACACGGGCATGCAGGCGACGATCCGCTCGACCAGCGAAGACAACTTCCCGATGCGCGAGAAGTTCGACGAGTTGAAGTCGAGCGGCGCGCTCGCGACGCCCGCGGCAGCCGCACGGCAACTGATCGGCTATGCGCTGAGCGACGCGTTCGGCACCGAGCCGACCGCCGACGTGCGGAACCTGCCGGCCCAGTAAGCCGCGGCGCGGCCCGTCACCCTTCGAGCCGCTTCGTCCAGCCTTCGACCTGCCGTTCCGTCCGGCGCTTGTCAGGCATCTTGTGCCAGCCGGGCGGCAGCAGCGGCACGGCGCACCGCGCGGGTCGACACGCGCGTTCAGGCGACGCAGTCCCGATGCGTACGCAGCGCACGGCGCGCGTAATAGTCGAACGTCACCGCATCACGCTTCGGCTTCGAGATCCAGTCGTGCGCTTCGCGCGCCAGCGCCGGCGGCACCGGCTTGATCTCCCCGGCCGACATCGCAAGCAGTTGCAGCTTCGCGGCGCGCTCGATCAGCAGCGCGAGGATGCACGCTTCCTCGATCGTCTTGCCGACCACGAGCTGGCCGTGATGCGACAGCAGGATCGCGCGCTTGCTGCCCAGCGCCTTCGAGATGATCTCGCCCTCCTCGTTGCCGACCGGCACGCCGGGCCAGTCCTTCAGGAACGCGCAATCGTCGTACAGCGGGCAGGTGTCCATGTGCGACACGACGAGCGGCTGCTCGAGCATCGACAGCGCCGCGACATGCGCCGGATGCGTATGGATGATGCAGTTCACATCCGGGCGCTCGCGATAGATCCACGTATGGAACCGGTTGGCCGGATTCGGAATGCCCTCGCCGTCGACCACGTCGAGATCCTCGTTGACGTGCAACAGGTTCGCGGCCGAAATCTCGTCGAACCCGAGCCCGAGCCGCTGCGTGTAATACGTGCCGGCGTCGCCCGCGCGGCAGGTGATCTGCCCGGCCAGCCCCGAGTCGTGGCCGGCATCGAACAGGATCCTGCACGTGAGCGCGAGCTTCTGCCGCGCGGTCCAGCCGCTGTCGCCCACCTCGTTCTCGAGCCGCCGCTCCGCCAGCGCGACCAGCGCTTCCTTCGTCAAGTTCAGCGTTTCCGCCATGTTCGCCTCCTGAATGAATCGGGTCTGCCGCGCCGTCCGCGGCCGTTTTTCGGGATCACGTGACACACGATACACCCTAGGACACATTGTGTCATGCGTTACAATCGGTTTTTCGACGGACACCTGGCGCCCCATGACGATTCGCCTGAAGCTGCTCAGAAAACAGAAGGGCTGGACGCTCGATGTGCTGGCCGACGAGACGGGCCTCACCAAGAGCTACCTGTCGAAGGTCGAGCGCGGCCTGAGCGTGCCGTCGATCGCGGTCGCGCTGAAGCTGTCGAAGGCGCTGAACGTCGACGTCGAGCAGCTGTTCTCGGAAAGCCACAACCGCGAGCTGATCACGGTCACGCGCGCCGGCGAGCGCACGGCGATGGGCGCGGCGGCCGACCGCCACGCGCACCGCTTCGAAAGCATCGCGGCCGGCGTCGCGCCGAAGAGGATGCTGCCGTTCGTCGTGCAGCCGCCGCACGAATTCGTCGCGTCGACATTGCGCGAGCACGAGGGCGAGGAATTCCTGTTCGTGCACAAGGGGCGCGTCGAAATCGAATTTCCGAACGAGACGGTGCAACTCAAGACCGGCGATTCAGTCTATTTCAACGCACTCATCCCGCACCGCACGCGCAGCCTCGGCGCCGCGCAGGCGGAGATCCTGGTCATCGTCAGTCACGACGACTAGCCTCGTCACTTCTTCGCGCAAGGACCCCCGATGGTCACCAAGGCCACCGCACCGTTCCAGCAGATCAAGACGCTCGTTCGCCAGAACGTCGAGTCCGGCGACTGGCGCCCCGGCGACCGCATTCCGTCGGAACTCGATCTCGCCGCGCAGTTCGGCGTCGCGCGCATGACGGTCAACCGCGCGCTGCGCGAGCTGACCGAGGAAGGCGTGCTGAAGCGCATCGCGGGCGTCGGCACCTTCGTCGCCGAGGTGAAGCCGCAGTCGAACCTGCTGATGATCGCGCATATCCGCGATGAAATCCGCGCACGCGGGCACGAATATCGCTGTCGCGTGCTGAGCCGGTCGAGCGAGCCCGCGTCGTTCGACGTCGCGGCCGCATTCGGGCTGCCGGTCAATACACCGGTCTTTCACGTGGTGTGCGTGCACGAGGAGAACGGCCGCCCGATCCAGCTCGAGGACCGCTACGTGAACCCGGCCGCCGCGCCCGGCTTCATCGACCAGGATTTCCAGGCCGAGCCGCCCTCCGAATACCTGTTCAACAACGTGTCGCACTACGAACTGGAAATCGAGCACGTCGTCGACGCGTCGCTGCCGACCGTCGAGCAGGCGCGGCTGCTCGACATGCGCGCCGACGAGCCGTGCCTCACGCTCACGCGCCGCACCTGGACGGACGGGCTGCCGGTCACGTTCGTGCATTTCCTGCATCCGGGCAACCGCTACCGGCTCGGCTCGCGCTTCAAGCCGGGCGCGGGGCGTCACCCGACCTGACCTTTATCACCCGCTCAAAGCGCACGGCGGCCGTTTCGTGCTGAAACGGCCGCCGCGTTCGTGACCTGCGTGGTTCAGATCGCGCGAACCTGTCCCGCCCCACGCGACCATACGACCGGAAACAGCGGGTGGTCGAGCGGCGCGCCGTCGGCCAGTTGCTCCGCGAGCCCGGGGAATTCGGGCGACGTCTTCCAGCGGCGCGGCGCGTGGCGGATATCGTCGCCGACGAAGCGGATCGAGAACGCGCGCCGGCGGTTCTGCGTGCCGCCCGAGGCATGCAGCGTGAGCATTCGGAAGCAGACCATGTCGCCGGGCTCGAGCGCCCAGTGGCGAATCGGGAACGCCGCGCGGTCGGCTTCGATGTCGGGCAGGTCGGCCAGGCTGCCCTCCGGGAACCACTTCGCTTCCTTGTCCATGAACGTACGCGGCATCAGCCACGGCCCGCGATGCGAGCCCGCGACGAATTCCAGCGTCGATTCGAGCGGCACCGGGTCGACCGGAATCCACATGCTGACGTTGTCGTCGCCTTCGATGTTGTAGTACGGCTGGTCTTGGTGCCATGGCGTGCGCTGCCGCGTGCCGGGCTCCTTCACGAGCAGGTGGTCGTGATGCAGCCGCACGCTCTCTGTCCCCATCAGCGCGGCGGCGACCGACGGCGCCGGCGAGCGCACGATGAAATCGCGATACGCGTCGTTGTGCTGCCAGTTGCAGAAATCCTCGAAGAACCAGCCGGGATCGTCGGGCCGGCTCGCCACTTTCGCGCGCTCGCTCGGCTGCGCGAGATTCGCGTCGATGCCGGCCCGCAGCGCGGCCACTTCGTCGGGCGAAAAGATGCCCTTGATGCAGACCGCCCCTTCTTCGCGGAACGCGGCGATCAGTTCGGGCGTCACGGCTTGCGCGACGCGGTCCTGGATACTCGTCATGGTGTGCCTGTCGATGGAATGAGTCACGGAATCACGGAGTCACGGTGCAGAAGTCAGCTGCTGCTTCGCGCCGTAGATGTCGAAGTCGAAGTACTTCGCGGCGATCTTCTGGTACGTGCCGTTCGCGCGGATCGCGACGATCGCGTCGTTCAGCCGCTTCTTCATGTCGGCGTCGCCCTTGCGCACGCCCATCGCGACGCCGTAGCCGGTGATCCGCACGTCGGTCACGTCGGGGCCTGCGAACGCATAGTCCTTGCCGCGCGGCGTCTTCAGGAACGAGTAGCCGGCCTGTGTCTTGTCCTGGAAGGTCGCGTCGAGGCGGCCGTTGACGAGATCCTGGTACACCTGGTCCTGGTTCTGGTACGAGACGATCGTCACGCCCTTGGTCGCCCATTCGGCCTTCGCGTAGGCCTCCTGCGTCGTGCCCTGGTCGATCCCGATGCGCTTGCCCGCGAGCGACGCGGCGGTCGGCAGCAGTTTCGAGCCGGCCGGCGCGACGAGCGCGCCCGGCGACGCATACAGCTTGTTCGAGAAGTCGATCTGCTTGAGCCGCTCGTCGGTGGCCGTCATCGCGGACATGATCACGTCGAACTTGCGCGCACGCAGCGCCGGAATCATCCCGTCGAAGCCCTGCTCGACCCACACGCATTTCGCATGCAGCTGCTCGCAGATCGCATTGCGCAGGTCGATGTCGAAGCCGGCGAGCGAGCCGTCGGGCTGTTTCGCCTCGAACGGCGGATACGTGGGGTCGATACCCCAGCGGATCGTCGACGTGTCCTGCGCGAACGACACGAGCGGCGCGAACGCCAGCGCGGAAACGAGGAGCTTTGCAGTGCGGTTCATGGCGTGTCCTTGAAAGTCTCGACGCGGCGGGCGACGCCGGCGTCCGGTGGAGGCGCCGCGCCGGGATGCCGGCGCGGGGCGCGAAAGACGGGGGACTTCGATGAAACTGCGATGCAGTCTAGACTGCTTAATTTTCGAGCGCAAGCAGGAGCGCACCGGGTGGCGTGAACCGAGGGTAAGGAGGTATCGGAGGGGTGGGACGGAGCTTGATCTATAGCACTACTGCGGGGGTTTTGGGGTGTTTACCCTGCACGAAGCACGCTCGCCAAAGAGGGCTTTTTTCGGATTTCCGTGGAGTGGCGATATTTGTACGGATGATCGGCGCGAAGGTGCGCCCAGCGCGATATCGACATTGCGACCTATACCGCATCGCGAATCGCTCCGCGCGGCCGTCCCATGTGGCGGCTTTTCGGCCAGGGCGATAACTACTTGATCAACCGCATCCCGGCGACCTTCGAGGCCGTCACGTCGAATGTAGCTGTGTACTCGCACTCGGCCGCAAACCCCGAGCGCTCGATCAGGCAGTCCGAGAAGTCCGCCTTCGCGGATGCCGCGAAAACACGAAGCGCCTTTCGCACCGTATCGGCGCCTTCAACCACGAGTTCCTTGGTGCCGATCATCGAGTCGATGATGTCCTTCATCTGCTCGCGCTCGACGCCGTAGCAGCGCCCGAGCACCCACACGACCTCGACCAGGGCCACCTGTGAAATATACCCCGGCCGCTCGGCCGACAGGGACTCCATCAGCGCCGTCGCCCTCTTCGATTGCACGACGTCATCCTGAGCGAAATAGCGAACCAGCACATTCGTATCCAGTCCGATCATCGCCCGGATGCTCCCTGCTCGGCGATGGCCCGATTCATGTCCTCGATCGACACAGGTTTCAGGGGCTTCTTCACGATGCCCTTGAGCGACGCAAGCGAGCGCGTGGCCGGAATGACTTCATACCGGCCGGTTGTCTCGTTGAAACTGAATTCGATCCGGTCGCCAGACTGCAAGCCAAGCTGATTGCGCACGTCCACGGGGATCGTGACCTGGCCCTTCGAAGTGATCGTTGCTGCCGTCATGATGGCACCTCCTTGATTCCTTACTTTAAGGTAAGGAGAATGATAAAGCAAGGGCGCCCCGCCGACGCAACTCGTTGCCGATGGCATGCGATAACCCACCCTGAAATGTAAGATATATCTTACACTCGAGAACCCTCGGCCATTGTTGGAAGGTCTTCATGCAACTTTATGAAATCGGTCAGGCCATCGCGAAACGGCGTGCCGAACTTGACCTCACACAGGCCCGACTGGCCAGGCTCGCCGGGCTGTCTCGCCTCACCGTCAACCAGCTCGAAACGGGTAAGCTCAACGATCTCGGCATCAACAAGCTGATTCCGTTGCTCGCATTGCTCGGCATCGACCTCGTGACCCGTGCGCGGCCCGCTCAAAGGGGCCTCCACAAAGCCGTCGTGAGTGCGAACGTCAGCTACAAAGGTGAATTGACCGAGCTGCGACTGGTCGACGCATTGGCCACCGGGCACATCCCGGCAGGATATGAATCGCAGTTCGCCGTCATGCTCGACGAGGTTCCGCTACCCGTCGTCGTGCAGGCAGCCGAGGAAGCTGCGCAACGCTCTGGCATCCCACTGCGGTCCATCTGGAAAAACCTTGCCGCATGGTCACAGGCGCTGCACCTCTACCGGAAAGTATGGGTCTGACCGCAGCGCCTTGCTGCCCCCGCTAAACCCCACCGCGCCACCGCCGCCACCAGCACCCGCTCGATCGCGCCGCACCCACGCTGCTGTGCATGCCGCAGCGGCGTCACACCGTTCGAATCGGGCAGATCGACGTTCGCGTGCCCGTCGACGAGCAACTTCACGATCCGCACATAACGCTCGCTGCCGTCGCCGAGCCTGATCGCCTCCAGCTGCGCGGTCCAGCCGAGCAGGTTCACGCCCGCGTCGATCAGCGTGCGCGCCGTATCGACATGCCCACGCTCGCCGATGCGCGGTCAATACGATGCGTCAGACGCTTCAAAGCCGCTGCGAAAACGCCCCGCCCAGTCCGGCGAAACCGCGATTGTTCGCAGCCTCCGGTCATGTTAAAAGTCGTCGCACGCATTTGAAAATAAAATGCTCGAATCCGCAAAAGTGCAGAAATGAATAGACCCCTGTTCGACCTCGACCTGTTGCGTGCACTCGTGATGGTCGCCGACTGCGGCAGCTTCACGACGGCCTCCGCGCGCCTGCATTCGACGCAGTCGACGGTCAGCCAGAAGGTGCGCCGGCTCGAGGAAATCGCCGGCCACCGCCTGCTCGACCGCGGCACGCGCGACGTCCGGCCGACCGACGCGGGCGTGACGGTGCTCAGCTATGCGCGGCGCATGCTCGCGCTGAACGACGAAATGCTGGAAGCGCTGTCGGGCGCGACGGTCGCGCTGACGATCCGGCTCGGCGTGCCCGACGATTTCGCAGCGGGCCGCACGACGCATGCGCTCGCCGCATTCAAGCGCGAGCATCCGCAGGTCAAGCTCGAAGTGACGTGCGGGCTGAGCCGCGACATCAGCGCCGCCTACGATCGCGGCGAACTCGATCTCGTCTTGATCAAGCAGCGGCGCGACAGCCGCGAGGCCGTCGCGCGCTGGCCCGAGAAACTGCGCTGGATCGACAGCGCGAAGCATCCGTCGATCGATCTCGACCCGGTGCCGATCGTCGTGTTTCCGCCGCGCGGGCTTTACCGCGACGACATGATCAAGGCAATCGAGGAGCGCGGCCGCCGCTGGCGGATCAGCTTCACGACGTCGAGCCTGAGCGGCATCCAGGCGGCCGTCGCGGACGGGCTCGGCATCAGCGTGCTGCCCGCGCGCGTGGTCACGGACGAGCACGTCGTGCTGACCGCGAAGCAGGGTTTCGCGCCGATCGAGCACATGGACATCGCGATCCTGCACCGGCCGACGGCCGACCCGATGGTCAGCGAGCTGACGAAGACGCTGGCGGCGATGCTGGAGCTCGAGCGTCAGTAGGCAACAGCGAAGCGGGTTTCATTCGGCAGCACGAAACGGAGAACGGAACGAGGCGTGCTGCGCCCCGCGCGCATCAGAACATCGTGTTGCCGTTCGCGGCCTGCTCGGGCACCGGCTGGTTGACGTCCCAGTGCTCGACGATCTTGCCGTTTTCCAGCTTGAAGATGTCCATGATCGCGCTGCCGCGTGTGCCGGGTTCACGCACCGCGTGCACGTGCAGGATCACGTAGTCGCCGTCGACGAACGAGCGCTTGATCTCGCTGTGCGACTGCGGATATTTGTCGCGCAGAAAGGCGACGAACTTGCGAAAGCCGTCGCGGCCGTCGGCCGCGTTCGGGTTGTGCTGCACGTAGCGATCGCCGACATACGCGAGCGCGGCGTCGGCGTCCTTCTCGTTCAGGCCTTTCTCGTAGAACGCGAGCACCGCGCGCCGGTTCGCTTCCTGCTGCGTGTCGGCCGTGCCGGCCGCCACCGCATGCGCGGCCGTCACGGCGAACAGGGCCGTCGCCATCCATCGTGCGGCCCGTGCCGCTGTCGTGCGTCGCATCGTCGTCTCCCCGGAAATCCGGCTGAAAACCGGATCATACCGGGGCGATGCCGCGCTCAGACCAGTGCGCCGTTGCGCGCGACGATCCTCCCCGACGACACGACGAGACGCCGCGCCGGCCGCGCGACGACGGCTTCGGCGAAGGTCAGCGCATCGACGAGCACGACGTCCGCACGGCTGCCCGGCTCCAGCCCGTAAGCCGTGAAACCGCAACCGCGCGCCGCGCTGTGGGTCACGCAGTCGAGCGCGACTTCGAGCGCATCGTCGCGGCGGAAGTCGTTGCGCATGCCGATCAGCATCGCGCGTTCGAGCATGTCGGGCGAGCCGTACGGCGTCCACGTATCGCGCACGCCGTCGTTGCCGCCGATCACGGTCACGCCGGCCGCGCGGCATGCTGCCACCGGCGGCACCGGCACCGCCGCCGGCGCGGTCGTGACGATCGCCACGCCGAGTTCGGCCATCTGCGCGAGCAGCGCGTCGCGCTCGCGTTCGGCGATATCGCCGAGACAGAAGCCGTGGCTGATCGTGACCTTCCCCTGCATGCCGAGCGCGGCCGTGCGCTGCAGGATCAGGTCGAGCGAGTACGCGCCCATCGACGCGCGCTCGTGCAGGTGGATGTCGAGCCCGCAGCCGTGGCGCTCGGCGATCGCGAACAGCACGTCCACCGCCTTGACCGGATCGCCTTCGATCGCGCACGGGTCGAGCCCGCCGAGCAGGTCGGCTCCCGCGCCGAGCGCGTCGGACAGCAGCGCATCGGTGCCCGGCCGCTTGAGCACGCCCGATTGCGGAAACGCGACGATCTGGATTTCGACCTGCCCGCGCAGCGTCTCGCGCGTCGCGAGCACGCCGTGCAGATGGCGCAGCCCGGCTTCGGTATCGACGTCGACGTGCGTGCGGATGCGCGTCGTGCCGGCCGCGAGGAATGCGCGTGCGAGCGCGAGCGATGCGGCGCCCGCGTCGTGGCCGCTGGTCGCGCGATAGTGACGCTCGTTCTCGATGCGGTCGACGAGGCGCGGCCCGACCTGGTTGCGATACCACGGCATCCCCCAGTGCGTCTTGTCGAGGTGCGTGTGGCCTTCGACGAGGCCAGGCAGTGCAAGCGCGCCCGCGCCGTCCTCGATCGTGCAGCCGGCGGGCGCGTCGAGCGACGGGCCGACACGCGCGATGCGGTCGCCTTCGATCAGGAGGTCGAGCGCAGTATCGGCGCTCGTGCGGACGTTGCGGATCAGCAGGTTCGTCATGTCGGTTCCGATGGGGACGGTCAGTGCGAAGCGCGCACGGCGCATGCCGCGCCGCCGGTCGGTGGATCAGCGCGTGAAGCGCAGCGACGGCGCGAACGGCGCACCCGTATCGCTTTCGCCGCGACGGAATACCCAGCGCTCGGCCGGCACGCCCGCGACGGCAGCCGCCGCGTTCGGCGCACGCACCGCGACGAAGCTCGCGTCGCAGCCGACCGCGATGCCGTAGCGTTCCTTGCCGATCGCGCGTGCGCCGGCATGCGTCGCCATGTCGAGGGCGATGGCGAGCGCTTCGTCGGTGTAGAAGCCCGACCGGTAGCCGACCAGCATCGCGCGCTGCAGCATGTCGCCGTTGCCGTACGGCCACCATGCATCGCGAATGTTGTCGTTGCCCGCGAACACGTGCACGCCCGCGTCGCGCAGTTGCCGTACCGGCGGGAACGCGCAATCGCCCGGCGCATTCGTCAGGATCGACACGCCGGCTTCGGCGAGTGCCGCCGCGGTGCGCTGCACGTCGTCATCGCTCACCTGGCCGAGCGCATACGCATGGCTCACGTTCACACGGCCGCCGAGCCCGGCCGCACGCGTGCGCGCCGCGATCCGCAGCAGTTGCGCGATGCCGGTTTCGCCCGGCTCGTGCAGGTGGATGTCGATCTTCGCGCCGCGCTTCTCGGCGATGCCGAACACGATGTCGAGCTGGCCGTCCGCATCGCCGTCCAGCGTCGTCGGGTCGATCCCGCCGACCACGTCCGCGCCTTCGCGCACGGCTGCATCGAGAATCTCGGCGGTGCCCGGGCACGTCACGACGCCGGCCTGCGGAAACGCGACCAGTTCGATGTCGACGATCCCGCGCCATTGTTCGCGCGCGGCCATCACGGCCTGCAGGTTCGACAAACCCGTCGTCGCATCGACGTCGACGTGGCTGCGCATCGCGATCGTGCCGAACGCGGCGGCCTGCGCGATCAGCGCGTTCGCACGCTCGACGATCGGCGGCGCGGCGGCGAGCTGGCGCTTCTCGACCGCGAGCCGCTCGCGCAGCGAGCCTGCCGATTCGTGCGGCACCCAGCGATCGCCGACGAAGCTCTTGTCGAGGTGGATGTGGCCGTCGACGAAACCGGGCAGCACGACACGGCCGCCAAGGTCGATCGTCTGCGCGCCGGGCGCGGCTGCGCAATCGGCGCCGATCGCGGCGAAGCGGCCGTCACGGACGACGAGGTGGACGGGCTGGCCGCCGGCATCGACGGCGTTGATGAAGAGTCGTTCAGTCATGGCTTGGCATGTAGGGCAGTCGCTGCGCGATGCCGGCGCGGACAGGGGAAGGAACCGCAGCCGGCGCGGCGCGACCGTTGGCAGGGAATCCGGCCACGATATCGGACGCTGCCGCCCGAGGCCAATTAAATGTCGCGATGCCGTGCATTCGATTTCGCGATGCGCGGCGCACATGCCCGCCGGGCCTGGCGCGACGACGGGGCTCGATCGCCGGGGAGAGGACGGCAATGCCGCCTGAAACACGTGGGCCGCGTCACCGTCACACGGCTGGCCGGCAACCGCCGCGCGCCCTTGCCGGGCATGGCTGGAACGGCCCGTCCGCGCGGCGATTTACGCGGCAACAGACTTTACACGTTGTTACCCGGCCGCACCGGACGCGCATCCGGCCATTCCTTATACTCACGCCGAGTTCGCCACCCTTGACGGGAATCCATCGGCGGACACGTTGCCGATGCAGGAAATACCATGATGCGCATGCCTTCCACGAAGACCGTTCTGTTCGCCTCGCTCGTCGCCGTGGCGGCGCTTCCGCTGACCGCCTGTGTCGCGCCCGGCTACTACGGCGCGCAGCCGGGCTATCCGCAGCAGCAGCAATACGCGACGCCCGCGTATTCGCAACCGGGCTACGTGCAGCAGCAGCCCGCATACCCGAATCAGGCGCCGCAGCCGTACGATCAATACGGCAACCAGCCGCAGTACGGATCGCAACCGTATGACCAGTACGGCAATCAGCAACAGCAATACGCGACCCCGTACGGCACGCAGTACGGCACCGTGTCGAACATCCAGCCGGTCAACGGCTCGGTCGGCCCGTCGGGCGTGGCCGGCACCGTCGTCGGTGCGCTGGTCGGCGGCCTGGTGGGCAACCAGTTCGGCCGCGGCCATGGCCGCGATGCGGCAACCGTGATCGGCGCGCTCGGCGGTGCGGTCGCGGGCAACCAGATCGGCCAGCAGATGGGCGCCGCGCAAGGCCCGAGCAGCTACCGGATCGACGTGCAGGTCAGCGACGGCTCGATGCGCTCGTTCGACGTGCAGTCGCCGGGCAACCTGCGTCCGGGCGACCGTGTGCAGATCAACGGCAATCAGCTGTCGCGGTATTGATCGATGCCCGTTGCGTGCGCGTGACCTGATCGCGCGCACGCTGCACGTTCGACGTCGTGCGCGGATTCGCCACGACGTCGCGCGCTTCACGTCATCCCTTCCTTGAGGCCGGCGCCACGCGCCGAACGCGACCACGCGTGATCCGGATTCCGATTAGGATAGGCGCGATGCATCGCGCGGCCGCAGCGGCGCGCGCCGGCATGCACGACCTTCAACCGGAATCCAGCCGATGACGATCACGACCCGCCTGCTCGATGCGGCCGACGCCGCCCGTTTCCAGACCGTTCGCCTGCGTGCGGTCGACACCGCCCCCACGTCCTTCCTGCCGACGCTCGACGAGGAATCCCAGGTGCCGGTCGACGAATTCGCAACGCGCATCACGCCGACCCACGAGCGCGCGGTGTTCGGCGCGTTCGACGGCGACACGCTCGTCGGCATCACCGGCGTGCGCCGCGATGCACGCGTGAAGATCGCGCACAAGGCGACGATCTGGGGCGTGTTCGTCGATCCCGCGTATCGCGGGCGAGGCATCGCGCAGGCGCTGCTCGAAAGCGCGACCGGGCATGCCGCGCAAGCGTGGGCCTGCAAGCAGCTGATGCTGTGCGTAAACGCAGCGAACGGCACCGCGGAGCGCCTGTATGCGTCGCAGGGATTCGTGCGGTTCGGCACGGAGCCGCGCTCGCTGTTCGTCGACGGCAAGTTCTACGACGAGCACCACATGGTGAAGACGCTCGCGTAACGCGTTCACGTTCGCTCGCTTTTGCTTTTGCCTGTGCCGTCGCGTTCGCGTGCATCGAGCGGCCACCCCGCACGCGAACACCCTTCCTCCCGCACCTCATTGCTTCACCGCTTGTCGGTGATCGTCGTGTTGACCACCTGCCCGGCGACGTGATCGGCAGCGTGCCGTTGCAGTCGAACGCAATGGGCCCCTGCGCGACGATCGCCTGGACACACGACGCGGTCACGCCGTTCAGCCTCGCGTTGCTCGCCTTCACGACCTGGTTCATCACGGTCTGCACGATGGGTGGGCGCGGGCGCACCGCATCATGCGCCGGTCCGACCGATGAAGGCACGGCGCGACACCCGCTTCGACGAGAGCGACAGGACGGACTTAGACGAACGGCGGCGGTAGGCATTCCTTCAGCGTAGGGATATCGATGCGCCGGGACGGCGGATGGTTATTCATACGTCGTCGTACTACATCGCTCAGTCTGGACGCAATTCAAACAGGGCACGTATTTGCCGTCCACCCCGTTTTTACTGTCTCAGTGCCGCGAACGTGTGCGCACACTCACATTTGAAAAACGCATCTCTAGAGATGTGTTGTCGTATGTTTATGCGCAAAAACTTCAACTAGAAATCCCCGGCGGAAGCTCTCCGCCGGGGCGACTTCCTACTCGCCAGCCGACGCGACGGCCCCCGTCGCCGGCTCGCGCCCTGCTGAAGCAGCCGCCTCGAACACCAGCACGAGGTCGCCGCGATAGTGCCGGTTCGGCGACACCGCGTCACCGGCGGCCGGCGCTTGCGCGCTGATCTTCACGTTGCGGGTTTCGTCGTAGCCGTCGAATCCGTCGTGTCCGCGGCTCACCAGCGTGAGCGGGCAAGCGGCACCGGGCACGATATCCGCCGTGCCCGCGCCCGCCATCATCAGCACGACCTTCGCGTTGACCATGTCGTCGCGGCCGTTCGACAGCCGCAGCGGCTGCAGCACCGTGACGTTGATATCGGGATTCGTCGTGCGCATGCGGATCGGCAGCGTCGCCGCGAACGTCTGCTGCGCGCCGTCCATCGCATTCAGCTCGACCACGTCGTACGCGGTGTCGTTCGGCTTCGATGCGAACAAGCTGTCACCGATATGCGCGGTCAGCGTGATTGTCTTGACGACAGCTTGCGGCGACGTCGGGCCGGCGTGCGCGATGCCGGCCAATGCACCGCAGGCGACGAGCGTGGCGAGATGGGTTCGGATTTTCATTGTGCGGCCCCGCATTCTGGAGAGTTGGATTCGGGCGCCCGAACGCGTCCCATTGCAGGCGATTCCGGTATTCCACTATCCCGAAATTAGCCCGCAATATCCCCGTCGATTTCGCTGCGCCCTGCCGCATGCGCGCACGATCGAGTCAGCCGGATTCGATCGCAACCACGTACCGGATTCGCGCGCAGGCCAATACCGGCCTGCTCGCGCGAACCCGTCGCGCCACGGCATGCAACAACGATAGGTCGCGAAAGATCCGTTAGACATCCATGGAAACCTTCACGGTTCATTGCGGTTTCCATTCACCAGTGCCATCTTGAAATCAAATAGGACATGCCCGGAAAATCCCTCGCCGACGTGCCTCGGTAATTCCGCCCCTGTTCAGCCGCCTGCCGCCCGCGCTATCGTTTCTCCTTCTTCACAGCCCAGGAGCTGCCTTTGCCTTCCCGCCACGGAGTCGACCTCATCCGCGCCCGCGCGCTGTTCGATCGCGAGCGCCAAGCGTTCACCGAAGCCATGCCGGTCTCCCGCGCGCTGTCCGCGGAAGCGTCCGAGCACCTGCTGTTCGGCGTGCCGTTGCACTGGATGCAGGACTGGTCGACACCGTTCTCGCTGTACGTGAAGGAGGCGCGCGGCGCGACGTTCACCGACGTCGACGGCCACCGCTACGTCGACTTCTGCCTCGGCGATACCGGCGCGATGTTCGGCCATGCGCCGGAACCGGTCGCCCGCGCGCTCGTCGAGCAGGCCACGCGCGGCTACACGACGATGCTGCCGAGCGAGGACGCCGCATGGGTATCGCGCGAACTCGCACGCCGCTTCAGGCTGCCGGTCTGGCAATTCGCATTGAGCGCCAGCGACGCGAACCGCTTCGTGCTGCGCTGGGCGCGCGCGGCCACCGGCCGCAATACGATCGTCGTGTTCAACGGCTGCTATCACGGCACGGTCGACGACGTGTTCGTCGATCTCGTCGACTGCCGCCCGGTGCAGCGCGACAGCCTGCTCGGGCAGTCCTACGACCTGCTCGCGAACACGCGCGTCGTCGAATTCAACGACCTGGCCGCACTCGAAGCCGCGCTGAAACATGGCGATGTCGCGTGCGTGCTCGCCGAGCCCGCGATGACGAACATCGGGATGGTGCTGCCCGACCCGGGCTTCTGGGAGGCCGCTCGCGAACTGACGCGCCGCCACGGCACGCTGCTCGTGATCGACGAGACGCACACGATCAGCAGCGGCCCCGGCGGCTACGCGGTCGCGCACGATCTCGAACCGGACATGCTGGTGGTCGGCAAGCCGATCGCGGGCGGCGTGCCGTGCGCGGTGTACGGTTTCAGCGCCGAATTCGCCGAACGCGCGAAGCAGGCGAAGCTGAACGCACCGCCCGGCCATTCGGGCATCGGCACGACGCTCACCGCGAACATGCTCGCGATGCATGCGATGCGCGCGACGCTGGCCGACGTCGCGACCGACGCCGCGTATGCGCACATGTTCGAACTCGCCGCGCGGCTGGCGACGGGGCTCGAACAGGCGATCGCGAAACACGGGCTGCCGTGGTGCGTGACGCGCATCGGCGCGCGCACCGAATTCCAGTTCGCGCCCGTGCCGCCGCGCAACGGCACGCTGGCCGGCGCGCAACTCGACAGCGAACTCGAACACATCGTGCACCTGTACCTGTTGAATCGCGGCGTGCTGATCACGCCGTTCCACAACATGATGCTCGTGTGTCCGCAGACGACGGCCGACGATGTCGACCGGCTCGTCGCGCAGTTCGACGCGTGCCTCGGCGAACTGGTGTGAGGGGCTGACGCACGGTACGGCGCGCGCCGTACCGCCTCGCCCGTTGGTTCCGTTAGTCCGCCTTCAACGCGCGCCGCGCCACTTCCGCGAAATACCGCGCGCCGACCGGCAAGATCGCGTCGTTGAAATCGTACGTCGCGTTGTGCAGCGGCACGCCGCCCTGCCCGGCCGCTTCGCCGTTGCCGATGAACACGAAATTGCCCGGCACCGCCTGCAGGAACGCGCCGAAATCCTCCGAGATCATCATCGGCTGCACGTCGGCGTTCACCGCGTCGGCGCCGGCAATCTGCGCGGCGGCCTGCACAGCCGTGTCGACCCATTCCGGCGAATTCACCGTCGGCGCGAACTCGTGCGTGTACTCGAACGTGCAGGTCGCGCCGTGCGTGCGGCAGATCCCTTCGCTGATCTCGCGCATCCGCGTTTCCAGCAACGCCTGCACATCGCGCGAATAGCTGCGCGTGTCGCCCTTGATCGTCACGGTCGACGGCAGCACGTTGCGCAGCCCGTCGGTGATGAATTCCGTGCACGAGATCACGGACTGCTGGCCCGGGTCGAGATTGCGCGACACGATCGTCTGCAGCGCGAGCACGATCTGCGAGCCGATCACGATCGGATCGATGCCCATGTGCGGCCGCGCGGCATGCGTGCCGCGCCCATTGATCCGGATTACGAAATTGTCCTCGCTCGCCATGATGCCGCCCGCGCGCGTCGAGAACGTGCCTGCACGCATGCCCGGCATGTTGTGCGCGCCGAAGATCGCATCGACCGGAAAGCGCTCGAACAAACCGTCGGCCATCATCGCCTTCGCGCCGCGGCCATGCTCTTCCGCCGGCTGGAAAATGAAGCGCACCGTGCCGTCGAAATCCTTGCGCTCGGCCAGCAGCTGCGCGGCGCCGAGCACCATCGACATGTGGCCGTCGTGCCCGCACGCATGCATCTTGCCCGGCGTGCGCGATGCATGTTCGCGGCCCGGCGCGTGCTCGGCGATGTTCAGCGCGTCCATGTCCGCACGGATGCCGATCGCGCGCGCGCCGGTGCCGGCCGTCAGGTTCGCGACGAGCCCCGTGCCGCCGATCCCGCGATGCACGTCGAGCCCGAGCGTCGTCAGGATGCGCGCGACGTAGTCCGACGTGTTCACTTCTTCGAAACCCGTCTCGGGATACTGGTGCAGATGGCGGCGCCAGGTCTTCAGTCGCCCCTGGAGCGTGCTTTCTTCGCTTGCGTCGGTTGGGTCCATTGGGTCCATTGCATTCGCCTCGTCGGTCGTCATGTCGTTCAGGCAGCCACCGCCGCGCGGCTCAGCCAGTCGCGCTGCCGTGCGAGCACCGCGTCGGCCGTCTCGCCGACGCAGTTCCGGTACACGGACGGCGCCGTCGCGCCTTCCGTATTGATCGCCAGCACGCGCGCGTTCGCGTCGAGCCCGACCTGCCGCGCGAGCGCCGGGTCGCGCATCAGCACCGCCAGCCCCGCGACGCCGGCCGCGCCCGATTCGCCGGCGACGAGCGGCACGTCGCGCTCGCTGCCGGCCGCGAGGCCGCGCATCGCGTGCACCGCGTCTTCGTCGTCGATCAGCATGAAGTGGTCGATGCACATCTCGAGGAAATCCCACGCGAGCGGCGACGCCTCGCCGCACGCGAGCCCGGCCATCACCGAATCGACGCTGCCGGTCGCCCTCGTCGCGCGCCCCGCCAGCGCGCTCTGGTACAGGCAATCGGCCTGGCGCGGCTCGACGACGACGAAGCGCGGCCGCTGCACGCCGTCGCGCTCCCAGAGATAGCTCGCGACGCCCGCGGCGAGGCCGCCCACGCCGCCCTGCAGGAACACGTGCGTGAACGGCCGCCCGTCCTCCTCTGCCGCCTGCGCGGCCGCTTCGGCGGCGATCACGCCATAGCCCTGCATCACATCGCGCGGAATCGCTTCGTAGCCGTCGTACGACGTATCCGACACGACGTACCAGCCGTTCGCCTGCGCGAGCTGCGCGGCGCAGACGACCGACTCGTCGTAGTTCCCCGCGATACGCACGATCCGCGCGCCGTACGCCGAGATCGCGCGTTCGCGCTCGGCGTCGACGTTCGCGTGCAGCACGATCACACACCCGCAGCCGATCGCGCGCGCGGCGGCGGCCAGCGCGCGGCCGTGGTTGCCGTCGGTCGCGCTGATCACCGTCAGGTCGGCCAGCGCCGACGCATAGGCGCCGGTGACGAGCCCTTGCGGATCGAGATCCTGCGTGCGGCGCAGCCGCTTCACGAGCCGCACCAGCGCGATCGGCGCGCCGAGCGCCTTGAAGCTGCCGAGCGGCGAGCGGCACGACTCGTCCTTCACGCTGACGCTCGCGACGCCGAGCCGCGCGGCGAGGTCGGGCAGCGTGCGCAGCGGCGTGCGCGCGTGGCCGACGAGCGGCCAGTGCGCCAGCCACGCGCCGCTTTCGTCGGCCGAGGCGATGTTCATCACGCGGCGCAGCGCGTTCGGGTAGGCGGTGCGCGACGCGCGCGGGTTGGCAATCAGCATGGCGGAAGGTTCCTGAGCGGGACCGCGCGCGGGCGGCCTGTCGAGTGGGTCGGATCGGGCAAGCGCCGGTTGCGCTCGTCGTCGGATGGAAAAATAATATTGCGCAAGCCGGTCAACAAAATCGCCAAATCGACGGCTTCAACGCAAAAATTTCTCATTCTTTCGAGGTTTCACGCGCCATCATGACGACCCCACTCGATGCGTTCGACCGCAAGCTGCTGATGGAACTCCAGCGCGACGCGCAAACGCCGCAGGCCGAACTCGGCGCACGCGTCAACCTGTCGACCGCCGCCGTGAACCGGCGCCTGCGGCGTCTCGCGGAAGACGGCGTGATCGAGCGCTACACGGCCGTGATCGCGCCGGACAAGGTCGACCATCCGCTGACGATCGTCGTGAACGTCGAAGTCGAGAGCGAGCAGATCGACCAGCTCGACGCGATGAAGCGCGCGTTCGAGCGCTGCCCGCAGATCCAGCAGTGCTACTACGTGACGGGGGAATGGGATTTCGTGCTGATCCTCGCAGTGCGCAACATGGATCAGTACAACGCGCTCACGCGCGAGCTGTTCTTCTCGAACAACAACGTGAAACGGTTCAAGACGCTCGTGAGCATGAGCCGCGTGAAGGTCGGGCTCGACGTGCCGGTCGATCCCGACGAGTGAGTGAGCGCCCGCTTGCAGAAATGAAACGGCCGGCGCGAGACCGCACGCGCCGGCCGCTTCCCATCGACGGCTACGTCAACGACAACTGAAGCTCGCGGCCGAATTCACGTCGCCCGAGCCGTTGTAGCGCGCGACCTGCGGATACGGACACAGCGGCCGCGTGCGTCCGGCGCCCCACGACGTGGGCACGTCCGCGTTCGGCACCGCATTGGTCGTGTCGCGCGCGGCGGCCACGATCGCGGCAGGCGCCTGCCCCTGCTCGACCCACGCGACGAGCGGCGTCAGCATGTCGAACTGGTCGGTCGCCGGCCCGCCCGAGCAATGGTTCATCCCCGGCACCGGATAGAAGCGCGCGAAATCCGACGCATCGCCGCCGTTCGCCTGCGCGACCTTCGCGTACCAGTCGCGCGTATCGTTGAACGAAAACACCGGGTCGCCCGTGCCGTGATAGGCGATCAGCTTCGCGCCGCGCGCCTTCAGCGCGGACAGGTTCGTCTCGTCGGGCGGCGTCATGAACGACCACGACGATTGCGTGTACGTGCCGTTCGTCGCGAAGATCGCCGGCGCATCGTTGTCCATGTCGAAGCCGAGCGCGAAGCCGGCGAGGTTCGCGAGCGTCGCGGCGGTTTTCGGCGGCGTCATGAACGTGAATGCCATCGCTGCCGGATCGAGCGTGACCGAGTTCGACTGCTTCCATGCAGCCCAGCCGCCGGCGGCCACGCCCGGATCGTACGGAAAGCTCGCGTACAGCGCCGTGCCCGCGCTGTTGCGCGCCCCCGCGAACACGTTCTCCAGCGCGGTTTTCTGCGCAGGCGTCAGGCAGGCGCCGGTGCGCGTGCCGTTCGCGCAGGTCGGGATATCGGCATCGACGCTGAAATGCGCCTGGCATGCGGCGACGTCCTGCACCATCCCGTCGGCCGCGCCGTCGAGCGCATCGCATTTCTCGAGGATCTTCGCGCCGACGAACTGCCGCTCCGCATCGTTGAAGCCGCTGCGGATGTCCGGCAGCCCGTTCGAGCCGGTGGCCGACGCGATCTTCGCGAACTGCTGCGCGCCGTACATCTCGCCGATCGCCGCCTTCGGCAGATGGAAACCCGGATCGCCGGCGATGATGCCGTCGTAGTCGGCCGGATTGCGCACGGCCGTGACCATCGCGTGACGGCCGCCGTTCGAGCACCCGCCGAAATAGCTGCGATCGGGCGCCTTGCCATAAGCGAGCCGGATCACCTGCTTCGCCATCGGCGTGAGCGCATCGACCGCGCCGTAGCCATAGTCGAGCCGCGCCTGCGGGTCGAGGCCGAACAGCGGATTCTGCGCGGCGCTGTGCCCGGAATCCGAGCTGATCACCGCGAAGCCCTGGTTCAGCGCATTGGTCAGCGGCCCGCCGCCGCCGATCGCGCCGGTTGCGGTGACGACGCTGCCGTCGAGCCCGCCGTTCGCCTGGTAGAAGAAGCGGCCGTTCCACGCTTTCGGCAAACGCATCTCGAAGCCGATCGCATAGGTGTTGCCGTCCACCGCGCTCACGCGCTCGTTCATCTTCCCTGCGATCACGCAGTGCTCGGCGACCGGCTTGCCGGCCACCGTCAGCGCGCCGGCGGCCGCGGTCGTCACCGACGTGAACGACGTGTTCGCATACGCGAGTTTCGCGGCGAGCGCGTCGCAGGTCTGCGCCATCGCGGCCGGCGTCGCGGCGCTCAGGTGCGTCGGCGCGGAGCTGACCGAATCGTCGCCGCCGCAACCGGCGAGCACGGCCGCAGCGGAGAGCGGCGCGATACAGAGGAATGCAGATTTCCTGTTCAAGATAACTCCCGTTGGGTTCGTCACGCCGGTGAATCAGAACATGTGCCGCACGCCGACCATCGCGCCGAGCTGCCCCATCCCTTCGCCGGGCGTCGTGCCGGGCCCGCCGCCGCTGACCGCGTAGCGTGCATGCGCGCTGTTCCACAGATACGACGATTGCGCATAGACGGCCGTGCGCTTGCTCAGCAGATAGGTCGCGCGCAGCGTCGCCATCGTCGCGCGCGTGTCGTGCGCGGTATTGACGATCCGGTAGCCTTCGCCGTCGACGACGAAATCGGGCTTCACCGCATACGACGCGCCGACGAAGAACAGGTCGGAATGCGCGCCGGGCGCGGCCGGCGACCCGGTCGACACGCGCCGACCGATCCAGCCCGCGCCGATCTTCGCGCCGGCCGCCTGCGCATACGCGCTCACGTGCACGCGCGCATCCTTGCCGGCGTGGCTCGTGAACGCGACCGGCGCGACGCCGTCGAAGAAGTTCGCAGCCGCGCCCGTGCCGCCGCGCTGCTCTTCATACGACGCAGCCGCGCCGAAGTTCGCGCTGTCGTACTTGAGCATCACCGACCAGTTGCGGCATTGGACCGCGTCGCCGGGCACCTGCCCCGCGCACGTGCCCTGCCCCGGCGAGTTGCCGGTGCCCGCGCCGTCGCGGCCGAACGAATACGCGGCGCCGAGCGTCACGCCGCGATAGGTGCCGAGGTAGGTCACCGCGTTGTCGGCGCGGCCGTTCGGCACGTACGCATCGAACGAGCCGAGCCCGTAGATGTCGGGGCCGATGATGTCCGCGCCCTGCAGCGCGAGGTAGGTCATCGTGTACTGGCGGCCGAACGCGAGCGTGCCGAAACCGCCCTTCAGCCCGACGAATGCCTGCCGGCCGAACAGCCGGCCGCCCTGGCCGAGATCGCCGCCGCGCACGTTGAAGCCGCTTTCCAGCGTGAATACCGCCTGATAGCCGCCGCCGAGATCCTCGCTGCCGCGCAGCCCCCAGCGCGACGGCAGTTCGCCCGTCACGGCCGGCATGCGCACGACGTGGTCGCCGGCCGCGTTCGCGTGCGACACGAACTCGACGCCCGTGTCGATGATCCCGTACAGCGTCACGCTCGATTGCGCATGCGCGCCGGTCGCGGCCAGCGCGCATGCGCCGGCTGCCAGCAAGGCTTTGGTGTGCTTCATGGTGGGTGTCTCCAGACCTGTGTCGATATCGCGCTCTGTCGGCGCTCGTGGATGAAAGAAACGGAACTCAGTCGTGTGCCTGCGGCCGCCGGATCAGCACCAGCGCGGCGACGGCGGCGACCAGCGTGACGGGAATGCTCGCGCCGATCACCATCGGCGCACTGCGCCCGGCGGCCAGCAGCGTCGCGGCCGCGAGCGGCCCGACGACGGAGCCGAGCCGGCCGACGGCGACCGCGGAGCCGACGCCGGTGCCGCGCATCGCGGTCGGGTAATACATCGCGGCAAGCGCATACAGCACCGACTGGCCGCCGACGACGAACATCCCTGCCGCGAATGCCGCGACGGACAGCCAGGCCAGCCCCGGCGCGACCGCCAGCGCGGCAAGCGACAGCACGATCCCCGCATACATCCCGACGACGACCCGCGACGGCTTCATCCGGTCCATCGACATGCCGATGCCGAGCACGCCGAGGCCGCTGCCGATGTTGAAGAAGATCTGCACGATCCCGGCCTGGCTGCGCGCGAGCCCCTTCGCCGCCATCAGCGACGGCAGCCAGTTCAGCAGGAAATACAGCACGATCAGCGTGCAGAAATAGCTGAGCCACAGCGCGAGCGTGGTGCCCGTGCGCGCGCCGCCGAACAGCGTGTGCGCGACGCCCGGACGCGCGGCGCCCGACGCGCTGACGTCGAGGAATGCGCGCGATTCCGGCAGCAGGACGAGCAACAGCGGAGCGAGCAGCAGCGGCCCGACGCCGCCGACGTAGAAGATGTGCCGCCATTCGGTGTCGCCGGCCAGCAGCACGCCGATCAGCGACGCGATCATGCCGCCGAACGGAATGCCGCAATACATCACGGCCACCGCGCTGCTGCGCGAGCGTGCGTCGACGGCTTCGGAAGACAGCGCGATCAGGTTGGGCATCGCGCCGCCGAGCCCGAGTCCGGTCAGCGCGCGCACCACGACCAGCATCGCGAAGGTCGACACCTGCGCGGTCGCGATCGACAGCAGTCCGAACAGGCAGACCGACGCGATCAGCACCCGTTTGCGGCCAACGCGGT
This sequence comes from Burkholderia sp. Bp8992, assembly GCF_003853705.1. Taxonomy (GTDB): domain Bacteria; phylum Pseudomonadota; class Gammaproteobacteria; order Burkholderiales; family Burkholderiaceae; genus Burkholderia. Next base: position 78,656 of record NZ_QTQI01000007.1, on the reverse strand, counting down.
CGGCGAGCCAGCCGCCGAGCATCGCGCCCGGCAGCAGGCCGAACGTGCCTGCGCTGAACGCGAGCCCCATCTGGGACACCGTCAACCCGAATTCATGCGCCATGCGCGGCGCGGCCACGCCCACCGACTGCAGGTCGAGCCCCTCCAGCAGCGCGATCGCGAAACACAGACCGAGCGTCGTCGCGACGGCCGGCCTTGCGGCAACGGTAGTATCCATTTCGTCTCCAAGCCTTGACTTGCGCGACATGCCCGAATGCATGCGCGGGGTCATTTTTCATGATCGGATCACGTACCACAAAATATCAGGCAACCTGATTCAGTGTCCGAAATAAAATCCGCTCGGCAACGGGCCGTGCGGATCGTCATCCCTTCACGGGACGGGACGATTTAATAACAGGTAACCTGATATTTCAAGTGTGCGGAGCGCCGGTGTTAACCCGCAAGGCGCGCGGAAACCGCACCTGACACGGCCGCGCGGAACGCGCAATGTGCCGAAAGGGACGGACGCTCAGTCGCGCAGGTTGCGCACGAACAGTTCGAGCGTGTGCTGAACCTGTGCGACTTCGTCGGTGGTCACGTCGTCGCCGAGCATCCGGCGCTCGAGCGGGCGCAGCACCCGTTCGCAGTCGCGCAGGATCGCCGAGCCTTCGTCGGTCAGGCGCAGCAGGATCACGCGGCCGTGGTTCGGATCGGCCTCGCGCGTGACGAAGCCGCGGGCGGCCATCGCCACCATCACCTCGTTCGCGGATTGCGGCGTGATGAACGAGCGCACCGCGAGCTGCGCGTTGGACAGCGCGCCGCGCGCCTCCAGCACCGACAGCGCCGTGTATTGCGCGAGCGTCACGCCAAGCGGCGCGAGCGCATCGCTCATCTGGCGGCGCAGCAACCGATCGAGATTGCCGATCAGGTAAGTCAGCCGTTGCTGCGCACGCATCGGCGATTTGGCTTCGGTGGCGCGGGCAGCGCGTTTCGCGCCGGCCGGTTTGACGGGAGTCGAACTCATGAACGTGTCGGGAGGAATATCGCGGGCCATCTTACCTCACGCGGCCCGCGCGGCGGACAGGCGCGCGAGGGCCCGATCGCGGCGGCCGGCGCACTGTATACATGACACCCGGTTTCCGGCTGTTTCGATCGTCGTTTACCCGAGGATTCGCACGATTTCGCTTGATCGTGCAGCATCGATGTATACAATTTTCTCAGGCAACCTGACAACACCGCACATCGACGCAGACTTTGCGGCACCGCTGCGCTACTCGCCATGACCGACCTCGACACCTCGCCTTCCGACCTTCGCACCGCTTCCCCGTCGCAAACCGTCCGTACGCTGCTCGGCCTGCGCGAGCTCATCGTCGGCGGCGAACTCGCGCCCGGCGCGCGCATTTCCGAACTGTGGGTCGTCGAGCGGCTCGGCGTGTCGCGCACACCGGTGCGCGCGGCACTGATCCGGCTGCAGGAGGAAGGGCTGATCGAGCCGATCGCAACCGGCGGGTTTGCGGTGCGTGCGTTCTCGGCGCGCGAGATCGGCGACGCGATCGAGCTGCGCGGCACGCTAGAAGGGCTCGCCGCGCGATTCGCGGCCGAGCGCGGCGTGCCGCCGTCGATCCTGCGCGACCTGCATGCGTGCGCCGACGAAATCGACGTGCTGCTCGCCGGCCCGCTGACCGACGACACGTTCTCCCGCTACGTCGACGCAAATGCCCGTTTCCATCGGCTGCTCGCGGCCGCGGCCGGCAGCGACGTGGTCGCGCGGCAGATCGACAAGGTCGCTACGCTGCCGTTCGCGTCCGCCAGCGCATTCGTCGTCGTGCAATCGCTCGATCCGCGCGCGCGGGACACGCTGATCGTCGCGCAGGCCCAGCATCGCGCCGTGCTCGACGCGATCGAATGCCGCCAGGGTGCGCGCGCGGAAGCGCTGATGCGGGAGCACGCGCAGATCGCGCACGGCAACCTGCGGCGCGTACTCGACAACCAGCGCGCGATGACGAGGCTCAAGGGCGGCAACCTGATTCGCCGCGACGCCGGCTGACCGGCGCGCGGCCTCTTCGCACGGTGCATGAAGCATGAGGCACCGTTCATTCAACGAGACGCCTGGCGTGCGCGCACGCCATGGAGGAGACGCATGTTCCTGAAAAACGCGTGGTATGTCGCGTGCACGCCCGACGAATTCGCGGGCAAGCCGCTCGGCCGGCAGATCTGCGGCGAGCGGATGGTGTTCTTTCGCGACGCGGACGGCGCGGTCGCCGCGCTCGAGGATTTCTGCCCGCACCGCGGTGCGCCACTGTCGCTCGGCACCGTCCGGGACGGCCGGCTCGTGTGCGGCTATCACGGGCTGACGATGGCGTCGAACGGCAAGTGCACGAGCATGCCGTGCCAGCGCGTCGGCGGCATTCCCGCGATCCGCACCTATCCGGCCGTCGAGCGGTACGGCTTCGTATGGGTGTGGCCCGGCGATCCCGAGCGGGCCGATCCGGCCGCGATCCACCGCCTCGACTGGGCCGACGATCCGGGCTGGGCCTACGGCGGCGGCCTGTATCACATCGGCTGCGACTACCGGCTGATGATCGACAACCTGATGGACCTCACGCATGAAACCTACGTGCATGCGTCGAGCATCGGGCAGCCGGAGATCGAGGAAGCGCCGCCCGCGACGAAAGTGAACGGCGACACGGTCACGACCAGCCGGTTCATGGAAGGCATCGTTCCGCCGCCGTTCTGGGCGGCCGCACTGCGCGGCAACGGCCTGGCCGACGACGTGCGCTGCGACCGCTGGCAGATCTGCCACTTCACGCCGCCGAGCCACGTGATGATCGAGGTCGGCGTCGCGCATGCGGGCAAGGGCGGTTACGACGCGGACCCGCGCGACAAGGTGTCGAGCATCGTCGTCGACTTCATCACGCCGGAGACGGAAACGTCGATCTGGTACTTCTGGGGCATGGCGCGCAGCTTCGCGGTCGACGATCGCTCGCTGACGGAGACGATCCGCAACGGACAGGGCGCGATCTTCGCCGAGGATCTCGACATGCTCGAAGCGCAGCAGCGCAACCTGCTGACCTGGCCCGACCGGCCGCTCCTCAAGCTCAACATCGACGCGGGCGGCGTGCAGTCGCGGCGCGTGCTCGACCGGCTGATCGACCAGGAGCGCGCCGCCGCGCTGTCGTGCTGACCGCGACTCGCACCGTCGCGCCGCGGCGGTGCGAGTCGCTCACTCCCTTCTTCCCATGAAAGTCACAGTCACCCGCAAGCTTCCCGCCGCGACCGACATCTGCGTGTTCGAACTGGCGTCCGCCGACGGCGCCGCGCTGCCGCCGTTCACGGCCGGCGCGCATATCGACGTTCACGTCGGCGGCTTCGTCCGCCAGTACTCGCTGTGCAACAGCCCGTCCGAAGCAGGCGTCTACCGGATCGGCGTGCTGCACGCGCCCGCGTCGCGCGGCGGTTCGCGCGCCATGCACGCGTGCGAGCCCGGCGCGACGCTCGACGTCAGCGCCCCGCGCAATCATTTCCCGCTCGCCCCCGATGCCGCGCACAGCGTGCTGCTGGCCGGCGGCATCGGCATCACGCCGTTGCTCAGCATGGCCGCGCACCTGATCGAGACCGGACAGTCGTTCGAACTGCATTACTGCGCGCGCGAGCCGGCGCGCGCCGCCTTTCTCGACCGGCTCGACACGCCGGGGCTGAAGGCCCGCACGCGGCTCTGGTTCGACGACGCGCCGGCCGGCCGGCGCATCGATTTCGCGCAGCTGCTCGCGAACCCCGCGCCCCGCACGCATCTGTACGTGTGCGGCCCCGGCGGCTTCATCGGCGCCGCGCTGGCGGCGGCGGCCGACGCGGGCTGGGACGCGGCGAACCTGCATCGGGAGCACTTCGGCCCGGTCGGCCCGGATGCGGATGCCGCGCCTTCCGGCGGCGGCGACGCAGCTTTCCAGGTATCGCTCGCGCAATCGGGACGCGTGGTCGACGTGCCCGCCGGCACATCGATCGTCGAAGCGCTGCGCGGCTGCGGCATCGACGTGCCGGTGTCGTGCGAACAGGGTGTGTGCGGCACGTGTCTCACGCGCGTGCTGTCCGGCACGCCCGATCATCGCGACGTCTACCTGACCGACGACGAACGCGCGGCCAACGACCAGATGCTGCCGTGCTGTTCGCGTGCGGTGACGCCGATGCTGGTGCTGGATCTGTGAAGGTGTCCGTGAAGCGGCGCCCGGTCGCGAAGCACGCGGCCCGGTGCCCGTTCACGTCGATGACGAGCTTGCGAACGTGCGTCGACAGGCGTCCTAGACGGGACCGCCTTCGGGGCACGTGCAACGCGTGAGACGCGCCGTCTGCCTGGCAAATTCGTTCGCCGCAACGCCAGCGCGCCGGGCCGTTCGCCGATGACGAACGGCCTGTCGCGCTTCAACGCGCGATACTGGCTGCCCGGCCGCTCATCTCGCGCGCGTCACGCGCCGCGCGGGCCGGCGACGAGCACGCCCACGTCGGCGGCGTCGGCCGCATGCATCGCGTCGACGAGCGCCGCGCGCTGCGCGAGCACCGCGCGCTGGTTGATCGAACCCTTGTCGGTCACCTCGCCGAGATCGAGCGAAGGCGGCGTGTCGAGCAGGCACAGCCGCGCGATGAACGTCGCGCTGCCGGTTGCCTCGCGGTTCAGCCGCGCCAGCAGGTCGGCAAAGAACGCCCGTACGCGCGGCGCCTGCAGCACGGTACGCACGTCGGCGTCCGGCCCCGCGCCGGCGAGACGGCGGCACTCGTCCACACGCGGGAAGATCATCACGCCGACGTCGTCCCGGTTCATCCCGGTCACGACCGCGTCCTGCACATACGGCGCGCCGTTCGACACGATCCGCGCGCGCATCGGCCCCACGCTCACGAAGGTGCCCGACGACAGCTTGAAATCCTCGGCGATGCGGCCGTCGAACATCAGCCCGATCTCCGGGCGCTGCGCGTCGACGAAACGCACCGCGTCGCCGCTGCGGTAGTAGCCTTCGTCATCGAAGACTTCCCGCGCGTCGTCGCCGCTCGCGCGCCAGTAGCCGGCCATCACGTTCGGCCCGCGAAAACGCGCTTCGAGCTTGCCGTCGACCGGCACCAGCTTCGCATCGCAGCCGGGCGCGGGCAGCCCGATGTAGCCGGCGCCCGACATCGGCCCCGTGGTGAACATGCAGGAAGGCGCGGCTTCGGTCATCCCGAGACCCGCCATGATCCGGATGCGCTCGCCGCAGTGCGCGAGCGTCACGCGTTCGAGCCGGTCCCAGGCGGCCTGCGACAGCCCCGCGCCCGCGAAGAAATACATCTTCACGCGCGAGAAGAAGGTCGCGCGCAGCGCGGCATCGGTTTCGAGCGCGGCGGCCAGTTCCTCCCAGCCTTTCGGCACGTTGAAATACACCGTCGGCGCGATCTCGCGCAGGTTGCGCAGCGTCTCGTCGAACTTGCCCGCCACCGGCCTGCCGTCGTCGACGTATAGCGTGCCGCCGTTGTACAGCGCGATGCCGACGTTGTGGCTGCCGCCGAACGTATGGTTCCACGGCAGCCAGTCGACGAGCACCGGCGGCTCGATGCCGAATTGCGGAAACGTTTCGAGCAGCATCTGCTGGTTGCTGCACAGCATCCGGTGGGTGGTCGGCACGGCCTTCGGCATGCGCGTCGATCCGGACGTGAACAGGAATTTCGCGATCGTGTCGCCGGTGATCGCGTCGTGCGCCGCGTCCACGCCGTGCGGCGCCGTGTCGAGCAGCGCCGCGAAGCGCGTGACGCCGCGCATCCCGTCCGGCGCCGACACGACCACGCGCTCGACGTCGTCCGGCACCGTCGCATCGAGCGCCGCGCGAAACGCGTCGCCGTCGGCGGCAAACACCAGGCCCGGCGTCAGCAGCGCCAGCGCATGGCGGAGCTTGCCGTAATCGCTCGAGACGAGCGAATACGCGGGCGACAGCGGTGCGTACGGAATGCCGGCCCACATCGCGCCGAATGCGATCTGCAGATGTTCGAGATCGTTGCCGGACAGGATCGCGACCGGACGCTCGGCCGACAACCCGCGATCGAGCAGCGCCTGGCCGATCGCACGCGCCCGTTCGAGCATTTGCGCATAGCTGATGCCGACCCATGCGCCGTCGGCGCCGCGTTGCGCGACGAGCCAGCGGTCCGGGTGCGCTTGCGCGCCGCTGACGAGCCGGTCGGTCAGGCGGCGCGGATACGCGCCGAGCGCGGTCGAGGCGCGCAGGGTCCAGCAGCCGTCGCGCTGCGCGATCTCGGGCGGCGCCGCGCCGATCGCGACGGGACGGTAACCGGCGAGGTCGGGCTGCACGGCGGCCGTGCCGCGCAGGGGAGTCGGATCCGCATCCAAGGTTTGTCTCCAGTCGGTTCCGCCGGCGCGTTGGGCCGCGCCGGCGGACACTGCGTTGTGTCGTTGTCGTCGTGTTTGCCGCGAGGCGGCGGCCCGCTCAGATCGGGTAGTGGCGGGGCCCGGTCTGCACGGTGATCCAGCGCAGGTCGGTGAATTCGGCAATCGACGCCTTGCTGCCGAACCGGCCGTAACCGCTCGCCTTCACGCCGCCGAACGGCATCTGCGCCTCGTCGTGCACGGTCGGGCCGTTGACGTGGCAGATGCCCGACTCGATCCGTTTCGCGACCTGCATCGCGCGCGCGATGTCGCGGCTGAACACCGCCGCCGACAATCCGTATTCGCTGTCGTTCGCGGCGGCGAGCGCTGCGTCGTCGCCGTCGACGCGCTGCACGGTCACGACCGGCCCGAACGATTCGTCTGCGTAGAGCTTCATGTCGCGCGTCACGTCGTCGACGATCGTCGGCTGCATCACCGCGCCGTCGACTTCGCAGCCGAGCGGCAACGCCGCACCGTGCGTGCGCGCATCGGCGACCAGCGCGGCGATGCGCTGCGCGGCCGCCGCGCTTTCGAGCGTGCCGAGCACGACACCCGGCGCGGCCGGGTTGCCGGCCTTCAGCGTACGCGCTTTCGCGACGAGCTTGTCGACGAACGCGTCCGCGACCTTGCGGTCGACGATCACGCGCTCGGTCGACATGCAGATCTGCCCCTGGTTGAAGAATGCGCCGAATGCAACCGCGTCGACCGCGGCATCGAGATCCGCGTCGTCGAGCACGAGCACCGGCGCCTTGCCGCCGAGTTCGAGCAGCGCCGGTTTCAGATGCTGCGCGGCGAGCGTCGCGACGATCCGGCCGACGCGCGTCGATCCGGTGAAGTTCACGCGCCGCACGGCCGGGTTCGCGATCAACCGCTCGACGATCGCGGGCGCGTCCTGCGGCGCGTGCGTGATCACGTTGACGACGCCGTCGCCGAGCCCCGCTTCGTGCAGCACGCTGCCGATCAGCCGGTGCACGCCGGGGCAGCCTTCCGACGCCTTCAGCACGACCGTGTTGCCGCAGGCGAGCGGCATCGCGAGCGCGCGGGTCGCGAGGATCACCGGCGCGTTCCACGGTGCGATCCCGAGCACGACGCCGCACGGCTGGCGCACGGCCATCGCGATGCTGCCGGGCACGTCGGACGGAATCACCGCGCCGTCGATCTGCGTCGTCATCGCGGCGGCCTCGCGCAGCATGTTCGCCGCGAGCATGACGTTGAAGCCGTACCAGTTCGCCATCGCGCCGGTTTCGGCCCGGCCGGTCTCGATGAATTCGCCGGCGCGTGCGTCCATCCGGTCGGCCGCCGCCAGCAGCCGCCGGCGACGCTCGGTCGGCCCGAGCGCGGCCCACGCCGGGAACGCGCGCGCCGCCGCCGCGACGGCGGCATCCGCATCGGCGAGCGTCGCCGCCGCGGCGCGCGAGGCCACCTGCCCCGTCGCCGGATCGATCCGGTCGAACGTGGCGCCGTCCGACGCGCCGCGCGACACGCCATCGATCAACAAACTCACTTCATGCATTTCGCTGTCTCCCCTCAGTCCGTTTGCGTGCCGCTTCGCGCGTCAGCGCTTGTACGCCTGCAGGCCCGGCTTGATGCTCTTGTCGTCGAGGAACTGCTTGAGCCCCTGCTCACGGCCGCCTTCCGGATCGCGATGGTTCGCCTGGTCGAGCTTCGCGTACAGGTAGTCCTCGTTCTGCTCCCACGTCAGCTCGCGGCAACGCTTGAAGCCATGCTTCGCATTGCGGATCACGACCGGGTTCTTGTCGAGCAGCTTCGCGGCCAGCGCGAGCACTTCGTCGCGCAGTTGCGCGCGCGGCACGCTCTTGTTGACGAGCCCCATCTGCGCGGCCTGCTGCCCGGTGAAAGTATCGCCGGTCATGATGTAGTACAGCGCCTGGCGATGGCCGACCGTGTCCGCCATCGCCTTGCTGACGAGGTTGCCCGGCGGGATGCCCCAGTTGATCTCCGACAGGCCGAACACGGCTTCGTCGGCCGCGATCGCGAGATCGCACGCGACGAGCGGCGAGAAGCCGCCGCCGAAGCACCAGCCGTTGACCATCGCGATGGTCGGCTTCGCGTACATGCGCAGCAATTGCCACTGCCAGCGGCTCGCGTCGCGGCGGATCTTTTCCTGCAGGATTTCCGGGCCCGCGTCGATTTCCCGGAAGTACTCCTTCAGGTCCATCCCCGCCGTCCACGCGTCGCCTTCGCCGGACAGCACGAGCACCTGCGCTTCCGGATCGAGCTCGATCGTTTCCAGCACGTCGATCATCTCCGAATTCAGCGTCGGGCTCATCGCGTTGCGCTTCTCCGGACGGTTCAGCGTCACCCATGCGATCCCGCCCTCGACCGCGACTTTCACGGTGTTCCAGCGACCTTCGTAACTCATCTTCGTTCTCCAATGACAGTGCCGCCCTACGCGACTCGCCGCCAATTTACTATCAGGTAGCCTGATATGTAAAGTAGAATGGAAACGGCTCGGGAGAAACCCCTAATCGGGCGCAAACGCCTGGAAAACACGTCGCCGCGGCGACGGCTCACGACATGAGGAGACACGCTTGGACATCCGGAACCTGATTGCAATCGACACGCACGTGCACGCCGAAGTGTCGTGCTGCCAGCCGCCCGACCTGTTCGCAAAGGCATTCGACGATGCGGCCGACAAGTACTTCGGCACGGTGCTGAAGCAAGGCCGCCGGCCGACGATTCCGGAAACGATCGCGTATTACCGCGAGCGCCGCATCGGCTTCGTGATGTTCACCGTCGATTGCGAGACGAACATCGGCCGGCGCCGCATTCCGAACGAGGAGATCGCCGGGTTTGCGCAGGAGAACCGCGACATCATGATCGCGTTCGCGAGCATCGATCCGCACAAGGGCCGCTTCGGCGCGCGCGAGGCGCGTCGCCTGATCGAAGAACACGGCGTGAAGGGCTTCAAGTTCCACCCGACGATGCAAGGGTGCTATCCGAACGACCCGATCGCCTATCCGATCTATGAAGTCATCGCCGAATACGGGTTGCCGGCCGTGTTTCACAGCGGCCATTCAGGCATGGGATCGGGCATGCGCGGCGGCGGCGGATTACGTCTCAAGTATTCCGAACCGATTCACCTCGACGACGTCGCCGCGGATTTCCCCGACATGAAGATCGTGATCGCGCATCCATCGTGGCCGTGGCAGGAGCAGGCGCTGTCGATCGCGCTGCACAAGCCGAACGTCTACATCGATCTGTCGGGATGGTCGCCGAAGTATTTCTCGCCGGAGCTGGTCAAGCATGCGAACACGCTGCTGCGGCACAAGGTCCTGTTCGCATCGGATTTTCCGCTGATCCGGCCGGATCGCTGGCTGGAGGATTTCCAGGGCGCCGGCTTCCGGCCCGACGTGCATCCGCTGATCCTGAAGGACAACGCGGTGGCGTTGCTGGGGCTCGACGCGGAACAGGCGTCACGCGTCGATGCGGGGCCGTGAGGAACCGGAAGCGCGACGATCGCGGTGAACGCAGCGCGGCAGTCGGCCGTACGCTGCCGCGCCGCCGTACTCAGGCCGTGGCGCGGCCCGCAAAGCGTGCGGTCGGCAGCCCCGCATGGCGCGTCCGGGTCACGAACACGCCGCCGGCATCGGCATCGCTCGCCAGCGCGGCGTCGCTCAGCCCGACGCGCGCACTCGTCACATACAACCGCCCTTCACCGTCGAGCGCCACGCAGCTCGGCTGCGTGGTCGGCACGGCGACGCGTTCGGTCTCGACACCGTCCGGCCCGTAGCGCACGACCCGCCGGCCGCCCCACTGCGCGTTCCACAGGCCGCCGTCGCGATCGGTCGTCGAGCCGTCCGGGTCGCCGTCGACGTCCGTCAGCCGCGCGAACGGCCGCACGTTCGCGACGTCGCCGCCCGCGTGGTAGTCGCACACGAAAATCTCGCGCACCAGCGAATCGCAGAAATACATCTTCGAGCCGTCCGGCGAAAACGCGATGCTGTTCGCGATCGCCGCCGCCGGCAACGCAAGCCGTTCGAGCGTGAGATCCGGATTGAGCCGATAGAACCCGCCGACCGCGCGCGGCGGCTCGCCGCCTTCGTCCTTCATCCCGAACACGAATGCGCCAGCCCCGTCACAGCGCCCGTCGTTCAGCCGCGTCGGCAACTCGGGCTCGACGTCGACGATTCGCGTAAACGCGCCGCTGCGCAGGTCGAAAAACGCGAGATGCGTCGCGAGCCCGACGAGCAGCACGTCCGGATCGCCGGTCAGCGCGAAGCACGCGAGCCGCTCGGGCATCGCCCACGACGTCAGGCCGGCGCCGTCCGCACGGCAGCGCCACAGCTGCGCGCCTTCGATGTCCACCCAGTACAGCGCGTGCGCCTTGTCGCACCACGTCGCGCCTTCGCCGAGCGTGTTGCGGGTGTCGGCCAGCAGCGTCGCCGACGCGGCCGGTTGAGTCTGTTGCATGCCGTCTCCCGATATTCGTCGTATTTGCAGGCGGCCGCGCGTGGTCGAAGTCAGATCTTCATCGCGCGCCGCTGGTTGCGACGATACTGGTCGAACAGCACCGCGAGCAACAGAATTCCGCCGCGTATCAGATATTGGTAAAAGGTCGGCACGTTCAGCAGGCTCATCGCATCCTGCACGGAGCCCATGATCAGCACGCCCACCAGCACGCCAGAGATCGTCGCGACGCCGCCCGTCAGCGACACGCCGCCGAGCACGCACGCGGAGATCACGCCGAGTTCGAGGCCGACCGACGTCTTCGGGTCGCCGAGGCTCATCCGCGACGCGAGCATCACGCCGGCGAAGCCCGTCACGAGCCCCTGCAGCACGAACACCGTGATCTTGATGCGCATCACCGGCAGCCCCGCGAGCAGCGCGGCCTCGCCGTTGCCGCCGACGGCCAGCACGTTCTTGCCGAACACCGTCTTGCGCAGCAGGAAGCCGAACACGACGAAGCCGACGATGTTGCTCCAGATCGGATACGAAATGCCGAGGAACGAGCCGCCGCCGAGATCGAAGAAGCGCTCCTCGGAGATCATCACCGCGTCGCCGTTCGACGTGATGAACGCGAGCCCGCGCACGACTTCCATCATCGCGAGCGTGACGATCAGCGAATTGATCCGGTAGCGCGCGATCAGCACGCCGTTCACGAGGCCGACCGCGCCGCCCGCGAGCACGCCGGCCGCGATGCCGAGCACGACGCTGTGCGTCGCGGTGATCAGCGTCGATGCGACGACGCCCGCGAATGCGACGATCGACGCGACCGACAGGTCGACTTCGCCGAGCGCGAGCACGAACATCATCGTCACCGCGATCGAGCCGATCAGCGTGACCGACAGCAGCAGGCCCTGGATGTTGCGCGGCGTGAGGAAGTCCGGCACCGTCAGCGACAGCGTCGCGAACAGCACGAGAAACACCATCACGATGCCGGAGCGGTTGATCAGCTGCCACACGCCGCCGCGCGCGCGTGCAGGCACGGCGGCGGCATCGGGTGACGGGGAAGTGCGTTGGGGTTGCATGGCCTGGCTCATGTCGTATGCGTTCCGGTTGTTGCAGCACGCCGCTAGCGCGGCAGTGCGAGCTTGATCAGCGCGTCGGGCGTCGCGTGCGCCTTCGCGACCTCGCCCGCGATCCGTCCTTCCTTCATCACGATGATGCGGTCCGACACGCCGATCACCTCGGCCAGATCGCTCGACACGAGGATCACCGTGCGGCCCGCTTCCGCGAGTTCGTAGAACAGGTTGTAGATTTCCGCGCGTGCGCCGACGTCGATGCCGCGCGTCGGCTCGTCCATCAGGAACACGTCGATGCGCTCGGCCAGCCAGCGCGCGAGCACGACCTTCTGCTGGTTGCCGCCCGACAGCGCGCCGATCGGCGTATCGCCGTCGCGGGTCTTGATGGCCAGCCGCTCGATGTAGCGTTGCGCGAGTTCGCGTTCACGCCGTCCGTCGAGCAGCACGCGCGCCGGGCTGAAATGGCGGCGCGCGCTGATGTTCAGGTTGTCGGCCACCGACGCGATCGCGACGATGCCTTCCTGCTTGCGGTCTTCCGGGCACAGCGCGATGCCGGCGCGCACCGCGTCGCGCGGGCTGCCGAACGCGACGCGCTTCCCGTTCAGCTCGACATGCCCCGCGCTCGGGCGCACCGCGCCGTACAGCAGCTTCATCAACTCCGAACGGCCCGCGCCGACGAGCCCGAAGAAGCCGACGATCTCGCCGCGCCGCGCGGTAAACGACACCGGTTCCGCAAGGCCCGGCCCCGCGAGCCCCTTGGCCTCGATCAGCACGTCGCCGGCCGTGCGCGGCCGATAGCCGTACACGTCCTCGATCGAGCGGCCGACCATGCAGCCGATCAGCCGGTCGCGGTCGAGATCGGCGACGGAATCGAACGTGTCGATGCGGCGGCCGTCGCGAAACACGGTCACGCGGTCGCACAGTTCGTAGACCTCTTCCATCCGGTGCGTGACGTAGATGATCGCGCGGCCTTCCGCGCGCAGCGCGCGGATGATCCGGAACAGTTGCGTGGTTTCGCGCGCGGACAGCGAACTCGTCGGCTCGTCGAACGCGATCACGCGTGCATCGCGCATCAGCGCCTTGCCGATCTCGATCATCTGGCGCTGACCGATCGACAGATACTTCACCGGGATGCCGGGATCGATGTGCTCGCCGAGCCGCTCCAGCGCATCGAGCGCGCGCGCGGCGAGCGTGCGCTCGTCGACCACGCCGAGCCGGCTCGGCAGCTGCCCGAGCATCAGGTTCTCCGCGACTGTCAGCTCGGGCACCAGATGCAGCTCCTGGTAGATGATCGCGATGCCGGCCTCGAGCGCCGCGCGCGTCGACGCGAAGCGCTGCACGGCGCCGTTCAGCATCAGCGTGCCGGCCTGCGGCTGGTTCACGCCGGACAGCACTTTCAGCAGCGTCGATTTCCCCGCGCCGTTCTCGCCCATCAGCCCGTGCACTTCGCCCGCACGCACCGACAGCGACACCGCGTCGAGCGCACGCACGCCCGGGAACGTCACCGTGATGCCGTCGAGCGCGAGCAGCGGGCTGTCCGGCCTCGGCGTTCCCGCTTCGGCGTCGCGCCCGGACACGGCCGTCATCGTCTGCATCGTCATCGCGTTCTCGCCTCGTCCGCTCAGATACCGAGCTCGGTGCGCACGGCCTGCCAGTTCGCGCGCGTCATCAGCTTGCCGCTCGTCTGCGTGTCGGCCGGCGGCATCTTGCCGTTGCGGATCCAGTCGACGAGGTTCTGCGTGCTGTCCTTGCCGTGGTTCGTCGAGCTGACCGCAATCGTCCCGTAGAAGCCGGTCGGCTCCTTCTTCTGGAATTCGGCAAACGCCTCGCCCGCGCCGTTGATGCCGACGCCGATCACGTCGGACGCCGGGATGTGCAGCTGTTCGGTCGCGCGCACCGCGCCGAGCACGGTTTCCTCGTTCAGCGCGTAGACCACCCATTTCTTCACGTTCGGATGGCGCGCGAGCACGGGTGCGGCCGCGCTGAAGCCGCCTTCGTCGTCGGTCGTCTTCTGCGGCGCGTCGAAGATGTTCTCCTTGCGGAAGCCGTTCGCGAGCAGCGCCTGTGTCGCGCCGTCGGTGCGCAGCTTCGCGGTCGGCAGCTCGTAGTTCGTGACCCGCAGCGCGCCGACCTCCTCGGGCTTCCAGCCGCGCCGCTTCATCTCGTCGGCGATCGCCTGGCCGACCTGGTTGCCGATCTTGGTCGCCGACATCCCGAGGTGCGGCACGTTCGTCAGCGGCTTGCCGGTCGAATCGACGAGCTGGTCGTCGACCGTCACGAACTTCATGTTGTAGCGCTTCGCGCGCGCGGCGATCGCCGGGCCGAGGCGCACGTCCGGCGCGCAGATCACGAAGCCCTGCGCGCCCTGCGAACCGAGGTTGTCGATCGCGGCCAGCACCTTCTCGCCGTCCGGCGTGCCGATCTTCACGACCGAGAAATTCTCCTTCTGGCCGAGCGCGGACGCCGCGTTCTGCTCGTTGATGAACCATGCCTGCTCGGGCATCTTCACGAGGAAGCCGATCTTCAGCGGCGCATCGGCGCGCGCGGCGCCCTGCATGCCGAGCGGTGCGATGCAGAGCGCGGCCAGCAGCGCGCGCAACGTATGGCGGCGAATCGTGTGAGTCGTGCGGTTCATGCGGTGTCTCCTTTATGTCGGCTGGTGCCGTGACGTGTGCCGAAATTGATACGTCGTGCGCGCGTCGAGCCGAAGCGTCCGCGCTCGTTCAACGGCCGAACGCGTCGGTCTGCACGCGCCGGCCGAACAGGAAGGCGTCGGCGACGAGCCGCAGCGGCCGCACGTCGACGTCGCGCTCACCGCGCGCGATCAACGCACGGAAATGCGCATACAGCGCCGGATACTCGCGTTCGGGGCCGATCTCGACCGGCTCGCCCGCGATCGACAATTGCGCGCCGCCGCGGCTGATCGCGAGCACGCCGTCGGCCGTGTCCACCGCGATCTCCCATTGCTCGACAGGGCCGTGCCGCCAGTCGAATTCCGCGCGCACCGGCACGCCGTCGGTATCCGCGCAATCGAGATCGGCCGCGATCGGCGTCTGCACGTCGCTCGGCACGAACAGCGTCGCCTCGCGCAGCACGAGCTCGCGCGGCAGGATCCGCGTGACGATCGACAGCGCGTTGATGCCCGGATCGAACACGCCGAGGCCGCCGGGCTCCCAGATCCACTGCTGCCCCGGATGCCAGCGCCGCACGTCCTCCTTCCAGCGCACCTGCACCGCGCGGATCGTGCGCGTCGCGAGCCACGCGCGCGCGGGCTCGACCGCGCTCGCACAGCGCGAATGCCAGGTCGCGAACAGCGTGAGGCCGCGTTCGCGTGCGAGCGCGTCCAGCACCGCCACTTCGCCGAGCGTCGCGCCCGGCGGCTTCTCGAGCATCACGTGCTTGCCGGCTTCGAGCGCCGCGCGCGCCTGTGCGTAGCGCACCTGCGGCGGCGCGCACAGCGACACGGCGTCGAGCTCGCGCTCGGCGGCCAGCAGCGCGCGCAGATCCTGATAGTTGCGCACGCCGCTGACTTCCGCGTGGCGGCTCGCGCACGCGGTCAGCACAAAGCCCGGTTCGGCGGCGATCGCCGGCAAATGCTGGTCGCGCGCGATCTTGCCGATCCCGACGACACCCAGCGAAATCGGATCACTCATCGTGCATGTCTCCTTCGCGAATCGCTCAGTGCGCCCAGCGCAGCACGAGCGGATCGAGCCGGCGCGCGATCGCGAGCAGCTCCGCGCGCGTGTCTGGATGCAGTTCCGGCATCGGATGCCGCGGCCGCTCGCACGCGATCACGCCGCCGGCGCACATCAGCGCCTTCGCGGTGAGGATCCCGGACTGGCGGTTCTCGTGATTGATCAGCGGCAACCACGCCTGGTAATGCGCGAACGCATCGTCGTGCCGCCCTTCGCGCCATGCTTCGAGGATCGGCCGGATCCCGTCAGGAAAGCCGCCGCCCGTCATTGCACCGGTCGCGCCCGCATGCAGGTCGGCGAGCAGCGTGATCGCCTCCTCGCCGTCCCACGGCCCCTCGATCGCATCGCCGCCGAGCCGGATCAGCTCGCGCAGCTTGTTCGCCGCGCCCGGCGTCTCGATCTTGAAGTACGCGACCTGCTCGATCTCGCGCGCCATCCTTGCCAGGAACGGCGCGGACAGCGCGGTGCCGCTCGCGGGCGCGTCCTGGATCATGATCGGGATCGCGATCGCGTCGGAGACGCGCGCGTAGAACTCGAAAATCTGCGCTTCCGGCACGCGGAACGTCGCGCCGTGATACGGCGGCATCGCCATCACCATCGCCGCGCCGAGCTGCTGCGCGCGCAGGCTGCGCGCCGCGCACACCTGCGTGCTGTAGTGCGACGTCGTGACGATCACCGGCACGCGGCCGGCAACGTGTTCGAGGATCGTGCGCGTCAGCACGTCGCGTTCGTCGTCGGTGATCGCGAACTGCTCGGAGAAGTTCGCGAGGATGCACAGCCCGTCCGAGCCCGCGTCGATCATGAAATCGACCGCGCGCTTCTGGCTCGCGAGGTCGAGCTCGCCGGAATCGGTAAACGTCGTCGGGACGACGGGAAAGATGCCGCGATAGCGCGGCGTGCTGCTCGATGTCATGTTTCGCGTCCTGCGCCGGCCTCGGTAATGGCCGGCCGTCTTGCGTTCACGGTTTCACGTTGCGCGGACCGGAACGGTCCGCAACCGGCGGTGGCGCATGTCGCGCCGCCCGCCGCTCAATGCGAATGGCTCGGCACGTCCGCGCCGCGCGTGCCGACCAGGAAGTCGAGGTCGCACCCCTCATCGGCCTGCAGCACGTGATCGATGTACAGCCGCGCGTAGCCGCCCTTGCCGAGCTGGCCGGCCACGCCCGGCGCCGCGGTCGGATCGACGTCCGACAGGCGGCGCTGCAGCTCTTCATCCGTAATGTCGAGATGCAGCGTGCCGGCCTCGCAGTCGAGTTCGATCCAGTCGCCGTTGCGTACGGCCGCGAGCGGCCCGCCGGCGGCGGCTTCCGGCGCGACGTGCAGCACGACCGTGCCGTACGCGGTGCCGCTCATCCGCGCGTCGGAAATCCGCACCATGTCCTTCACGCCCTGGCGCAGCAGCTTCGGCGGCAGCCCCATGTTGCCGACCTCGGCCATGCCCGGATAACCGCGCGGCCCGCAGTTCTTCAGCACCATCACCGAACTCGCGTCGATGTCGAGCGCTTCGTCGTTGATCGTCGCCTTGTAGTGGTCGAGGTTCTCGAACACCACCGCGCGACCGCGATGCTTGAGCAGTTCGGGGCTCGCTGCCGACGGCTTCAGCACCGCGCCGCGCGGCGCGAGATTGCCGCGCAGGATGCAGATGCCGCCGTCCGCGATCAGCGGCCGGTCGAGCGGGCGGATCACTTCCTCGTCGTAGTTCGGCGCTTCGCGCACGTTGTCCCACAACGACTTTCCGTTCACCGTCAGCGCGTCCGGGTGCGGCAGCAGCCCGCCTTCGCCGAGCCGGCGCAGCACGGCCGGCAGCCCGCCCGCGTAATAGAACTCCTCCATCAGGAAACGCCCCGACGGCATCAGGTCGACGATCGTCGGCGTGTCGCGGCCGATGCGCATCCAGTCTTCCAGTTCGAGCGGCACGCCGATGCGGCCGGCGATCGCCTTCAGGTGGATCACCGCGTTCGTCGAGCCGCCGATCGCCGCATTCGCGCGGATCGCGTTCTCGAATGCCGCGCGCGTCAGGATCTTCGAGAGCACGAGCCCTTCGAGCGCCATCTCGACGATGCGGATGCCCGACATGTGCGCGAGCACGTAGCGGCGCGAATCGACGGCCGGAATCGCCGCGTTGTGCGGCAGCGCGACGCCAAGCGCCTCGGCCATGCACGCCATCGTCGATGCGGTGCCCATCGTGTTGCAGGTGCCGGCCGAGCGCGACATCCCTGCTTCGGCCGACAGGAAGTGATGCACGTCGATCTCGCCGGCCTTCAGCGCTTCATGCAGCTGCCACACGGCCGTGCCGGAGCCGATGTTCTTGCCCTCCAGCTTGCCGTTCAGCATCGGGCCGCCCGACACGACGATCGCCGGCACGTCGCAGCTCGCCGCGCCCATCAGCAGCGCGGGCGTCGTCTTGTCGCAGCCGGCGAGCAGCACGACCGCGTCGATCGGGTTGCCGCGGATCGCTTCCTCGACGTCCATCGACGCGAGGTTGCGCGTGAGCATTGCCGACGGACGCAGGTTCGATTCGCCGTTCGAGAACACCGGGAACTCGACCGGGAACCCGCCCGCCTCGGAGATCCCGCGCTTCACGTGCTCGGCGAGCTTGCGGAAGTGCGCGTTGCACGGCGTCAGTTCGGACCACGTGTTGCAGATGCCGATGATCGGCCGGCCGTCGAACTCGTGATCGGGGATGCCCTGGTTCTTCATCCAGCTCCGGTACATGAAGCCGTTCTTGTCGTTCGTGCCGAACCATTGGGCGGAGCGCAGCCTGGGTTTTGTTGCCGACATCGTCAGTCCTGTGGTGACGGGATACCGGCGCAGTCTAGGCAGAATTTTGATAACTGGCTAATGACGTTTTTGGCGATTACGATATAGATTCCGATATCGATATAAACCCGTACGATGCCCGAAGCCAGTCCGTGGGGAAACCGTGGCCGCCTGAAGACGCGCCAGCTCTTGCTGGTCGTCGCGCTTGCCGACGAAGGCAGCATTCATCGCGCGGCGGCCGCGCTGAACATGACGCAGCCGGCCGCGTCGAAGCTGCTGCGCGAACTCGAGGAATCGATCGGCGCGGTGCTGTTCGAACGCCTGCCGCGCGGGATGCGGCCGACGCTGTACGGCGACGCGCTGATCCGCCACGCGCGTGCGGCGCTCGGCAGCCTCGACCAGGCGCACGAGGAACTGGCCGCGCTGAAGGCCGGCCATCTCGGCCACGTGGCGGTGGGCGCGATCACGTCGCCGGGGCTGCGGCTCGTGCCGCCGGCCGTCGCCGCGGTGAAGGGCACGCACGCGGGCCTGCACGTGTCGGTCGAGATCGACACCAGCAACGTGCTGCTCGAACATCTTGCGCAGGAGAAGATCGACATCGTGCTCGGCCGGCTCTCGGCCGAACACGACAAGCTGCGCCTGCGCTACGAGCCGCTGACCGGCGAGTCGGTCGCCGCCGTCGTGCGGCCCGGCCATCCGCTGCTCGCGCAGGCGCCGCTGTCGCTCGCGGACGTGCAGCGCGCCGCGTGGGTCGTGCCGCCGGCCGGCAGCGTGCTGCGGCACCGCTTCGAGCTCGTGTTCCAGCGCGCGAGCCTCGCGCCGCCGGCGAACCTCGTCGAAACGGCGGCGCTGCTGTTCATCACGCAACTGCTGGAGCAGAGCGACATGATCGCGGTGCTCGCCGAGGACGTCGCGCGCTATTACGCGCGGCACGGGATCGTCACGTTGCTGCCGCTGGAGATGGATTGCCGGATGGACGATTTCGGGATCATCACGCGCACCGACCGGCTGCATTCGCCGGCCGTCGCGATGATGGCCGATGCGATTCGTGCGGCTGCGCGGGAGGTTTATGGGGTCGTGCAGTGACGATGCGGCTGCGGTTTCTTACGCCGCAGCAAACTCGATCACCGGCTCGCAGCGGATCGGAAAATTGACCGAGTTCGCGACATAGCACTTCGCATGCGCATCGTGATGCAGATGCGCCGCCTTTTCGCGATCGTCGCCCGCCTGAATGGTCACGTGCGGGCGCAGCACGATTTCGGTGAAGCGGCCTTCCTGGGCGTTGTCGACCATCGTGCCTTCCGCGTCGTCGACATAGCCGAGCACGCGAATGCCTGCCTCGGCGCACAGGTGCAGATACCAGAGCTTGTGGCACGCCGATGCCGACGCGACCAAAAGGTCCTCGGGGTTCCAGCGCGCGGCATCGCCGCGGAACGCCGCGTCCGACGAACCGGGGATATCCGGCTTCGATCCGGCGCGGATCACATGATCGCGGCCGTACTCGCGATATCCCGACGTGCCGGTGCCGCGATTGCCCGTCCACTCCACTGCGACGCGATACGTGTGTTCACCTGATGCCATCTCGCTCTCCATTGATGTCGGTTGCTTCGACCGTGCCGGATGCCGTTTTGCAGCACCCGCCTGTGTGCCGTCATTGTGGCACTGGATTGCCGTTTGGTATACCATTATTCCAAATTGACGAAACACGCAGGCATGGAAGCCAAACTCGACTCCACGGCGGACGCCGTCGCCGCATCGCTGCGCGACATGATCATCAACGGCGAGCTTTCGGCCGGCGAACGGCTCGTCGAGCGCGACCTGGCCGAGCGGTTCGGCATCAGCCGGATTCCGATGCGCGAGGCGATCCAGCGGCTGGAACGCGAAGGCTTGCTGGATATCTTCAGGAATCGCGGCGCGGTCGTGCGGATGCTGAGTGCGTCCGACGTGCAGGAAATCTACGATTTGCGCGTGCTGCTCGAAGGCGACGCGATCTACCGGAGCGTGAAGCGGCTCGACGACGAAACGCTGGCGCGCGCCGAACTCGTGCATCGCCTGCTCGGCGATGCGACCGTGTCGCGCAGGCAGGGAGAACTGAACCGCGAATTCCACGCGTTGCTTTACTCGTGCTGCGGTAACGCGCGACAGTTGAAGTCGATTGCCGAATTGCGCAGCCAGGTCGAACGTTACGAGCGCCTGCAGACCACGCTGCTCGCCGATACGCCGTCGTTCCAGGTCGAGCACGAAGAGATTCTGCGGGCATGTCGCGAACGCAATGCGCGTGCGGCACGCTCGATGACGATCGCGCATCTCGAGTCGGCGAGAAGCATCGTGATGCGGCTCGTCGAAGGCAGTTGAGCCCGGCTCGCCCGCGTGCCGTTATACCGCGCGCGGCACCGGCCCGGTCGTCCCGCGCACCCTCAGTTTCGGCAACGACGCGACACGCACGCGCGACGCCTCGTCACTCTGGCCGCCCGCCTCGCGCAACGTATTGAGCAGCTCGACCGCAAGGCCGGCCGCTTCGGCGGTCGGGATCGCGACGGTCGTCAGCGTGGGGCGCGTATCGCTGGCGAGGTGAATGTCGGTCATCCCGACGATCGACAGATCATCGGGCACGCGCCTGCCGCGATCGGCCGCCGCATGCAGCGCGCCGATCGCCGGCAGGTCGTTGGTTGCCACCAGCGCGGTCAGCTGCGGATGTGCATCGAGCAGCCACCCCGCCGCGCGCACGCCGCCTTCGATCGAATCGGGCTCGGCCGCGACGATCGACGCATCGAGCCCGGCCTCGCGCATCACGTCGACGAAGCCGTCGTAGCGTGCCGCCTGCACGCCGCTCGCCGACCCGCCGATGATCACACCGATTTTCTCGTGGCCGAGTTCGAGCAGATGCCGCGTCGCGATCCGTCCCGCCTCGCGGAAATCGATCGCCACGCACGGCAATCCGTCGGGCGGCGCCTCGGGCCGCTCCCACAGGCACAGCACGACCGGCACGCCGCGCCGCGCGACGTCGAGCAGATCCGGCAGGTGCAGGTTCGCGTTGGTCACGAGTATCCCCTCGGAAATCGTGCCGGCGATCTGGTCGAGATACGCGCGCCCCTGCAACGGATCTTCGTTCGTATTGCAGACGATCAGGAACTGCCCGTTGCGGCGCACCGCCCGCTCGACCGCCAGCGCGAACTCCGGATAGAACGGGTTCGCGATGCTCGACACCATCAGCGCGACCGTCGGCGCGCGCCCTTCCGCCAGCGCCCGCGCGGCGAGATGCGGCCGGTACCCGAGCGCCTCGATGGCCTCCAGCACGCGCGCACGCGTCGCGTCGCCCACTCGGCCACGGCCGCGCAGCACGTTCGACACCGTCGCGGCCGTCACGCCGGCGCGGCGCGCCACTTCATCCAGTGTTGCCATCGTTTGCTCACTATATGAGACACCGATCCAGTATTTGCTTCGCTCACCGAAGCGGCGCACTATCGTCGCACACCTTGCCGCCCGACCGACGGGCGCGACTCGGCCGCGATCGCATCGCCCCTTTTTTTGATCGCGATGATTAAGCGCTTAATCAAGCTGTACGGCGCATTAAAACATGGAGCGGAGACAATGGCGAGCATCTCGATGCGGCGCGTGCAGAAAGCCTACGGCGAGCACGCGCCGGTCATACGCGACGTCGATCTGGAGATCGGCGCGCACGAGTTCTGCGTGTTCCTCGGGCCGTCCGGATGCGGCAAGTCGACGCTGCTGCGCATGATTGCCGGCCTCGAGGACCTGAGCGCGGGCGAGTTGTCGATCGACGGCCGCCGCGTCGACGACGTGCCGGCCGCCGAGCGCGGCGTCGCGATGGTGTTCCAGAGCTACGCGCTGTTTCCGCACATGACGGTGTACGAGAACATGGCGTTCGGGCTGAAGCTCGCCCGCGTGCCCAAAGCCGAGATCGACCGGAAGGTGCGCGACGCCGCGCGCATCCTGCAGCTCGACGCGCTGCTCGAGCGCAAGCCGAAGGCGCTGTCGGGCGGCCAGCGGCAGCGGGTCGCGATCGGCCGCGCGATCGTGCGCGAGCCCGGCGTGTTCCTCTTCGACGAACCGCTGTCGAATCTCGACGCGGCGCTGCGCGGCCAGACCCGCGTCGAAATCGCGAAGCTGCACCGGCAGTTCGAACGCGCGAGCGTCGTCTACGTGACGCACGACCAGACCGAGGCGATGACGCTCGCCGACAAGATCGTGCTGCTGCACGCCGGCGCGGACACCGCGCAACACGGCAGCATCGCGCAGGTCGGTGCGCCGCTCGACCTCTACCACCACCCGGCCAGCCGCTTCGTCGCGGGCTTCATCGGCTCGCCGCGGATGAATTTCCTGCCGGCCGTCGTCACCGCGTGCGACGCACGTCGCACGACGGTCACGCTCGTGCCGTCCGGCGAAACCTTCACACTGCCGCGCGACGGCTCTGCGCTCGGTGCCGGCGCCGCCGTGACGCTCGGCATTCGCCCCGAACACCTGACGCTCGGCGCCGCGCTCGACGCCACGACGCTCGCGCGCGACGTCGCGCTCGTCGAACGCCTCGGCGAACAGACCTACGTGCACCTCGACACGCCCGGCGGCGCACCGCTGATCGCGAAGGTGCCCGGCGACGCGCAGGTGCGCACCGGCGAGCGTGTCCGTGTGCACGCGCCGGCCGCGGCCTGCCATCTCTTCACCGAAGACGGCCGCGCGGTGCCCGCGTGCGCCGACCTCCACGTCCACCACTACGCATAAGGATCGGCATGCGCCTCGGAGTCTGCTACTACCCGGAACACTGGCCGGAATCGATGTGGGCCGATGACGCCCGCCGGATGAAAGCGCTCGGCATCGAGCAGGTGCGGATCGCCGAATTCGCGTGGAGCCGCATCGAGCCGTCGCCGGGCGAATACGACTGGGGCTGGCTCGACCGTGCGGTCGACGTGCTCGGCGCGGCCGGCCTCGAGATCGTGATGTGCACGCCGACCGCGACGCCGCCGAAATGGCTGGTCGACCGCCATCCCGACATCCTCGCGATCGGCGCGGACGGCCGGCCGCGTGCGTTCGGCTCGCGCCGCCACTACGACTTCTCGTCGCCGACCTATCTCGAAGCGTCGCGGCAGATCTGCACGGCGGTCGCCGAACGCTACGGCCGCCACCCGGCCGTGCGGTACTGGCAGACCGACAACGAACTCGGCTGCCACCAGACGGTCGTCAGCTACTCGCCGGCCGCGCTCGTACGCTTCCGTGCGTGGCTGAAGGCGCGCTACGGCACGATCGACGCGCTGAACCGCGCGTGGGGCACCGTGTTCTGGAGCATGGAATATCGCCACTTCGACGAAGTCGACGCACCCATCGGCACCGTGACCGAAGCCCATCCGTCGCATCGCCTCGACTACCGGCGCTTCGCGTCCGACGAGGTCGCGCGCTATCACCGGATGCAGGTCGACGTGATCCGCGCGCATTCGCCGGGCCGGCCCGTCGCGCACAACTTCATGCAGCTGTTCACCGAGTTCGATCACTACGAGGTCGCGCGCGACCTCGACATCGCGACGTGGGACAGCTACCCGCTCGGTGCGCTCGAGGAGCAATGGTTCGCGCCCGACGTGAAGGCGCGCTGGCTGCGCACCGGCCATCCCGATTTCGCGTCGTTCAATCACGACCTGTATCGCGGCATGTCGAAGCTGCCGTTCTGGGTGATGGAGCAGCAGCCGGGGCCCGTTAACTGGGCGCAGTGGAACCCCGCGCCGCTGCCGGGCATGGTGCGCCTGTGGAGCTGGGAAGCGTTCGCGCACGGCGCCGGCTGCGTGTCGTACTTCCGCTGGCGGCAGGCGCCGTTCGCGCAGGAGCAGATGCATGCGGGCCTGAACACGCCCGACAACCGGCTCGACGAAGGCGGGCGCGAAGCGCAGCGGGTCGCCCAGGAGATCGCCGCCGTGCTCGACGCCGGCGCGGATGCCGACGCGAACGGTACGGTGCGTGCCCCCGTCGCGCTCGTGTTCGACTACGAGGCGAAGTGGCTGCTCGAAGTGCAGCCGCAGGGCGCCGATTTCCACTACCCGCGCTTCGCATTCGAGTACTACTCGGCGCTGCGCTCGCTCGGCCTCGACGTCGACATTGTGTCGGCCCACGCGCCGCTCGACGGCTACCGTCTCGTCGTCGTCCCGCCGCTGCCCGTCGTCCCGGACGATTTCGCGGCACGGCTCGCCGCATCGGGCGCGCATGCGGTGTTCGGGCCGCGCACCGGCTCGAAGACCGTCGACCTGCAGATTCCGCCGACGCTGCCGCCCGGCCCGCTCGCATCGAGCCTGCCGGTGCGCGTGTGGCGCGTCGAGTCGCTGCGGCCGAACGTGACCGAGCGGATCGACGGCACGCTGCGCGACGGTTCGCCGCTCGCGGGCCACGCGCGTCACTGGCGCGACTTCGTCGAGCTGCACGACGACACGCGCAGCGTCGTGCACGCACGCTTCGCCGATGGTCATCCGGCCTGCGTGTCGCATGGCGCGCTGCACTACTGGGCCGCGCTGTTCGACGAGACGACCACCGTGAAGCTGCTCGCCGATGTCGCGGCCGAAGCGGGCCTCGCGCCGACGCCGCTTGGCGACGGCGTGCGCGTGAGCCGGCGCGGCGGCCTGACCTACGTTTTCAACTACGGCAACGCGCCGCACACGATCGATGCGGTACCGCCGTCGGCGTTCGTGCTCGGCGCCGCGCAAGTCGGCCCGCAGGACGTGGCCGTGTATCGAAGCCGTTCGTAGCCCCCCGCCACCGGCGCCACGCCGCGCCGGTCACGCACAACGACACCCAGGACTGGAGACACGCATGACACATCGCCCCCTTCGCGCCGCCGCACGGCTCGCCACGGCCGCCGCCGTCGCCTTCGCGTCGCTCGGCATGACCGCGCCCGCCGATGCCGGCACGCTGACGATCAACATCGCGTTCAAGGGCGCGAGCCAGCGCGCGGTCTGGCAATCGACGATCGAAGCGTTCCACAAGGCGCACCCCGACATCGACGTGAAGCCTACTTTCGTCGACGAGGAAGCGTACAAGGTGCAGCTCCCCGCGTGGCTCACGACCGTCGCGCCGGACGTCGTGAACTGGCACGCGGGCGAGCGGATGGCGTACTACGCGAAGCGCGGGCTGTTCGAGGACTTGAGCGGCGACTGGACGAAGAACGGCTGGGACGCGATGTATGCGTCGACGCGCAGCGCGTCGTCGTACAACGGCAAGCAGTACGCGGCGCCGACCGTCTACTACTCGTGGGGGCTGTTCTACCGCAAGGACTTGTTCCGCAAGGTCGGCATCGCCGACGAGCCGAAGACCTGGGACCAGTTTCTCGACGCGTGCAAGAAGCTGAAGGCGGCCGGCATCACGCCGGTCGCGATCGGCGGCCGCGACGCATGGACGCTCGCCGGCTGGTTCGACTATCTCGACCTGCGCCTGAACGGCAACGCGTTCCACCAGCAGCTGATGGCCGGCGACGTGCCGTACACCGACCCGCGCGTGAAGAAGGTCTACACGACGTGGAAGTCGCTGATCGATGCCGGCTACTTCATCGACAACGCGCTGTCCTACGATCTCGACGGCGCGCAGCCGTTCCTGTTCCAGGGCAAGGCCGCGATGATGCTGATGGGCACCTTCATCGCGGCCGGTTTCCCGCCGAACGTGAAGCCGGAAATGGGCTACTACCGCTTCCCGATCATCGACCCGAAGGTGCCGACCGCCGAGGACGGCCCGGTCGAATCGCTGCACATCCCGACGAAGGCGAAGAACAAGGCCGACGCGCACACGTTCCTCGCGTTCGTCGAAACGCCCGAGATGGGCGCGAAGCTCGCGGAAGGCCTCGGCTCGCTGTCGGCCAACAGCAAGTCGCCCGAACCGGCCGATCCGATCTCGCGCATCGGTTTCCGGATCCTCGCCGACACGAAGGGCGGCGTCGCGCAGTTCTACGACCGCGACATGACGAAGGAAATGGCCGACGAGGGGATGAAGGGCATGCAGCAGTTCCTCGCGAATCCCGCGCAGCTCGATACGGTGCTCGCGCAACTCGAACAGACCCGCAAGCGGATCTACAAGAAGTGACCGCGTGACCCAACCGGCGGCCGCGTGCCGCCGTGTCCGTTCAGGAGGCTTGCCGTGTCCAGTCCGATCACGTCCACCCCGCCCGCCGGCACCGCGCCGCCGCGCGGGACATCCGCCACCACGTTGCCCGCGCGCCGCCCGTCGCCTGCCGTGCGGCGGCAACGGCGCGCCGCGTGGCTGTTTCTCGCGCCGGCCTGCGCAATGGTTGCCGTCTATGTGATCTGGCCGATCCTGTCGACGCTGTGGCTGAGCCTGTACAACTGGGACGGGATGACCGAGCGCACCTTCGTCGGCTTCGCGAACTATGCCGAACTGCTGCAGGCGCCGACGTTCTACACGGCGCTGCGCAACAACGTGATCTGGCTCGCGCTCTTCATGCTCGCGCCGCCGCTCGGCCTTGCGCTCGCGCTGTACCTGAACCAGGCGGTCGGCGGCATCCGGCTCGTGAAATCGCTGTTCTTCGCGCCGTTCGTGCTGTCCGGCGTGGTCGTCGGCCTGATCTTCTCGTGGTTCTACGATCCGACCTTCGGGCTGCTCGCGCTGCTCGCGGGGCACGGCATCCCGGTGCTCGGCGACGCGCGCTATGCAACGCTCGGCGTCGTGTTCGCCGCGCTGTGGCCGCAGACGGCGTACTGCATGATCCTGTACCTGACCGGCCTCACGTCGGTCAACCCGGAACAGATCGAAGCCGCGCGAATGGAAGGCGCGCGCGGCTTCGCGCTGCTGTGGCACGTCGTGCTGCCGCAACTGCGGCCGACCACGTTCATGGCGATCGTCGTCACGGTGATCGGCGCGCTGCGCAGCTTCGACCTGATCTCGGTGATGACGAGCGGCGGCCCGTTCGAGAGTTCGACCGTGCTCGCGTATTACATGTACGACCAGGCGATCAAGTACTACCGGCTCGGCTATTCCGCGTCGATCGCGGTCGTGCTGTTCGCGATCATGCTCGTCTACATCGTGTTCCAGTTGCGCCGCATGCTGCGCAACGAACAGTGACCTTTCGGGAGTTCATTCACCATGTTTCCGACACCCGTTGCCCACTGGAAACCGGTATCGCGCCGGCTGTACAAGCTGTCGCTGCCCGTCGCGCTGCTGATCTGGCTGCTGCCGATGATCGCGGTGTTCGTCACGTCGGTGCGCTCGACCGAAGAACTCGTCGAAGGCCACTACTGGGGCTGGCCGCGGCATTTCTCGATGATCGAGAACTATCGCGATGCGCTCACCACGTCGCCGATGCTGCATTACTTCTGGAACAGCGTGCAGATCACGGTGCCGTCCGTGATCGGCTCGATCGCGCTCGCGTCGATGGCCGGCTTCGCGCTCGCGACCTACCGGTTTCGCGGCAATGTCGCGCTGTTCGGCACGTTCGTCGCCGGCAACTTCGTGCCCGTGCAGGTGCTGATGATTCCGGTGCGCGATCTGTCCTTGAGGCTCGGCGTGTTCAATACCGTCGAAGCGCTGATCCTGTTTCATGTCGCGTTTCAGACGGGGTTCTGCACACTGTTCCTGCGCAACTTCATCAAGCAGCTGCCGTTCGAGCTGATCGAGGCCGCGCGTATCGAAGGCGCCGGCGAATGGACGGTGTTCTGGCGGATCGTGCTGCCGTTGATCCGGCCTGCATTGGCTGCGCTGGCGATCCTGGTGTTCACGTTCGTGTGGAACGATTACTTCTGGGCGCTGTGTCTCACGCAAGGCGATGAGGCCGCACCTATCACGGCGGGTGTCGCGGCGCTGAAGGGGCAATGGACGACGTCGTGGAATCTCGTATCGGCCGGCTCGATTCTCGCCGCGCTGCCGTCGGTCGCGATGTTCTTCGCGATGCAGAAGCATTTCGTCGCAGGGCTCACGTTCGGCGCGACGAAAGGCTGAACGCGCACGGCCGGCGTTTTCGTATCTCCCCCTCCGCATCGTGAGGTTGCCCGCCTTGGCGGGCTTTTTTCATTTCGGATCAGGGTTAGCGTTTGCCACGGCCACCAGCGGGTTTCCCCGCCGGCTTGCCTGTCCCCGAACCCGCCTTGCCAGCAGGCTTACTGCGCGGCTTCTGCACGCTGAACGGGCTACCGATCGTGTAATCCACTCCGTTACCGGCCGGCTTCTCGTGCGGCGCGGCGGGCTTGCGCTTGCCTTCCCCGCCTTGCGTTTGCGGGCGCGCCTTCTTGCCCGGCGCTTGCTTGGCAACCGGCGCCGCTTGCTGCACCTTCGGCTTCTTCGGCTTTTTCGGCTTCTTGATGATCTGCCCCGTCGCGCTCGTTTCCGGCACACGGTGTTCGGCTTCGAAGCCCGGCTCTTCTTCACGCCGCAGCGTCTGCCGGATCAACGCCTCGATCGCGGCCAGCTGCGGTGCCTCGTCGGCGCACACGAGCGACACCGCCACCCCGCTGGCGCCCGCTCGGCCGGTACGGCCGATACGGTGCACGTAATCCTGCGCGACGATCGGCAGATCGACGTTGATCACCAGCGGCAGATCGTCGATATCGAGTCCGCGCGCCGCCACATCGGTGGCGACCAGCATCTGGACCTCGCGTGCCTTGAAGCGCTCCAGCGCACGCAGGCGCGCGGGTTGCGGCTTGTCGCCGTGGATGGTGTCGACCGCATAGCCCGCTTCATCCAGCATGGCCGCCAGGTAATCCACGCCGTTGCGGGTCTTGACGAACACCAGCGCGTGCTCCCAGTTGTTCTCGGCCACCAGGTGCATGAACAGGTCGGGCTTGTTCCGCTTGTCGACCGTCACCACCCACTGCTTGATCTTGCTGGCTGTGGCATTGGGTGCGCTGACGCTGATATCGACCGGATTGCGCAGGATGTTCGCTGCCATCGCGCGGATATCGTCGGTAAACGTCGCGGAGAACAGCAGCGTCTGGCGCCGAGCCGGCAACGCGGCGAAGACGGCGTCGAGTTCGCGCGCAAAGCCGAGGTCCAGCATGCGGTCGGCTTCATCGAGCACCAGCGTCTGCACCTGATCGAACTGCACCGCGTTCTGGCGATTGAGGTCGAGCAGACGGCCCGGTGTGGCAACGAGCACATCGACGCCCTTGCGCAGCTTCATCATCTGCGGGTTGATGCTCACGCCGCCGTAGGCGGCCAGGAAACGCAGATCGAGGCCCTTGCCGTACTCGACGAAGCTTTGCAGCACCTGCTCGGCCAGCTCACGCGTGGGCACCAGCACCAGCACGCGCGCGCGGTTGCTCGACACCGCCGGGCCGTGTTGCACGAGCCGTTGCAGCAGCGGCAGCGCAAAACCGGCCGTCTTGCCCGTGCCGGTCTGCGCCGCGGCCATGACGTCCTTGCCGCCGAGCACGGCGGGAATCGCCTTGGCCTGCACCGGCGTAGGTGTCTGGTAATTGAGGCCCTGCAGGTTACGCAGCAGCGGCTCGATCAGGCCAAGCGAGGCAAAGGACATGGACGTATTCCGGGCTAAAACCGCAATTCTAGCGGTTACGGCGCGGGTTGCGACCCGTGCGCCCCGCCGCGCAGCCACGCCGGCTCGAGTCCACCCTTCGAGCCGCAACGTCGAGCGCACGAGCCGCTGTTCCTCCCGCTCGATCTCGCGCAGATACGCGACGCACTGGCGGACAGGTTCGCTCGCGGCCTTGCGCCTGGTCGGGCAACCGCCCCGTGACCGCGTTGTAGCGCCGCGCATGCTGGCGATCGATCTGCTTCTTCAGCGGCTCGCGGTGATAGAGGTTGTTCACCGACGCGAACACCGAACTGAGCAGCAGGCCGGTCAGCGATTGCAGCGTCCCGACGCGGCCCGGATTTGATCCGACGAATGCCGCCGACGGCCATCGATGCCGCGACCGGGCCGGCACGTATTCGCTGACGCAGCCCGCAGCCCGAACTCGCGACGACACTGCGCGACAACAAACTCGATGCGCTCGAAGCCGCGCGGCCGGACCTGATTGTCACGGCGAACGTCGGCTGCCAGACTCACCTGAACGGCGCGGGCCGCACGCCCGTGCGCCACTGGATCGAGCTCGTCGACAACCGACTCGTCAACTGACCTGATTCCGGAGGATCTCCATGCAGACGAAACCCGAACTCGAACTGGCCGATGCCGACCGCATGCTCGCCGCCGCCCGCGCGGAAGCGGAGCGCCACGGCTGGGCCGTGTCGATCGCCGTCGTCGACGACGGCGGCCACCTGCTCGCGTTCGCGCGGCTGGACGGCGCGTCGCCGGCCAGCAGCGCCATCGCGCAGGACAAGGCGCGCGCGGCGGCGCTCGGACGTCGCGAGACGAAGGCGTATGAGGATATGATCAACGGTGGCCGCACCGCGTTTCTCAGCGCGCCGCTGACGGGGTTGCTCGAAGGCGGCGTGCCGGTCACGGTCGGCGGCCGGATCGCAGGCGCGATCGGTGTGTCTGGCGTAAAGTCCGAACAGGACGCGCAGATCGCCCGCGCCGGTACACAAAGCGTCGTGGCATAGCCAGCCAACGTGCGCGCGTTTTTCATTCCCCGGGAGGAATCACGATGATCGACCAAGCAGGACTGCAAGTCGCGCCAGCGCTGAGCCAGTTCATTGAAAACGAAGCGCTGCCGGGCACCGGCATCGACAAGGCCGCGTTCTGGAGCGGTTTCTCGGCCCTGGTGCACGATCTCGCGCCGCGCAACCGCGAACTGCTCGCGGAACGCGACCGCCTGCAGCAGGAACTCGACGCGTGGCACCGTGCACACCCGGGCCCCGTACGCGACCATGCCGCGTACCGCGCGTTCCTCAAACAAATCGGCTACCTCGTGCCGGTCCCGTCGAACGTCGCGGCAGCCACCGCGAACGTCGACAGCGAGATCGCCACGCAGGCCGGCCCGCAACTCGTCGTGCCGCTGTCGAACGCGCGCTACGCGCTGAATGCCGCGAACGCCCGCTGGGGCAGCCTGTACGACGCGCTGTACGGCACCGACGCGCTGCCCGAAGACGGCGGCGCCGAACGCACCGCCGCCTACAACCCGACACGCGGCCAGCGCGTGATCGACTACGCGCGCGACGTGCTCGACAACGCGGCGCCGCTCGCGAGCGGCTCGCACCGCGACGCGCTGCGCTATCGCGTGCAGGACGGCCAGCTCGCCGTCGAAACCGGCAAGGGCGTCGTGCATCTCGCGCAGCCGGCGCAGTTCGTCGGCTACCAGGGCGCCGCCGACGCACCGTCCGCGATCCTGCTGAAGCACAACGGGCTGCACCTCGAGATCCAGATCGATGCCTCGACGCCGATCGGCCGCGCCGATCTCGCGAACGTGAAGGACGTCGTGCTCGAAGCCGCGGTCAGCACGATCATCGACTGCGAGGATTCGGTCGCGGCGGTCGACGCCGAAGACAAGGTCCAGCTCTACCGCAACTGGCTCGGCCTGATGCAGGGCACGCTGGTCGAGGAAGTCGCGAAGGGCGGCAAAAGCTTCACGCGCCGCCTGAACGCCGATCGCGAGTACACGACGCCCGACGGCGGCACGCTGTCGCTGCACGGCCGCTCGCTGCTGTTCGTGCGCAACGTCGGCCACCTGATGACCAACGGCGCCGTGCTCGACCGCGACGGCAACGAGATTCCGGAAGGCATCCTCGACGGCGTCGTCACGACGCTGTGCGCGTTGCACGACCTGAAGGCGAAACGCAATTCGCGCACGGGCTCGATCTACATCGTGAAGCCGAAGATGCACGGCCCGGTCGAAGTCGCGTTCGCCGATACGCTGTTCGCGCGCATCGAGGATCTGTACGGCCTGCCGCGCAACACGCTGAAGATGGGCATCATGGACGAGGAGCGACGCACCAGCGTGAATCTCGCCGCGTGTATCGCCGCCGCCGCCGCGCGCGTGGCGTTCATCAACACCGGCTTCCTCGACCGCACCGGCGACGAGATGCACACCGCGATGGAAGCGGGCCCGATGATCCGCAAGGGCGACATGAAATCGTCGGCGTGGATCCAGTCGTACGAGCGCAACAACGTGCTCGCGGGCCTGTCGGCCGGCCTGCGCGGCCGCGCGCAGATCGGCAAGGGCATGTGGGCGATGCCGGACCTGATGCACGCGATGCTCGAGCAGAAGATCGCGCATCCGCGCGCCGGCGCGAACACCGCCTGGGTGCCGTCGCCGACCGCCGCGACGCTGCACGCGCTGCATTACCACCTCGTCGACGTGCAGGCCGTCCAGCAGGAACTCGAGAAGACGCCGTACGCGAGCGAACGCGACACGCTGCTCGAAGGCCTGCTGACCGTGCCGGTCGTCGAGCGCGCCGCGTGGAGCGAGGCCGAGATCCTGAGCGAAGTCGAGAACAACGCGCAGGGCATCCTCGGCTACGTCGTGCGCTGGGTCGAGCAGGGCGTCGGCTGCTCGAAGGTGCCCGACATCCACGACGTCGGCCTGATGGAAGACCGTGCCACGCTGCGCATTTCGAGCCAGCACATCGCGAACTGGCTGCGCCACGGCGTGATCACGGAGGCGTTCGTGCTCGACGTGTTCAAGCGGATGGCGCGCGTCGTCGACCAGCAGAACGCCGGCGACCCGAACTATCGACCGATGGCGCCCGGCTACGACCAGTCGACCGCGTTCAAGGCCGCGTGCGCGCTCGCGCTGCAGGGCACGTCGCAGCCGAGCGGTTACACCGAGCCGCTGCTGCACCAGTTCCGCCTCGCATTCAAGGCGCAACAGCACGGCGCTTGAGGCAAGCGCATGCGGGCCCGGCCCGCATGCCAGCCGGCGTCATGAAACGGGCGGCCCGCGCGGCCGCCCGTTTTCATATTCACTTTCGTACGGCCGTTGAAATCGTCCGTTGAAACCGATAATCGGTACGCATCTTCCGCATTCAAGTTTCACGCGTGCGCGCCGTTAAACCGGCGAAATCGCCGGTCTTGCGCATCGCGGACGCATCCGCCACCCCACGGAGCCTTGCGCCGCAACGCTTTCCCCGATATTTGCAAGTTCGGGTATTCACGGTAATTTGATCCGGATCAACGGGCTGCAACATTTTCCGCGTACGCGAACGCGCGCGTTATACTCCGTTGAATCCGCGCCGCCCGATTCTCCGGATCGTCGAATCGCGGCAGATGTTGCCGGTGAATCGATGATTTACCGGTTTATCTGGCCGCGATTGCCGATAATCGGTGTCCATTTTCTCCGCTGAAAGGCTGAGAGGCGCCGGAAGGGCCGCACGCCGGATCGCCGCCGACACGTCATACGAACAATCGCATCGGCCCGCCGCCTGGCGACGATGCCCATCGATCCTCGGACCATGGCAGAAACCGACTACGCAATGCCCAGCGAATCCGGCCTGACGAGCCGTGTCGCCGCTCATTTGCGCAGGTTCCTGCTGCCGCACCTGATCTTCTATACGGGGCTGCTGATCGCACTGATCCTGCTGCTCCTGTGCGGGATCGTGCTGTACGAAGGCCGCATCGACGCGCGCGACCGCTCGATCGCCATGCAGCAGAATCTCGCACTGATGGCGTCGTGGGACATCGAACGCAACATCGAGATCTACTCGCTGTCGCTGCAGGCCGTCGTCGAAGGCGAGAACGACCCCGACGTCGTCAAGCTGCCGATGCCGCTGCGCCGCCAGGTGCTGTTCGACCGGGCGACGACGGCCAAGTACCTCGGCGGCATCTACGTGCTCGATGCGAAGGGCGACATCTCGGTCGACGGCAAGGGCGACGTGCCGCGCAAGGCCAACTTCGCCAACGAACCGTACTTCACCGTGCCTCGCGACCACCCCGACGTCGGCCTGTACGTCAGCCCGCCATACCATTCGCGGCTGCGCGGCGGCTCGCCGAGCATCGCGCTCAGCCGGCGGATCACGAAACCCGACGGGTCGTTCGGCGGCGTCGCGGTGATGTCGATCCGGCTCGAATATTTCCAGAACCTGTTCTCGCGGCTGTCGCTCGGCGATCGCGGCTCGATCGCGCTGATCAATACGGACGGCAAGATGCTCGCGCGCGAGCCGTACGACCCCAAGATCGTCGGCCGCGACATCAGCCATGCCAGCACGTTCCGGCGCTTCATGATGGCCAACGAAGGCAGCTTCGCCGACACCGCGTCGATCGACGGCGTGCGGCGCCTGTACGTGTTCCGGCACCTCGAGCACCTGCCGCTCATCATCATGGTCGCGCGCTCGGAAGCCGACACCTACGCCGCGTGGTACGACCGCGCGATTCCGATCGGCTCCGCGATGGCCGCGCTCGCGATCGGCTTCGTCGGCCTGTCGCTGCTGCTCGACGTGCAGCTGCGCAAGCGCCACCGCGCGGAAACCGAACTGCAGGCGCTCGCGCGTACCGACGGCCTCACCGGCCTCGACAACCGCCGGATGCTCGACGTCACGCTCGCGCGCGAATGGCGCCGCGCCGCCCGTTCGCAGCACGCGCTGTCGCTGCTGTTCATCGACGTCGACTACTTCAAGCGCTACAACGACACGCAGGGCCACCAGGCCGGCGACGACGCGCTCGCCGCGGTCGGCCACTGCATCGCCGGCTGCCTGCGCCGCCCGGCCGACTACGCGGCACGCTACGGCGGCGAGGAATTCGTCGTGGTGCTGCCCGACATCGACACGGACGGCGCGGTGACGATCGCCGAAACGATCCGCACGGGCATCCTCGATCTCGGCATCCGGCACGACGCCGGCACGGCCGGCCGCCTGACCGTGAGCATCGGCGTGACGACGAGCTATCCCGAACGCGACGACGACATGCAGGGCGCGCTGAAGCTCGCCGACGACGCGCTGTATCGCGCGAAGGAAGCCGGGCGCAACCGCATCGTCGTGCAGACGGCCGCGTCCGCCAGCCATCTCGAATCGCGCCGGGCCTGAGCGCCCGGGTGCCCGGGCCGCTGCAGCCGCCCGCGCGCAAAATCGCCGACAATGTCGGCTCGATCCGCCACCACGCCGCCGCGCGGCTGATGCGCCCGGCCGGCCCGCGCCGGTTCGCGGCCGCTTCGCACCACCATGAGACTCAAGGCAAAGATCTTCCTTCTGGCCATCGTGCCGTTCCTGCTCGCGATCGCCGGCATCGGCTTCGGCGTGCGCCAGCAGGCTACGTCGCTTGCGCGTACGCAGCACGCGACGATCCAGGCCGCGTACCTGTCGAGCAAGGAAGTCGAGCTGAAGCACTACGTCGAGCTCGCGACGAGCGCGATCATGCCGCTCTACGACGCGAGCGGCCGCAACGCGCGCGACGACGCGCTGCTGCGCACGCAGGCGCTCGCGATGCTGCAGAAAATGGATTTCGGCCCGGACGGCTATTTCTTCGTGTACGACCTGCACGGCAATTCGCTGATGCATCCGCGCGAGCCCGAACGCGTCGGCCACAACTATTGGTCGATGCGCGACCCGCAGGGCGCGCTGACGATCCAGCAGCTGATCGGCGCCGCGTCGAGCGGCGGCGGCTACGTGCGCTATGCGTGGCAGCGGCCGTCCACCGGCCGCGTCGCGCCGAAGCTCGGCTACGTCGTCGCGCTCGAACGCTGGGGCTGGATGGTCGGCACCGGCATCTATCTCGACGATGTCGATACCGCGCTGCAACGCATCGACGCGCGCGCGTCCGCGAACATCGAGCGCACGATGAGCTGGCTCACCGCGATCGCACTGACCGGCGCGGCGGCGATCGCCGTGTGCGCCCTGGTGTTGAACGTCAGCGAGTCGCGCAGCGCCGACGCGAAGCTCAAGCTGCTCGCGCAGCGCGTCGTCGAATCGCAGGAGCAGGAGCGGGCGCGGCTGTCGCGCGAGCTGCACGACGGGATCAGCCAGATGATGGTGTCCGCGAAGCTGATGCTCGAATCCGCGCTCGCGCGCTTCGAGCGCGGCACGTCGCGCGTGCCCGAGGCCGAGCAGGCGCTCGCGTCGGGTGTCGGGCGGCTCGGCGACACGCTGCGCGAAGTGCGGCGCATCTCGCATGCGCTGCGTCCGTCGATGCTCGACGATCTCGGCCTCGCGGCCGCGCTCGAACAGCTCGTGCGCGAGCTCGGCGCCGAAAGCGGCATCGACATCGGCTATACGCAGGTTGCGCACAGCGGCACGCAGCCGCTGCCCGAGGCCGTGAACACCGCGTTGTTCCGGATCGCGCAGGAAGCGTTGAGCAACATCGTGCATCATGCGCAGGCGTCGCGCGCGGCCGTCACGCTCGACGTCGGCGCGCATTCCGTCACGCTGACCATCGCCGACAACGGCTGCGGCTTCGACGCCGAACGCTCGCAGGCCGACGCGCGCCGCGGCATCGGCCTGCGCAACATGCGCGAGCGCCTCGACGCGCTCGGCGGCATGCTGTCGATCACGTCGCAGGTCGGCCATACGATCGTTGCCGCGCGCGTGCCGCTGCGCAGTGCGGCGTGACGATACGCCCCATGACAGGAGACCTTTCACGCATGAGCGCCCCCGACACCGCCCGGCCCGCCGCCCGACTGCTGCTCGTCGACGATCACCCGCTCGTGCGCGACGGCCTGCGGATGCGGCTCGAAGCGGCCGACCTGTCGGTGGTCGGCGAGGCCGGCAACGCCGACGAGGCGCTCGCGCTCGCCGCGTCGCTCGAGCCCGACCTCGCGCTGATGGACGTCGGCATGAACGGGATGAACGGCATCACGCTCGCGGGCGTGTTCCACGATCGTTTTCCTGGCATCCGCGTGCTGATGCTGTCGATGCACGACAACGTCGAATACGTGACGCAGGCCGTGCGGGCCGGCGCGAGCGGCTACCTGCTGAAGGATTCGCCCGCGAGCGAGATCGTCCGCGCGATCGGCGCGGTGCTGGCCGGGCAGACGTTCTTCAGCGAAGGGCTCGCCGCGCGGATGATCCAGGCGAGCGCGACCGCGTCGCCGCTGGACCGGCTGACGCCGCGCGAACGCGACATCCTCGATGCGCTGGCGGAAGGGTTGTCGAGCAAGCAGATCGCGCAGCAGACGGGGCTGTCGGTGCGCACGGTCGAAACGCACCGGCTCAACCTGAAGCGCAAGCTGGAGATCGAAGGGCAGGCCGAGCTGATCAAGTTCGCGGTCGAGCATCGGCGGCGATAGGGCAAGCGCACCTAGATTGCTCGCGCGACGCGCGATTCACCTTCAAATTTCATACTTGTCCAATCGACCTCACCCCGGGGGCGATGGAATTCTTTCGCTTGCCGCGGCGGGCGACAGCTTCATGAGCCACGCCTTCGAGTGCGCGACGTCGTCACGCGGCACACGGCATCGCCGACACGGGTTGGCGACCAGAACCGAGGAGCGAAATCATGATGCGCCGTATCGCGGTGGTCGGCGACGCGCTGGAAACCGGGGGAAGCATTCTTGCCTACACGGGGCCGACATTCACATTCGGCAGTCCCGGCCGCCAGGTTGCGCTGATCGGCGGTCTGGCATTCTGCGATGCATGCCAAGGTACCGGGCCGATCGCCAAGTCCGGCGGGCCACGACGCCTCAAATTCATGGGTGAAACGGCCGCCGACGGCGACGTCGTCTTATGCGGCTGCCCGACACCGCCACGCATCGTTGCGCTTCTCGCCGGTGAATCATGGTGCGACGACATGGTGGAAACGGCAGGTGTTGTGACGTCCGGAAGAAATCGGGAAGGCGGTGTCGTGTCGATCATCGCGGGCACTTACGACGAATCCGTTCACGCCATCGGGAGTGGAGCGTCGGCCGGTTATCCGTACGTTATCGAGACATCGGATGGACGCATCCACTCGGGCCAACTCGACGACAGCGGGTATCTGCCGCGTATTCACACTGCGAGTGAGGATGAATACGTCGTCTACTGGGGTGACGAAGCCCTCGCCAGATCAAGGGGGGCCGCATAATGCCGAACCCGAGAACAGCCGTAAAGACGACCGCCGTGCCGAAGTCGCACAAGGAAGTCGAGTTGAAGTCGGTGACGTTTTCCGAGCTCTGGAAGAACTACGCGCACGGAAACCCATACGACGATCCGAACGGACAATACAAGAACCAGTGTGCGATCCGGATGAGCGTGACGCTGCACAAGGTCGGCATCGCAATGAAGTCGTTTTCGCAGAAGCAGGTTCGGCCGATGCCGGGCAAACCGACGCTGGGCCGACTTCTGATCGACGACAAGCCGACCGCGACTCGCGCATACGAGTTCGCGGAGTGGTTGAAGCTGCGGCCGGTCGCGGGAGTACTGGCTCCCGAGAACATCACGGGACCGAATTGGGCGAGTAAGGTATCCGGGCGGACCGGAATCATATTCTTCGACGGCTATTGGCTGCAGGATGGCGACTCACCAGACAACTTGAGTGGCGGTCACGTCGACCTCTGGAACGGGAACAAACTCACCGGCTTCGGATCAGGCGTGCGGATTTCATGGAATATAGTCCTACCGGGCATCTGGTCGGATTTCCGAAATTCGAAAACCATCTTGTTTTTTCCCGTCAAATGAAACTCGTGAACGTGGTAGCAGGCGCACTTGTCGGTGGAGCGCTCGCGACAATGATCTGCTGGGGAGCGCTCTACGTGTACGGGGCATTCGTCCTGCGCGGCAAGGGAAGCCTCTTCGACACGAACCCCGAGATTGCGAATCTATTTTTCGTCGCATGGGGCGGATTGATTTTAATTTTCGCATTGGCCGGCGCAATTGCCGTAACTCGCAGGAAATCCCGATAACCATCCGACCGACTGGCAACTCAAAATGAGACGCGTCGGATACTCGCTCCTGTACTGGATCGCCGGCCTGATCACGACTTGGCTCGCATGCTGGATCGGAAACCGGATCGACTGGCAAATTCAAATCGGCTTGCGACTGCCTTCGGGCCGGGACGGTTGCCATGAGATCGACCTGTGCTCACCGCCGTGGCCGCTTGTCACTCTGCTGGTCGGGTTTCTGATTGGGCCATCGCTTGGGTTTGCCTTTGCGGGCTGGAGACCAAGGGCGGCGACGGGCGACACCGCAAAAGGTGCTGTGCTCCTTGGCCACATTAATTGCCCCTACGATGCTGTTTTTTCTCGCTTCGTATGTGATTCGATGAGCCAGCATCTCGCGGTAGCCATCCTCTCTCCACCGCTCGACCGACCTACGAATAAAAAAGGGCACCCGAGGGCGCCCTTCATGCATCCGGTCCGCGGCCTTGCAACGGCCGTCAGTTCGTCCGCGAATTGTGCTTCTGCAGGTACGCGATCAGGCCGTCGATCCCGCCCGACGCCAGCTGGCTCTTGAACTGGCCCTGGTAGACCTGGATCAGCCACGCACCCGACATGTCGATGTCGTAGATCTTCCAGTCGTTGCCGACCTTGCCGAGACGATAGCCGACCGACTGGCTGTCGCCCGGCGTCGAGACCGTCGACTGCACGAGCGCGTCGGCGCCCGACGCGCCGCCGGCCTTGAACGAGAACTTCGCGTCCTGGCTGCCGAGCTGCGCGAGCGATGCGGCGTAGGTACGCGTCATCAGCAGCTTGAACTGCTTGTACAGCTCCTGCTGCTGTTGCGGCGTGGCCTGCTTCCATGCGTCGCCGACCGCGATGCGGGTCGTGCGCTCGAAGTTGGTCGCGGGCAGGAAGCGCTGCTCGACGACGGCCGAGACCTTCGCCATGTCACCGCCGCGCGCGGCCGGATCGGCCTTCATCGCATTGACGGTGCCCTCGACCGCATTGCGGACGATGTCGACCGGCGCGCTCTGCGCGAAAGCGGAAACCGACACGGCGGCCGCCGCGACGAAAGCAAACAGTTGACGTTTCATACGGATATCGCACTCGATGGGAAAAAACGACCGGCTCTTTGCGTCGGCCGGCGAAGCAAAGTATACCGGGCCCGACGCCCGGTTGCCGTCCGGTGACCGACTGTTACCTTTCAGCGCCGTTTGTCACAGGGGCGCAGCGGCATGTCGACGCACCGCTTCGCCGATTATGTAAATATCCCCATACAAATGAACCGGCCGCCGGTATCGATTCCGCCGTCGCGAGCAAATATCCTTCCCGCCCCGAATCTCCCCAACGTCACGACCGCCGCCACGCCGCGCCGGTATACTTGGCTACTTTGCCCTTGCCAGCCGCTCCCCACCGCCACATGGTGACATCTCTCATCGTCCGACTCGTTGCGTGGTCGGTGCGCCGCCCCGTCTGGGTCGTCGTCCTGTCGCTCGTCATCGCCGCCGTCAGCGGCGTCTACGTCGCGCAGCATTTCAAGATCAACACCGACATCAGCAAGCTCGTCGATGCGGAACCGCAATGGGCCGCGCTCGGCCAGGCCGTCGACAAGGCGTTCCCGCAGCGCAACGGCACGATCCTCGCGGTCGTCGAGGCGCCCGCGTCCGAATTCGCGAATGCCGCCGCGCATGCGCTGACCGAAGCGCTGCAGAAGGATGCCGAAGCCGGCCGCATCGGCCAGGTCGCCGAGCCCGGCGGCGGGCCGTTCTTCGAGCACAACGGGTTGCTGTTCCTGTCGCCGCAGGAGGTCTCCGACACGACGTCGCAGCTCGCGAGCGCGCGCCCGCTCGTCAACGAGCTCGCGAAGAACCCGAGCCTGACCGGGCTCGCCACCACACTGGCCACCACGCTCGGCCAGCCGCTGCTGACCGGCCAGGTGAAACTGCCCGCGATGGCGAAGCTGCTCGCGCGCAGCGCGGCGACGGTCGACGACGTGCTGGCCGGGAAGCCGGCCGCGTTCTCGTGGCGCGCACTGGTCGACAACGATGCCGCACGGCAGCCCGCGCGCGCGTTCGTCACCGTGCAGCCGGTGGTCAACTACGGCGCGCTGAAGGCCGGCGCGGCAACAAGCCAGGTGATCCGCGACGCGGCCCGTGCGCTCGACCTCGAGAAGCGCTACGGCGCGGCCGTGCGCCTGACCGGCGAACAGCCGCTCGCCGACGACGAATTCGCATCGGTCGAAGACGGCGCCGCGCTCAACGGCGCGCTCACGCTGCTCGCCGTGCTCGTGATCCTGTGGCTGGCGCTGCGCTCGAAGCGGATGATCGGCTCGGTGCTCGTCACGCTGTTCGTCGGCCTGGTCGTGACCGCGGCACTCGGCCTCGCGATGGTCGGCTCGCTGAACATGATCTCGGTCGCGTTCATGGTGCTGTTCGTCGGCCTCGGCGTCGACTTCTCGATCCAGTACGGCGTGAAGTACCGCGAGGAACGCTTCCGCGATCCGCGTATCGATCACGCGCTGATCGGCGCCGCGCACTCGATGGGCATGCCGCTCGCGCTGGCCACCGCGGCCGTCGCCGCGAGCTTCTTCTCGTTCATCCCCACTGCGTATCGCGGCGTGTCCGAGCTCGGGCTGATCGCGGGCGTCGGGATGTTCGTCGCGCTGCTGACCACGATCACGCTGCTGCCGGCGCTGCTGCGCCTGTTCGCGCCGCCGGGCGAATCGAAGACGCCGGGCTTCCCGTGGCTCGCACCGGTCGACGATTACCTCGATCGCCATCGCAAGCCGATCCTGATCGGCACGCTCGTCGTCGTGATCGGCGCGCTGCCGCTGCTCGCGTTCCTGCGCTTCGACTTCAACCCGCTGCACCTGAAGGATCCGAACAGCGAATCGATGGCCACGCTGCTCGCGCTGAAGGATTCGCCGGAAGCCGCCGTCAACGACGTGACGCTGCTCGCGCCGTCGCTCGCCGAAGCCGACGCGGCCGCGAAACGCCTCGACGCGCTGCCCGAAGTCGGCCGCACGACCACGCTGTCGACCTTCATCCCCGCCGACCAGCCGGCCAAGCGCGCGGCGATCGCCGCGGCCGCAAGCAACCTGCTGCCGGCGCTGACGCAGCCGGCCGCGCCGCCCGCGACCGATGCGCAGCGCGTCGCCGCGCTCAAGCGCGTGTCGGACCTGCTGGGCTATGCTGCCGAAGACCACCCGGGCCCCGGCGCGGCTGCCGCGCAGCACCTGTCCGCCTCGCTGGCGAAGCTCGCGGCCGCCGACAGCGCGACGCGCGACCGCGCCGAACGCGCGTTCGGCGATACGCTGCGCATCGCGCTCAACCAGCTCGCGTCGCTGCTGCAGCCGCAGGACGTCACGCGCGAATCGCTGCCGCCGCAACTCGTGCGCGACTGGGTCGCGCCGGACGGCCACGCGCTCGTGCAGATCTCGCCGAAGGTGCCGAAGGGCGTCGACCCGAACGACGACACGATGCTGCGCCGCTTCGCGAAGACGGTGAAGGCCGCGGAGCCGGGCGCGACCGGCGGGCCGATCTCGATCCTGCATTCGGCCGACACGATCATCAACGCGTTCCTGCACGCGGCGCTGTGGTCGATCATCTCGATCACGGTCCTGCTATGGATCACGCTGCGCCGCTTCGGCGACGTGCTGCGCACGCTGGTGCCGCTGCTCGTGTCGGGCATCGTGACGCTCGAGATGTGCGTCGTGCTCGGCATGTCGCTCAACTTCGCAAACATCATCGCGCTGCCGCTGATGCTCGGCGTCGGCGTCGCGTTCAAGGTGTATTTCGTGATGGCGTGGCGCGCGGGGCAGACGGGGTTGCTGCACTCGAGCCTCACGCACGCCGT
Source organism: Burkholderia sp. Bp8992 (assembly GCF_003853705.1). Classification (GTDB taxonomy): domain Bacteria; phylum Pseudomonadota; class Gammaproteobacteria; order Burkholderiales; family Burkholderiaceae; genus Burkholderia. Next base: position 35,881 of record NZ_QTQI01000007.1, on the reverse strand, counting down.
GCTGTTCAGCGCCGCGACGACGGCAACCGCATTCGGCAGCCTGTGGCTGTCGCACCATCCGGGCACGTCGAGCATGGGCAAGCTGCTCGCGCTGGCCCTGACCTGCACGCTGATCGGCGCCGTGGTGTTCCAGCCCGTCCTGATGGGCAAACCGCGCGTCAAACGCGCCAAGAACCAATCGCAAGGAATCAATGAATAAGGTGCGAATCATTGCGGCGACCGTCGCCGCCAGCGCGATGCTGACCGGCTGCGCGACGGGACCGAACCGCAATCCCAACGACCCGCTCGAGCCGATGAACCGGGCGATGTACAAGTTCAACGACACGGTCGACACGAATATCGCGCAGCCGATCGCGAAGGGGTACCAGAAGGTGACGCCCACGCCGGTGCGTACCGCGATCAGCAACTTCTTCTCGAACCTCGGCGATCTCGGCAACATGGCCAACAACCTGCTGCAGTTGCGCATCACCGATGCGACGCAGGATCTGATGCGCGTGGCGATGAACTCGCTGTTCGGCGTCGCCGGCCTGATCGACATCGCGACGCCGGCCGGGCTGCCGAAGCACCACCAGGATTTCGGGCTGACGATGGCGCGCTGGGGCATGCCGTCCGGCCCGTACCTCGTGCTGCCCGTGTTCGGGCCGAGCACGATCCGCGACGGCGTCGGCCGCGCGGTGGACGTGCGTTTCAACCTGCTGAACTACATCGAGCCGGCCGCACGCAACCCGATGTACATCGCGCAGTTCATCAGCGCGCGTTCGGACCTGCTCGGCGCGACCGACCTGCTGAAGCAGGCCGCGCTCGATCCGTATTCGTTCGTGCGCGACGCATACCTGCAGCAGCGCAAGTCGCTGACGTACCGCAGCCAGTCGTCGTCGGCCGCGCTGCCGGCCTACAACGAGCCGGGTGAATCCGGCGCCGTGCCGGCCGCGACGCCGGCCGTGCCGGGGCTGCCGAACTACGAGGATCCGGGCGAGTCGGGCGGTGCATCGGGTACCGCGCCGAACAACGCGCCGGCCGCGCCGGGATTGCCGCAGTACGACGATCCGGGTGCGGACAATGCGATGCCCGCGAGTACGCCTGCTGCGGCACCGGCCGCGGCGTCGGCCGCAGTGCCGGCTGCCGCTTCGGCGGGAGCAACGACCGCGCCGGCGGCCAACGGCGCGCCGATCGCGCCGGCGATGCCGACCGTGCCTGCAAGCAGTCCGGCCGCGCAGTAACGCTGCAACGGCGGCCGCGCAAAAGCAAAGAGCGCTGCATGATGCAGCGCTCTTTTTTTGTCCGTACGAAACGGGAAGAGGGGGAAAGCGGCGCAGCCCGCTCAGACGATCCGCATCGCGCCTGTACGCTCGAACGCGTGGCGCGCCTGAATCAGCGTGGTGCGCGCGGCGCGCGCGTCGCTGGCGACCTGCAGCAGCGGGCCGAGCTGCGAAGGCTGCTTCAGCAATTCGCGCAGGATCGGCAGGATCGCCGTGCTGCCGTCGTCGCGCAAGCCAGCTGTCGCCGCACGCGGCAGCGTGCGCCACGCCGGATCGACGATCGCGCGGCACACCGCGAACGGCACGCCGCGCGCCGCCGCGAAGGCCGCCGCGATGTGCGACTCCATGTCGACGGCCAGCGCACCCTTCGCGTGATGCAGCGACGTCTTCTCCTGTTCGCTGACGACCGGCGCGCCGACGGCCGCGATCGTGCCGCGCGTGACGCGTGCCCACACCGGCGTGTCGTGCAGCGACGCGACGAGCCGCGTGCTCCAGCCCGCGTCGGTCTCCACGCGGCCAAACGGCCCGTCGATCGCGTTCGCGATCACGAGCGTGCCAGGCACCAGGTCGGGCGAGAGCCCGCCCGCCGTGCCGAAGCTGACGATGCCCGCGCAACCGCGTGCGGTCGCGTCGGCCAGCGCGCGTTCGAGCCGGTCGGCGCGCGCGGCGAACACGGCCTCGACGCCGTTACCGCGCGCGATGCGCGCCTCGAACGCCATCCCCGTCACCGCGATGACGGGCAATGCGCCGTTGTGTCGTGACACGCCCACGCGTTACATCCCGACCGTGACGCGCGTCGTGTTGCCGCGCTTCAGGTTGCGGTAGCGCGCCAGCGCCCACAGCGGGAAGAACTTGCGATAGCCGTGGTAGCGCAGGTAGAACACGCGCGGGAAGCCCGTCGCGGTGAAGCGCGTCTCGTCCCACAGGCCTTCGTCGTTCTGGTGGGCGACCAGGTAGTCGATGCCGCGCGCCACGGCCGGGTTGTTCACTTCGCCGGCCGCCATCAGGCCGAGCAGCGCCCACGCCGTCTGCGACGCCGTGCTCGGCGCCTGCTCGAAACCGCGGTAGTTCAGCTTGTAGCTGTCGCCGTCCTCGCCCCAGCCGCCGTCCTTGTTCTGGATCGACAGCAGCCACTGCGCGCCGCGCTTCATGCGCGGATCGTCCGGCGTCAGGCCGGCCGCGTTCAGCGAGCACAGTGCGGTCCACGTGCCGTACACGTAGTTCATCCCCCAGCGGCCGTACCAGCTGCCGTCCGGTTCCTGCTCCTTCAGCATGTAGTCGAGCGCACGGCGGGCCGGCTCGCTGTTCAGCGGCGTCTCGCCGAGCTGCGACAGCATCGACAGGCAACGGCCCGACACGTCGGACGTCGGCGGATCGAGCAGTGCGCCGTGATCCGAGAACGGGATGTTGTTCAGGTAGTACTGCGTGTTTTCCGGTTCGAACGCGCCCCAGCCGCCGTCGCTGCTCTGCATGCCGACGACCCATTCGCGCGCACGCGCCATCGAATCGCGATAGGTATCCGACTGCTTGAGCTTCTGCGCGCGGTCCATCGCCATCACGACCACGGCCGTATCGTCGACGTCCGGGTAGTGCGCGTTCGCGTACTGGAATGCCCAGCCGCCGGGCCGCACGTGCGGGCGGCGCGAGATCCAGTCGCCGCGTACGTCGAGGATCTGCAGCGGACGCAGCCATTCGAGGCCGCGCAGCACGGCTTCTTCCGCGCGTGCATCGCCCGTCTCGAGCAGCGCGTGCGCGGCGAGCGACGTGTCCCACACCGGCGACAGGCACGGCTGGCAGTACGCTTCGTCCTCGTGCACGACGAGCAGCTTGTCGAGCGCCTTGCGCGCGATCGCGCGGTTCGGATGATCTTCCGCGTAGCCGAGCACGTCGTACATCATCACTGCGTTGGCCATCGCCGGATAGATCGCGCCGAGGCCGTCCTCGCCGTTCAGGCGCTCGTCGACGAACGACACGGCCTGGCGGATCGCCCGTTCGCGCGTATAGCTCGGGAACAGGCCGTCGACCGCGCGCAGCGCATGGTCGACCACCCGGAAGAACGCGAACCAGCCGGCGCTCTGGTGGCCCTGGCGCGGCAGCAGGCCGGCGTTGACGGGCGGATCGATGAACAGCTCGTCGATGCGCACGCCGCGCGGGTTCTTCGCGATCGGGCGCTTCGCGTTCAGCACGAGCAGCGGCACGATCACGGTGCGCGCCCAGTACGACACCTTCGACAGGTGGAACGGGAACCACTGCGGCAGCAGCATGATCTCGACCGGCATCATCGGCACCGCGCGCCACGGAATCGCACCGTACAGCGCGAGCTGGATGCGCGTGAACACGTTCGACATCTCGGCGCCGCCCATCGCGTGGATCGCGCGGCGCGCGCGCTGCATGTGCTCGGCGTTCTCGTCGTCGCCGATCACCTTCAGCGCGAAATACGCCTTCACGCTCGCGCTGATGTTCGGCGCGCCGTCGGTGAACAGCGGCCAGCCGCCGTCGGCCTGCTGGATGCGGCGCAGATAGTTGCCGATCTTCTGTTCGAGCTCGAGGTTCGGTGTCTCGCCGAGATAGTGGACGAGCAGCACGTATTCGGCCGGAATCGTCGAATCGGCTTCGAGTTCGTAGACCCAGTGTCCGTCCGCTTGCTGCGCGGCCAGCAGCGCGTCGGTCGCACGTGCGACAGCCGCGTCGACGCCGGCCGGCACGGCGCCGGCGGACAAGGTAGCCATTTCGGTGAGATCGTTCATCGGTCCCTCTCTTATTGTGTCTGGAGCACGTCCGCGGCCAGCTGGCCGGAACGGATCGCGCCCTCGATCGTGGCGGGCAAGCCGGTGGCAATCCAGTCGCCCGCCAGCACAAGATTGGTCCAGCGCGTACGCACGGCCGGACGTTTCATTTCCTGCGACGGCACCGCCGCAAAGCCCGCGCGCGGCTCGACGACGAGCTGCCACGCGGGGATGGTTTCCGGGTTCGCGCCGGTCACGCGCGCGACGTCTTCCCAGATGCGCCGCGCGAGCGTGTCGCGCGGCACGTCGAGCCAGCGGCCCGCGTCGCGGATCGTCGCCGCGAGCTGGCCGCCGCCGGTGCGCACCGCATCGACGACGCCGTTGACGACGGTCGTCTGCAGCGGATGGCCGGCCGGCGTTTCGACCGCGAAATACGCGGTCACGGCCGCGCTGAACGTGTCGGGCGCGGTGAGCTCGGGCACGAGCGGCTGCGCGACCTCGGGCGGCACGGCCAGCACGACCGCGTCGCCCGGCGCGAGATCGATGCGCTCGCCGCCGGCCGAAACCGCATCGACCGCGTTGCCGTGCGCGCCGAATTCGAATGCGTCGAGTCGCGAATTCAGCCGGATCTGCGCGCCGCCGTGCTGCAGCATCCGCAGCGCCGGCTCGACGAATGCGCTGCCAAGCCCGTGGCGCGCGACGAGCGGACGGCTGCCGGCGCCGCCCGCGGCAAACGTGCCGCACAGCGCGGCGCGCGCGAGTTCGGCGCTCGCGTGGCGCGGCTCGACGTTCAGCACACCGAGGAAATATGGCCGCAGCCAACGATCCCACAGCACGCCGTCGCATCGCATCGTCTGTGCGAGAGAGCGGCCCGTGCGCGCGAACGCGAGCGGCGCGAGCGCGAGGTAGTCGAGCGGTGTCGTGCCCGGCGCGCGCGACGCGGCATCGAACAGCCACGACGGCCAGCGCCCGTTGCCGAAGCGCAGCGTCCAGCGCTGCAGCGATGCGATGTCGACGACCGGACATTCAGGCAGCGCGGGCCCCGCGAGCTGGTCGGCCGCGCCGATCGCGCGCAGGTAGCGCTGCGTCGCGGCTTGCCCCGCGAACACCGTGTGCAGCCCGCTGTCGAGCGTCGCGTTCAGCGTCCCGTCGAACCACGAGCGGCAGCGGCCGCCCGCATGCGCGTGCGCGTCGTGCAGCACGATGCGCCGCCCGCGGCGCTGCAGCTCGACCGCGGCCGACAGGCCCGCGAGTCCGGCGCCGATCACATGGACGGTTCTGGGCATCGACTCGGCCGGTTCAGAACAGCGCGTAGCGCGCGGCGATCATCAGCATGCGCGCCTTCGGCTTGCGCAGCGGCGCGCGCGGCGCGGCAAAGCCGCGTGCGACCGCGGCTTCGAGAATGCAGCGATACGCGCCCGACATGATGCGCGGCGCCTTCACCTGCGCACGCGGGCAGGTATCCATCACGGCATCGGCCTGGCGGAAGTGCTCGAGCGCGCGCTCGACGAGCGTCGCGCACACGCGCGGCAGCGCCGGATCGCGCACGATCGTCGCCGGATCGGTGATCGCGATGCCTTCGCGCTCGAGCAGCTCGCGCGGCAGGTAGCAGCGATTGATCGCCGCGTCGTCGTCGATGTCGCGCAGGATGTTCGTCAGTTGCAGCGCGCGGCCGAGGTGGTGCGACAGCGTGATCCCTTCGGCTTCCGGCATCCCGAAAATCCTCACCGACAGCCGGCCGGCCGCGCTCGCCACGCGATCGCAGAACAGGTCGAGTGTCGGCTCGTCGGGCGCGCAGATGTCTTCGACCGCGTCCATCGCCATCCCGTCGATCATCGCGTGGAAATCGGCGCGCTGCAGGTTGAACGCGCGGATCTCGCGGTCGAGCGCAACCAGGTGGCGCGGCGGGCGGCCCGCGAAGCACGCGTCGATGTCCGCGCGCCAGCGATCGAGGCCCGCGTTGCGCTGCGCGCGCGGCAGGTCGCTGTCGGCGATGTCGTCGACCGCGCGGCAAAACGCATAGACCTGGAACATCGCATCGCGCTGCACGGCCGGCAGGATGCGCATCGCCAGGTAGAAAGAACTGCCCGATGTAACGGCAGCGGCGTCGGTTTCTTGTTCGTCCACGACGGAATTGGAAACGGCCAAGACGAGCTCCACGGAGACACCCACGCGGGGCGATTGAAGAAGCCATGCCCGGCTGGGATGGTCAGGGCGTCAAATGCGTGCGAGATATGCGAACGATCGACGCAGACAGGCACAAATTACCGGCCGGAAGCCGGAATTGGGCGAAAGTATAGCAATCTTTGAAGTTCGATGGCGGACACGCGCCACGCCCGGCGGGGCGCCGGAGGCCGGCGCGGCCGGCCTCGGCGGGAAACGGCGCCGCGCGGCACCGGCGGCGCGTCAGCCGTAAACGATGTCGCGCTGCAGATCGAGCGCAATGAGCCCCATTTCACGCGTGAGCTGCAGCATCGAGCGGCGTTCGAGGCGCGAGCCCATGAAGCTCGTCACGCGGCCGTCGGGCTCCGCGGTGAACTGGAACATCGCGCCGCCGGTGCCGAACCACGCGCCCGGCACGTCGGCCGATTCCTTCCAATCGATCTGTTCGAACACGCGCGCGATGCCCGCGCGCACCAGGTCGCCCGGGCCGATCGGCGGCGCGATGTCGCCCAGGTCGTCGAGCGAATAGGGGCCGGGTTTGTCCGGCTTCCGGTAGAAGAGATAGTCGACGTTCATGGGGCGCAATCGCGAGTAAAGCAACAAATTAGCGTGCTTCGGCACAAATTCAAATCGGATACGAACGAAATGTGGCCTGCACGAGACAAGCGGGACGGATCGCGACCGGCCGCGCATCCGCATCTGGATGCCGGCCGGTTCGTCTAAGATGACACCTTTCCCGAAAAAAATACGGACATCATGGAGACGAACGACACCGCCACCCCGCAGTCCGGCCATCCCGTTTTCGTGCTCGTGCACGGCGCCTGGCATGGCGCCTGGTGCTACACGCAGGTCGCGGCTGCGCTGGCCGCGCGCGGCTACCTGTCGATCGCGCGCGACCTGCCCGCGCACGGCATCAACGCCCGCTTTCCCGCGTCGTATCTCGAACGACCGCTCGACAAGGATGCGTTCGGCGCCGAGCCTTCGCCGGTCGCGAACACGACGCTCGACGACTACGCGACGCAAGTGATGCAGGCCGTCGACGACGCGTATGCGCTCGGTCGCGGCAAGGTCGTGCTCGTCGGGCACAGCATGGGCGGCCTCGCGATCACGGCGGCCGCCGAGCGCGCACCGGAGAAGATCGCGAAGATCGTCTATCTCGCGGCCTTCATGCCGGGCTCGGGCGTGCCGGGCCTCGACTACGTGCGCGCGCCGGAGAACAAGGGCGAGATGCTCGGCCCGCTGATGCTCGCGAGCCCGCGCGTCGCCGGTGCGCTGCGCATCGATCCGCACAGCGGCGACGCCGCGTATCGCGACACGATGAAGCGTGCGCTGTATGAAGACGTGCCGCAGGCCGACTTCGACGCCGTCGCGAATCTGATGACCTGCGACGTGCCGGCCGCGCCGTTCGCGACCGCGATCCCGACCACCGCCGCGCGCTGGGGCGCGATCGACCGCCACTACATCAAGTGTCTCGAGGATCGCGTGATCCTGCCCGCGCTGCAGCAGCGCTTCATCGACGAAGCCGACACGCTCGCGCCCGGCAATCCGACCCACGTGCACCAGCTCGACAGCAGCCACTCGCCGTTCATGTCGCAGCCGGCCGTGCTGGCCGGCGTGCTCGCCGACATCGCAAAAAGCTGAGCGGGGCGGGCGCGGTCTACGCGTAGGCCACCGAACGATCGCGCCCGAGGCGCTTCGCACGATAGAGCGCGGCGTCGGCCTCGTTGACCAGCACGTCGCTGGTCGGCACGCCCGCCTTCGCACACGTGCCGCCGACGCTCGCCGTCACCGGCACGCTGACACCCTCGGCATCGACCGGCACGCTGCCGATCGCGTCGCGCACCTTGTCGGCCACCCGCATCGCCTCGTCGAGATTCGTGCACGGCAGCAGCAGCGCGAATTCCTCGCCGCCGAAGCGGCCGAACGTATCCTGCGCGCGCACGATCGACGAGACGCGGCGCGCCGTCTCGCGCAGCACGGCGTCGCCGGCCGCATGCCCGAAGCGGTCGTTGATCGTCTTGAAGTGGTCGAGGTCGAACAGCAGCACCGACATGTCGCCGCCGTAGCGCTGCCAGCGCGCGAATTCGTCGCCGAGCCGAGCCTCGAAGAAGCGCCGGTTCGCGATGCCGGTCAGCCCGTCGCGATTCGCGTGTTCGCGCAGCTTCGCGACCGCTTCCTCGCGCTCGCGCTGCATCACGCTCACGTGCGTGACGTCCGAGATCGTCACGCACACGGCCTCGACGTCGCGGCCGCGCGTGAGCGGCATGAACGTGCAGTCCTGCTGCATGTAGTCGACGCCGCCGGTAATCGGGCGGTCGTGCTCGAAGCGGAACAGGTAGGGCCGCTGCTCCCACGAGCTGAAGGCGAAGCTGCCGAGCTGGAACACGCTCTCGAGCTTGCGCGACAGCCACGCGTGCGGCAGATCCGGAAAGCAGTCGAACAGGTTGCGGCCGATCACGTCGGCCGCCGGAATGCCGCTGTGATCCTGCATGAAGCGGTTCCACATCAGCACGGTCATCGAGCGGTCGAGCACGAACAGCCCGAAGCCGACCCGCTCGATCACGAGGTCGCTCAGCGACGGAGCGGCGGCCGTCATAGCGCGGACAGCAACGCGTCGAGCGCGTCACCCATCAGCCGGATCGAATCCTCGGCCATCAGCATCACGAAGTGAGCGCGGAACGTGTGGTCCTCGAGCCCGAAGTTCACCTCGAGCAGCAGCGCGTCGCTCCACGCGAGCGCGTTCGGCTCGAACACGTCGTCGAACGAAACGTTCGCGCCGAGCAGCCCCGGCGGGAAGAACACGGGCTTGCGGCCGAGCTCGTCGAGGATCGACGCGACGCATGCGCCCATCAGCACGTTTGCAACGTCGAACACGAGTTCGTCCGGCGTCGCCATCCCGCCGTAGACGCCGTCGCCGAACGTGCGGTCGACGACCGACATGAGCCGCGCGACGCCCGACGTGCGGCACAGCACGATCGCCTCGCCCTTGATGTCGGACCGGAAACCCTGGCGCACGGCGGTCACGTTGTCGTGAATGCCCGTCATCTCGCGCAGCGCGTTGCCCGCGTCGGCTGCCTTCACGACGCGCACGCGCGGCACCGACAACTCGATGAAGCGCCCGAGCAGCAACGCAAGCCGCGCGGCGGCGCGGCCCATTGCAAGGTTGGCGATCTCCTGCAACGCGTCGCGTTGCTCCGCCGTGAACACCGAGTCAGGCATACAACCCATACTCCTTGAGAATGGGCAGCAATGCCTCCGACGTCACGGGCTTGGCTACGAATGCGATCGCGCCCAATTCACGCACGCGTGCTTGCGCCTGCGGCTGGATATCGGCGGATACCACGATCACGAACGTGTTCAGATCTTCGTGGCGCAGTGTCTCGAGGACCTGATATCCGCTCATGTCGGGCATCGTCAGGTCCAGAAACATCACGGAAGCTTTGCCGTCACGATAGAGCGCCAAGGCCTCGCGACCATTCGCGGCATACGCGACTTCAACGTCCCAGTCTCCCGGCAGCGCCTTTGTCAGAAGTTTGCGAGCGAGCAGCGAATCGTCGGCAATTACAATCGGCAAAGGCATGGGGCGATGCAGTATACGGAATGGTCTCTCTCGCGTTAACGACCGCGCGGCGCACTTCTTTAGGGGGCCGTGCGATCGGGCGCAGGCAACCGCCTTGCAGCCGTGCGCGGGCGTCGCGACGCAGGTGCGCGCGATGCCCGCGCGGCGATCGCCGGCGGGCGCATATATCTGTCATAGGGAAAGCAAGGCGCGATTCTCGGAGTAAACCGGAGGCGATGCAACTCGCCATTTTCACCATTTCGAACAGAATCGCTCCGATCGCGCGCCATTCCGGAAACAGTCCCGATTATTTTCGAGATAAGCACGCAAGATTTTTCCTTGTGTACGTTTGCGCTGCCGGATTCGTCGCGTTTTCAATCTGACATTCTCCCCCTGTCGGAACCGACAGGATCGCGTCGTTGCGGGGCTGCGCGGCGGGGCATCGCAACTCGTTTATGATGGCAGGCACCTCCGCTTCACCCTCTGCTTCGATGACGTCCGACCGGCCTGCCGACTCCCACGCTCCCGCCTCCCCGCCCGCCGACGACTGGCAGGACGACGGCAGCTACGCGTCCGGCGCACCCGAACACGATTTCGCGGTGCGCCGCGTGACGCTGATCGTGCTGCTCGTCGCGGCGATCGTGCTGCCGTGCATCTACGTGGTGGTGATGGCGTACAACGACCTGAAGACCCGCGAGGCCGCCGCGAGCGACGTGACGATGCGCACGGTGCGGGTCGCCGAGGAGCATGCGCTCAAGGTGTTCGACCTGAGCGAGACGCTCGATGCGCGCATCGTCGACCTCGTGCAGGACATGGACGACGCCACCGTGCGCAACAAGGAATCCGACATCCACGAAGCGCTGAACACGATCGGCGGCGGCTATCCGCAGGTGGCCGCCGTGTCGATCTTCGGCGCGAGCGGGATGCTGCTCGCCAACAGCCTCTACTACCCGGCGCCGTATGCGTCGATCGCGAACCGCGACGACTTCGCGGGCATCCGCGACGGCAAGGTCATCGAACACATCTCGCGGCTGATGATGGGGCCGCTCAAGCTCGAGAACATTCCGGTGTTCAACACGGGCGTCGCGCGCCGTCATAGCGACGGTTCGTTCGCCGGAATGGTGTCGATCGCGCTGAAGTCGTCGTATTTCAATGCGTTCTATCGCGACCTGCTCGGCGGTGCGAGCACGCCGATGACGATGGCGCTCGCGCGCTCGGACGGCGCGGTGATCGCGTCGTATCCGCCGCCGCCGTCGCTCGCGCACACCGATCGCTCGGTCACGTTCGGCAACGCGCGCAACGATGCGCGTGCAGGTGTCGTACGCGTACGCCACGACGGCGCGAGCAGCGAGATCGTCGCGTACCGCCAGGTCGGCAGCTATCCCGTGTACGTGACCTGCTCGTACCGCACGTCGGCGATCTGGCATGAATGGTACGAACACCTGAGCGTGCTGTTCCTCTCGATGTTCGCGCCGTCGATCGCGCTGTGGTCGGTGATCTGGCTGTCGCTCAAGCGGCTGAAGGCGGAAGAGGAGGCGTGGGATCGCTGGCAGGCCGAAGCATCGATGCGGCGTTCGATCGAGTCGGCATACCGGCAGTCGCGCAAGATGCAGGCGCTCGGCAATCTCGTCGGCAGCGTCGCGCACGACTTCAACAACCTGCTGATGATCATCTCGAGCAACGTGCAGATCGCGCGGCGGCGCGGCGTCCAGCATCTCGACAAGGAACTCGGCGCGATCGAACGCGCGCTGAAGAACGGGCAGTCGCTCACGCGCCAGCTGCTCGGCGTCGCGCGCAAGCAGCCGCTGCACAACGAGACGATCGACGTCGGCCAATGGGTCGGCACCTGCCGCGAACTGCTCAAGACGTCGCTCGGTTCGACGTCGTCGCTGGTCGTCGCGATCGAGCCCGGCGTCTGGCCGATCCGCGTCGACGTCGCGGAACTCGAGCTCGCGGTGATCAACCTCGCCGTCAACGCGCGCGATGCGATGGCGACGGGCGGGCGCTTCACGGTCGGTGCGCGCAACGTGACGCTGCGTCGCGAGGACGGCTTCCCGCTGACCGGCGATTTCGTACAGATCTCGCTCGACGATACGGGTTCGGGCATGGCGCCCGAAGTGCTCGCGCGCGCCTTCGAACCGCTGTTCACGACGAAGGCGCAGGGGATGGGGACGGGGCTCGGCCTGCCGCAGGTGTTCGCGTTCTGCGAACGCTCGGGTGGCCTTGCGACGATCGACAGCGCGGTCGGCGCCGGCACGTCGGTGCGCCTCTATCTGCCGCGCGCACGTGCCGAGGACGTCGTCGCGCGGCCGCCGGCCGTCGCGCACGACGCAGGCACCGGCGCGCTCGCGGGCCTGCACGTGCTGCTCGTCGAGGACAACAGCGAAGTCGCGGCCGGCACGGAGGCGCTGCTGTCGCTGCTCGGACACCGCGTGACCTATGCGCCCACCGCCGACGACGCGTTGCGCCTGATCGAGGGCGCGGCCGCGAACGATGCGTTCGACCTCGTGATTTCGGATATCCACATGCCGGGCCGCCTGAACGGCATCGACCTCGCGGAAGCGGTCGACAAGCGGCCGGGGAAGCTGCCCGTGATTCTCGTCACGGGTTACGCGGAGGAGCTCGACCGCACGCGCACCGTCAACGTCCGCGTGCTGTCGAAGCCGTTCGACATCGCGCTGCTCGACGAGATCCTGCTGGGCATCCGCGAGGCACGCGACGCGCGGCACGCCGGCGCGTGACCCGCGGCATGCGGGCCGGCGCCGGCGGCTGAACGGGCGTGACGCTCAGGCCGGCGTCATCAGGCCGATTTCAGCAGGCGCACCCAGCCCGCGTAGCGATCGACGAAGCCCTGCAGGAACTTGCGGGTGTCCTCGCTGACGATCTGGCCTTGATCGTCAATGCGTGCCGGATCATGCTTGATGAACATCTCGGGCTGGCCGAGCGTCTTCACGTCGAGGTACGCGAGCACGTTGCGCAGGTGCTGCTGTGCGAGCGCGGTGCCCACGGCGCCCGGCGACGTGCCGAGTACCGCGCCCGGCTTGCCCGACCACGAGTTGGAACCCCACGGGCGCGAGCCCCAGTCGAGCGCGTTCTTCAGCACGCCCGGAATCGACCGGTTGTACTCGGGCGTGACGAACAGCAGCGCGTCGGCGGCTTCGATCGACTGCTTGAAGCGCTTCGCGACTTCCGGGAAATCCGCGTCGTAGTCCTGGCTGTACAGCGGCAGTTCGCCGATCTCGACGAACTCGAACGAAAAATCGGCGGGGGCGAGCGAAATCACGGCGTGCGCGAGCGCACGGTTCGTCGAAGCACGGCGCAGGCTGCCGACGACGACCGCAATACGATAGGACATGGCATTCTCCTTCCGGTGAGTGAGGAATCGGATCGATTGCTTCCGAATGGGCGACAAAGGTCTGTTTATAGGCAAGCCAGCCCGCGAGCCGTCCCACGGGGCCGTCCGGCCGACTTTCCACAAGGTTTTCCACAGAAATTGTGGATAACTCGACCGTTATGTTCTGACGTTACAGATTGCCCGCCGCCCGGCGCCGTCGACGCGCGAGCCGGGGTTCGGCAAGCATAGCGCAGCGCGCCGGCCGATTTCGTGAAATCGTGACGGAACATGCGTTGCGGGCAGGCGGCGCGCCCAGTAAGCTGCTCGCACCACGATGCGCGCGCGGTGGCGCAGGCGCGATCGTTTCGAAACACCCCAACCCAGACATGCCGTCCGACTACGACGATCCCGTTTATCTCGCGCAACTGCGGCGCGACCTGCTGCGCTTCGCGCGACTCCAGCTCCGCGATGCCGACGCGGCCGAAGACGCCGTGCAGGAAGCCCTGACCGCCGCGTGGTCGCACGCAGGCGATTTCGCCGGGCTGTCGGCCCACAAGACCTGGGTGTTCGGCATCCTGCGCAACAAGCTGATCGACGTGCTGCGCGCGCGGCAGCGGACGGTCAACCTGTCCGCGCTCGACGCCGAACTCGACGGCGAATCGCTGCTCGATCGCGAACTGTTCAAGGAGAACGGGCACTGGGCCGCGCATGCGAAGCCGCGACCGTGGCCGAAGCCCGAGACGCTGTTGCAGCAGCAGCAGTTCTGGACGCTGTTCCAGGTCTGCCTCGACCACCTTCCGGAGCAGATCGGGCGCGTGTTCATGATGCGCGAATTTCTCGATGTCGAGATTCCGGACATCTGCAGCGAATTGACGCTGACGACGAATCATTGCAGCGTGCTGCTGTATCGGGCGCGCACGCGCCTGCGAACCTGCCTGAGCGAAAAAGGACTGACGACCGAAGATGCTGCCGGGGAAATGTACTGACATCACGCGACTGCTGTCGGATTCGCTCGACCGGCATCTGACACTGCACGAGCGACTGCAGGTGCGCGTGCATCTGCCGACCTGCAGCGGATGCAGAGCCTATCGCGGGCAGATTTCGCTGTTGCGGACGGCCGCGAAAGCGGCGGCGGGGCAGGAGCCGGGCGACGGCGGTGCGTCGTCCGGGGAGCGTTGAGACTCGGTTCGTGTTGCCGCTACCGTTCGCGTCGCGGGCGGAGGATTGCCCGGCGATCGCGCCGGCGGTGAATGCCGGTGCTTACGCCGGGCTGATGCAATAAGAAAAATACGGCGGGCAAGAATTATTCGAACAGCGCCTTCACCGATTCGGGCGGCCGGCCAATGGCTGCCTTGCCGCGATACACGACGATGGGCCGCTGCAGCAGAATCGGATGCGCGGCAATCGCGGCATAGGCTTCGGCGTCGGTCAGATCGGCGCGCGCCAGATCCAGCGCCTTGTACGGCTCCTCGCCGTCACGCAGCATGTCACGGACCGGGCGGCCGAGTTGCCGATGCAGCGTTTCCAGTTCCTCGACCGTCGGCGGCGTTTTCAGGTACTCGACGACATTCAACGGCGTGCCGGCGGTATTCAGCGACTCGACCAACGCAAGCGTCTCGCGCGACTTCGAGCATCGGGGGTTGTGGTAGATCGTGATCATCATTCAGGCCTGGATGGTAGAGCCCTGTATTGTAGCCAGTCTGGGATGGGGATTCGGAGGGACGCGGTCGGGTATGGATTCGTTGAATCTCTGAGGTGAGCGGCGGGGCGACGGATCACGGCCTGAAGGCTCGACAGGGGAGTACGGTCCGGAAAGCGCGCGTCGACGAATGGATGTGTTTATGCGCATAAAGACGGGCGGTGCATTGTTGCGGGACGAGGGGGATGGATCTGCGAGCCAATTCCTCGTGACGGCCGCAGCGCTGAATGAGTGGTACGGGGGATAGCGTAAGCCGATTGGTTTATGCGCATAAAGCCGGCGATCGTCGGGGGCCATGTATCGCGATCCATGGCGGACCGTATGTCGATAACGCCACGGCACCGAGGGATCGCTGCATCGATACGCGGACTCGCCACAGCATCATCGTGCATCGGATTCACGCGGCGCGGCATATGGCCCATCGCTGCTCGCCATCTAGCGCCATCAGTTTATGCGCATAAACGTCGCGTCTGAACAGGACCTCACATCCGCGCATGCGCGTTCACGTTCAACGACACGCTCCACCGATGCGTAACGCGCGGCGCGACGTACGCTAACCACAACCCACGCTCGCGAATGCCCAGCCGTTGCAGCACAAGATTGGCCGCTCGATCTCGGTCGAGTTTATGCGCACAAACTCACCGGCTTTCCCACACACCCACGCCATCCGTCGAAAGGGCAGTGCATACGGGATATCGCAGAGCGCGATCACTCGCCCGACGACACCGCACACGATGACACATCCATCCAGCAGTCCATCGACGAAGCAAGGCATCCGCGACACCATCCAATCGAGTCACCGATCTCCTCAGGCTCGTTTATGCGCATAAACCGATAGCCCGAATGGCTAATGCGTAGTTGTCGAACGACAATTTCATTGAAATTCAAATATCGTCCTGTAGAATTCCAACGACCAAAACAGGAGTGAAAATTGGCCGCGGAAATCATTGCAGTCACTCAACAAAAAGGTGGCGTCGGCAAAAGCACGATTGCCATGCACCTCGGCGCCGCGTTCCATGAAAAAGGGAAGCGCGTCCTCGTCATCGACGCAGACCGTCAAAACACGCTGGTTCACTGGTCGAGCGCGGCCGGCGACAGCGAAAACGGCATCCCGTTTCCGGTCGTCAACCTTGCCGAAGCCGACGGCCAGATCCATCGCGAGATCAAGAAGTTCATCAACGACTACGACATCATCGTCGTGGACTGCCCGCCGTCGATCACCGAGAAGGTCTCCGGCGTCGTCCTGCTGGCCGCATCGATTGCCGTGATCCCGACTTCGTCGTCGCCGGCCGACTACTGGTCGAGCGTCGGGCTGGTCAAGCTGATCCAGCAGGCGCAGGTCATGAACGAAGACCTCCGCGCGGTCTTCCTGCTGAACAAGACCGAAGAGAAGCGCATGCTGACCCGCGAGCTGAAGCGCGCGCTCGAGGAGCTCGGCTTCCCGTTGCTGAAAACGCAGATCCCGACACGGGAAGCGTACAAGCAGGCGATGGCGCTCGGTCAGACCGTGCTGCAGATGAACGATCGCGGCGGCAAGCTGGCCGCCACCGAAATACGCGCATGTGCCGACGAAATCGTCGCCATGCTGCCCTGACTTTATGCGCATAAAGGAGTCACATGAAACCCTCCCAATTTGCCAAAGGATTCCAAGCGCGCCCGGATATCACGACGAGCGAGAAGCGCACGGCGCTCGACCGGCTCAATGCGATCGACGGCATCGTCAAGTCCGAGACACCCACGCCGACGCCGACCAAATCCGCCAAGAAAGACATCGCGCCGCCGCCCGCTCCGGAACTGACGATCGATCCGTCGATCGACGAGTCGCCGCAATATCGCGCGTGGCGCCTCGAGAATCGCTACGCGCCGGGCCAGGTGATCGAGCTGTCGCTGAAGGCGATCAAGCATAGCCCGTTCAACCCGCGGCACTTCTATCTGAAGTCGTCGATTGCCGAACTCGCGGTCAACCTTGCCAAGCAGGGGCAGCAGCAGGCCATCCACGTGATTCCGGATTACGACAACCCGGGCACGTATTTTGTCAGCGACGGCGGGCGCCGCGTGCGGGCGCTGAAGGAAGCGAACAAGGAGTCGGTCAAGGCGATCGTGATCGACGTGCCGATCGGCATCCAGAGCTACAAGCTCGGCTACGACCTGAACGTCCAGCGCGATTCGCAGACGGTGTTCGACAACGCCGTCGTGTGGCGCCGCTTCCTCGACGACAAGCATTTCCAGAGCCAGAAGGAACTCTCCGAGCACCTCGGCCTCGACGAGTCGACGGTGGCCGTCGCGCTGTCGATCGGCAAGCTGCCGGAAGCGATCATGCAGGAAATGGTCGCGCGCCCCGACCGCTTCGGTTCGAACATGGCGTATCAGGTCGGCCGCTATCACAACGCGCGCGGTACCGAGGCGACGCTGCGGCTGATCAACAAGATCGTGTCGGACGACCTGAGCACGCGCCAGGTGTCGGACATCGTCAAGGGCCGCGTCGCAGCGCAGGAAACGCCGAAGGCTGCAGGCCGTCAGCGCTATGCGCAGCGTCTCGAGATCAAGCTCGGCGGTAAATCGGTCGGCGACCTGAAGTCGTATGGCGAAGATCGCATCGAATTGCGCCTGCGCGGCCTCCCGAAGGACAAGCGCGACGCGATTCTCGAGCAGCTCGAGCGGATGCTGTTGTCGGAGTGATGGAAACGGCCGGCAGGGCCTGGTGAGGACACCGGGCCCGCCCCACTGAGGGGCAAGGCCGGCGGCGGCCCGTCAGCGGGCCTGAGCGGGCCTCAGGCGGCCCGCGACTGGTTCAGTGTGAACGACAGCAGGTCGCCGTCCGTCGGCTCGCCCCAGGTCTTCTGGGCCAGCCAGTCGAAAAAGGCCGTCTCGGCCAGCTTGGAATCGAGGCCGCGCTTGCGCCAGTCGTCGCGCAGATGCGAGCCCATCGTCGGCAGCGCCTCCGATTCGAACGACTCGCGCGCCACTTCGCGCTCCGCGTCGCCCTGCTCTTCGTAGAGCACCTTCGCTTCCTTGCGGCGGAACGCCGCGAACTCGCTCAGTAAGCGTGCCTTCAGATCGTCCGGCTGGGCCGCCGCGACCTTCGCGGACGGCGTGCCGGCAGGCAGCGCGTCGACCGACTCGACCGGCGGCGCATAGCCCTTCTTCAGCGCATCCTTGAACAACGCCGGCGCGCTGCGCACCGGCGGCAGCGTCGTACTGCGCATCCGCTGTTCGGTCATCTGCAGGGCGGCGCGAATCCGGTTCTCCTCGCTGTCCGCATAGAGCGTCTGCGCTTCCTTCAGCGGGATCCCGAGCTTGACCATCCGGTCGACCAGCGTGCTGTCGAACACGTTCGGGTGTTCATCGAGCGCGAGCATCGGCTGCTTGCGTTCGGTCACGCGGAACTGGATCTCGGCCACCCGCCGCCCTTCGCGGTGCTCGATCAGCTCGACGAAGATGTTGGTGACCGCGTTGACTTCCGCGATCGCGGGACGCAGGTAGTCGCGCTTGAAGTACTTGTACTCGCGCTTCGCCTCGTCGCCGGCTTCCGTATCGGGCGTACCCGACAGGATCGGCCGCCACCATTCCCACGGCTCGCGCATCGTCAGGTGGCTCGGATTCGTCAGGTAGCGCACGCAGATCTCGTACAGCGCGAGACCGGCGCTGCTGCGCAGCTGGCTCTGGAACTGCAGGCTCAGGCGCGCGTACTGGACCGGGTCGAGCAGCTTCTTCTTGATCTTCGGTGCGAACGAGAATTCGACCCACACGCGGCGGGTCGTCGGATCCTCGAGAATTTCCGCGTCGGCGATCAGCGTCGAGATCCCCCACTTGCGGCCAGGCTTCTGGCTCGACGTCCCCGTGCTCCATTCGACCTGCACCGACACCATGCGGCGCAGGTGTTCCTTCACCAGCGCGGTGTCGTTCGAATCGAAAGCGGAGTTGGCGACGATGTCCGACAGCAGCGCGCGATACGTGTCGCCCGAGTCGTCGGCCTGCTGCGCGACGGCCAGCAGGACATTGAACAGCTTGCGAGTGAGGAGCGTGATCTTGCCGCTTTTCGGCTGAATGGCAATCGCCTCGACGGCCTTGCGCAATTCGGCTGAACTGGCACTCACCACATCCACATCGGTTTTCTTGGCGCGCTTCGTCGTGGCCATACGTCGGGTCGGAGGTGAAGTTTCCCGGAAGGATAGCGCCTGCGGTGATGTGCGTCCAGAACGACATGCTCACCATAGCCGGTGAAGCGCGCATGCAAAACGGCGCTCACCCCAACCACTCCCGAAAACCCTCACCGGTCCGCCATTGCAGCGTTCCGGACTCTTCCAGACGTGCCGCGGGATGCGCGGATTCACAGAATTTCACCTGTGCACGACACGTGCGGAATTCGCTCCCGTATCGGCTCACCTTTGAATTTGTCGTAATTTTGCGACTGCACGGCCGTGCGTTTTGCACAGGGTTGCGATTGTCCGTCGCTGTGCGTCCCCGATCGCCCACGGGCGCCTGTATGCATGTACAGGCACGGTTCGCGGAGGGACAGGGATCGGGTCCGACGCTCGAAAAGACACCGCCGAAACCGGCCCGTACGGCCCGACCGGACCTGATTTGCAGGCCTGGGCGCGCATTGTACAGCGCACCAATAGGATCAGGTCCCGAAAATACTCACCCTGAGCACAGCAAGTTCTTTCGTCCGGATGCCGACGAATGCCCGGCACGCGCGGGATTGGCTGGCAAAGCCTCCCGAAAACGCTCACCTTTCGGAAAAAATGCTGTGCCGCAACGGGCACGGAAATGGCTCCCGAAAAACCTCACCGTAACCGCCACAGTATCAAAAACCTCAATGCGTTCCGATACTTATGCTCAGAAGGCATTTGGCTGTGCATCGCGGACATCCCCCGAAAAGCCTCACCTTTAGACGGGAATCCTTCATACGACAACGGTATGTCAGCCCCCGAAAAATCTCACCTGTGCCAAAAAGTGGCACAGCAAAAACGAGATTTCTTCCAGTCCTGGCGGGCTTTTCGGCGAATCCGGCCGATCACAGGTCCCGAAAAACCTCACCTGTGACCATTTTTCGGGCAAATTCCATTCCCGAAAAGCCTCACCTGTGGGCACGTGCAAAGCCTTTGATCCATGCCCCGAAAAAGCTCACCTTAGTGGGATCAGGGCAGGAAAACCCGGATTTCCCTCCCGAAAAACCTCACCTTTAGGGCATCACAGGCCCCTGTGCGCACTTTTGCTGTGCAAAATGGCGCTCGCTTCCCGGAAATCCTCACAGCAAAATCCCGCGGAGTCCCGTGAAACCTCACCTTTCGCCAAAACTGCCCAAAAGATGGGCAGAATCGGGGCGCGAAGAAGGTCCCGCAAGTTCTCACCTGTGTCTGCACAGGCAGAAAACTGTGCAGACAGGCATAGCGCGGGTTCCGTGGCTGTGCGGCCCCGAAAACCCTCACCTTTGGGAAATCTCGTGTTTCACTGTGATCCCGAATCCGCTCACGATCTTTCCTGCAACGGCTCACGCTGCTCCCTGAACCCCATCACGTCAGCTCCCGCAGAAGATCACCTTGGCTCCCGTAAAACTTCACCTTGTCGGCCGGAAAGCCTTGCTACGTAAGGCTGTGCCGTGGCGTTAACGTTTTTAACTAAGGGTTCAAGGGTGTTTACTTCTAATACTCTCAAGACATCGGCTGACGAGTTTTCCACAGACACCTCAACCCCTGAACACCCACAGGCAACGGGATCCGTTGTCATGTGAAACAAATGCCGAAATTCGGGGTCTGCAGGAAAACGCTTGTAAGACAAAGACTTGGCTGACTTTCTTCGCTTTGTTTCACGGAATCCTTGAGCACAGTCGACCAGATCGGCTCACAGATCCGATTTCTGTGCGAAGCGACGTAAATTCACCACGTCCGCACAAAACAAGTATCAAGAAATACGTATTTCGTTATGATTGCCACATTTCAATGTCTGTGAGCACTGTCATGACCCTGGACGAAATGCGCCAAGTCATTCGCGACGAACTGGAATCGCTGCGTGCCAGCGGTGCACGCCGTCAGGAATTGTCGCTGCATGCCTGCAAGCGTTTGTTCTTCGATCTCGGCATCCGCCCGTCGGCCGCCAACGTTCGCGATCTCACCCAGACCGGCAGCGCCAGCGACATTCCGAAAGATATCGACCATTTCTGGGAGCGCATCCGTTCCGCGTCCAAGATCCGGCTCGACGGAGCAGCCATCCCGAAGGCCGTCGAGGAAAAAGCCGGCGCCTTGCTCGGTGCACTCTATGAAGAAGCACTGAAAGCAGCCCGCGACAGCCTCGATAGCGATCGCGAACAGGTTCGGGCCAGCGTGGCCGACGCCGAGCAGCGGTTGCGCGACGCAACCGTCCGCCAGGAAACGCTCGAAGCGGCGCTCGCCCGCGGCGAAACCCGAAACGAACAGCTGCAGGCCCGCGTGACCGAACTCGAGGTTCAACTGGCGTCGCAATCGACACACGGTTCGGCAAGCGAAGCGACGTTACTCACCACAGTCGCCCGACTGGAGAAGGAACTCGCCGCGGCAGCGGCCCGCATTGACACCGAGCAGGCGCAAAACGCGACGCTTCGCGACCGCATCGATGCATTGCAAGCTGAATTGCAGCAACGCACGGAGCACTACGCTCAGCAAATCAAGGACGCCGTGGCCGAAGCCGAGCGCCGCGTGAAACCGATGCTGGTCGAGCTGGATTCGTTGCGCAGCATGGCGTCGACCTACCAGAGTGGCTTGCGCGACGTTCAGCGCAAGGAATTCGATTTCCTGCAGCAATTGAGTTCGGCCAAGGCCCGCGCGGATCGGCTCGAAGAACAGTTGCGTACGCAGGGCGATGAACTGGAACGTGCGACGCGCGACGTGAGTTCGTTACGTGCGAGCCGAGGGATGAATCCGGAAATCGCCGCGCTGATCCGGCGCCTGGCCGATGCCGGGCAACTGGATGCGGAAGCGTTTTCCGCGATCGGTACCGCGCTGGATCACGATATTCCGGTGCCGGCCCGGTGCCCGCATTGCGATGGGGAGCCGGAACTGTCGCACGGTGACGAAGGATTTGAAGTGGCGTGCCCGGAATGCGAACACGCTTCGGGCGCGTGGCCGTCGCGGTTCGAAGCCGTCGCGCGCTTTGCGCATTCCTGACCCGGAGATCGGCGGCACCCGCACAGGTGAGACGATTCGGGACGCTTGAGGTGAGGTTTTTCGGGAGCTGTGGAACGATGAGGCTGCGCCACGCAAGGCTGCTCACGGATGGTATCGCGTGAGCAGCCGCATCAGGATCAGTGAGTTTCGTCGCTGTCGGTCGCGTCACCGTTGTGGTCGGCCAAGCCATCGCGCCAGTTCTTCCACGCGCGATGCAGGCGGTTCGACGAGATCGGCCGCATGAAGCCCAGCCATTTGCCGACGCGCTCGGGCGGCACGTCATGTTCGAACAGCTCGGCCGCATAGGTATTGCGCAGCGTTTGCGGGCTCGCGCGTGCGGTGCGCGACGACGTGAGCCCGGCCGATTCGACGATCGCGTCGATCGCGCGCAGCATTGTGGCCTTGTGCATCGGCCGCCCGGCATGCGATGCGGGGAATACGAGTTCTCCCGGGATCTCCTGGCGCTTGCGCTCGGTCAGCCATGCTTCGAGCAGCGCGATTGCAAACGAGGCCAGATGGGTTTCGCGCGCGTAATCCGGATGCGTCGACTCGATCTGCAATGACGTGCCGGTCGTATTGATGCAACTAATGGTGAGGGCACGCGCTTCGCCGGTCTTGATGCCGGCACCGAGAAACGCGGCAACGAGCGCGCGGTCGCGCCGCTCTTTCCAGTACGCGGAACCCGATACGCCGATCGGTGAGAACAGATAGGCGAGCAACGTCGCGCGTTCGGCCGGCGTGAGGAAACCGGTCGGCTCGTTGTCGCGTGCCTGGCGCCAGTTCGCTTCGCCATCCTGAGCAATGAAACGGGCCGGGTTGGTCGATGCGTATTCGGTACGCCGGATGTGGTCGAGCACACGCTCGATCAGCCGCAAATAGCGCATGCGCTGCGTCTTCTTGATCGGCAGTTCGCCGACGAAGTTTGCAATGGTGGCCGTGTCGACCGTGGCCAGATTCTTCTGATGCGCACGCATCCACGCGAGAAAGGCGCCCCATTGCGCGCGATAGACGTCGGCTGACGAACGGCGATAGTCCTGCATCGCGAGCCACGCGTCGAACGCGGTTTCGGGTGAGAGGATCCAGTCGGACGCACCGCGGTCGAACAGATCCTTTTCTTCCGGGCGTGCAGCGGTGTCGGGAGAGGCGGGAAGGGACATGGTGTTAATTCCGTTAGTTGCGTATATGGTAGCCCTTTCCGCAACATGTCGGGCAGCAAGGGACTGAACCGGCCGCCGTGCGCCGCGGCCGGAGCCTGGCCGTCAGTCGCCCCACGCCTTGGACTGACGGTGAGCGCGCTCGCGGGGTGCCGTGCCGTGCGACGTTGCCGCGGCCTCGTACGCGAGGACCGCGAACGAAAAGACGGCGGGCAGCGCATTCGAGCGCCCGAAGTCGATCGGATCGTCCGTTTCGGGAAACGTCATGTCCGACGGCCGTTCGAATAATTGACGCATGCCGGCGTCGTGCCGGCTGGCAAAGCCGAGATCGGCGAGCGCCTCGGCTTCGATCGCGTGCAGCAGGCGCCACGTGAGCGGCACGCGCTGGCGGATGTAGCGCCCGGCGATATGCCGGACGATCAGCTCGAGATCATGCGCGGCAGCCTTGAAGCTGAGCGCGGCCAAATCTTGTTCTTCTGTCATTGCAGGCTCCTGTCGACCGGGACGGGCGCCTCGGTGCGCCGGCTCCGGCCCGTGCATGGCGGAATGTCCGTATACTGTACAAACATACAGTATTTTCCGCAACTGGCCTGCGATTGACCTTTCGGCCGACTATCCGCGTCGTCAGCGATGGATCACGATCAGCAATGCACGCGCTTCGGCCTTGCCGGGGTTGCGGATCGCATGCGGCTCGTCGGCCGGGTAGCGTGCCGTGTCGCCCGCCTTCAGGCGCCGGCTGGCCGCTGCGGCCTCGATTTCCATCGCGCCCTGCAGCACGGTGAGGTGCTCGCGCGTGCCGGGTTCGTGCGCGTTCGACACCAGTGCGCCGCCGCCCGGCAGCGTCAGTTCGTACCACTCGAACTTGCCGGCGAGGTCGATCGGGCCCCATACGCGCAACTGGTACCGGCCGTCGTGGCCGGCGAGTGTCGGGATGTCATGCGGGCCGTCCACCCGGATCGTCTCGGGCGCCTTCGGCTGCGAGAACAGCTCGTCGAGCGTGATGCCGAGCGCATTCGTCAGCCGCCACGCAACGGCGATCGTCGGGTTGGCCTTGTCGCGTTCGATCTCGGAGAGCATCGATTTCGATACGCCGGCCGCGCGCGACAGGTCGTCGAGCGTCAGCTTGCGCTCGTTGCGCAGCCGCTGGATCTGCTCGCCCACACGCGGCGGCGTGATGGCCGGCGGCTGCGGCGCGGCGCCGGCAGGCGTGCGCCGCGGCCCGGAGGAACTTGCCATTTGGATTCCGTTCGCTTAGAGTTGTTCGATATTTCGAATTCTAGTTCGGAATATCGGATAAATGCGGTCAACCGAACGACCGACTATAACAGTAGCAGGCCGTTGCGCCGCCGCCACGAGCGGTGCGCCGCGGAATGCGAATCCCTGTCAGGAGCTTTGCGATGCGTGATGCCTTTCTCGCCCAGGTGCGCGGGACGCTCGACCAGATCCGCGCGGACGGTTTTTACAAGACCGAGCGCGAGATCGCGAGTCCCCAGGCGGCAGCCGTGCGGCTCGCCGGCGGTGCCGGCGTGCTCAATTTCTGCGCGAACAACTATCTGGGTCTGGCGAACGATTCGCGCCTGATCGCGGCGGCGAAGGCCGGCCTCGACCAGGACGGCTTCGGCATGGCATCGGTCCGCTTCATCTGCGGCACGCAAACCGTCCACAAGCAACTGGAAAGCGCGCTGGCCGCGTTTCTCGGCACCGAGGACAGCATCCTCTATTCGAGCTGCTTCGACGCGAACGGCGGGCTGTTCGAGACGCTGCTCGACGAGAACGACGCGATCATCAGCGACGAGCTGAACCATGCGAGCATCATCGACGGTATTCGCCTCTGCAAGGCGAAGCGCTTCCGCTACAAGAACAACGACCTGGCCGACCTCGAGGCGAAGCTCAAGGAAGCCGACGCGGCCGGCGCGCGCCACAAGCTGATCGCGACCGACGGCGTGTTCTCGATGGACGGCATCATCGCCGACCTGAAAGGCATCTGCGATCTCGCCGATCGCTACGGCGCGCTCGTGATGGTCGATGATTCGCATGCGGTCGGCTTCATCGGCACGCACGGTCGCGGCACGCCGGAGTACTGCGGCGTCGAAGGCCGCGTCGACATCATCACGGGCACGCTCGGGAAGGCGCTCGGCGGTGCATCGGGCGGCTATGTCGCCGCGCGTCGCGAGGTGATCGAGCTGCTGCGCCAGCGCTCGCGCCCGTACCTGTTCTCGAACACGCTCACGCCGAGCATCGCCGCGGCATCGCTGAAGGTGCTGGAACTGCTCGGCAGCGACGAAGGTGCGAAGCTGCGCGAGCGCGTGCGCGAGAACGGCGCGCGGTTCCGCCAGCAGATGACCGAAGCGGGCTTCACGCTCGTGCCCGGCGCACACCCGATCATTCCGGTGATGCTCGGCGACGCGCAGCTCGCGACGAACATGGCCGACAAGCTGCTCGGCGAAGGCGTCTACGTGATCGGCTTCTCGTTCCCCGTCGTGCCGCGCGGCCGCGCGCGCATCCGCACGCAGATGAGCGCCGCGCATACGCCCGAGCAGATCGACCAGACGGTCGCCGCGTTCGTGCGCGTCGGCAAGTCGCTCGGCATCATCTGACGGAGGCGCGACCATGAAAGCACTGGCAAAGCTCGAACGCGGCCCCGGCCTGACGCTCACGCGCGTGAAGCGTCCCGAAGTCGGCCACAACGACGTGCTGATCAAGATCCACCGCACGGCGATCTGCGGCACCGACATCCATATCTGGAAGTGGGACGACTGGGCGCAGAAGACGATTCCCGTGCCGATGCACGTCGGTCACGAATATGTCGGCGAGATCGTCGAGATGGGGCAGGAAGTGCGCGGCTTCGCGATCGGCGATCGCGTGTCCGGCGAAGGCCACATCACGTGCGGTTTCTGCCGTAACTGCCGCGCGGGGCGCCGGCATCTGTGCCGCAACACGGTCGGTGTCGGTGTGAACCGCGAAGGCGCGTTCGCCGAGTATCTGGCGATCCCGGCGTTCAACGCGTTCAAGATTCCGCCGGAGATCTCCGACGATCTCGCGTCGATCTTCGATCCGTTCGGCAACGCGACGCACACGGCGCTGTCGTTCAACCTCGTCGGCGAGGATGTGCTGATCACCGGCGCGGGCCCGATCGGCATCATGGCCGTCGCGATCGCGAAACACGTCGGCGCGCGCAACGTCGTGATCACCGACATCAACGACTACCGGCTCGAGCTCGCGCGCAAGATGGGCGCGACGCGCGCGGTCAACGTCGCACGCGAGTCGCTGCGCGACGTGATGGCCGACCTGCACATGACCGAAGGCTTCGACGTCGGTCTCGAGATGTCGGGTGTGCCGAGCGCGTTCACGAGCATGCTCGAGGCGATGAACCATGGCGGCAAGGTCGCGCTGCTCGGCATCCCGCCCGCGCAGACGGCGATCGACTGGAACCAGGTGATCTTCAAGGGCCTCGAGATCAAGGGCATCTACGGCCGCGAGATGTTCGAGACCTGGTACAAGATGGTCGCGATGCTGCAGAGCGGCCTCGACCTGTCGCCGATCATCACGCATCGCTTCGCGGCCGACGATTACGAGAAAGGCTTCGCCGCGATGCTGTCCGGCGAAAGCGGCAAGGTGATTCTCGACTGGACGGCCTGAGTCGAGTGTCGAGGCGGGGCAGCGCGGCATGTTGGCCGCCTGCCCCGCTTTCGTTTACGTGCGTACCGTCGCACCGAAGCGCGTGATTCAACGCTTGAGGTGAGAATATTCGGGAGCTGTGTTTGTGCGCCGAATCGCGACGCGTTTCGGCATCGGTGAATTGCAAGCGCACGTTCGCTTCACCTGTCTGCCTCCGCTTCGCTTAGTCCCTTCCACGCCCTTCCACATGAGTTGCTACTTCGCTGGCCGGGTGATCGTTCGCGACGCACCGCATGCGGCGCCGAACCGAACCGGAACATCAACCGTGAGCCCGCAAACCTCGTTGCGACTCACTCATGCGCATGGCGCACGGCGTCCAACGGTGCGCAGATCACTACTTGCTCCGTTCACCCTTCATCCATCGCGGTTCGAGCTGAAGATTCAACACGACTAGCCAGCGCTTCGGGCATTGAGGCGCAATGTCGACCGGATCGCCATGCGTGCCGGGAATCGTGATGAACCCGTGCTGCGCCGCGTACTGATACGCACGCAATGCATCGGCCTGCAGCCAGAAGCTGACGAGCGCACACGTCACGAAGCGGAACAGCAGCACCGTCGCGGCGTCCGGCGCGAATCCGGCCGCAACCAGCAGGCTTTCGAACGCGAACGCAAGCGCCTGCGCGACCGCGATCGTGACGATCGTCAGCTTCATCACGCCGCGCAGCCGCAGAGCGGCACGCACGCGGGCCTGCCGGGCGTCGAGCCGGGTGCGATCGTCGCCGTCGTCGCGCTTCGGCACCTCGTGTCTCATGTCGCCGCACCGGCTTGCCGTGCGACCTCGATCTGCATCGTGCCGACCGCGCGCATGCGGTCGTTCGCGATGCTGACGGCCTTGCACAGGATCGCGCTGTCGTAGTTGTGCCCCGGAAAACGCATCACGTCGACCGGCTGAAATCCTGCGCGACGATAGAAATCGATGAGCCGGACCGCCGCATGCGGCGCGTCGAGCGCCAGGTGCGTCGCGCCGCGCGCGGCGGCCCGATGCTGTGCGAACGCGAGCAGTGAACGACCGATGCCGCGGTCCTGCCAGACGGGATCGACGGCCAACTGGCCGAGCGTCGCGACGCGCCGGCTGCGATACGGATCGCAGCGGGAATCGGGATCGTGCGACTGCAGCGTCATCGTCGCGACCAGATGCGCGTTGCCGAGCGCGACGAAGCACTCGCCGGTGAGCATGCGTTCGCGCGTCGCCGACGCCGGCTGATCGACACCCGGGCAATTGAAGCCCAGTGCGCCGAGCGGCGCGAACGCGCGATGCAGCAGCGCGGTCAGTGCGTCGTACGAATCGCTGCGCGGATCGAAGCGCCGCACGACGACGCGGCCGTCGAGCCGCTTCGCATAAGCCGCATAGGCGCGCGCGGGGCGCGCGGATTCCGGTCGCTGCATGATGTCCTTGTGCCCAGACAGGGTGACCGAAGTGTAGTGAGCGTCCCGTATCGGCTTCAAGAAAAAATGTCGTAAACGCGCGCCGCCAGGCCGCGCATCAGCCCTCTCACCGACAGGGCCTTTCACATGGGTATTGACGATGGAGAACGATCGTTCTACCGTAAACCCATGAATACACCTCACGACTCCTCCGGCGAACCGGGCGTTCGCGACCGGCTGCTCGACGCGGCCGAAGCGCTGATCTATTCGGGCGGCATCCATGCAACGGGTGTCGATGCGATCGTCAAGCGCTCCGGCGCGGCACGAAAGAGCTTTTATTCGCATTTCGAATCGAAAGAGGCGCTGGTGGTCGCCGCGCTCGAGCGTCGCGACGAACGCTGGATGCGCTGGTTCGTCGACGCTACGCTGGCGCGCGGCAAGGCGCCCCGCACGCAGCTGCTCGGCATGTTCGACGTGTTGCGCGACTGGTTCGGGCAGCCCGATTTTCACGGCTGCGCGTTCCTGAACGCATCGGGCGAGATCCCCGATGCCGACGGTCCCGTCCGTGTCGTCGCGCGCGAACACAAGGCACGGTTGCTGGCGTTCGTGCGCGAGCGCTTCGATGCGTATGCCGACGAAGCCGGCATCGAGCGTCGCGGGCTTGCGCGCATCGCACGCCAGTGGCTCGTGCTGATCGACGGCGCGATCGGCGTGGCGCTCGTCAGCGGCGATGCAAACGCCGCGCGCGATGCGCGCGCGACGGCCGAACTGCTGCTCGATACCGTGTCGCGGTAGCCGACGCAGCGAATCCGAACCGGCTGCGTTCGTTCGCGGCCAGAACCTGAACAGGAGCAACTCATGTCCGATTCCCCCGAAGTCCGCCCGCCCGTTCCGCCCTTCACGCTCGAAACGGCGCGCCAGAAGGTGCGCGCCGCCGAGGACGGGTGGAACACGCGCGACCCGCAGCGCGTGTCGCTCGCCTATACGCCGCAGAGCCGGTGGCGCAATCGTGCCGAGTTCGTGACGGGCCGCGACGAGATCGTCGGGCTGCTGCAGCGCAAGTGGGCGCGCGAACTCGACTACCGTCTGATCAAGGAGCTGTGGGCGTTCGACGGCAATCGCATCGCGGTGCGCTTTGCGTACGAATGGCACGACGATGCGGGCAACTGGTTCCGCTCGTACGGCAACGAGAACTGGGAGTTCGACGAAAACGGCCTGATGGCGCATCGTCACGCGAGCATCAATGATCTGCCGATTCGCGAGGCCGACCGTCTTTATCACTGGCCGCTCGGTCGTCGTCCGGACGATCATCCGGGGCTGTCCGACCTCGGGCTGTGAGGTTCACGTCGATTCAGCGGAGCGGCGAACGCATCACCGCGGTCCAATGGTGAGGAAATTCGGGAGTTGCTACGCTGAGGTGAGATTTTTCGGGACGCGGTGGAATGGCGTGTCGGACTGTGTGCTTCGAGCAGGTCGACGCGGCATCGCACGGGTAAAGCACGCATGTCGACGTGCAGCGGTGTGCTTTATCGCGTGATGCATCTCACCGATCGCACCGGTGAAGCGTCGACGATCGGTGTGCGCGCGCGTGACGTGCATCTCACCGATCGGATCGACTTCACCACGTAGGCTTCCAACGAATCTGCACGAGTGCGCAAACGCGTCGTGCGTTGCTCACCGCCGAGCGATTCATGAAGTGATGCCCGGCGCGCGCCGGGCATCACCCTCGCGCTTCAGCCCGCGATCCGCGCGGCGACCGCCTCGCCCACTTCCTGCGTGCCTGCGTTGCCGCCGAGATCGCGCGTATGCGGCCCCGTGCGCAGCACGTCCTCGATCGCGGCGATCATCGTGTCGTGCGCTTCACGTTCGCGGCCCGCGCCGTTGCCGAGGAAGTCGAGCATCATCGCCGCCGACCAGATCATCGCGACCGGGTTCGCGATGTATTGCCCCGCGATGTCGGGTGCCGAACCGTGTACGGGCTCGAACAGCGACGGGAACGTGCGGTCGGGGTTCAGGTTCGCCGACGGCGCGATGCCGATCGTGCCCGTGCAGGCCGGCCCGAGATCCGACAGGATGTCGCCGAACAGGTTCGACGCGACGACGACGTCGAAGCGGTCCGGCTGCAGCACGAAGCGCGCGCACAGGATGTCGATGTGCTGCTTGTCGACGGCGATCTCCGGATAGCGTTCGGCCATGTCGGCCGCACGCGCATCCCACCACGGCATGCTGATCGCGATGCCGTTGCTCTTCGTCGCGACGGTGACACGCTTCGCGCGCCGCTGTGCGAGCTCGAACGCGAATTTCAGCACGCGCTCGGTGCCGTGCCGCGTGAAGATCGACTGCTGCATCACGACTTCGCGCTCGGTGCCTTCGAACATCGTGCCGCCCACCGACGAATATTCGCCCTCGGTGTTCTCGCGCACGATCATGAAGTCGATGTCGCCCGCGCGGCGGCCGGCGAGCGGCGATGGCACGCCGTCGAACAGGCGCGCGGGCCGCAGGTTGATGTACTGGTCGAATTCGCGGCGGAATTTCAGCAGCGAGCCCCACAGCGAGATGTGATCAGGCACCGTCGCGGGCCAGCCGACCGCGCCGAACAGGATCGCGTCCATGCCCGACAGCTGCGCCTTCCAGTCGTCCGGCATCATCTTGCCGTGCTGCGCGTAGTAGTCGCAGCTCGCCCAGTCGATCTCGACGAAATCGAAGCGGATGCCGAAGCGCGCGGTCACGGCGGCGAGCGCGCGCAGGCCCTCGGGCATCACTTCGCGGCCGATGCCGTCGCCGGGGATCACGGCAATCCTGTAGGTCTTGTCGGTCATGCAAATCTCCTTGGCTGGTTGGCCGGCTGCGGGGAGGCAACGGCCTGTCACGCCATTCTATTTATTTCCATCTGGATTAGAATCACACGAAAGGTTAATCGACTTTCCACGAATCGTGAATAAATCGCCGAATCTCGACGACCTGCGCGTGTTCAGCCTGGTCGTCCGCCTGACGAGCTTCAGCGCGGCCGCCGAGCAGCTCGCGGTGTCGCCCGCGTACGTCAGCAAGCGCATCGCGCTGCTCGAGGCGCAGCTCGGGACGCGCCTGCTGCATCGCTCGACGCGCCGCGTCACCGTCACGGAGGCCGGCGAACGCGTGTTCGCGCGTGCCGAGAAGATTCTCGACGACGTCGATCATCTCGTCGAGGACGTGTCGACCACCCGCACGGTGCCGCGCGGCACGCTGCGCATCTCCAGCAGCTTCGGCTTCGGCCGGCACGTCGTCGCGCCGGCGCTGCTCGACTTCAGTGCGCGCTACCCGCAACTGAACGTGCGGCTCGATCTGTTCGACCGGCTCGTCGACGTCGCGGGCGAAGGCTACGACCTCGACGTGCGCATCGGCGACGAGATCGCCGATCATCTGATCGCGCGCCGCCTCGCCGCGAACCATCGCGTGCTCTGCGCGTCGCCCGACTATCTCGCACGACGCGGCACGCCGCGCTCGCTCGCGGACCTTGCTTCGCACGATTGTCTTGCAATCAAGGAGCGCGACCATCCGTTCGGTGTATGGCGGCTGAACGTGCGCGGCGAGACGGTCACGGTGAAGGTCGGCGGCGCCCTGTCGACGAACCATGGCGAGGTGGCCGTGCAATGGGCACTGGCCGGACGCGGGATCGTGTTGCGTTCGATCTGGGAGGCTGCGCCGCTGATCGAGCGCGGTGAACTGTGCCGCGTGCTGCCGGACGCGATCCAGCCCGCGAACATCTGGGCCGTATATCCGGAACGCGTCGCGGCGTCGGCGAAGGTGCGCGTGTGCGTGGACTTTCTGGCGGAGACGCTCGCCGCCTCGAATGCCGCAGCGGCTGACGATACGGCCTGAATTCGGCTAAAGGTGAGCTTTTGCGGGAGGCGTGCGCAGGCACCGACGCAGCGCTGGATGCGACGCCGATCCGCTTGCCGGACCGGACTCCGACGATGCCTGCGGAAGACTCACGCCACGCTCGACGCACCGAGCATCAGGTCGAGATTCTGCACGGCTGCGCCCGATGCGCCTTTGCCGAGATTGTCGAACACGGCGGACAGCAGCACCTGGCCGCGCGCTTCGTTGACGAACACGCCGAGCCGCAGGTCATTGGTGCCGTTCAGCGCTTGCGGATCGAGATGCGTGGTCGCGTGCGCGTCGGCAAGCGGCGTGACGTCGACGTGACGCGCACCGGCGTAATGGTGCGCGAGGCAGGCATGCAGCTGCTCACCGGTCACGCCGGCCGCAAGCAGGCGCAGCTCGATCGGTATGGTGAGCACGATGCCCTGTCGATAGGCACCGTAGGCCGGCACGAAGAACGGGCGGTGCGCGAGCCCGGCGTGCAGCGCGATCTCGGGGGCATGCTTGTGCTCGAGTGCGAGGCCGTACACCTGCAGCGGCAGCGCGCGCGCGTCGGCGTCAGCCGATTCGAATGCGTCGACGGCCGCCCTTCCGCCCCCCGAGTAGCCGGAGATCGCATGGATGCTCACCGGGTAGTCGCGCGGCAGCAGGCCGGCTTGTTGCAGCGGGCGAAGCAGGCCGATCGCACCCGTCGGGTAGCAGCCCGGATTGGTGACGCGCTTCGCGTGCGCGATATTCTGCGCATGTCCGTCGGCCATCTCGGGAAAGCCGTAGACCCATTCGGGCTGCATGCGATGAGCGGAACTCGCATCGATCACGCGCACCGCCGGGTTCCGGATGAAGCCGACCGCTTCGCGCGCGGCCGCATCGGGCAGGCACAGGATCGCGATATCGCAGGCGTTGAGCGCATCGGCACGCCGCGCGGGGTCCTTGCGTTCGGCTGCCGGAAGCGTGAGCACCCGCACGTCGGTGCGCTCGCGCAGGCGCTCGTGAATCAGCAGCCCGGTCGTGCCCTGGTCGCCGTCGATGAAGACAGTGGGGAAGCTCATGATGGTCGTGTTCCTCGCGTTCGGTCGTCGGGGGAAAGCCGTATCGTCCGCCGGCGCATAGAATAGGAAAAGTTGAATTTACTGACAATCTGATTCAGCTTTCCTGAACGAGAGGTGTTTGATGCGCGAAATCAGTCTCGACCGCCTGCGTACGCTGGTCGCGATCGCGGACCACGGATCCTTTGTCGCGGCGGCGCAATGGCTGCATCTCGCACCGCCGACCGTCAGTCTTCATATTGCCGAACTGGAAAGTCGCGTCGGCGCGCCGCTGCTGTCCCGTACGCGCGGAAACGTGCGGCCGTCGACGATCGGCGAAGTGCTGGTCGAACGGGCGCGGCGCCTGCTGGCCGAGGTCGAATCCACGCTCGACGACGTGCAGCGGCAGGTGCAGGGGTTGACCGGACGGGTGCGCCTCGGCGCGTCGACCGGTGCGATCGCACACCTGCTGCCGCAGGCGGTGGCGCGGCTGCGCGAACAGCATCCGGATATCGATGTGCAGATCGCGGTGCTCACGTCGCAGGACACGCTGGCGCGCATTGCGCAGGGCACGCTCGACGTCGGGCTGGTCGCGCTGCCGCAGGCGCCGGTCGCGGGGCTGTCGATCCGCGCATGGCGGCGCGATCCGGTGATGGCCTTCCTGCCCGCCGACTGGCGGCTTCCGGCGCGCGTGACGCCGGCCTATCTGGCTGCGCGCCCGCTGATTCTCAACGACGCGACAACGCGCCTGTCACGGCTCACGACGGAATGGTTCGCGCTCGGCGGCCACCGGCCCGAGCCGCGGATCGAGCTCAACTACAACGATGCGATCAAGAGCCTGGTCGCCGCAGGCTACGGTGCGACGCTGCTGCCGCACGAGGCCGGTGCGCCACTGCCGGATGCGCGCATCGTCATGCGGCCGCTACGCCCGGCGTTGTGGCGCGAGCTGGGTATTGCCCATCGCGCCGGCCCGGTCGAACGGGCGACGCAGCACGTGCTCGATGCGCTGCTCGGCGCGCGATAGCGGATCGCGGCGCGGCGGCCCGTGCGGGTCGGACGCGCGTCGTTCAGAGCCGGTTGTCCTTCGCGAGCGTGAGCACGCGCGCCCAGCGCTGCGCATCGCGCTTGTCGGTCATCGGCAGCTTCCATTCGCTGCGTACGGCGTCGCGCACGCGCACGACGAGATGCCAGCGGCCGCCGATCGGCGCGGCCTGGCAGCCGTCGAGCTGCGACAGCGTATAGCGGCCGTCTGCGCCGTCATGCGACAGCCACAGCAGCCCTTGCGTCGCGGAAAGCCGCAACTCGCCCCATGCGCGATGCACGATGTGCGTCCAGCCGTCTTCCTTCGTATTCGGTGCGATGTCGCGGCGGCGCTTGATCCACCACGCGACCAGTGCGATCGCGATGGCGGCGGCGAGCACGGCGGCCGCGATCGCGACCGGCTGGCCGAACTGCGCGGCGATGACGTGAAACAGGTGAACCGCGCCCCATCCAATTGCGATGAGCGCGAATAGCGCAATGAAAATCGGCATGTCGAATCGGAAAAGAGAACGGCCCGGCGCAAGCATCGCGCCGGGCCGCCGGACACGGCATTACCGGCGGCGGTGAATGTCGTGCGTGACGAAGCCCGCGTCGTTGTTGGGCAGCGCGAGGCCGTCCTTCACTGCGAGCGTCTTGCGGATGTCGTCGAGACCCGCGGACCAGTGGTCGCGCATCGTCGACAGACCGAACTGATAGTCCTTGTAGTGGTGCTCGTACGCCTTCTGCTGGTAGATCAGGTGCTGGATGTTGTACTTCTTCCCGCTCGACATCGCATCAGCCTCGACGCACCACGGGTCGTTCTTGCGCTGCTCTTCCGGCACCTGTTCGAGCACGTGGCGCAGCACGTTGCGGTAGCGCTGTTCGCGCTGCAGCGTGTCGGTGACGAAACGCGTGCGGCTCGAATACTGCACGTCCTTCGTGCGCTCGGCCACGTCGGCCATCGTGCGCGGCAGCGGCCCGCGCGCGCTCCACAGATCGACCTGGAACGCGAGCGTGTCGCGGCGCGGCCGGGCGCGGAGCACTTCCATCAGCGGCGTATTCGACACGACACCGCCGTCCCAGTAGTACTCGCCGTCGATCTCGACGGGCGGGAACGCGGGCGGCAACGCACCGGACGCCATGAAATGCTCGGGCTCGAGACGGATGCGCGAGTTGTCGAAGTACACGAAGTTGCCGGTACCGACGTTGACCGCGCCGACCGACACGCGCGTCTCGCCCGAATTGATCCGGTCGAAGTCGCACAGCCTCAGCAGCGTCGCGCGCAGTTGCGACGTGTCGTACCAGCTGATCTTTTCCGGATGATCGGCCACGCCCGGCAGCGGCGGCGGAAAGCGCGGCACGAAGAATCCTTGCTGGCCCTGCATCATCGCGCTGGCTGCCTGCGACGCGGTGAAGAACGTGCGGACCTGGTCGATGCTGTTGAACAGCGCGAATTCGAACGCGGCCGGAATCGCGGGAAAGAACGCCGGCTGGCAGATCGTTTCCCAGAATTCGCGCAGGCGCTCGACGCGATGCTCGGGCGCATTGCCGGCGATCAGCGCGGTGTTGAGCGCGCCGATCGAGATGCCCGCGATCCAGTCGAGCGGAACGCCCGCCTCGTGCAGCCCTTCGAACACGCCGGCCTGATACGCGCCGAGCGCGCCGCCGCCCTGCAGGACGAGCGCGATCGTTTCGTACGGCAGCGACCGCGCGGGGGCCGGTGCGCCGGCTTCGTGTTGCAGGTCCGCCGCATCGACGGCCTGCTTTTCGGTGCGGGCGTGCGGCTTCATTGCATGAACCAGCCGTGGCTGACGATGAACGACTGGCCCGTGAGCGCGGCGCTCGGGAACGCCGACAGGAACAGCACCGTCTGCGCGACGTCCTGCACCGTCGTGA
>NZ_QTQI01000006.1 GCF_003853705.1 Burkholderia sp. Bp8992 | reverse complement strand
GCGGTAGTTCAGTCGGTTAGAATACCGGCCTGTCACGCCGGGGGTCGCGGGTTCGAGTCCCGTCCGCTCCGCCAGAAAATGAAAAAGCCCGCCTTGTGCGGGCTTTTTCATTTGCGTCGTCGATTGCGCCCGCTGGCGGGCGCGTGACTGCGGAGCGGAGGAAGCCGCCTGCGCGGCTTCCGGCGGGACTCGAAGGGATGCGCGTGCACGCGCAGCCGCGGCCTGCGGGATGTAGGCGAGTCCCGTCCGCTCCGCCAGAAAATGAAAAAGCCCGCCTTGTGCGGGCTTTTTCATTTGTGTCGTCGATTGCGCAAGCACCTCACCGCTACGAGAAATTCGCGATTGCATCCGCACGCGACTGCGCTATCGTGGCGAGATGCGTTCTTGACCCCTGCGTGATGCTCGATCCGACCGACCTGCGACTCCTGTATCAGCTCCGGCCCGCGGAGCCCGGCGACTTCCCGTTCGCCGAAGCGCTGACGCACGGCAACATGGGCAGCTACTACAAACGCCATGGGCTCGTGTGGCGCAGCGACCTGTTCTATGCGAGCTGGCGTGAATCCGAAAACTTCATCCTCGAGGCCGACGGCGAGCGCATCGGCGTGCTGCGCGTGACCGAGGAGGGCGATTCGCTGCACATCCGCGACGTGCAGATCGCGGCCGGCCATCGCGGGCAGGGCGCCGGCACCTTCCTGCTCGACATGTCCCATCGCTGGGCACGTGCGCGCGGGCTGCACGAACTGCAGTTGCGCGTGTTCGTCGACAATCCCGCCGCGCGTCTTTACCTGCGCATGGGCTACCAGGTCACCGGGCCGCGGCTCGCGCAACTCGGCTCGATCCGCCACATGGTGCGGCCGGTCTGAAGGCCTGACGATCCGGTGCGTGCGGTCAGCGACCCGTGTCGATCACGTCGTCGTCGGGCGTTTCGTCTTCCTCGAAGCTGCCTTCCGCGCCGCGATGCTCGTAGCCGCGCAACATGAATGCGCGCGGGCTTTGACCGAATGCGCGGCGGAACATCGCCGAGAACGCGCTCTGGCTCTGGTAGCCGAGTTCGCGCGCGATATGCGACAGCGGGCGCCCCTGGTTCAGCAGCGGAATCGCACGCGCGAGCAGCGCCTGCTGCCGCCACTGCGAAAAGCTCACGCCCAGTTCCTGCTTGAAGAGCCGCGAGATCGTGCGCGTGCTCGCGCCGACCTCGCTCGCCCAGTGTTCGAGCGACTCCGCATGCGCCGGGTGCGCGAGCACCGATTCGCACAGCATGCGCAACCGCTTCTCGTCGGGCATCGGGACAGCGAGCGGCAACGGCTCGGCGTGACTCAGTTCGTCGAGCACGAGCCCGCACAGCAGCCGCTCGCGCGCGGCGCTCAGGTCGCGTGCATCGAGCGCGACGATCAGTTCACGCAGCAACCCGGTCACTTCGACGACGCGGCACGCGTCGAGGCCGTCCGGCACGATCGATTCGTCGATATACAGCGTGCGCAAATACGCCTCTTCGACGATCACGACCTCGTGCGTCACGTGCGGCGGCACCCAGATCGCACGGGACGGCGGCACCATCCACGTCGTGCCGGTCGTCGCGACGCGCAGCACGCCGCGCGACGCGTACGCGAGCTGCGCCCATGCATGCGTGTGCAGCGGGATGCGGCGGCCGGCATCGACCTGCCGTGCGCGTACGCGCATCGGATGCACGGCGGTCGGCGCGAATTCGGGCGGGATGTCGATGACGTCGTACGGGTTCGAGGCGTCGGCTTGGACGGGCGAATTCATGGGCGGTTCGGGCAGCGCGGCGGCGATGCCGTTATTTTAGAAGGCGCAGCGCTTGCGCATGCGGCGGTTTTCCGGGAGATCATGCCGTGTTCAAATGAACTTTGTATGGGCGCCGGCGATTTCCGGACGGCGGCCCGCGGCCGCGCGCCGGCGGGTTCGAACCATCGGGCCGGTATCGTGGTCTATCGATGCAGGCGCATTTTCATGTGAATCGCGCACGAACACGGCAATCACAAATCGAAGAGGAGAACCACGATGCGCTACGTATTCGTCTACGGCACCTTGCGAGCCGGACAGGCCAACGACATCGGCCATGCGGCCGCACGACACGGCATCGCGACGCCGACGCTGCTCGGCGCGGCCGCGCTGCCGGGCGAGCTGTACGATTTCGGTACGTATCCGGGGATGATCGCCGGGACGGCGGCCAGCCGGTCGCTGGTCTGGGGCGACGTCTACGAAGTCGACGAGCGGCTCGTCCCCGTGCTCGACGAGATCGAGCGCGTCTATCCGGGCGTCGACTCGCTGTTCAAGCCGGAAGAGGTGACCGTCGAGCTCGGCGGCCGGCAGTACGCGTGCCTGTATTACCCGATCGCCGCACATGCGATAGCCGGGCGTCCGCGCATCGCGTCGGGTGACTGGGTCCAGCACCGGCGCGAGCAGGAAGCCGCCTGAACGTCCCGGCAGCAGCCGGGTTCGCGTCAAAAGAAATAGCGCCCCGCAAGGGGCGCTATTTTCATGTGGCCAGCGCATGCGACGGGCAGCGTGGCATGCGAGGTCGCCGGCCGCCGGTCGCTGCGTGCCGCGTCGTCAGATTTCCTCGTACAGCGGCAGCGTCAGGAATTCGGTGAAGCCTTCCGACGTCGACATCTGTTCGAAGATCGCCGCGGCGCGCTCGTACGGCTGCGTGTTGCCGCCGACCGAGCGCTTCACGTTGTCGAGCTCGGCCTTCGCGAACTCGCGCACGAGCTCGGCCGTGACCTTGCGGCTGTCGTCGAGCACACCCTTCGGCGAGCGGATCCACTGCCACACCTGCGAGCGCGAAATCTCGGCCGTGGCCGCGTCCTCCATCAGGTTGTGGATCGGCACGCAGCCGTTGCCGTCGAGCCACGCACCGAGGTAGTGGATGCCGACGTTGATGTTGTTGCGCAGGCCCGCTTCGGTAATCGGTGCTTCCGGCTGGAAGTCGAGCAGGTTCCTGCCTTCGACCTGCACGTCGTCGCGCTGCTTCGCGATCTGGTTCGGCCTGTCGCCGAGCACCTTGACGAACTCTTCCATCGCGATCGGCACGAGGCCCGGGTGCGCGACCCAGCCGCCGTCGTAGCCGTCGGTCGCGTCGCGCTGCTTGTCCGAGCGCACGCCGCCCATGGCCTTGTCGTTCGCTTCCGGATCGTTCTTGATCGGGATCAGCGCGCTCATCCCGCCGATCGCCGGCGCGTTGCGCTTGTGGCACGTCTTCAGCAGCAGCAGCGCGTACGCGCGCATGAACGGCACCGTCATCGTGATCTTCGAACGCTCGGCCAGGCAGAAGTCGCGGTCGTTCTTGAACTTCTTGATCGCCGAGAAGATGTAGTCCCAGCGGCCGGCGTTCAGGCCCGAGCTGTGTTCGCGCAGCTCATACAGGATCTCGTCCATCTCGAACGCGGCGAGGATCGTCTCGATCAGCACCGTCGCGCGGATCGTGCCGCGCGGCACGCCGATCGCTTCCTGCGCGGCGACGAAGATGTCGTTCCACAGGCGTGCTTCGAGATGGCTTTCCATCTTCGGCAGGTAGAAGTACGGGCCCGAGCCGCGCGCGATCAGCTCCTTCGCGTTGTGGAACAGGAACAGCGCGAAATCGAAGATGCCGCCGGACACGCGCTGGCCGTCGACCGTCACGTGCTTCTCGTCGAGGTGCCAGCCGCGCGGACGCACGATCAGCGTCGCGACCTTGTCGTTCAGCCGGTACGACTTGCCGTTCTGTTCGAGCGAGATCGTGCGGCGCACCGCGTCCTTCAGGTTGATCTGGCCGTCGATCTGGTTCGTCCAGCTCGGTGCATTCGAATCCTCGAAGTCCGTCATGTACGAATCGGCGCCCGAGTTCAGCGCGTTGATGATCATCTTGCGCTCGACGGGGCCGGTGATCTCGACCCGGCGGCATTGCAGGTCGGCCGGCAGCGGCGCGACCTTCCAGTCGCCTTCGCGGATCGACGTCGTCTCGGCCAGGAAATCGGGGCGCTCGCCCGCGTCGAGGCGCTTCGTGCGCTCGACGCGCGCCTGCAGCAGCGTCTGGCGGCGCGGTTCAAACGTGCGGTGCAGCGCCGCGACGAGTTCCAGTGCTTCGGGCGTCAGGATCGCTTCGTAACCCGGCTGGATGTCGCCGGTGATCGTCATGCCTTGCGGCAGCGTGATCGGGGTGCTCATGAGTCTCATCTCCTTGGTCGGTCAGTTGCGGTTTCGGTGAAGGGGGAAGGCGGCAGCTGCGAGCGTCATGCACCCGGGCCGGGGCGCGTGCGGTTTGCGGGCTTGCCGGACGGAGCCGGGGTGGCGAGGAAGTCGAGCAGGTCGGCCATGCCGGTGCCCGTGCCGTCGGGCGGCGCGCCGAGTTCCTCGGCGGGCGCGCCCGTGCGATTGAGCCAGAACGTCGTGTAGCCGAACCAGACGGCACCGGCGACGTCCCACGCGTTCGACGACACGAACACGATGCCGCGCGGGTTCGACCCGAACGCGGCGGTGCCGAGCGCGTAGGCGGCCGGGCTCGGCTTGTAGGCACGCACGGTGTCGGCCGACAGCACGCGATCGAACAGCCCGGACATGCCGGCGCTCTTGATTGCGATGTCGAGCATCTGCGGCGTGCCGTTCGACAGGATCCCGAGCGGCGGGCGCGGTTCGAGCGCACGCAGCTTGCGCAGCGCGGGCACGGTGTCGGGATAGGTGGACAGGCACGCGTATTCGTCCATCAGCCGCTTTTCGGCCGCGCTGTTCAGCGCGAGCCCGAGCCGGCGCGCGGCGAACCGCAGCGCGTCGAGCGTGATGTCCCGGAACGGGCGATAGCGCGCGCCGGCCGGATCGGCGAGCGTGCGCAGTTGCGAGTATTCGATCTGCTTGCGTCGCCACAGCTGCGACAACCGTTCCCCGTGTCCGGGAAATATCTGCTCCGCCGCGGCCAGCACCGCACGCACGTCGAACAACGTGCCGAATGCGTCGAAGAGGATTGCGTCGGGAGAGGAGAGTGTCGTTGTGGCCGACATAGCCTTGCGCTCCAGTTTCAGAGGTCGGATCGATTCTATTCGTGATCGTATTCACTAAAAAAGACGCTATTCATCACTTGATCTTTTACTTTCATATACCTAATCTTGGCGCTTTAAGCGATTTGAAGGGCGGCCGTGCCGTCCTTGCGACTCATGGACCGGTTCAAGCAGATCGAAACGTTCGCCGCGGTCGCGGCGAAGGGCAGCCTGTCGGCGGCCGCGCACGCGGAAGGCGTCGCGCCGGCGATCATCGGCCGCCGCCTCGACGCGCTCGAGGAGCGGCTCGGCGTGAAGCTGCTGGTGCGCACGACGCGCAAGCTCACGCTGACATTCGAAGGTTCGGCGTTCCTCGAGGATTGCCAGCGGATCATCAACGACATGCAGAACGCGGAGGCGAGCGTGTCCGCCGGCGGCGTCAAGGCGAGCGGCCACCTGCGGATTTCCGCGCCGGCCGGCTTCGGCCGGCGGCATGTCGCGCCGCTCGTGCCCGAATTCAGCGGCGGGCACCCGGACGTGTCGGTCACGCTCGATCTGTCCGACCGGATGGTCGATCTCGTCAACGAGGGGTTCGATTGCGCGGTGCGGCTCGGCGAGCTGCCCGATTCGTCGCTCGTGTCGCTGAAGCTCGGCGAGAACCGCCGCGTGTGCGTCGCGTCGCCCGCCTATCTGGCGCGGCGCGGCACGCCGGCCACGCTCGCGGAGCTGGCGCGGCACAACTGCCTCGCGCTTGCGGCGAACGCGAACCAGCAGCGCGGCTGGGCGTTCCAGGAGGACGGCCGGGTCGTGTCGATCCGCGTGAACGGCACGATGGAATGCTCGGACGGCGCGGTGCTGCACGAGTGGTGCCTCGAAGGCTACGGCCTGGCATGGCGCTCGTGGTGGGAGGTCGGCGAGGACATCGCGGGCGGCCGGCTCGTCAGCGTGCTCGATGCCTTCGAGGCACCGCCGATCGGCATCCACGCGGTGTTTCCGCAGCGCCGGCACCTGCCGCTGCGCGTGCGCCTGTTTCTCGACTACCTGAAGCACACGTACGAGCAGCCCGGCTATTGGGGCGAGCAGGCGGCGCGCGCCCGCGCGTTTCCGATATGAGGGCGAACCCGCTGCCGGTGCCGGTCGGGCGATTTCACGCACTACACTCGTAGGAGGCATGTCCGGCGCGTCGCGGCCGGTCCGGAAGGGATCGTTGCGTGCGGCGTGCGATAGACGAAGGAGGGCGCGATGTTCCGGCACATCCTCGTTCCAACCGACGGTTCCGAACTGTCGCGCAAGGCGATCGACGGCGCGATCGACCTGGCACGCGCGGTCGGCGCGCGCGTGACAGCCTACGCGTGCCTGCCGCAGTATCCGTACTCGCCGTTTTCCGAAGTGATCATCGAGCCGCCCGCCGATTTCCGCGCGCGCAGCGAGCGCGAGGCGCGTGCGCACCTCGACGAGGTGGAGGCCGCCGCGCAGGCGGCCGGCGTCGCCTGCGACACGTGGACGAGCGTCCACCCGTCGCCGTATCTCGGCATCATCGAGGCGGCCGAACGCGGCGGCTGCGACGTGATCTTCATGGCGTCCCACGGACGCCGCGGGCTCGGCAGCCTGCTGATCGGCAGCGAGACGCAGCGCGTGCTGACCCATACGAAAATTCCGGTGATCGTTTATCGGTAGGGCGTCGCCGCCCGTGGCCGCGCGGGCAGCGTCGCAAAAAAGGGCGCGCCGGACGAAGCCGGCGCGCATCGTTGCAGGCGGCCCGCAGGCCGCGCGGCCGGTCGCGCGATCGGCACCGCGCGCCTGCCGTCTCCTCCCTGATTGTTGTCCGGTGGCCGGTGCCGCGCCGTGACGAGGCGGGCACCGGCGTGACGCCTGCGCGTGTTACGCGACCTTCTTGCCGTCGAAGAACTGCTCGTCTTCGGTCGAGCCGTGCAGCGCGGTCGTCGACGCTTCGCGCTCGACCGTCTGCGTCACCGCGTCGAAGTAGCCGGTGCCGACTTCGCGCTGGTGCTTGACGGCCGTGAAGCCCTTGTCGGCTGCCGCGAACTCGGCCTGCTGCAGTTCGACGAATGCGCTCATCTGCGTGCGGGCATAGCCGTGCGCGAGGTTGAACATCGAGTAGTTCAGCGCATGGAAGCCCGCCAGCGTGATGAACTGGAACTTGTAGCCCATCGCGCCGAGTTCCTTCTGGAACTTCGCGATCGTCGCGTCGTCGAGATTCTTCTTCCAGTTGAACGACGGCGAGCAGTTGTACGACAGCAGCTTGCCCGGGAACTGCTTGTGGATCGCTTCCGCGAATTTCTTCGCGTACTCGAGATCCGGCTTGCCCGTTTCACACCAGATCAGGTCGGCGTACGGTGCGTACGCGAGGCCGCGCGAGATCGCCTGCCCGAGGCCCGGCTTCGTGCGGAAGAAGCCTTCCACCGTGCGCTCGCCCGTCAGGAACGGCTTGTCGTTGTCGTCGACGTCGGACGTGATCAGGTCGGCCGCTTCCGCGTCGGTGCGCGCGACCAGCACGGTCGGCGTGCCCATCACGTCGGCCGCGAGACGGGCGGCCGACAGCTTCGCGACGGCTTCGCGCGTCGGCACGAGCACCTTGCCGCCCATATGGCCGCACTTCTTCACCGACGCGAGTTGGTCCTCGAAATGGACGCCCGAAGCGCCGGCCTCGATCATCGCCTTCATCAGTTCGAACGCGTTCAGCACGCCGCCGAAGCCGGCTTCCGCGTCGGCGACGATCGGTGCGAAGAAGTCGACATAGCCCTCGTCGCCGGGGTTCTTGCCTTCCGACCACTGGATCTGGTCGGCGCGCGTCAGCGTGTTGTTGATGCGCTTCACGACGAGCGGCACCGAGTTCGCGGGGTACAGCGACTGGTCCGGGTACATTTCGCCCGCGACGTTCGCGTCGCCGGCCACTTGCCAGCCGGACAGGTAGATGGCCTTCAGGCCGGCCTTCACCTGCTGCATCGCCTGGTTGCCGGTCAGCGCGCCGAGTGCGTTGACGAACGGCTCGTGATTGATGAGGCTCCACAGCTTTTCCGCGCCGCGCTTGGCCAGCGTGTGCTCGATCGGGACCGAGCCGCGCAGGCGGACCACGTCCTCGGCCGAGTAGCCGCGCTTGATGCCCTTCCAGCGCGGATCGGTTTCCCATTGCTTTTGCAGTTCCTGTGCCTGTTGCTGACGCGACATGATGAGCTCCTTGATGCGGTGTGTTGCCTGATGTGCCGAATCCGACGGTCGTGATGCGGTTCGCGAAGCGGGGCGCGAGGCGTTCCGTTTCGCGAGGTCTTGTATAAGAGTCTAGGCAAATCGGCAGGCGCGAAACAGGGGGCTTGTCCGGCAACCGGGTAAATTTTTAAGTGTTTTAAATCAAGCGCTTGTATTTCTTATTTCGAGATAAGAAACGGCTTTTTCCATCCCGCAATCGTGCAGGTTGTGCCGTGCAGCATGATTTTTTACGACGCAAAAAATTTTTCCGTATCGTGAAATGTGGGGCGGGACGAAAAAAAACCGGCGCAGATGCGCCGGTTGGCTGGATGGGTGGGCGCCCATCCGAGGGGCGGCGGCGAGGCGCCGCCCGTGCGTGCTTACGACGCCGAGTTGCTGCGGCGCGGGCCGCCGCTGCGCTGACCGTCGCGACGCGGGCCGCCGTCACGGCTGCCACCCGGCTTGCCGCTCCAGCCGCCGCCATTGCCGCCGCCGTAGCTGCGGCCGTTGCCGCCACCGTTGCCGCCATAACCGCCGCCCGGCTTGCCGCCGAAACGTCGACCACCGCCGTTGCCGCCGCCCGGACGGCCGCGGCCGCCGGTGCCGCCGTTACGCGGGGGCGCCTTGCGCGGCTCGAAACCTTCGATCACGTTGACCGGCAGCGGCGCGCGCACGAAGCGCTCGATGCGCTTGAGCGCGCCTTGCTCGGCGTGGTGCACGAGGCTCACCGCCGTGCCCGAACGGCCTGCACGGCCGGTACGGCCGATACGGTGCACGTAGTCTTCCGCGAACTTCGGCAGGTCGTAGTTGAACACGTGCGTGATGCCCGGGATGTCGATGCCGCGCGCCGCGACGTCGGTGGCCACCAGCACGCGCACA
Source organism: Burkholderia sp. Bp8992 (assembly GCF_003853705.1). GTDB lineage: Bacteria > Pseudomonadota > Gammaproteobacteria > Burkholderiales > Burkholderiaceae > Burkholderia. Next base: position 291,775 of record NZ_QTQI01000006.1, on the reverse strand, counting down.
CGGCGCTCGCGCAGCGCACGGATCGTGCGATTGCGCGCGCCCTGCGGCAGGTCGCCGTGCAGCGCAGCCGATTCGAAGCCTGCGTCGGCGAGACGGCCGGCGAGCTGGTCGGCGTCGATCTTCGTTGCCGTGAAGATGATCGCCTGGTCGAGCGCGTCGTCGCGCAGCAGGTGATCGAGCAGGCGATCCTTGTGGTCGCGGTCGTCGACGTAGTGCACGGTCTGCGCGATGTTGGCGCGCGACTCGAGGCGCTGCTGGATCTCGATGCGTTCCGGATCCTTCAGCAGGCGGCTCGTCAGCGAACCGATCTTGCCGTCGAGCGTGGCCGAGAACAGCATCGTCTGGCGCGACTCGGGCGTGGCGGCGACGATCGTTTCGATGTCTTCGATGAAGCCCATGTCGAGCATGCGGTCGGCTTCGTCGAGCACGAGCATCTTCAGTTCCGACAGGTCGATACGGCCGCGCTCGAGGTGATCGAGCAGGCGGCCCGGCGTGGCGACCAGGATTTCCGGGTTCTTCGCGAGCAGCATCAGCTGCTGGCCGTAGGCGACGCCGCCGAGGATGCTGACCGTACGCAGGCGCTTCAGGTGCTTGCCGTACGTCGATGCGGCCGTGGTGACCTGCATCGCGAGTTCACGGGTCGGCGTCAGCACGAGCAGGCCCGGGCGCGCGACGGGTTGCGGGCGGCGCGCACGGCGGTCGCCTTGGTTCGGTTCACGCGGCGTGCGCGGTTGCTGCGCCTGCGTCTTCTGGAGCTGCGCGAAACGTTCGATCGCGGGCAGCATGAATGCGGCGGTCTTGCCCGAACCGGTCGGGCTGGACACCAGCAGGTCGCGGCCGGCGATGCCGGCCGGAATCGCGCGCTGCTGGACCGGCGTCGGCTTCACGTAGCCGGCGGCCTGCAGCGCGGAGACGATCTCCGGCGACAACCCGAGCGACGCGAAGCTCGGCTCGTCCGACGCCGGTTCGACCGCGGCCGGTGCGGCGGCGTCGTCGAGACCGAGCGCCTGGTCGGCGATCGCGTTGAGCGGGCTGGAGTTGATGCTCGAAGTCATAACAATCCTTGAAACACAGTGGGTGAAACGTCGGCGCCAATCGCGCATACCCAAGTCGTCGGATTCAGCGAGCAAATCGGGAAACGGGTGCAATCCGCCGAACCGTCGGCGGATGAGGCATTAGAAGCTGTTTTGGGTGCGGCGCGCTTCAGGAGCGGGGCCGCCAGCCTAGTTGACGACCGCAAGGGTCGAAGCAGGAGGGGACAGGTTCTAAACCGGATTGGAGCTTAACGCTACGAGGCGTCTTGCCGGAACGGCTTGAAGCCGAGCGCGGGGGGTGACGCAGGCAGCATTATAAAGAGATTTGCTGCGCTGCGCCAGTGATTTGATTGCCTATTGTGCCGGCGGGCGATTCGGTCAGGAAGCCGTGCCGTTTTTCAGCGATTCGACGAGTTCGACGTACTGCTGCTTGGCCGCATCCGGCGACGTGCCCTTCAGCGCGTCCCACGCGTCGTACTTGTACTTGCCGACGATGTCGGTGAAGCCCGGCTTGTCGCCGTGCGCGTCGCCATCGGTCGCCTGCTTGAAAAGCGCGTAGAGGCGCAGCAGGGTCAGGTTGCCCGGGCGTTCGGTCAGTTGCTTGACGTCGATCTGGGCCTGGTCGAATTGGGCGGTGAGGTCGCTCATCGGGTGTCTCCGTAAGGGTTTCAGGTCGGGCGATCTTAACAAGCGGACCGCCACGCGGGGTCGAGCGATCCTTCCAAACCGCCGCCGGTGCCGCGCGGGCGCACAGATCGGTCCCGATCGCCCGTTGGAGCGGGGCGCCGCATTACAATGTCGGCCATGACGCAAACAGTGCTCCTCGCCATCGATACGTCGACCGAATACTGCTCGGTCGCGCTGCTGCGCTCGGCCCACGCCGATGACGCCGTTTCCTCTCCGCAAACCTGGGTCCGCCACGAACCGACGGGCGCCGTGTCGAGCACGCGCGTGCTGCCGGCGATCCAGGAACTCTTCGCCGAATCCGGGCTGACGCTCGCCGACTGCGACGCGATCGCGTTCGGCGCGGGCCCCGGCTCGTTCACGGGCCTGCGCACCGCGACGGGCATTACGCAGGGCCTCGCATTCGGCGGCGGGTTGCCGGTCGTGCCGATCGGCACGCTGCTCGCGTGCGCTGAGCACGCGCGGTTGCGCGCACCCGGCACGACCCGCGTGCTGGCCGCGCTGGACGCGCGGATGGACGAAGCCTACTGGGCCGATTTCGAATGGGACGACGGCGCCGGCGACTGGCGCACGCTGCATCCGGCTTCGCTCGATGCGCCGGGCGCCGTCGGCGTGCCCGATGTGCCGTTCACGCTCGCGGGCAATGCGGCCGCCGCGTTCGGCGCGCAGTTGCCGGCCGCGTCGCGTGCGGCCGTGATCGACAGCGACGCGATGCCGCATGCGCTCGCGGTCGCGCATGCCGCGCTGCGCGCGTTCCGCGCCGGGCGTGCGGTGCCGGCCGATCAGGCTGCGCCTGAATACGTGCGCGACAAGGTCGCGCAGACGACCGCCGAGCGCATCGCGGCACGCGCCGCGCAGACGGGCGGAGCGAAGGGATGACGGGTGTCTTGCTGAGCGACCGCTATCTGGCGCCGATGACGGACGCCGATCTCGACGAGGTCGTCGCGATCGAGCGCGTCGCGTACGAATTCCCGTGGAGCCGCGGCAACTTCGAGGATTCGTTGCGCAACGGCTACCTGGGCGTGTGCCTGCGGCACGTGACGGGGGCGCTCGTCGGCTATTGCGTGCTGATGCCCGTGGTCGACGAAATGCACCTGCTGAACCTGTGCGTCGCGCCGGCCGCGCAGCATGCGGGCGCGGGCCTTGCGCTGCTGCGCGAGGCCGTGCGAATTTCGCGCGCGGAGCGGCTCGACGGCATGCTGCTCGAGGTGCGGCCGTCCAATCCGCGCGCGATCCAGCTGTACGAGCGGTTCGGTTTCGTGACGATCGGCCGCCGCAAGAACTACTATCCGGCGAAGCATCGCAGCCGGGAGGACGCGATCGTGATGCGTCTGACGTTGAACAAGGACGAGGGGGACGCGCATGGCGTGGGCTGAAGCGGCGCTCGAGGAACTGGGCCTCGCGCAGATCTGGGTGCGGCGCGGGCAGCGCGCGGATGAAGGCGCGGCGGCCGAAGCGCCCGCCGTGCCCCAAGCCGGTGCGGCGGGCAGCGCCGCCGCCGGCGGGGACGAACGACCGGCGCGCCCGGCACGTCAGCCGGTGCAGGACGACAGGCCGGCGGCTGATGTGCGTGCCGCCGATGCCGCACCGGCGCGAGTGGTCGAGCGCGATCGCGTGCCCGTGCCGGTTGCCGCGGCCGGCACGATGCCGCCGATGGACGACGCGCCGCTTGCCGGCGCCGACGATTTCGCGTGGTTCGACGCGGCGCCGCCGGGTGATCCCGTGCCCGTGCCGGCCGCCGAATCGCGCCCCGCCGGCACGCCGGTTGCCGCGCTCGACTGGGACGCGCTGGCCGCGCGCGTGGCCGACTGCACGCTGTGCCGTCTGTGCGAGAAGCGGACCAACACCGTGTTCGGCGTCGGCGACCGCGATGCCGACTGGATGCTGATCGGCGAGGCGCCGGGCGAAAACGAGGACAAGCAGGGCGAGCCGTTCGTCGGCCAGGCCGGCAAGCTGCTCGACAACATGCTGCAGTCGCTGTCGCTCAAGCGCGGCGACAACGTATACATCGCGAACGTGATCAAGTGCCGCCCGCCCGGCAACCGCAACCCGGAACCGGACGAGGTCGCGAACTGCGAGCCTTATCTGCAGCGCCAGGTCGCGCTCGTGAAGCCGAAGCTGATCGTCGCGCTCGGTCGATTTGCCGCGCAGACGCTGCTGAAGACGGACGCGAGCATCGCGTCGCTGCGCGGTCGCGTGCATGCGTACGAAGGCGTGCCGGTGATCGTCACCTATCACCCGGCATACCTGCTGCGCAGCCTGCAGGACAAGTCGAAGGCGTGGGCCGACCTGTGCCTGGCGCGCGACACGTTCCAGCGTGCAGAGGGCGCCGACACGAGCGGGCCGGCCGGGCAATGACGACCGGCGAGGCGTACGCATTCGTCGATACGCTGCGCGACGCCGCGGTGCGCGACCTGGGCTGGCTGCTGGCCAGCCCGAGCCTGCTGACCGCGGTGCCGGGCGCGCCGCTTGCGCGACCGTGGCCGGATGCGGCCGGGCGCTCGGCCGTTCAAGCGTGGCTCGCCGCGCTCGATGCGCAGCCCGAGCCGCTGCATCGCGCGCTCGACGGCTTCCGGCCGACCCGGCTCGGCCGTTACGCGGAATGCCTGCTCGAATATTTCCTCACGCACGGCCCGACGCTGCGTCTCGTCGCGGCCAATCTCCCGCTGCGCAGCAACGGCAGGACGCTCGGCGAAGTCGATTTCCTCGTCGATGCGCCGGACGGGCAGCGCCTGCACTGGGAACTCGCGGTGAAGTGCTATCTGTGCGCGCCGGTGCACGAGGGCGCGACGCTCGCCGATTTCGTCGGCCCCAATCTCGTCGACCGGTTCGACCTCAAGCGCAGCCGGCTGCTCGATCACCAGTTGCGGCTCGGCGAGCACGACGGCTTTGCGCGGCTCGGCTATGGCGCACCGTCCGACGCGCAGATGTTCATCAAGGGCTGGCTGTTCTATCCGCACGGCGCGCCGTTGCCGCCGGTGTCAGCGGAAATCGCGCCGGATCATCCGCGTGGCTTCTGGCTGACGCACGCGCAGTGGCCGGCGTGGGCGGCCGCGCAGCCTGCCGGCGCCGCGTGGAGCGTGCTGCCGAGGCTGGCGTGGCTCGCACCGCGATTGACCGCCGCCGGCGCAGGTTTCGCGCCCGAACCGCTGGCGGCCGCGTTGGAACTGCCGCACGTGTTGACGACACGCGAGGCGCCGGCGCTGATCGGCATCCATGAAAAGGGCAGTGACGGCACATGGCGCGAAAGGGCGCGCGGCTTCGTCGTGCCGGACGACTGGCCGGCACGCGCGCAGGCGTTCGCCGCGCAGGATCACTGACGCCGCTTCAGCCGGCGCTTACCACCAGCGATGGAAGTGATGGACGGGGCCGACGCCGTGGCCGACGTCGAGGCGGCCGCTCGCGGCGATCGCGCCGGTCAGGTAGGTCTTGGCTTCGCGCACCGCGCTTTCGAGGTCGGGCTGCTGCGGCAGCAGGGCGGCGATCGCCGACGACAGCGTGCAGCCGGTGCCATGCGTGTTGCTGGCCGGCACGCGCGCACCGTCGAGCCGCACGATACGCGCCGCTTCGACGAGCCAGTCGGGGCTCGCGGACGCATCGGGCAGGTGGCCACCTTTCATCAGCACGGCGCGCGCGCCTGTTTGCAGCAGCGCCTGGCCTTGCCGGACCATGTCGTCCTCGGTGGCGGCGGGCGCATCGTTCAGCAGGGCGGCCGCTTCGGGCAGGTTCGGCGTGACGACCGTCGCGAGCGGCAGCAGCACGTTGCGCAGCGCATCGACCGCGTCGGGCGCGAGTAGCGCGTGCGCGCTCTTCGAGATCATCACCGTGTCGAGCACGACGAAACGCGGCGCGTAACGCCGCAGCGCGTCGGCCACCGCGTGGACGATCGCCGCGTTCGCGAGCATGCCGATCTTGACCGCATCGACGCGGATGTCGTCGAACACCGCGTCGAGCTGCGCGGTCACGAACGCGGCGTCCGGCGCATGCACGCCCGTCACGCCGCGCGTGTTCTGCGCGGTCAGCGCGGTGATCACGCTCGCGCCGTATGCGCCGAGCGCGGAAAACGTCTTCAGGTCGGCCTGGATGCCTGCGCCGCCGCCCGAATCGGAGCCGGCGATCGTCAGGATGTTGGGGATCGGATGCGTCATGAGGGCAACGCGCCGGTTCGAAGACCGGCGCCGGCGGACGGAAACGGAAAGTGTAGCCTTAGTGCCGCGATTCGCCGATCAGCGCGACCGAGTCGAACTGGCGCTGGTTCGCCTGGTGGCGGCGCATCACGAGCCACATCGTCAGGCAGACGAACGTGCCGAACAGCACGATCACGACGCCGACCGGCACGTCGAGCCAAACGAGCACCGCATACAGGCACAGCATCACGAGCACCGACAGGTTCTCGTTGAAGTTCTGCACCGCGATCGAGTGGCCGGCCGACAGCAGCACGTGGCCGCGATGCTGCAGCAGCGCGTTCATCGGCACGACGAAGTAGCCCGACAGCGCGCCGACGCACATCAGGAAGATGTACGCGATGATCAGGTAGACGGGCATGCGCAGATGGCCGACGTGCACGGCCCAGTTCGACGGGAACAGGTCGCGCGTGTAGAACGCCATCAGCATCACCGCGATGCCCATGATGATGCCGACGGGCAGCACGGTCAGCGACTTCTTCAGCGGGATGCGCGCGGCGGCGGCGATCGCGCCGGCCGCGACACCGACCGCGACGACGGCCTGCAGGATCGCGCCTTCCGACAGCGACATGCCGAGCGACACTTCGGCCCATTTCAGCACGATGAACTGCAGCGTCGCGCCGGCACCCCAGAACAGCGTCGTGACGGCGAGCGAGATCTGGCCGAGCTTGTCGCGCCACAGCACCATGAAGCAGTCGGCGAAATCCGTGAGCAGCTTGACCGGGCCGCGCTCCTGCTTCGGGTAGCGGGCGCCCGTGTCGGGAATGCGCAGGTTGAACAGTGCGGCGATCACGTAGATCGCCATGATGATCGCCATCGCGGCTTCGGCGGGCGTGCCGATCCAGTCGGGCGTGTGCGCGATCACGTGCGATGCGATGTGCGGGCTGATCAGCGCGCCGCCGAGCACGGTGCCGAGGATGATCGAGCTGACGGTCGTGCCTTCGATCCAGCCGTTCGCGGCGACCAGCCGGTCGGCCGGCAGCAGCTCGGTGAGGATCCCGTATTTGGCGGGCGAGTAGGCCGCGGCGCCGAAGCCGACGATCCCGTACGCGATCAGCGGATGGGCGCCGAACAGCATGATCATGCAGCCGACCACCTTGATCGAGTTGGTGATGAACATCACGCGGCCCTTCGGGCGCGAATCCGCGAACGCACCGACATATGCCGCCAGCACCACGTACGACAACACGAAGAACAGCTTCAGCAGCGGTGTCATCCAGTTGGGGGCGTGGAGGTCTTTCAGCAGGGCGATGGCGGCGATGAGGAGCGCATTGTCGGCCAGCGACGAGAAAAACTGCGCGGCCATGATGGTGTAAAAACCTTTTTTCATCTGATGCGATGCTTTCGTCGCCGGGGCAGGGCCGCGTAGGCCGCCTGGTATGCGATCGGCTTATTCCGTTCGAAATGGGTTGTGCGCACGGCTTTATAACATGAAAATACGCCAATTCGGACTAGCAAGATTCCCCGATCGTTCCGCAAATTGTCGGCTTCGGTGCTCAAAAGGCGCGGTAAGCTGATGATTCGCAAGCGTCTTTACGTAAATTTCCCATGCCGCGCCCGATCTCCGCCACCATCCACACCGCCGCTCTCGCGAACAATCTCTCCGTCGTCCGCCGCTTTGCCGGCCCGTCCAAGGTCTGGGCGGTCGTCAAGGCCAACGCGTACGGCCACGGTCTCGCCCGCGCGTTTCCGGGCCTGCGCGGCACCGACGGCTTCGGCCTGCTCGACCTCGACGAGGCCGTGAAGCTGCGCGAGCTCGGCTGGGCCGGCCCGATCCTGCTGCTCGAAGGCTTCTTCCGCTCGACCGACATCGACGTGATCGACCGCTACAGCCTGACCACCACGGTCCACAACGACGAGCAGATGCGGATGCTGGAAACGGCGCGGCTGTCGAAGCCGGTCAACGTGCAGCTCAAGATGAACAGCGGGATGAACCGGCTCGGCTACATGCCGGAAAAGTACCGCGCGGCGTGGGAGCGCGCCCGCGCGTGCCCCGGCATCGGCCAGATCACGTTGATGACCCATTTTTCGGACGCGGACAACGAGCGCGGCGTCGCCGAGCAGCTCGCGACCTTCGAGCGCGGCGCTGAAAGCATCGCCGGCGCGCGCAGCCTCGCGAATTCGGCGGCCGTGCTGTGGCATCCGGACACGCACTTCGACTGGGTGCGGCCGGGCATCGTGCTGTATGGCGCGTCGCCGTCCGGGCTGTCGGCCGATATCGCCGACACCGGGCTCAAGCCCGCGATGACGCTCGCGTCCGAGCTGATCGCGGTGCAGACGATCGGGAAGGGCCAGGCGATCGGCTACGGTTCGACGTTTTCCGCGCAGGCGCCGATGCGGATCGGCGTCGTCGCGTGCGGCTATGCAGACGGCTATCCGCGCGTCGCGCCCGAAGGCACGCCGGTGATCGTCGACGGCATCCGTACGCGGATCGTCGGCCGCGTGTCGATGGACATGATTACCGTCGACCTGACCCCGTGCCCGCAGGCCGGTGTCGGTGCGCGCGTCGAGCTGTGGGGCAACGCGCTCCCGATCGACGACGTCGCCCGCCAGTGCGGGACGATCGGTTACGAGCTGATGTGCGCGGTCGCCGGCCGCGTGCCCGTGCGAGCGGAATAAGGGCGTCGCGCGTGGCCAAACAGAAAACCGTTTACGTCTGCAGCGAGTGCGGCGGACAGACCCCGAAGTGGCAGGGCCAGTGCCCGTCGTGCCAGGCGTGGAACACGCTGGTCGAATCGGTCGCCGAAACGCCCGCTGCCCATCGTTTCCAGTCGCTCGCGAAGCGGGCGCCCGTGCAGCGTCTCGTCGACATCGAGGCGGCCGACGTGCCGCGCTTCTCGACCGGCATCGGCGAATTCGACCGCGTGCTCGGCGGCGGGCTGGTGCCGGGCGGCGTCGTGCTGATCGGCGGCGATCCCGGCATCGGCAAGTCGACACTGCTGCTGCAGTCGCTCGCGGACATCGCGAGCGAGCGGCGCGCGCTCTATATCAGCGGCGAGGAATCGGCCGCGCAGATCGCGTTGCGCGCACAACGGCTTGCGCTGCTCGACGGCGGTGCGCCGGCGGACGAGCTGAAGCTGCTCGCCGAGATCCAGCTCGAGAAGATCCAGGCCGCGATCGACGCGGAGCGGCCGGACGTGGCCGTGATCGACTCGATCCAGACCGTCTATTCGGAAGCGCTCACGTCGGCGCCGGGCTCGGTCGCCCAGGTGCGCGAATGCGCGGCGCAGCTCACGCGCATCGCGAAACAGTCGGGCACCGCGATCATCATGGTCGGGCACGTGACGAAGGAAGGCAACCTGGCCGGCCCGCGCGTGCTCGAGCACATCGTCGACACGGTGCTGTACTTCGAAGGCGACACGCATTCGTCGTTCCGGCTCGTGCGCGCGTTCAAGAACCGCTTCGGTGCGGTCAACGAGCTCGGCGTGTTCGCGATGACCGAGCGCGGGCTGCGCGGCGTCGCGAATCCGTCCGCGCTGTTCCTGTCGCAGCACGAGCAGGTCGTGCCGGGCTCGTGCGTGCTCGTCACGCAGGAAGGCACGCGGCCGCTGCTCGTCGAGGTCCAGGCGCTCGTCGACACTGCGCACGTGCCGAATCCGCGCCGGCTCGCGGTCGGCCTCGAACAGAACCGGCTCGCGATGCTGCTCGCGGTGCTGCACCGGCATGCGGGCATCGCGTGCTTCGACCAGGACGTGTTCCTCAACGCGGTGGGCGGCGTGAAGATCACCGAGCCGGCGGCCGACCTCGCGGTGCTGCTCGCGATCCATTCGTCGATGCGCAACAAGGCGCTGCCGAAGGGGCTGATCGTGTTCGGCGAAGTGGGGCTGGCGGGCGAGATCCGGCCGTCGCCGCGCGGGCAGGAGCGACTGCGCGAGGCGGCGAAGCTCGGCTTCACGTCCGCGCTGATTCCGAAGGCGAATGCGCCGAAGCAGCCGATCGAAGGGCTGAACGTGATGGCCGTCGATCGGCTCGAGCAGGCGATCGACCGCGTGCGCGATCTCGAGTGACCGGCCGCGCCGGCACGCGGGCCGGGCCTGCCGGCGATCTGGCGCGTAATTCGCTGTAAAGAATATGTAGGCTGCTGTAACCCGCCGGACATCGCTTTTCCCTATCCTTTGCCGGATTGTCGAACCGCGCAATGCGAAGGGAACCTATGTTGAAATCGTATGGTGAAGCGCCGGGCGGACGCCTTTACAACCTGCGCGGCTGCCGCGTGTCGGAGCCGATTCGCCAGCCGTGGGGCGGCGGATGCCGGATCGTCGAATGGATCGACGACGAAGGGCGCCTCGCGCGCAAGGTCGTGTCCGAGGACGTGACGGAAGCGGAAGTCGCTGCCGCGATCCGGCGGCCGACCGAGGGGCGCCGGCACCTGATGGGCGACGACGAGCAGATGCCGCGCGATACGCTGCCGCGGCGCTGAGCCGGCGGCGCGGCGAATCGCCGGGCAGCGGCATTCCAGTCAACAGGCCGGGCCAGTGCGCCCGGCCTTGTCGTATCGGGGCAAGGACAAGGCCCGGCGGGGTGTCGATCACCCGCGGCGGCCGGCGCGCCATGCGCGCGTATCGGCCGCGGCGTTCAGCCTCAGCCGATCTGCTCGAGTTCTTCCTGCGCGGCGAGCCAGTCGGCCTCGACCGTCTCGAGGCGCGTGTTGACGTCGCCGAGCTTGCGGATCGCGTCGGTCAGCTCGGTCTTGCGCTCGGCTTCGTAGCTCGCCGGATCGGCGACGAACGCGTCGAGGCGCGCCTTCTCCGCGTGCAGCGTCTCCATTTCCTTTTCGAGCTTCGTGATCCGGTTCTGCAGCGGCTTCTTCAAGACCGACAGGCGTTGCCGTTCCTCGGCAGCCTGCCGCTTCTGGTCCTTGCGGTTGGCCGCGGCGCCGGCGCCCGACGACGCCGCGCTGTCGGCCTTCGCGGCCGCGCGTTGCTCGGCCGCGTGCTGCAGCAGCCAGTCGCGGTAGTCGTCGAGGTCGCCGTCGAACGGTTGCAGCCGGTGCTTCGCGACCAGCATGAACTGGTCGGTCGTCGCGCGCAGCAGGTGGCGGTCGTGCGACACGAGGATCAGCGTGCCTTCGAACTGCGCGAGCGCCATCGTCAGCGCGTGGCGCGTTTCGAGATCGAGGTGGTTCGTCGGTTCGTCGAGCAGCAGCAGGTTCGGCTTCTGCCAGATGATCAGCGCCAGCGCGAGGCGCGCCTTTTCGCCGCCCGAGAACGGGCCGACCGCGCTCGTCGCCATGTCGCCCGAGAAATTGAAGCCGCCGAGGAAGTCGCGCAGTTCCTGCTCGCGCGTGTCGGGTGCGAGCCGCGCCAGGTGCGCGAGCGGCGAATCGTCCTCGCGCAGCGTTTCGAGCTGGTGCTGCGCGAAATAGCCGATCGTCAGACCCTTGCCGTCGCGCACGTGGCCCGACAGCGGCGCGAGCGTGCCGGCCAGCGTCTTGATCAGCGTCGACTTGCCCTGGCCGTTCGCGCCGAGCAGGCCGATGCGCTGGCCGTTCTGGATCGACAGCGCGACGCGCTCGACGATCGGAATGTCCGTTCCGTCGTCGGCATGGTAGCCGCAGCGGACGTCTTCCATCACCATCATCGGATTCGGCGCGGCATCGGGCGTGCGGAATTCGAACGTGAACGGCGACGCGATGTGCGCGGGCGCGATCAGCTCCATCTTCTCGAGCGCCTTCATCCGGCTTTGCGCCTGCTTGGCCTTGGTCGCCTTGGCCTTGAAGCGGTCGACGAAGCTCTGCAGGTGCTCGATCGTCTTCTGCTGCTTTTCGTAGGCGCTTTGCTGCAGCGCGAGTTGTTGCGCGCGCAGCACTTCGAACTGCGAGTAGTTGCCGCCGTAGCGCTTCACCTGGCGGTTTTCCAGGTGCAACGTGACGTTGCAGATCGAGTCGAGGAATTCGCGGTCGTGCGAAATCACGACGAGCGTGCCGGGGTAGCGGTGCAGCCAGTCCTCGAGCCAGACGATCGCGTCGAGGTCGAGGTGGTTCGTCGGTTCGTCGAGCAGCAGCAGGTCGGAGCGGCACATCAGCGCCTGCGCGAGGTTCAGGCGCATGCGCCAGCCGCCGGAGAAGCTGGCCACGGATTCGCGCGTCTGCGCGAGCGTGAAGCCGAGGCCGAGCAGCAGCGCCTCGGCGCGGGCCGGTGCGGTGTAGCCGTCGGCGTCGGCGAACGCCGCGTGCGCGTCGGCCTCGGCGGCGCCGTCATGCGCGGCCGAAGCGGCGGCGATGCGCGCCTCGATCTCGCGCAGCGCGGCGTCGCCGTCGAGCGTGTAGTCGAGCGCCGAGCGCTCGACGGCGGGCGTTTCCTGCGACACATGGGCGATCCGCCACGACGGCGGCATCGAGAAATCGCCTCCGTCGGAATGCAGCTCGCCGCGCAGGACGGAAAACAGCGTCGACTTGCCGGCGCCGTTCGCGCCGATCAGGCCGGCCTTCTCGCCGGGATTGAGCACGAACGACGTCGACTCGAACAGCGGCTTGGTGCCGCGTGCAAGGCTGAACTGATTGAAACGGATCACGGCGGAAATGACTGGCCAAAACCGCTATTCTAGACTGCGCGCCGGTCGCGCCGGGCATTGGCCGCTCGGCGGATGCCGCAACGGCGCAATTTCGCCTAGACTCCACGTCGATCCGGTTTCATAAAAGGAGTGCCCGATGTCCACCCTGTATTCGTTCAGCGCAGAGACGCTCGCCGGTGCGCCGGTATCGCTCGACGCGTATCGCGGCAAGGTGCTGCTGATCGTCAATACCGCGAGCGAGTGTGGTTTCACGCCGCAGTACGCGGGCCTGCAGAAGCTGTACGACCAGTACGCGGCGCGCGGCTTCTTCGTGCTCGGTTTCCCGTGCAACCAGTTCGGCAAGCAGGAGCCGGGCGACGCCGCGCAGATCGGCGCGTTCTGCGAGCGCAACTATGGCGTCACGTTCCCGATGTTCGCGAAGATCGACGTGAAGGGCGATCATGCGCATCCGCTGTACCGCTACCTGACCGACGAGGCGCCCGGCATTCTCGGCCTCAAGGCGATCAAGTGGAATTTCACGAAATTCCTGGTCGATCGCGACGGGCGTATCGTCAAGCGCTACGCGCCGTCGACGAAGCCCGACGAAATCGCCGCGGATATCGACAAGCTGCTGTGAGGGCGGCGGGCGGCGCCAGCGCCGCCCCGGCCGTTACAGGATCGGCGCGAACAGCCGCGCGACGTGCATCGCGATGCGCCGCCACGCGGGCGACTGGCGATATTCGTTCGCATCGACCTCGTATGCCTGCGCGAAGTCGGCATCGAGCATCGTCTCGACTTCGCCGGCGAACGCGCGGTCGACGGTCAGCACCATCACCTCGAAATTGAGCCGGAACGAACGGTTGTCGAGGTTCGCGCTGCCGATCGCCGCCGCGATATCGTCGATCAGCACGACCTTCTGGTGCAGGAAGCCCGGCCGGTAGCGGAACACCTTCACGCCCGCATCGACGAGGTCGCGCGCGTACAGCTTCGACGCCTCGAACACCACGTAGTGATCGCGCCGGCTCGGGATCAGGATGCGCACGTCGACGCCGCGCATCACCGCGAGCTTCAGCGCGGAGATCACGGCTTCGTCGGGGACGAGATACGGCGTGGTGATCCAGACCCGCTCGCGCGCGGCATTGATCGATTCGACGAAGAACAGCGAGCCGGTTTCCTGCTTGTCGGCCGGCCCCATCGGCACCGCGAGGCAATGCATGCCGTCGCCGGGCTGCGCGGGCGGCGGCAGCGCGATCGGCGGCAGCTTCTGCGTGGCCCAGTGCCAGTCTTCGGCGAATACGTACTGGATGCTCGCGACCACCGGGCCGCGGATCTCGATGTGCGTGTCGCGCCAGGGTGACAGGCGCGGCTTCGCGCCGAGATACTCGACGCCGACGTTGTGACCGCCGACGAACGCGCGATTGCCGTCGACGACGACGATCTTGCGATGGTTGCGGAAGTTCAGCTGGAAGCGGTTGACGAACTTCCGGTTGGTCGCGAACGGATGGACTTCGACGCCGCCCCGGCGCAACGTGTCGACATAGCTGTGCGGCAGGTCGAAGCTGCCGATGCTGTCGTACAGCAGGCAGCAGCGCACGCCGGCCGCCGCGCGTGCGAGCAGCGAGTCGCGCAGCATCCGGCCGAGCGCGTCGTCGCGCACGATGAAGAACTGAACGAGCACGTAGTCGCGCGCCGCGTCGATCGACGACAGGATGGCGGAGAACGTCGCGTCGCCGTTCACGAGCGTGCGCACCGAGTTGCCGCCGAGGAACGGCATGCCGCCGAGTCGCGTGAGCGCGAGCACGGCAGCTTGGCCGAGCGCGTCGGCGGCCGGCCCGTCGGTCGCGTCGGTAGCGCGCCACGGCGAGCGTGGCGTGTGCGTGCGCAACATTTCCAGCTCGTGGCGCCGCGCGTCGACGTAGCCGGAGAACTTGCTGCGGCCGAGGAACAGGTACGGCACGAGCGTCAGGTACGGCATGGCCGCGAGCGAGACGGCCCACGCGATCGCGCCTTGCGACGTGCGCGTGTTCATGATCGCGTGGCATGCCGCGACGATCCCGAGCACGTGGATGGTCAGGATCAGGGTGCCGAGATGTAGCCAGTCGAGGGTCATGGGCGCGTGACGGACTCCTGAAGTCGGGCGGCCGGGCGGCCGCCTACGCGCATCTTACCCAACCGTGCGGCGCAATGGTGCGCCGCACGGCGGGCGGGCCGGAAGGGCTCAGGCCTTGCGCGGCAGGTCCGACGCCTGGATCAGGAACACGGCGTCGTCGCCCGCGCTGGTGGGCAGCCACGTGAGTTCGAGGCCGCCGAACGCGGCTTCGACGTTCTCGCGCTCGTTGCCGATCTCGACGACGAGCACGCCGTCGTCGTGCAGCCAGCGGTGCGCTTCGGCGACGATGCGTCGCACGATGTCCATGCCGTCGTCGCCGCCCGCGAGCGCCATCTCCGGCTCGTGCCGGTATTCGGGCGGCAGCGCGGCCATCGACGATGCGTTCACGTACGGCGGGTTCGTCAGGATCACGTCGTAGCGCGAGCCCGGGTCGGTGCGGAAGGCGGGCAGCGGGGCGTAGAGGTCGCCGCGGTGCAGCCCGATGCGGTCTTCGAGACCGTAGTCGCGCACGTTGATCTCGGCGACTTCGAGCGCCTTGTCCGACAGGTCGACCGCGTCGATCTCGGCGTTCGGGAACGCGCTTGCCGCCAGGATCGCGAGGCAGCCGGAACCGGTGCACAGTTCGAGCACCGCGCCGACCTGTTCGGGATCGGCGACATACGGCTGCAGCCCGTCGTCGAGCAGTTCGCCGATGAACGAGCGCGGCACGATCACGCGTTCGTCGACGTAGAAGCGGTGGCCGTGCATCCACGCTTCATGCGTGAGGTACGCGGCCGGCACGCGATCGGTCGCGCGCCGCTCGATCACCGCGAGCACGGCCGCGATCTCGTCGGGCAAGAGGCGCGCGTCGAGGAACGGCTCGAGCGTGTCGAGCGGGAGGTCGAGCGTGCGCAGCACGAGGAAGGCCGCTTCGTCGTACGCGTTGTCGGAGCCGTGGCCGAACGCGAGCTTCGCCTTCGAGAAGCGCGTGACCGCGTAGCGCAGCAGGTCGCGGACAGTGGCAAAAGGTGTCGTCATGCGGGGCTCCATCAGGCGATCAGTTGTTCGAGCACGCGGCGGTACACGTTCTTCAGCGGATCGACGAAGCGCACTTCGATGTGCTCGTCGATCTTGTGGATGCTGCCGTTCGGCGGGCCGAATTCGATCACCTGCGGGCAGATGCGCGCGATGAAGCGGCCGTCCGACGTACCGCCCGTCGTCGACAGCTCGGTCGTGATGCCGGTCTCAGTGCGGATCGCGTTTTCCAGCGCGCCCGACAGCTCGCCGCGCGGCGTGAGGAACGGCAGGCCGCTGACCGACCACTTCAGCGTGTATTCGAGGCCGTGCTTGTCGAGGATCGCGTGCACGCGTGCCTGCAGGCCCTCGACCGTGCTGGCGGTCGAGAAGCGGAAGTTGAACAGCAGGTCGGCGTGGCCGGGGATCACGTTGGTCGCACCGGTGCCTGCGTGCAGATTCGACACCTGCCAGGTGGTCGGCGGGAAGTATTCGTTGCCTTCGTCCCACTGCTCGGCGGCGAGCTCGGCGAGCGCCGGTGCGAGCAGGTGGATCGGGTTCTTCGCGAGGTGCGGATACGCGATGTGGCCCTGCACGCCCTTGACGACCAGTTCGCCCGACATCGACCCGCGGCGGCCGTTCTTGACGACGTCGCCGAGCTCGGCGGTCGACGTCGGCTCGCCGACGATGCAGTAGTCGAGGCGCTCGCCGCGTGCCTGCAGCAGTTCGACGACCTTCACGGTGCCGTCGGTGGCCGGGCCTTCCTCGTCGCTCGTGATCAGGAACGCGATCGCGCCGCGGTGGCCGGGGTGGGCCGCGACGAATTCCTCGGACGCGACGACGAACGCCGCGAGCGACGTCTTCATGTCGGCCGCGCCGCGTCCGTACAGCTTGCCGTCGCGATGGGCGGGAATGAACGGCGGCGAGGTCCACTGCTCGAGCGGGCCGGTCGGCACGACGTCGGTGTGGCCCGCGAACGCGAGCAGCTTGCCGTCGCGGCCGTCGGTGCCGCGCTTGACGGCCCACAGGTTGGTCACGCCGTGCGACGCGATGGTTTCGCATTCGAAGCCGAGCGCGGCGAGGCGCTCGGTCATGATCTGCTGGCAGTGCTGGTCGTCGGGCGTCACGGACGCGCGGGCAATCAGCTGTTCGGTAAGGGCTAGGGTGGCGGACATGGTTCGGACCACTTTCGATAAAAAATGCCGGCGCGGTGGCCGGCAGCGACAGGACGTCGGGCCAGGGCCTGTTCACGCTAATAACGGGCTTGCGAACGTGACTTTCCGCCCGCAGTGCAAGGAGTAAGGAGCGCCGTTTGGCCATGCCAAACAAGCGACGCACGACGCCGCAATGTGGGCGGAAAGACACGTTCCCCTGTTTGAAAAAATTCATTCGTGGGGCTGGCCCCCGGAAGGGCCGATCGCCGCGTCATGCTCCTCGCGAATACGTCGAGTATTCGCTTCGTCGCAATCCTTGCGCTCGGCCCTTCTGGGGGCCAGCGCAAGCCCGTTATTAGCGTGAACAGGCCCTACGCCCGCAGGCGCAGCGCGGGCGACCCTATGCGGCAAACAGCGCCGCGTATTGATCGGCCACGAAGCCGAGCGATTTCACGCGGCCGTTGACGACGAGCACGGGGCGCTTGATGACCGACGGCTTGTGGATCATCAGTGCGACCGCGCCGGTCTTCGTTTCGGCCGCGGCCTTCATCGCGTCGTCCAGGCCGCGCCACGTCGTGCCGCGCTTGTTGACGAGCGCGTCGAGCGACACGTCCTTCAGCCAGTCTTCGACCAGCGGCGCGCTGACGCCGAGCTTCTTGAAGTCGTGAAACTCGAACTCGACGCCGTGATCGTCGAGCCACACGCGGGCCTTCTTCACGGTGTCGCAGTTCGGAATGCCGTAGACGACCACGGTGCGCGGCTTGGCCATCAGTCGCCTCGCAGCAGCTCGTTCAGGCCGACCTTCGCACGCGTCTTCGCGTCGACCTTCTTGACGATCACCGCGCAGTACAGGCTGTGCGAACCGTCCTTCGACGGCAGGTTGCCGGCGACGACGACCGAGCCGGCCGGGATGCGGCCGTAGCTGACTTCGCCCGTCTCGCGGTCGTAGATCTTCGTGCTCTGGCCGAGGTACACGCCCATCGAGATCACCGAGTTTTCCTCGACGATCACGCCTTCGACGACTTCCGAGCGCGCGCCGATGAAGCAGTTGTCTTCGATGATGACCGGGTTCGCCTGCAGCGGCTCGAGCACGCCGCCGATGCCGACGCCACCCGACAGGTGCACGTTCTTGCCGATCTGCGCGCACGAGCCGACCGTCGCCCACGTGTCGACCATCGTGCCTTCGTCGACGTACGCGCCGATGTTGGTGTACGACGGCATCAGCACGACGTTCTTCGCGATGAACGAGCCGCGGCGCGCGATGGCCGGCGGCACGACGCGGAAGCCGCCCGCGGCGAAATCTTCAGCCGTGTAGTTCGCGAACTTCGACGGCACCTTGTCGTAGAACTGCGAGTAGCCGCCGGCCGGCATCGGTGCGTTGTCTTCCAGGCGGAACGACAGCAGCACGGCCTTCTTCAGCCACTGGTGCACGGTCCAGTTGCCGTCGATCTTCTCGGCAACGCGCAGCGCACCTTTGTCGAGTTGCTCGATCGCGTGAGCGACGGCCTCGCGGACGTCGGCGGGCGCGGCCTTCGGCGACAGCTCGGCGCGGTTGTCCCAGGCGGTATCGATGATTTGCTGAAGTTGTTGCGACATGTTCGTTTTCGCAGGAGATGGATGGAATTGATCGGGATGGACGATTACCGCGCGAGAGCCCGGCAGAAATCGACGATGCGTTGCGCGCCCTCGACGCATTCGGGGGTGCCCGCGACGAGCGCGATCCGGATGAAATCGCGGCCCGGATTCGACCCGTGCGCATCGCGCGCCAGGTACGAGCCGGGCAGAACCGTCACATTATAGTCGGCGTACAGGCGGCGGGCGAACTCGGTGTCCGACAGCCCGGTGCGCGACACGTTGGCCCACAGGTAGAACGCGGCATCGGGCAGTTTCACGTCGATCACGTCGGCGAGCATCGGCGTGACCGTATTGAACTTCTGCAGGTACAGCGCGCGGTTCTCGCGCACGTGCGCCTCGTCGTTCCACGCGGCGATGCTCGCGTGCTGCCAGACCGGCGACAGCGCCGCGCCGTGGTACGTGCGGTACAGCAGGAATTGCTTCAGCAGCGCCGCGTCGCCTGCGACGAAGCCCGAGCGCATGCCCGGCACGTTCGAGCGCTTCGACAGGCTCGACAGCATCACGAGGCGCTCGAAGCCGCGGCCGAGGCGGTGCGCGGCCTCGAGGCCGCCGAGCGGCGGCGCCGCTTCGTCGAAATAGATTTCCGAATAGCACTCGTCGGACGCGATCACGAAACCGTGGCGGTCGGACAGCGCGAACAGTTCGCGCCAGTCGTCGAGCGTCAGCACGGCGCCCGTCGGGTTGCCCGGCGAGCACACGTACAGCAGCTGCGTGCGCGCCCAGACTTCATCGGGCACGGCCGCGTAGTCGCACGCGAAGTTGCGGGTCGGGTCGCTGTTCGCGAAATAGGGTTCGGCACCGGCCAGCAGCGCCGCGCCTTCGTAAATTTGATAGAAAGGATTCGGACAGAGTACGATCGCCTTCTCGCCCTGCGCGGCCGGGCGCGCGTCGATCACGGTCTGCGCGAGCGAGAACAGCGCCTCGCGCGACCCCGACACGGGCAGCACCTGCGTGGCCGGATCGATCGCCGGCAGCCCGTAGCGGCGCTCGAGCCAGTGTGCGATC
This sequence comes from Burkholderia sp. Bp8992, assembly GCF_003853705.1. Classification (GTDB taxonomy): domain Bacteria; phylum Pseudomonadota; class Gammaproteobacteria; order Burkholderiales; family Burkholderiaceae; genus Burkholderia. Next base: position 272,484 of record NZ_QTQI01000006.1, on the reverse strand, counting down.
GACGTGCGCAGCGCATCCGAGCCGGCCGTGGCCGGGTACGACGCGAGACCGTCGAGCGCGGCCACCACGGCGTCGCGGATCAGCGCCGGCGTCGGGTGTTTGGGCTCGCCGATGCCGAAGCTGATCGGTTTGAGGTCGCCGGAAGGCGTCACGTCCTTGAACAGGGCGCGCAGCTTTTCGAAGGGATAGGGCTGGAGCGAGTCGAGTCGAGGGTTCACGGGCGAAGCGGCCATCGCGGCCGGTTGGTGCGAAAGAAGCGGCGGGCGTGCCGCGCGGCTGCGAACGGGCGCCGGTGGCGCGCGGGTCGCAGCGGACGATTATAGCGTGACGGAAGGCGGTCACGGCCTGCCGGAACGGCGGCCGGGCCGACCGAATAAAGGGTATCGAACCAAATGAATAACGCAGTACGCGGCAGCCTGCCGACGCTGGCCATCCTGATCGGCGCGTCGGTATGGGGCCTGATCTGGTATCCGTTGCGGATCCTCGCTTCGCTCGGTGTGACGGGCACGCTCGCGAGCGCGCTGACGAGCCTCGTGGCGTTCCTGTTCGTGGTCGTCGCGCGGCATCGCACCATCGCGACGCTGCGCTGGCACTGGGTGCTGCCGGGCATCGCGGTGACGGCCGGCGTGACGAACCTCGGCTTCGTCTGGGGCACGATCCACGGCGAGGTCTTGCGCGTGATGCTGCTGTTCTACCTGACCCCGGCGTGGACCGCGATCTACGCGCACTTCCTGCTGCGCGAGCGGCTGACCTGGGCCGGCGCGGGGCTCGCGGCGCTGTCGATCGGCGGCGCGATGCTGATGCTGTGGTCGCCGCAGCTCGGCCTCCCGCTGCCGGCCAATCCGGCCGAATGGGCCGGCCTCGCGGCCGGGCTGAGTTTCGCGATGAGCAACGTGCTCGTGATCAAGGCGAGCCGCGAGCTGCCGGAGATGCGCGCGGAAATGCGCACCGCGACGCTGTTCGGTGGCGCGGCCGTGTTCGGCGCGATCGCGTCGCTGTTCGAGGGGCTGCCGGCCGCGCCGGCGGGCGGCCAGCTCGGGGTGGCCGTGCTGATCATCGCGGCGATCGGCGTGACGATGGCGTCGAACAACCTGCTCGTGCAATATGGCCTCGCGCGGGTGCCGGCGAACCGGGCGTCGATCATCATGCTGTTCGAGATCGTGATCACCGCGCTGTCGGCGTGGGTGTTCGCCAGCGAGCTGCCGACCGCGCGCGAATGGGCCGGCGGCGTGTGCATCGTGCTGGCGACGCTGCTGTCGAGCCGGGTCCATCGGGCCGCGCCCGCACCGGGCAAACCCGGCGACGGTCGGGACGGCGCACGCGCGATGGTATGATGGAAGCCGTTTGCGGGGCCCAACGCTGTATGCGCGCGGCCCCGTTTTTGAATTCCGGGGCGCGTCGCGCGCATGGGCCGTCCGGCCCCGCGCAGTGCGGCCCCGTCCGTTTCACACCTTCTTCACATCCGATACCGCCGTGCGTCTGAGCTCGATCAAACTCGCTGGCTTCAAATCCTTCGTCGATCCCACGCATTTCCAGGTTCCGGGCCAGCTTGTCGGCGTGGTAGGCCCGAACGGGTGCGGCAAGTCCAACATCATCGATGCCGTGCGCTGGGTGCTCGGCGAGTCGCGCGCCTCCGAGCTGCGCGGCGAGTCGATGCAGGACGTGATCTTCAACGGCTCGACCGCACGCAAGCCCGGCAGCCGGGCCAGCGTCGAGCTGATCTTCGACAACTCCGACGGCCGTGCGGCCGGGCAGTGGGGCCAGTACGGCGAGATCGCCGTGAAGCGCGTGCTGACGCGCGACGGCACCTCGAGCTACTACATCAACAACCTGCCGGCGCGCCGCCGCGACATCCAGGACATCTTCCTCGGCACGGGCCTCGGGCCGCGTGCGTACGCGATCATCGGGCAGGGCATGATCGCGCGGATCATCGAGGCGAAGCCGGAAGAGCTGCGCGTGTTCCTCGAGGAAGCCGCCGGCGTGTCCAAGTACAAGGAACGCCGCCGCGAAACCGAGAACCGCCTGCACGACACGCGCGAGAACCTGACGCGCGTCGAGGACATCGTCCGCGAACTCGGCGCGAACCTCGAGAAGCTCGAGGCGCAGGCCGTCGTCGCGACCAAGTACAAGGAACTCGTCGCCGACGGCGAGGAGAAGCAGCGCCTCTTGTGGCTGCTGCGCAAGAACGAGGCCGCCGGCGAGCAGCAGAAGCAGCAGCGCGCGATCGAACAGGCACAGATCGACCTCGAGGCGCAGACTGCGAAGCTGCGCGAGGTCGAGGCGCAACTCGAGACGCTGCGCGTCGCGCACTACGCGGCAAGCGACGCGATGCAGGGCGCGCAGGGTTCGCTGTACGAGGCGAATGCCGAAGTGAGCCGCCTCGAGGCCGAGATCAAGTTCATCGTCGAATCGCGCAATCGCGTGCAGGCGCAGATCGCCGCGCTGAACGCGCAGCGCGAGCAATGGCGCGCGCAGGCCGAGAAGTCGCAGGACGAGCTCGAGGAAGCCGAAGAGGCGCGCGCGATGGCCGACGAGAAGGCCGCGCTCGCCGAAGACAACGCAGCCGCGAAGCACGACGCGCTGCCGGCGCTCGAAGCGAAGTGGCGCGATGCGCAGGCGCAGCTCAACGACGAGCGTGCGCGGATCGCGCAGACCGAGCAGTCGCTGAAGCTCGAGGCCGCGCACCAGCGCAACGCCGACCAGCAGCTGCAGCAGCTTCAGCAGCGCCACGAGCGCCTGAAGAGCGAGGCGGGCGGGCTCGACGCGCCGGACGAGGCGCAGCTCGAGGAGTTGCGCATGCAGCTCGCCGAGCAGGAAGAGATCCTCGCCGAAGCGCAGGCGCGCCTCGCCGACGCGCAGGAAACGGTGCCGCGTCTCGACGGCGAACGCCGTGCCGCGCAGGAGCGCGTGCAGGCCGAAGCCGCGCAGATCCACCAGCTCGAAGCGCGCCTCGCCGCGCTGAAGCAGCTGCAGGAAAACGTGCAGACCGAAGGCAAGGTCCAGCCGTGGCTCGACAAGCACGAGCTCGGCGCGCTGCCGCGTCTGTGGAAGAAGCTGCACGTCGAGGCCGGCTGGGAAGCGGCGCTCGAGGCCGTGCTGCGCGAGCGCCTCGCGGCGCTCGAAGTGTCGAATCTCGACTGGGTGAAGGCGTTCGCGACCGACGCGCCGCCCGCGAAGCTCGCGTTCTACGCGCCGCCCGCGGCCGGCGAAGCGCCCGCCGCGGTAGCCGGGCTGCGCCCGGTGCTGTCGCTCGTGCGCATCGACGACGCGGGCATCCGCGCGGTGCTGAACGACTGGCTCGGCAACGTGTACGTCGCCGACGACGTCGCCCAGGCGCTTGCCGCGCGTGCGCAGCTGCCGGCTGGCGGCGCGTTCGTCGTCAAGGCCGGTCATGTCGTCACGCGCGTCGGCGTGCAGCTGTACGCAGCCGATTCGGAGCAGGCCGGGATGCTGGCCCGCCAGCAGGAAATCGAAAACCTGACGCGCCAGGTGCGTGCGCAGGCGCTGCTCGCCGACGAGGCGCGCACGGCCGCCGTGCGTGCGGAAGCCGCGCACACGCAGGCCACGCAGGCGCTCGGCGACGTGCGCGCGCAGGCCGAACGTGCGACGCAGCGCGTGCATGCGCTCCAGATGGACGTGCTGAAGCTCGCGCAGGCGCACGAACGCTACACGCAACGCAGCACGCAGATCCGCGAGGAACTCGAGGAAATTGGCGCGCAGATCGAGGAGCAGCGCGCGCTGCGCGCGGAGTCGGAAGCGAATTTCGAGCGTTTCGACGGCGAACTCGCCGAACTGCAGGCACGCTTCGAAGACAACCAGCTCGCGTTCGAATCGCTCGACGAATCGCTGACGCAGGCGCGCCAGGAAGCGCGCGACCTCGAGCGCGGCGCGAACGATGCACGCTTCGCCGCGCGCAACGCGGTGACGCGGATCGACGAGCTCAAGCGCAGCATCCAGGTCGCGCACGAGCAGAGCGAGCGCGTCGCCGGGTCGCTGGAAGACGCACGTGCCGAACTCGAGACGATCAACGAGCAGACCGCGCATACGGGCCTGCAAGACGCACTCGAGATTCGCGCGGTAAAGGAAGAAGCGCTGCAGGCTGCGCGGATCGAGCTCGACGACCTGACCGCGAAGCTGCGCGCGTCGGACGAGCAGCGCCTCGTGGCCGAGCGCTCGCTGCAGCCGCTGCGCGACCGCATCACCGAATTGCAGCTGAAGGAGCAGGCCGCGCGCCTGTCCGTCGAGCAGTTCGCCGAGCAGCTCGTGACGGCCGAGGTCGACGAGGCCGCGCTGTCCGCGAAGCTGACGCCGGACCTGAAGCCGTCGTACCTGCAGGGCGAAGTCACGCGCTTGAACAACGCGATCAACGCGCTCGGCCCGGTGAACATGGCCGCGCTCGACGAGCTGAAGGCCGCGAGCGAGCGCAAGGTGTTCCTCGACGCGCAGTCGGCCGACCTGATCGACGCGATCACGACGCTCGAGGACGCGATCCACAAGATCGACCAGGAAACCCGCACGCTGCTGCAGGGCACCTTCGACGAGGTCAACCGCCACTTCAGCGACCTGTTCCCGCGCCTGTTCGGCGGCGGCCAGGCGAAGCTGATCATGACGGGCGACGAGATTCTCGATGCCGGCGTGCAGGTGATGGCGCAGCCGCCGGGCAAGAAGAACGCGACGATCCACCTGCTGTCGGGCGGCGAGAAGGCGCTGACCGCGACTGCGCTGGTGTTCGCGATGTTCCAGCTGAACCCGGCGCCGTTCTGTCTGCTCGACGAGGTCGACGCGCCGCTCGACGACGCGAACACCGAGCGTTTCGCGAATCTCGTGCGCGCGATGTCCGACAAGACGCAGTTCCTGTTCATCTCGCACAACAAGATCGCGATGGAAATGGCACAGCAGCTGATCGGCGTGACGATGCAGGAGCAGGGCGTGTCGCGGATCGTTGCGGTGGACATGGAAACGGCCGCAGGTTTTGCCCAGAATTGACGTTTGACGAAACCGGATCGCGTTCGCGCGGCGCATGACGCGCCCGTTCGCGGTCCCGACGAAAAAGAATTGCTGATGGAGCGTGCATGGACGAGTTGACACTCGGTTTGATCGGCGCGGGTGCTGTCGTGGTGGGCGGCGTCGTGGTCTACAACGCGTGGCAGGGCGCGAAAGTGCGGCGCAGGATGCCGCGCCCGATGCCGGAGGAAGCGGCCGAGGCGATGAACCGCCCCGAGCGCGACGAAGAGTTGCCGTTCATCGAGCCGGTACGTCAGCCGGTGCGCCGCGAGCCCGCGGCCCCGGCCGCGACGGCGGCCGCTGCGCCGGCTGAAGTCGCGCGCGTCGAGCCGACGTTCGGCGGGGCGGCGCCGGCCGACACGCCGGCCGATCTGCAGGCCGAGGCGACCGGCGTCGACACGCCGGCCGAAGTGACCGGGCCGGCTGCCGGCGAGGAAGTCGTGCCTGCGGCCGCGCACGAGGCGTCGGCCGAGGCGGCCGAGCCGTCCGAACCCGTGCTGCCGGCCGCGACGACGATCTCGTCGGCGCCGCCGGCGATCGTCGATCGCCGGATCGACTGCATCGTGCCGATCCGTCTCGCCGGGCCGCTGCCGGGCGACAAGATCCTGCCGGCCGCGCAGCGGCTGCGCCGCGCGGGCAGCAAGCCCGTGCACATCGAAGGCAAGCCGGAAGGCGGCCAGTGGGAGCTGCTGCAGAACGGCGTGCGCTATGAAGAACTCCGCGCGGCCGCGCAGCTCGCGAACCGCAGTGGCGCACTGAACGAGCTTGAATTCTCCGAATTCGTGACGGGCGTCCAGCAGTTCGCCGACACGATCGACGGCGCGCCGGAATTCCCGGACATGATGGAAACGGTCGCGATGGCGCGCGAGCTCGATGCGTTCGCCGCGCAGTGCGACGCGCAGCTGTCGATCAACGTGATGTCGGATGGCGCGCCGTGGTCGGCGAACTACGTGCAGGCGGTCGCGTCGCAGGACGGGCTGCTGCTGTCGCGCGACGGCACGCGGTTCGTGAAGCTCGACGCGAAGCAGAACCCGGTGTTCATGCTGCAGTTCGGCGATACGAACTTCCTGCGTGACGACCTCACGTACAAGGGCGGCAACATGATCACGCTGGTGCTCGACGTGCCGGTCGCCGAAGAGGACATCCTGCCGTTCCGGCTGATGTGCGATTACGCGAAGTCGCTGTCCGAACGCATTGGCGCACGCGTCGTCGACGATTCGCGCCGGCCGCTGCCGGAATCGCAGCTGCTCGCGATCGAGCAGCAGCTGATGAAGCTGTACGCGAAGCTCGAGGAAGCGGGCATCCCGGCCGGTTCGTCGGTCACGCGCCGACTCTTCAGCCAGTAACGCGAGGGTGCGGACGGCGGGCTTCGGCGCCGCCGTTCGCCGTTGCAGCGCACACTCTCCGGTGTGCACTGCAACACGCTCATCGGGCCCGCATTGCACGCCCCGCCGCGGCGTCAAACTGAGATAATCGGAAATCCGATTTTTTCAGAACGAATCAGCCGCCAGCATGGCCCGAACCCAAGCCGAACCGCCAGCCAGCCAGCCCGACGCGCGCGCCGCGTGGCTGCGCGACCAACTCGAGCGGGCGAACTACGCCTATTACGTGCTCGATCAGCCGGATCTGCCCGACGCCGAATACGACCGGCTGTTCCGTGAGCTGCAGCAGCTCGAAACCGACCATCCCGAACTCGTGACGCCCGATTCGCCGACGCAACGCGTGGGCGGCGAAGCGGCCGGCGGCTTCACGCCGGTCGTCCACGACGCGCCGATGCTGTCGCTGAACAACGGTTTCGCCGACGAGGACATCGTCGCGTTCGACAAGCGCATCGCCGATGCGCTCGACAAGACGACCGATCTCGCCGGCTCGGTGACGGAGCCCGTCGAATATGCGTGCGAACTGAAGTTCGACGGTCTCGCGATCTCGCTGCGCTACGAGCAGGGCGTGTTCGTGCAGGCGTCGACGCGCGGCGACGGGACGACGGGCGAGGACGTGACCGAGAACGTGCGCACGATCCGCTCGATCCCGCTGAAGCTGAAGGGCAAGAATGTGCCGGCCGTGCTCGACGTGCGCGGCGAGGTGCTGATGTTCAAGCGTGATTTTGCACGCCTGAACGAACGCCAGCGCGCGGCCGAGCAGCGCGAATTCGCGAACCCGCGCAACGCGGCGGCCGGCAGCCTGCGCCAGCTCGACTCGAAGATCACCGCACAGCGCCCGCTGTCGTTCTTCGCGTACGGGATCGGCGTGCTCGACGGGATGCCGATGCCCGACACGCACAGCGCGCTGCTCGACTGGTACGAGTCGCTCGGCCTGCCCGTGAACCGCGAACGCGCGGTCGTGCAGGGCGCCGAAGGCCTGCTCGACTTCTTCCGCAAGGTCGGCGAGAAGCGCGACTCGCTGCCGTACGACATCGACGGCGTCGTCTACAAGGTCAACCGGCGTGACGAGCAGGAGCGGCTCGGCTTCGTGTCGCGTGCGCCGCGCTTCGCGCTCGCACACAAGTTTCCTGCGCAGGAAGCGCTGACGAAGCTCGTCGCGATCGACGTGCAGGTCGGCCGCACCGGCGCGATCACGCCGGTCGCACGCCTCGAGCCCGTATTCGTCGGCGGCGCGACCGTCACCAATGCGACGCTGCACAACGAGGACGAGGTGCGCCGCAAGGACATCCGGATCGGCGACACCGTGATCGTGCGCCGCGCGGGCGACGTGATCCCGGAGGTGGTCGGCGCGCTGCTCGACCGGCGTCCGGCCGACGCGGCCGAATTCGTGATGCCGACCGAATGCCCGGTGTGCGGCTCGAAGGTCGAGCGCCTGCCGGACGAGGCGATCGCCCGCTGCACGGGCGGCCTGTTCTGCCCGGCGCAGCGCAAGCAGGCGCTGTGGCATTTCGCGCAGCGCCGCGCGCTCGACATCGACGGGCTCGGCGAAAAGATCATCGACCAGCTCGTCGAGCTGAATCTCGTGCGCACGCCGGCGGACCTGTTCAATCTCGGCTTCGCGACGCTGGCCGAGCTCGACCGGTTTGCCGAGAAGTCCGCGCAGAATCTGCTCGATTCGCTCGAGAAGGCGAAGCACACGACGCTCGCGCGCTTCATCTACGGGCTCGGCATCCGCCATGTCGGCGAATCGACCGCGAAGGATCTCGCGAAGCATTTCGGCTCGCTGACGCCGATCATGGATGCTTCGATCGAAGAGCTGCTCGAAGTCAACGACGTCGGGCCGATCGTCGCCGAGTCGCTTCACCAGTTCTTCGCGGAAGAGCACAACCGGACCGTGATCGAGCAGCTGCGCGCGCCGGGCAAGGTCACGTGGCCGGAAGGGCCGCCCGCGCCGAAGGCGCCGCAGGGCGTGCTGGCCGGCAAGACGGTCGTGCTGACGGGCACGCTGCCGACGCTCACGCGCGATGCGGCGAAGGAGATGCTCGAGGCGGCGGGCGCGAAGGTCGCGGGCTCGGTATCGAAGAAGACGGATTACGTGGTTGCGGGCGCCGAAGCCGGCAGCAAGCTCGCGAAGGCCGAGGAACTCGGCATCCCCGTGCTGGACGAAGACGGTCTGCACCAACTCCTGGAGGGCAATACGCCATGATTCGCGAGATCCTGAAGATGGGCGATCCGCGCCTGCTCGAAATCGCCAAGCCGGTCGAGCGGTTCGATACCCCCGAACTGCACGAGATCGTCGCGGACATGTTCGAGACGATGCACCACGCGAACGGCGCCGGGCTGGCCGCGCCGCAGATTGGCATCGGGCTGCAGATCATCATCTTCGGCTTCGGCAACAACAACCGTTACCCGGATGCGCCGCCGGTGCCCGAGACCGTGCTGATCAACCCGAAGATCGAGTACATGCCGCCGGACATGGAAGAGGGCTGGGAAGGCTGCCTGTCGGTGCCGGGCATGCGCGGCGTCGTCAGCCGCTACGCGAAGGTGCGCTACAGCGGCTTCGACCAGTTCGGCGAGAAGATCGACCGCGTCGCCGACGGGTTCCACGCACGCGTGGTCCAGCACGAATACGATCACCTGATCGGCAAGCTGTATCCGATGCGGATCACCGACTTCACGCGCTTCGGCTTCACCGAGGTACTGTTTCCGGGGCTCGATCCGACCAGCGACGACTGATCGCCCGGTCTCCGGCAAACAAGAAAAAAGCCCGCGTTCGCGGGCTTTTTCATTGCATGGCGCACATGGCGTGCCTTCGATCAGAACGTCTCGTCGGCCGACAGATAGCGCCATTGGCCCTGCGGCAGCGCGCCGAGCATCACGCGGCCCATGCGCACGCGCTTCAGGCCGATCACGTCGAGGCCGACCAGTTCGCACATGCGGCGGATCTGGCGCTTCTTGCCTTCGCGCAGCACGAAACGCAGCTGCTCGCCGTTCTGCCAGCTCACCATCGCGGGCTTCAGCGCGACGCCGTCGAGTTCGAGGCCGTGGCGCAGCTTCGCGAGCGATTCCGCCGGGAAGTGCTGGTCGATGTCGATGAGTCGTTCGCCGAAGCGCACGCGCACCAGGTACTCCTTGTCGATGTCCGACTGCTCGCCGATCAGTTGCTTCGCGATCACGCCGTTCTGCGTCAGCACGAGCAGGCCGGTGGAGTCGATGTCGAGCCGGCCTGCCGGGGCGAGTGCATGGAGGTGCTGCGGCGAGAAGCGCACCGGCGAATGGTCGCCGCTCCAGCGATTGGCGCGCGTGATCAACACGGCCGCCGGCTCGTAGCCGTCTTCCGCCTGGCCCGACACATAGCCGACCGGTTTGTGCAGCAGGATCGTCACCTGCGCGGCTTGCGCGGCGCTCGCGCGCTCGTCGATCTCGATCTTCTGGTCGGCGCGGACCTTGGTGCCGAGCGTGTCGATGCGTTCGCCGTCGACGAGCACCCAGCCCTTTTCGATCCATTCGTCGGCTTCGCGGCGCGAGCACATGCCGAGCTCGGACATCCGCTTCGACAGGCGCATCAGGCCCGTTTCATCGCCGTAGTCGACGTCGGCCGCGGCGGCGCGCTTGACCGGCTGCGCGGTCTTGACCGCGCCGAACGAGCGGCGCTCGCCGTCGCGTGCGGGGCGGGCCGGGCGGTCGCCGAAGCTGCGCTTCGCGCCTTCGCCGGCCGTCTTGTCGCGATACGACGGGCGCTTGCCTTCGTCGCTACCTGCTGCGCGGCGCGGACGTGCATCGTCATCACGGCGCGGCGGACGATCGGACGACGTACGGCGGTCGCCGAAGCTGCGTTTTGCGCCTTCGCCGGCTGCGTTGTCGCGATAGGACGGGCGCTTGCCTTCATCGGTGCCTGCGCGGCGCGGACGTGCGTCGTCGTCGCGGCGCGGCGGACGATCGGACGACGTACGGCGGTCGCCGAAGCTGCGTTTTGCGCCTTCGCCAGATGCGTTGTCGCGATAGGACGGGCGCTTGCCTTCATCGGTGCCTGCGCGGCGCGGACGTGCGTCGTCGTCGCGGCGCGGCGGACGATCGGACGACGTACGGCGGTCGCCGAAGCTGCGTTTTGCGCCTTCGCCGGCTGCGTTGTCGCGATAGGACGGGCGCTTGCCTTCATCGGTGCCTGCGCGGCGCGGACGTGCATCGTCGTCACGGCGCGGCGGACGATCCGACGACGTGCGACGGTCGCCGAAACTGCGCTTAGCGCCTTCGCCGCCTGCGTTGTTGCGATAAGGAGCACGCGTGCCGCGTTCGGCACCGCCGTCACGCGGCGCACGCTTGGCCGGTGCGCGATCCGCGCCCGGGCGCTCGGCGCCTGCGGCCCCGCGCGGCTTGAACGAGCGCTCGCCGGCCGCTGCCGGGGCAGCCTTGTTCGGGCGGGCCGGCTTGTCCCCTGCGGGCGGCGGCGCAGGACGTACCGCCTTGCGGGCGACGAGGCTGCCGGAGCGGACAGGGGCGCGGGTCGGCGACGCCGGCTTCGGATTCTTGACGGTTAGTTTGGTGCGCATAAACGCTGGGATTCATTCAGACTGCGATCGCACGCAGCAATTCGGTTTCGAGCTGGATCTGCAGGCGGTTGTCGGACAGGCCGGCACCCGCGAGCAGGAAGATGTCCTCGACGCGTTCGCCGAGCGTGTTGATCCGCGCCGCATGGACGCCGATCCGATGCTCGGCGAGTACGCGCGCGATCGAATAGAGAAGGCCCGGCCGGTCGTTGGCCGACACGGACAGGATGTAGTACTGGCCGCGCTCGTCGGCCCGCAGGTCGACGCGCGGCGTGATGGGAAACGTCCGGGACAGCCTCGACAGGCGGCCCTTGGACGGCTCCGGCAGCGGGGCGGTTTCGGCGAGCCGCGTCGCGAGCTGCTGCTCGACGAGATTCGCGATGTCGCGATACCGCACGTCGCGCTCGGTTTGCGTGACGATGAAGTTGTCGAGCGCATAGCCGTGCCGCGTCGTGCTGACGCGCGCGTCGAGCACCGACAGCCCGTTGCGGTCGAAATACGCGCAGATGCCCGCGAACAGGTCGGGGCGGTCCTTCACGTACACGAGCACCTGCAGCGCGTCGCCGATCGGCGACGGCCGCGCGCGGACGATCGCGGTTTCGGCGTTCACGTGCCGGTACAGCACGCGCGTCTGCCACGCGATGTCGGCCGCGTCGTGACGCAGGAAAAAGCCGACGTCGAGCTGATCCCACAGTGCGCGGTGGGCGTCGTCGGGCACGGTCTCGAGGCGCAGCAGCGCGAGCGCCTGCTCCTGCCGCGACTTCAGCTCCGAATGCGCGTCGGGGTTCGCGCCGCCGAGCACCGCGAGCGTGATGCGGTACAGGTCCTCGAGCAGCTTGCCCTTCCACGTGTTCCACACCTTCGGGCTCGTGCCGCGGATATCGGCGACGGTCAGCAGGTACAGCGCGGTGAGGTAGCGCTCGTTGCCGACGACTTCGGCGAAGCGCTTGATGACTTCGGGGTCGCTCGTGTCCTGCTTCTGCGCGACCTGGCTCATCGTCAGGTGATGCTGGACGAGCCATACGATCAGCGACGCGTCGTCGCCGACGATGCCGTGCTCGCGGCAGAAGCGCCGCGCATCGGCCATCCCGAGCGTCGAGTGGTCGCCGCCGCGGCCCTTCGCGATGTCGTGGAACAGCGCCGCGACATACAGCACCCACGGACGCTCGAAGTTGCCGATCAGCTGGCTGCAGAACGGATATTCGTGCGCATGCTCGGCCACCGCGAAGCGGCGGATGTTGCGCAGCACCATCAGGATGTGCTGGTCGACCGTATACACGTGGTACAGGTCGTGCTGCATCTGGCCGACGATGCGGCGGAAGTTCAGCAGATAGCGGCCGAGCACGCTCGTCTGGTTCATCAGCCGGAACGCGTGCGTGATGCCTTCGGGCTGCTGCAGGATTCGCATGAACATGGCGCGGTTCTGCGGATCGCGGCGCCACGCGTTGTTCATGATGTCGCGCGAGTTGTACAGCGCGCGCAGCGTGCGGGCGGACAGGCCCTTCACGCCGCGGGTCGTCTCGTACAGCAGGAACGCTTCGAGGATCGCGTCGGGATGGCGTTCGAACACGCCGTCGTCGACGATCTCCAGCATCCCCTGCTTCTCGACGAAGCGGTCGGGCGACAGCACGCGCGTGATGCCGCTCGTCGCGGGGAAGAGCTGCGCCTCGATGTTCTGGATCAGGATCGTCGCGAGCTGCGTGACGGCTTTCGCGGACCAGTAGTAGCGGCGCATCAGCTGCTCGCTCGCGCGCTTGGTCTGCGTCGGCTGGTAGCCGAAGCTCTCGGCGGCCTGCGTCTGCAGGTCGAACACGAGCATGTCCTGGCGGCGGCCGGCGATCACGTGCAGCCGCGCGCGCAGCGTCTTCAGGAATCCTTCGTTGCGGCGCAACTCGCGCGCTTCGCGATCGGTGATGAGCCCGCGCGTGTCGAGTTCGCGCCAGCTGCTGCCGAAGCCCGCCGCGCGTGCGATCCACAGGATCGTCTGCAGGTCGCGCAGCCCGCCGGGGCTTTCCTTCACGTTCGGTTCGAGGCTGTACGGCGTGTCCTGGAACTTCGCGTGGCGCTGGCGCATCTCGAGCACCTTCGCGGTGAAGAATGCGCGGGCGTCGAGCGCCTCGTGGTAGCGCACCGTGAAGCGCTCGAACAGCGCGGTGCTGCCGACGATGCGGCGCGCTTCCAGCAGCGAGGTCTGCACCGTGACGTCCTGCGACGCCTCCTCGATGCACTGCCCGACCGTGCGCACGCTGCTGCCGATCTCGAGGCCGAGATCCCAGGCCATCCCGATGAAGCGTTCGATGCGCGCGTCGAGCGCCGGGTCGTGCGCATCGGGCAGCAGCACGAGGATGTCGACGTCGGAATAGGGCGCGAGCTCGCCGCGCCCGTAGCCGCCGACGGCGACGAGCGCGAGCGTCGCGGGCAGCCCGCAGTCGTCCCACACGCGCCTGAGCGCGTCGTCGGTGAGTTTCGACAGCGCGTGCATCAGTGCCGCGACGTTCGACGCGCGGCGAAAGCGCTCGAGCATCTCCGTCTTGGCGGCCTTGAATTCGGCGCGCCGCGACAGCGCGTCGGGCGAGGGGGCAGCGTGAGCGCTCATGGGCAGCCGTTCAGGTGCAGGTGGGGCAGGCTGGCGCGACGGCGCTCAGACGGCGGCGGCCGGTTGTGCGAACACGGGGCGCGCGGGCGTGCCGGCCGACACGGTCAGCACGTCGTAGCCGGTTTCGGTGACGAGCACCGTGTGCTCCCACTGCGCGGACAGGCTGCGGTCGCGCGTCTTGACCGTCCACTGGTCGGGCATCGTGCGGATGTCGCGCTTGCCGGCGTTGATCATCGGCTCGATCGTGAAGATCATCCCGGCCTTCAGTTCGATCCCGGTGCCCGGCCGGCCGTAGTGGACGACCTGCGGATCTTCGTGGAACACCGTGCCGATGCCGTGGCCGCAGTATTCGCGCACGACGCTGTAGCCCTGCGCTTCCGCGTGCTTCTGGATCGCGTAGCCGATGTCGCCGAGGTGCGCGCCGGGCTTGACCTGGTCGATGCCGAGCCACATGCATTCGTAGGTGGTCTGCACGAGGCGCTTCGCGAGGATCGAACCTTCTCCGACGATGAACATCCGGCTGGTGTCGCCGAAGTAGCCGTTCTTGATCACGGTGATGTCGATGTTCAGCGCATCGCCGTTCTTGATCACCTTCTCGCCGGGAATGCCGTGGCAGATCACGTCGTTGACCGAAATGCAGGTGGCCTTCGGGTACGGCGGATAGCCGGGCGGCTGGTAGTTCAGCGGCGCGGGGATCGTGCCCTGTACGTCGAGCATGAACTCGTGGCAGAGGCGATCGAGTTCGGCGGTCGTGACGCCCGCGACGACGTGCGGCGTGATGAAGTCGAGCACTTCGCTGGCGAGACGGCAGGCGACGCGCATCTCCGCGATATCGTGTTCGTTTTTGAGCGTAATAGCCATCGAGGTATGCCTGGAATGCGGTGAATTGACGGATTATCGCACCTTATGGCGGGCCTCGCAGCCCCTGCCGGCCGCGCGGATGCGGGTTTTCGCGGATTGTCCGGCCAGCTGGCGCGCGGCAGCGAAAGTGCCGGGCGACTTGAGAGCGGACAAATCGGCGTGCTATACTCTTTGGCTAAGTCGATATCCAAATGCCGAACTTTCCCCGTTTTGGGGCGGCGTGGCGGTGAAAGGCTTGCGGCACGGGCGTTTTGCACGTGCCGAATCGCAAGCCGGCGCAACCAGGGTGCCGATCGCGCGGAATTCGTGCCCTTCGGGGCAGGTTCGCGCGGCGGTACGGCGGCCGGCTTAAGACCCAACCCTCGTGGAGAATTTACATGGCAGTTACGATGCGCCAAATGCTGGAAGCGGGTGTCCACTTCGGTCACCAGACGCGCTTCTGGAACCCGAAGATGGCTCCGTTCATTTTCGGTCACCGCAACAAGATTCACATCATCAACCTCGAAAAGACGCTGCCGATGTTCACGGACGCACAGAAGTACGTGCGCCAGCTGGCAGCGAACCGCGGCACGATCCTGTTCGTCGGCACGAAGCGTCAATCGCGTGACACGATCGCCCAGGAAGCGCAGCGCGCAGGCATGCCGTTCGTCAACGCACGCTGGCTCGGCGGCATGATGACCAACTTCAAGACGCTGAAGGTATCGATCAAGCGCCTGAAGGACATGGAAGCGGCAGTCGAGGCAGGCGAGCTCGAGAAGATGAGCAAGAAGGAAGCGCTGCTGTTCGAACGCGAAATCGCCAAGCTGCAGAAGTCGATCGGCGGCGTGAAGGACATGGGCGGCATTCCGGACGCAATCTTCGTCGTCGACGTCGGTTACCACAAGATTGCCGTCACGGAAGCGAACAAGCTGGGCGTGCCGGTCATCGCCGTGGTCGATACGAACCACTCGCCGGAAGGTGTGGATTACGTGATCCCGGGTAACGACGACTCGAGCAAGGCAGTCGCGCTGTACGCCGAAGGCGTGGCCGACGCGATCCTCGAAGGCCGTGCGAACGCGGTCAACGAAGTGGTCCAGGCTGCACGCGGCGACGACGAGTACGTCGAGGAAAACGCGTAACTGGCCCCGAGCCGGCGCAAAAAGGGGGCTCTCAACAGGCCCCCTTTTTTTAAGCTTGTGCGCCGGACCTGATCGCGCCGAATCGGCGCGGGTCCGGAAACGAATCTCGGCCGTTCGCGTCCAAGCGGGCGGCGTTGTGAATACAGACTCAAGGAGCGAATGATGGCGGCAATTACCGCAAGCATGGTGGCAGAACTGCGCGCAAAGACCGACGCACCGATGATGGAGTGCAAGAAGGCGCTGACGGAAGCCGACGGCGATCTGGCCAAGGCTGAAGAGCTGCTGCGCGTCAAGCTCGGCAACAAGGCGAGCAAGGCCGCATCGCGCGTGACGGCTGAAGGCGTCGTCGCATCGTTCGTCGGCGGCAACGCAGGCGCGCTGGTCGAACTGAACTGCGAAACCGACTTCGTCGCGAAGAACGACGACTTCCTCGCATTCTCGAAGACGGTTGCGGAACTCGTCGCGACGCAAAACCCGGCCGACGTGGCTGCGCTGTCGGCGCTGCCGCTCGAAGGCTCGACGGTCGACGCAGTGCGCCTGGCACTGATCGGCAAGATCGGCGAGAACGTGTCGATCCGCCGTTTCGTCCGTTTCGAAACCGCGAACAAGATCGCAACGTACCTGCACGGCGCGCGTATCGGCGTGATCGTCGAGTACACGGGCGCGGATGAGCAGGTCGGCAAGGACGTCGCGATGCACATCGCGGCCATGAAGCCGGTCGCGCTGTCGTCGGCCGACGTGCCGGCGGAACTGATCGAGACGGAACGCCGCGTGGCCGAGCAGAAGGCTGCGGAATCGGGCAAGCCGGCTGAAATCGTCGCGAAGATGGTCGACGGCAGCGTCCAGAAGTACCTGAAGGAAGTGTCGCTGCTGAACCAGACGTTCGTGAAGAACGACAAGCAGACGATCGAGCAGATGCTGAAGGCAGCGAATGCCGCAGTGCAGAAGTTCGCGCTGTTCGTCGTCGGCGAAGGCATCGAGAAGCGCCAGGACGACTTCGCCGCCGAAGTGGCCGCGCAAGTCGCAGCAGCAAAGCAGCAGTAAGCAGTCAGGCAGTATCCGCGGCGGGCGTCCGCTCCGCCGCGGCCGGCGGCGCCGCCGGCCGGCCGGGAACCCCGGTCCGGTCGTCGGCGCTTGCCCGAATCAGTATTTCGCCCCTACAGTTCGTGGTTGTCATCCTCTCGTCGCTCGGAAGCCCCTATGTCCAATGCCTATAAACGCGTCCTTCTCAAACTCTCCGGCGAAGCGCTGATGGGCGACGATGCCTTCGGCATCAATCGCGCGACGATCGAACGGATGGTGGCCGATATCGCCGAAGTCGTGCGTCTCGGTACGCAGCTCGCGGTCGTGATCGGTGGCGGTAATATTTTCCGCGGTGTCGCGGGTGGCGCGGCCGGCATGGACCGTGCGACGGCCGACTACATGGGGATGCTCGCGACGATGATGAACGCGCTGGCGCTGCAGGACGCGATGCGCCACGCCGGCATCGAGGCGCGCGTGCAGTCCGCGCTGCGCATGGACCAGGTCGTCGAGCCGTACATCCGGCCCCGTGCGATCCGCCAGCTCGAGGAAGGCCGCGTCGTGATTTTCGCGGCCGGTACGGGCAACCCGTTCTTCACGACGGATACGGCCGCCGCGCTGCGCGGTTCGGAAGTGGGCGCCGAGGTCGTGCTGAAGGCGACCAAGGTCGATGGCGTATATTCTGCCGATCCGAAGAAGGATCCGTCGGCCACGCGCTACACGACGATCACTTTCGACGAGGCGATCAGCCGCAACCTGCAGGTGATGGACGCGACGGCCTTCGCGCTGTGCCGCGACCAGAAGCTGCCGATTCGCGTGTTTTCGATCAACAAGCCGGGCGCGCTCAAGCGCATCGTGCTGGGCGAGGACGAAGGTACGCTCGTCCACGTGTAAACTCCCGCGGATGCGGGTCGTCGGCCGCGGCGTCTATCCTGCGCCGGGCGGGGCCCGCGTTCTTTGAAGGTTTGAAGGTTCGGAGGTTGAAATGAGTGTCGCTGATACCAAGAAGGGCGTCGAGCAAAAGATGCAGCGCTCGATCGAAGCGTTCAAGAACGATCTGGCAAAGATCCGTACGGGCCGTGCACACACCGGCCTGCTCGATCACGTTCAGGTCGACTACTACGGCTCGATGGTGCCGATCTCGCAGGTCGCGAACCTGACGCTCGTCGACGCGCGCACGATCGGCGTGCAGCCGTGGGAAAAGAACATGGTCGCGAAGGTCGAGAAGGCCATCCGCGAAGCCGATCTGGGCCTGAATCCGGCAACGGCCGGCGACCTGATCCGCGTGCCGATGCCCGCGCTGACGGAAGAGCGCCGCCGCGAGCTGACCAAGGTCGTGAAGAGCGAAGGCGAGACGGCCAAGGTCGCGATCCGCAACCTGCGCCGCGACGCGAACGAAGCGCTCAAGAAGCTCGTGAAGGACAAGGAAATCTCGGAAGACGACGAGCGCCGTGCGAGCGACGACGTGCAGAAGCTGACCGACAAGCACGTCGCCGAGATCGACAAGCTCGTGCAGAGCAAGGAAGCCGAGATCATGACGGTCTGACGACCGTCCTCGCGCGCCACCTTCTTCCCGCATTACTGTCTCAACGGCCATGACCTATACCAGCTCTACCGTTCGCGTGCCTGACGTCGGCGCCGTGCCGCGTCACATCGCGATCATCATGGACGGCAACGGCCGTTGGGCGACCGAACGCCGCTTGCCGCGCGTCGCGGGGCACACCCGCGGCGTCGATGCCGTACGGGCGGTGGTCGAAGGTTGCGCGCGCGCCGGCGTCGAATACCTGACGCTGTTCGCGTTCAGTTCCGAAAACTGGCGCCGGCCGAACGACGAAGTGTCGTTCCTGATGCGGCTGTTCATCACCGCGCTCGAGCGCGAGGTCGGCAAGCTGCATGCAAACGGGATCCGCCTGCGTGTCGTCGGCGATCTCGACCGTTTCGAGCCGCGCATCCGCGAACTGATTCGCCGCGCCGAAACCAAGACGGCGCGCAATACGCGCCTGACGCTCACCATCGCGGCCAACTACGGCGGCCGGTGGGACATCCTGCAGGCGACGAAGAAGCTCGTCGAGCAGGCCGTGCGCGAGGGTCGCGAGGTCGAAGTGACCGAGGACGCATTCGCGCCGCACCTGGCGATGGCCTATGCGCCGGAGCCCGATCTCTTCATCCGTACGGGCGGCGAGCAGCGCGTCAGCAACTTCCTGCTGTGGCAGCTCGCGTACGCCGAATTCTATTTCACCGACAAATACTGGCCGGATTTCGACGGCGCGGCGCTGGCCGACGCGATGGCGTCGTATACCGAGCGCGAGCGCCGTTTCGGGCGCACGAGTGCGCAGCTCGAACCGCAATCGCAGAACGCCGACTCCCTTTCATGCTGAAAACCCGTGTGATCACGGCGATCGTGATGCTGGCAGTGCTGCTGCCGGTGACGCTGTTCGCGCCGCTCACCGCGTTCGGCGCGCTGATCGGCGTCGTGCTCGTGTTCGCCGCGTGGGAGTGGGCGCGCCTGCTGAAGCTCGGTGGCGCCGCTCCGATCGTCTATGCGGTCGTCGCGGCGCTCGCGCTCGCGGCCACCGCGCCGCTCGGCGTCGATGCGGCTTCGTCTCGTCCCCTTTTCATGGCGGCCGGCGTGTTCTGGCTGCTGGTCGGCCCGTTCGCGCTGCGGCGCAAGCCCGAACTCGCGGGCGGCGTCTGGCGGCCGTTCCTGCTGGCCGCCGGCCTCGTCGTGTTCGCCGCCTGCTGGCACGCGCTCGTTGCAGCCCGCGCGCAGGGCGTGCCGTTCGTGCTGTCGCTGCTTCTGGTCGTCTGGCTGGCCGATATCGGCGCATACTTCGCCGGCAAGGCCTTCGGAAAGCGTAAACTGGCCATCACGATCAGCCCCGGCAAGAGCTGGGAAGGCGCGATCGGCGGCTGGTTCGCGGTGATGGTCGTCGCCGGTGTCGCGATGGCTGCGCATGCATTCGAACCGACCCTGTTTTCTGCATTCGCCGCGCGCTACGGGATGGCCGGCGCGTGGGCCGCGCTGACGCTGCTGGTCGCGTACAGCGTGATCGGCGACCTGTTCGAGTCGCTGCTGAAGCGGCAGGCGGGCGTGAAGGATTCGAGCGGACTGCTGCCGGGCCACGGCGGCGTGCTCGATCGTGTCGACGCGCTGCTGCCGGTGCTGCCGCTCGCGATGCTGCTGCTTGGTTAAACCATTAATTCTGTTATGCAAAAACGTCTGACATTGCTCGGTTCCACGGGCTCGATCGGAGACAGCACGCTCGATGTGGTCGCGCGCCATCCCGAGCGCTTCTCGGTCTACGCGCTGACCGCGCACCGCAACGGCGACAAGCTCGTCGAGCAGTGTCTGCGCTTCGCGCCCGAAGTGGCGGTGGTCGGCGATGCCGCGACGGCCGCGCACGTCGACGCGAAACTGCGCGCGGCGGGCAGCAAGACGGTCGTGCTGCACGGGCCGCAAGCGCTCGTCGACGTGTCGAAGAGCGACGGCTGCGACACGGTGGTCGCGGCGATCGTCGGCGCGGCCGGCCTCGCGCCGAGCCTGGCGGCTGCGCGTGCCGGCAAGCGGATCCTGCTCGCGAACAAGGAAGCGCTCGTGATGTCGGGCGCGATCTTCATGGACGCCGTGCGCGACCATGGCGCGATCCTGCTGCCGGTCGACAGCGAACACAACGCGATCTTCCAGTGCATGCCGCGCGACGCGGCCGAGCACGGCGGGATCTCGAAGATCATCCTGACCGCGTCGGGCGGCCCGTTCCGCACGCGCGAACCGGCCACGCTCGTCGACGTGACGCCGGACGAGGCGTGCAAGCACCCGAACTGGGTGATGGGCCGCAAGATCTCGGTCGATTCCGCGACGATGATGAACAAGGGCCTCGAGGTGATCGAGGCGCACTGGATCTTCGGGCTGCCGGGCGACCGCATCGACGTGCTGATCCATCCGCAGAGCGTGATCCATTCGCTCGTGTCGTACCGTGACGGCTCGGTGCTCGCGCAGCTCGGCAATCCCGACATGCGCACGCCGATCGCGCATGCGCTCGCGTTTCCCGAGCGTGTCGACGCCGGCGTCGATCAGCTCGACCTCGCGCAGATCGCCCAGCTGTCGTTCGAGAAGCCCGATTACGCGCGCTTCCCGTGCCTCGCGCTCGCGCTGAAGGCGCTCGAGGAAGGCGGTATCGCGAGCGCCGCATTGAACGCGGCGAACGAAGTGGCGGTCGAAGCCTTTCTCGAGCGCCGGATCGGCTTCATGGCGATCGCGGCGACGGTCGACGCGGTGCTCAACACGCTGCCGAACCGCGCGCCCGACGGGCTCGACGACGTCCTGGCGGCGGATGCCGAGGCACGCCGCCTTGCCGCCGAGATCATTGCGAAAGCGCCTGCGCCACGCGTGGAGCGTACTGTCTGAATGGGGTGCTCATGAACGTGCTGGTCGAACTGGTCGCGTTTGCAGTGGCGATCGGGGTACTGGTCGTCGTGCATGAGTACGGGCACTATCGCGTCGCGCGCTGGTGCGGCGTGAAGGTGTTGCGTTTCTCGATCGGCTTCGGCCACCCCGTCGCGCGTTGGGTCAGCCGCCGGACGGGCACCGAGTGGACGCTCTCCGCGCTGCCGCTCGGCGGCTACGTGAAAATGCTCGACGAGCGCGATCCGGGCCCCGGCATCCAGCCCGAGGAGCTCGGGCAGGCGTTCAACCGGCAGTCCGTCTACAAACGGATCGCGATCGTCGCGGCCGGGCCGATTGCGAACTTCCTGTTGGCAATCGCACTGTTCTCGATCGTGTTTGCCACCGGCGTGACCGAGCCGACCGCGATCGTCGCGCCGCCGGCTGCTGGGACGGTCGCGGCCCGCGCGGGCTTCGACGGCAACGAGACGATCGTGTCGATCCGTAACGCGCAGGGCGGCGAGTCCGAGCCTGTGCGGTCGTGGTCGGACCTGCGCTGGAAGCTGCTGTCGGCCGCGTTCGATCACCGCGAGATCGTGCTCGGCGCCCGCGACGGAAACGCGACGTTCGACTTCCGCGTCGACCTCCGCAATGTTCCCGAAAGTCAGCTCGACGACGATTTCATGGCCCATCTGGGCTTCGAGACCGGCGGCGGCACGCTGTCGGTCGCATCCGTGCAGCCGGGCAGCGCGGCCGAGCAGGCGGGCCTGAAGGCCGGCGACAAGCTGCTGGCGCTCGACGGCAAGCCGATCGGCGGCGCGACGCGCTTCATCGATTCGGTGAAGCACCATGCGGGACAGGCGCTCGACCTGCAGATCGAGCGCGACGGCGCCGCGCGGACGGTATCGATCGTGCCGCAGATGCAGCGCGACGACGAATCGGGGCAGCAGGTCGGCCGGATCGGCGCGGCGCTGGCGATGCACGCGCCGTCCGTGGACGTGCGCTACGGGCCGATCGAGAGCCTGCGGCTCGGCGCGCACCGCACGTGGGACATCTCCGTGTATTCGCTGAAGATGTTCGGGCGGATGATCACGGGCAACGCGTCGCTGAAGAACCTGTCCGGCCCGGTGACGATCGCCGACTACGCAGGCAAGAGCGCGCGGCTCGGTCCGTCGGCGTTCCTGTCGTTCCTCGCCCTTGTCAGCATTAGCCTTGGCGTCCTGAACTTGTTGCCGATTCCCGTTTTGGACGGGGGGCATCTGTTATATTATGCGGTTGAAGCCGCGACCGGGAAAGCCGTCTCGGAGCGCTGGCAGCTGATTCTGCAAAGAGCCGGGTTGATCTGCATCGTCGCATTGTCGGCGATCGCGCTGTTCAACGATTTGGCTCGGTTAATCCATTTCTGAAGCGTCAGGCGGCCGCCGCTCGGCAGTCGCCCGATTTGATGCAGCTAAATATTGGGGATGCATGTTGTTCAAACCTCATCGCTTTGTACCTAAGACAGTTGCAGCGGCCGCGCTCGCCGCGCACGGCCTCGCGGCGCATGCAGCGGCACCGTTCGTGGTGCAAGACATCAAGATCGAGGGGCTGCAGCGCGTCGAAGCGGGTTCGGTGTTCGCCTATCTGCCGATCAAGCAGGGCGATACCTTCACGGACGACAAGGCATCCGAAGCAATCCGCGCGCTGTACGCGACGGGCTTCTTCAACGACGTGCGCATTGCCACGCAAGGCAACGTCGTCATCGTGCAGGTGCAGGAGCGTCCGGCCATCGCGTCGATCGACTTCACCGGCACGAAGGAATTCGACAAGGACAACCTGACGAAGGCGCTGCGCGCCGTCGGCCTCGCCGATGGCCGCTATTACGACAAGGCGCTCGTCGACAAGGCGGAGCAGGAGCTCAAGCGCCAGTACCTGACGCGCGGCTTCTATGCGGCGGAAGTCAAGACGACGATCACGCCGGTCGACGCGAACCGCGTGTCGATCCTGTTCGCGGTCGCCGAAGGCCCGAGCGCGAAGATCCGCCAGATCAACTTCATCGGCAACAAGGCGTTCAGCACCAGCACGCTGCGCGACGAGATGCAGCTGTCGACGCCGAACTGGTTCTCCTGGTACACGAAGAACGACCTGTACTCGAAGGAAAAGCTCACGGGCGACCTCGAGGCCGTGCGCTCGTACTACCTGAACCGCGGCTACCTCGAATTCAACATCGAGTCGACCCAGGTGTCGATCTCGCCCGACAAGAAGGACATGTACCTGACGGTCACGCTGCACGAAGGCGAGCCGTACACGGTGTCGGGCATCAAGCTGTCGGGCAACCTGCTCGATCGCGAAGCCGAACTCAACAAGCTGATCAAGATCAAGCCGGGCGATCGTTTCTCGGCCGAAAAGCTGCAGCAGACCACCAAGTCGATCGTCGACAAGCTCGGTGAATACGGTTACGCGTTCGCGACCGTCAACGCGCAGCCGGACATCGACCAGGCGAACCACAAGGTGAACCTGAACCTCGTCGTCGATCCGAGCCGCCGTGTGTATGTGCGCCGCATCAACGTCGTCGGCAACACGCGCACGCGCGACGAAGTGGTGCGCCGCGAAATGCGCCAGCTCGAGAGCTCGTGGTTCGATTCGAACCGCCTCGCGCTGTCGAAGGATCGCGTGAACCGTCTCGGCTACTTCACCAACGTCGACGTGACGACGATACCGGTGGAAGGCACGAACGACCAGGTCGACGTGAACGTGAAGGTCGACGAAAAACCGACCGGTGCGATCACGCTGGGCGCGGGCTTCTCGTCGACGGACAAGGTCGTGCTGTCGGCCGGCGTGTCGCAGGACAACGTGTTCGGTTCGGGTACCAGCCTGTCGGTGAACGTCAACACCGCGAAGAGCTACCGTACGCTGACCGTCACGCAGGTCGACCCGTATTTCACGGTCGACGGCATCAAGCGGATCACGGACGTCTTCTACCGCACGTACCAGCCGCTCTACTATTCGACGAGCTCGAGCTTCCGGATCATCAGCGCGGGCGGCAACCTGAAGTTCGGCATTCCGTTCTCGGAAGTCGATACCGTCTACTTCGGCGCCGGCTTCGAGCAGAACCGCCTCGACGTCGATTCGAACACGCCGCAGAGCTACCAGGATTACGTGAACCAGTTCGGCCGCGTGTCGAACACGGTGCCGCTGACCGTCGCATGGTCGCGCGACGCGCGTGACAGTGCGCTGATCCCGAGCCGCGGCTACTTCACGCAGGCGAACATGGAGTACGGCGTGCCGGTCGGCAAGATCCAG
This sequence comes from Burkholderia sp. Bp8992, assembly GCF_003853705.1. Lineage (GTDB taxonomy): Bacteria > Pseudomonadota > Gammaproteobacteria > Burkholderiales > Burkholderiaceae > Burkholderia. Next base: position 248,293 of record NZ_QTQI01000006.1, on the reverse strand, counting down.
TACTACAAGGCCGACCTGCAGGCGCAGTACTACTATTCGTTCTCGCGCGGCTTCATCCTGGGTCTGAACCTGCAAGGCGGCTACGGTAACGGCATCGGCAACCCGTACCCGATCTTCAAGAACTACTACGCGGGCGGTATCGGCTCCGTGCGTGGCTACGAGCCGAGCTCGCTGGGCCCGCGCGACACGAAGACGAACGATCCGATCGGCGGTTCGAAGATGCTGGTCGGCAACATCGAGCTGACGTTCCCGCTGCCGGGCACGGGCTACGACCGCACGCTGCGCGTGTTCACGTTCCTCGACGGCGGTAACGTGTGGGGCAACGCGCCGGGCGGCACGAGTACGGGCGCGAACGGCCTGCGTTACGGCTACGGTGTGGGTCTCGCGTGGATTTCGCCGATCGGCCCGCTGAAGTTGAGCCTCGGCTTCCCGCTGCAGAAGCACGAAGGCGACCAGTACCAGAAATTCCAGTTCCAGATCGGGACGGCGTTCTGACCGAACGCATGACAACAGCAACGAGAGGGTAATTTTGCTAACCGGTAAGTTTTCGAAACGAGTGATGTGCGCGCTGACCGTTGCGCTGGCGCTGGGCGCGGCGACGGCACACGCACAGGACGTCGCCCGCATCGCGGCGGTCAATTCGGATCGGATCCTGCGTGAGTCGGCGCCCGCGAAGGCGGCGCAGACGAAGCTCGAAGCCGAGTTCGCGAAGCGTGACAAGGATCTGCAGGACCTGGCCGCGCGCCTGAAGTCGATGTCCGATTCGCTGGACAAGAACGGCACGTCGCTGTCCGCAGCCGATCGTGCGCAGAAGCAGCGCGATCTCGCCCAGCTCGATACCGACTTCCAGCGCAAGCAGCGCGAGTTCCGCGAAGACCTGAACCAGCGTCGCAACGAGGAACTGGCGGCCGTGCTGGAGCGGGCGAACAAGGTCATCAAGCAGATCGCCGAGCAGCAGAATTACGACCTGATCGTGCAGGAAGCCGTGTACGTCAGCCCGCGCATCGACATCACCGACAAGGTGCTCAAGGCGCTCGCGTCCGGCTCGACGAACTGAACGGAGCAGACGACGAATGGCATTGACGCTTGAGGAACTCGTAAAGCGGTTTGGCGGCGAGATCGCCGGCGACGCACAGTGCAAGGTGGGCGGGCTCGCACCGCTCGACCAGGCAGGCCCTCAGCAACTCGCGTTCCTCGCGAATCCGAAGTACCTGTCGCAGGTCGAATCGACCCGCGCCGGCGCGGTGCTGATCGCGCCGAAGGATCTCGAAAAGCTGGGCGCGGCCGCTAGCGGCCCCCGCAATTTCATTGTCACGCCGAACCCGTACGCGTACTTCGCGCGCGTCGCGCAGATGTTCATCGACCTGGCCACGCCGCAGCGCGCCGCCGGCGTGCATCCGAGCGCGACGATCGATCCGGCCGCGAAGGTCGCCGCGAGCGCGGTGATCGGCCCGCACGTGACGGTCGAGGCCGGCGCGGTGATCGAGGACGGCGTGCAGCTCGACGCGAACGTGTTCGTCGGCCGCGGCACGACGATCGGCGCCGGCTCGCACTTCTATCCGAACGCATCGGTGTACCACGGCTGCAAGGTCGGCCCGCGCGCGATCGTCCACGCGGGCGCCGTGATCGGCTCCGACGGCTTCGGCTTTGCGCCGGATTTCGTCGGGGACGGCGATGCGCGTACCGGCAGCTGGGTCAAGATCCCGCAAGTCGGCGGCGTGACGATCGGCCCGGACGTCGAGATCGGCGCGAACACGACGATCGATCGCGGCGCGATGGCGGATACCGTCATCGAGGAATGCGTGAAGATCGACAACCAGGTCCAGATCGGCCACAACTGCCGGATCGGCGCCTATACGGTGATCGCCGGCAGCGCGGGCATCGCGGGCAGCACGACGATCGGCCGCCACTGCATGATCGGCGGCGCGGCCGGGATCGCCGGCCACGTGACGCTCGGCGACTATGTCATCATCACCGCGAAGTCGGGCGTATCGAAGTCGCTGCCGAAGGCCGGCATCTATACCAGCGCGTTCCCGGCCGTCGACCACGGCGAATGGAACAAGAGCGCTGCGCTCGTGCGCAACCTCGACAAGCTGCGCGAGCGCATCAAGGCGCTCGAAGCCGCGCTCGCCGCCCAGGGCGGCACGGACGCCTGAGCGCATCATGCGAGACCACGAACCGGGCACGGCCAGCGCAACCGGCCCGGTTTGCCAGACAGGGCCGCGCGGCGGCCCGCTTCAGCCTTTGCATCACCACCGCGCAGCATCTGCGTGAGACGAACCATCATGAGCACTGAAAAAATCAATCTCGACATCCACAAGATCCTCACGCTGCTGCCGCATCGCTACCCGATTCTGCTCGTCGACCGCGTGCTCGAACTCGAACCGCACAAAGGCATCAAAGCGCTGAAGAACGTGTCGATCAACGAGCCGTTCTTCCAGGGGCATTTCCCGAAGCGGCCGGTGATGCCGGGCGTGCTGATCCTCGAGGCGCTCGCGCAGGCTGCCGCACTGCTGACCTTCGCGGAAGAGCAGCCGAAGGATCCGGAGAACACGCTGTACTACTTCGTCGGCATCGACGGCGCGCGCTTCAAGCGCGTGGTCGAGCCGGGCGATCAACTGATTCTGAACGTGACGTTCGAACGCTACATCCGCGGCATCTGGAAGTTCAAGGCGGTGGCGGAAGTGGACGGCAAGGTGGCGGCGGAAGCCGAACTGATGTGCACGGTCAAGACGGCCGACGCGGCGCCCTGAGCGACGCGGCACGCATGGGCAACGCAACGCGACACATCACATCGAGAGGCAACGGCGCATGACCAGGATTCATCCCACCGCGATTGTCGAGCCGGGCGCGCAGATCGACGAGTCGGTCGAGATCGGCCCGTACGCGATCGTCGGCCCGCACGTCACGATCGGCGCGCGCACGACGATCGGCTCGCACAGCGTGATCGAAGGCCATACGACGCTCGGCGAAGACAACCGCATCGGCCATTACGCGTCGGTCGGCGGCCGTCCGCAGGACATGAAGTACAAGGACGAGCCGACGAAGCTCGTGATCGGCAACCGCAACACGATCCGCGAATTCACGACGATCCACACGGGCACCGTGCAGGACATCGGCGTGACGACGCTCGGCGACGACAACTGGATCATGGCCTACGTGCACATCGGCCATGACTGCCGCGTCGGCAACCACGTGATCCTGTCGAGCAACGCGCAGATGGCCGGCCACGTCGAAATCGGCGACTGGGCGATCGTCGGCGGCATGTCGGGCGTCCACCAGTTCGTGCGCATCGGCGCGCACTCGATGCTGGGCGGCGCGTCGGCGCTCGTGCAGGACATCCCGCCGTTCGTGATCGCGGCCGGCAACAAGGCCGAACCGCACGGGATCAACGTCGAAGGGCTGCGCCGGCGCGGCTTCTCGGCCGATGCGATCTCGGCGCTGCGCAGCGCGTACCGCGTGCTCTACAAGAACGGCCTGTCGTTCGAGGAAGCGAAGGTGCAGCTGCGCGAGCTGGCGGAGGCGGGCGGCGACGGCGATGCGCCGGTGAAGGCGCTCGTCGATTTCATCGACGCGTCGCAACGCGGCATCATCCGCTAAGCGATGCCGCTTCCGACCAATCAGCTCCGGCTCGCGATGGTGGCCGGCGAGCCGTCGGGCGACCTGCTCGGGGCGTCGCTGCTCGGCGGCCTGCGCGAGCGGCTGCCCGAATCGGCCCAGTATTACGGGATCGGCGGGCAGCGGATGATCGCGCAGGGCTTCGACTCGCACTGGCAGATGGACAAGCTGACCGTGCGCGGCTACGTCGAGGCGCTCGGCCAGATTCCCGAGATCCTGCGGATTCGCGGCGAACTGAAGCGCCAGCTGCTCGCCGAGCGGCCGGATGCGTTCATCGGCGTCGACGCGCCCGACTTCAACTTCAACGTGGAACAGGCTGCGCGCGATGCGGGCATCCCGTCGATCCACTTCGTGTGCCCGTCGATCTGGGCGTGGCGCGGCGGCCGGATCAAGAAGATCGCGAAGTCCGTCGATCACATGCTGTGCCTGTTCCCGTTCGAACCGGCGATTCTCGACAAGGCAGGCGTTGCGTCGACGTATGTCGGCCATCCGCTGGCCGACGAGATTCCGCTCGAACCCGACACGCACGGCGCGCGCATCGCGCTGGGCCTGCCCGCCGACGGCCCCGTGATCGCGGTGCTGCCGGGCAGCCGGCGCTCGGAGATCGCGCTGATCGGCCCGACGTTCTTCGCGGCGATGGCGCTGATGCAGCAGCGCGAGCCCGGCGTGCGGTTCGTGATGCCGGCGGCGACGCCCGCACTGCGCGAACTGCTGCAGCCGCTCGTCGATGCGCATCCGCAGCTCGCGCTGACGATCACCGACGGCCGGTCGCAGGTGGCGATGACGGCTGCCGACGCGATCCTCGTGAAGAGCGGCACCGTCACGCTGGAAGCCGCGCTGCTGAAGAAGCCGATGGTGATCTCGTACAAGGTGCCTTGGCTGACCGGGCAGATCATGCGCCGGCAGGGCTACCTGCCGTACGTCGGCTTGCCGAACATCCTGGCGGGGCGCTTCGTCGTGCCCGAGCTGCTGCAGCATTTCGCGACGCCCGAGGCGCTCGCCGATGCGACGCTCACGCAGCTGCGCGACGACGCGAACCGCCGCACGCTGACCGAAGTGTTTACCGAAATGCATCTTTCGTTGCGGCAGAATACGGCCGCGAAGGCGGCCGAAGCCGTCGTGCGCGTGCTCGAACATCGCAAGGGGCGCGCATGACCGCTGTACGTGCATCACGCCGCCGCGCGTCGGGCGACGAGCAGGGCGGTTTCGACTTCAGCCGTCCCGACGAGATCGTCTGCGGCGTCGACGAAGCCGGACGCGGCCCGCTCGCGGGGCCGGTGGTGGCCGCCGCGGTGATTCTCGATCCGGCGCAGCCGATCGACGGGCTCGACGATTCGAAGGCGCTGTCCGCGAAGAAGCGCGACGCGCTGTACGACCTGATCGTCGCGCGGTCGGTTGCGTATTGCGTTGCGTCGGCAAGCGTCGACGAGATCGACACGCTGAACATCCTCCACGCGACGATGCTCGCGATGAAGCGGGCCGTCGAGGGCCTGTCGGTCCTGCCGACGCTCGCGCAGATCGACGGCAACCGCTGCCCGACGCTGACCGTGCGTGCCGAGGCGATCGTCAGCGGCGACGCGCTGGTGCCGAGCATCTCGGCCGCGTCGATCCTCGCGAAGGTCACGCGCGACCGCATGCTCGTCGACCTGCACGCACGCTTTCCGGTGTATGGCTTCAACGTGCATGCGGGCTACGGCACCGCGAAACACCTTGCCGCACTGCGTGAGCACGGCCCCTGTGAAGCGCATCGGCGCTCGTTCGCACCGGTGCGTGCGGCACTCGACCTGATTCGATGAAAAGCATTACTTCCCGCGACAACCCGCTGTACAAGCGCCTGAAGGCGCTCGCGGGCTCGACGCCCCAGCAGCGCCGCAGCGGGCAGGCGCTGCTCGAAGGATTCCATCTCGCGAGCGCGTATCTCGATACGGGCGCGACGCCCGAGCTGTGCGTCGCAACCGAAGGCGCGCTCGGCCACGCCGAAGCGCAGGCGATCGTCGCGCGCGTCGATGCGCAGCGGATCGTCACGCTGCCAGACGCGCTGTTCGGGCAGTTGTCGAATGTCGTCAACGGCGTCGGCTTCCTGCTGCTCGTCGACCGGCCTGAGCAACCGCTGCCGACTCGCGTGACGCACACGTCGGTCGTGCTCGACGGCGTGCAGGATGCCGGCAACGTCGGCTCGATCCTGCGCAGCGCGGCGGCGGCCGGCGTGCGGCATGTGTTCTGTGCGCCGGGAACGGCGTATGCGTGGTCGTCGAAGGTGCTGCGCTCGGGCATGGGTGCGCATTTCCTGCTGTCGATCCACGAAGATGTCGACGCCGCCGCGCTCGCGGAGCGGCTCGACGTACCGGTCGCGCTGACCGACTCGCACGGCGTGCAGGCGGTCTACGACTGCGACCTGTCGGGGCCGGTGGCCTGGGTGTTCGGCAACGAGGGCGCCGGCGTGTCGGCGTTCTGGCGCGACGCGGCCACGCATCGCGTGACGATTCCGCAGCCGGGCGGGATGGAGTCGCTGAACGTCGCGGCTGCCGCCGCGGTCTGCCTGTTCGAGCAGGTGCGCCAGCAGCGGCCTGCCTGACACGTCAGGCGTCACGCGCGCATACCCCGCGCGATGAAAAAAGGCCGCGTCCATCGACGCGGCCTTTTCGTTTCCGGCGACGGCCAGGCGGCCGCCCGTGTGCCGATGCCTAGTACGACTGCCGGTCGAGACGGACTTCCTGCAGGATCGTCGTCGCGATTTCCTCGATCGACTTGTGCGTCGACGACAGCCACTTGATCCCTTCGCGGCGCATCATCGCCTCGGCCTCGTTGATCTCGTAGCGGCAGTTCTCGGGCGCTGCGTACTTGCTGCCCGGCCTGCGCTCGTTGCGGATCTCCGACAGGCGCTGCGGGTCGATCGACAGCCCGAACAGCTTCTCGCGGTGCGCGGACAGTGCCGACGGCAGCTTGCCGCGCTCGAAGTCTTCCGGAATCAGCGGATAGTTCGCCGCCTTCACGCCGTACTGCATCGCGAGGTACAGGCTCGTCGGCGTCTTGCCGCTGCGCGACACGCCGACGAGGATCACGTCGGCTTCCGACAGGTTGCGGTTCGACTGGCCGTCGTCGTGCGCGAGCGAGAAGTTGATCGCCTCGATCCGCGTCTTGTATTCCTCGGTGTCGGCGTTCTGGTGGCCGCGGCCCATCGCATGGCTCGACTTCAGCTCCAGCTCCTGCTCGAGCGGTTCGACGAAGCGCTGGAACATGTCGAGCACGAGCGCATTCGAGCGCTTGACGATGTCGTTCGATTCGCTGTCGACGAGCGTCGTGAACACGATCGCGCGGCGGCCGTCGTGCACGGCGGCCTCGTTGATCTTCTCAACGGTCGCATAGGCCTTGTCGAGCGAGTCGACGAACGGCACGCGCACGAGACGGAATTTCTGGTCGAACTGGGAGAGGATCGAATGCGCGAAGGTTTCGGCAGTGATCCCGGTGCCGTCGGAGACGATGAATACGGTAGGCAGCATGAATCTGGGCGTCGAGCGTGAAGGGCGGTTGCGCGGGCGGCTGGAGGTTCGCCTCCAGGCGCAGTGACAAGGTCGCGCCACATCCGGCAGCCGGCACGGTAGAATAGCGGCAACCTGTTGGATAAGCAATTGCGGGGGCAGGGCGCGAACGGCGCCCCGTGGCTTGCCGCGCGATTCCAGAATTCCCGGCAAGTTTGGCGATTCGTCTGCAAATATCGCCCTTCTGCCGGGATTTTTGCAAATCGGGTCGGAATATTTTTCGCCGCTGCGAGTGTTTATCTAACAGGTTGCGCAAGACGCGCCGCGCTTTTTTGCAAGCGCCCGCGTCCGAGCCCACTTGCGCAATCGAGCATTTTTTTCACACTTAGGGGCTTGTATGACTAACGCAGCAAACGTCGCAAAGGACCAGGCGTATGTAATTCCGTTCGAGCAGTTGCGGATGACCGATGTGGAGATCGTGGGCGGCAAGAATGCGTCGCTCGGCGAGATGATCAGCCAGCTTTCCGAAGCAGGCGTTCGCGTACCCACCGGTTTCGCCACGACCGCGCTCGCGTTCCGTGATTTCCTCAAGCACAACGACCTGACCGACCGTATCGCCAAGCGTCTCGAGTCCCTCGACATCGACGACGTGAAGGCGCTCGCCGAAGCCGGTGCCGAAATCCGCAAGTGGATCGTCGACGCGCCGCTGCAGGCACGCCTCGAGCAGGAAATCCGCGAGCAGTTCGAAGTGCTGAAGAACGGCTCGCCGGCCGAACTGTCGTTCGCCGTGCGTTCGTCCGCGACCGCGGAAGACCTGCCCGACGCATCGTTCGCCGGCCAGCAGGAGTCGTACCTCAACGTCGTCGGCATCGATGACGTGCTCGACCGCATGAAGCACGTGTTCGCGTCGCTGTACAACGACCGCGCGATCTCGTACCGCGTGCACAAGGGCTTCACGCACGCCGAAGTCGCGCTGTCGGCCGGCGTGCAGCGCATGGTCCGCTCGGACGTCGGCGCCGCCGGCGTGATGTTCACGATCGACACCGAATCGGGCTTCAAGGACGCCGTGTTCATCACGTCGAGCTACGGCCTGGGCGAAACCGTCGTGCAGGGCGCCGTGAACCCGGACGAGTTCTACGTGTTCAAGACGACGCTCGCACAGGACAAGTACCCGATCATCCGCCGCTCGATCGGCTCGAAGCTGATCAAGATGGAATTCACGCAGCCGGGCGAGCCGGGCCGCGTGAAGACGGTCGACGTGCCGCACGAGCAGCGCAACCGCTACTCGATCACGGATGAAGACGTGATCGAGCTGGCGAAGTACGCGGTCATCATCGAGAAGCACTACCAGCGTCCGATGGACATCGAGTGGGGCAAGGACGGCCGCGACGGCAAGATCTTCATCCTGCAGGCGCGTCCGGAAACGGTGAAGAGCCAGGCAACCGGCAAGGCCGAGCAGCGCTTCAAGCTGAAGGGCCAGTCGCAGGTGCTGGCGACGGGCCGTGCGATCGGCCAGAAGATCGGCGCGGGCCCCGTGCGCGTGATCCAGGATCCGTCGGAAATGGAACGCGTGCAGCCGGGCGACGTGCTGGTGGCCGACATGACCGACCCGAACTGGGAGCCGGTGATGAAGCGTGCGGCCGCGATCGTCACGAACCGTGGCGGCCGGACCTGCCACGCGGCGATCATCGCGCGTGAGCTCGGCGTGCCGGCAGTCGTCGGCTGCGGCGATGCGACCGACATCCTGAAGGACGGCGCGCTCGTCACGGTATCGTGCGCGGAAGGCGACGAAGGCAAGATCTACGACGGCCTGCTCGAGACGGAAGTCACGGAAGTGCAGCGCGGCGAGCTGCCGGAAATCCCCGTCAAGATCATGATGAACGTCGGTAACCCGCAGCTCGCGTTCGACTTCTCGCAACTGCCGAACGGCGGTGTGGGTCTCGCGCGTCTCGAGTTCATCATCAACAACAACATCGGCGTTCACCCGAAGGCGATCCTCGAGTACCCGAACATCGACCAGGACCTGAAGAAGGCGGTCGAGAGCGTGGCGCGCGGCCACGCGTCGCCGCGCCAGTTCTACGTCGACAAGCTGACGGAAGGCGTCGCGACGATCGCGGCCGCGTTCTATCCGAAGCCCGTGATCGTGCGTCTGTCCGACTTCAAGTCGAACGAGTACAAGAAGCTGATCGGCGGTTCGCGTTACGAGCCGGACGAGGAAAACCCGATGCTGGGCTTCCGCGGCGCGTCGCGCTACATCGCTGAAGACTTCGCGCAGGCGTTCGAGATGGAATGCCGTGCCCTGAAGCGCGTGCGTGACGAGATGGGCCTGACCAACGTCGAGATCATGGTGCCGTTCGTGCGGACCGTGAAGCAGGCGGAGCGTGTCGTCGGCCTGCTCGAGAAGTTCGGCCTGAAGCGCGGCGAAAACGGCCTGCGCCTCGTGATGATGTGCGAAGTCCCGACCAACGCGATCCTCGCCGAAGAGTTCCTGGAACACTTCGACGGGTTCTCGATCGGCTCGAACGACCTCACGCAGCTCACGCTCGGCCTCGACCGCGACTCGGGCATGGAGCTGCTGGCCGTCGACTTCGACGAGCGCGATCCGGCCGTCAAGTTCCTGCTGAAGCGCGCGATCGATACCTGCCGCAAGATGGGCAAGTACGTCGGTATCTGCGGCCAGGGCCCGTCCGATCACCCGGACTTCGCGCAATGGCTGACCGACGAAGGCATCGTGTCGATTTCGCTGAACCCGGACACGATCATCGATACGTGGCAGGCGCTTGCCGCCAACCGGAAGTAACGGTCGGTCAGGCATTTTCGGCGAAGGAGCGGCGCCGTCGCTCCTTCAATGAAGGCAAAATGCAAGGTTCATGCTATAAACACCCCGGTAAGCACCGGGGTGTTTTTTTTCGCCGGTACTCGCCGGGTCGTCCCGGGTGCGCCGACCGCTTCGCACGGCGGCGAGCGCAACGAATATAGTGAGCATCGGGGACGTTTTTCTGGAGACCACAATGATGTCGGGGCATCTGTTCTGGTGGGTCGCGGTGGGCGTGCTGGTCGTCGCCGAGTTGCTGACGGGCACGTTCTATCTGTTGATGATCGCGCTCGGCTTTCTCGCGGGCGGGTTGCTGCAACTGGCCGGTTTCGCGCCGCACGTGCAGTTCGGTGCGGCGGCGGCGGTCGCGATCGTCGCGATGATCGTGCTGCGCCGGTCAGGGCTCGGCCGCAAGCAGAAGCGCGACACGTCGATGAATCCCGACGTCAATCTCGATATCGGCTCGACCGTCACGGTCGACGCGTGGCACGACGGCCGTGCACGCGTGCAGTATCGCGGTGCCGACTGGGACGTCGAGCTCGCGAACGGCGAGCGCGACGATGCGCGCGTCTATCAGGTGAGCGCCGTGCGCGGCAATTGTCTCGTGGTCGTGGCGAAACCCGCGGGCTGATCGTCCGCTGATACAACAAGGAGGGAATATTTCATGGATTCGCTGATCGTCTGGGTTGTCCTGCTCGTCATCGCGATCGTGATCGTGTCGAAGACGGTGAAGATCGTGCCGCAGCAGCATGCATGGGTGCTCGAGCGTTTCGGGCGCTACCACGCGACACTGTCGCCCGGCCTGAATATCGTGCTGCCGTTCGTCGATCGCATCGCGTACCGGCACATCCTGAAGGAAATCCCGCTCGACGTGCCGAGCCAGGTCTGTATCACGCGCGACAACACGCAGTTGCAGGTCGACGGCGTGCTGTACTTCCAGGTGACCGATCCGATGAAGGCGTCGTACGGGTCGAGCAACTTCGTGCTCGCGATCACGCAGCTGGCACAAACCACGCTGCGCTCGGTGGTCGGCAAGCTCGAACTCGACAAGACGTTCGAGGAGCGCGATTTCATCAACCACAACATCGTGTCGGCGCTCGACCAGGCCGCGGCGAACTGGGGCGTGAAGGTGCTGCGCTACGAGATCAAGGACCTGACGCCGCCGAAGGAAATCCTGCACGCGATGCAGGCGCAGATCACCGCGGAGCGCGAGAAGCGCGCGCTGATCGCCGCATCGGAAGGCCGCAAGCAGGAGCAGATCAACCTTGCGTCGGGCGCGCGCGAAGCGGCGATCCAGAAGTCCGAGGGCGAGCGGCAGGCTGCAATCAACCAGGCGCAGGGCGAGGCCGCGGCGATCCTGGCGGTGGCCGAGGCGAACGCGCAGGCGATCCAGAAGATCGCTCAGGCGATCCAGTCGCAGGGCGGGATGGATGCGGTGAATCTGAAGGTCGCCGAGCAGTACGTGGGAGCGTTCTCGAATCTCGCGAAGCAGGGCAACACGCTGATCGTGCCGTCGAACCTGTCGGATCTCGGCACCGCGATCTCGTCGGCGCTGACGATCGTCAAGAACGCATCGACGCCCGCGAAGGGCTGAACCGTGCGGACCCGGTGCGTCGATCGCCGCCGCGCGAGCGGCATGCGGCGAATCGTCGCGCAGCCGGGCAGCCGGCAGATACCGATCACGTAGCCCACAGCAACACGGCCCGCTTCGAGCGGGCCGTGTCGTTTGCGATGGGCATGCTGTGCGTCAGGTGCCGGCGCGCATAATGCGTGCCTTTTCGCGTTCCCAGTCGCGCTTTTTCTCGGTTTCGCGCTTGTCGTGCAGCTTCTTGCCCTTCGCGAGCGCGATGTCGCACTTCACGCGACCGCCCTTGTAGTGGAAGTTCAGCGGCACGAGCGTGTAGCCACGCTGCTCGACCTTGCCGATCAGTTTCTTGATTTCCTCACGGTGCAGCAGCAGCTTGCGCGTGCGAACCGGGTCGGGCGTGATGTGCGTCGAGGCTTCGGGCAGCGGGCTGATATGGGTACCGATCAGGAAGATCTCGGCGTTCTTCACCACGACGTAGCCTTCCTTGATCTGGCCGCGCCCGGCGCGCAGCGCCTTGACTTCCCAGCCCTCGAGCACGAGCCCCGCCTCGTAGCGTTCCTCGATGTGATAATCGAAGTGCGCTTTCCTGTTGTCGATGATGCTCATGAAAGGATCGGGCCAACTCGTTTAAAATCACGATTTTAGCAAAGCGGGGCGAGAATCGCCCGGCTTGGCGTTTCCACCTTCAGCGATGCCGCGCGATTTATGGCAGATGTCCAGAAAACCGTATTGATCCGCCATTCGGCGGAACAGATGTTCGACCTCGTCACCGACGTGGCCGACTACCCCAATTTCCTGCCCTGGTGCGGCGGCGTCGAGATTCGCCGTCAGGACGAGCGCGGGATGGAAGCGCGCATCGATATCAACTTCAAGGGCATCAAGCAGCATTTCGCGACGCGCAACACGCAGGAACGCCCGACGCGGATCGACATGGAGTTCACGGACGGCCCGTTCAAGAAGTTCACGGGCGCGTGGCGCTTCACCGCGCTGCGTGCCGATGCGTGCAAGATCGAATTCGCGCTGCACTACGAGTTTTCGAGCATCCTGCTCGAGAAGATCATCGGGCCCGTGTTCAGCCACATCGCGAACACGTTCGTCGATTCGTTCGTGAAGCGCGCGGACCAGCGCTACGGGAAGGGGTGACGCGATGCTGTCGATCGAAGTCTGCTACGCGCTGCCGGACCGCCAGACGCTGATCCCGCTGTTGCTGCCCGAAGGCGCGACCGTTCGCTCGGCGATCGACGCGAGCGGCGTGCTCGCGCTGCATCCGGAGATCGATCTCGCGCATGCGAAGACGGGCGTGTACGGCAAGCTCGCGCCGCTCGACGCGCCGCTCGCCGACCACGACCGTGTCGAGATCTACCGCCCGTTGATCGTCGATCCGAAGCTGGCGCGCCAGCGGCGCGTCGACAAGTCCCGCCGTGCCGGCTCGATCGAGGGCCGCAAGTGGATGCACAAGGACGCGCGCTGACGCGTGTTTCGTCCCGATTCGCCTGATCAAACGCCGCGGCGCGCTCAGCGGGCCGCGGCGTTTGCGTTGGGCGACGCGCTGCCCGGCGTGTCGCCGTGCTGTCGCACCGAGCCGTACACGCCGGCGAGCAGCAGCACGAGCGCGGCGACCTCGAGCGTGTGCGGCATCCGCTGGTCGTACACGAACGCGTACAGCATCGCGAACACGGTTTCGAACACGATCAGTTGTCCCGACAGCGTGAGCGGCAAGCGCTTCGACGCGGCATTCCACAGCCCGTTGCCGAGCCACGACGCGCCGATCGCGAGCACCAGGTTCAGCAGCCAGAACAACTGCCAGCGCGACGCCGGGACGGCCGCCTGTACCATGCCCGCCGGCAGCGCGAGGATCGCAATCCAGCAGAGCCCGCCGATCAGACCCGTCACGACACCCCACAGCACCGACCACTCGTTGCCGCCGAAACGATGATGGCGCTGCAGGTAGCGCGCGTTCGCCACCGCGTACCAGGTCCAGCTCGCGAGCGCGCCGGCCGCGCAGGCGATGCCCGCGAGTTTCTGGCCGAGCGTCGTCGCATGGGCGGCCTCGGACGTGAACAGGTCGACGTTGATGCAGGCGATGCCTGCGATCACCAGCGCGAGCGGCGCCGCGAGCCGCCGCAGCGGCACGGCGCCGTGATCGCCGAGGCCCGCGAGCGTGACGGTCACGGGTAGCACGCCGACGATCAGCGAGCTGGGTGCGATGCCGATCAGGTGGACGGCGCCGGACAGCAGCATGTAGTACGCGACGTTGCCGACGACGGCGAGCCGAACCAGCGCGACGAGATCTTCGCGGGTCAACCGCGCGAGCAGCGAGCGGGCGGCCGGTAGCGCGGCCGCGAGCGACACGAGGCCGTACATCGCGTAGCGGCCGGCGCTCAGCAGCAGCGGCGAGAAGTCGGTCAGCAGCCGCGGAACGAGAAACACCATGCCCCACAGGGCGCCTGCCAGGACTCCATAAATCACGCCGCGCTGCATCGACCGCTCCGAACCAATGACTGATGTGCGCGCATCTTAGCGACGCCGTCGCGGCGGCGTCTTGTTCATTCCTGCACTCGGCGTATCGCAGCGCTTCGCCGCGTTGCGTGGTGGAGCGATGTGGACCGGCGACGAATCAACCTTCTGCCGGATCGAGCGTGGCGCCGGTGTCGTCGCCCGCCGCACGCGTGCGCGACGGGCGCCGCACGGCGCGCAGCTTGCCGCTGTTGCCGCCGCCGCAGTAGAAGCGGTCGTGGCCGTCCGATTCGAGCCCCGATACGCCGACGCCGGCCGGCATGTCGACCTGCTCGAGCACCTGGCCCGTATGCGGGTCGATGTGCCGCAGGTTGCTCTGGTCGGCTTCCCACGTGCCGTGCCACAGCTCGCCGTCGACCCACGTCACGCCGGTGACGAAGCGGTTCGACTCGATCGTGCGCAGCACGGCGCCCGACTCCGGATCGATCTGATGAATCTTGCGTTCGCGGTACTGGCCGACCCACAGCGTGCCTTCGGCCCACGCGAGCCCCGAGTCGGCACCGCCGCCGGGGGCCGGGATCGTCGCGAGCACGCGGCCCGATTCGGGATCGAGCTTCTCGATGCGGTCCTCGACGATCTGGAACAGGTGGCGGCCGTCGAACGCGGTGCCCGCATGCGCGGCGACGTCGAGCGAACGGACGGTCGTGCCGCGCTCGGGATCGAGCGCATTCAGCTTGTCGCCTGACGCGTACCACACGTGCTGTCCGTCGAACGTGACGCCGTGCACGCCGTCGACGCCCGGAAACGGGCCGTATTCGCGGATGATCTCTGCATTGGAGCGTTTCATGTTCGTCACCTCGTCGTTCGGTGAGGTCATCCTAATCTCCCGGCAGCGGAGCCGGGAGTAACAAGGTCGTCGCGAATCCGGGCAGCGGCGGCGTCATCCAGCGGCGCGCGCGGCCGCGGCCGAGCGCCTGCACCTTGTCGGCCTCGGCGAGCGCGTCGAGCGCGCGCTGCACGGTGCGCTGGCTCGCGCCGAGCGCGAGCGCCAGCGCGGAGCTCGACCACGCTTCGCCGTCGGCGAGGAGGGCAAGCACGGCCGCGTGGCGATCGTCGACCGGGCGTGCGAGAACGACAGTCTCGCGCACGCCGAGCGGTTCGAGCGCGAAGCCGCGCGGCGTCGCGACGACGTTCGCGAGCGGGCGCAGCACCGCGCGCAGCCGGCCGATCTCGACGCGCAGCCGCGCGCGATGCGATTCGTCCGCGTGTTTCGCGCGGAACGCGGCGGCCACGAGTGCGTTGCGCGACACGTCGGCCGGCCAGGCCTCGCCGAGTGCGCGGGCCAGCACGAACAGCACGGGACGCCGCGCGAGCGACACGGTCGTGAGCGCATCGCGCACCGCGTGGCGGCACGCATCGACGACGAGCGCGTTCGACGCGAACAGCGTCTCGACTTCGTCGAGCTGCACGAGCCGCGACGTGCCGCGCGCGAGGAGCCGCGCGGCCGGTGCGTCGAGCACGCGCGCCGCGGTGTCGACCTCGGCCGTCAGCGCGGCGATGCCGGCGTCGCGGGCGGCCGCGCGTGCACGGGCGAGCGCCGCGCGGGCCGCGTGCGTGCGGATGCGGCGCATCGCGATGCCGGCCGCGATCAACTCATGGGCGGCGCGCGACGCGGCCGGCAGCGGCGCGGGATCGAGATGCGCGAGCAGCCGTTCGGCATCGTCGAGATGGCCGATCAGCAGCAGCCGGCGCACGCCGAGATAGCGTGCATGCGCGGCATTCGCGCGGTCGCCGTGCGCGTCGAGCGTCGCGCAGGCCGCATCGAGCGCGCGTGTCGGCCAGCGCAGGTCGCGCGATGCCAGTGCGATCTCGGCTTCCGCGACGACGCAGCGCGCCCGTGCAACGGCTTCCTTCGCGCCGAATGCGCGGGCGGCACCACGCACGAGGGCACGCGCACGCTCGAAATCGCCGAGTTGCGCCATCGCGATGCCGCGCAGCGCGAGCGCCGGCGCATCGTCGCGCAGCGCGACGCGGTTCAGCGCGCCGAGCGCGTCACCGGCCGCGAGCGCGCGCGCGGCCGCGGTGATCAGCGAATCCATCCGAATCCCGACACACTTGTCACTCCCTCCGGTCCGATGCCCGCCACTAATCTAGCACCACGCACACGGCACCGTCCGCCGTGCCGGATACCCACCGAAGGAGGAACCCGCAATGACGACCCATCTCACCGGAACGCGCGACGAATGGCTGGCCGGGCGCCGCGCACTGCTCGATGCCGAAAAGGCGCTGACGCGGCAAAGCGACGAACTCGCGCGGCAGCGCCAGGCGCTGCCATGGGTGCGCGTCGACAAGACCTACCGGTTCGACACCGAAAACGGGGAGGCGACGCTCGACGACCTGTTTCTCGGCCGCTCGCAACTGCTCGTCTATCACTTCATGTTCGGTCCCGACTACAAGGCCGGCTGCCCGTCGTGCTCGGCGCTCGCCGACGGGTTCGACGGCTTCGCCGTGCACCTGGCGCACCACTACGTGACGCTCTCGGCCGTGTCGCGCGCACCGCTCGCGAAGCTGCTCGCGTATCGCGAGCGGATGGGGTGGACTTTCCCGTGGGCGTCGTCGGTCGGCAGCGATTTCAACTTCGACTTCAATGTGTCGTTCACCGAAACGCAGCAGCGCGCGGGCGACGTCGAATACAACTACGCGCGGGCCGGCCACGCGATGGACATGGACCCGCCGCCGGCGCCCGTCGTGCAGTTCGCGGCGACCTGCGGCACCGACGCGGCCACGTATGCCCTCGACCGGCCGGGGATGAGCGCGTTCGTGCGCGAGGACGGCGCCGTCTATCACACGTACTCGACCTACGCGCGCGGGCTCGACGGGCTGTGGGGGATGTACCAGTGGCTCGATCGCGCGCCGCGCGGGCGCAACGAGGCCGGCCCGTGGTGGCGCCGCCACGACGAGTACGCGCGTGGCTGAGCGCAACGCGGCGACGGACGGGAGCGTGCGATGACACCGCCGGCAACCGGCGGGGCGAGCCCAAGCCCTGATCCGCGGGCGTTCGGGGCCGTGCTCGCGGCCGTGTTCGCCGTCGCCGTGACGGCGACGCTGGCGCAGCATGCGTCGATGGCCGCGATGGGCGGCGAGCCGATGGCCGGCGGCTGGATCGCGTCGGCCGCATGGCTGCGGCCGTGCGGCCGGGACATCGGGCGCGCATTCGCGGCGTTCGCGGGAATGTGGGGCGCGATGACGCCGGCGATGATGCTGCCGGTGCTGGCGCCGACGCTCTGGCGGTACCGGCAGCGCATCGGCCCGATGGCCACGGCGCGTTCCGCCTGGCTCGTCGTCGTCGCGGGCGCCGGGTATTTTGCGGTGTGGATGGCGCTCGGGGCGCTCGTGTTTCCCGCCGGCGCCGCGCTGACGGCCGCTGCCGCCCGGCTGCCGGCGCTTGCCCGCGCGCTGCCGTTCGCGGCCGGCGCGATCGTGTCGGCCGCGGGCATGCTGCAATTCTCCGCGTGGAAGGCGCGGCGGCTGGCGTGCTGCAGGCATGCGGCAGGCGACGTACGCGGGGCACGGGCAGTCGCCGGCGCGGCGTGGCGGCACGGCGTGCGGGCCGCCGTGCATTGCAGCGCCTGTTGCGGGAACCTGATGGCGATTGCGCTGGCGGCCGGCATGATGGACCTGCGCGTGATGGCCGCGGTGATGGTCGCGATTGCCGCCGAGCGCGTCGCACCGTCCGATGGACGTGTTGCGCGGACCGCCGCCGGTTGCGTGGCGCTCGGCGGCGGCGTCGCGATGATCGTGCGTGCGGCAGGGCTGCTATAACACAAGGTAGGCAGGCCGGTTCGGCACGTTGCCGGACCGGTTTCACCATGGCCGCTGCCGTCGCGCGGCCCGTGTGCAACAGGCGAATGAGCCGTTTTGCCGCCGGTTGCGCGAATGGCTCGATGCGGCAGTGAAACGAAAAGCGATCGAAAACGAACCGAACGGCGATCCGAACGATTCGGCCCCCGAACGGCCGGAACCGGCTAAGCCGTTGTTCGTGTTGTGAAAATTCACGGCGCTTCGCGTATAATTCGCTTTTGCGCCCATAGGATTTGCCATGCGTCTGATCCAAAAAGCACTCACTTTCGATGACGTGCTCCTCGTTCCCGCCTTCTCCGACGTTCTCCCGCGCGACACCAGCCTCAAGACCAAGCTGACCCGCAACATCTCCCTGAACATGCCGCTCGTGTCCGCCGCGATGGACACGGTCACCGAAGGTCGCCTCGCAATCGCGATGGCCCAGCAGGGTGGCGTCGGTATCGTCCACAAGAACCTCACGCCGGCCGAGCAGGCCCGCGAAGTCGCCAAGGTCAAGCGTTTCGAGTCGGGCGTCGTCCGCGACCCGATCACGGTGCCGCCGCAGATGAAGGTGCGCGACGTGATCGCGCTGTCGCGCCAGCATGGCATCTCGGGTTTCCCGGTCGTCGAAGGCCCGCAGCTCGTCGGTATCGTCACGAACCGCGACCTGCGTTTCGAAACGCGCCTCGACGAGCCGGTCAAGTCGATCATGACGCCGCGCGAGCGCCTCGTCACGGTCAAGGAAGGCACGCCGCTCGCCGAAGCGAAGGCGCTGATGCACAGCCACCGCCTCGAGCGCGTGCTGGTCGTCAACGACGCGTTCGAGCTGCGCGGCCTGATGACCGTCAAGGACATCACGAAGCAGACCGAGCACCCGGACGCGTGCAAGGACGAGCACGGCAAGCTGCGCGCAGGCGCGGCGGTCGGCGTCGGCCCGGACAACGAAGAGCGCGTCGAGCTGCTGGTGCAGGCCGGCGTCGACGTGATCGTCGTCGATACCGCGCACGGTCACAGCAAGGGCGTGCTCGAGCGCGTCCGCTGGGTCAAGCAGAACTTCCCGCACGTCGAGGTGATCGGCGGCAACATCGCGACGGCTGCCGCCGCGAAGGCGCTGGTCGAATACGGTGCGGACGCGGTCAAGGTCGGTATCGGCCCGGGCTCGATCTGCACGACGCGGATCGTCGCCGGTGTCGGCGTGCCGCAGATCAGCGCGATCGCGAACGTCGCGGAAGCGCTGAAGGGCACCGGCGTGCCGTGCATCGCCGACGGCGGCGTGCGCTTCTCGGGCGACGTGTCGAAGGCCCTCGCGGCCGGCGCGAACGCGGTGATGATGGGCAGCATGTTCGCGGGCACCGAAGAGGCGCCGGGCGACGTGTTCCTGTACCAGGGCCGCCAGTACAAGTCGTACCGCGGCATGGGTTCGGTCGGCGCGATGAAGGACGGCGCGGCAGACCGCTACTTCCAGGACAACTCGGCGAACATCGACAAGCTCGTGCCGGAAGGCATCGAAGGCCGTGTCGCGTACAAGGGTTCGGTCAACGCGATCCTGTTCCAGCTGGTCGGCGGCGTGCGCGCGAGCATGGGCTACTGCGGCTGCAAGACGATCGACGAGCTGCACGACAAGGCCGAATTCGTCCAGATCACCGCGGCGGGCATGCGCGAGTCGCACGTGCACGACGTGCAGATCACGAAGGAAGCGCCGAACTACCACGTGGACTGATCGCCGATGAAACCGCTGCTGCGAGCCGTGCTGATCCTCGATGCCGTGCTGCTGCTGGCGTTCGGCGTGCTGTTCGTGCTGACGCCCTGGCAGTCGCTGTTCAACGCGCTGCAGTTGCAGAACATCCAGCCGGCGATGCTCGGCCAGGCGTTCGGCATCGCGTTGCTCGGTCTCGCGTGGCTCGCGTTTCATGCGGCGTTCAACGGTGACCTCACGGCGCCGGTGGCGCGGTCGGTCAGCCATGTGTACTGGCTGACCGGCGTGCTGACGATCGTCTGGTCGCTCGGCGCCGGCAGCGGTCCCGCGCTGGCGGCCGCCGGCCGGGTGCTGTCGGTCGTGGCCGGTGTCGCGCTGATCCTGCTGGGCCTCGGCGGCGTGCGAATCGCATCGGCCGTGCGCCGGCGCGAGAAGGCGCAGGCGCTCGAGGCGCGCGCACCGGCGCAGCGTCCGGCCGAGCCGGCGATGGCGCCGGCGTCGTCGCCCGCACCGCAGCGCGTCGAGCCCGTCGTCAGCCGTCCCGCGGCGCCTGCTGCATCGTCGCCGGCTTCATCCGGTTCCCGTCAGTCGTCAGGCGGCGTCGCACTCGACGAACGCCCGCCGATGCAGGATTGACCGGCGATGCGTCGCGCGAGCCGCCTGCCGCCCGACGCCGCTGTCCATGCTTTTGACGCAGCGCTTGATGCGCTGCTTTTCTTATTCTCTTCATCCCGTCCGCAGCCATGCACGACAAAATCCTGATTCTCGACTTCGGTTCGCAAGTCACCCAACTGATTGCGCGTCGTGTGCGTGAAGCGCACGTCTACTGCGAAATCCATCCGAACGATGTATCCGACGACTTCGTCCGCGAGTTCGCGCCGAAGGCGGTGATCCTCTCGGGCAGCCACGCGAGCACGTACGAGGACCATCAGCTGCGCGCGCCGCAGGCCGTGTGGGATCTCGGCGTGCCGGTGCTCGGCATCTGCTACGGCATGCAGACGATGGCCGTGCAGCTCGGCGGCAAGGTCGAGTGGAGCGACCATCGCGAATTCGGCTATGCGGAAATGCGCGCGCACGGCCATACGCGCCTGCTCGACGGCATCGAGGATTTCACGACGGCCGAAGGCCACGGCATGCTGAAGGTGTGGATGAGCCACGGCGACAAGGTTGCCGAGCTTCCGCCGGGCTTCGCGCTGATGGCGTCGACGCCGAGCTGCCCGATCGCCGGCATGGCCGACGAGGCGCGCGGCTACTACGCGGTGCAGTTCCACCCGGAAGTCACGCACACGGTGAAGGGCCGCCAGATCATCGAACGCTTCGTGCTGCAGATCGCCGGTGCGAAGCCCGACTGGATCATGAAGAACCATATCGAGGAAGCTGTCGCGAAGATCCGCGAGCAGGTCGGTGACGAGGAAGTGATTCTCGGCCTGTCGGGCGGCGTCGATTCGAGCGTCGCAGCCGCGCTGATCCATCGCGCGATCGGCGACCAGCTGACCTGCGTGTTCGTCGACCACGGCCTGCTGCGCCTGAACGAAGGCAAGATGGTGCTCGACATGTTCGAGGGCCGCCTGCATGCGAAGGTCGTGCACGTCGATGCCGCCGATCAGTTCCTCGGCCACCTGGCCGGCGTGACCGATCCGGAAGCAAAGCGCAAGATCATCGGCCGCGAGTTCGTCGAGGTGTTCCAGGCCGAAGCGAAGAAGCTGTCGAAGGCGAAGTGGCTCGCGCAGGGCACGATCTACCCGGACGTGGTCGAATCGGGCGGCACGAAGACGAAGAAGGCGACGACGATCAAGAGTCACCACAACGTCGGCGGCCTGCCGGAAACGCTCGGCCTGAAGCTGCTCGAGCCGCTGCGCGACCTGTTCAAGGACGAAGTGCGCGAGCTGGGCGTCGCGCTCGGCCTGCCGCCGGAGATGGTGTATCGCCATCCGTTCCCGGGCCCGGGCCTCGGCGTGCGGATTCTCGGCGAAGTGAAGCGCGAGTACGCGGACCTGCTGCGCCGCGCGGACGCGATCTTCATCGAGGAACTGCGCGGCACGATCGCGACCGCGCAGGATGCGGCAGCGGGCCTGTGCGGCGAAGCCGATGTCGGCAAGAGCTGGTACGACCTGACGAGCCAGGCATTCGCGGTGTTCCTGCCGGTCAAGTCGGTCGGCGTGATGGGCGATGGCCGGACCTACGACTACGTGACGTCGCTGCGCGCGGTGCAGACGACCGACTTCATGACCGCACACTGGGCGCACCTGCCGTACGCGCTGCTCGGCCGTGCGTCGAACCGGATCATCAACGAAGTGCGCGGCATCAACCGGGTCGTGTACGACATCTCGGGCAAGCCGCCGGCGACGATCGAGTGGGAGTGATTCAGCGACTTGGGGGCTATCGCCAGCCGCCGAAAAATCGTCGTGGCGTATTGATTTGAAAATACATCGCGGCACGTATCGGAGGTTATCGCCGGCCAGCAAAGCCGGCCGGCGATAAAACTGGCGGCAAGAATCGAGGGCGGATTGAGACGCTCTCAATCACCATTCGGACTTTTACCGTCCGTGACGGTAAAAGTCTTCTCGGGAAGGCGGGTGTTACGCCGCAGTCCCAGATTGACAAGCCTTCTGCCCGGCGCGGCGCGGCGCCGCGCGCAATCCCATATCGCTGTCGTTGACTTCAGCACATCGGCGACCACGCTTCAGGCAGGCAGATGGTCGAGGTCGCCTTTTCGATCTGCTGGGGGCCGCCTTTGGGCGGCCAGAGCCCAGCGGAATAATGCTGCGCCCGCAGGTTCATGCGTTCTTCCAGGCTCGAGAATCCCCAGATGTGGGCGATGCGAGGCGGGCCATCGAGCGCGTACATGTTTGCGACCAGATGCGACGTGTAAGCCTTGGCCGGTGCGACGGCCTGCTCCCAGGCGGCGATGGTCGGCGCGATTCCACCGGGTTTCAACCAGTAGCGGCGAAGTTCGTAAAACTTGCCGAATGTTGCGGGTTGAACCTCGGGCAAAAAAGGAAACAGCGCATAGCTTTCCATGTCCAGCCGGATGTGCGGGTTCGCTATATGAAACGGCTGTTCGGCCATATAAGCGCGTTCACGTTCGCGCTGGAGTTCGTGCATGGTCTCGAACTTGCGCAACACGATGATTTGCCCGAGCTCGCCGATTTCCGTTCGCCATGAACCCAGGAGCATGCCAGCCGCGTCAGCGTCCGACACCCAGCGGCGGGCGTCGTCGGATACGGTCGCCTGCTCCAGAAGCGAGCACGAAAGGGTCGTCAGTTCATACGGCATGCCAATGCTCCTTTGCCGGTTCCGAAACGCATCCGTTCGTTTCTTCGTCGAAAGGGTGAGCCGGGCAGGCGATCTTTTCAAGACCGGACGACAGGCCCCCCGACCTAACCGACGGTGTGATCCACCGCGTCCACGTCCTTGACGAAGGCAAGCAGGCGTTCGGCGAGGCGAACCGGCTGCTCCTGCTGGATCCAGTGACCTGCGCCGTCGATCAGCTCGATGCCCGCCATTCTCGTCGTCGCCTTCGTCCTCATGAGATCGAGCGAGCCAGGCGCCGAATACGTGCCCCAATCGCTTTTCCCGCCAATGAAAAGCGAAGGGACATCGATCGTCTTGCCCGAGAACAGGCGCAACCCGGCGTTCAGGGCAGGATCGGAAAAGACACGATAAGCCTGCAGCGCGCCTTGAAACCCCGTGCGGCCGTACTCCGCCGTGTACACCGCGAGTTCCGGCTCGGTGAGCCAGGTGCAGGCCATGACCTCGGCGGCGGAAGGGTGGAATGGCGCGACGGTCTCGGCCATCGTCTTGCCGAGATCCATGACGTAATAGGTGGGCATCCGTGCAAATTCCGCGGCGGTTGGCGCCTGCAACGGATGCGGCTTGTTTCCCGGCCAGTCGGCGCTCTTGACGTGGAAAAATGCACGAAGTAACGCGTGCAAGCCTTGAGGCGGGTGCCACATGTCAGGGTTCGCCGCTCGTGAGCTCAGGTATTGCTGGTAATACTGCCTCGGCGGATCGAGTGCCGCCAGCGCAGCCGCCAACTTTTGCATGCCCGTGTTCGGCTGGACCGACGATCCTTCGCTTTTCGCGACGTCGAACGGAAACGTCGGCGGACCGGGGAATGGCGCGCTCATCAGCACCACCGACGGAAAGACGTCAGGTCGGGCCAGCGCACAATAGGCCGTCACGGGCGAGCCGAGATCGTGCCCGACGAGCATCGCCGTACGCCGATAACCCAACGCGAAAACCAAGCCGAGGGCGTCGCGCGCCATATTCAGCAGGCTGAAGGGCGCAAGCGGGGCGTCATAGTCGTTCACCGAACCGGTGGTGCGGCCACAACCGCGCTGATCAGGCGCCACGACGTGGTAGCCGGCGTCCGCCAGCAACGGCATCACGTGCCGCCAGCCGTAAGCCAGATCGGGGAAACCATGCAGAAGCAGTGCGAGCGGCCGATCGGGCCTTTCATAACCGGCCTCGAGAATATGGACGTCGAGGCCGTTGACCCCATGGACCATCCGCGAGCGCACCCCCGTCGGAAGGGTTCCGTCGCCATACATTGACGTGGTCAAAGCAGTTCCTCCTATCGGGTTTGCGGCGGCAGCAGGTCGAATTGAAGCCGCAACCAAGCTGGCCGCGCCCATCGCCAGGAAAGCTCGACGGGACGCCGATGGCTTGTCGGGGTCATGGGGCATCGTCGGGGCTCGAAATATGGTGATCACCATAGTATGGCGGTCACCATAGCGACGTCAAGCGAGACGTGGTACGTTTTCGGAATGACACGCAAGACTGACGCGCGCGACCGCGCGATTGCCACGGCCGAACGGCTGTTTCGCATCCAGGGCTACACCGCGACGGGATTGACCCAGATCCTGAATGAGAGCGGTGCGCCCAAAGGATCGTTCTATTTCCACTTTCCACGTGGCAAGGCGCAACTCGCGGAAGAAGCAATCGACAATTACATTGAGGCGCGAATGGCGGTACTGCGCAACATCTCGTCGGAGACGACAGGCGATGCGCTGAATTTTGTCCAGCGGCTGTTCAGCACATTCGCGGCTGAAATGGTTGCCTCTGATTTCCAGTACGGATGTCTGATGCAGAATCTGGCGAATGAGTTGCCCGCGCTCGACGCCGACCTGACCCAACGGGTAGCGCGCGGATTCGTTGCGTCCACCGAGATCATTGCGCAGCATTTCACAGGATGCGGTTTCGCTCCCGCGCGCGCGTCGTCTACCGCGGCCGCATTGGTCGCGGCCCTCGAAGGCGCGCGGACGATCGCCCGCCTGGAGCGTACGCCCGCCATATTCGAGGCGCTGGCGGAGGTGAGTGCCCAACGATTGGCTGCTCCCGGCGGGTGATCCGGGTCAATGTTCCCGGTCGGATGAAACGGGTATCGGTCGCCTTGGGGAGCGCGTCGCATCTTTGGCGAATGTCCATTCGCAGAAGCAACTTCATGGATTCAGGGGCTTCCGTGGTCGGCGCGTCGCGATGGTCCGCAAGCGGATTGGCGATTCGGTTGGCTGGTTGCCCCCGTTTCGGGCGGAGGCAAGAAGCGACCCGGCTGTCTTGCGCTAACGCGCGAAGTCGGTCAGGCAACGCCGCGTTGCCGTTCCTGGGCCGGATTCGTCACGCATGCGTCCGCACGAGCGACCGCAGGTACATCGGTACTTTCGCCTTGGTCGTCACCTGAACACGCGACATCAACGCGTGATCGATCCGCTCCAGTCCATAAGTCCGCGAAATATCCTGCTGCAACCGGCACCACAGATGGCCGGCCATCTCGGCATCGACCATCGCGCGGTGCGCACGGCCCGTTTGCGGCAGCCGCAGCATCTCGGCGAGGCTCGACAGGCGGTGACTTCGCGCGTCCGGGTAGATCCGTCGCGCCACCAGCATCGTGCACGCAAACGCATGGTCGGCCGACATGCCGAGCAGCCCGAGTTCCGACTGCCAGAAGCGCTTGTCGAAACCGGCGTTGTGGGCCACGACCGCATGCTTGCCGACGAACGCCGCCGCTTCCTTCATGACTTCGGACGCGGGCGGCGCCGCTGCGATCATGTCGTTCGTGATGCCGGTGAGCGCAACGACATCGGACGGGATGCGTCTGCCTGCATTCATCAAGCTCTGGAAACGGTCGACGACCTGCCCGTCGCGCAGCAGGATGACGGCAATTTCGGTCGCACGGTCGCCCAGGTTCGGCGACAGGCCGGTTGTTTCGAAGTCCAGTACCGCGACGGTTTGCATGGTTGAATTCGGGTGCTTCATCAGAGGGTGTCGAGTTTGGCCGAGAGGGTAGCATCTTCGGGCGTGCGGCGAAAATCCCGCACCAGGCCATTCGAACGGGCTGCCGCGACTCAACCGAAGCTACCTGGATTCGATGCGCTGCCGCCGGTTCCCGTGCACTGCTTCTTTTTCGCCGTGGTGCCGGATCCGGCCACGGCTGTGCGCATGTCGCAAGTGCGCTGTCGTTTTCAGCGCATCCGGACCGGGCGCGTGCAGTGTCTCGTCGTTGCCCGGACGCCGGCTCAGTCCCGATCGTCACCGCGATAACGAAGGTGTATCAGCGGATAAGGTCGCCCTTGTCCATCCAGCGCCGATCGCCCGCAGCGCTCGAATCCGAGCCGTTCATAGAATCGCGCCGCCGCCTCGTTCTGTTCGTTGACGTCGGTCGACAGGCCGGGGTGGCGCTTGAGCGCTTCTTCGACCAGTCGCCGCCCGACCCCCGCGCCATGGTGGGCGGGATCGACGAACAGCGCCTCCATGTGGCTGCCGTCGAGCAGCATGAAGCCGATCGGACGATCGGTCTCGTCGACGGCCAGATCGAGCGGTGCGCCCGGCAGAAACGCGACGACTTCGGATTCGATCGAACGACGATCGTCGTCGCTCAGGAAGTGATGCGTGGCATCGACTGCGGTGCGCCAGATGTCCAGCACGCGTGTGCCGTCGGCCTCGGTGGATCGGCGAATTCTGATCATGGTTTGATGGGTGATGATGCGGCGCTCGGCGGGTAGCCGGCGCCGTGATGAATCGAACGCATCGCGCGCAAGGTGACGCGCAAGCGGCAGTGGTGTGTCAGGCGGATGGTGGACGCGCGTTGCCCAGCATCGCCGCCCGCTCGAGCGCCCGTTGCGCGACGTCGCGCACGCCGGCGCTCATCGGCAAATCGTCGCGGTCGAGTTCGGCGATGCCGAACCAGCGCGCGTCGAGCGCGTCGTCGCCGGCGGCCGGCGTGCCGCGCAACCATCTGCACAGCACGGCGACCATGATGAAATGCTCGCGCACGGCGCCGTGTGCATCGTAATCGAACGCGTCCAGCGCGGTAAAGGCGTCGAGCGCCTCGACGTCGATCGTCGTCTCTTCCGCGATCTCGCGCACGACCGCATCCGCGAGCGGCTCGCCGGGCTCGATCTTGCCGCCGGGGAAGCCCCAGCAGCCTGCATCGGGCGGATTCGCGCGGCGCACGAGCAGCACGTCGCGCTCGCGCAGCACGATGCCGATCACGGCGGGAACGGGGCGCAAGGAAGCAGCGTTGCCTGTTGCGGAGGTGCCGGTTACGGACATGGTCGCGCCTACCTGTCGGCGCGATCGAGCGCGTGGGTGGGCACGCGGCTCATCGCGCGTCCCCGGTACGCTGTTCGATCGCACGGATCACGGCGACCATGTCGGCCGCGCCATGTCCAGCCTGCTCGGTTTCGCCGTAAAGCGCATGGCAGATGTCGAGCAGCGGCGAAGCGATGCCGATGCCGCGTGCCGATTCGGCGACGAGGCGCGCGTTCTTCAGCACGTCGGTGATCGCGGCCTGTACCGAGAAATCTTCCGCGACGAGCTTGCCGAGCTTCACGCGCGACACGTCGCTGGCCATCGGGCCCGCGTTCAGCACGTCGGCGAAGCGCGCGAGGTCGATACCGTGGCGTTGCGCGAAATGCGTGGCTTCGGCGAGACCGGTGACCATCGTGATCAGGAACAGGTTGACGGCGAGCTTCATCGTCAGCGCCGACGGCACGTCGCCGCATACGAAGCTGTCGCGGCACAGCGGTTTCACGAGCGCGCGCACCGCATCGACGTCGTCCGGTGCACCGGCCAGCATCACGACGAGCTGGCCAGCTTCGGCCGGCTTGCGCGAGCCCGACACGGGCGCCTCGACGTAGCGGCCCGACGCGGCGGCGATTTCATCGGCGAGCGCGCGCGAGTATTCGGGCGCATTCGTGCCCATGTTGACGATCGTGCGGCCGCCGACGCGAGCGGCAAAACCGGGCATGCCGCGCGCGAGGACGGCATCGATTGCCGCGTCGTTCGCGAGCATCAGGATCACGGTGCGGCAGGTCGCGAATACGTCGTCGACGTCCTCGGCGACGTGTGCGCCGGCGGCGCGAAGTGCGTCGTCGCTGCCGTGCGAACGGCTCCATGCGACGAGCGGCGTGCCGGCCCGCGCAAGATTGAGCGCCATCGGCGTGCCCATCACGCCGAGGCCGATGAATCCGACTGCCGTCTGCATGTCCTGGCTCCCACGGTGGGTGAAGACGATCGTGGGCGCCAGTATCGCAGCGTTTGCGCATGCCTGCATCCCGCTCGTACGACCGCGGTAGCCGCATGACGGGCGCTAGGCGATGCCCGCCAGATACGGCCACGGATAGATGCCGCGCGCGTGGCCGTCGCCGAACATGAAGCGGATGCCGTAGCCGGCCGGTTCCACGCCTTCCAGCGTCAGGTCGGGCCGTGCATCGACGCGACCGCCGTCACGCCGGATCCGTCGGCATTCCGCGCACGGGCAATCGCCGCGCAATTGCGCGTAGCCGATGCGCTGCGTGTTGCCGTCCGGCCAGCGCAGCGTCAACGCGCGTGACGGATGATCGAGTGCGATTTCGGTCGGCGCGCTCATCGCGGAGCGTCGCCGATTTGGCCGATCGCGATCCGCACGGCCTTGCGGACTTCGGGGTCGCGATCTTCGAGCGCGTCGTTCAGCGCCGGCAGTGTTGCACGGTCGCGCAATTCGCCGAGCGCAAGCGCGGCTTCCTTGCGCAGATTGCTGATCGCATGCGAGAGCAGTGCGACGACGGCCGGCGCCGCAGCCGCATCGCGCAACTGTCCGAGCGCGCGCGCGGCACGCAGGCGCACCTGCCAATATTCGTCGTCGAGCGCGGCGACGAGCGGCTCGCGTGCCGTCGGCACGCGCAGCTTGCCGAGCGTCGTGGCGGCTTCCTCGCGCACCTGCCATGCGCGGTCGCGCAGCGCGGCGAGCAGCGCGTCGACGACGGTCGCATCGTCGGCGGCCGCGAAGCCGATCGAGCCGACCGCGGAACGTCGCACGTCCGCATCGGTGTCGGCCGTCGCGATGCGCGCGAGCGGCGCCAGGGCGCGCGCATCCTTGAGCCAGCCGAGCACCGCAACGGCTTCGGCGCGCACGGCCGGCAGCTCCGCATCGAGCGCGCGCAGCGCGGGTGCGAACGCGCCGGGGTCGCGCAACTCGCGCATTCCCCGCAGCACGGCACGGCGCACGAACGGCTCGGGCCGGTCGGCCCAGCGGCCCAGCACGGTACCCGATGCCGCGTCCTTCAGTTCGGACAAGCTCTGTGCGGCGGCGGCGCGCACGTCTTCATCGGGATCGAGCAGCGCGCCGCACAGTGCGTCGACGACATCGGGCTGTTCCCATGCACCAAGTACACGGGCGGCTTCGCCGCGCACGTCGGCCGACGGGTCGGTGCGCAGCACGGCAACGAACGACGGCACGAGTTCGGGATCTTCGAGATCCGCGAGTTCGAACAGCGCGACGCGGCGCACGGACGCGTCGGGCGCGGCGAGGCGGGCGACGGGCGCGGCCTGGTCGTGCCCGTATGCGCCGGGTAGCGGGGAAGCGAAGGAGGAGTCGGTCATGAGCGAGGGAGAAGGGCGCTGACGCACGCAGTCAGCGCAGCAGGTAAGGGATGTCGACCTTGACCGCGCCGGTCGGGCAGTCGCGTTCGCACGGCATGCAGTACCAGCATTCGTCGAACTGCATGTAGGCCTTGCCCTTGGTGACGTCGATCGCGAGCAGGTCGAGCGGACACACGTCGACGCACACGGTGCAGCCCTTGTCGGCGATGCACAACGACTCGTCGATCGTCACGGGCGCGCTGCTGCGCTGGAAGATGTCGTGCAGGGTATGGGGCATGGCAAGGTTCCTCAAAGGGCGGCCGCGAGCGCGGCCGGTTCGCGAATGCGCAACTGCGCGTAGGCGCCGCGTTCGTCGTCGGCAAGCGGCACGACGTACGGTTCGACCGGCCGTTTTTCGCTGCGCATCGCGCCCGCGGCATCCTTGCGCAGCCACGTGTGGCAGAACCATTCGGCGTCGTTGCGGTGCGGAAAGTCGACGCGATGGTGGTACAGCCCCCATCGGCTTTCAGTGCGGAACAGCGACGCGCGCGCGGCCATTTCGGCACAGTCGCGGATCGCGCGTACTTCGGCCGCGCGCATCAGTTCGTGCGGGTTGTCGGCCTTTATTTTTTCGATATCCTCAGTAATTTCGTCAAAACGCTGCAGCCCGATTTCCATCTTGCGCGTCACCTTCGGCGGTTGCAGGTAGTCGTTCACCATGCGGCGCAGCTTGTACTCGACCTGCGCCGGCGCCAGGCCGCGCTCGCGCAGCAACGGCGCGAGCACGCGGGTGCGCTCGGCGTCGACCTGTGCGTCGTCCACCGGGGCGTGTTCGCGGCCGGCCACGTAATCGGCCGCGTTCTGCCCGGCGAACCAGCCGTACGTGAACGCACCGAGCATGTAGTTGTGCGGGACGGCCGCCATGTCGCCGGCGGCGTAGAGCCCCGGCACCGTCGTCTCCGCGCGTGCATTCACGTACACGCCCGATGCGCTGTGGCCGCTGCAGAAGCCGATCTCGGAAATGTGCATCTCGACCATCTGGCTGCGGTAGTCGGTGCCGCGCCCGGCATGGAAGCGGCCGCGGCTCGGCCGCTCGTTCGTATGCAGGATCTGCTCGATGGTCTGGATCGTTTCCTCCGCGAGATGGTCGAGCTTCAGGAATACGGGGCCGTTGCCGCTCTGCAGTTCCTGGTAGAACTCCCACATCATCTGGCCGCTCCAGTAGTCGCATTCGATGAAGCGCTCGCCCTTGCCGTTCGCGGTGAAGCCGCCGAGCGGGCCCGTCACGTACGCGCATGCGGGGCCGTTGTAGTCCTTGATCAGCGGGTTGATCTGGAAGCACTCGAGATTCGCGAGCGCGGCGCCCGCGTGATAGGCCATCGCGTAGCCGTCTCCCGCGTTGGTCGGGTTCTCGTAGGTGCCCATCAGGTAGCCCGACGCCGGCAAGCCGAGACGGCCGGCGGCGCCGCAACAGAGGATCACGGCCTTCGCGCGGATCACGTGAAACTCGGCGGTGCGGCAGTCGAAGCCGAGCACGCCGCTCGCGCGGCCCTGCGTATCGGTCAGCACCCGCGTCGCGACGATCCGGTTCGTGATCGCGATGCGCGCGCGCTTCAGTTGCCGATACAGCACCTTCTTGATGTCGTGTCCTTCCGGCATCGGCAGCACGTACGAGCCCATGTGATGGACCTTCTTCACCGCGTAGTCGCCGGTGCCGTCCTTCTCGAACTTCACGCCCCAGCGGTCGAGCTGCTCGATCGTCGCGAAGCTGTGCGTCGCATACGCGTACACGGCTTCCTGGTCGACGATGCCGTCGTTGGCGATCGTGATCTCGCGCGTGTACTGCTCGGGCGTCGCATGACCGGGGATCACCGCGTTGTTCAGGCCGTCCAT
This sequence comes from Burkholderia sp. Bp8992, assembly GCF_003853705.1. GTDB lineage: Bacteria > Pseudomonadota > Gammaproteobacteria > Burkholderiales > Burkholderiaceae > Burkholderia. The sequence continues at coordinate 217,064 of NZ_QTQI01000006.1, read as the reverse complement.
CCCCATCGAGATCGCGCCGCTGCGCTTCACGTTGGCTTTCTCGAGCAGCAGCACGCGCAGGGACGGGTCGCGCTCCTTCGCCTTGATCGCCGCCATCGGGCCGGCCGTGCCGCCGCCGACCACGACGACGTCGTATTCATGAACCTGGGTCGTCATTGCTGTTTCCTTGCAGATTTGCGTGCCTTTTGCCGGTCGATGCGCAGCCGGTACTGGAATGCGTCGCCGCGGAAGTAGAGGTATTCGTAGTCGATCGGGGCACCTGACGCGTCGTGCGTGAGGCGCTCGATGCGCAGCACGGGGCTGCTTTCCTCGACGTGCAGCGCGTCGACGATCTCGTCGTCGGCGAGGATCGCGTCGATCGACACGTCGGCATGGCCGAGCGGGATGCCGCAGTCGTTTTCCAGCACGAGGAAGATGTCGCGGGTCGCGAGATCGGCGCCCGCGAGGCGCTTGCCGAGCGCTTCGGGCACCCAGGTCTGTTCGAGCGACACCGGTTCGCGGTTCAGCAGCCGCACGCGGTGGATCTCGACGAGCGGCGCGCCCTCCGGCACGTTCAGTTTCGTCGCGAGATGGCGGTCGGCCCTCACGGTGCGGAAGCTGCGCAGCTGGTTGACGATCTCGTAGCCCATCGACGACATCGCCTCGGCGAAGCCCTGCAGCGATGTCACGTTCTGGAACGCCTTCGGCTTCGACACGAACGTGCCCTTGCCGTGCAGCTTGAACAGCAGTCCTTCCTTCTGCAGGTCGCCGAGCGCCTGGCGCACCGTGATGCGGCTGACGTCGAACATCGTGCAGAGTTCGTGTTCGGACGGCATCCGGCTGTGCGGCGCGTAGGTGCCGTCGAGAATGCGCGCGCGCAGCGTGTCCTTGATCTGCACGTAGAGCGGGGCCGCCGACAGCGGCACGACGTTGGATGAGGTCATCGATCAACTTGTTATGACAAGATGATCCGAGTGTAGTCAGCACGGTCGCGCGGCCCAACCAACCATTTCCGATATCGAATTTCCGATTCCGGAAAAGCAGGGCGAGCGCGTGATCTGCCCCTTGCCGGCCTCGCGAATCGATCGACAATAAAAAATCGCCGGCCCCATCGGTCGAGCATGTCGATTTCCCGCCGGTCCGCCCGTCGTATCCATGTCGACCGGGCATTGCGCCGCACACGCGGCCTGCGCCCGGTTTCCGAGGAGAGGCGAAACGAACCAGGAGACGTCAAATGACGGATTCCCGATACCGCTGGGTGATCGTCGCCGCGGGCGGCCTGATGGGCTGCGTCGCGATCGGCGCGATGTTTTCGCTGCCGGTGTTCCTGCGCGCCATCGCGCGCGACACGGGCTGGTCGATGACCGGCATTTCCACTGCGATGACTCTGGGCTTCATCGCAATGGCTTTCGCGAGCATGGCGTGGGGCAGCCTGTCGGACCGGATCGGCACGCGGCCGGTCGTCGTCGCGGGCGCGGTGCTGCTGTCGGCGAGTCTCGCGCTGGCGAGCCGCGCGCCGTCGCTGCTGGTGTTCCAGCTGACCTTCGGCCTCGCCGTCGGCGGCGCGACGGCCGCGATATTCGCGCCGATGATGGCGTGCGTGACGGGCTGGTTCGACACGCATCGCAGCCTCGCGGTGTCGCTCGTGTCGGCCGGCATGGGGATGGCGCCGATGACGATGGCACCGCTCGCCGCGTGGCTCGTGTCGGTGCGCGACTGGCGCACGTCGATGCTGCTGATTGCCGCGCTGGCGGCCGTCGTGATGATTCCGGTGTCGCTGCTGGTGCGGCGGGCGCCCGCGCTCGGCCAGGCACCGGCGCCCGCCGCGCCTTCGCCCGCCGGCACGCCCGCGGCGATGTCGGTCGCGGACGCGCTGCGCTCGCCGCAGTTCATGATCCTGCTGCTGACCAATTTCTTCTGCTGCGCGACGCACTCGGGCCCGATCTTCCATACGGTCAGCTACGCGGTCACGTGCGGGATCCCGCTGATCGTCGCGGTGTCGATCTACAGCGTCGAAGGGCTCGCGGGCATGGGCGGCCGGATCGCGTTCGGGATTCTCGGCGACCGCCTCGGCGCGAAGCGCATGCTGGTGGCCGGGCTGCTCGCGCAGGCGCTCGGCGCGCTCGGCTATTACTTCGTGCGCTCGCTCGACGGGTTCTACGCGGTCGCGACGCTGTTCGGCTTCATCTACGCGGGCGTGATGCCGCTGTATTCGGTGCTGGCACGCGAGAACTTCCCGCTGAGGATGATGGGCACCGTGATCGGCGGCTGCGCGATGGCCGGCAGCCTCGGGATGGCCGCGGGCCCGGTCGCCGGCGGCCTGATCATCGATACGTTCGGCAGTTACGGCTGGCTGTACCTCGGTTCGTTCGCGATCGGCCTCGGTGCGTTCCTGATCGCGTCCATGTTCCGACCGTTCGCGAAACCGCGGGCGGAAACGGCGGCCGCGTGACGCGGCAACGCAAGCCGCGCGTCTGCCGTTGCGCGGTATCGGCGCGGCCCGACGCGCGTCGTCGCGAACAAAAAACAGGGCCCGATACCGCTTGCGTTTGCGACGGTCCGGACGGCGCTCAGCCCGCTGCAGCGCAGCAGAGCGGCATTCGATGGCGATCGGCGTGCATGCGCTGCGATTCGGCCCCTAAAAACACAATATCGAGCATATATTCGAAGGGCCTGTCATAGCCGCGTCACCCTGCTAGAATTCGGCCTGCCGCATTGTTCCGATTGACTGATGAGATTGCTTGACGCCCTGGTCGAACAACGTATTGCCGCCGCCGCCGCGCGGGGCGAGTTCGACGATTTGCCGGGTACCGGCGCGCCGCAGGCGCTGGATGACGACCTGCTCGTGCCCGAGGAGGTGCGGGTGGCCAACCGTATCCTGAAGAACGCGGGCTTCGTGCCGCCGGCCGTCGAGCAATTGCGCGCGCTGCGCAACCTGCATGACGAAGTGCAGGCGGTCAGCGACCGTGCCGCGCGCTGCCGCCTGCAGGCCAAGATCCTCGCGCTCGACATGGCGCTCGAATCGCTGCGCGGCGGTCCGATGGTGATGCCGCGCGACTACTGCCGGCGCATCGCGGAGCGCCTGTGCGAGCGCGGGCTCGACGAAGCGCCCGCCGAAGCGGGGCCGATGTGACGTCCGGCGCGCTGCACGACGCAGCCCCGTCGGCAACCGCCCCGGCGGCCGAACCGGCCGCCGATTCTCCTGTTTCCGAAGCCGCGCCCGTGTCGGCGCGCGACCTGCATTTCATGCGGCTCGCGCAGGCCGCCGCCGAAGAGGCGCGCGCGGCCGGCGAAGTGCCGGTCGGCGCGGTGCTCGTGCGCGGCGACGAAGTGATCGCACGCGGCTTCAACCATCCGATCGGCGGGCACGACCCGTCGGCGCACGCGGAAATGGCTGCGCTGCGGATGGCCGCGCAGCATCTGCAGAACTACCGGATGCCCGGCTGCGAGCTATATGTGACGCTCGAGCCGTGCCTGATGTGCGCAGGCGCGATCATGCATGCGCGCATCGCGCGGGTCGTCTACGGCGCCGCCGACCCGAAGACGGGCGCGTGCGGCAGCGTGATCGACGCGTTCGCGAATCCGCAGCTCAACCACCACACCGAAGTGACGGGCGGCGTGCTTGCCGACGAGTGCGGCGCCGCGCTGAAGTCGTTCTTCGCCGAGCGCCGCCGCGCGCTGCGCGAAGCGCGGCTCGCCCGCGATGCCGAATCCGGCGCGTCATAAGCACACCGGCCCGGCATCACGCCGTGAACCGGAGACGGTTCAGACCCTCTAAGCAGGTTTGACGACCCGACACCTTTCGCCATGTCCTTCCAGCCCGCCGCGTCCTACACCATCCGCCTGCTGGCGCCGTCCGGCTATCCGCACGACCCGGACGCGATCAACCGCGCGCTCGAGCGCCTCAGCACCGCGCAGCACCGCATCGAGAACATCGAGGCGACGCAGCGACGCTTCCAGCGCTTCGGCGGCACCGACGGCGAGCGGGCAGGCGACCTGAACCGCCTCGCCGATCCCGAGCGGCCGCTGCCGGACATCGCGCTCGCGGTGCGCGGCGGCTACGGCGCCGCGCGGATCCTGCACGGGCTCGACTATCGCGGGCTCGAACGCAGGCTGCGCGACCAGCCGGTCGCGCTCGTCGGCCACAGCGACTTCACCGCGATCCAGCTCGCGCTGTACGCGAAGGCGCGCATCAAGACGTTCGGCGGCCCGATGCTGTCTGCCGACTTCGGTGCGGAAACGCCGAGCGATTTCACGATGCAGCACTTCTGGCAGACGCTGACGCAGCCGGGCACGACGATCGTCACCGAGGCGCCGCAGGTGCAGACCGTGAACGTGACGGGCACGCTGTGGGGCGGCAACCTCGCGATCCTGACGTCGCTGATCGGTACGCCGTACATGCCCGACATCGAGGGCGGCATCCTGTTCATCGAGGACGTCAACGAGCAGCCGTTCCGGATCGAGCGGATGATCTATCAGCTGCACCTGTCGGGGCTGCTCGCGCGCCAGCAGGCGCTCGTGCTCGGCCAGTTCACCGGCGCGCGGCCGTTCGAGTACGACAACGGCTACGACATGCAGGCGATGATCGAGCAGGTCCGCGCGACGATCGGGATCCCGGTCGTCACGGGGCTCCAGTTCGGCCATGTGCCCGACCTGCTGACGCTGCCGTTCGGTGCGCAGGCGCAACTGGTCGCGAATGCACACGGCTTCCGGCTGACACTGTCGGACTATCCGCATCTCGGCTGATGCCGGCGCGATCGATCGAAAGGCGGGCTTCCCGCCTTTTTCTTTAGGTAAATGCGCAACTAACGGTCGAAGATTTTCATCGGCATGAGACCGGTCGTTGCCAGGCTGTGCACCATTTTTGTCAACAAAAAAGCCGGGCGGGTATACGACGAGAAGGGCCTCTGTCCTGCCTGTAACGCTTGTCGTGCATGGAAGACGCGCATCCTGCACCGAGCATGGTCATATCGATGCACGATGGTTGTGCGCAATCCCGTAAAAGAATTGTTGACAATATTTATGTCCGACCTAGGATGAGGACCATCACACGATGCAGATCATGAACGAGCCCGATTCCCATCCGTCCGGCGCAGCCGGTCCCGAAGCGATCGCCGAGCGGATCCGCACCGCGATCCTCGAGCATCGGCTCGCGCCCGGCGCGAAGCTGACGGAGGCGCAACTCTGCGACGTGTTCGACGTGAAGCGCGGGACGATTCGCCAGGCGCTCGCGCAGCTCGCTACCGACAAGCTGGTCGACCTCGAGCCGAACCGCGGCGCGTTCGTCGCGAGCCCGACGCTGCAGGACGTGCACGAGGTGTTCGAGATGCGCCGGATCATCGAGCTTGCGGTGGTCGAGCGGCTTGCAACCGGGCCCGGCGCGAAGCGGCTGAAGGGCGTCGCGGCGCTGATCGACAAGGAACGCAGGGCGTTCGAGCGGCACGACTTCGCGGCGTGGATCCGGCTGTCGGGCGAATTCCATACGGCGCTCGCGACGCTGATGGGCAATGCGACGCTCAGCGAGTGCCTCGAAGGGCTCGTCGCACGCTCGACGCTGATGTCGGCGCTGTACGAATCGCACGGGCGCAGCCCGTGCTCGTGCGACGACCACGACGAGATCCTCGCCGCGCTGGAGGCGGGCGATCCGAAGCAGGCGGTGACGCTGATGGCGCGCCACCTGCAGCATGTCGAACTGAAGATGCTGGACCGGCCCGCACAAGGGCAGGTCGATTTGCGCGAAGTGTTCGGCGGCGCCTGAGCGGCGACGCGAACCCGGCCGCGCGCCACAGAACGAGCGAAATGCAGGCCCGCGGCATGTGCCGCGGGCCGCTGGTCCGACTCCGGGCGACGATCCGGAGCGATATCGATGACGGTGGAGCGGCCGTCCGGCCGCGTCAAGGAGAAGTCATGGCTCAGTTCAGTGTGGCGCACGAGAGCGCCTATCCGGCGGAAGAAGGCGGCGAGGGCGGCGACCCGACGCTGCCGAATGGTTACAGCGAACGTCTGTACAACGAAGATTTGGCACCCCTGAAGAATCAGACATGGGGTTCGTACAACATCTTCGCGTTCTGGATGTCGGACGTGCACAGCGTCGGCGGCTACGTGTTCGCGGGCAGCCTGTTCGCGCTCGGGTTGACGAGCTGGCAGGTGCTGATCGCGCTGATCGTCGGCATCGGCCTCGTGAACGCGCTGTGCAACCTGATCGCACGACCGAGCCAGCAGATCGGCGTGCCGTATCCGGTCGCCTGCCGCGCGACGTTCGGCGTGCTCGGCGCGAACGTGCCGGCCGTGATCCGCGGATTGATCGCGATCGCGTGGTACGGCATCCAGACCTATCTCGCGTCCAGCGCGCTCGTGATCGTCGTGCTGAAGTTCTTCCCGCAATGGCTGCCGTACGCGGACGTCCATCGCTACGGCTTCCTCGGGCTCTCGGCGGTCGGCTGGGCCGGCTTCATGCTGCTGTGGGTGCTGCAGGCGTTCGTGTTCTGGAACGGGATGGAGACGATCAAGAAGTTCATCGACTTCGCGGGGCCTGCCGTCTACGTCGTGATGTTCATCCTCGCCGGCTACATGGTGTGGCGCGCGGGCTGGCGCAACATCGGCATCAACCTCGGCGGCGTCAAGTATCACGGCGCGGAAGTGATCCCGGTGATGATCACGGCCGTGTCGCTGGTCGTGTCGTACTTCTCCGGGCCGATGCTGAACTTCGGCGACTTCTCGCGCTACTGCCGCTCGTTCGGCGACGTGAAGCGCGGCAATTTCTGGGGACTGCCCGTCAACTTCCTCGCGTTCTCGCTCGTCACGGTGATCACCACCGCCGCGACGCTGCCGGTGTTCGGCGAACTCATCACCGACCCGGTCGCGACGGTCGGCCGCATTGACCATCCGACCGCGGTGATCCTCGGCGCGCTGACGTTTACGATCGCGACGATCGGCATCAACATCGTCGCGAACTTCGTGTCGCCCGCGTTCGACTTCTCGAACGTCGCGCCGCGCCTGATCAGCTGGCGCGCGGGCGGGATGCTCGCGGCCGTCGCGTCGATCTTCATCACGCCTTGGAACCTGTTCAACAACCCGGCCGTGATCCACTACACGCTCGACGTGCTCGGCGCGTTCATCGGCCCGCTGTACGGCGTGCTGATCGCCGACTTCTACCTCGTCAAGCGCGGCCGGCTCGTCCGCGACGATCTGTACACGATGTCGGAAAGCGGCACGTACTGGTACACGGGCGGCGTGAACCGCCGCGCGCTCGCCGCGCTGCTGCCGGCCGCGGTGATCGCGGTCGTGTGCGTGATGGTGCCGGGCTGGCAGGGCGTCGCGAACTTCTCGTGGTTCATCGGCGCGGGGCTCGGCTTCGTGTTCTACCGGCTGCTCGCGAGCACGAAGGCATGAGGAGCCTGCGATGAAGATCCGACTGATCAATCCGAACACGACGCAGCGGATGACCGACGCAATGGGCCGCTGCGCACGCGAGGTCGCGGCCGCAGGCACGGAGATCGTCGCGGTGAGCCCGCCGATGGGGCCGCCGTCGATCGAAGGGTATTACGACGAGGCGTTCGCGACGCCGGGCCTGCTCGCCGAGATCGCGCAGGGCGAGCGCGACGGCTGCGATGCGTATGTGATCGCGTGCTTCGGCGATCCGGGCCTGTACGCGGCGCGCGAGCTCGCGCGCGGGCCGGTGATCGGCATCGCCGAGGCCGCGATGCACGCGGCGAGCGTGCTCGCGCCGGGCTTCTCGGTCGTCACGACGCTCGCGCGCACCTGCGGGATGGCGTGGCACCTCGCGGAGCGCTACGGGATGAAGCGTTTCTGCCGCAACGTGCGCGCGACCGACGTTGCGGTGCTCGAACTCGACCGGCCGGGTTCGGCCGCGCGCCGGATCATCGTCGACGAATGCCGGCGCGCGCTCGACGAGGACGGCGCAGACGCGATCGTGCTCGGCTGCGCGGGGATGGCCGAGTTCGCGCACGAGATCGAGCAGCAGATCGGCGCGCCGGTGGTCGAGGGCGTCACGACGGCCGTCAAATGGGCCGAGGCGCTCGTCGCGCTGCGCCTCGCGACCGCGAAACGCGGCGATTTCGCGCGGCCGCTGGCGAAACGCTACGACGGAGCATTCGCCCGCTTCAGCCCGCCGGACGGGGATGCGGCGGAACCGGTCGCGAATTTGCCGCAACCGCACATACACACCGTCTGACACGCACTATCTGCGCCGCTGTATGGGCGCGTATGAACGTTTTCGCTACACTGGGCCGTCATCGCATCGGCTTGTGCGGCCGGCCTCCGGGTGCCGCGCAGTCGATGCGAACCCATTATTTCAGCCCGCTTCGCCGTACTTCGAACCCATGTCACTCGATCCCAACTATCCTCGCGACCTGATCGGCTACGGCCGCCATCCCGTTCAGGCGAACTGGCCGGGGCGCGCCCGCGTCGCCGTGCAATTCGTGCTGAACTACGAGGAGGGCGGCGAGAACTGCGTGCTGCACGGCGATCCGGGCTCCGAGCAGTTCCTGTCCGAAATCGTCGGCGCGGCCGCGTATCCGGACCGCCACATGAGCATGGAGTCGATCTACGAATACGGGTCGCGGGCCGGCGTGTGGCGCATCCTGCGCGAATTCGAGAAGCGCGGGATGCCGCTGACGGTATTCGGCGTCGGCATGGCGATCGAGCGTCATCCGGAGCTCGCACGCGCCTTCGTCGAGCTCGGCCATGAAATCGCGTGCCACGGCTGGCGCTGGATCCACTACCAGGGCATGACGCCGGAACTCGAGGCCGAGCACATGCGCCTCGGGATGGAAGCGATCGAGCGCGTGACGGGCGAGCGTCCGCTCGGCTGGTATACCGGCCGCGACAGCCCCAATACGCACCGCCTGGTCGCCGAATACGGCGGCTTCCTGTACGACTCCGACAACTACGGCGACGACCTGCCGTTCTGGATGGACGTCAAGGTGTCGGGCGGCGGCACGTCGCCGCAACTGATCGTCCCGTACACGCTCGACACGAACGACATGCGCTTCGCGACGCCGCAGGGCTTCAACACCGGCGATCACTTCTTCGACTACCTGCGCGACGCATTCGACGTGCTGTACGCGGAGGGCGACGAGGCGCCGAAGATGCTGTCGATCGGCATGCACTGCCGGCTGCTCGGCCGGCCGGGCCGGTTCCGCGGGCTGCAGCGTTTCCTCGATCACATCGAGAAGCACGATCGCGTATGGGTGACGCGCCGTGTCGATATCGCGCGTCACTGGCGTGAACATCATCCGTATCAGCCCAATCATCAAAACGAAGGGAAAGCATGAAGGCGATGCGCTACACGTTGGAACAACTGAACACGATGGCGCCGAGCGCATTTGTCGCGGCGCTGTCCGGGATCTTCGAACATTCGCCGTGGGTGGCCGAGGTCGCCGCGGGCCAGCGGCCGTTCGCGAGCATCGACGCGCTGCACGAGACGATGTCGGGTGCGGTGGAGGCGAGCGGCGAAGCGCGCCAGCTCGCACTGATCAACGCTCACCCGGAGCTGGCCGGCAAGGCCGCCGTGCGCGGCGAGCTGACGGCCGAGTCGACGCGCGAGCAGAGCGGCGCGGGCCTCGACCAGTGCACCCAGGAAGAGTTCGACAAGCTGCTGACGCTGAACCGCACGTATCGCGAGAAGTTCGGCTTCCCGTTCATCCTCGCGGTGCGCGGCTATGACCGTCACGGCATCATCGCGAACTTCGAGTCGCGCGTGAATCATTCGCGCGCCGAGGAGCTGCGTACGAGCCTCGACCAGATCTACCGGATCGCGCGCTTCCGCCTCGACGACCTGATCGACGCCTGACCCCGTACCATGGCCTGCTGCGTCGCGGCGGCCCGATCGCCTCACTGAAACAAGGAAACATCATGGCTGTTCCGCTTCTCGATCCCAACGCACCCGATTTCACGCGGCGCTACGTGAATCTTGCCGACCCGCGTCTCGGTGCGCAGGCGCTCGAGGCCAGCGACGATTTCTTCGCGCCGAAGGACCGGATGCTGAACCCCGAGCCGGCCGTCTTCATTCCCGGCAAGTACGACGACCACGGCAAGTGGATGGACGGCTGGGAAACGCGCCGCAAACGCACGACGGGCTACGACTGGTGCATCGTCAAGCTCGCGCGCCCGGGCGTGATCAAGGGCTTCGACATCGACACGAGCCACTTCACCGGCAACTTCCCGCCGGCCGCGTCGATCGAGGCCGCATTCGTGGCCGACGGCGCGCCGACGCATGCGACCGAGTGGGTCGAGATCGTCCCGTCGACGACGCTGCAGGGCAACAGCCATCACTACGTCGAGGCGAGCGATGCGCGTGCGTTCACGCACCTGCGCGTGAACATCTACCCGGACGGCGGCATTGCGCGCCTGCGCGTGTACGGCCAGCCGCAGCTCGACTGGGCCGGCGCGAGCGCGACCGAGCAGTTCGACCTCGCGGCGATGGAAAACGGCGGTTACGTCGTGGCTGCCAACAACCAGCACTTCGGCGTTGCGTCGAACCTGCTGCTGCCGGGCCGCGGCGTGAACATGGGCGACGGCTGGGAAACCCGCCGCCGCCGCGAACCGGGCAACGACTGGGCGATCATCGCGCTCGCGCAGCCGGGCGTGATCCGCAAGATCGAAGTCGATACCGCGTTCTTCAAGGGCAACTACCCGGACCGCTGCTCGATCCAGGCCGCCTACGTGTCGGGCGGCACGGACAGCTCGCTGATCACGCAGTCGATGTTCTGGCCGGTGCTGCTCGGCGAACAGAAGCTGCAGATGGACAAGCAGCACTATTTCGACCACGACATCGCGTCGCTCGGCCCTGTCACGCACGTGCGACTGAACATCATTCCGGACGGCGGCGTGTCGCGCCTGCGTCTGTGGGGGACGCTCGACAAATGAAGACGCTGGCCATCGAACCGTTGACCAAGGAAGCCTTCGCGCCGTTCGGCGACGTGATCGAAACGGACGGGGCGAAGCAGATCCCGATCAACCTCGGCACGACGATCCGCTTTCACGATCTCGCGAAAGTCGACGTGACGGATGAAGACGGCCGCACGCTCGTCAACCTGTTCCGCGGCCAGCCGCGCACGCTGCCGTTCGAAGTGAAGATGCTGGAGCGGCACCCGCTCGGCAGCCAGGCGTTCGTGCCGCTGAACGACCAGCCGTATCTCGTCGTCGTCGCGCCCGCGGGCGATCTCGATCCGGCGAAGATCCGCGCATTCGTGACGAGCGGCTGGCAGGGCGTCAACTACGCGAAGGGCGTGTGGCATCACCCGCTGATCGCGCTCGGCGGCGTCAGCGACTTCATCGTCGTCGATCGCGGCGGTGACGGCCTGAACCTGAACGAACAGGATCTGCAGGAATCGCTGTGGCTCACCGACGAAGCGCTGCATGCGCTGACGGCCTGAGTCGGCGGCGTACGCGCGACTGACCGGCTGTCTGCCTGTCTGCCGAAGCCCGCGCAAGGTGCGCGGGTTTTTTTATGTGCGGCCGCTTTCTGTCTGTCGACCCAGGTCGTCACGGCGTTGCGCGAACCGCCGCCGCGACGCCGGGGCGCGGCCTGCGCATGAGCTGCGCGTGCGCGTGTCAGGGCGCGACGGGCGGCTCCTGTTCATATGCGCGATGCAGCAGTGCCGCGAGCGACGACGAATCGGGCAGCGTCGCCGTGCCGAGCCGGCGCACGGCGATTCCCGGCGTCCACGAATTCATCACGACAGCGCCGCTCATCGACGGCAGGTCGGCCGGCGTAACTTCGCGATCGTGCTGCGTGATACCGAGGCGCGCCAGTTGCCGCCGCAGGATGCCCATTGTGACGCCGCCGAGCATGCCGGCCACCGGCCATACGACCGCGTCGCCGGTCCGGAACGCGACGTTCCAGATCGAGCCTTCGCTGATGCGCCCATGACGATCGACGAACGCCGCATCGTCGAAACCTTGCGCGACCGCGCGGCGCAGAAAGTGCGTCTTCGCGGCTTCGCCGACGTGCTTGATGTCCGGCAGCACGCGCTCGTGTTCGAACAGCGCGAGATCGAGCGGGCCGGCCGGCCCCGACGACGGCGCGGCAGTGCGCACCAGCACGTCGAGCGCTTCGTCGTCGCGCGGCGCGACGAATTCACCCGTCGTCGCATGCACGGTCGCGGTCAGCGACAGCGCCGACGGCGCACGATCGAGCGCGGCGCGCAGGAACGCGCGAATCCGCTCGTCGGGCAGCGCATGACCGAACAGCGCGTTCGACGCGCCGCGCAACCGTGCGAGGTGCAGGTCGAGCCCGCGCACGCGGCCGTCGCGTATCTGCATCGCGGTGAAATGCGCGTGGCCCGCGAATGCCAGCGCAGCGAGCGCATCGGGCGTGGCGGCCACGCCGTTGATCTGGGCGACGGACGGGAACGGTGCTGCGGTCATCGGCGAATCTCCAGGTTGGCCGCGGGCGCCGGGCGGCGCGCGGCATCTTCAAGAAGACCTATTGTTTGCCGATTGATGGTGTCGCGAAAAGCGAGTAGTTTTGGAGCGGTCATCAAATTCTTTTTGAAGGTCGATGGAACGCATGTGGCCCGGTACGCGCGCGCTGAGAACGTTCGATGCGGCGGCGCGGCACCTGAATTTTTCGCGGGCGGCCGACGAGGTCGGGCTGACGCCGGCAGCCGTCAGTCACCAGATCAAGGAGATCGAGGCGCAGCTCGGCATGGAATTGTTCGTCCGGACGAGCCGCAACATCCGGCTGACGCCGGCCGGCGCGGTGCTGGCTGCGGCCGCTGCCGATGCGCTGGCGGGCCTGCGGCACGCGACCGCACGGGCGCGACGGATCGCGCGCGAGCAGACGGAACTGCGCGTGTCGGTCGGCGCGCGCTTCGCGACGCACTGGCTGCTGCCGCGCCTGCCGCGCTTCAAGGCCGCGCATCCGGCACTCGAACTGACCTTCGACATCACCGACCGCTTGCGCGACTTCGACGGCGACGATGTCGATGTCGCGATCCGCTTCGGCACCGGGCGTTATCGCGACGCGTGCGCGCAGCGCCTGTTCGGCACGTCGGTCGTCGCGATCTGCAGCCCCGCGCGGTTGTCGGCCGGCCCGCCGTTGCGCAAGCCGCGCGACCTGTTGCGTCACACGCTTTGCCACGCCGACTGCGAAGTCGACGGCGTGACCTGGCCGCGCTGGTCGGCATGGATGGCCGCAGCCGGCATCGACGGTTTCGACGACAGCCGGTGTGTCGCGTTTCCGGATTCGAGCCACGTCGTGCAGGCCGTGATGGACGGGTCGACGGTCGGGCTGGCGGAGCCGCACATGATCGCGCGCGATCTTGCCGACGGGCGCCTCGTTCGGTTGTTCGACGTGAATGTCGAGGTGGCGCCGGGGCTCGCGTATCACGTCGTGTATCCGGTGTACACGCAGGATGATGCGCGCATCGTCGCATTGCGCGACTGGCTCGCGGACGAAGCGGCGATGGCGCACGCGTAGCCGTGGCAGCGCGCGTGCTATCGTGCGCGCATCACCACCGCGCGTTTGCCCGCTTCCGGGCACGTCCCTCCGATGAGCCAACCTGAAAACGACCTCGCGGTCCTGCTGCGCACGATGCGACCTGAACTGCATCCTGGCGCCTTCGCGTTCGTGTCGCTGCCGTCCGGCGCAAACGTAACGCTATCCGAAGTAATCGCGACGTTCCGCGAAGCGGAAGGGCTGACGGTCGTGGTCGACGAGGAAACGGCCGCACGCCACGCGTGGCCCGTGCTGTTCCGCGCCGCGTGGATCACGCTGACCGTGCATTCCGATCTCGCGGCCGTCGGGCTCACCGCTGCATTCGCGCGCGCACTCGGCGCGGCGGGCATCAGCTGCAACGTGATGGCCGCCGCGTACCACGATCACATCTTCGTACCGTTCGACGATGGTCCGCGCGCACTCGAGGCACTCGTCGCACTGCAGCGCGACGCGCTGCACGGCTAGCGCAAGAAGCGCATTCCGGGCCCGCAAAAAAAGCGGGCCCGTCACCGGGCCCGCGAACGGAGAGGATTGCGCCGGCGAATGCCGTCCGGCGCCCGGCGGCTTACTTGACCGCGCCACCCTCGAACCAGGCGGCGAGCTTCACGCGCTCGTCGTCGGTCATGTGCGTGACGTTGCCGATCGGCATCGCCTTCAGGCGCACGGCCTGTTCGTAGATACGCTGCGCGTTCTTCGACACTTCGTCCGGCGTGTCGAACATCACGCCCGCGGGTGCGCTGCCCATCAGCGTCGGCTTCGACGAGTGGCACTCGACGCAACGCTGCTGCAGGATCGGCATGATGTCGTTGATCACGATCTTCGGCGCGTTCGCGGCCTGCGCTTCCGGTGCGACCGGCTTCGGCATCGTCCACACCAGCGCGCCCGACAGCAGCGCGACGCCGCCGATCGGCAGGTACCACAGCTGCTTGCCGCGGTGACGCATCACGAAGAACTGGCGAATCAGCGCGCCGGCCAGCATGATCAGCACGAGTACGACCCAGTTGAATTTGTTCGTGTACGTCATTGCATAGTGGTTCGACAGCATCGCAAACACGACCGGCAGCGTGAAGTACGTGTTGTGCACTGAGCGCTGCTTGCCGCGCTTGCCGTAGATGGGGTTCGGCTCTTCGCCCTTGAGCATCTTGTCGACCATCTTGCGCTGGCCGGGGATGATCACGAAGAACACGTTCGCCGACATGATCGTCGCGAGCATCGCGCCGACGATCAGGTAGGCGGCACGGCCCGAGAAGATGTGGCATGCGAGGTACGCGGCGACGACGACGTAGAGGCCCACGCAGATGCCGAGCACGCGGTCGTTGGTGCCGAGGATGCGGCACAGCGAGTCGTAGACGATCCAGCCGGCCGCGAGGAAGCCGAGTGCGGATGCGACGGCGACGACCGGGCCCATGTCGAGCACGCTCTTGTCGATCAGGTACGTGTTCGGCGCGAGCAGGTACAGCACGAAGAACAGCGAGAAGCCCGACAGCCAGGTCGTGTACGACGGCCACTTCGACCAGTGCAGGTCATCGGGCATTTCCGGCGGGGCGACCGTGTACTTCTGCATGTTGTAGAAACCGCCGCCGTGGACGTGCCACAGCTCGCCGAACACACCGCGCTTGCGCTGGTTCGGGTCGGTCGGCGGTTTCAGGCTGTTGTCGAGCGCGACGAAATAGAAGGACTCGCCGATCCACGCAATGGCGACGATGACGTGCAGCCATCGCAGCGCGAGGTTCAGCCAGTCGGTGATGAAGCCTTCCATGAAACTCCTCCAGACTCAAATCGTTTGTTTGATGCGGGCGCTGATTCGAATGTCAGCTGCCGCGATAGGTGCTGTACGACCACGGCGACACGAGTAGCGGCACGTGGTAGTGCGAGCCGGTGTCGGCGATGCCGAAGCGGAGTACGACGCGGTCGACGAAGCGGGGTTCGGGTACCTTCACGCCGAGCGACGCGAAGTAGTCGCCGGCATGGAACACGAGTTCGTATTCGCCGGCGGCGAGCGCGGCGCCTTCGAGCAGCGGTTCGTCGCAGCGGCCGTCGCTATTGGTCAGCACGGTCTTGATCGCGCGGCGCGATTCGCCGTCGAGCGCGTAGAGGTCCACCTTGATTGCCGCGCCGGGACGGCCGTGCGCCGTATCGAGTACGTGGGTAGTGAGCTTTCCCATTCGTTGTGTCCTTGTGTGAATGCGAGGTTCGGCGGCGACTCGATCCATTGACTATGCGGCGGATCGAGGCTCCACGTCACGTGGCTACATACCCGTCGGCGAGATTGAAGCGAGCGCCGTGCAGGCATTGTAAAAAGGTTCCCTGCGCAAATACGGGCGCGATATCAAAGATAATGCGCCGCGCATGAGCGGCTGTCGACGGCACGCCGGACACGGCTTCGGGCGCGGTTGTCGGGCGCCCGGCGGGGCGTCCGGCGGCGTACCATACCGAATCCCTGAAGGACGGTATTCCGGATTGCGCATTGTGTGCGGCGCGCGCTTGGGCGATCCTCCCGCCGTGCGCGTCGGCCAGTGGCCCGCGCGTACCCCGAAGACGGCGAGCACGCCGGGTAACCGGGCCAGGGCGTTCGAACGGACGCAGGCACCGGGGCGTGCCGCGATTCAGCGTTCGAACGAGTGTGACCGCCTCCAGGCAGCCCCTGGGGGCAGACCGACGCGGAGAACGCATGAACCTTGAGCAGCACGCTGGCGCACGCGCGCCGAACACCTCCTCATCCCGCCCGAAGACCCTGCTGGTCAAGCACGCCGACGTGCTCGTGACCATGGACGACACGCGCCGCGAGCTGCGCGACGCGGGGCTCTACATCGAAGACAACCGGATCGTCGCGGTCGGCTCGAGCGCCGAACTGCCCGACACGGCCGACGAAGTGCTCGACCTGCGCGGCCACCTCGTGATCCCGGGGCTCGTGAACACGCACCACCACATGTACCAGAGCCTCACGCGCGCGGTGCCCGCGGCGCAGAACGCCGAGCTGTTCGGCTGGCTCACGAACCTGTACCGGATCTGGGCGCACCTGACGCCCGAGATGATCGAGGTGTCGACGCTGACCGCGATGGCCGAGCTGCTGCAGTCCGGCTGCACGACGTCGAGCGACCACCTGTACATCTATCCGAACGGCAGCCGGCTCGACGACAGCATCGGCGCCGCGCAGCGGATCGGCATGCGCTTTCACGCGAGCCGCGGCTCGATGAGCGTCGGCCAGCGCGACGGCGGGCTGCCGCCCGATTCGGTCGTCGAGCGCGAGCCCGACATCCTGCGCGACACGCAGCGCCTGATCGAGACCTATCACGACGAGGGCCGTTACGCGATGCTGCGCGTGGTGGTCGCGCCGTGCTCGCCGTTCTCGGTGAGCCGCGAGCTGATGCGCGACGCGGCCGTGCTCGCGCGCGAATACGGTGTGTCGCTGCATACGCACCTCGCGGAGAACGTCAACGACATCGCGTACAGCCGCGAGAAGTTCGGGATGACGCCGGCCGAATATGCGGAAGATCTCGGCTGGGTCGGCCACGACGTGTGGCATGCGCACTGCGTGCAGCTCGACGACGCGGGCATCGGCCTGTTCGCGCGCACCGGTACGGGCGTCGCGCACTGTCCGTGCTCGAACATGCGGCTCGCGTCGGGCATCGCACCGGTGAAGAAGATGCGTCTCGCGGGCGTGCCGGTCGGCCTCGGCGTCGACGGGTCCGCGTCGAACGACGGCGCGCAGATGGTCGCGGAAGTGCGGCAGGCGCTGCTGCTGCAGCGGGTCGGCTTCGGGCCCGATGCGATGACCGCGCGCGAAGCGCTCGAGATCGCGACGCTCGGTGGTGCGAAGGTGCTGAACCGTGACGACATCGGCGCGCTGAAGCCCGGCATGGCCGCGGACTTCGCCGCGTTCGACCTGCGCCAGCCGCTGTTCGCGGGCGCACTGCACGATCCGGTGGCGGCGCTCGTGTTCTGCGCGCCGTCGCAGACGGCATACACGGTGGTGAACGGGAAGGTGGTGGTGCGGGAAGGGCGGTTGACGACGCTCGATCTGCCGCCTGTCATCGAGCGTCACAACGCGCTTGCACATGCGCTCGTCGAGGCGTCGCGCTAGGCAACGCTGACATCGTCAGTCGGCCGCCTTGCAGGGGTGCCGCCGGCCGTCGTCGTGCCGCGAGGTGTCGCGTGCCACGACGGCGCGGGCGGCGTAGCCGCTACGCCTCGATCAGCGTGCGGGTGGCTTCGGCGACGAGGCTGCGCAGCCAGCGCACTTCGTCGGAGTAATGGCAGCGCTCGTGCCACAGCTGGTAGTACTGCATCGGCGGGAAGTCGAGCGGCGCCGGCACGACCGACAGCGGCAGGAACTTCGCGTAGTGATCGGCGAACAGGCGCGTCGTCGTGAAGATCAGGTCCGACTTCACGAGCACGTACGGCGCGAGGTTGAAGTACGGCAGCGTGACGACCACGTGGCGCTTGAGCCGTTCGCGCGCGAGATGCACGTCGATCGCGCCGCGCTGGCCGACCGAGTACGGCGTCGGCGCGAGATGCGGCGCGTTCAGGTACTGGTCGAGCGTGAGCCCGCCGCGCTTCGCGAACGGGTGCGTGTTGCTCATCAGGCAGACGATTTCGTCGACGAACAGGTTCGACAGGTGCAGCTGCTCGGGTGGCTCGGGCCAGTTGCCGACGACGATGTCGAGCTTGCCGTCTTCCAGCGCGAGCTCGTAGTCGAACGCGGGGCCGAGCGAGTGGAACTCGAGCGTCGCATTCGGCGCGGCCAGGCGGAAGCGCTCGACGACGGTCGGCACGAACAGCACGTTCAGGTAGTCGGGGCAGCCGATCCGGTAGCAGCGGATCGACGTGGCCGGGTCGAAGTTGTGCTGCTGGAACTTGATGCGCTCGATTTCACGCAGTGCGTTCTGCACCGGCTCGAGCAGGCGCAGCCCGTATTCGGTCGGCACCATGCCGGATTTGCCGCGCACCAGCAGCGGATCGCCGGTAATGTCGCGCAGGCGCCGCAGCGCGGCGCTGATCGCCGGTTGCGACTGGTTCAGTTTGACGGCCGCGCGCGTGACGCTGCGCTCCATCAACAAGGTGTGCAAGACGCGCAAGAGGTACGTGTCGATCGCCTCGCGTTGCTGACTCATGTTATCTCCGGTTTATATGGCTGGGCTGATCGAGGGATGGGGTGGGTATATCGTTTTTAATATGAACGAAAATCAGCGTCAAGAGATGGATACCCGCGGATGCCGGCCGGGCCGCGACAAGGGGCCTGAACGGGGCGAAAAGCAGGTGGGCGCGGCGCCGCGCGGATGCGCATTGCACGCATCCGGCGTCCGGCAGGGGGCGCCGCGTGCGGCGCGTCAGTCGTCGATGCGCATGCCGACCTTCAGCGTGACCTGCCAGTGCACGACCTGGTCGCCTTCGATGTGGCCGCGCGTTTCGGTCACCTGGAACCAGTGCAGGTTGTGCAGCGTCTTGCCGGCTTTCGAGATCGCGTTGCGGATCGCGTCGTCACTCGATTGCCGCGACGAACCGGTCAGTTCGATCATCTTGTACACGTGGTCGCTCATGATTCGCTCCCTGGGATATCGGTCTGTATTGCCGGTGCAAGGCGCGGTCCCGAAGCGGTCCCGCTACGGTGCCGTGCGTGCCTGGCTTCTTGAGTGATAGGTATGATGGGCGGCAAGTGCAACCCATATCGGAGACGAGGAGCATCGTGGAAGTCGGATTTTGCGGACCGGGATTGATGGGCGCGCCGATGATTCGGCATTTGCTGGCGGCAGGGCATCGCGTCAGCGTGTGGAATCGCTCGCGCGACAAGGCAGAGGCACTGGTCAAGGACGGCGCGCAGGTGGTCGGCACGCCGCGCGAGCTGGCCGAACGGGTCGATACGGTATTCGTGTGCGTGCTCGACAGCCGGGCGGTCGGCGACGTCGTGTTCGGCGAGCACGGGTTGCTCTCGGGCGATGCCGCAGCGCGCCGACTGCTGCGCATCGCCGATCATTCGAGCATTCCGCCTGCGGCGACGCGCGACTATGCGGCGCGTGCCGCTGCACTCGGCGTCGGCTGGGTCGATGCGCCGGTGTCCGGCGGCGTGCCGGGCGCGCAGGCCGGCACGCTCGCGGTGATGGCCGGCGGCCGTGCAACCGATCTCGACGCGGTGCGCCCGCTGATCGACACGTACGCGTCGCGCATCACGCACATGGGCGACGCCGGTGCGGGCCAGACGGCGAAGCTGTGCAACCAGGCGATCGTCACCGCGACGGTCACGGCCATCGCCGAGGCCGTCGGCCTCGCGCAGGCGAGCGGTATCGACGCCGCGCGCCTGGCCGAGGCGCTGGCCGGCGGCTGGGCCGACTCGGTGCTGCTGCAGACGTTCGTGCCGCGCATGACGTCGGGCGGTCATCCGCCGATCGGCGCGCTCAGTACGTTCCAGAAGGATGTCGATGCAATCGCCGATGCCGCACGCGACACGGGCGCGGTGATGCCCGTGTCGGCCACCGTCCAGCAGGTGTTGCGGCTCGGTGCCGCGCAAGGGCTCGCCGGCGCTGATTTCGCCGCATTCATCGACATCGTGCGGCCGGGCAACGGCCGTCGGCAGGCGTCGTGACGGGCAAGCGGGGTGCGTGAATGGCAGATGGGCCGCCCGGAGGCGGCCCATCGGAGGACTGATTGATCAGCCGAGCGAACGGGGTGTCGTGTCGCCGGCGTTCTGGCGGCCGAGCCCGCCGCGCAGGCTCGCTTTCGTGCCTGCACCAAACTCGGGCAGGATGCGCGCACGCGCACGGCTCGCGAAGACGAGGAAGCCGAAGCCGTTCGCCTCGTACCAGTAGCCGCCGTTTTCGAGGCCGTCGAGCGGCTGCTCGAGCGCATTGGCGATCGATTCGATGCAGCGCTTGCGCAGTTCGGCGATCGCCGGATAGGGCGGTTGGGCACCGCGCACGCTGCACAGGAGCACGTCGAGACCGGGCAGCACATGCGCATAGAGGACGGGTTCGTCCTGCGCACGGGCGCGGGCAATCTTGGTGTCGAGTTGAGCAAACGGTTTCGAGTGGCGCAGGACCGCGAGGAATGACTCCTGGCCATCCTGTTGCGCACGCCGACGTTTTTTCGGGAAGGACATAAACACTCGCCTCAAAAACAATTGCAAGAAATGCGGCACTTTCATGCGACCCACTCCCGGCTATGTACGCCGCATGTCGATCCTTTATAGCACACGAAAATGCTGCATTCGTGCAGTACGACGATCAATGTCTCCCGTCGACCTGCTCGCCATGATCGACACAGCCAGCGTCTTGGCGCCCGTACTGTCGTTTAGTCTCCATCATAGACCTGCTTTCCCCGCGCGTGCATTCGCCCGTCACAAAAAAGTGAGATGGGCCGCATGCGGCGGTGCACCGCGCGCGCAATAAAAAGGCCCGCACGCGGCGGGCCTGGCGGGCGGAGCGTTCGACGCTCAGCGCTGCTTCAACGAATCGCGGATCTCGCGCAGCAGCACGGTGTCTTCCGGCGTCGCGGCCGGGGCGGCTTCTTCCGGCTTGCGCAGCTTGTTGATGAATTTCACCATCATGAAGATGATGAACGCGAGGATGACGAAATTGATCGCCACGGTGATGAACGAGCCGTAACCGAATGCGGCGACGCCGGCGGCCTGCAGGTCCTTGAACGAATCGGGATTACCCTTGAACGTCGGGGGGATGGTGCCGAGCAGAACGAACTTGTTCGAGAAATCCAGACCGCCGGTCACCACGCCGATGACCGGCATGATGAGATCTTTCACGATCGAATCGACGATCTTCGAGAACGCGCCGCCGATGATCACACCGACGGCGAGATCCATCACGTTGCCCTTGACGGCGAACTCCTTGAATTCCTTGATGATGCTCATGAGCGGCTTTCTCCTGGTTGGGGCGTGGGGAGGCATGCCGCGACGCGCAGGATTGCATTGCGTCGAATGAGGGTCGGTGGCACGCCGATGGCCGCATGATAGCGAACGCTCCCCATTGCCGGTAGTCCATCTTGAAATGATTGACAAATTCGCGCGTCGGCGCGACCGGCCAGGCAGGGGAGCGGGGCGTGCGCGGCAGCGCGTTCAGACGCGCTGCGCACCATCAAGAGTTGTCGTCGGTCCAGCCGTCGTCGTTGCTGCCGAGGTCCATGCCGCCGCCGCTGTTGCCGTCGCTCCAGTTCGACGTGTCGCCGCGGCCGAGGTCGACGCCCGGGTCGGTTTCCTGCCGGCGGCGCTCGCCGTCGACGATCACGTCGCGTTCGACCACGCGCTCGCGGCCGCCCGACATCGCCTCGCCGAGCAGCACGCCGGTCAGCAGCCCGCCCATCCCGCCGCCGAAACCGCCGCCGCCTTGCTGGATCACGACGGGCGGCTGCTGTTGCGGATACGGTTGCGGCGGGTAGGGCTGGCCCTGCGCGCCCGTCATGCGATCGGCTTCCTGTGCGTACACGGAGCCGCTGCCGTTCGCCGGTGCCGCGGGTTGTGCGGCCGGGTCGGGGCGGCCCTCGACACGCGCCTTCACGCTCGCATGGCGCTGTTCGAGTTCGTCGACGCGATACGGCGGCACCGGATTCTTGCCGTTCGACAGCGCCGCGACGAGCGTGCGCGCGTCGGTCTCGATCGCTTCGATTTCACCGACGAGCGCCGCGGCGCCGGGCGCCGTCGACAGCTTCGCATCGAGTTTCAGCGGACGGATGTCGTTCAGTACGTCGGTCGCGCGCTTGAGCTGCGTGCGGCGTTCGTCGTCGGCGCGGCCGTCGTCGGCCGTGCGCGCGCGCCGCAGCGTCCAGCGCAGCACCAGCGCGATGACCGCGACGATCAGCCCGAGGCCGATCCACATGCCGGTCGACGGGCCGTGTTTTTCGGCCGGTACGGCGGGCGCGAGCCCCGGCTGCAGCGTGCCGGCCTGCGTGGCCGTCGGCGCATTGCCGCTCACGCGCGCGGCGTCGGCGCGAATGCGCGACTCGGTCTGTGCGAAGCGCGACGCGTCAGTGAACTTCAGTTGCGGGTCGAGCGACTTGGCGCGCTCCAGTTGCGCGAGCGCGTCGGACGCGCGGCCTTCGCGGTCCAGCACCTGCGCATACAGGTAGCGCGCATGCGCGTTGTTCGGATGGGCGTCGATGACTTGCGACAGCTGTGTGTCGGCTTGCTGCCAGTTGCGCTGCGCGATCGATTGCTCGACCTGCTGCAGCGACGGGACCGCAAACGCGGCGGACGACAGCAACATCAGCGAGAGGCCGAGTGCGGCGAGAGATTTCTTCATGGTCGAACCGGGCGCAGGCGCCCGTCTCCTGACAATCGGTTCGCGCCGCGCGCCCGGGGCCGGGCCGCGGCGCGGTTGCCCGCAGTGGCCGTTACTGCGCGGGCGTATCGAGCTGCTTCTTCAGCGCGGCGAGGCGATCCTCGACCGACGGGCCCTTGTTCAGCGCGGCGAGCTTGTCGTCGAGCGCCTTGCCGCTCGACGTATCGGCCGAATTCAGGCGGGCGTCCGAGCGGGCGTTCTGCAGCGCGACCTTGTCCTCGAGCTTCTGGAAATCCTCGGACAGGTTCTTGCCGCCGATGCCGCCCAGCGCGCTGGCTGCGACGTCCTTCGCCTGCGCAATTTCCTGCTTGGCCTGCAGGATGTTCGAGCGCGCATTCAGGTCGTTGCGGCGCTGGCGCATGTCGGCGATCTGCCCCTTCAGCTTGTCGACCGACGGTTCGAGCGTCGTCAGCTCGGCCGCGAGCGCATCGCGCTCCGCTTCCGCGTTCGACTGCGCGGCGAGGGCCTCGCGGGCGAGCGCTTCGTCACCGGACTGCAGCGCGCGCTTCGCGCCGTCCTCGTACTTCTTCACCTTGTCGTCGGCCGCATCGCGCTTGCTGCGCTGCGTCGCGACCTGTGCCTCGATCTCGATCAGCGAATTCTCGGCACGGCCGATGCTGTCGTCGAGCTCCCGCACGATCTGCCGTGCGTCGCGCGACGGATCCTGTACCGAATCGGCCGCATCGTTCAGCAGGCCTTTGATCGTGCGCGAAACAGAGTCGAAAAGCGACATGAAATCCTCCGTGGTTAAAGGCGCCGCGCATTCGCGGCAGTGCCCGCCGCGGGCCGGTTGCGACCCGCGTGAGCCGGCGGATATTACACCACC
The DNA here is from genome assembly GCF_003853705.1 of Burkholderia sp. Bp8992. GTDB lineage: Bacteria > Pseudomonadota > Gammaproteobacteria > Burkholderiales > Burkholderiaceae > Burkholderia. Next base: position 193,513 of record NZ_QTQI01000006.1, on the reverse strand, counting down.
GGTTCACTTAAATACGGCTTAAACGCGCGAGTTCAAGCGGCTCGTGTATCCGAATGCCGAACCTTTCGCGACTGAAAGAAAGAGCCGGTTACACGCGATATCGCGTGTCCATCATAGGCAGAGGATGCCGACAATACGCGCCGCAAATCACGGCATTGCGGGAATTTTTACAAAAAATCGCGAAGCCACCCGGTCGATTTCATTAAAATGCGCTGTCACGTCGCGGGAACGGATCGCCGCGCGGCGGGGTCTGTCGACGTGACAGCCGCATCTCGATGCACCCACTCTGATTCATCCGCTTGCATTTCCGCATGCGTCCGAGGGCGCCACGTACGCCCGCCATTCCGACATGCCAATTATCAAACGACCGCCTTCTTCTTCCGACAGGAACGAACCCCACTACTCGCTGCGCCGCTCGCCGTCCGGGGCCTATTACCCCGATGACGACGATCGTGACGACGACCGTCGCGCGCAGCAGCGCAGCGGGGGCGGCGGCGGACGCCGCCGCACGTTCGGCTCGCGCGTCGCGCTGTGGTTCGCCGGCCTGTTCGCGACGCTGGCGATCGTCGGCGCGCTGATCGTCGGCTATGCGCTGGTCGTGATGGCGCCGCAACTGCCGTCGCTCGATGCGCTGACCAACTACCAGCCGAAGGTGCCGTTGCGAGTGTTCTCGGCCGATCACGTGCTGATCGGCGAATTCGGCGAGGAGCGCCGCAGCCTCGTGCGCTTCCAGGACATTCCCGACGTGATGAAGAAGGCCGTGCTCGCGATCGAGGACTACCGCTTCTACGAACACGGCGGCGTCGACTTCGTCGGCATCCTGCGGGCGGGCGTGGCCGACCTGATGCACGGCGGCGCGCGGCAGGGCGCGAGCACGATCACGATGCAGGTCGCGCGCAACTTCTTCCTGTCGAGCGAGAAGACCTACACGCGCAAGATCTACGAAATGCTGCTCGCGTACAAGATCGAGAAGGCCCTGACGAAGGACCAGATCCTCGAGCTGTACATGAACCAGATCTATCTGGGCCAGCGTTCGTACGGTTTTGCAGCCGCTGCACGGGTGTATTTCGGCAAGGACCTGAAGGACATCACGCTGGCTGAGGCGGCGATGCTCGCGGGGCTGCCGAAGGCGCCGTCCGCGTATAACCCGGTCGTCAATCCGAAGCGCGCGAAGGTGCGTCAGGAGTACATCCTGAAGCGCATGCTCGAGGTCGGCTACATCACGCAGCCGCAGTACGACGAAGCGATCAAGGAAGAGATCCACGTGCGCACGCCGGGCAACCAGTACGCGGTGCACGGCGAATACGTCGCCGAGATGGTGCGGCAGATGATGTACCAGCAGTACAAGGACGAAACCTATACGCGCGGGCTGACCGTCACGACGACGATCAACTCGGCCGACCAGGAAGCGGCGTACCAGGCCGTGCGCCGCGGCATTCTCGACTACGAGCGCCGCCACGGCTATCGTGGGCCGGAAGCGTCGATCAACCTGCCGGCGGCCGGTGACGAGCGCGACGAGGCGATCGACGACGCACTCGCCGATCACCCGGACAACGGCGACCTGCAGTCGGCGGTCGTGCTGTCGGCGTCGCCGGGCGCGGTCGAGGTGCAGTTCGTCGGCGGCGCGACCACGACGATCGGGCCGGCCGGGCTGCGCTTCGTGGCGGCCGCATTGGGCCCGCGCGCGAACAACGCGCTTCGCATCAAGCCGGGCTCGGTCGTGCGCGTGCTGAAGGACGGCAAGACGGGCTGGCAGGTCGTGCAGCTGCCGCAGGTCGAAGGCGCGCTCGTCGCGATTGCGCCGCAGGACGGCGCGATCCGCTCGCTCGTCGGCGGCTTCGATTTCAACAAGAGCAAGTTCAACCACGTGACGCAGGCATGGCGGCAGCCGGGCTCGTCGTTCAAGCCGTTCATCTACTCGGCGTCGCTCGACAAGGGGCTCGGGCCGGCGACGATGATCAACGACGCGCCGCTGTACTTCCCGCCGAGCGTGCCGGGCGGCACCGCGTGGGAGCCGAAGGACGACGACCAGCCGGACGGCCCGATGACGATGCGCACCGGCCTGCAACGCTCGAAGAACCTCGTGTCGATCCGGATCCTCGCGTCGATCGGCACGCAGTATGCGCAGGAGTACGTGACGCAGCGCTTCGGCTTCGATCCGGCGAAGACGCCGCCGTACCTGCCGATGGCGCTCGGCGCGGGCCTCGTGACGCCGCTGCAGCTCGCGACCGGTTACGCCGTGTTCGCGAACGGCGGCTACAAGGTCGATCCGTACCTGATCGCCGAAGTCGACGACGCACGCGGCCAGCCGCTGCAGAAGGCGCAGCCGGTGATCGCGGGCGGCACGGCGCCGCGCACGATCGAAGGCCGCAACGCGTACGTGATGAACAGCCTGCTGCACTCGGTCGCGACGGCCGGCACCGGCGCGGGCACCAACGCGCTGGGCCGCAGCGACCTGCAAGGCAAGACGGGTACGACGAACGACGCGAAGGACGGCTGGTTCGCCGGCTACCAGCAGTCGCTCGTCGCGGTCGCGTGGATGGGTTTCGACCAGCCGAAGAGCCTCGGCAGCCGCGAATTCGGCGCGCAGCTCGCGTTGCCGATCTGGGTGAACTACATGCGCACCGCGCTGAACGGCGTGCCCGAGCAGCAGATGCCGATGCCGGACGGCCTGACCTCGATCGACGGCGAGCTGTACTACGCCGATCGCACGCCGGGCAACGGCTTCGTCGCGAACGTCGACATCAACCCGGCCGAGAACGCGATCAGCGCGAACGACGCGCTCGGTTCGGCCGGTGCGGCCGGGCTCGCGCCGCCGCCCGTCACGCCGCAGGAGAAGCAGCAGATCATGGACATGTTCGAGAGCAAGTAAGCGGTACTTTGTTCGTCAGACATGCGACGGGCGTCTTCGGGCGCCCGTTTTTTTTGCGCGAATGGCCGGCGGCAGCAGGGGGAATCAGAACGACGCGCAGGCCGGCACGACCGTCATGCCGACCGATTGCTGGTGGAAGCGCTGCATGTACGCTTGCCGGATCGCGGCGAGCCGCGTGCGCGTGTCGGGCGTATCGTCGGCGATGATACGGATCACGAAGCTGTCTTCGCGCGTGACGCCGCCGGTCGTGCGGTCGCGCCACTGGCCATGCGTGTCCCAGTAGGTGAGGCCGTCGGGGAAGCGCGGCGTGACGGTATCGGCGAGGAACGCCGTGCGTTCTGCGTCGGTGACGGGGCCGCGCCCCGTGATGTCGCGCCCGAACAGCAGGTCGGCCTGCAGCATGCGGCTTTCGCCCGGTAGCGTGCAGGACGCCGGCTGCGCGACGGGCGAGGGCGCCGTCGCGCAGCCGGCGAGCAGCGCGAGCGCCGCCGCGCATGCAACCAGCGGCCGCATCTGCCCATTTCGTGACGATCGACCTTCGCGCGCGCAAAACGCTGCGCGCTCAACCACTTGCGTGCTTGTCCGGCGGGTTATCAACAGGGCTGTCAACATAATCTGGGGATAACCCTAGGTTGGGTGCGGGTGCCCGATGTGGCGTCAGTGCTGGAGTTTCGCGTGGGCGAGATGCATGCCGAGCGTGCCGGGATCGGTGTTCGTGCCCGACAGCAGCACGCCGACGCGCTTGCCCTGCAGCGTTTCGCGCAGCGGGCCGAGCAGTGCCGCGAGCGCGGCCGCGCACGCCGGTTCGACCGACAGCTTCAGGTGCGAGAACAGGAACAGCATCGCGGCGCGCAGCGCGTCATCGGACACGGTGACGATGCGGTCGATATGGCGCCGGCACAGCTGGTAGCTGTATTCCTCCGTATGCGGCGCCATCAGCGAATCGGCGATGGTCTGCATCGCGCTCATCTTGATCGTGTGGTTCGCCGCGAAGCTGCGGCTCATCGCGTCCGCGCCTTCCGGCTCGACGCCGTACACGTGCACGCGCGGATTCGCGAGCCGCAGCGCGGTCGCCATGCCGGCCGCGAGCCCGCCGCCGCCGATCGGCACGATCACCGCGTCGAGGTCGGGCGTCTGCGTCGCCCATTCGTAGCCGAGCGTCGCGGTGCCGAGGATCGTGTGATAGCCGTTGAACGGATGGATGAAGAAACGGCCTTCCTCCGCCTCGATGCGTCGCACGAGATCGAAGGCCTGCGATGCGCTGCCCGCGAGCACGACTTCCGCGTGGTACTGCTTGCATTGCGCGATGCGCGTCGGGCTCGCGGTGTGGAACATCACGACCTTCGCGCTGCTGCCGAGCCGCATCGCCGCATACGCGACGGCCGCCGCGTGATTGCCGGCCGACACGCAGGTGACGCCCGCGTTCTTGCGCGCCTCGTCGAGTGCGAGCAGGTGCGTGAACGCACCGCGCGCCTTGAAGCTGCCGCTCGCCTGCAACAGCTCGAACTTGAAGTTGACGTGCGTGCCCTCGAGGGACGGCAGGTCGGCGCGCTCGAACACGGGCGTGCGCGCGACCCACGGCGACAACGCGAAATGCTGCGCGGCGATTTCGTCGAGCGTCGGAATCGGCTCGCCGTCGATCGTCGTATGGGCGGTGCCCTGTTGTTCAGTCGACATGACGTGGCGGGTGGCGGAGTGGGCCGGCCCGCACACGCGGGCCGGCGTGGCGGGAGGCAGTCAGTGCGCGTCGACCGACATGCTGCGGATGAACTTGCGCAGGAACTGCTCGCAGGCGGCGAGCTGCGCAAGCTCGACGTACTCGTTCGGCTTGTGCGCCTGCTCGATGTTGCCGGGCCCGCACACGACGCTCGGGATGCCCGCGCGTGCGAACAGCCCGGCCTCGGTGCCGTACGCGACCTTGCGCTTGTCCTGGTCGGCCGTCAGCGCGCGCACGAGCTGCGTGATCGCGGCCTGTTCGGTCGCGTCGAGGCCGGGTGCCGCGGCGATCTTCGAGAACTCGATCGCGGCATTCGGATGTTCGCGCAGCATCTGCGGCAACAGCGTTTCCTGCGCATACGCTTCGATGCGCGTGAAGATATGCTCGGGATCGAGCGTCGGCAGGTTGCGGAATTCGAAGTCGAAGCGGCACTCGGCCGGCACGGTGTTGATCGCGTTGCCGCCCTGGATCGTGCTTGTCTGCGCGGTCGTGAACGGCACGTCGTACAGTTCGTCGAACGGGCCTTCGGCACGGAAGCGCTCGGCGATGTCGCGGATATGGCAGATGAGGCGCGCCGCATACTCGATCGCGTTGAGCCCCTTCGGCGTCAGCGACGAGTGCGCCGCGTGGCCGCGCACGCAGCAGCGGTATGCGTTGATGCCCTTGTGCGCGATGATCGGCCGCATGCTGGTCGGCTCGCCGACGATGCAGCCGGACGGCTGCACGCCGCGCTTCACGAGGTCGGCGATCATCAGCGGCGCGCCCGCACAGCCGATTTCCTCGTCGTAGGACAGCGCGAAATGGATCGGCTTCGCGAGCTTCGTCGCCTGCATCTCGGGCAGCAGCGCGAGCGCCGCGCCGATGAAGCCCTTCATGTCACAGGTGCCGCGGCCGTACAGGCGGCCGTCGCGAATCTCCGGCGCGAACGGGTTGCTGTCCCATTGCTGGCCGTCGACCGGCACGACGTCGGTATGCCCCGACAGCACGATGCCGCCGTTGGTCGAGCCGTCGTGCGCGGGCACGGTCGCGAACAGGTTTGCCCAGCCTTCGCGCGGATCATGCGTGATCGTCGACGCGATGCCTTTCGCGGCGAGTGCGTCGCGCACCGTTTCGATCAGGCCGAGGTTCGGCACGCGGCTCGTCGTGTCCATCGACACCAGTTGCTTGACCCACGGCAGGCTGACGAGCGATTCGTCGCCCCGGGTTGCGGCGGACGGCGCCGTCGCGTCGAGAGTGGACATGGCAAAACTCCGTCGGATGAATGGGAAAATCATACTCAAAAACGCGCCGGCCCGCCTTCGTCGGGCGCGATGCGGTGCAGCAACGTCGCGCCCGTCGGTATCGCGTCAGCGCGCCGCGGCGGCCGCGCCCTGTTTCGGGCCGAGCGCGCGCAGCGTTTCCTTGATCGTCGACACGCGGATCGCGAGATCGGGCGAGCGCGTCTCGATGCGCAGCTTGTCCTGCCCCGCGAGCTTGATGTGGCGATGCTTCTGCACCATGTCGATGATCCGCATCGGATCGATCGGCGGATTCGGCTCGAACTGCAGCCCGATCGCGACTTCGCTCGCATCGATCTTCACGATGCCGAGCGGCTTCGCGGCGATCCGCAGCCGGTGTGTCTCGACGAGTGCATGCGCCTGCGGCGGCAGCTTGCCGAAGCGGTCGATCAGTTCCTCCTGGATGCCGTCGATCGCCTCGCCGTGCTCGCAGTTCGCGAGCCGCTTGTACAGCGACAGCCGCTCCTGCACGTCCGCGCAGTAGTCGGCCGGCAGGATCGCGGGCGCATGCAGGTTGATTTCCGTCGTCGCGGCGAGCGGGGCGGTGAGGTCGGGCTCCTTGCCGTTCTTCAGCGCCTTCACCGCGTCGTTCAGCATGTCCGTGTAGAGCTGGAAGCCGATCTCGTGGATCTCGCCCGACTGCTTGTCGCCGAGCACTTCGCCGGTGCCGCGGATCTCGAGGTCGTGCATCGCGAGATAGAAGCCCGAACCGAGTTCCTCCATCTGCTGGATCGCCTCGAGCCGGCGCTGCGCCTGCTTGGTGAGCGACTGCGGATCGTGGACCAGCAGGTACGCATAGGCCTGGTGGTGCGAGCGGCCGACACGGCCGCGCAGCTGGTGCAGCTGCGCGAGGCCGAACTTGTCCGCGCGGTGCATGATGATCGTGTTCGCGCTCGGCACGTCGATGCCGGTCTCGATGATGGTCGTGCACAGCAGCACGTTCGCGCGCTGCGCGACGAAATCGCGCATCACGCGTTCGAGTTCGCGCTCGTGCATCTGGCCGTGCGCGATCACGATGCGGGCCTCGGGCACGAGCGCCTCGAGCATCGCCTTGCGGTTCTCGATCGTCTCGACCTCGTTGTGCAGGAAATACACCTGGCCGCCGCGCTTCAGCTCGCGCAGCATCGCCTCGCGGATCACGCTTTCCTCCTCGCGCCGCACGAAGGTCTTGATCGCGAGCCGCTTCTGCGGCGCGGTCGCGATCACCGAGAAGTCGCGCAGCCCTTCGAGCGCCATCCCGAGCGTGCGCGGGATCGGCGTCGCGGTGAGCGTCAGCACGTCGACCTCCGCGCGCAGCGCCTTCAGCGCTTCCTTCTGGCGCACGCCGAAGCGGTGTTCCTCGTCGATGATCACGAGGCCGAGCCGCTTGAACTGCACGTCCGACGACAGCAGCTTGTGCGTGCCGATCACGATGTCGACGCTGCCTTCGTTGATCTGCGCGATCGCCGCGTTCACTTCCTTCGCGGTCTTGAAGCGCGACAGCTCGACGATCCGCACCGGCCAGTCCGCGAAGCGGTCGGCGAAGGTCTGCGTGTGCTGCTCGGCGAGCAGCGTGGTCGGCGACAGCAGCGCGACCTGCTTGCCGCCCAGCACTGCGATGAACGCCGCGCGCAGCGCGACCTCGGTCTTGCCGAAGCCGACGTCGCCGCACACGAGGCGGTCCATCGGCTTGCCGCTCGTCATGTCGCCGATCACGGCCGCGATCGCCGCGGCCTGGTCGGGCGTTTCCTCGAAGCCGAAGCTTTCCGCGAATTTCACGTAATCGCGCGGGTCGAGCGAGAACGCGTGGCCTTCGCGGGCCGCGCGGCGCGCGTACAGGTTCAGCAGTTCGGCGGCCGTGTCGCGGATCTGCTGCGCGGCCTTGCGCTTCGCACGCTCCCACTGGCCGGAGCCGAGCGCGTGCAGCGGCGCGCTGTCGGGATCGGCGCCGCTGTAGCGCGAGATCACGTGCAGTTGCGCGACGGGCACGTAGAGTTTGCTGTCGCCCGCGTATTCGAGATGCAGGAATTCGGTCTCGCCTTCGCCGAGATCCATCGACACGAGGCCCATGTAGCGGCCGATGCCGTGCTGGGCATGGACGACCGGGTCGCCGACCTTCAGCTCCGACAGGTCGCGCACCATCGCGTCGACGTTGCTCGCCTGTTCCTGCCGCCGGCGGCCCGCGCGGCGGCCGAGCGCGCCGTACAGCTCGGTTTCGGTGACGAGCGCATAGCCTTCGCCCGGCACCGCGAAGCCGTTGGCGAGCGGCGCGACGCCGAGCGCGAAGCGTTCGTCGCTCGCGAGCCAGCCGGCGAAGTGGTCGTTCGACGCGGGGCGCAGGTGATGTTCGGCGAGCAGTTGCAGGATCGTCTCGCGGCGGCCGGCCGATTCGACCGTCAGCAGCACGCGCTTGCCCGACGATTCGACGAACGTGCGCAGCGACGCCAGCGGATCGTCCGCATGGCGGTCGACGGTGAGTTCCGGTAACGCGGTCGCCCAGCCGCCGGCCGGCTGCGCGGGCAGCACGACGCGCGCGAACGGCTTCGCGAACGCGAAGAAATCCTCGTCGGACAGGAACAGCCGCTGCGGCTCGAGGATCGGCCGCTCGCGATCGTGCGCGAGGAACGCGTGACGCTGCTTCGTGTCGGCGGTGAAGCGCCGGATCGACGCCTCGAGATCGCCGGTGAACACGAGGTGCGCGTCTTGCGGCAGGTAGTGGAACAGCGTGGCCGTTTCGTCGAAGAACAGCGGCAGGTAGTACTCGATGCCGGCCGACGGCACGCCGTTGCCGATGTCCTTGTAGATCGGCGCGCGGCTCGGGTCGCCTTCGAAAGTTTCGCGCCAGCGGCTGCGGAAGGCCGTGCGCGCGGCTTCGTCGAACGGGAACTCGCGGCCGGGCAGCAGGCGCACGTCGCGCACCGGGTAGAGGCTGCGCTGCGTGTCGGGATCGAACGCGCGGATCGAGTCGACCTGGTCGTCGAACAGGTCGATCCGGTACGGCAGCGGCGAGCCCATCGGGTACAGGTCGATCAGCGAGCCGCGTACGCAGTATTCGCCGGGCCGCACGACCTGGCTCACGTGCTCGTAGCCGGCCAGCGTCAATTGCGCCTTCAGCTTCGCCTCGTCGAGCCGCTCGCCCTGCGCGAACGCGAACGTGTACGCGGCCATGAACGATGCGGGCGGCATCCGGTACAGCGCGGTGGTCGCGGGCACGAGCAGGATGTCGCAACGGCCTTCGCCGAGATCGTGCAGCGTGGCGAGCCGCTCGGACACGAGGTCCTGGTGCGGCGAGAACGTGTCGTACGGCAGCGTTTCCCAGTCCGGCAGCAGGCGCACGCGCGCATCGGGCGAAAAGTAGCGGATTTCCTGCGACAGCCGTTGCGCGTCGACCGCGTTCGCACAGATCACCGCGAGGAGCGGCACGTCCTGGCGGTTGTCGGCGAGATAACGGGCGATGGCGAGCGCGTCGGCGGAGCCGTGCGTGCCGTCGAAGGTGAAGCGCTGGCCGGGTTTGACGCGCGCAACAGGCGAGGCGGACGGGGTGGAAGCGTTATCTGGCATAGGGACGACAGGGGTGGCGTGCACGGGCGCATCGCGGTGCGCCGGTCGAGACGAAAGACCTATTATAAAATCCGCTTCTCGATTTCATCTTTCCGGCGTTTCCCTTCGTGACTCCCCGACTTTTCGCCCTGATTCCCTGTGCCGGCACCGGCAGCCGTTCCGGCTCGGCCGTGCCGAAGCAATATCGCACGCTGGCCGGCCGCGCGCTGCTGCACTACACGCTCGCGGCGTTCGACGCGTGCAGCGAGTTCGCGCAGACGCTCGTCGTACTCGCGCCCGACGATTCCCATTTCGACGCGCGCCGCTTCGCGGGCCTGCGCTTCGCGGTGCGCCGTTGCGGCGGCGGCTCGCGGCAGGCGTCGGTGCTGAACGGGCTGCTCGAGCTGGCCGAATTCGGCGCGACCGACCAGGACTGGGTGCTCGTGCACGACGCGGCGCGCCCCGGCATCACGCCGGCGCTGATCCGCACGCTCGTCACGACGCTGAAGGACGACCCGGTCGGCGGCATCGTCGCGCTGCCGGTGGCCGATACGCTCAAGCGCGTGCCGGCCGGCGGCGACGCGATCGCGCGCACGGAGTCGCGCGACGCGCTGTGGCAGGCGCAGACGCCGCAGATGTTCCGCATCGGCATGCTGCGCGAGGCGATCCTGCGCGCGCAGCGCGAAGGCCACGACCTGACCGACGAAGCCAGCGCGATCGAATGGGCGGGCCACACGCCGCGCGTCGTGCAGGGCAGCCTGCGCAATTTCAAGGTCACGTACCCGGAAGATTTCGCGCTCGCGGAAGCGATCCTCGCGCGCCCCGCGAACGCTTCCTGATTTTCACCCCATCTCAATCGGAACACGCATGGATTTCAGAATCGGACAAGGCTACGACGTGCACCAGCTCGTCGAAGGGCGCCCCCTCATCATCGGCGGCGTGACGATTCCGTACGAGCGCGGCCTGCTCGGCCACTCGGACGCGGACGTGCTGCTGCACGCGATCACCGACGCGCTGTTCGGCGCGGCGGCGCTCGGCGACATCGGCCGCCATTTCTCCGACACGGACGCGGCGTTCAAGGGCGCGGACAGCCGCGTGCTGCTGCGCGCATGCGCCGAGCGCGTGAAGGCGGCCGGCTTCACGATCCAGAACGTCGACAGCACGGTGATCGCCCAGGCGCCGAAGCTCGCGCCGCACATCGACGGGATGCGCGCGAACATCGCGGCGGATCTCGGGCTGCCGCTCGAGCGCGTCAACGTGAAGGCGAAGACCAACGAGAAGCTCGGCTACCTCGGCCGCGGCGAAGGCATCGAGGCGCAGGCCGCCGCGCTGCTGGTGAAGCAGGGCGGCTGACGGCGGCTGGCGGCGCGCGCGGTGCGCGCCGTACGCCGTCCCGCGGAAATGAAAAATGCCACGCATGAGCGTGGCATTTTCGTTTGAAGCGGGCGCCGCTTCCGGCATCGCTGCCGGTCGAGCGGTGCAGCAACCGCTTATTCGCCTTCGGCGGCGATCACTTGCGCGGCGGCGTTGATCACCGATGCGATGCGGCCGACGTCGCGCAGCTGCGTGACGGTCATCCCTTGCTCGTTTTTCAGCAGCGCATAGTGCGACTTCACGCAGAAGTGGCACTTGCCGACGATCGACGCGGCGAGCGCGTACATCTCGAACTTGCGCTTGTCGACGCCGCCGTGCGTCGCATACGCGCCCATCCGCAGTTCGGCGCGCTGCGTCTTCAGGTCGGCGTCGTCGGCCATCTCGACATACGGATACCAGGTGTTGTTCATCCCCATCAGCGCGGCCGCCGTCAGCACGGCGTTCGTCTCTTCGGGCGACAGGACGCCGGCTTCGCGGATCGTCTTGATGAGCACCGTGCTCTTCGCCGCGATCGCAGCCGCCAGCGCTACGCCGACCGCGTCGGTGCCTTCGAGCGACGAGCGCGAGATCGTGCCATCGAGGTTCAGGCGAATGTCCTTCGCGTAGTCGGGGATGCGTGCCTTAATCGAGTCGATGAATTCCATTGATATCTCCTATGGGTTGGCCGTTAAAAAAGCCCGCAGGCAGGACGTGCGCCGCGGGCTTCGTGCATTGCTACGCTTACAGCGTTGCGCCGCCGACTGCGCGGTTGCACGGGCACAGTTCGTCCGTTTGCAGGCCGTCCAGAATGCGCAGGACTTCTTCCGGGCTGCGGCCGACGTTCAGGTTGTTCACCGAAACGTGCTGGATCGTGTTGTCCGGATCAACGATGAACGTTGCACGCAGGGCCACGCCGGCTTCCTTGTCGCGCACGCCGAGCTGGTCGATCAGCTCGCCCTTGACGTCGCCGAACGAGTAGTGGTTCAGCTTGTCGAGGTCCTTGTGTTCACGGCGCCATGCGAGCTTGACGAATTCGTTGTCCGAGCTGCCGCCGAGCAGGACGGCATCGCGCTCTTCGAACTGCTTCGTGAGCTTCGCGAATTCAACGATTTCCGTCGGGCACACGAACGTGAAATCCTTCGGATAGAAGTAGATGATCTTCCACTTGCCCGGGAACGACGCTTCGGTGACGGTCTCGAATGCCGACTGGCCGTTTTCCTCGTGATTGTTGAAGCCCGGCTTCGCGGCTACGACGGTGAAAGCTTCGAGTTTATCGCCCACGGTTTTCATGCGGATACTCCTGTGTGAGTTGGGAAGAAGACTGAGTCAAGCTACCTCGGTGCTGCAACGATGATGTGACAGCATGGGTAAAACTATAACACTATTAGTAAAGCGCTTCAATAGATTTTGGCTAACGATCTTCATAGCTTTTTTCAACCGGATCGATAGTGTGCGGCGCAAGAAGCGTGCGCGAGCGCGTCACGCAGTCGCACGTGCCTTGCCGGCACCGGGGAATTCGAGCGTGACTTCGAGACCCGCTTCGGGGTTCCGGTTGCGCAGGCGCAGCGCGCCGCGATAGCGGCCGACGAGCCGCAGCACGATCGCCATCCCGAGGCCCGTGCCGTCCGCCTTGGTGCGTGCGGTGTCGACGCGGTAGAACGGCCGCATCACGAGCGGCAGCTGATCCTCGGGGATGCCGGGGCCTTCGTCGCTCACCGACAGCTCGACGCGCGCATGCGACACGCGGGTCTCGACCGTGATGCGCGAGATGCCGTCCTGCTTGCTCTGGCCGTACTTGCGCGCGTTCTCGACGAGGTTGCCGATCACGCGGCGCATGTCGGTCTCGTCGGCCTCGATGACCGCGCTTGGCGCGAGCCGCGTGCGGATCTCGACGCCGTCCTCGCCCGAGACGCGCGCGGCGACTTCATGCGCGATCGACGACAGGTCGACCGGCTCAGGCTTGCGCTGCGACGGGCGCGCGTAGTCGATGAAGGCCGCGATGATGCGGTCCATCTGCTCGATGTCGTCGACCATCGCGTCCTTGGTCGCCTGGTCGGACGGACTCATCTCGGTTTCGAGCCGCAGCCGCGCGAGCGGCGTGCGCAGGTCGTGCGAGATGCCCGCGAGCATCAGTGCGCGGTCGGCCTCGAGCTGCTCGAGGTCGCGCACCATCTGGTTGAAGCTGCGATTGGTCTCGGCCGCGACGCCCATTCCGCGCTCCGGCAGCAGTTCGGGCGTTTGGCCCGAGCCGATCTGCCGCGCGGCGAGCGCGAGCCGCGAGAACGGCCGGTTCACGAGGCTCGTGATGAATGCGGAGCCGAATAGCGACAGCGCAAGCGCGAACAGCCCCCAGCCGGCCCACTGCAGGCCCGTGACGTTGTCGAGCTGGTCGCGGTCGAGCGCGACCCAGTAATCGTCGTCGTCGATCTTGAAGCTGATCCACACGCCGGGAATGTCGTTGACCGATTGCGCGATCACGGTATCGTCGCCGAGGCGGCTGCGGATGTCGTGTTCGATCAGGCGGTTCAGCGATTCGTCGGGCTGCAGCTTGAACTTGTCGGTTTTCTCGCGCGGGTACACGCGCACGCCCTCGTTGCTCTCCAGATCCTGCAGCAGCGCGCGCCGCAGATCGGGATCGGAATAGAGCAGGGCGGTGCGCGTGAGCTTCACGACCGCGACGAGCTGGAGAGCCACGCGCTGCGCACGCGGCTCGCGCTCGATCACGCGAAAGCTCTGGAACCACGCGGCGAGACTGACCGAGATCAGCAGCGCGATCAGCAGGAAGGTGCGCCAGAACAGCCCGCCGAACGCGAGCTGCAGGAGGCGCCGGTCGATACGCATGGGACGGGCCGTGGGCGGGCGAAACCGGAAAGGAAAAAGATCAGGCGGCGCCGTCCGGGATGAACACGTAGCCGAGGCCCCAGACAGTCTGGATGAAGCGCGGGCTGCCCGGATCCGGTTCGATCAGCTTGCGCAGGCGCGAGATCTGCACGTCGAGGCTGCGGTCGAACACTTCGTATTCGCGGCCGCGCGCGAGCTCCATCAGCTTTTCGCGCGACAGCGGCTGGCGCGGATGGCGGGCGAACACCTTCAGCACCGAGAATTCGCCGGTCGTCAGCGGAATTTCCTGGCCCGACTTCGTCAGCGTGCGCGTGGCGAGGTTCAGCGAGAATTCGCCGAATTCGAACACTTCGGTGGTTTCCGACGGTGCGCCCGGCAGTTCGGCCGGCGCCTGGCGGCGCAGCACCGCATGAATGCGCGCGACGAGTTCGCGCGGGTTGAACGGCTTCGGCAGGTAATCGTCGGCGCCCATCTCGAGGCCGACGATGCGGTCGACATCCTCGCCCTTCGCGGTGAGCATGATGATCGGCGTGCGGTCGTTGCTGCCGCGCAGGCGGCGGCAGATCGACAGCCCGTCTTCACCCGGCAGCATCAGGTCGAGCACGAGCAGGTCGAAACGCTCGCGTACCCAGAGCTTGTTCATCGCGGTCGCGTTTTCCGCGACGTATACGTTGAAACCCTGCTCGCCGAGATAGCGGCGCAGCAGGTCGCGCAGGCGAGGGTCGTCGTCGACGACGAGAATCTTGGAGGGGTTTTTCGTTTCCATGATCGGCATCTTATCGCGAATGGGAATTGACGCACGGTCACGTATTTTCGTGCGTTACAGTCGGTTACAAAATTTACCCGTAGTGTCGCGCCGAGTAAAGGCAGGCTATAGAGATTCCTTTACTCGAAGCCGAAATTCGGTAGATACTCCCCTGCACTCCATCATTCATCTTTGTACACCCGATTTCCGCAGGGTTTTTCAAGTACCAGAGGTAGCCGGTTGCCGCGTGACGAAGGGAACAAATCGACCAAAGAAGCGAGGACGGTCATGCGATCTGCCCGGATTGCACTGATGCTGACGATCGCGCTCGCCGGTCCGTATGCGTCGAACTTCGCGTATGCGCAGCGCCCCGAGCAGGGCGCACCGTCGCGCAAGCTGCCGCGCGGCAAAGCGCCGCAGTCCGACCGTACCGCCGAGATGACGGTTCGTTCCGCCGTGCCTCCCGATCTCGAGCAGCACCGCCGCGACGGGCACATGACGCCCGAGGAGCGGCACTTGCTGCGCCAGCACATCGAAGACGCCGTTCGCGAGTTGTACAAGCGCTGATACGCGCCGTCTTTCGCCCCCGTGGACTTTCCCCTCGGAAAGAATTCGTAGCACTTTTTCCGTCAACTTTCGCCCACCGAATGCCGTTGTACCGGCATCCGCACCGCCGGTGCGTTCCGGGAGTCCATGACGATGAAAGCGAACGCTGCCGCACCGGCGCCGTCGCCTGCCATGCAGTCGCCGCTCGATGCCGACGACGCACTGTTTTTCCTGAGCCGCACCGGATTCTCTCCCGCGCCCGCCGACGTCGGACGCATCGTCGGCATGACGCGCGCACAGGTCGTGGCCGACACGCTCGGCAGCGTGCGCCGTAAACCCGTGACGACGTGGCCCGACTGGATCGCCGAGCTGCCGCCGACGCGCGCGCAGCGCCAGGCGCTGACGCCCGACATGCGGCGCGACGAGCAGCGCGAGCGCAACGTCCGCTACGATGCGTTGCGCGCGGCCTGGATCAACGAGATGGTCGTCACGCCGTCGCCGCTGACCGAGCGCATGACGCTGTTCTGGCATGGGCACTTCACGTCGGGGCAGGACAAGGTGCCTTACCCGCAGACGATGGCCGCGCAGAACGCGCTGTTTCGCCGCGAGGCGCTCGGCAATTTCGGCACGCTGCTGCACGCGGTCGCGAAGGATCCGGCGATGCTGCAGTATCTCGACGGCGCGAGCAATCGCAAGGGGCGTCCGAACGAGAATTTCGCGCGCGAGGTGATGGAGCTGTTCACGCTCGGCGAGGGCCATTACACGCAATACGACGTGACCGAGGCCGCACGAGCGATGACGGGCTGGACGGTCGATCCCGATACGCTGCGCTTCGAGGTGCGGCCCGAAGCGCACGATACCGGTGACAAGACGATACTCGGTGAAACGGGGCCGTTCGACGGCGACGGCTTTCTCGACATCCTGCTCAAGCGGCCGGGCACCGCGCGCTTCATCGCCGGCAAGCTGTGGCGCGAGTTCGTATCCGATACGCCCGATCCGGGCGCGCTCGATACGGTGGCCGAACGGTTCCGCGCGAGCGGCTACGACATTCGCACGGCGCTTGCCGCGCTGTGGTCGACCGATGCGTTCTGGGATCCGCGCAACCGCGGCGTGCTCGTCAAGTCGCCGGTGGAATTCGTCGTCGGGTCGGTACGGCTGTTCGACGTGGCGTACGGCGACCCGCAGATGCTCGCGAACACCGTGCGCACGCTCGGGCAGAACCTGTTCTATCCGCCGAACGTGAAAGGCTGGCCGGGCGGCGCGCTATGGATCAACAGCACCACGCTGCTGTCGCGCAAGCAGTTCGTCGAGCAGTTGTTCCGCGCGACGGAGACGGCCGGCATGCACCCGCCCGCGCATCCGATGGCGCCGCCGCCGAATGCGCGTGCGCATGCGATGCCGGTGGTCGATGCGGCGTCCGCGGCCGGCATGCGCGGCACGCCGGCGAAGCCCGCGCGCGGCGGCCTGCGGTTCGACCTCGAACGCTGGCTCGCGCAATATCGAGCGCGACCGCAGGCGATAGCGGGATTGTCGACCGAGCTTCAACTGCAGCACGCGGTGCTGCAACTGTCGCCGGTCGCGGCAATCGACACGGATTCGACCGGCAGCGCGTATCTCGAGGCGCTGCTGATGGATCCGGCCTATCAACTGAAATGAAGCAAACGACGACGAAGCGGGGCGCCGCCGCGGCAAAGGTGTCGGGCGGCGAACCAAAGGATGCGCGATGAACCGACGTGATTTTCTGACGCTGACGGGCGCCGCCGCCGCGGCCGGCGTGTCGATGTGGCAAGCGCCCGCGATGGCGGCGGCCGCGACGCAGGCGGGGCGGCAACCGGCGACAGGCTATGCGAACGTGCTGATCCTCGTCGAGCTGAAGGGCGGCAACGACGGGCTCAATACCGTGGTGCCGTACACGGACCCGCTGTACTACCAGTTCCGGCGCAGCATCGGCATCAAGCGCGAGCAGGTGCTTCAGCTCGATGCGCATACGGGGCTGCACCCGTCGCTTGCGCCGCTGATGCCGCTGTGGCGCGACGGGCAGGTCGCGGTCGTGCAGGGCGTCGGCTATCCGCAGCCGAACCTGTCGCATTTCCGCTCGATCGAGATCTGGGATACCGCATCGCGCTCGGACCAGTACCTGCACGAGGGCTGGCTCACGCGCACGTTCGCGCAGGCGCCGGTGCCGCCCGGTTTCGCGGCGGACGGCGTTGTGCTCGGCAGTGCCGAGATGGGGCCGCTGTCGAACGGTGCGCGTGCGATTGCGCTCGTCAATCCCGCGCAGTTCATCCGCGCGGCGCGGCTCGCCGAGCCGTCGTCGCTGCGCGAGCAGAACCCGGCGCTTGCGCACATCATCGACGTCGAGAACGACATCGTGAAGGCGGCCGACCGGCTGCGCCCGCGCGGCGGCATGCGCGAGTTCCGGACGGCTTTCCCGGCCGGCGCGTTCGGCACGTCGGTGAAGACCGCGATGCAGGTGCTGGCCGCGTGCGAGGCGTCCGGGCCTGGCGCGCAGGATGGCGTCGCGGTGCTGCGCCTGACGCTCAACGGCTTCGACACGCACCAGAACCAGCCGGGGCAGCAGGCTGCGTTGCTCAAGCAGTTTGCGGAAGGGATGAGTGCGATGCGCGGCGCGCTGATCGAGCTCGGCCGCTGGAACCAGACGCTCGTGATGACGTATGCGGAATTCGGGCGTCGGGTGCGCGAGAACCAGAGCAACGGTACCGATCACGGCACGGCCGCGCCGCATTTCGTGATGGGCGGCCGTGTGGCCGGCGGGCTGTACGGTGCGCCGCCGGCGCTCGGCCGGCTCGACGGCAACGGCAACCTGCCGGTCGCGGTCGATTTCCGCCAGCTTTATGCGACCGTGCTCGGGCCGTGGTGGGGGCTCGATGCGACGCGCGTGCTGCAGCAGCGCTTCGATACGCTGCCGCTGTTGAAGGCGTGACGCGTGAGGGTCAGCGGCGGCGCGATGCGCGCCACGCGATCCACAGCTTGCGGATCGGCGTCAGCGCGATGCGCTGGTGCAGCACCTGGTAGCCGTCGCGCTCGATTTCGTCGAGCAGCGCGCCGGCCAGTGCGATCTGCGCGCGCAGCGTGCGCTGTGCGCGGCGTTCGGTTGACGGGATCGCCGCTCCGGCCGCCGCGAGCGCTTCACGCGCGCGGGCCGTCTGGAATTGCAGCAATTCGGTGAAGGCCGGGCTGTAGCGGCCATTCAGCAGATCGGCCGCGGTCACGTTGTAGCGCTGCAGTTCGTCGATTGGCAAATAGATGCGGCCGTGGCGCGCATCGTTGCCGAGTTCCTGGACGAACTGCGCGAGCATCAGCGCGCGGCCGGCGTCGGCGGCCCACGGCTGCGGGTCGGCCGGGTTCGCGGAACTTGCGCGCGCAACCAGTGACGCGAACGTGCCGCCGACTTGCGTGATGTAGCGCTGCAGATTGGCGAAATCGAGGTAGCGCGCCTGTTCGAGGTCCATCCCGTAGCCGTTGACGAGCGTGCGCAACGCGTCGGCCTCGGCGGCGATCGCCGGATGATGCTGCGCAAGCGCCTTCGTGACGGGGTGCGACGGCTGCCCGTCGGCCAGCGCGGCGAGTTCCTTGTGCCACCACGCGAGCTTCGTGTGTCCGACGGTCGGGTCGCTGGTTTCCTTGACGGTTTCCTCCAGTTCGCGGCGCAGCGCGAACAGCGCCGTCAGGCGCGGCTGCGTGGCGAGCGGCGCCTGCCGCAGTGCGTAGTAGACGCTGGAGCCCGCAGGGGCGGCCTTTTGCTGACAGTAGTCGTCGAAGTTCACGGGCGGAATCGGGTGGGGGCGGGTTCGGGGGACGCGCGGCGGCGCGGTGCCGAAACGTCGAGCGCGGCATTCTAGCATCGCTGCACGACGGGTGCCGGCGGGGCGAGACAAGGCCGCACGGATCGGGTAGAATCTCGCGCTCGCCTGATCGGGCGTGCCGGTTTTCGGGCCGGCATGAAGTCCCGGGCGCGTGGCGCATGCTTCTTGCGTGCCGCGCGGTCAGGCGACAGGAATGCGCGTGAGTGGCGAAATTGGTAGACGCACCAGGTTTAGGTCCTGACGCCCGCAAGGGTGTGCCGGTTCGAGTCCGGCCTCACGCACCAGAAGCTGGACGCACCCCTGTCGGGTGCCGTTCACGAAAAAGCGCTGCCGGTCGGCCGACCGCAGCGCTTTTTTCATTAATGCCTGTTTTATTCGCCGACGTGCGTCCGTGCGAACGCGCACTGAAATCGGGCCGCATGTAGTATCGTGCTCGCGATCGAATACGAGAAGCATAAATAGACCGAGGGGCCACCGATGAAAAATACCGTACGCATCCCGATTTCCGTTCTGGCGCCGGCGCTGATGCTGGCCGCGCCGGCTTTCGCCAATACGCCTGCCGAGAACATCGCATGGAGCGCCAAGCCCGTACAGACGGTTGCATCGTCGTCGGCGTGCTCCGCGTACTCGGGGCGCGTGATGTCGAGCGGCGAGACGCTGTCGACGGAAAACGTACTGAAAGCGCTCGGCATGTCGCTGGCCGGCGCCGCGCTCGGCGCCGTCGCCGGCGGATATCAGGGCGCAGCGCCCAATCCGTGCCCACGTCCCGGCCTGTAACCGGCGCTCAAGCGAGTCGCGGCGTTCTCCACTTCATCTGACACGAGCCGCCGACAACACAAGCGCCGCGCGTCGCCCGACCGCGGCGCTGCGTCGTTTCAGGCGCGCCTACTCCCAGAAACTCCGGATCGCGACCGCGACGATCACCGGCACCGAGAACACCAGCGGAATCGCGAAATACTGCGCTTCGCGATCGACGACCCAGCTATAGATCACCCACGCCGCGCCGATCGCGAACGTGATGAGGCCGACCGTGACGGCGGCGATGTTCTGGACCAGCTTCGACGGCTGGCGGCGCGTTTTGGCGTTGTCGTTGTCATCGCGCGGGGACGATTTCATCGGAAGAGTGCGGCCTCGGGCCGGAACAGGGGTAAAGGCACAGGAAACCCCATCCGCACGGATCGCGCAAGGGCCGGCGCGGGCCGGCCCTGTCACATCCGTTCCCGAGCGTTACAACCCGAACGATGCAGCCAGTTCGTCGAGCAGCGTGCGCTGGAACGCGACGAACCGCTCACCGGGCTGCTGCGCGATCGCGAGATCGAGCATCGGATCGGCGACATCGGTGCGAATGCCGCTCAGTTCCTCGATGATCGCGAGCCCGCAGAACGGCACGTACGCTTCCGAATACCCGCCTTCGTGAACGATCACGAGCCGCCCGCCGCAATGGCGCTGCGCGGCATCCTTCGCCGCGCGCGTCATGAACCGGTAGCTGTCGGTATGCAGCTGCATGCGCGCGAGCGGATCGACGGCGCTCGCGTCGAGGCCGCTCGCAATGACGATCAGCTCGGGCTGGAAGCGTGCCAGTGCCGGCAGCACGATCCGCTCGAACGCGTAGCGATACGCGTCGTCGCCGCTGCCTGCGAGCAGCGGCACGTTCAGGTTCGCGCCCAGGCCCGCGCCTTCGCCGCGGTCGTCCGCGCCGCTGTAGCCGGGCGGAAAGCAGCGGTCCTGGTGCAGCGAGATCGTCAGCGTATCCGGATCGTCGTAGTAGATCGACTGCGTGCCGTTGCCGTGATGCACGTCCCAGTCGATCACCGCGACGCGCTCGATGCCATATTTCGCGCGGGCGGCCTCGATCGCGATCGGGATGTTCGCCAGCATGCAGAAGCCCATCGGGCGGTCGCGCAGGCAGTGATGGCCGGGCGGCCGCGACAGCGAGAACGCATTGGCCGCCCGCTCGCCGACGACCGCATCGACGGCCGCGATCGCGAGGCCGGCGGACAGCGCCGCGATCTCGTAGCTGCCCTTGCCGAACGGCGCGAGATCGCCGAGGTCGCCGCCGTTCGCGTCGCTGAGCGCGCGGAACGCGTCGAGATAGTGCGCCGGATGAATGCGCAACAGATCGGTGGTCGTGGCCGGCTCGGCACCGCGCAGGTCGAGCTGTGCCGCGAGCCCCGACGCCTGGACGAGCGACAGGAAGCGGCGCTTCGAATCGGGCGATTCCGCGTAGCCCGCGCTCGACGGCGGCTGAACCCAGCCGCCGACCGGGAAGAACAGCGCGTGCGTGCCGCCGGTATGCCAGAAAGTGCGTTCGTCGGTGAAGAAGGCAGTGCGATTCATGGATGCGTGACCTGTCACGGTTGGGAGGAAAGGGAGGGCCGTGCGCGGCGATCGATATGGCGCAGCGCGGCGAACGACACGATCGCGACGGCCGTCGCGGCCGCGAACAGCGCGTGCATCGTGCCGCCGGCGTCGAGCATCAGTCCGGCGAGCAGCGGGCCGGCCGCGAGACCGGCGCCGATCACGAAATTGAGGGTCGCGACGAGGCGGCCCGACGTGTCGATCTGTGCGACGGTCGCGAGGATGAACGGCAGTACAAACGTCCACGCGAACTTGAACGCGAAGATCGCCGCGCTGTAGCCGCCGGTGTCGCGCATCGCGGTGAGCGCCACGAGCGACGCCGCGAGCAGCGCGTAACCGGCCGCCAGCATCGCGCGCCGCGCGAGCCGCCCACCCGCGCACGAGGCGAGCGCCGCGCCGGCGATCCCCATCACGCTTGCGATCGCGAGCACGTTGCCGGTCGACTGCGGATCGAGCCCGGCCTCGGCCGCCGCGCGGCTCGCGAACGTCCACACGCTGCCGATCGCGAGATAGAACGTCAGCACTGCACCGATGGCGAGTACGACGAAGCGTCGCGGCGTCTGCGTCGCGCCGCCGCGCGCGGATCGTGCAGGCGTCGTCCGCGTGCCGAGCGACGACGGAAAGCCGCGCGACAGCGGTGCCGCGAGCAGCGCGAGCGCGGCGAGCGCGACATACAGCGCGCGCAGCCCGAACGCGGCGAATACGTGCGGCAGCACGAACAGGCCGATCGCGCCCGCGATCAGCTGGCCGACGACCCACAGGCCGTACACGCGGTCGCTGTTCTCGCTCGTCGCCGCGCTCGTCATGCAGAGCACCATCAGCGAGCCGCCGCCGAGCGCGGTGACGGCGCGCAGCGCGAGCAGCGCGGCGAAGCCCGGCATCCACAGCGCGGTCAGCAGGTTGCCCGCGCCGAACAGCGCGATGGCGAATGCGGCGACGCGGCGCGCGTCGACCCGGCCGAGCCACAGGTACGACGGCACGGTCGCGAGGCTGAACGCACCGAGTTCGACGAAGAAGTAGGTGCCGATCTGCGACGCCGACAGCCCGAGTTGCGTCGCGAGCTGACCGGCGACGGCCGGTGCAACGAGCAGCAGCAGCGGCGTGATCGCCGCGAACACGACGAGCGCGACGAGCGTCGAGCGTGCGAAGGCCGGCGCGCGGCCGTCGGGCGAGCGTGCGGCATCCGGGGACAGGGTTTTCATGGCGGGATCTCGTTGGGGAAGTCAGAACAGGTGGTACATGCCGACCATCGCGCCGAACTGGGACGCGCCGGCGAGCGGCGTCGGGTCGTACTCGTAGACGGTCTGCGAGCTCTGGCCGCTGTTGCGCGCGTAGCCGAGGTTCACGTACGCGACGGTGCGTTTCGACAGCGCGTACGTGGTGCTCGCGATGAACAGCGTCGGGTGGCCGATGGCCGGCGTAGGCGAATCGGTGTGGTAGACGCCGGCGTTCAGGCCGATCCCGCTCGATGTCTGGTAGCGCGCACCGCCCCAGACGATCGTGCGTGCGGCGTCGAGGTCGCCGGTCAGGCGTTCGACACCCGCATAGACGGTGAGCGGCAGCGTGGCGAACGCATAACGCGCGGCCAGCGTGCCGAGTTCGCGGCGTCGCGCGGACGTGTCGTCGGCCGGCGACACCTCGCCGTGCGCCTGATGCAGCACCGCGCTGACCGACAGGCCGTTGCTCGTGTACTGGCCGCCGAGTTCGAGCACACGGCCGGCGCGCGTATTGCCGGCGACGCCGGACGTCGCGGCGAGCGCCTCGACGTCGAAGCCCGCGAACGTCGGCGACTGGTACTTGAACGAATGGTCGATGAAGTTCGCGTTCATCGGCACGAGCACACCTTGGCCGCTGTACGACGCGTACCAGAGCGGGTCGTAGAACAGCGTCTTGTCGAACAGCACGCTGAACTGCCGGCCGAGCGTGACGGTGCCGACCGGCCCCGCGATGCCGACGTACGCGCCACGGAAGAACGCGTAGCCCGGTGCGGTCGCGGTGCCGTCGTTGAGGTTGAGGCCTTGTTCGAGCTTGAACAGCGCCCGCCAGCCGCCGCCGAGATCCTCGTGGCCCTTGATCCCGACTTGCGAAGGCAGGATGCCGTAGTTCTGCAGCTGCACGCTCGAGTGGCGCCCGTCGGCGTGCGTCAGGTATTGCACGCCGGCGTCGAGCGCGCCGTACAGCGTGAGGGCGGACTGCGCGTGTGCGGCGGCGCTGCACGCGACGAGCGTCGCGGCGGTCGCGGCCGTGCGGATGAAGCGGGATTTCGTCACGTGGGGTTCTCCATACCGTGCTGCATCGTTTGTCGTTGGTGTAGTCGGGACGCAGTGTCCGCAGCGGGAAAACCTTCGAACAGTCATACAGATGAACGGTGTGGAAAACCCGCGGTGCGCGGCATCGGCGCCGTGCGAGGCCGCGACACGGCGTGCTGCGCAGCAGCAACGTGCCGCGCACCGTTCAAATGGATGGGGCTGGCGCCCGTTCCGGCACCGTGACCCGCCAAAAAAGCCGCTCGCTATAATCGGCCGGTGTCGTTGCGCACGTCAGCAGCCCGATCGGGCAGGGGAGCGAAAGGTGAGGATCACGACGGATATCGGGCAGGATCTCGATGCGCTGCGCGACGTGCCGGCCGCCATCGTGCTCGACGAATTCGCGTGGCCGCCGCTGCCGTCCCGGCGCGCCGATTTCGACGGCGTCACGGATGGCGACGCCGCGCAGCGCGAACTCGGCCTGATGCTGCTCGACCTGTACGCGGTGGCCGCGCGGTCCGGCATCGGCGAATTCGAATGCCGGTTCTTTTCGCTGCTGCAGGCGCTCATTCCGTTCGACGCCGCGTGGACCGGCGTCGCGACCCATGCGCCGACCGGCCCCGTGATGCACAACAGCTTCCTGTACCGTCTGCCACATGCGTTCTTCATCGACTGGAAGCGCGTGCGCGATTGCGATCCGCTGGCACATCGCACGTTGCACGGTGCGCACGGCCGCGCGGTGCGGCTGACGGTCGTCGAGCCGGGGCTCGACGTGCGGTTTCGCGACTGGTGCGTGAAGTACGGGCTCGCGCAGCTGATGTGCGTGTGCACGCTCGATCGCCGCTTCGGCCTGACGACGTTCATGTCGATTTACCGGCAGGGCCTCAACCGCCCGTTCAGCGACGACGATGCGCGTCGCTTCGAGGAGGTGATTCCTCACCTCGCCGCCGCGCTGACGATCAATCGCGCCGCGCAGCTCACGCGCGAGCGTCCCGAGTCGGTGGCGCCGGCGGCACGCGCGCTGTGCGACAACTTCGGGGTGCTGCACCATGCCGATCACGGTTTCGACGACGTACTGCGCACCGAGTGGCCGGCCTGGGCCGGCGCGCGCGTGCCGGAGCCGCTCGTCGCGCACCTGCGGCGCCAGTCGGGCCAGCCGTTCGTCGGCGACGCGCTGCGCATCCAGTGCGTGCCGGTCGCGGGGCTGTTCCAGATCGAGGCGCGGCCGCGCTCGCTGCTCGACCGGTTGAGCCCGCGCGAGCTGGCGGCGATTCGCTATTACGGCGCCGGGCGGTCGCACAAGGAAGTCGCGCAGCAGATGGCCATTTCGCCGACGACGGTGCGTCATTACCTGCGTTGCGCGTACCGCAAGCTCGGCATGCACGACAAGAGCCAGATCGCAGGCGTGCTCGGCGCGACGGGCAGCGTGGCCGACGACGAGCCCGTCGAAGCCGGCGGCATGCCGCGCTGAAGCCTGCGGATGCGGGCGCATGGCGCAGTTCCGCGTGAATGGTTGTGCCCGCAACCATTGAGCGCTATGCTCGTCAGCTTCCATGAGACGGAATTCCATCATGAACAACACGAATTCAGGGTCGGCGCGCGCGGCGGTGGTCGGGGTCGGCGCGATCGGCGGATTGCTCGCGGCCGCGCTGTCGCGGGCCGGCATGACCGTGAGCGCGTACGCGCGCGGCGCGACGCTCGACGCGCTGAACGCGCACGGCGTGCGCGTGATCGACGAAGCGGGCGCAACCTCGTCGGTGCCGGTGCGTGCGAGCGACGATGCGGCCGCGCTCGGCGTGCAGGACTACGTGGTAATCGCGCTGAAGGCGCAGGCGCTGCCGGCGCTGGCCGAGCGCATTGCGCCGCTGGTCGGGCCGGACACCGTGATCGTCGCGGCGATGAACGGGCTGCCGTGGTGGTTCACGCACGGGCTGGCAGGAACGCTCGACGGCGTGCCGCTCGACGCGGTCGATCCGGCCGGCGCGGTGTCGGCGGCGTTGCCGCCTGCGCAGGCGATCGGCTGCGTCGTGCACCTGTCGTCGAGCACCGATGCGCCAGGCGTCGTGCGCCGCGGGCGCGGCAACCGGCTGATCGTCGGCGCGCCGGATCGGCGGCTCGACGTGGCTGCGGCACGGTTTGCCGCGGCGCTCGCGGCAGGCGGTTTCGACGTCGAGTCGACGCCCGCGATCCGGACCGAAATCTGGACGAAGCTGTGGGGCAACATGAACATGAATCCGCTGAGTGCGCTGACGGGGTCGACGGCCGAGCAGTTGCTGGACGATCCGTTCACGCAGGAACTCGCGCTGCGGATGATGGAGGAGGCGGCGGCGATCGGCGCACGGCTCGGCCTGTCCACGGGGATGAGCGGGCCCGAGCGGATCGCGGTTACACGCAAGCTCGGCGCGTTCAAGACGTCGATGCTGCAGGATGTCGAAGCGGGGCGTCCGCTCGAGATCGGGCCGATCCTCGGTGTGTTTCCGGAGCTCGGCCGCAAGCTTGGCGTGCCGACCCCGTACTGCGACGCGGTACTCGGGCTGCTGCGCCAGCGTGCGGCGAACAGCGGGCTCTAGCGCTTGCCGGGCTGCGGGCGGCGCGGCCCGGTGCCGGCGGTAAGGCGCGGGACGTTCGTCGAGCCCGCCGCATGACGCAAAGCGGGCCGCCCGCATTGCCGGTCAGGCAACGTGGGCGGCCCGTCGAATTCGTCGGATCAATATGGCCGGCACGGAGCCGGTGATGCGGCTCAGTCGTCCCGCTCGGTGGCGTGCGCGACGACCTTGTCGAGCAGCCGCTCGAACGTCTGGCGTTCGCTGTCGGACAGGCAGGCGAGCAGGCCGTCGTTCCATTTGCGCACGATCGGCATGATCTTGCGATGCAGCGCGCGGCCATCGGCAGTCAGCGCGATCAGCACGATCCGGCCGTCTTCCTCGCTCGCGCTGCGCTCGAGCAGGCCCTGGCGCAGCAGCGCCTCGGCCGCTCGGCTGGCCTGGCTCTTGTCGAGATTGGTGTGACGCGCGAGATCCATGATCGAGAACGGACCGAACGCACCGACGGCGGCGATCACGCGCGCCTCGGGCAGCGAGATGTCGAGCTTGTGCCGGTACACCTCGCCGATCCCGCGGTCGGAGCGCTTCGTGAGCGCGTGGAGGCGATAGGTCAGAAACTGATCGAGCCCGGCTGGACGGCCTTTCATGTCGAATCCTGAAGAAAAAGGGCGGGCCCGATTGTTCCTGTATCGCGCGCTCGGGTCAACGGTCAATGTGCACCGTATTTCAGGCGCGTCAATTGTTCCGCTTCGTTCGCGAGCAGATTCGCCGCGTCGCGGATCGCGACGTCGAGCGTGATCGGTCCGGGAGCCGGCGAAAAGCAGCCGGAAAAATGTTCGGACAGGCGCGGCAGCGCGGCCGGGTCGACCGCACCCGACAACAGCGACGCGGGCACGCCGGCGGCCTGCGCGTGACGGCACGCGATGAACGGCGCCTTGCCGTGCAGCGTCTGTACGTCGGAGCGGCCTTCGCCGGTGATCAGCCAGTCGGCGCCGGCGAGCGCGGCATCGAGCCCGACCTGGCGCGCGACCACTTCGGCGCCGGCTTCGAACTGCGCGCCGAGCATGTGCAGCGCGAAACCGAGGCCGCCCGCGGCGCCTGCGCCCGGCAGGTCGCGGGCGCGACCGGCGGACGTGCCCGTGGGACGGCGATCGAGCGCGGCTTCGAGCAGGTCGGCGAAGCGGGCGAGGGCGGCGTCGAGGATCGCAACCTGCTCGGGCGTCACGCCCTTTTGCGGGCCGAACACGGCGGTCGCGCCGTGCGCGCCCGTCAGCGGGTTGTCGACGTCGGACATGCCGACGAATTCCGTTTCCTTCAGGCGCGGGTCGAGCGCCGACGCGTCGATGCGCGCGATGTCGGCGAGCCGCGACGGCACGGGCTCGACCGGCTGGCCGGCGGCGTCGAAGCACTGCAGGCCGAGGCCGGCGAGCAGCCCGGCGCCCGCGTCGTTGGTACTGCTGCCGCCGAGCGCGACGAAGAAGCGGCGCACGCCGTCGTCGAGCAGCGTGCGGATCGCCTCGCCCATCCCGCGCGTGCTGCGCGCGTCGACCGGCACGCTCATGCCGACCGCGTCGGTAATGCCGACGATCTCGGCCGTCTCGACGATCGCGGTGCGTGCGTCGATCACGCCGACCGCCGCGTCACGCGCCGCGAGCGACGCGCCGGCCACCCGCAGCGTGCGCCGCGTGCCGCCGCCCGCCAGCATCGCGTCGAGCGTGCCTTCGCCGCCGTCGGCCATCGGGCAGCAGCGCACGACCGCGTCGGGCCGGGCGCGGCGGATGCCGGTGGCGATCGCGTCCGCGACCTGCTCGGCGGAAAGCGAGCCTTTGAACGAATCGGGCGCGATGACGACGACAGGCGCGGACGGGTGTTGCGGCATGGTGTCTCCGGAAGGCGTGATTGGTGTGAAGAATGGCGAGGCCGCCATGACGGCTCACTGTCTATCGGAGCTTACAGGATGGCAGGCCCGCGGAGGATACGGCGTTCGGCATAGCGGCGATCCGCGCGCATTGCCGTGCGCGGGGCCGTCGGCATGGCGGGGAGGCATGCGCGGTGCGCTGATCTGGCGGTACGAGGAAAATTGTTTGCTAGAATAGTCGATTCTTCCGGCCAAAGCCGTGCTCCGAGCCGCTTGCGCTAGCCATCCGGCGCGTGCAGGGATGGCGTGGCGCTCCGGCGCGGCGTGTGGGTGCGACGCACCGCATGCTGCAGGCAGGCACGGCAAGGAAAACCCGATTCGCTCGAATAATTTTAGGACGATTGAAGCCATGGCTAACGTTGTTGAGAACCTCGGCAAGCTTGAACGCCGCGTGACGATTTCCCTGCCGAAAGACACCGTGCAGAAGGAAATCGACGCCCGCATCCAGAAACTCGCGAAGACCGTGCGCATGCCGGGTTTCCGCCCGGGCAAGGTGCCGGTGAAGATGGTCGCCCAGCAATACGCGGGTCAGGTCGAAGCGGAAGTGCTGAGCGACAAGATCGGCCAGGAATTCTTCACGGTCAGCCGCGCGGAAAACCTGCGCGTCGCCGGCCAGCCGAGCTTCGAGCCGAAGCAGGAACAGGCTGAGGACGCCTACGCGTTCGACGCGACGTTCGAGGTCTACCCGGAAGTGAAGATCGGCGATCTGGCGACGGCTGAAGTCGAGCGCTCGACGACGTCGATCGGCGATGCCGAAATCGACCGCACGCTGGACATCCTGCGCAAGCAGCGCGTGCACTTCCACGCACGCGGCGAAGCCGGCGAGCACGGCGACGGCGGTGCGGACACCGCAGCGAAGAACGGCGACCGCGTGACGGTCGACTTCGTCGGCAAGATCGACGATGTCGCGTTCCAGGGCGGCACGGCCGAAGATTTCCCGTTCGTGCTCGGCGAAGGCCGCATGCTGCCGGAATTCGAAACCGCCGCACTGGGCCTGAAGGTCGGTGAAGCGCGTACGTTCGACCTGAAGTTCCCGGACGACTACCACGGTGCCGACGTTGCCGGCAAGACGGCACAGTTCACGGTCACGATGAAGAAGATCGAGTGGCCGCACCTGCCGGAAATCGACGCTGAATTCGCGAAGTCGCTCGGTATCGAAGACGGCGACCTCACGAAGATGCGTGCCGAGATCAAGGAAAACCTCGAGCGCGAAGCGAAGCGTCGCACGCAGTCGATCGTCAAGAACCAGGTGATGGACGCGCTGCTGAAGATCTCCGAACTCGACGTGCCGAAGGCGCTGATCGAGCAGGACCAGCAACGCCTCGTCGAAATGGCTCGCCAGGATCTGGCGCAGCGCGGCGTGCCGAACGCGAAGGACGCACCGATCCCGGCGGAAATGTTCGCCGAGCAGGCCGAGCGTCGCGTGAAGCTGGGCCTCGTGCTGGCCGAGCTGGTGAAGGCGAACGGCCTGGAAGCGAAGCCGGAACAGATCCGCGCGGAAGTCGACGAGTTCGCGAAGAGCTACGAAGACCCGAAGGAAGTGGTCCGCTGGTATTATTCCAACCAGCAGCGCCTCGCCGAGATGGAAGCGTTCGTCGTTGAAAGCAACGTCGTCGATTTCGTGCTGGGCAAGGCGAAGGTGACGGACAAGGAAGTGAGCTTCGAGGCACTCGCGAGCGCATCGGCGCAAGCGTAAGTGCTGCTCTAGCGGCGTGCCGGCTGTCGGAGCGACGGCCCGCACGCCGTTTTTACGTCAAGCGCACGGTTGCCATTAATATGGCGATTGAGCGGGCGGCTTCCTTCCGTTCAATTTTCCATTCGAACAAGGTTCATTGAATGATCACTCGCGCTGAATTGCTGGACATGCTTGCTTCGAACGCGCCGCAGGGTTTCGAGGCGCAAGCGCTGGGGCTGGTGCCGATCGTCGTCGAAACGAGCGGCCGCGGCGAGCGTTCGTACGATATCTACTCGCGTCTCCTGAAGGAGCGCCTGGTGTTCATGGTCGGCGAAGTGAACGACCAGACCGCCAACCTCGTGGTCGCGCAATTGCTGTTCCTGGAGAGCGAGAATCCCGACAAGGACATCAGCCTCTACATCAACAGCCCGGGCGGCTCGGTGTCGGCCGGCATGGCGATCTACGACACGATGCAGTTCATCAAGCCGGACGTGTCGACGCTGTGCATGGGCCTCGCGGCCAGCATGGGCGCATTCCTGCTCGCATCGGGTGCGAAGGGCAAGCGCTTTGCACTGCCGAACTCGCGCGTGATGATTCACCAGCCGCTCGGCGGCGCGCGCGGCCAGGCGTCCGACATCGAGATCCAGGCGCGCGAAATCCTCTACCTGAAGGAGCGGTTGAACCAACTGCTCGCGCAGCACACGGGCCAGGACGTCGAGCGCATCGCGCGCGACACCGACCGTGATAACTTCATGTCGAGCGAGGACGCGAAGGCGTACGGGCTGATCGATCAGGTGCTGCTGAAGCGCCCGTGAGCATAAGTGGGGTGCCGCCCCGTTTCGTCCGGCGGCCCCTGCTGTCCCGAACGCCCTTGAGCATCTGCGGCAAGCACATCCAGCCGGCTCCGGTCGCGCCCTAGGCGCGGCGTCCGGAGCATTCGGCGTATCATGTCATTTACCTGTCCGGAGGCTCTACATTCATGGCGGACAAAAAAGGTTCGAACAGCGAGAAGCTGTTGTATTGCTCGTTTTGCGGGAAAAGCCAGCATGAGGTGAAAAAACTCATCGCGGGCCCGTCGGTGTTCATCTGCGATGAATGTATCGACCTCTGCAACGAGATCATTCGCGACGAGGCGGCTGCCGCCGGCGTCGAGGCCAGCCTGTCCCGGTCGGATCTGCCGAGCCCGCAGGAAATTCGCGACATCCTCGATCAGTACGTGATCGGCCAGGAGCGCGCGAAGAAAATCCTCGCGGTGGCCGTGTACAACCACTACAAGCGCCTGAAGCATCTCGACAAGAAGGACGACGTCGAGCTGTCGAAGAGCAACATCCTGCTGATCGGCCCGACGGGCTCCGGCAAGACGCTGCTCGCGCAGACGCTCGCGCGGTTGCTGAACGTGCCGTTCGTGATCGCCGATGCGACGACGCTGACCGAAGCCGGCTACGTCGGCGAGGACGTCGAGAACATCATCCAGAAGCTGTTGCAGAACTGCAACTACGAGGTCGACAAGGCCCAGCGCGGGATCGTCTACATCGACGAAATCGACAAGATCAGCCGCAAGTCGGACAACCCGTCCATCACGCGCGACGTGTCGGGCGAGGGCGTCCAGCAGGCGCTGCTGAAGCTCGTCGAGGGCACGATGGCATCGGTGCCGCCGCAGGGCGGCCGCAAGCACCCGAACCAGGATTTCATCCAGGTCGACACGACCAACATCCTGTTCATCTGCGGCGGCGCGTTCGACGGTCTCGAAAAGGTGATCACCGATCGCACCGAGAAAACCGGCATCGGCTTCGGCGCGACGGTCAAGAGCAAGCAGGAACGCGACGCGGGCGAAGTGCTGCGCGAAACGGAACCGGAAGACCTGATCAAATTCGGTCTGATCCCCGAATTGATCGGCCGCCTGCCGGTGGTCGCGACGCTCGGCAAGCTCGACGAAGCCGCGCTGATGAAGATCCTGGTCGAGCCGAAGAATGCGCTCGTCAAGCAGTATCACAAGCTGTTCGCGATGGAGCGCGTCGAGCTCGAGATCCGGCCGGGCGCGTTGCAGGCAGTCGCCCGCAAGGCGATCCGCCGCAAGACCGGCGCGCGCGGTTTGCGTTCGATCATCGAACAGGCGTTGCTCGACGTGATGTACGAGCTGCCGACGATGAAAGGGGTCAGCAAGGTCATCATCGACGAGAACGTCATCGATGGCGACGGCAAGCCTTTGCTGATCTACGAGGACACGCCGAAGGTGGCGGGTTCGAACTGACCGGCTTGCCGACGATGTTCTGCGAAAAAGGCCGTTCATGAGTCCGTGGGCGGCTTTTTTTCGTTTATCTTGTGGGTAACTCTGACTCGACACGCGGTGGTTACTTTCTTACCGAATATTTCCCGCACTTGAAGGCTTGCAATTCGTTGTGGCGGCCTCAATTACCGAACAATTGATTCCACTCATGGGGAAATGAAATGTCAGGCACCCAACTTCTCCCGCCGGAACGCATCACGCTCCCGCTGCTGCCGCTGCGGGATGTCGTCGTTTTCCCGCACATGGTGATTCCGCTCTTCGTGGGCCGGCCGAAATCGATCAAGGCCCTCGAAGCAGCGATGGAAGGCGGCAAGCACATCATGCTCGTCGCCCAGAAAACCGCGGCCAAGGACGAACCGACCGAAAAGGACATGTACGAGGTCGGTTGTATCGCCAACATCCTGCAGATGCTGAAGCTGCCGGACGGCACCGTGAAGGTGCTCGTCGAGGGCCTGCAGCGCGCGAAGGCGTTGTCGATCGAAGAACAGGAGACGCAGTTCTCCTGCGACGTGATGCCGCTCGAACCCGATCACGCCGACAGCGCTGAAACGGAAGCGCTGCGCCGCGCGATCGTGTCGCAGTTCGACCAGTACGTGAAGCTGAACAAGAAGATCCCGCCGGAGATCCTCACGTCGCTGTCGGGCATCGACGAAGCAGGCCGCCTCGCCGACATGATCGCCGAGCGCCTGCCGCTGAAGCTCGACCAGAAGCAGCACATCCTCGAGATGTTCCCGGTCATCGAGCGCCTCGAGCACCTGCTCGCGCAACTCGAAGCCGAGATCGATATCCTGCAGGTCGAAAAGCGCATCCGCGGGCGCGTGAAGCGCCAGATGGAAAAGAGCCAGCGCGAGTACTACTTGAACGAGCAGGTCAAGGCGATCCAGAAGGAACTGGGCGAAGGCGAGGAAGGTGCGGATCTCGAGGAACTCGAGAAGCGCATCAACGCCGCGCGCATGCCGAAGGAAGCCAAGAAGAAGGCCGACGCCGAGCTGAAGAAGCTGAAGCTGATGTCGCCGATGTCGGCGGAAGCGACCGTCGTGCGCAACTACATCGACACGCTGATCGGCCTGCCGTGGCGCAAGAAGAGCAAGGTCAACAACGACCTGTCGAACGCCGAGCAGGTGCTCGACGAGGATCACTTCGGCCTCGAGAAGGTCAAGGAACGGATCCTCGAGTATCTCGCGGTGCAACAGCGCGTGGACAAGGTCAAGGCGCCGATCCTGTGCCTCGTCGGGCCTCCGGGTGTCGGCAAGACCTCGCTCGGCCAGTCGATCGCCCGTGCGACGAACCGCAAGTTCGTCCGGATGGCGCTCGGTGGCGTGCGTGACGAAGCCGAGATCCGCGGTCACCGCCGTACGTACATCGGTTCGATGCCGGGCAAGATCCTGCAGAGCCTGACGAAGGTCGGCGTGCGCAATCCGCTCTTCCTGCTCGACGAGGTCGACAAGATGGGCATGGATTTCCGCGGCGATCCGTCGTCGGCGCTGCTCGAAGTGCTCGATCCGGAACAGAACCACACGTTCGCCGATCACTACATCGAAGTCGACTTCGATCTGTCGGACGTGATGTTCGTTGCGACGTCGAACTCGCTGAACATCCCGCCGCCGCTGCTCGACCGGATGGAAGTGATCCGTCTGTCGGGTTACACGGAAGACGAGAAGGTCAGCATCGCCCAGCGTTACCTGCTGCCGAAGCAGAAGAAGAACAACGGGCTGAAGGACGGCGAGATCGACGTCACCGAACAGGCGATCCGCGACATCATCCGCTACTACACGCGCGAAGCCGGTGTGCGTTCGCTCGAGCGGGAAGTGTCGAAGATCTGCCGCAAGGTCGTGAAGATGCTGCTGCTGAAGAAGGCATCGGGCGCGATCAAGGTCGACGGCGAGAACCTCGATACGTTCCTGGGCGTGCGCAAGTACGACTTCGGCCTCGCGGCGAAGGAAAACCAGGTCGGTCAGGTCACGGGTCTTGCGTGGACGGAAGTCGGCGGCGATCTGCTGACGATCGAAGCCGCGGTGATGCCGGGCAAGGGCAACGTGATCCGTACGGGTTCGCTCGGCGACGTGATGAAGGAGTCGGTCGAGGCGGCGCGTTCGGTCGTGCGCTCGCGTTCGCGCCGTCTGGGCATCAAGGACGAAGCGTTCGAGAAGCAGGACATCCACATCCACGTGCCGGAAGGCGCGACGCCGAAGGACGGTCCGTCCGCAGGCGGTGCGATGACGACCGCGCTGGTGTCGGTGCTGACGGGTATCCCCGTGCGTGCCGATGTCGCGATGACGGGCGAAATCACGTTGCGCGGCGAAGTGCTGCCGATCGGCGGGCTGAAGGAAAAGCTGCTGGCTGCGCATCGCGGCGGCATCAAGCTCGTGCTGATTCCGGAAGAGAACGTGAAGGATCTCGCGGACATTCCGGACAACGTGAAGAACGCGATCGAGATCGTGCCGGTCCGCTGGATCGACAAGGTGCTGGAGCTCGCGCTCGAGCGTTCGCCGACTCCGCTGCCGCCGGAAGAAGAAGCGAAGGCAGCGGCGCCGGTCGGCGAGGCGGCGAAGGATGCCGGCTCGACGGAAGTCGTCAAGCACTGAGACCCTGAGCGCCGTCGTTGCTGACGGTTGTTCACAAAAACCCGCGGCGTGTCCGCGGGTTTTTTTATGCATCTTGAAAACGCGTGCGCGAGCGTTTAAAAAAATTCGCGGACGGGCTTGGCAAAATGATCGGGGATGAATTAAACTTGCGGGCTCGCTGGTTGTTGATGCGGAAACGCAGATCGCAGTCAGAACGAATCGGAAACGGGTGCTTAGCTCAGCTGGTAGAGCGGCGCCCTTACAAGGCGTAGGTCGGGGGTTCGAACCCCTCAGCACCCACCAGTTTCCCGATTCAGCCAGACCAAGGAGCGGTAGTTCAGTCGGTTAGAATACCGGCCTGTCACGCCGGGGGTCGCGGGTTCGAGTCCCGTCCGCTCCGCCAAAAAAATGAAAAAGCCCGCCTTGTGCGGGCTTTTTCATTTGCGTCGTCGATTGCGCCCGCTGGCGGGCGCGTGGCCGCGGAGCGGAGGAAGCCGCCTGCGCGGCTTCCGGCGGGACTCGAAGGGATGCGCGTGCACGCGCATCCGCGGCCTGCAGGATGTAGGCGAGTCCCGTCCGCTCCGCCAGAAAATGAAAAAGCCCGCCTTGCGCGGGCTTTTTCATTTGTACCGTCGAGTGATTCCGGTTTCGCCCGCACCCAGCACGCCTGCTTTTCTCCCGTCCCACCCCGTATGTTGTAATATCGGACGTTTTGTCCAATTTTCCCGTCACGCATGCTCGATTTCTTCCGTAATCACCAGCGCCTGATGATGGCGCTCCTGCTCCTGATCGTGTTGCCGGGGCTGGGTTTCGTCGGGATCCAAGGCTTCCGCGGCTTCTTCGACGACAGTGCGAACGTCGCGGCAGTCAACGGGCACAAGATCACGCGGGTCGAATTCGACGGCGCGTTCCGCCAGCAGATCGACCAGGCGCGCCAGGCGCTCGGCGGGCAGTTCGACATCAAGATGTTCGATACGCCCGAGCATCGCAAGCAGGTGCTCGACGGCCTGATCCAGCAACGCGTGCTGGCCGACGAGACGCAGCGTCTCCACCTCACCGCCTCCGACAACGCCGTGCGCGATGCGCTGATGAGCGACCCGATGATCGCGGCGCTGAAGAAGCCCGACGGTTCGATCGACGTCGAGCGCTATGCGCAGCTGCTGTCGTTCCAGGGGATGACGCCCGAGCAGTACCAGGAGCGCGTGCGCTACAGCCTGTCGCTGCAGCAGATTCCGGCCAGCATCGTGTCGAGCGCATTCACGCCGAAGAGCCTCGCGCAACGTCTGTCCGAACTCGCCGCGCAGCAGCGCGACGTGCAGGCGCTGGTGCTGAAGACGAGCGACTTCGCGGCGAAGGTCCAGCCGACCGATGCACAGCTCACCGCGTACTACGACGCGCACAAGCAGAGCTTCGCGACGCCGGAGACCGCGACGATCCAGTACCTCGTCTATTCGCCGGCCGCGGCGGCAGCAAGCGCGCAGCCGACCGATGCCGACATCAAGAAGTTCTACGACGACAACCCGACGCACTTCCGCACCGAAGCGCAGGTGCGCGTGAGCCACATCTTCATCGCGGCGCCGGGCAGCGCCAGCGCGGCCGACAAGGCGGCGGCGAAGACGAAGGCCGAGCAACTGCTCGCCGACGTGAAGGCGCATCCGGACCAGTTCGCGCAGATCGCGCAGAAAAACTCGCAGGACGCGCCGTCGGCAGCGAAGGGCGGCGACCTCGGCTTCATCACGCGCGGCTCGACGGCAGGCGGCAAGGCGTTCGACGATGCTGCGTTCGCACTCAAGCAGGGTGACGTGAGCGGTGTCGTGCAATCGGATCTCGGCTTCCACATCCTGAAGGCGACCGAAGTGAAGCCGGCAGCCGTCAAGCCGTTCGCGGAAGTGAAGGACGAGATCGCAGCCAGCCTGAAGCAGCAGTACGCATCGAAGGCGTTCACGGACAACGCGGAAGGCTTCACGTCGACCGTGTACGAAAAGGCGAAGACGCTGCAGCCGGCCGCGGACAAGTACAAGCTGACGATCCAGACGGCCTCCGTCACGCCGACGCCGAATCCGCAGCTGCCGCCGACGAGCCCGCTGAACAATCCGAAGTTCCTGGCCGCCGTGTTCGCGAACGACTCGGTGAAGAGCCAGAACAACACGCAGGCGATCGACGTCGGCAACAACACGCTGATCTCGGCGCGCGTGACCGACTACAAGCCGGCTGCCGTGCCGGCACTCGATGCGATCAAGGACGTCGTGCGCCAGAAGGTCGTCGCCGAGCAGGCCGCGGAACTCGCGAAGAAGGATGGCGCGGCGAAGCTCGCCGAGCTGCAGAAGTCGAAGTCGGCCGACGGGTTCTCGGCTGCGCAGAAGGTGTCGCGCACGCAGTCGCAAGGCCTGACGCCGGCTGCACTGAGCGCCGTCTACAAGGTCGATGCGAAGACGCTGCCGGCCTACGTCGGTGTCGATCTCGGCGCGGACGGCTACGCGATCTACCGCGTGAACTCGGTGATCCCCGGTTCGGCGGTCGATCCGCAGCAACTGGCGGCCGCGCAGCAGCAAATGGCGCAGGTCGACGCACAGAGCGAAGGCGAAGCCTATCTCAGCGCGCTGCGCGATCGCTCGAAGGTGAAGCTGTACGGTTCGACGTCCAGCCAGAAGCAGGACGGCGACAACTGAGCATCGTTGCGCAAGCAACCCGAAAAGCCCCGCTTCGAGCGGGGCTTTTTGTTTTCCGGCAGGGTGGTGGCGTCAGCCGCGCGGCTTGCCGAGCAACGGCTTCAGCGCCGGCCACACGTTGTCGAGCAGAATGCCCTGCGCCTGCTGCGCGGGATGCATCTGGTCGGCCTGGAACATCTCGGGCTTGTTCTCGATGCCGGCCAGCAGGAAAGGCACGAGCGGCACGCCGAGATCCTCCGACAGTCGCGTGTAGACGGCGTGGAACTTCTGCGTGTAGTCGGGGCCGTAATTGGGTGGCACGTACATGCCGACCAGCACGACCCTGGCCTGTGCGCGCCGCGCGCCGGCGATGATGTCGCGCAGGTTCTGCTCGGTCGTCGCGAGCGGCACGCCGCGCAGCGCATCGTTCGAACCGAGCTCGATGACCACGATCGACGGCTTGAGCCGCTGCAGCACCGCGGGCAGCCGCGCACGGCCGCCGCTCGTGGTGTCGCCGCTGACGCTGGCGTTCGCGACGCTATAATCGATTCGCTCGGTCGTGAGCCGTTGCCGTAGCAGCGCCACCCAGCCGGTGTCGCGCGGCAGCCCGTATTCGGCCGACAGGCTGTCGCCGAGCACGACGATCACGGGCTGGCTCGATGCGGGCGCCGTCGCGGCGCGTGCCGGCACGGTGACGGCCAGCAGGGTGCCCAGCAGCGCGGCAGCCGCCGTGCGTCTTTTCCAGCGAAATGTCGTGTCCATGTTCAAGATTACCGATCCGATCATCGAAGTCCATGACGTGTGCAAGCGGGTCGCCGATGCGACGGGCGAGCTGACGATCCTCGACGGCATCACGCTTGC
Source organism: Burkholderia sp. Bp8992 (assembly GCF_003853705.1). Taxonomy (GTDB): domain Bacteria; phylum Pseudomonadota; class Gammaproteobacteria; order Burkholderiales; family Burkholderiaceae; genus Burkholderia. The sequence goes on along the minus strand of NZ_QTQI01000006.1, from coordinate 155,716 downwards.
CGTGCGGCCGGGCAGCAGCCTTGCGATCGTCGGCGCGTCGGGGTCGGGTAAATCGACGCTGCTCGGCCTGCTCGCAGGATTGGACAGCGCGACGAGCGGCACGGTTCGCCTGCTCGGCCGTGCGCTCGACCAGCTCGACGAGGACGAGCGCGCCGCGCTGCGCAACGGCGCGGTCGGGTTCGTGTTCCAGTCGTTCCAGCTGATGCCGCACCTGACGGCGCTCGAGAACGTGATGCTGCCGCTCGAGCTGCAGGGCGGCATCAGCGCGCGCGATGCCGCCGACCGCGCCCGCGCGCTGCTTGTGCAGGTCGGGCTCGGCGAACGCACCGCGCATTATCCGAAGCTGTTGTCGGGCGGCGAGCAGCAACGCGTCGCGCTGGCGCGCGCGTTCGTCACGCGTCCGGCGATCCTGTTTGCCGACGAGCCGACCGGCAGTCTCGACGCCGCGACGGGCCATGCGGTCATCGACCTGATGTTCGAACTGAACCGCACGCACGGCGCCACGCTCGTGCTCGTCACGCACGATGCCGAACTCGCGCGCCGCTGCGCGACGACCGTCACGCTCGACACCGGACGTATCGTCGCGCCGCACACGGCATAGCGCCGCGCGGCGATTCATCTGCCGGCCACGCAGCGGGTACTGCGTGGCCGGCACGGGCATCGCGCCGTTGCGTCAGCGCTTCAGCGCCGCGCGGGCGCGCTCGATCAGCGCCGTGGTCGACGAGTCGTGCTTCGCGGGATCGACCGATTCGGCCGACAGGTCGGCTTCCACCACCTTGCCGAGAATCTTGCCGAGCTCGACGCCCCACTGGTCGAACGGATTGATGTCCCACACCGTGGCCTGCACGAGCACCTTGTGTTCGTAAAGCGCGATCAGCGCGCCGAGCGTGCGCGGCGTCAGCGCATCGACGAGCAGCGTCGTGGTCGGGCGATTGCCGGGGAACGTCAGGTGCGGCGCGAGCGCCTCCTTGCCGGGCCCGGCGACCTTGCGCGCTTCTTCAAGGGTGCGGCCGAGCATCAGTGCCTCGCTCTGCGCGAAGCAGTTCGCGAGCAGCTTCGGATGATGGCTCGCGAGCGGATGCTCGGGCGTCAGCACCGCGATGAAGTCGATCGGCACGATCGTCGGCCCCTGGTGCAGCATCTGGAAGAACGCATGCTGGCCGTTGGTGCCCGGCTCGCCCCACGTGACGGCCGACGTCGGGTAATCGACGAAGGTGCCGTCCAGGCGCGCGGATTTGCCGTTGCTCTCCATTTCGAGCTGCTGCAGGTACGACGGCAGGTAGTGCAGCGCTTCCGAGTACGGCGCGACGAGATAGCTCTGCGAACCGAAGAAATTCCGGTACCAGATGCCGATCAGGCCGAGCAGCACCGGCAGGTTGCGCTCCAGCGGCGCTTCGCGGAAATGGCGGTCCATGTCGTTCGCGCCGGCCAGCAGCTCGTCGAACTGCTCGGGGCCGATCGCGATCATGATCGACAGGCCGACCGCCGACCACAGCGAATAGCGGCCGCCGACCCAGTCCCACATTTCGAACACGTTTTCCGCGGCGATGCCGAACTTCACGACTTCGGCCGGATTTGCCGACACGCCGACGAAGTGCTTCGACAGCGCGTCCTCGGGGCAGCCGCGCGCGACGAACCAGTCGCGCAGCGAGCGGGCGTTCGTCATCGTCTCGAGCGTCGTGAAGGTCTTCGACACGATGATCGCGAGCGTTTCCTCGGGATCGACCTGTTCGAGCACGCGCGCGAGATCGGCGCCGTCGACGTTCGACACGAAGTGGGTCGAGATTTCCGGCGTCGCGACGTGATGCAGCGCATGCACGACCATCTTCGGCCCGAGATCGGAGCCGCCGATGCCGATGTTGATCACGTGACGGATGCGCTTGCCCGTGTAGCCCGTCCACGTGCCGCTGCGCACGGCGCGCGCGAACGTCGCCATCTTCGCGCGCTCGGCGCTCACCTGCGCGTGGAACGGCGCTTGCGGGTCGGTCGCGCGCAGCGCGGTATGCAATGCCGCGCGGCCTTCGGTCGGGTTGACGATCTCGCCCGCGAACATCGCGTCGCGGCGCGCTTCGACACCTGCGTCGCGCGCAAGCTGCACGAGCAGGCGCAGCGTTTCGTCGTTGATGCGGTTCTTCGAGAAATCGGCCGCGAGACCGCCGCCCGGAATCGTGAAGCGCTCGGCGCGGGTCGGCGCGCGGTCGTGTTCCGGCGCGAACCAGTCGCGCAGGCGGGCGTGACGGATTTGTTCGAAGTGGGATTGAAGGGCAGTCCAGGCGGGGAGCGAATTCAGCGTCATGGCGGTTCGAGTGAAGCGTGAATCGGGAGGAATGCCGCGCCGGCTCATCGGGATCGGAAGGCCGGCGGACGAGAGGGCCCGCCGTGCGGCGGGGCAGTCAGTATAGCGGCGTTACGTGTCGGCGCGCGGCGACGGATAAAAAAGGCGATTGATCAGCGTGCGCACCATCGGGGCGAGTTCGCCCGCGGTGAGCCCGGCCGGGCCGATGCCGTTCGCGGTCAGCGTGTCGGCCGCGAGCCCGTGCAGGTAGACGCCCGCGAGCGCTGCTTCGTACGGCGCGACGCGCTGCGCGAGCAGGGCTCCGATCAGGCCGCCGAGCACGTCGCCGGTGCCGCCCGTGGCCAGCGCCGCGTTGCCGGTCGGGTTGATCGTCACGCGGCCGTCGGGTGCCGCAATCACCGTGCCCGAGCCTTTCAGCACGACGATCGCCGCATGACGTGCCGCAAGCGCTTGCGCGGCCGCGATGCGATCCCGCTGCACGGTGGCCGTGTCGCTGCCGAGCAGCCGCGCGGCTTCGAGCGGATGCGGCGTCAGCACGCACGGATTGCCGCGCGCGCCGCGTGCGGCGACGGCGGCCGCGAGATCCGCATGCGTCGCGACGAGATTCAGTGCGTCGGCATCGAGCAGCGTCGCGGCGTCGTGCGTGAGCACGTCGCGCACGAGCGTCGCCGCGGCCTCGCGCGTGCCGAGCCCGCAACCGGCGGCAATCGCGGTCATCGCGTCGAGATCGAGGCTGTCGGCCGGGTGCAGCATCAGTTCGGGGAAGGGCGGATCGTACGGCGGCGCGCCGGCGCCGAGGAAGCCGACGTGCACCTTGCCGGCGCCCGCGAACAGCGCGGCGCGCGCGGCCAGGATCGGCGCGCCGCACATGCCGGTATCGCCGCCGAGTACCGCAAGGCTGCCGTACGTGCCCTTGTGGGATGAGAACGCGCGTGCGGGCAGCGCCGTGGCGAATCGCGCGGGCGCATTCAGCACGATGGCCGGTGCGGCCGGCGGCGCGACGTCGAGCGAGGCGACGTCGACCTCGCCGGCGAGGTCGCGGCCGTCGCCCGTGTACAGGCCCGGTTTCGCGCCGATGAAGGTGAGCGTGTGGGTGGCCGCGACGGCGACGCCCGCGCCGACGATCCGGCCGGTATCGCTGTCGAGCCCGCTCGGCACGTCGAGTGCGAGTACGTGGCCGCCGTTGCGTGCATGCGCGGCGATGCGTTCGGCCTGTTCGGCGAATGCGCCGTCGAGCGCGCGGCCCAGCCCGATGCCGAACAGCCCGTCGACGACCCACGCGAATTCGTCCAGCGAGGCGGGCGGTGAGGCCGACAGCGGCACGCCGGACGAGCGTGCGAGGCCGAGCGCCCATTGCGCATCGTCCGGTTTGACCGGTACCGGCATCCATGCCTGCGTCGCGACGCCGAGCTGCTGGAGGTGCGCGGCGGCCACCAGTGCGTCGCCGCCGTTGTTGCCGGGGCCGACCGCGAACCAGACGGGGCGGTCGTCGCCGGCGGCGCGCTCGGACAGCCAGTGCGCGGCGGCGGCGCCTGCGCGGCCCATCAGCGTGTGCGGCGGCAGTGCCGCGGCGGCGTCGGCTTCGGCCGCGCGCAGGTCGGCGACGCGCAGCAGCGCGATCGGATCGGAATCGGGAAGCGGGCGGGTAGCGGTCATCGCGGGATCGTGGCGGCTGGCAAGGATGCCGCCACGGGGCGAACCCGCGGCGGTCAGGTCGTGAAGCGGCCGGCGCCGAGCGCGGCGAGCGTGTCGGCGGGCCACTGCCGGGCGTCGCCGCCCAGGTAGTCGGCCACCACTTTAGCAGACCCGCATGCGAGCCCCCAGCCGGTCGGGCCATGGCCGAAATTGACGAACACGCGCGGATGCGGGGTCGGACCCACGACGGGCAGGCCGTCCGGCGACAGCAGCTGCATGCCCTGCCACGACAGCGCGGCCGAGATTTTGGCGGCGCCCGGCACCCAGTCGTGGACGGCCTGGCCGAGCAGCGCGAGCGCGGCCTCGGACAGCGGCTCGGCGAGCGGTTTCGCGGTGTCGGCGAGGCTCTGCAGCACGGCGCCGCCGCCGATGCGCAGCCGCTGATGGGTGCGCGTGATCGAGATCCGCTTGATCGAATCGACGACGCTCAGGTGCGGCGCGTGTTCTTCGTACGCGACCGGCGCGGTGAGCGTGTGGACGCGCACCGGGTGCAGCGGCAGGCGCCAGCCGAGCTTGTCGAGCAGCGGCACGCTGCCGGCGCCGGCGGCGACCACGATCGCGTCGGCGGACATCACGTCGACCTCGCGCGCCTTGGCCGCGGTCCGGTGGCCGGACGGCACGAGCTCGACCGCGGCGCGGCCGTTGTCGACGCGGATCGCGGCGACGTCCGCGCCGAAGCGGAACTGCACGCCGTGCTCGTCGAGCGTCTGCTTGACCAGTTTCGCGAACAGCGGGCAGTTGCCGGTGCGTTCGGTTTCGAGCAGCACGCCGCCGGCGAAGCCGGGCTCGGCCGGCACCGACGGTTCGAGCGCCGCGCATTCGTCGGCGGTGAGCGTGCGGTACGGCTGGTCGAGCGTGCGCAGCAAGTCGAGCGCGGGCTGCAGCGCGTCCCAGTCGCGCGGGTCGCGCACCACGTGCAGGATGCCGGGCTTCTGCTCGAATTCGAGTTCGAGGCGCGCCTCGATGTCGGCGAGCGTGTCGCGCGACGCGTCGATCAGCGGGCGCAGCCGCGCGTACTGCGCGGCGAACGCGTCGGGCTCGCGCAGCGTGCCGAGCTGCTTGACGAAGCGGCGCACGCCGCCGTTCAAGCCCGGCTTGTAGACGATGCCGCTGTCGCGCGGCTGGCGCTGGCGCATGAAGGTCGGGCCGAACCAGACGTCGAGCGGGCTCGGCAGCAGTGCGCCGCCGTCGCCGTAGGTCGCACCCTGCGCGACGGTCGCGTGGCGTTCGACCACGCACACGCGATGGCCGGCCGCGCGCAGCTGGTAGGCGGTGGCGACGCCGCTGATTCCGCCGCCGATGACGATGACATCCATGGATTGCTTCGATGACGGGCGGCGCGCACGCCGCCCGGTGAGGATTCGCTGAGGGCCCCGGCCCGGTGAACCCGGAATGATAGCGCCAAAATCGCGTGAACCGGCGTCGGGCGAGCATGCGCCGTGCAGCCGCACCACGGCGGCCGGCGCCCGTACCCGCGCGGGCCGGCCCGGCGGGCGGCTGTGCGCGGCAGGCACCGGGGCACCGATGCGGTGCACGCGGACTACCGATCGGCCAGTCTTGGGCGCCCGACTTCCGGGTATAATTACAGCCTTCCTTTCGCCCCACGTCGCCACCTCGCGCGACTCATCGACGTCAGTCCAGCCCATGGCTCACTTCTCGTGTTTTCCCGGCGCTTCGGCCCTCTCCGATTTCCGTCAAACCCGTCTGCTCGACACGCTCAGGCAAATCGACGCCAACATCGTCGCGGTGCGCGGGCAGTTCCTGCACTTCGTCAATGCGGCCGAGCCGCTGTCGGCCGACGACAGCACGCGCATCGACGCGCTGATGCACTACGGCGAGCCGTTCCAGCCGGCAGCCGAGAAGGGCGCGGTCGAGACGTTCGTCGTGCTGCCGCGCTTCGGCACGGTTTCGCCGTGGGCGAGCAAGGCGACCGACATCGCGCAGCACTGCGGCCTCACGCAGGTGCGCCGCATCGAGCGCGGCGTCGAATTCACGGTCACGCTGAAGTCGGGCCTGCTCGGCGGCAAGAAGGCGCTGTCGGACGACGCGCGCGCAGCCGTCGCGGCCGCGCTGCATGACCGGATGACCGAAAGCGTGGTCGCGGCGCGCGACGACGCGAAGCACCTGTTCGACGAGCTGCCGGCCAAGCCGCTCGAGACCGTCGACGTGCTGGGCGTGGGCCGCGGCGCGCTGGAGCGTGCGAACGTCGAGCTGGGCCTCGCGCTCGCCGACGACGAGATCGACTACCTGGTCGACGCGTTCCGCAAACTCGAACGCAACCCGACCGACGTCGAACTGATGATGTTCGCGCAGGCGAACAGCGAGCACTGCCGCCACAAGATCTTCAACGCGCAGTGGACGATCGACGGCGAAGCGCAGGACATGTCGCTGTTCGCGATGATCCGCAACACCGAAAAGCTGAACCCGCAGGGCACGATCGTCGCGTATTCGGACAACTCGTCGATCATGGTCGGCGCCGAAGCCGAGCGCTGGTTCCCGCGCAACGCGGGCACGGCCGGCGAGCCGGGTGAGCGCTACGGCCGCCACACCGAGCTCACGCACACGCTGATGAAGGTCGAGACGCACAATCACCCGACGGCGATCTCGCCGTTCCCGGGTGCGGCGACCGGCGCGGGCGGCGAGATCCGCGACGAAGGCGCGACGGGCCGCGGCGCGCGTCCGAAGGCCGGCCTGACGGGCTTCACCGTGTCGAACCTCGACCTGCCGGACGCCCGCCAGTCGTGGGAAAACGCACGTGACGCGGCACAGCCGGTCGGCGAGCGCAACCCGAACGACGCGCACGGCCCGTACGGCCGTCCGGACCGCATCGCATCGCCGCTGCAGATCATGATCGACGGCCCGCTCGGCGGCGCCGCGTTCAACAACGAATTCGGCCGCCCGAACCTCGGCGGCTACTTCCGCGTGTACGAGCAGAACGTCGGCGGGAAGGTGCACGGCTATCACAAGCCGATCATGATCGCGGGCGGCCTCGGCAACATCGCGGACCAGCACACGCACAAGCACGACGTGCCGGCCGGCTCGCTGCTGATCCAGATCGGCGGCCCCGGCATGCGGATCGGGATGGGCGGCGGCGCCGCGAGCTCGATGGCGACCGGCGCGAACACGGCCGAGCTCGACTTCGACTCGGTACAGCGCGGCAACCCGGAAATCGAGCGTCGCGCGCAGGAAGTGATCAACGGCTGCTGGCAGCTCGGCGCGGAAAACCCGATCCTGAGCATCCACGACGTCGGCGCGGGCGGCCTGTCGAACGCGTTCCCGGAAATCGTCGACGGCGCGGGCAAGGGCGCGCACTTCGAACTGCGCAAGGTCGCGCTCGAGGAATCGGGCCTGTCGCCGCGCGAAATCTGGTCGAACGAAGCGCAGGAGCGCTACGTGCTGGCGATCGCGCCGGCCGATCTGCCGCGCTTCGAGGCGATCTGCGCACGTGAGCGCTGCCCGTTCGCGGTGGTCGGTGTCGCGACCGACGAGCGCCAGCTTAAGCTCGTCGACGACGAGGCGAAGGGTGCGGACGAATACCCGGTCGACATGCCGATGGAAGTGCTGCTCGGCAAGCCGCCGCGCATGCATCGCGACGTCACGCGCGTGACGACCGAGCGCGCACCGGTCGACGTGACCGGCATCGCGCTGTCGGAAGTCGCGGTCGACGTGCTGAAGCATCCGACGGTCGGCAGCAAGTCGTTCCTGATCACGATCGGCGACCGTACGGTCGGCGGCACGTCGGTGCGCGACCAGATGGTCGGCCCGTGGCAGGTGCCCGTGGCCGACTGCGCGGTTACCGCGCTCGACTACGCGGGCTTCAAGGGCGAGGCGATGACGATGGCCGAGCGCACGCCGCTCGCGGTGATCGACGCGCCGGCGTCGGGCCGCATGGCCGTCGGCGAAGCGATCACGAACATCGCGAGCGCGCCGATCGCGTCGCTCGACAAGCTGAAGCTGTCGGCGAACTGGATGGCCGCGTGCGGCACGGCCGGCGAGGACGCCGCGCTGTTCGACACGGTCAAGGCGATCGGCATGGAGCTGTGCCCGGCACTCGGGATCGGCATCCCGGTCGGCAAGGATTCGCTGTCGATGAAGACGAAGTGGGACGAGCAGGGCGTCGCGAAGGAAGTGGTGTCGCCGGTGTCGCTGATCATCTCCGCGTTCGCGCCGGTCGAGGACGTGCGCCGCCACCTGACGCCGCAATTGCGCCGCATCGCCGACGCGGGCGACAGCGTGCTGATCGCGATCGATCTCGGCCGCGGCAAGAACCGGATGGGCGGCAGCATCTTCGCGCAGGTCACGCAGCAGGTCGGCGACACGACGCCGGACGTCGACGACGCCGAAGACCTGAAGCGCTTCTTCAACGCGATCCAGTCGCTCAATGCGCAAGACAAGCTGCTCGCGTACCACGACCGCTCGGACGGCGGCCTGTGGGCGACGGTGTGCGAAATGGCGTTTGCGGGCCACGCGGGCGTGTCGCTGAACGTCGACATGCTGACGCTCGACCCGAACCACGAGTCCGACTACGGCGACGCGAAGGACTGGGCGAAGCAGACGAGCGGCCGCCGTGAGGACCGCACGCTGCGCGCGCTGTTCTCGGAAGAACTCGGCGCCGTCGTGCAGGTGCGCGCGTCCGACCGCGACGCGGTGCTCGGCGCGCTGCGCGAATTCGGCCTGTCGGCGTGCTCGCACGTGATCGGCTCGGTCAACGACCGCGACGTGATCGAGGTGTACCGCGACGCGAAGAAGATCTTCGACGCACCGCGTACCGAACTCCATCGCGCATGGAGCGAAGTGAGCTGGCGCATCGCGCGCCTGCGCGACAACCCCGCTTGCGCGGATGCCGAATACGACGCGCTGCTCGATGCGGCCGATCCGGGCATCTCGCCGGTGCTGAGCTTCGATCCGGCCGACGACATCGCCGCGCCGTTCATCGCGACGGGCGCACGGCCGCGCGTCGCGATCCTGCGCGAGCAGGGCGTGAACTCGCACCTGGAAACGGCATACGCGTTCGACCGCGCGGGCTTCGACGCGCACGACGTGCACATGAGCGACCTGCTCGCGGGCCGTGCGACGCTCGCCGATTTCGCGGGTGCGGTCGCGTGCGGCGGCTTCTCGTACGGCGACGTGCTGGGCGCCGGCGAAGGCTGGGCGAAGACGATCCGCTTCAACGCGAACCTTGCCGACATGTTCTCGGCGTTCTTCGCGCGTCCGGACACATTCGCCCTCGGCATCTGCAACGGCTGCCAGATGCTGTCGAGCATCGCGTCGATGATCCCGGGCGCGGAGGCGTGGCCGAAGTTCACGCGCAACAAGTCCGAGCAGTTCGAGGCGCGCTTCTCGTTCGTCGAGGTGGAGAAGTCGCCGTCGATCTTCTTCTCGGGCATGGAAGGTTCGCGGATTCCGGTCGCGGTCGCGCACGGCGAAGGCTATGCGGATTTCTCGCAGCAGGGCGACATCGATCGCGTCGCGGTTGCGATGCGTTTCGTCGACCACCGCGGCGAAGCGACCGAGCGCTATCCGTTCAATCCGAACGGCTCGCCGGCCGGCATCACGTCGGTCACGACGGCCGACGGCCGCTTCTCGGTGCTGATGCCGCACATGGAGCGCGTGCATCGCACGGTCACGATGAGCTGGCACCCGGAAAGCTGGGGCGAGGCAAGCCCGTGGATGCGCGTGTTCCGCAACGCGCGCCGCTGGATCGGCTGATCCGGATGATGTTCGATCCGCACGCGCCGGTCGAGGTCGTCACGCTGCGCGACGCGCGCGCGCGAGGCCGACGCGATCGGCCGCGTGATCCGTGCGGCGTTCGCGGGTGAACCGCAGGGCGGGCAGTTCGAGCAGCGTATCGTCGAGTCGCTGCGCGCGGACGGTGCGCTGAGCGTGTCGCTCGTCGCGGAGCGCGACGGGCGCATCATCGGTCACGTCGCGTTCTCGCCGGTCACGATCGGCGGCGCGGCAACCGGCAGCCAGTCGTGGTACGGGCTCGCGCCGCTCGCGGTGCTGCCCGATTGCCAGCGGCAGAGCATCGGCGCGGGGCTCGTGCGCACGGGGCTCGATGCGTTGTGCCGGCTCGGCGCGCGCGGCTGCGTCGTGCTCGGCGAGCCGGCATACTACGCGCGCTTCGGGTTCGAGCCCTCCGGCGACATCGTGTTTCCGGGCGTGCCGCCCGAGTATTTCCTCGCGCTGTCATTCGACGAAGCGGCATCGCGGCCGTCGGGCGACGTGCGCTATCACGACGTGTTCTATCCCGCGTAGTGCGAGTGACGTCCGGTACGGAAAAGGCCGCTCTTCGGAGCGGCCTTTTTTTCGCGCGTGCGCTGATGTTCCTGCGCACCCCAAGAAAAAGCCGCTCCGAAGAGCGGCTTTGCGTTGCACGGGCGACGCGCGCCGGCGTTACTGGATCTTCGCCTGCTGGCGCAGACCTTCCTCGAACGCCTGCAGCTTCTGCTGCACGAGCTGCTGCGCGATCTGCGCCTTCACCTGCTCGAGCGGCGGCGGGGCGATGTCGCGGATGTCGTCGACGCGGATGATGTGCCAGCCGAACTGCGTCTTCACCGGCGCGTCGGTCATCTGGCCTTTCTGCAGTTTCTGCGCGGCCGCCGCGAATTCCGGCACGTACGCCTTCGGGTCGGACCAGTCGAGATCGCCACCGTTCTTGCCCGAGCCCGGATCCTTCGAGTATTGCTTCGCGAGATCCTCGAACTTCGCGCCGGCCTTGATCTTCGCGATCAGGTCCTTCGCCTGCTGCTCGTCGCTGACGAGGATGTGGTGCAGGTGGTATTCGCGGTTGCCGCCGGCGCCCTTGACGAGGTCGTCGTAGCGCGCCTTCACTTCGGCGTCGGTCGGCTGGTTCTTCTTCAGGAAGCTCTCGATCATCGAACGCAGCACGACGGTCTGCTGCGCGACGGCGACCTGCGCCTTCACGTCAGGACGGTTCGGGATGCCTTCGCGGATCGCTTCCTGCATCAGGATTTCGCGGTTCACGAGTTCCTGGCGCACGGCCTGCTGCAGTTGCGGGCCGTCGGCCTGGCCTTGCTGGACGAGCTGCGCGACCATCGCGTCGGCGCGCGACTTCGGAATCGGCGTGCCGTTGACGACGGCGATGTTCTGGGCAAATGCCGGTGCCGCTGCGAAAGCAGCCGCCGCGACCCACAGGCGGGGGGATTTCAGGATCATCGGGAATTCCTAATGAGACTAGATTGAAGATTCGTTGAATTCTTCGGGCGTGTAAGCCACGATCGCGAGCGCGTGAATGCCGCGCTGCATCGCATCAGCGAGCGCATCATACACCAGCCGGTGCCGCGCGACGCGCGGCTTGCCGGCGAAGGCGGCCGCCACGATCGTGACCGTGAAGTGGCCGCCGGCGGATGCGCCGGCGTGGCCCGCGTGCTGCGCGCTGTCGTCGCGCACGGTAAGCGCCAGCGGCGCCAGCGCCGCGTTGAGGCGCGCTTCGATCAGCGCGATGCGTTCGTCGGGCGAGGCGTGGAGAAAGGCGTCCGTCATGTCACTCGTCCTTCAGGTATTTCGTGAGCCACAGGCTCTGCAGGATGATGAACACGACCATCGCGCCCGTCGTACCGAACAGCTTGAAGTTCACCCATTGCGATTCGGTGAAGTTGTGCACCACGTACAGGTTCGCGACGCCGAGCACCGCGAAGAACAGCGCCCATGCGACGTTCAGCCTGTCCCACACGGGCGGCGGCAGCGTGAGCTGCTTGCCCATCATCTTCTCGATCAGGTTCTTGCTGAACGCATAACGCGCGGCGAGCAGCCCGATCGCAAACAACCAGTACAGCACAGTCGGCTTCCATTGAATGAATTTCTCGTCATGCAGGACGAGGGTGGCGCCACCGAAGACGACGATCACGCCGAGGCTGACCCACAGCATCGTGTCGACCTTCCGGTGCCGGAAGGCGACCCACGCGACCTGGGCCAGCGTCGCGATGATCGCGACGGCGGTGGCGGTAAAGATGCCCCAGACCTTGAAGGCGACAAAAAACAGGATGATCGGAAACAGATCGAACAGGAATTTCATGGCGCTCGCAGCTGCGTGAAAGGCCGCTCGCGCGGCCTTTCACCGTTGTAGGGACCCGCCAGGCACCACCGTTGCGGATCGGGGCGGCCAGCCCGGGGCCGGCCTGCCGGCGAGGGTCGACCTCGCCGATCCGCCCGGCGCCGCTCAGTCGTTTTCGGGTCGGGACTCGAAGTTTAACGCAGCCGAATTGATGCAGTACCGCAAACCGGTCTTGTCGCGCGGGCCGTCCTCGAACACGTGGCCCAGATGCGCGCCGCAGTGGTTGCAGCGCACCTCGACGCGCACCATCCCGTGCGAGTAGTCGACCTTCTCGTCGATCACCTCGCCGTTGAGCGGCTTGAAGTAGCTGGGCCAGCCGCAGCCCGAGTGGAATTTGGCACCGGATTCGAACAGCGGCGTGCTGCAGACGACGCATTTGTAGATGCCGTCGTCTTCCGTATCGGTGTATTCGCCGGTGAACGCGCGCTCGGTCGCCGCATGCTGCGTGACCTCGTACTGCATCGGCGTGAGCCGGCGGCGCAGGTCGGCGTCGTCCTTCTGGTACGGGAAGGTCTTGTCGTCGGAATCGTGGGACATGTGGGGTTCTCCTGATCGGTCGGTCGAGATGCGCGGGTTGCGGGCTCAGGACGAGCAGCTCACTTCGAGCGACCCGGCCCAGTCGGGCGGCAACGCCGCGTAGGCTTCGTGTTCGGGTTGTTCGTCGAACGGGCGGCGCAGGATCTGCGCGAGCCGCTCGACTTCCGAAAAATCCTTTTCCTTCGCGCGCCGGATCGCGACTTCGGCCAGATGGTTGCGAAGCACGTATTTGGGGTTCGCGCGGTTCATTGCAACCGCGCGGGCCGCGTCGTCGCGCGTTTCCTCGGACAGCCGCGCGCGGTAGAGGTTCGCCCACGCATCGAACGCTTCGCGGTCGATGAACAGGTCGCGCACCGGTGCATCGCGGCTCGCGTCGTGCTTCGAGATCTGCGCGAGGCGGCGGAACGTCAGCGTGAAATCCGCGTGGCTCGCGTGCATCGTCTCGAGCAGCTTGTTCGCGAGTTCGGCGTCGCTCTCGCGTTCGAGTTCGAGGCCGAGCTTCGCGCGCATCGCGCGTTCGAGCGCGGGGCCGAAACGTTCCGGAAATTTCGCGAGCACGGCCTGTGCGTCGTCCACCGCGCGCTCGGCGCGCGCATTGTCGTCGGCGATACCGTGCTGCAGCCCGATCAGCGGCAGCAGCGCCTGCGCGAGACAGTAGCAGTTCCAGTGCGCGATGCGCGGCTGCATCCGGTACGCATAGCGGCCGCCGTTGTCCGAGTGGTTGCAGATGTGATTCGCATCGAACGCGTCGACGAAGCCGAACGGGCCGTAGTCGATCGTCACGCCGAGGATCGACATGTTGTCGGTGTTCATCACGCCGTGGCAGAAGCCGACGGCCTGCCACTGCGCGACGAGGTCGGCCGTGCGCAGCGTCGCGGCTTCGAGCAGCGCGAGGTATGGATCGTCCGCGTCGCGGCAGGCCGGATAGAAGCGGTCGATCACGTGATCGGCGAGCTGGCGCAGCAGGTCGGGGCGATCATTCGAGAAGAAGTGCTCGAAGTGGCCGAAGCGCACGAAGCTCTCCGATACGCGCGTGACGACGGCCGACGTCTCGATTTCCTCGCGCACCACCGGCTGGTCGGAGCCGATCACCGTCAGTGCGCGCGTGGTCGGGATGCCGAGGTGATGCATCGCTTCCGAGCACAGGAATTCGCGGATCGACGAACGCAGCACCGCGCGGCCGTCGCCCATCCGCGAATACGGCGTGCGGCCGCTGCCTTTCAGCTGCAGCTCGTAGCGGCGGCCGTCGGCGCCGGTGCGTTCGCCGATCGTCAGCGCGCGGCCGTCGCCGAGCTGGCCGGCCCACACGCCGAACTGGTGGCCGGAATAGACCGACGCGTACGGCATCGCGTGCGCGGGCCAGTCGCGCGTCGGGTTGCCGGCGAACAGTTCGGCGAAGCCGGGCTGCGCGGCGATCGACGGCGGCAGGTCGAGCAGCTGCGCGACTTCGTCGGAAAAGCCGACGACGTACGGCGCGGCGAGCGGCGCGGCCGGCAGCCGCGTATGAAACGCATCGCCGAGCGTGACGAACGCGCCTGTGGCGGGCGCGCCGAGCGTGGCGGCGAGGTCGGGGAGGGTGTCAGCCGCATCGGCTGCGCTTCGGGAAAACGACATGTTGAGCGCCTCTGGGTAAGCCGATATTGTAAGGCGGCGCCGCGCCGCCCGCATGGCGGCCCGCGCGCCGTGCGCCACGCCCGTCCGGGGCCGCTGACGGGCGCGTCGCAGGGGGCGTTTCCGCACGGACGCCGCCCCCCAGGCTGGTCACCGATTCGCATCCTCACGGAGAACAAGACGATGGGTAAGCCGTTGCTGGGCCAGATGATGGACGTGCCGTTGCTCGTGTCCTCGCTGATTTCGCATGCCGCGCGGCACGCCGGCGACACCGAGATCGTGTCGAAGCGCGTGGAAGGCGACCTGCATCGCTACACGTACCGCGATTGCGAACGCCGCGCGAAGCAGCTGGCGCAGGCGCTTGCGCGGCTCGGCGTCGAAACCGGCGACCGCGTCGGCACGCTGGCGTGGAACGGCTACCGGCACCTGGAGGCCTACTACGGGATCGGCGGAATGGGTGCCGTCTGCCACACGATCAATCCGCGCCTGTTCCCCGAGCAGATCGCATACATCGTCAATCACGCGGAAGACCGCTACGTCTTCTTCGACATCAATTTCGCGCCGCTCGTCGACGCCATCGCGCCGCAGTGCCCGCACGTGAAGGGCTGGGTCGCGATGACCGATGCCGCGCACCTGCCGTCGGGCGCGACGCCGTTCCTCTGCTACGAAACGCTCGTCGAAGCCGAGGACGGCCGCTACGACTGGCCGCGCCTCGACGAGCAGCAGGCATCGGGGCTCTGCTACACGTCAGGTACGACCGGCAACCCGAAGGGCGTGCTGTATTCGCACCGCTCGACGGTGCTGCATGCGTACGGCGCCGCGCTGCCCGATGCGATGAACCTGTCCGCGATGGATGCCGTGCTGCCCGTCGTGCCGATGTTCCACGTCAACGCGTGGGGGCTGCCGTACGCGGTGCCGCTGACCGGCGGCAAGCTCGTGCTGCCCGGCAAGGATCTCGACGGCAAGTCGCTGTACGAGCTGATGGAGGCCGAGCGCGTGACGTTCTCCGCGGGCGTGCCGACCGTGTGGCTCGGGCTGCTGAATTACATGCGCGAAGCCGGCGTGCGTTTCTCGACGCTGAACCGCACGGTGATCGGCGGCTCCGCGTGCCCGCCCGCCATGTTGCGCACGTTCGAGGATGAATACGGCGTGCGCGTGATCCATGCGTGGGGAATGACCGAACTGTCGCCGCTCGGCACGCTCGCGAAGCTCAACTGGGCGCAGTCGCAGCGGCCGCTCGACGCGCAGCGCCGGCTGCTCGAGAAGCAGGGGCGCGTGATTTGCGGCGTCGACATGCGCATCGTCGGCGAGGACGGCCGCGAACTGCCGTGGGACGGCGTCGCGTTCGGCGAGCTGCAGGTGCGCGGGCCTTGGGTGATCGATCACTACTTTCGCGGCACTGAGTCGCCGCTGTCGGACGGCTGGTTCCCGACCGGCGACGTCGCGACGATCGATCCCGACGGCTTCCTGCAGATCACCGACCGCAGCAAGGACGTGATCAAGTCGGGCGGCGAGTGGATCAGCTCGATCGACATCGAGAACGTCGCGATCGCCCATCCGGGCGTGGCCGAGGCCGCGTGCATCGCCTGTGCGCACCCGAAATGGACCGAGCGCCCGCTGCTCGTCGTGGTGCCGCGCGAAGGCGCGAACCTGAACCGCGATACATTGCTCGCGTTCTACGAAGGCAAGGTCGCGAAATGGTGGATCCCCGACGACGTCGTGTTCGTCGAATCGCTGCCGCACACCGCGACCGGCAAGCTGCAGAAGCTGAAGCTGCGCGAGACGTTCCGCGACTACGTGTTGCCGACGGCGGCGTGCGAGCCGTAAGCGTCGCACCCGGGCCGGCGACGGCCCGCGAAGCGGTCGCCCGATCCGTCCCCGGGTCGGGAACAAAATTCAAATTGAACGACCGTGCTTTTTCGTTGTATGCTGCCTCAGTTCATTCGGACATGCGGCCGTTCGACCGCGCACAATGAAGCGCAGCCACCCCGGCGCGCGATGCATGGAGGCAGGCAGATGGCAGTAGATTACTCGACTCGCGACGGCGTGGCCGTCATCACGCTCAACAATCCGCCCGTCAACGGGCTCGGCCTGTCGACCCGCCAGGGCATCATGGACGCGCTCGATCGCGCCGCTCAGGATCCGTCGGTCGCGGCGATCGTGCTGACCGGCGCGGGCCGCGCGTTCTCGGGCGGCGCGGACATCACCGAATTCAATACGCCGAAGGCGCTGCAGGAGCCGACGCTGCACACCGTGATCCGCGCGGTGGAGGCGAGCGCGAAGCCTGTCGTTGCCGCGCTGCACAGCGTCGTGATGGGCGGCGGCCTGGAACTCGCGCTCGGCGCGCACTACCGCGTCGCGGCGCCCGGCGCGCAGGTCGCGCTGCCCGAAGTGAAGCTCGGCCTGCTGCCGGGCGCGGGCGGCACGCAGCGCCTGCCGCGCGCGGTAGGGCTCGAAACCGCGCTGAACATGATCGTGTCGGGCGCGCCCGTGCTGTCGGAGCAGCTCGCGAAGAGCGGGCTGTTCGACGCGATGGCCGACGGCGACCTGCTCGACGCGGCCGTCGCGTTCGCGCAGAAGGTCGGCGCGCAGAAGGGGCCGCATCCGCGCGTGCGCGATCGCAAGATCGTCCATGAAAACGCCGCGGGCTTCATCCAGTTCGCGCGCAATTCCGCGCAGGCCGCTGCGCCGAATTTCCCTGCTCCGCACAAGTGCATCGACGCGATCGAGGCCGGCGTGCTGAACGGTTTCGACAAGGGCAGCATTGCCGAGCGCGAGGGTTTCGTCGCGCTGATGATGACGCCGGAAAGCCGCGCGCTGCGCCACGCGTTCTTCGGCGAGCGGGCGGCGAGCAAGATTCCCGACGTGCCGGCCGATACGCCGCTGCGCGAGATCCGCCGCGTCGGCGTGATCGGCGCGGGCACGATGGGCGGCGGGATCGCGATGAACTTCATCAATGCGGGCCTGCCCGTCACGCTGCTCGAGACGAAGCAGGACGCGCTCGAGCGCGGCCTCGCGACGATCCGCAAGAACTACGACGCGCAGGTGAAGAAGGGCAAGCTCACGCAGGACAAGCTCGACGCGCGCATGGCGCTGATCACGCCGACATTGTCCTACGACGACCTGAAGGACGCCGACCTGATCGTCGAAGCCGTGTTCGAGGAACTCGGCGTGAAGGAGCAGGTGTTCAAGAAGCTCGACGAAGTCGCGAAGCCGGGTGCGATCCTCGCGTCGAACACGTCGACGCTCGACGTCGACAAGATCGCGGCGTTCACGAAGCGCCCGCAGGACGTCGTCGGCATGCACTTCTTCAGCCCGGCGAACGTGATGAAGCTGCTCGAAGTCGTGCGCGGCGCACAGACCGCGAAGGACGTGCTCGCGACCGTGATGGCGGTGGCGAAGAAGATCCGCAAGACGGCGGTCGTGTCGGGCGTGTGCGACGGCTTCATCGGCAACCGGATGATCGAGCAGTACATCCGCCAGGCGCTGTTCATGCTCGAGGAAGGCGCGCTGCCCGCGCAGGTCGATCGCGCGATCGAGAAGTTCGGTTTCGCGATGGGGCCGTTCCGGATGAGCGACCTCGCAGGCAACGACATCGGCTGGGCGATCCGCAAGCGCCGTTACGTCGAGAAGCCCGACCTGCAGTACTCGAAGATTGCCGACCGCCTGTGCGAACAGGGCCGCTTCGGCCAGAAGACGGGCGCCGGCTGGTACGACTACGTGCCGGGCGATCGCAAGGCGAAGCCATCGTCGCTGGTCGACGAGCTGGTCGTCGCGTATTCGAAGGAGCGCGGCATCGAGCGGCGCAAGATCGGCGACGACGAGATCGTCGAGCGGCTGGTGCTGGCGCTCGTCAACGAAGGCGCGAAGATCCTCGAGGAGAAGATCGCGTCGAAGGCATCCGACATCGACATGGTCTACCTGACCGGTTATGGCTTCCCGCTGTGGCGCGGCGGCCCGATGCTGTACGCGGACGTGGTGGGCCTCTACAACGTCGAGCGCGCGATTCGTCGCTACGCCGCGGCACCGAACGGCGACGCATGGCAGCTCGCGCCGTCGATCGCGGAACTGGCGAAGGCCGGCCGCGGGTTCAACGGCTGACGACGCCGAATGGCGGCGCGACCGATCCTGTCTGGAGACACGCAATGAAACGCACCGACGACGTCCTGCTCGTGATCGACGTGCAATACGACTTCATGCCGGGCGGCGCGCTCGCGGTGCCGGACGGCGATGCGGTCGTGCCGGTGATCAACGCGCTCGCGCAGCGCTTCGACCAGGTCGTGCTGACGCAGGACTGGCACCCGCGCGAACACGTGTCGTTCGCGGCGAACCATCCGGGCCGCGAGCCGTTTTCCACGCTCACGCTGCCGTACGGCGAGCAGGTGCTGTGGCCCGTGCATTGCGTGCAGGACACCGACGGCGCGGCGCTGCATCGCGACCTCGACATCCCGCACGCGCGGCTCGTGATCCGCAAGGGCGGCGACGCGCAGGTCGACAGTTATTCCGCGTTCGTCGAAGCCGATCGCACGACGCGCACGGGGCTCGCGGGCTACCTGCGCGAGCTCGGTGCGAAGCGCGTGTGGTGCTGCGGGCTCGCGACCGACTATTGCGTCGCGTGGTCGGCGCTCGATGCGCGCGCGGCCGGTTTCGAAGCCGCGGTGATCAACGATGCGTGCCGTGCGATCGACCTGAACGGGTCGCTCGCGCACGCATGGCAGCAGATGCAGGCAGCGGGCGTCGCGCATGTGACGTCCGCAGGCGCGCGCCCGGCGGCGTAGCGCATTCCCTATCCGATTCAGGGTCTGTTTACATATCGAAGCAGGACCGAAGGAGACTCGCATGACCGAAGCCGTAATCGTATCGACCGCACGCACGCCGCTGGCGAAATCCTGGCGCGGCGCCTTCAACATGACGCACGGCGCGACGCTCGGCGGCCACGTGGTCGCGGCCGCGCTCGAACGCGCGAAGCTCGACCCCGCACGCGTCGAGGACGTGATCATGGGCTGCGCGAACCCCGAAGGCGCGACCGGCGCGAACATCGCGCGGCAGATCGCACTGCGCGCGGGGCTGCCCGTGACCGTGCCGGGGATGACGGTGAACCGCTTCTGCTCGTCGGGGCTGCAGACCATTGCGCTGGCCGCGCAGCGGATCATCGCGGGCGAAGGCGAGGTCTACGTCGCCGGCGGCGTCGAATCGATCTCGTGCGTGCAGAACGAGATGAACCGGCACATGGTTCAGGAAGGCTGGCTCGTCCAGCACAAGCCGGAGATCTACTGGAACATGCTGCAGACGGCCGAGAACGTCGCGAAGCGCTACGGCATCTCGAAGGAGCGGCAGGACGCGTATGGCGTGCAGTCGCAATTGCGCGCCGCGGCCGCCCAGGAAGCCGGCCGTTTCCGCGACGAGATCGTGCCGATCACGGTGCTCGCGGGCATCGCCGACAAGGCGACGGGCCGCTTGTTCACGAAGGAAGTGACGGTAGCGGCCGACGAAGGCATTCGCCCCGATACGACGCTCGAAGGCGTGTCGAAGATCCGTTCGGCCGTGCCGGGCGGCGTGATCACCGCCGGCAACGCGAGTCAGTTTTCGGACGGCGCGTCGGCGTGCGTCGTGATGAGCGCCGATGCCGCGCAGCGCGACGGGCTGCAGCCGCTGGGCGTGTTCCGCGGCTTCGCGGTGGCCGGCTGCGAGCCGGACGAGATGGGTATCGGCCCCGTGTTCGCCGTGCCCAAGCTGCTGAAGCAGGCTGGGTTGAAGGTCGACGACATCGGCCTGTGGGAGTTGAACGAGGCGTTCGCGGTGCAGGTGCTGTACTGCCGCGACACGCTCGGGATTCCTGAGGACCGGCTGAACGTGAACGGCGGCGCGATCGCGGTCGGCCATCCGTACGGCGTGTCGGGCGCGCGCTTGACGGGCCATGCACTGATCGAAGGCAAGCGGCGCGGCGTGAAGTACGTGGTCGTCACGATGTGCATCGGCGGCGGGCAGGGGGCGGCCGGCCTGTTCGAAATCCTCTGATCTTTGCTGGTGGCGGCCGCGGGTTCGTTTCGGCGGTACCCGCGGCCGCGACGTGAATCGGCACGACAGTACCGCGATTCGAAACAATCGGGAAGCAAAAGGCATGCGCCCGGCAATGCCGTTTCCCCTTACTTGTCAAACCAATTGCCCCACCTATACTTGCTCTGACATTTGCCTTTCGGCACGATGGGCCGGATCGTGCATCGTGCATCGTGCGATCCGTGCCGCGAAGGTTCGAACCAACGCAGCAGACCGACCGGGGACCGAATGAGTACGACTTATGCAGCCGGGGAACCGCCGCGCGTCGTCAGCGCGGCCGCGAGGCTCTACGCGAAATGCCTGCTGGTCGGATTCGCGTTGCTGCCTGCCTATCTGATTGCCTACCTGTGGATCTTCAGCGACCCGCACGTCGTGTTCGAGAACCACGCATTCCATGAAATCGCGATCGCGGCCGCGACCCTCGAAGGCGCGTTCGTCACCTACGTGACCTGGGTGTGCTACCGGTCGTCCGGCGAGCCGTTGCTGCGCTGGCTGACGCTCGGCTTTCTCGGCTTCGCGATGATCTATGCGCTGCACGGTGCGTTCACCGGGATGGCGCACCACAACATCTGGCTGTTCCTGCTGTACGGGCCCGCGTCGCGGCTCGTGATGTCGATCCTGTTGCTCACGGGCCTGCTGTCGTATTCGCGTCCACCCGACCGGATCGAGAAACGCACGAGCGCGCGGACGTGGCTGCCGTGGATCGTGTTCTTCGTGATCGTCAACGTCGTCGTCGCCTACATTGCGTATTCGCCGATCGCCGGCGCGCCGGGGACGCGGCTGTCGATGGAAGGCGGCGCGCTCGTGTTCTCGCTGTTGAACGTCTGCCTGCTGCTCGCGCGGCGGATTCGCTCGCCGCTGATGATGATCTACGGCGTGTCGATCATGGCGTTCGCGCTGTCGTCGCTCGCATTCATTCTCGGCAAGCCGTGGAATCACATGTGGTGGCTGGCGCATGCGATCTTCGCGGGCGGCTTCTTCCTGCTCAGCTACGGCGTCGTGCAGGCGCTGCAGACGACGCGCTCGTTCTCGGCGATCTACAGCCAGGAAGACCTGATGAGCCGGCTGGCGGAATCGATGTCGCGGACCGAGAGCGCGCTGCAGGAACTGCGGCGCACGAACCAGAAGCTCGAGTACATGGCCGCGACCGATCCGATGACGGGCGCGTCGAACCGCCGGCAGTTCATCACGCAGGTCGAGCGCGAGATGGTGCGGGCGGAACGCGACGGCACGCCGTTCTGCCTGCTCGCGCTCGATCTCGACAATTTCAAGAACATCAACGACGCGTACGGGCACCAGATCGGCGACGAAGTGCTGCGCGGCGTCGTGCGCCAGTGCCTCGAGGCGATCCGGCCGGCGGGCGGGCTCGCGCGTGTCGGTGGCGAGGAGTTCATGGCCCTGCTGCCGGACATGCCGCTCGAAGGCGCGCGGATGACGGCCGAGCGCGTGCGCTCGTCGATTGCGAGTTCGCCGTTCGGGCTGGATTTCAAGCGCGTGCAGGTGACGGTCAGCGTCGGCGTCGCGCAATACGGCGTCGATGGAAGTACGGTCGACGCGTTGCTGAGGGTGGTCGACGAGCGGCTGTACGCGGCGAAGCGGGAAGGGCGCAACCGCGTCGTGTCGCGGTAAGCCGGTTTTTGCCGAAGCCCCGGAGGCGGTAATTCCCCCGGGGCTTTTGCATGCCGGTTGGCAGGGTGATGCGCTAGCGCGACGCCACCGACGTCTCATGCTTCGGCTGCCCGTCCTGCATCTGCTGCGATGCCTGCCACCAGTACTTGCCCGCGCGCTGCTGCGGATCGCGGATCGCGAGATACGTCGTACTCCACAGCTGCGCCGCGTTGGCTTCGGTTGCATCGGCGCTGCGCGTGCCGAACGCGTCGGTCTGGTACTTGCCGTTCACGTAGGACCACGTCCACATCTCCGACGTCCGCATGTCGCGCCCGTTCGAGATCACCTGCCAGATCGTCTGCCGCGCCTGCGTGAGCAGCGTGCGCGTCGTGGCCGACAGGTCCTGGCGTGCGAGCTGGCGATCGAGCCCGGCCACCCACATCGCCTGCTGCCACGACCAGATGACCGTGCCGTGATACGCGGAACTCGTGAATTTCGGCCACAGTGCCTGGCTCGCATACGCCGGGTTCGCGATCAGCATCCCGGCATCGGTCACGAGCCCGGTCGGGAACGGCCGCGTGACGTCGGCGACGATCCGCTGGAGCTGGTCGTCCGGCGGCGTGCCGAACAGCAATGCGAAGCCGCCGTCCGAATTCATCACCGGAATCGGGTTGCCCTGCTGATCGAGCGACAGCGCGTAGAACGCCAGCGGTGCGCTCGGCGCGGCACCGGCCGGCACGCCGGCGGACGGCGCATACGCCGACACGTCGGTGGCTGCCTGCGCGGCCGGCACGCTGACCTGGAACAGCGGCGGCGCCTGCGTCTCCCACGTGGCGGCCTCGTTCGCCGTGTTGGCGAGCGTCGCGCGCTGGCCGGCATCGAGGTACGGATCGAGCAGGCCGTGTGCGAGAAACGCGTTTGCCGCGCGCAGCGCGGCCGGCACGAGCACTGCGTTCACGTCGTACGGGTAGACGCCGCCGCCGAGGCCGTCGGTACTATCGCGCCAGTTGCCGACGATCTCGCCGGGCCGCAGGTGGATCAGGTTCGCGACCGACGGCTGCTGCGCGAACGCCTGCGCGGTCGTCGCGACGTGCAGCAGGTTCACGACCAGGCGGCTGCCGTTGGTCTGCCCGTCGCTGCCGCGCTGCGCGAGATACGCGGCCGCACGCGCCTGGCCGCGCGTATCGTCGATCAGCCACGCGGCCGCGATCGGCGCGAGCAGGTAGTCGCTGTCGATCATCTTGTAGTCGTAGGTCGGCGTCGGATCGTTCGGCTTGCCGTTCTTCTGGTTGTCGACCAGTGCGAATTCGCCGATGCCTTCCTCGTGCGCGACCATGCCGTCGACCGACAGGCGGCTCAGCACCGACGACAGGCCGGCCTCGATCGCCGCGGGTTCGAGCACGGGCATCAGCATGCGGACCGAGATCAGCGTGTCGCGGCCGAAGTATGTGTCGTACTGCCACGAGCCGGCCAGCAGCTTGTCGTTGAAGCTCAGGAATTCGAGCACGTTCTGGCTCACCGGGTCGGGGTTCACGGACGGGGCGAACAGGTCGGCGCGCGTGATCGGCGACAGCGGCGTCTCGCCCGACAGCGCATCGATGTGCAGCTTAAGCGTATGCGAGCCGGGCGGTGCATTCAGCACGAGCTTGCCGCCGGCGGCCGGCGCGATGCTGCCGCCGTCGCGCAGCGTGATGCGCAGCGAATAGCCGGGCGCCCCGTCGATCCGGTCGCGTTGCCATTGCGCGGCGCTGCCCTGGACAGTCGGCGCGGTGAGGATCTGCTGCGGAATCGTCGCGCCGCCGTTGAAGTCGCGCAGGAAGCGGACGTTGCTGAGCACGCCCTGGCGGATCGTCAGCGTACTGGTGTCGACTGACACATCGGCGCCGATGCCGTACAGCGGCCGGCCGCGCGCGTCGGGCGCGGACAGCGCGGACGGCGGCGTGTCGAGGCTCCAGTTCACCGGCTGCGCGGTGTCGTCGAACCATAGCCCCGTGCCGCTGTTGCCGGCGGGGAAGACCACGAGCAGCCGCGGCTTCGTCGACGAACGCACGAGCAGGTGCGCGGCGACCTTGTCCTGCCGGTAGAACGCATTGATCTGGCCGCCGGTGTCCATGCGGAACGACAGCGCGGCGGTGTTCGACGGCGGGGTGGTCGACTTGACGTCGTCGTCGTTGCAGGCCGCGAGCAGGCCGGCGCAGACAAGCCCGAGACACAGCGACTTCGCAAGGCGATGCATGTTGATGTCCCTCCTGATGAATGGCGATTTTTTATCTGGATGTTCGAATCGACGGATCTTGGGTCCGTTTGGTCTCGCGTCGCGGTCCTTTCGGTGAATGGCTGGAATTAATCGGGGGGTAGTGCGTGGTAAAAAATAAAATCAGGCTGCAAATACGCGGATGGCTGATAAAGACGGATGACGCGGGGGCGCCTTTGCACGACAACGGAAAGCGATCGCGAGGAGCGCTCGCGGGCGTGAGTGGCGAATCGTGCGCGACGAAAGAAAACGAAACGTAAGCCGCTGTAGCGGATTTTAGATTTGCATAAAAGTCGAAGTCAATAATATTTTGTGACTTTCGATCAATTGATTTGAAAAGAGGTCGCAATTATTGCTCACTGGGTCGGTAAAATATGCGATTTAATTGATTCGGAGAATGTAGTCCCGGATATCCGGTCATGAAACGATGAGCAATAGCATTTCATTCCGGAGATTAATGCCGGAGAGGAAAGGAAGCGTCGCGTCGGTACCGGTCGTTGTCGTGAAGGGCCGGGTGCGCCGATACGGCGCGCGAAATCGAGCAATCCGCATTCCCGCCAGTCGACCGAGGATCGCGTTCGCATCATTGTGTCGGTAGCGCGGTTCACGGTATCGCTGCCGGATGAGAAAAGAACGAAGCTGCCGGGGAAGCGTGGGCCGGCTTCGATGACTCGACGAGGCGATCGAATCTGGTGACAATCTCAACTGTCCTGCTCGTTTAGGTCATGCAGATCCGCGATGAATCTCGACGAAAGATTAATCGACATAGCCCGACAGTCATCTTGGTGTATGTCTGCGCTGTCGGCGGCACGTGCAATGGGCCTGAAATCCTGGTGCATTGGCGCGGGGGCCATTCGTAATTTGGTCTGGGACTCGCTTCACGGATATGTGACTCCGACGCGCCCGGCCGATGTCGATTTGGCCTACTTCGACCCGTCCGATTTGTCGTCGATGCGCGATGCCGAAATCCAGCGCAGCCTCATGGCGCAGTGTGCCGACGTTCCGTGGGAGGTCACCAATCAGGCCGGTGTCCATCTCTGGTTCGAGAGAACCTTTGGCCATCCAGTGCCTCCGTTTAGATCACTGGCCCAAGCCATTGCATCGTGGCCAGAGTACGCGACGGCGGTAGGACTTACTTTGCTTAACGACGGGACAATTGATGTCTGTGCGCCATACGGACTCGATGACCTTTTCTCCATGGTGGTGCGACGCAATCCGGCGCGCGTCAGCATGGATACCTATCTTCGGCGAATCCGGCAGAAAAGATACAAGGACCGCTGGCCCCGTGTGACCATCATCGTTTAGACATGCCACAGGCAGTCATGAGGAGTGTTGTCGACGGAAATCCATCCTCACGTGTCGTCGACCTGCCTTTCTGTCGTTCCGGCTAGCGGAATCGGCGTTGGAGAGCCCTCTCTGAAGGCCGCCGACCCGGACGCTCTCTCTGCCCCCTTCCTGGCTGTACTCGTCCACGTGTCGCACCGCGCGTTTCAATTTCGAAACGATCCGATGCGTCTGAAAAGCGGCGCGCCCGGGTGGCTCGTGGCGGCGATACCGCCCGCTGTATGGTCACTGGGCGCTTGCAGCACTGGAAATCGACATAGGCCGTCGCACGATAGATGCAGGCCTGTATCAGTGCTGAAACGCATTCACTCGGCCAACGTGCCCATCTCCGTATTTCTGGTTTCAAGTCGCCTTGCACGCCCATCCCGCATTGGTGGCATGCCACTTGCATCGGGGAATGCGGTTGCAGGCGCGTGATTTCATGGAAACCGCCGCGGGTGGCCGAATCGTGGCGCACGGAGTCTTCGGGGGAAGGTCGCGTCGCCTGATCTACGGTTCGGTCGTGCGTTTCTCTCCATCGTGACGAGACGCATTCGAGTTCGCCTTTCCTTGCGCACCGGCTACGGGCGTGAGCGAACCGCAGTACGGAGAACGTTGCAAAAGCAACCGGTCGGCGTCGGGGAGCAAGAACTATGACATTCACGTTTACGCTGATTGATCTCGCGGGCTCAATTGCGCTGGTGCTACTGGGCACGCAAATGGCCCAGACCGGCGTGCAGCGTGCATTCGGCGCCGAACTTCGGGCACTTCTTGGGCGGATGCTTCACGGGCGATTTCCTGCCTTCTTCGGCGGCCTGGGCGTCACGGCGGTGCTGCAAGGCAGTGCGACAACGGCAGTCATGACGCGGGAGTTTGCAACGGAAGGGCGCGTCGGGCTGGTTTCCTCGCTGGCCGTCATGCTTGGCGCGAACGTGGGTGCGACGTTGATCGTGCAGGCGCTTTCGTTCGCAGTCGAGACCGTATCGCCCGCACTCGTCCTCGTTGGCGTGCTGATGTTCCGCAAGGCATCCAACACGCGCGCGCACGACTTGGGGCGCATGTTCATCGGTCTGGGCCTGTTGCTGCTCGCATTGCATCACCTGCAGGAACTGATGACGGATTACGAGGATGCACCGAGCCTCCGGATGTTGCTGGGGGCTGCCTCGACGGAACCGCTGGTCGATTTCCTGCTGGCGGCCGGCCTGACTTGGGCCGCCGATTCGAACGTGGCAGCCGTTCTCCTGATCGTGTCACTCTGCGGGCAGAACGTGGTTCCACCCGATACAGCTTTCGCATTGGTGTTGGGTGCGAATCTGGGCGCTGCCGTTCACCCGGTGCTGGACGGAACCGTCACGCACGATCCGGTGTCCAGGCGCGTGCCGGTTGGCAATCTGCTCGTCATGTCGGTCGGTGTCGTGCTTGTTCTTGCAGCTCTCACGCCGATCGGCTGCGTCATGGTCAGAATCGAGCCGGACAACGGGCGGGTGGTGGCCGATTTTTATACCCTGTTCAATCTGTCACTGGCCTGCCTGTTCCTGCCGCTGCTTGTGCCATACGCAGACCTGTTGAGCCGGCTGCTTCCGTCGCCTGTGAATGTTTCAGGCACGCCTCGGCCCCAGCATGTTGATCCGCTCACGCGACAGGCACCTGAGGCAACATCCGGCCAGGGTGCCCGCGACGTGCTCCCCGTCGCCGGTACGCAATACGGGAGGCTCTCGCGATCTTGTCCTGCATCGGGCGGACGCGACGAAATGCTGGTTACGAAAGTCCGGATCCACGATGACATTCTGGATAACGTCAGGGTCGTGCCCAGGACACCGGCGACATGTCCCGGCGTCGGTCAACTTGCCGGATACGATGAACGGCGCCGGCATGAAAGCGGTGGCCGGTTACGCGAGGACACGCAGAAGGGTAGCGAGATCAGGGCATGCGCCGATCATACGCTTCAGCATGCGAATGCCGATGGCAATGTGCGGACGTATTACCCGGCGAAGTCGCTGTGGCTCACTCTGCAGGACATTCAGGTCATCAGGCGGCTGGAGCCAGCCGGCGGGACAACGCATTCGACGCTATCGACCTATGTCCAGGGGACTGCGAGTCTGGACGACTGCTGTCTGTCGATCATCGGGGAAGGGCAGAACGACACGCGCACGGTACACATCACCTTCGCGGCTCGCGAGATCGGCGAGACTGAACGGCAAGGCCTTCGCAACTTGCAGGACGCACTGGGCATCGCTCATTCGGACGATCCGCTTGGCACGGCAAGGCTCGGCTACAACGAGTCCGATGACGAGATGCTGGAACCGGCTCAGTGGTGGGCATCGTGCGACGTGCCGGCGAGCAGCTTGCAGGCACTTGCCGACGGCGTCGAGGCGGGACAGGTCACCGCCGTCAAGGCCGGGCTGTGCCTGCGGGACATCTACACGTCGATTCCGTCCGGTGCTGCGCTGACGAGTGGATTCCGCGCGTTCCTCAAGCCCGGCGACGATGGCAGCACATTTGAGACGCCGGCAACCGCCAGCGGATATGTCGTGTATCTCGCCATTGATCTCCCGAAGGTCAGCCTGCCGGGAGATGGCCGGCCAGCGCAGATGTCGCTGCGCACGGACGACAGGAATCCCGTCGTGGCGCTGGCGGAGCGGCTCGACAAGGTGTTCTCCGGCTTGAAGTGGCTCGCTGCGCTGGTCGCGATCCTGGTTGTCGTGCTTCTGATCAAAGGGCGGTGACCACCCGAGGGCCAGGCCTGCAGTTCGCAACCCGATCAATTGGGCTGACGACTCCAGGTGACGGCCTTTGCGGCAATTCGGTCCTTGTACCGCCAGAGGCTGGAGCCGGACGGATTCACCAACAGATGCAGCCCATTGTCGCCGGTAAGTTTGGTAGGCTTTGTGTATCGGAGGAGCGTATCCCGTTTTTCCATGGGCGTAACGGTCCGCTGGTATTTCGGGAATACGAACCATGCGACGACTGCGGCGGGATGGGACGAATCGTTGCGTCGCCGGTTTCGGATGCGAAGGGCCGGCACATTTGCCCCGACTGTTCAGGTTCCGGCAAGCGACAGGTCGACGACTCTGGCCGGGCGCACGCGCTCGGCGTATCGCTCGACGAGTATCGTAAGAACTGGTCGTGGCGCTTTCACGACATGCTCGCGCTGTTGGATGCGGTAGATGGATCGGTGTACGACACATTGCGTCGACAATTGCGAGGATGAAACGTATTCCATTTCAAGAGCGGATTGCGTAAACTTTGCACATCCTTTACCGCGTCACTGGATAAATGAGCGACCACATACTCGTGTCGCAACCTTCGCCCGACAGGCGTACTGAATCGCGGGAGCGCCGCGACCAACAACGATAACTGTCTGTCGGGACCTGTTGGGAGGGCGTTCGCCCGTACGAAATGAATATCGAAGCTCTGAGTGCGAAAGCAGTCAGGGTTTTTGTGTTTTCTAGCCTTAGAAGTTCAGCCGGCGCAAGCTACGAATTCGCCTTTTTCTTTCCGGCCGTTCCAGACGCGGGTTTCGGCGCGTCCGCTCCAGACGCCGGCGCAGTCGTATCCGCACCAGATGCTGGCTTAGGAGTATTGGTTGTATTAGTCCCAGTACCAGAGTCTCCGGCTTGAGGTTTTCCTGAACCAAGAAGTTGTGCCGCGACAGTGGCTGCGGCGACTTGACCCGTCGGCATGGACGCAGCTTTGTCGACTATGTGTGTGAACGCCGAAAGCACCTGGCCCGACGACAACTGTTGATTCGACGTGAACATACAAAGATTAAACAGTGCGATGCTCAGGAAAGTGCCGCGTACGTCTTGGCTGGCCAGCAGAATCGCGGCTTCAGCACGTTGGCTGGAAGCACCGGCATCGATGTTCGTCACTTTGCTGCCTAGCGCATCAGCCTTGAGCTGTGCATCAGCGGCGGCAGACGCAACGCGATACACGTCGGCTGCTTGGATGCAAGCTGCGCCAGATTGAGATATATACGCCGCGTTGGTGTTGGGATTCCAGATAAGGAGATCGCCTGCCTTGGTTTGTTTGTCTCCGTTCGGACCTGCGCTATTCAATACATAGCTGTATTGGGGTTTGTCCGGTCCGTAACGAAGTCCCCAAACTGAAATCGGCTGAGCGCAAGAAGCGAGGAGCAGTGAGCTGATACAGCAAAGCGTCACACGTACTGCGGCACGTGATGCTGGCATGGTCGACCCCGATAGTTGTTGTTATTGCTGTTGAATTGTTCGTAGCGCGCATTGAGTTGTAGCGCATCAGTATTTCGAATTCAAGGCGAACGGCACCTCGGGATTTCCACGGGACCCTGAGTGGACTCTTGGACGCGGGGGCTCGCACCCGCGTTTTTTCTCTGCTGTCGAATCTCCATAGGGGGGGCATATTCATGCCGACCCAACAACAGATCGCCGACCATCTCGACATGGATCAGTCGGCCGTTTTACGGTTTGTCGACAAGGTCCAGCTCGACTATCGCGAGGCGACGCTCGACGCGATCCGCATCGCGTATATCCGGCAACTGCGGGAGATGGCTGCGGGCCGCGCGAGCGGCACCGGCATCGATCTGGTCCGTGTCGGCGATTGGGTGAGCGACTGGCTAAAATTGCAGGCTGGTGCCGCCGGTAATGTCCGACATTGGCGTTCGTCGTCCACCGTCCGTCGACGAGGAGGTCGCCCTGTGGGCACCGTCCGGCGACCTCACGAGTGCGTTCGTCGCGCCGGGTTACTACACGGAGCAGCACGGCGGGGCCGGTCGGGTGAATCCTGACGAGACCGCGACCGACTTTCCAGACGGCGCGTTCGAGCAGTGCAACCATGCAAGCCATGAATACGTGCTGTCGGTACCGGCGGGCCGCCGGATCGTGTTCCGTATCGGCGGGACCGAGTTCGAGCTGAAGGCGGACGGTACGACGCTGCGTAGCAGCAAAGCTGCTGGCGGACGTTCAGGATTCGATGTTCACGGGCAACACGACGACCGAGCAATTGCTGGCGTTTAACGGCGGCATGCAGGGCGAGCCGGGCGAGGGCGGCGGTGTCGCGATGAATATCTTGGGTGGTGCTGAATATACCGAAGACGTTGTAGCGGCAGGTAAGTCGGTTAGTAAGCACCGCCATCGTGAGCGAGGAGACGGCGAGCTGGTTGGCATGCCTGTTTAACGTCGCGATCCTGTGACTTTTGCGAGGGCGATGAAACACAACAAGCTCTTAGAATTGACCCTATACAACAATGCTACTTTGGGGAAAGGAGTCAACTCGATGAATTCCGCTGGGTCAAATCAAAATGGTACCGGAGGGCAGCTAGCCACGGGGAATCAGCCAACTGACGCGGGGTGGGAAGATTTCAAGAGGTTCTACAAGAACTACGTCGCTGCGATTGCGGTTGTCAAAGATACGCTAGACGTCCTTTGGAAGCTCGCTCCAATCGGTTTGATCATGCCTGCTGTTTTGATATGGTCGTATCTGAAGAAAATTGGATGGCAGCAGTTATTTCAGGAGTCGGTGGTGTCGGTTCCGGGGTTGATCGTCATGATCGTGTCAGCATGTTTGCTGACATTCGTGCTGGCGGTTCAATTTTGTGTGCCATCAATAATTTCAGTCGGTGCTGCTGGCGTCTATGACGAGCAGAGTAAGGTGGCGAAGGCTGCAGGAGTACCCAGTATTCGAGGTCCGATCGCGTGCTTATTCATTTTTTCTCCGGTTGTGTGGCTGGGAACAGCCGGGGCTCTGGCTCTGATTGCGGATTTTTCTGGTGGCTGGGCGTTTCTGACAAGCATTGGTGTGATGGTTTTGTTTGAGGTTGCAGTAATTTATCGATGGAGAAAATCGCTTTCGGATTCGAGTAAATCTGGCTTTATCAGTGTCATGGCGCATTGGCTCAAGCTTGTGGTGGCGCCAACATGCGCCGCGTTGCCAGTGTCACTATCTTTGTTGATCTGTCTAGGTGTTTTCTCTTCGTTAAAAATGTCGGACTGGGCAGCTTTTGGGGTATTTGTTGCATGTGTTTTTTTTAGTGTTATAGGTGTGCTTCCGGGAATGGTCTATTTGCTCGAAAAAATTTCGGACAAGAAGCCATTCGATATTTTTAAAACGACGACTGTCGCTGGTGTGATGGTGTTTTATGTGCTGTGGATTGTGGCGCTGACGCTCGGTCCAGTTACATCTACGATCCTACGATCAATTGGCGCTATTGACGAGAATCGATACGTCTTTCAGGTTCTCAAGCCGGACCTTGTAACCGGAATGCAGGGGGCCGGGTTTACGGTCCATATGGTCGCTCAATCACCATATAGTAAGGATTTGCCTGCCTACTTTGTGGACAGCTATGTGCGTTTCAATTTCGCCAGTGTCCTGTTGCTTTGCCGAGACCCGCTCGCCTTTAACAAGGCTGACGGCGGCTCCATGACTGACAAGGACGTGCAGAGCAAAAATTTGATCTGGCGTGCAGGTGGATACTTTTGCGTGAAAGCGCGCGCTGATGAGGTTCGGTTGTTGCAAAGCCTTCACAAACCTTGATCACAAGTTTGCTTACTACTAGGACCCCGCATAACGCGGGGTTTTTTATTTTCCGGCGGTTGTATGCGGAAAGACGCACAGCCAAGCGGGGTGGCGGCGCCCGTGACGTTCATCGATACGGAGTTCCGCAGCCGCGTGATCGTGTTTCCGGACGGCTCGCACGTTGCCGTGCTGGCCGGCAAGACCGAGGTGACGGAGCCGGAACATGTCACGTATCTCGAATCGCGCGAGTGCTTCAAGCGCATTCCGACCAAAGCGCGGTGATGGTCGCGCTGGTCGGTATGTGTCGCCGCACGGGCCGACTGATCGGCGGACTCGATCATCTGGTGCAGAGCATCGCGGACGTTCTCAGCACACGCAAGGGAACCCGCCGCGAGCGCCCCGATTACGGCTTGGATCTCCCGGCAATGGTTGACCTACCCGTCACGCGTGGATGGATCTCGGCGGCACAGGCCGAAGCCGCGCATTGCGCTGGACAGCGTGAAGGCACTGTCTGTCGTGGACGGCAAAGTTACTTTTCGAATCGCCGGGCACTACAACGGCGACGATGTTGTATTCGAGGTGACTATATGACAGTGATCGATCTGTCGGCGCTCGATCCGCCGGATTTCGTCGAAACGCTCGACTTCGAGGAGGTGTATCAGCGCAAGCTGAAGCACTTCAAGAGCATCTATCCGGACTGGACTGCGGCACTCGAATCCGATCCGGTCGTCAAGCTGCTGGAGCTGGCCGCGTACGAGGACGTCCGGTTTCGGGCGCGCGTGAACGATGCTGGTCGTGCTGTGTTACTGGCCTACGCGACGGGCGCTCATCTCGAATATCTCGCTGCGCTTTGGAACCTGAAGAAAGAGATCGTTGACCCCGGTGATCCGGAGGCGCATTCGCCGATTCCAGTCACATACGAGCGGGACGAGCGGCTGCGGTTGCGTACGCAGATGGGGATCGAGCGCGCATCGACGGCCGGGCCGTCTGGCTCGTATCGATCGCTCGCAATGGATGCGTCGCGGATGTGGGGCTGTTCTAACGGACGGTGCCGGCGCGGATTCTCGCGCCGGCACCGTGCTTACAGGTCAGCGAATGCGGGCAGAAGGTCTTGGTCGACGAGACGAATCTCGATACGGTTAGCAACTTCGACGTGTTCGGAGTTGTCCACTGAAAAAACGGCATCTGGGACGCTCACAATGATCGTCCCGGTCTGCTTCCGGCCGGCTTCAGGAACTGGAATCAACTCGCGTGCTTCCGGAATTTGCTGAGTCGTGAGTATCTTCGGGAGATACAGCATCCAGCCAACGCCCGGCTTGTCATCAAACACCTGTCGGGGAAAATACTCTCGTGGTGCAACAGAGACATACATCGGGTCATAAACCGAAACCATCGAGGCCACTATCTTAGCCACACCCTCATAGCTGCGCTCGTCCGCGGAGACTGCGCCCTGTGCCGGTAGCCCGATTTCTATCTCGCTGGGCCGCCTTTTCGCATCGATGGCTAATTTCAGCCTCGCGCTGTCGGCGGCGTCCATCTGACCATTCCAGAAGCCAAATACTTTAGGAAGGTCCATCTTTTTTTCATACCGTTGCGCCAAGACTGCCAAAACGGCTGTCGAAGGTATGCCAGGCGCTTCAAACATGGGATAGAGACGGGCTTCTTCCTCGGTATCAGCCTTCAGCCACCACTGCCCTAAACGTTCGTCCTCGCGCGACATGGCCTCAACCACCGGCCATAGACGGACAAGATGAGCCGCAAAATCGCCAAGCTGGGCGAAGTCGGCAGGGCTACGAAATTGCGTAACTATTTCCATGTTTGTCACGGCACCCATTCTGATTGGATGTGAAGACGGGCAAGCGGCGCTCTCATGTAGTTCCAAGTCCGCTCCGTCTGAAAATACCATTTCAACCTCGCAGGAGGATGATCATCTACAATCGCTGCCTGACCGGCAGCCTGCTCCTCCATGTCATCAAAGGCCTTGGTGTACGGTACATCGAGCTTGTTCAAGAACTGATCGTACTTTGCCTTCGCTTCTATCAACAAACAGCTTTCCGGTCGAAAGCCGTCGAAGTCACGCTGCCAGACCCACTCCATGCTCCAGGCCTCTTCAACGCTATAGGGGAACCCCGTAATTCGCCCTTGATACTCTCGGGAGTTGTCACTCATGCTCCAGTTGCGGCGCTGCATGCTCCCCGCCTCAGGTGGGCACTTCTTGCAGCTCTCTCCTGTACGCGGTATAGCACGGACGGCAGGCTCCGCCTTACTTGTGTCTTTCGACGTGTCTCCCGGCAGACTAGCCGTCCCGGCCACTGCGGCCCCGCCCAATAAGGCGGTTCCAGCGCGAGCCAAGACTGGTCCAAGTTCCACTATCGCCGCTTCGATCGCCGGCACCACCAATCCCCCCATGCTCAGCCCCTCCCTTGTCGTCCTGATGTTCGATGCGCCATTTCATGACGCGTAGGTAGTCGTGAAAACGTTCGTCGGCCGAGCGTCCGGGCCGAGTCAGCCACGCGCGCGTCGCAGGTCTCTCGTAAAACTTTGGAGCGTATGCCTCGATACGAAGAAACGCGGCGACATTTTCGTCGGACTGAATGCCGAGCCGTCGAGCGGCGATGTACGCGCTCCATAGGCGCGTCGATAGCGTGCCGTCTTCGGCCAGCTTCGGGTCCGCTTTGACGAGATCCTGCCGAACGTGTTCGACATATCCGCGCGCGTCGATCTCGGCAAGGCCGGCGACCTGTTCGCTTGTCAGCTCAAGCATGCGGGTGTACTCCCCTGAGTTTTCCATTTACTTCGACGAGCCAGTCGAATGTCGGCACGAAGAACTGCATGCGCTGCGTGAATTCCATCAGCGACGCCATGTCGGCCATGATGCGGGCATCGTAGAAGCGGAGGAGGGCTGTGCTTCCATCCGGCAAGCGTACGTCGAGGCGGCTGCGCAGCTCGTCAGCGAGTGATTCGATCGGATATGCGCTGATCAGCCACGACACGCCGGTGGAGCTGCTGGCCAGTGTGGAGATAGTTCGTCGGATAGTGCCAGCCGCCGCCTCGTACGAAAACAGCCACGGTCCAGCGTCTGCGAGTGACGCGTCCTGCGTGCCATCGAATACGGCTACGGCCGAGCGTGATCGTTGGGGCGATGAACCGCCGGCCGCATCGGCATACAGAAGGCCGTCGACAAGGGCGTACAGATGCACCTGCATGGTCAACTGCTGTTGACGCTTGAAGAAGAAAGCCTCAATCGAATTTTCAGTCATGGGCCTATCCGCGCGCGATCATCGTCGCGGCGTTCTCGGCCGCAGCTTTCAGGCATTCGAGACAGAGCGTGGGCGAGGGGGCAAGCGCTGCAGCCGTGGCAGCGACAGCTGCGCCTGCGCCGCCAGTCGTCGCTTTGCCAGATCCGACATCGTCGAACGTCGCTGACGACTGAGATGCGATCAGCGTCGCTCCGCATGCGGTTTTCATGCCCTCGACGGCGGTTTCTCGTCCGTCGAACGTGTGCGAGTATTGCCGCCCCGTCGGCAGGATTGGAAAGACGCCTTTGCATTGCGGGCAAAGTACCTTGTGTCCGACGCCAGCAATGGGCTTTCCGTCAATTGTCGCGGTCGCGCTGCCCTCCAGCACGCGGCCGCCATGCGTCGTCGTATCGCCGACGCAAATCATGGCTCGGGCCATATGTTCTCTCGTAGGTGTGGTTTTCGTATGAATTTACCATTTCCGGGAGAACGTCTGATCGTTGGCTAACTCGCGCTCAGTCAACTATGGTCAATCGAAGCGAGCGCCGTCGATCATGCGACGGAGCTGATCGAGTGCGAACGAATCTGGATAGCCGCTCTTCTTCAATTCCAGCTCTGCCGCGCAGACCGTCCTTTCCATGAGTCGCAACGCTCGACGGACGTGCACGATTTCCAGCACGAAGCGCTGTTCGAGCGTCAGCAAACGCCTTTTCTTGAAGTCGGCCACGCTCCACGCGCCGCGTAATTCCTTCCATGTCACGCGTTGAAACTCGGGCAGCTTTGTTGCCTTGTCCGAGCCGGGATCTGGTTCGTCCGGGGTGTCATGGAGCCGGCATTTCATGGCTTCGCGTGCGCGCCACTCGTCGGAAAACGGAGCAACGTGCGCGCGTGGGTTCCCCATCCTGCCTGCCCGCATGATCTCCTTGTCGATCTTGATCGACAAGCGGCGCAGCGGTGCTGCGTACTTCAGCTCGTCGGCCTGTTCGAGGTACGCGATCATGCGCGTAGCATCGCCGGTAAGGGTGCCCATTTCGCGCAGCGTGAGTCGCAGGTGTAGCACTTCGAGGATCAGCCGGTGGACGTCGGCATACGTGCACGTGCGCCACCATTGAGACATCGCGTCGAAATGTGGCGGATCGAATGGGGGCAGAATCATGATGCACGTGAAATACTGTATGGATATACAGTTTAGAGCGGGGTAAGATGGTGCCGTCAAGTCTCGAAAATGGGGGCGGGCAGTGTGTACAAACTACAAAGCGCCAGACGAAGATCCGGGCATCAACGAGCTGAAGGTCGGCATTGGTGACCTGTACCGTCGTGACCCGTGGGAGCCGGATGTCTACCCGGACTATGCGGCACCGATCGCTTGGCCAGACGGGGATGGCCTTGGTGTCGTCAAGGCCGTGTTTGGCTTCTGGCCGAAGTTCATGCAGCCCGAGCGCGTCGACGACAACGGGAAGAAGCGGCGAAAGCTCGACACGGTCAATGCCCGTTCCGAAACGGTCGGTGAGTTCCGGCTCTACGGAAAGGCGTGGCGAGCTGGTCAGCGCTGCTTGATCCCGGTCCAATGGATATTCGAGCCGTGTTACGAAACGGGCCGGAACGTCTGGCAGCGGATCGGGCTAACGGATTGGCAGCCGTATTGTGTCGCCGGCATCTGGCGGCGCTATGAAGATTCCGACGGCCGCTCGCTTGTCGGCATGACCATGATGACCGTCAACGCGGACGGCCATGCTGTGATGGGGCGCATGCATAAGCCCGGCGACGAGAAACGGTCGGTGGTCATATTGCGGCCAGTTGACTACGATGAATGGTTACATACGAAGAATGTCGAGGCTGCGCGGACAATGCTCCGGCTCTACCCTGCGGGGGAGGTGAATTTTTCCGACAGGTAGTTTTGAGGTGCGGCGACAAGTTTATTTGCTCGTCGTCGGTGAGTAGATTTCCGACTTGCATTCGTAACAGTTTTTCAGATATACACAATCAACTATATGCGGGGTGAGAGTGTTGATAGCGTGGATGCGGAAGTTTCTTAGCGACCCTGCTTGGACTTTTGTTGGGGTTGTAGTTGCTTTGTGTATTGGTTTGATTTCCATCCTGCCTCGATCACCCGGGCAGCTACCTGGCGTACTACATATTCAGCGCACGCTTGCGATGCCGATGTTCGGGACAGCTGAGCTACTGACGGCTGGCAATGCTCCAAAGTTCGGCTTGACTCTCAATGGTCAGGCGCTTTCAATGGGGCACATTCAACTGCGAAATTACGCGTTGACAAATCTAAGTGGTCGTCATTTGGAGAAATCTGATTTTGAGTCGCCGATCACGATTAGTGCTGTGCAGGGGCAGAAAATTCTTTATGTCGGAATTACGCCGGCTCCTGGTCATGCGCCAATTGATGTTGCATTAAATGGCGACTCTCAGGCGGTGATTTCGCCCATGCTGTTGAATATCAATGAGGCGGCATCTATCAACATTATTCTTTATAAAAATAATAAAGATCCTGTTTACGATAACGCATACTCGGATGATTCGGGTGTTTTGAATTGGACTGCGGATATCCGAGGGGCTGACCTGAATGTGAGCGGATTACCCCGGCCGGAGCCGTCATGGTTTCAATCGCATGGAATCGTGCTTTATGTATTACATGCTGATTATGCTGTTATCGCGTTGGTGCTGGCTGGTTTTATTTTGAGTGGGTTGCAAATAAAACGACACGATGCCACCGAGGTAGGGCGGCGTCATGATTTGAGGGGTATCGTCGTTCTGTCGATGCGCGTATCCCTTGCTTGGATTGCTGCCGATGTATTGGTTAGAATTTTTGATAATACAATTATTCCCATTGCGCCATGGAACAATTGGTCCGTAATTGTGTTGTATGTGGCTTCTATGTTTTTTCCATTGCCGATTGGTTTTGCTCAGAGGGGCGATAAAAAGAACGACGTCGATGGCGCTACATCGTAACCGCGGTGAATTGACGGTGTTTTCGCGTTGCGCGAATTAATGATTACTTAATTTAAATGGATGGCGATGTCTAAGATCGAAAAATTCAAGAAGGACCTCGAAAGTCTCAGCGATCGTGGGGCGTTGATTCTTGCGGCGATGAGATATGAGACGATGCGGGAAGAGTTTTTGGAGGCATGTCGAAAGAAATTCAAAGACAAGACTGATGAGTATCTTAAGAATCTTCCATCTTTTAGTACGGGGTATCAGGCTTGGTATTCTGAGGCGCTTGCTTTCTTGCGTCAGATATTACCGGACCGTGTCGAGGATTTTCGTCGGCATTACGAAAAACCGAAAGGGAGAAAGGATATAACGAATGATAATTATAGATTGGAGGATTGCTTGCAGGGGCTAGAGCTTACGAATGCCGCTACAGGGGCGGTCGTGGTGTCTAGGACCGCCGCATTTCCACACTTGCTTCAACAAATCGCCATCGTGGAGGCCGCGAAAGGTCGATTCGAAAGCTCGCTTTTTGATATTCGTCACATTGTCCAAGCAGATCTCATGGATTCAGAGCTAGATGCTGCAGAGCATTTGGCTAAATTTAAGTTTGTTCGTGCTGCAGGTGCAGTGGCAGGTGTGGTGCTAGAGCGTCATCTCGGACAAGTTTGTTCTGATCGTCAAGTGGCAATTGGTAAAAAAAATCCAACAATTGCTGATTTTAATGAGGCGCTTAAAGGTGTCGATGCGATTGAAATTCATCAGTGGCGTTTTATTCAGCATTTGGCGGATATTCGCAATAAATGTGATCATGCTAAGACCCCGGAGCCAACTATGGAGGAGGTCGAGGACTTGATTTCAGGGGTAAAGAAGATCATTAAAACTGTATTTTAGATTTAGTGGGGCGATTGCGTCTCTGTCGATTTCATCAAGCCAATCGGCCCAAGCTTGCATCATTATTCTCCGGTCGGGAAAGTACTTTGCATGATTGTATGTGGAGCGAGTTTTGTCTTTGTCTTTGTGTGAAAGCTGCATTTCAACAACCTCGTCCTTCCATCCCATCTCATGAAGGTTGGTTGACGCCGTTGCTCGAAAATCGTGTCCTGTTATAGGTTCAGGATTATCGGGCACCATGTAGTCGATTGCCCTATTGATTGTGGCTCTGCTCATATGGGGGAGCTTTCGATTGCTATGTAGAATGGGTAGGATATATCCACGGTTGCCGAACATCCCCTGCAACTCGCGTAATAGGCTCAGTGCTTGTCGAGGCAACGGAACGATGTGCAGCCGCCGAGACTTGATCTTCTCCGCCGGGATCTTCCATTCTGCAGCATCTAGATCAATCTCTTCCCATCGTGCTCGACAAAGCTCGATCGTACGGGGAAAGAGCATCATCAGTAACCGAATCGCAATCACGGTTCGCTTGCTTTTGTATGTGGGGAGCTGCCGAAATATCGCCTTCAGTTCGTCGCGACTCAGCGCACGTGCGTTCTGAGTCGGTGGTTTTACGACC
This sequence comes from Burkholderia sp. Bp8992, assembly GCF_003853705.1. Lineage (GTDB taxonomy): Bacteria > Pseudomonadota > Gammaproteobacteria > Burkholderiales > Burkholderiaceae > Burkholderia. Next base: position 116,074 of record NZ_QTQI01000006.1, on the reverse strand, counting down.
GAACCACGCAAAACCGACGCGGGGTCCGAATCGGCCCGCAAAGTGATAACGGCGTACTGAAACACGTTCGACACGTATTGTCGAAGTTTGATCGCGACGGAAGGAGACCCACGCTCTTCGACTCGGCGCACCAAGGACAGAACGTCGTGTGCGGTAATTGAGCGCATTGGTCGGCTACCAATAAATGGATACGCGTCCGCCTCAAGCATGCGCAGGATCTCGCCATAATGCCGCTCAGTCCAAGTCTTCCGCTTCTTCTCCAGCCACTCGTCGCTGACAGCGCGAAAAGTTGCTTTGCCTTCGTCGATACGCGCCGACAGCGCTTTCTGTCGCGCATGCGACGGGCGCAGTCCCTTCTTGACGCGTTCGCGAGCATCGTCACGCGCCGCGCGTACGTCTTGAAGGCTGACAGTTCGATCTTCACCGATCGCAAAGAGATTCTCCTCCCCGGCAATTCTGGACTTGTAACGCCAGAGCTTGGAGCCGGACGGCTTCACCAACAGATATCGTCCATTGGCGTCAGTAAGTTTGGTAGGCTTATCGCCTGTCTTCGCTTGTCGGATCTTGATGCCGGTAAGTGGCACGGTGAAAAAGGGGGTATCGTCTCCGCATGGTCGAAATGATCCCCCCTTTTATACCCCGCTTTTTCTCGGCTGGACGCGATTACCGGCGAACGCAAGCGAACGGTGGAAGGGCATGGAACGCCCAACTGGCACGGGGTTATGGCAAGCTGCCGAACCCACACGAACAGGAGCAACCGAAGTGATCAGACATATCGTCATGTGGAAGTTGAAGGAATCGGCCGAAGGCGCGACGCGCGCACAGAACGCGCTGAAGCTGAAGGAAAAGCTCGAAGGCTGCCGCGACCTCGTGCCGGGCACCTTGCAGATCGACGTCGGCGTGGCGACGCCGGGCCTCGATGCGACCGCCGACATCGTGCTCGTGTCCGATTTCGCGGACAAGGCCGCGCTCGACGCGTACCAGGTGCACCCGGTCCATCAGGAAGTGAAGAAATTCGTCGTCGCGGTGGCTGAATCGCGCGAATGCGTCGACTACATCGTCGACACCGCACGATGAGCGACGCGGCAACGCCGACGGACGGCCCGTCGATCGAAAGCCCGTTCGTCGACATGCTCGGCGTGCAGCTCGTGTCCGCGAAGGACGGGGCGAGCGAGATCGTGCTGTCGCTCGAGGAGCGCCACATGAACACGTGGAGCATCGCGCACGGCGGCGTGACGATGACGCTCGCGGACATCGCGCTCGCGATGGCGGCGCGCAGCCTGACCGACGACGGCATCGGCGTCGTCACGGTCGAGATGAAGGTGAACTTCATGCAGCCGGGGCGCGGCGAGCTGCGCGCTTACGGGCGCGTGATGCACCGCTCGACGACGATGGCCTACTGCGAAGGCGAAGTGCGCGACAGCGACGGCAACTTCGTCGCGAAGGCACTCGGCACGTTCAAGTACATGCGGCGGCTCGCGGTGGGCCGCGACATCAAGCGGCAACGCTCGCGCACGGCGCCGGACGCCCAGCCCGGCCCGAGCGACGCGTAAGCCCCCACACGCACGGCCCTGTCCCTGGAATGAGGCAGGGCCGCTTCATTTTGCGGCACGGGATTCCGGTATGTCGCGCGCCACGCCTGTCCGGCGCGGGCATGGCATCATGTGACGCTTGTCCGCTCACGGCGCCGCACAGGCGCTGTCTTCACCGATGCCGCTGAATCCTAAGATCGCCCAGGTGCTCGACATGATCGAGCGCGCGAAACGTCCGTCGTATCACCACCAGACGGCGCAGCAGGCGCGCGCCGCGTACGAGAAAAGCGCGCCGATCCTCGACGTCGCACCGGCGCCGATGCATTCGGTCGAGGCATGCGTCGTGCCGACGCGCGACGGCCGCACGATCGGTGCGCGGCTGTACCTGCCCGTCGAGCCGAGCCTCGCGGAGCCGCTGCCCGCGCTCGTCTACTACCACGGCGGCGGCTTCACGGTCGGTAGCGTCGACACGCACGATGGGCTGTGCCGGATGTTCGCGCGCGATGCACAGTGCGCGGTGCTGTCGGTCGATTACCGGCTTGCGCCCGAACACCGGTTCCCGACCGCGGTGAACGACGCCGACGACGCATTGCAGTGGCTGCATCGCGAGGCCGCCACGTTCGGCATCGACGCCGCGCGGCTGGCAGTCGGCGGCGACAGCGCGGGCGGCACGCTCGCCACCGTCTGCGCAGTGCTCGCGCGCGACGCGGGGATTCGCCTGGCATTGCAGCTGCTGATCTACCCGGGCGTGACGGGCCACCAGGACACCGAATCGCATGCACGGCTCGCGAACGGCTACCTGCTGACGCAGGACACGATCCAGTGGTTCTTCACGCAATACGTGCGCGATCGGGCGGATCGCGACGACTGGCGCTTCGCGCCGCTCGACGGCACGCGCGGCGCGCCGTCGTTCGCGGGCGTCGCGCCGGCGTGGATCGCGACGGCCGAATACGATCCGCTGAGCGACGAGGGTGCCGCGTACGCGGACAAGTTGCGCGCGGCCGGCAACGCGGTCACGCTGGTCTGCTATCCGGGGATGATCCACGAATTCTTCAAGATGGGCGGCTACATCCCCGAGGTGCGGGCCGCGCATGCCGATGCGGTCGCGGCGCTGAAGGCCGCATTCGACGACGTTTGACGGCGGGCGTTTGGCGGCGAACGCGCCGCATGGGAGCTGCGATGACGGACGGCGTGGTGGAAACGGGCGACTGGACGGTACTGGGCGGCGACGCGGCGCGCATCCGCGACGCGGTGTTCGTGCGCGAGCAGCAGATTCCGCCGGAATGGGAACTCGACGACGACGATCCGCTGTCGCTCCATGCGGTCGCCTACCGGATCGATGCGGCGACGGGCAGGCGCCGGGCGGTCGCGACGGGAAGGCTGCTGCCGTCCGGCACGATCGGCCGTGTCGCGGTGCTGGCCGATGTCCGCGGGCAGGGTGTCGGGTCAGCCGTGCTGAACGCGCTGCTGGATGCCGCGCGGCACCGCGGCGAAACCGCCGTGCGGCTCTACGCGCAGGATTCGGCCGTGGCGTTCTATGTGAGGCACGGCTTCACGGCGGTCGGTGAGCCGTTCGTCGAGGCCGGCGTGCCGCACGTCGAGATGGCGCGCGCGCCGTAGCGCGATGCGTGCGTTCAGCGCGGCCGCGTTGCGTCGAGGTCGAACGTGAGCGCGCGCTCGAACGAACCCGGACGAACGGTGCGGTGCGAGCCGTCGTCGTCGCAGCGCTCCTTGATCTCGACCGTCAGCCGCACGCCTTCCTTCATCGTGACGCGCAGCGCGGTCGTGCCGCGCGTGCCGTATTCGGGCGTCTCGATGAACGCGGCCGACAGCGCACGTTCGCGCTCGATCGGGATACCGGTATGCGGCAGCGCGTCGTCGTCCGCGACATGCGGGTCGCGCATCAGCGCGATCAGTTCGTCGAGCGACGGGGTCGGATTGTCGGTGAGCAGCGTGCCGAGCTCCGCGCGCTTGCGCACGACTTTCGGCCAGGGCGTATCGAGCCGCGCATTCGACAGCGCATGCACGCCGGGCGTGACCGCGACGGGCCCGGCGACCCTGCTTTCGCCTTCGGGCGCCCGGTTGCAGAACCACGCGAGCTCGCGCCGCCGCCAGTCGCCGACGAGCAGGTTGAAGCCGTTGTACACGGCCGCATGCTCGGCCAGCCGCCCGAGATAATCGAGCGGCGCGATGGACGGGCCACCGAGGAAGTCGGACACGAGCTTGCCGCGGGTCGGTGCACCCGCGCGGATGTCGAACGGTGCGCGGTAGTTCGTCAGCGCGGCGAAACGGCCGTCGCGCGAGACGCCGAGCCACGTGCCGCCCGCTTCGAGATCGCGGCCGGCCAGGACGCCCGGCACGTCTTCCCACCACGAGAGCGGCGCGCTGGTCCGGCGAAAGAACTCGTCGCGGTTGGCGACGAGGGTAAAGAGGGGACCGGCGGCGGCATCAGGCTGCCAGTCGAAGGCAATCAGACACATCGGGCGAATCTCTCGCAGGAAACATCGGGCGCCGGCTGCGACTCGCGAGCCGGCGCCCGAACGGGTTGTCAGTGCATCACGCTTCCGTCGGCCATGCGTACGGCAGCGCGTCGAACGCGAGCACCGGGCCGTCGGCCGAACCAAGGTGCACCGTACCGCTGTCGAGCGCGGCGAGCTTGATCTCGACGAGCGCGTCGACGCCGCCCGCGGGCGCGGCTGCCGCGTTGACGATCATCCCGCACGGCTGGCCGGGATCGTCGCTGTGGAACAACTCGACGCCGGCATGCACGGTATCGGTGTCGCCGGCGACGTGCGCGAGCGCGGTGCGGCGCTTGATCGTGCCGCGGTACTGGCTGCGTGCGACGATTTCCTGGCCCGGGTAGCACCCTTTCCTGAAGTTAACGGCGCCGATCACGTCGAAGTTGACCATCTGCGGCACGAACTGTTCGACGGCCGGCTGCGTGATGCGCGGCTCGCCCGCGCGCACGTCGAGCCAGTCCCACACGGCCGGCGACACGACCGGCAGCGTGCCGGCGAGCGCCGCGAGGCGCGCATCGACTTCCGCGCGCGGGCCGATCCACAGATAGCGCTTGCGGCCGGCCGCGTCGGGCACCCGGATCAGCGCGCCGGCCGGGCCGTCGACCTTCACGTGCACGCCGTCCGGCAGCGCATCGAAGATGCCCGACAGCGCTTCGCGCACGTCGCCCGCAAAGCCGGCCACCGCGAGCGTGTCGCTCGCGTCGGTCAGCTTCGCCTTCGCGCGCAGCACGAACATCGACAGCCGCTTCTGCACGGCCGGCTGCACGTCCTTCGACACGAGCAGGCGCACGCCGTGACCGGCGCGCCACGCGAGGAACGAGCCGAGGAGGCGCCCCTTCGGCGAGCAATAGCCGGACAGCCGCGCGCTCGCGGCATCGAGATGCTCGATGTCGTTGGTCAGCTGGCTGTGCAGGAACGTCGCGGCGTCATCGCCGGCCACGTCGATCACGCCGAACTGCGGCAGCGGCATGCAGGCGCCCGGCGCATCGAATTCGGCGGCGGACGGGCGGGGGAAAACGGGGAGCGAGGCAGATGCGGCCTGGGCAGCCGGTGAAGCGAACGGTGTGCTCATGGAATGAGGGAACAGTCAACCCTGACTTTGACGAAGGCGAGCAAGTATTATATGGGTCTTACCTGAGTCACGTTTCCATGTCCCTACTGAAGAAATGCGCCGCGACGATCGTGGCGCTGGCCGTCGTTGTGGCCGCTGCCGGCGCGGGCGGCGGGTATTACTGGGCGAACCGGCCGCTGCTGCTGGGCTCGGCATCGCTCGACGTCACGATCAAGCCGCGCAGCACCGTGAAGAGCGTCGCGCTGCAGCTCAAGCGCGGCGGCGTGCCGGTCGAGCCGTTCGGGTTCGTCGCGATGACGCGCGTGCTCGGGCTGTCGAGCCGCCTCAAGTCCGGCAACTACGAGTTCAAGACCGGCATCACGCCTTACGAGGTGCTGCAGAAGATCGCGCGCGGCGACGTGAACGAGTACGTCGCGACGGTCATCGAAGGCTGGACCTTCAAGCGGATGCGCGCGGAACTCGATGCGAACCCCGACCTGGCGCACGCGACGGCCGGCATGAGCGACGCCGAGCTGCTGCGCGCGATCGGCGCACCCGACAGCACCGTGCAGCGCGGCAGCGGCGAGGGGCTGTTCTTCCCCGATACCTACCTGTTCGACAAGGGCACGAGCGACCTGAACATCTACCGGCGCGCGTACCACCTGATGCAGACGCGTCTCGACGAGGCGTGGGCCGCCCGCGTACCGGGGCTGCCGTACAAGTCGCCTTACGAAGCGCTGACGATCGCGTCGATCGTCGAGAAGGAAACGGGCCACGCGGCCGACCGCGCATTCGTCGCGGCCGTGTTCGCGAACCGGCTGCGCATCGGCATGCCGCTGCAGACCGATCCGTCGGTGATCTACGGGCTCGGCGACGCGTACGACGGCCGCCTGCGCAAGCGCGACCTGCAGGCCGACACTCCTTACAATACCTACACAAGACGCGGCCTGCCGCCGACGCCGATCGCGTTGCCGGGTGTAGCCGCGCTGCAGGCGGCGATCAATCCGGCACCGACGAGCGCGCTCTATTTCGTCGCGAAGGGCGACGGCACGAGCGTGTTCTCGGACACGCTGGGCGATCACAACAAGGCCGTGGACAAGTACATACGAGGTCAATAATGGCGAGCGGTAAATTCATCACGTTCGAAGGCATCGACGGGGCGGGGAAGACCACCCACCTGCAATGGTTCTGCGAACGGCTCCAGGGCAAGCTGGCCGCGGCCGGCCGGCAGGTCGTCGTCACCCGCGAGCCGGGCGGCACGCAGCTCGGCGAGAAACTGCGCGAGATCCTGCTGAACCAGCCGATGGATCTCGAGACGGAAGCGCTGCTGATGTTCGCCGCGCGACGCGAGCATCTCGCGCTCGTGATCGAGCCGGCGCTCGCGCGCGGCGACTGGGTCGTGTCCGATCGCTTCACCGACGCGACGTTCGCGTACCAGGGCGGCGGCCGCGGGCTGCCGCGCGACAAGCTCGAGACGCTCGAGCGCTGGGTGCAGGGCGGTTTCCAGCCCGACCTCACGGTGCTGTTCGACGTCGCGCCGCACGTCGCGAGCGAACGCCGCGGCGCCGCGCGCATGCCCGACAAGTTCGAAAGCGAGTCGGACGCGTTCTTCTCGCGCACGCGCATCGAATACCTGCGGCGCGCGGAAGAGGCGCCGCACCGTTTCGCGATCATCGACGCGACGCAGTCGATTCCCGAGATCCGCCAGCAGCTCGAACGCGTGCTCGCCGCGCTGTAACCCGCAAGGAACGCACCACATGATCTATCCGTGGCAGACCGACGACTGGAACCGCCTGCAGCAACTGCGCGCGCAATGGCCGCACGCGCTGTTGCTGCACGGCCAGGCCGGGATCGGCAAGCTGCAGTTCGCGCAGCATCTCGCCCAGGGCTTCCTGTGCGAATCGCCGCAGCCGAACGGCGAGCCGTGCGGCACCTGCGCGGCCTGCACGTGGTTTTCGCAGGGCAACCATCCGGACTACCGGATCGTGCTGCCCGAGGCGCTGGCCGGCGAAGCGCCGGGCGCCGCGGACGACGCGAAGCCGGCCGATGCGGACGAAGGCGGCAAGAAGACGCGTGCACCGAGCAAGGAAATCAAGATCGAGCAGGTGCGTGCGCTGCTCGACTTCTGCGGGGTCGGCTCGCATCGCGGCGGCGCGCGCGTCGTCGTGCTGTATCCGGCCGAGGCGCTCAACGTCGCCGCGTCGAATGCATTGCTGAAAACGCTGGAGGAGCCGCCGTCCGGCGTCGTGTTCCTGCTCGTGTCGGCACGCATCGACCGCCTGCTGCCGACGATCATCAGCCGCTGCCGGCAGTGGCCGATGACGGTACCGGCGCCCGGCGCGGCCGAGGCATGGCTCGCGGCGCAGGGCGTCGACCACGCGAGCGCGCTGCTCGCCGAAGCCGGCGGCGCGCCGCTCGCCGCGCTGGCGCTCGCGAGCGACGAGAACCGCCCGCTGCGCGACTACACGCTCGGGCAGCTCGCGGCCGGTGCGCAATGCGATCCGTTCGCGTGCGGGGAGACGCTGCAGAAGCTGCCGGTGCCGCTGGTGCTCGGCTGGCTGCAGCGCTGGCTGTACGATCTGCTCGCGCAGCGGATGGCGGGCACGCCGCGCTACTTCCCGACGCACGCGGCGGCGCTCGCGCGCTGCGCGGAGTCGGTGGACGCGAACGCGTTCGCCCGCTTCATGAAAGCCGTGACGCGGCAGCGGACGGTCGAGAACCATCCGCTCAACGCGCGGCTCGTATTCGAGGAATTGTTTCTCGGATATCGGGAAATGTTCGCGTGATCCGCCATTGCTTCTCGTGGATTGTGAAACGGTGAACGGATCACGCGGCGATGCGGCCCGCTGCCGCCTGCCGGCGAGCGCTTGAGCGCGCGTCTTACGTATTCAGGAAACACGATGTTCGTCGACTCTCACTGCCACATCAATTTCAAGGGCCTGGCCGACCGCCTGCCGGCCGTTCTCGAGAACATGCGCGAGCATGACGTCACGCACGCGCTGTGCGTGTCCGTCGATTTCGAGACGCTGCCCGACGTGCTCGCGATCGCCGAAGCGCACGACAACGTCTACGCGTCGGTCGGCGTGCATCCCGATCACGAGGACGCGCGCGAGCCGACGCTCGCGGAGCTCGTCGAGCTGGCCGCGCACCCGAAGGTCGTCGCGATCGGCGAAACGGGCCTCGACTACTACCGCCTCGAAGGCCGCTCGATCGACGACATGGAGTGGCAGCGCGAGCGCTTTCGCACGCACATCCGCGCGGCGACCGCGACGATGAAGCCGCTGATCATTCATACGCGCTCGTCGTCGGAAGACACGCTGCGGATCATGGCCGAGGAGCGCGCGCACGTGCCGGGCGGCGTGATGCACTGCTTCACCGAGCCGTGGTCGGTCGCCGAGCAGGCGCTCGCGCAGAACTTCCATATCTCGCTGTCGGGCATCGTCACGTTCAAGAACGCGACCGACGTGCAGGACGTCGCGCGGCGCGTGCCGCTCGAGCGGCTGCTGATCGAGACCGACTCGCCGTACCTCGCGCCGGTGCCGTATCGCGGCAAGCCGAATGAACCTGCGTACGTCAGCCATGTCGGACGCTTTATCGCATCCGAACGCGGTGTCGCCGTCGAGGCGCTCGCCGATGCGACGACGCAGAACTTTTTCCGGCTGTTCAAGATCGCCCGCTAACGACGGGCGCGCAGCCGACACAACCCAGGGAAGGAGCCCACAACAATGACGAAGCCGACCAATCATCTGCCCAAACGCGCACTCGCCGCCGCCGTGCTGGTCGCGAGCGGCCTGTTCGCCGCTGCCGGCGCACACGCCGAGTCGCTCGACGCGATCGTCAAGGCCGTCAAGTTCGACGACATCGCCGACATCGGCAAGCAGCTCAAGAGCGGCAAGCTCGACCCGAACACGCTCGCGCCGAACGGCGATCCGATCCTGGTGATCGCCGCGCGCGAGAAATCGGACAAGGTCGCGGCCGCGATCGCGACGACGCCGAACGTCGACCTCGAGAAGGAAGACAAGGCCGGCGAGAACGCGCTGATGCTCGCGTCGCTGAACGGCGACGTCGGCCTCGCGAAGCTGCTGATCGACAAGGGCGCGGAAGTCAGCAAGAAAGGCTGGGCGCCGCTGCACTACGCGGCGACCAACGGCCAGGACGCGGTCGTCAAGCTGCTGCTCGACCACGACGCTTATATCGATACCGCGTCGCCGAACGGCACGACCCCGCTGATGATGGCCGCGCGCGGCAACCATGCGTCGACGGTCACGCTGCTGCTCGACCAGGGCGCCGATCCGCAGGTGAAGAACCAGCTCGGCATCACCGCGCTCGAGTTCGCGAAGCACTACAACGCGCCGGACGCGATCGAGATCCTGAGCAAGCGGACGACGCGCATCGGTGCAGCGACGCCGGCAGATGCGCAAAAGAGTGCAAAATGACGGTTTTCGGTGCGGCGCACGGTGCGCCCGCCCGGCCGGACTCCGGCCGGAGCAGGGAGCCTGGCGCCGCGCTGGCCAAGGCAGCAGGCGGTCTCGGGCCGCATTGACATAAGGAACACCATGTTGCGCGCAATGTTTTGTGCCGCGGCGTTTGCCGTGCCGTTGTCGGCGGCGGCTTTCACGGGCGCGGATCTCGACCGGCTGTGCGCGAAGACGGACGTCAAGTCGCGGGCGTCGTGCGCGGCCTATATCGAAGGCGCCGCCGACGGCGTCTACAACACGATCGACGCGATCGGCGGCACCACGGGGCCGCGTGTCGGCCAGTATTTCTGCCTGCCGCCCGACATCCGGGCGCAGCAGATGACCGACGCGGTGCGCAAGTACATCGCGGAAAATCCGAAGCTCGCCGACTACAACGCGAGCACCGCGGTGTCGCTCGGTCTCGGCAAGGCGTTTCCGTGCAGGAGTGGCAACTGACCTGACGCCGTGTCCGGCCGCGTGCGCGGCCCGGACGTCGCCGACGCATCCAGGACGAGGCGCGTGCGCCTCATCACCCAAGGGCGCCGATGATTTCAATCGAGGAACTGCAGCACATCGCCGATGCGCCGTTGCATTCGTGGCTCGGCACGCTGGCCGTGTCGGTCATCGTCGTACTGGTCGTCACGATCGTGCACCGTCTCGGCGCACGCATCGTCAAGCGCATCGCGCAGCCATATCCGCTGATGAGCGCGATCCTGCGCTACATCGACAAGCCGTCGCTCGTCGTACTCGCGCTGCTGGCGCTCGAATTCCTGTGGGTCCAGGCGGACGACGGCATGTCGTTCGTGGGCGGCATGCGCACCGCGGCCGCGGTCGGCTCGATCGTATCGCTCACGTGGCTGCTGGTGCGGCTCGCGGCCGGCGTCGGCGACGCGATCATCCAGGCCCATCCGATCGATACGGCCGACAATCTCCAGGCGCGGCGCATCCATACGCAGGCCAAGGTGCTCGTGCGGACCGTGATGGTGCTGATCGTGATCATCGGCACCGGCGCCGCGCTGATGACGTTCCCGAACGTGCGCCAGGTGGGCGCGAGCCTGCTGGCGTCGGCCGGCGTCGCGGGGCTGGTTGCCGGTATCGCCGCGCGGCCGGTGCTCGGCAACCTGATCGCCGGGCTGCAGATCGCGCTCACGCAGCCGATCCGGCTCGACGACGTGGTCGTGATCCAGGGCGAGTGGGGGCGCATCGAGGAAATCACCGGGTCGTTCGTGTCGGTGCGGCTGTGGGACCAGCGGCGCCTCGTCGTGCCGCTGCAATGGATCATCGAGAACCCGTTCACGAACTGGACGCGCAGCAGCTCGGAGATCATCGGCTCCGTCTACCTGTCGGTCGACTACCGCACGCCGCTCGCGCCGCTGCGCGAGGAGCTCGCGCGGCTCGTCCATGCGGCGCCCGAGTGGGACGGCCGCGTGCAGGTGCTGCAGGTGACCGACGCGACCGAGCGCTCGATGCAGTTGCGCGCGCTCGTCAGCGCGGCCGATTCGTCGTCGTGCTGGGATCTGCGCTGCCGCGTGCGCGAAGGGTTGATCGCGTACCTGCAGGACCGCTATCCGCAATGCCTGCCGCGCAGCCGGATGGAGCTGTATCCGCACGAATCGGCGCCGGACGCGCCGAATCCCGAACGGCCGCACGCGCGGGCGCCAGCCGCCAGCACCGCGGCCAACACTGCAGCCGATCCGCAGGCCGTCGAAGGCCGCTGAACGCGGCCCGGTGCCCGTCATTCCCCTCTCCGTTCCCATGACCGCGCTGAAGACGCTCGCCATCGCCAATTACCGCTCGCTGCGCGAGCTGACCGTGCCGCTCGCGGCGCTCAACGTCGTCACGGGGCCGAACGGCAGCGGCAAGTCGAGCGTATATCGCGCGCTGCGCTTGCTCGCCGACACCGCGCAGGGCCGCGTGATCCCGTCGCTCGCCCGCGAAGGCGGGTTGCCGTCGACGCTGTGGGCCGGCCCTGAACGCTTCTCGCGCGCGATGCTGGCCGGCGATGCGCCGGTCACGGGCACGGTGCGCAACGGCCCCGTGAGCCTGAAGCTCGGCTTCGCGTGCGACGATTTTGGCTATTCGATCGATCTCGGCCTGCCGGTCCCGAGCGGTTCGCAGTTCGCGCTCGACCCGGTGGTCAAGCGCGAATGCATCTGGGGCGGTGCGTTGCTGCGCCCGTCGACGCTGCTGGTCGACCGGCAGGGCGCGCAGATCCGCGCACGCACGGCGTCGGGCGACTGGCGGACGATTCCGCAGCCGGTCGCGAGCTTCGACAGCATGATGACCGAGTTCGCCGATCCGACCGGCGCACCCGAGATGATCGCGGTGCGCGAGCGGATCCGCTCGTGGCGCTTCTACGACCATTTCCGCACCGACGCGCAGGCGCCGGCGCGGCAGTCGCACATTGGCACCCATACGCCGGTGCTCGCGGACGATGGCGCCGACCTGGCCGCCGCGCTGCAGACGATCCGCGAAATCGGCGACGGGGCGGCACTCGATGCGGCGATCGACGACGCGTTTCCCGGCGCGTCGGTCGAGATCAACAACCCGGGCGGCCGTGGCCGTTTCGACGTGCTGATGCGCCAGCCGGGGCTGCTGCGGCCGCTGGCGGCGGCCGAGCTGTCCGACGGCACGCTGCGCTACCTGCTGCTCGCGGCCGCGCTGCTGACGCCGCGGCCGCCTGCGCTGATGGTGCTGAACGAACCGGAGACGAGCCTGCATCCCGATCTGCTGCCGGCGCTCGGCCGCCTGATCGCGCAGGCGGCGCGGCGTTCGCAGGTGCTCGTCGTGTCGCACGCGGCGCGGCTCATCGCGACGCTCGAGCGCGAGGCCGGCTGCGAATCGCTGGTGCTCGACAAGCAGCTCGGCGCGACCGCGCTCGTCGATGCCGACACGCGCGACCTGCCGGCCTGGAAGTGGCCGTCGCGTTGACGCGCCGGGCAGCGCGTGCGTCCGTCTGTATCGTCAAAAGGGGGCGGATCGACCCGGCCACGCCCGACGCGGGCCGGCTGGCGCGGCGAACGGAATGTATCCTGCCTGTAACAACGCCCATAAAATGCAAGACGGGCGGTTCCGGGCACCGGGATCGCGAATAATGACGGGATATCCGGCCGGCGCCTTGCCGGCCAGCGCTGCATGGGGAGGGCGCGCGCAATGGCGCAATCGCCCGCCGGCCGTGCCGCGAGGGACAGGACACAGGAGACGTGGACCATGAGAATTGCGCAGATCGCCCCGCTGACCGAATCCGTGCCGCCGAAGCTGTACGGCGGCACCGAGCGCGTCGTGTCCTACATCACCGAGGCGCTCGTCGAGCTCGGCCATGACGTGACGCTGTTCGCGAGCGGCGACTCGACGACGCGGGCGAAGCTCGAGCCCGTCTGGCCGCGCGCGCTGCGGCTCGATTCGTCGATCCGCGACCGCGTCGCCCCGCACATGCTGCTGATGGAGACGGTCGCGCGCCGCGCGAAGGATTTCGACGTGCTCCATTTCCACATGGACTACTACTCGTTCTCGGTCTTCAACCGGCAGGAAACGCCGTACGTGACGACGCTGCACGGCCGGCTCGACCTGCCCGAGCAGCAGCCGGTGTTCGACACGTTCAACACGGCGCCGGTGATCTCGATTTCGAACTCGCAGCGCCAGCCGCTGCCCCAGGCGAAATGGCTGACGACCGTCTATCACGGGCTGCCCGACACGCTGTACATGCCGCAACCCGTCGAGCCGCGCTATCTCGCGTTCCTCGGCCGTATCTCGCCGGAGAAGCGCGTCGACACCGCGATCCGCATCGCGCGCCAGTGCGGGCTGCCGATCCGGATCGCCGCGAAGATCGACGCGGCCGACCAGGAGTACTTCGACCGCGAGATCAAGCCGCTCTTCGCGCTGCCGCACGTCGAATTCATCGGCGAGATCGCCGATCACCAGAAGGCAGAGTTCCTGTCGGGCGCGCATGCGCTGCTGTTTCCGATCGACTGGCCGGAGCCGTTCGGCCTCGTGATGATCGAGGCGATGTCGTGCGGCACGCCGGTGATCGCGTTCAATCGCGGCGCGGTGCCTGAAGTGGTGGACGAGGGCGTGTCGGGGTTCATCGTCGAGGATGAAATCAGCGCGGTCGCGGCCGTGAACCGGCTGCACCTGCTGCCGCGTGCGCGCGTGCGGCAGCGCTTCGAGGAGCGCTTCACGTCGCGCCGGATGGCGCAGCAGTACGTCGACGTCTACCAGTCGGTGATCCGCGCGCAGAAGCGCTCGCGCTTCAAGGTGATCGACTCGACGACCTGAGCCTCCCGACGCAGCACGCGGACGGATAAAAAAACGGCGATGCCCGCAAGGACATCGCCGTTTGCGCATGGCCCGTGCGCGGCGCGCACGGGCCATGCGTCAGCGTCAGATCTTGAGCTTCGTGACCTTCGTGCCGTTGATCGACACGTCGCCCATCAGTCCCGCGTTCGTCAGCACGACGACCTGGACCGGCGCGGTGGCCGTGGTCGTGTCGACCGCGCCGTTCGCGCCCATCTTCACGAGCGCGACCGATGCGCCGGCGCCGGCTGCCCAGCCGTCCGAGCCGCGGAATTCGTCGAGCGCTTCCTGCGTCATGAACAGGAACACGATCGCCTTCGACTGCGCACCGGCCTGCAGGCCGACCGACAGCGACGACGTGTTGTAGTAGCCGACCGTGCTGCCGCCGACGCGCAGCGCGCCGTTGCCGGACTGGCCGCCGACGATGAAGCCGGCCTGGATCACTTCCGGGAACACCAGCACGCCGCGCGACTTCGCGACGAGTTCGCGCGAACCCTTGACCGTGGAGTACATGCGCGACAGCGTGGCGTCGACGCTCGCGTCGATCGACTGACGCTTCGACGCGTTGGTCGCGGCGTTGTCCGGCTTGTCCGGAGTGGTGGTGCAACCGGTGAGCGCGAGGCTACCGACGATGAGCGCCGCGGCGGCTTTCAGCACGAGATTCCGTTTTTGCATCGTTCTTCTCCATCGGATGATGTTCGGAGTGAGTCTCGCTCAGGGAGCGGATCACGTCGGCAGTTATATCACAGCGGATTACAGCCTCTTTTCGTCGGCGCGTGAAAAAGCGTCAAATCGCTCGGGGGTGTCGCGGCGCGCCAACGGACGAAACGGCGCCGGCGCGTGGGGTGCGTCCGCGCGTGGTCGGTGCGCGGCGCGCTGGACGGTCGGTCGGGAGGGCGGCAGGCGTCGGCGGCGCACGTCAGTGCGTGACCGGCGGTACGGGCGGCTTGATCGGCGGGCGGCGCAGCGCGCGACGGATCAGCGCGATCACGACGCCGCACGCGAACAGGAACACGGCCGGGACGACCCAGTAGCCGACGAACGCGTGCCACAGATAGCCGGCGAGCGTATTGCGGCGCACCACGTATTCGTCGCGGGCCGCCTGCTGGCGCGGTGCGTTGGCAGCGAGCACGTCGGCCGGGCAGCCGGCCGCGCGCGCCTCGTCAGGATCCCCGTGGCACTTCGCGGCCACGCCGGCGGCCTGCTGCGCGTCGGTGAGCTGCCAGGTGGTCAGCGCGAGTTGCAGGTCCGCCTTGTTGTAGGCCATTTCCTCGCGGATCTCGCGGACGGCGACGATCGCGACGGGCACGGCCCAGAACACGATCACGATCAGCCAGCGGCGGAACCAGCGGTGTTGTCTCCATGCCATCCAAGCCTCCGTTTGACGCGCGCGTGCGCGTCCGTCTCGAGGGCGGCCCGATGGCGCTTCTTGGTCTTGGATGGGCCGCGTTGCAGCCATCATAGAAGAAAACGCGGCGAATTGCCGCACCATGTGGCAGCGGGCCGGAAAAGCGGGGCGGGAAGGGGGAAATCAGGCGGGCAACACGTGTGTCGATGCGCGTGCAACGAAAACGAAAATGCCGCGCCCGCCGAAGCGGTGCACGGCATTCGATACGGGAGCGCCGGAACTCAGGCGGCCGGCTGACTGCTCAGGCAGCTCTTCATGAACGCCTTGCGGTCGTCGCCCTTCTTGCCGGTGGCCTGCGTGTTGCACGCCTTCATCTTTTCCTGCTGCGTCATCGCCTTCGCGGGCTTCGCCGACAGGCAGTCCTTCATGAACGCCTTGCGTTCGTCGCCCGTCTTGCCGGCTGCCTGGGTGTTGCAGGCCTTCATCTTGTCCTGCTGGCTGTTCGCCGCGAATGCGGGGGAAGCCAGCATGCCGCCGAGAAGCACTGCGGCTACGAGCGATTGGATTTTCATTTCGACACTCCCATGGGGTGAATTGCGTGTTATCGCCGCCGTCACGAAGCACGCCGCGCTGCGGATAGGGTCGCATCGCACCGTGCGTTCCGATTATGGCAAATCAATGTGAAAACACCAAAACGGCACTTTCTATAACGTTGCGGACGCCATGGCCGTTGACGGCGCGCGCGTTCCGGAGATCGGGACAAACCATGACGCGCGGCCGCCGGCACCGGCCGCTTAGCCGGAACCTGCCGGAACCCGGCCGCGAGCCATTACAATCGCGGCCATGAATACACAGAACTCCGCATCATCTTCGTCCGCGCAGGCACTGCCGCGCATCGCCGTGCTCGCCACCGGCGGCACGATCGCCGGTGCCGCGCCCGACGCGGCCAGCACGGCCGGCTACCAGGCCGGCGCGCTTGGCGTCAATTTCCTGGTCGACGCGGTGCCGGCGCTCGCGTCGGTCGCGCGCATCGATGCCGAACAGGTCGCCAGCATCGACAGCAAGGATCTCGCGCTGCCGCTGTGGAACACGCTTGCCGCGCGTATCGCCGCGCTGATGGCCGATCCGACGGTCGACGGCATCGTGATCACGCACGGCACCGACACGCTCGAGGAAACCGCGTACGCGCTGCATCTGGTCGTGACAGGCGACAAGCCGGTCGTGCTGACGGCCGCGATGCGGCCGGCGACCGCGCTGTCGTCCGACGGCCCGCTGAACCTGCTGAACGCAGTGACGGTGGCCGGCCATCCGGCCGCGCGCGGGCAGGGTGTGCTGATCGCGTTCAACAACCGGATCCACGGCGCGCGCGACGTCGTGAAGACGAGCACCTATGCGGTCGACGCATTCCAGTCGCCGGAGCTCGGCGCGCTCGGCTGGGTGCAGGACGGCCGCGTCGAATTCGCGCGCCGCGCCACGCGTTCGCGCGACACGCAACTGGCGATCGCCGCGGCCTGGCCGCCCGTCGAAGTCGTCACGAGCTATGCGGGCGTGACGCGCACGGCCGTCGACGCGCTGGTTGCCGCCGGCGTGCGCGGCCTCGTCGTCGCGGGCACCGGCAACGGGTCGATCCATGCGACGCTGCAGGCGGCGCTCGCCGATGCGGCGAACGCGGGCGTGGCGGTGGTCCGGGCGTCGCGTGTCGGGTCGGGGCATGTGATGCGCAACGGCGCCGCGAACGACGACGCGCTCGGTTTCGTCAGCGCAGGCTCGCTGAATCCGTTCAAGGCGCGCGTGCTGCTGATGCTCGCGCTCGCGAACGGCATTCACGATCGCGACGCGCTGCAGCACGCGTTCGATACGCTGTAGCCGGTACGCGCCGCTCGGGCGGCGCGCGGCGCCCAATGAAAAAGGCAGGCCATGTCGGCCTGCCTTTTTTGCGTCGGTCGGAGCGGAAATGCTCAGGACTGCGGCGGAATCACGAGCTTCTGGCCCGGATAGATCCGGTCCGGGCTCGACAGCATCGGCTTGTTCGCCTCGAAGATCACCGGATACTTGTTCGCGTCGCCGTAGACTTCCTTGGCGATCGCCGACAGCGTGTCGCCCGATTTCACGTCGTGATACTGCACTTCCGGATCGTCCGGCTGCAGATCGTCGTCGTTGACGCCCGCGACGCCCTGCACGTTGCCGGCCGCGACCTTGACCTTCGCCTTCGTGTCGAGGTCGGCAACGCTGCCCGACAGCGTGACGGTGCGCGACGCGCCGTCGAACGCGACGGTCAGGTTCGACGTGTCGAGACCTTGCGAGTTGATGTAATTCTTGATTGCATCGGCCGCGGTCTGGTTCGCGGCATTCGGATCTTCCGCCGCTTGCGCGTCGGCATGACCCAGCAGTTTTTCACCCGCCTCTTTGATAAACGAAAGAAGACCCATCGCTGCACTCCCTAGGTGGTTGAAAAGAAAACGCGCCGTGAAGTGGCGAAAAAAACACCGCGCTGGGCGCGATCACCGGCGGTGATCGCAAGCGCGGCGGTTTTCTCGAAAGGCGTGGCGAAAGTGTAGGCGTTCAGCGCGACGATTGCATGAAAAATCGCGCGCTCGAACGTAAAGAAATGTAATACGCGAAATCCGACAGGCGGACACCCGACGACGACGTCTGACCGACCAAGGCTTCCCCGGCGCCGCCGGGTGCCGCTGCGGACCCCACCACGCCGCTCTCAGCCCAGAGCGGCGTTTTTCGCCCCGTCCCGCATGCCGTTGGCGATGCGGGGCGGGGCGCCCCACCGTGATGCGCATGTCTTCGCGCATCGATGCGACCGGCCGCAGCCGGGTCGCGCATGTCTGTCGCGCGCCTCCGCCATTGCAGCGGAAACGCGCGTTGCGGCAGTCGCGTTACGCGGCCGGCGTCTGGCCGATCTCGAAGTTCGACATGATCTCGAGCGCACGCACGAGTGCCGAGTGATCCCATGCCTTGCCGCCGTGCGATGCGCACACGCTGAACAGCTGCTGCGCGCTTGCCGTGTGCGGCAGCGCGAGGCCGAGCTTGCGTGCGCCGTCGAGCGCGAGGTTCAGGTCCTTCTGGTGCAGCTCGATGCGGAAGCCCGGATCGAACGTGCGCTTCGTCATCCGCGCGCCGTGCACTTCGAGGATGCGCGACGCGGCGAAGCCGCCCATCAGCGCCTGGCGAACGCGTTCCGGATCGGCGCCCGAGCGTGCGGCGAACAGCAGCGCTTCGCCGACGGCCTCGATGTTCAGCGCGACGATGATCTGGTTCGCGACCTTGCAGGTCTGGCCCGCACCGTTGTCGCCGACGAGCGTGATGTTCTTGCCCATCTTCTCGAACAGCGGCTTCGCGCGCTCGAAGGCCTTCTCCGGGCCGCCGACCATGATCGTCAGCGATGCTTCGCGTGCGCCGACTTCGCCGCCGGACACCGGCGCGTCGAGGTAGTCGCAGCCGAGCGCGTTGATCTGTTTCGCGAATGCCTGCGTGTCGAGCGGCGAGATCGAGCTCATGTCGATCACGACCTTGCCGGCCGTCAGGCCCTTCGCGACGCCGTCGTCGGCGAACAGCACGTTACGCACGTCCGGCGTGTCCGGCACCATCGCGATGATGATGTCCGCGTTCTGCGCGACTTCGGTCGAGTTCGCGACGACCTTCGCGCTCGCGCGCAGGTCGTCGGGAATCGGGAACGCGCCGTTCACGACGAGCTGGTGGTCGCCCTTGAGCAGGTTGCGCGCCATGTGCGCGCCCATGATGCCGAGGCCGATGAAACCGATGGTTGCCATGTGAAAGTCTCCTATAGGGCTGAAAACGGGAAGGGCGCTTCTCAGGCGGCGCGGCGCGCCGAGCCCGGTGCACAGCCGGCCACGCTCTGCAGCCAGCCGAGGCCTTCCGTCGTGGTGGTACGGGGCTTGTATTCGCAGCCGACGTAGCCGGCATAGCCGAGCCGGTCGAGCAGCGCGAACAGGAACGCGTAGTTGATCTCGCCCGTGCCCGGCTCGTTGCGGCCCGGGTTGTCCGCGAGCTGGACGTGGCCGATCGACGCGAGGTTGCGTTCGATCGTCGCGGCCAGTTCGCCTTCCATGCGCTGCATGTGATAGATGTCGTACTGCAGGAACAGGTTGTCCGAGCCGACCGCGCGGATCACGTCGAGCCCTTCCGACGAGCGGTTCAGCGCGAAGCCCGGGATGTCGAAGCGGTTGCACGGCTCGACGAGCAGGCGGATGCCTTCGCGCTTCAGTGCGTCGGCCGCGAAGCGCAGGTTGTCGACGATCGTGACGAACGTCTTGTCGCGCGCCGTGCTGGCCGACGGGATGCCGACGAGGCAGTTCAGCTGCGGCACCTTCAGTGCCTTCGCGTACTCGATCGCACGGCCGACCCCTTCCTGGAATTCGCCGACGCGATCGGGCAGGCACGCGATGCCGCGTTCGCCCTGGTCCCAGTTGCCGGCCGGCAGGTTGTGCAGCACGAGGCGCAGGCGATGCGTCTCGAGCCGCTCGGCGAGTTCCTCTTTCGCGTACGGGTACGGGAACAGGAATTCGACGGCGTCGAAGCCCGCGTCCGCGGCCGCCTTGAAGCGGTCGAGGAACGGCACTTCGTTGAACAGCATGGTCAGGTTTGCAGCAAACTTCGGCATGAGCTAAGCCTCTTCGGTCGGTCAGTCAAAAATGTCGTGCGGTTCAGTCGAGCATCGAGATCGCGGTCGGTGCGTGCTCGGCCTTTTCGGCGAGATCCTCGAATTCGTTGATCGCGTCGATTTCGGTGCCCATCGAGATGTTCGTCACGCGCTCGAGGATCACTTCGACGACCACCGGCACGCTGAACTCTTCCGCGAGCGTTTGCGCCTGGCGCAGCGCCGGCTCGATCTCTTCCGGCTTGAACACGCGCAGCGCCTTGCAGCCGAGGCCTTCCGCGACGGCCACGTGGTCGACGCCATAACCGTTCAGTTCCGGCGCGTTCACGTTGTCGAACGCGAGCTGCACGCAGTAGTCCATGTCGAATGCGCGCTGGGCCTGGCGGATCAGCCCGAGGTACGAGTTGTTCACGACGACGTGCACATACGGCAGCTTGAATTGCGCGCCGGCCGCCAGTTCCTCGATCATGAACTGGAAGTCGTAGTCGCCGGACAGCGCGACGATCGGGCGGCTCGGATCGGCAGCACGCACGCCGAGCGCGGCGGGGATCGTCCAGCCGAGCGGGCCGGCCTGGCCGCAGTTGATCCAGTTGCGT
This sequence comes from Burkholderia sp. Bp8992, assembly GCF_003853705.1. Taxonomy (GTDB): domain Bacteria; phylum Pseudomonadota; class Gammaproteobacteria; order Burkholderiales; family Burkholderiaceae; genus Burkholderia. The sequence continues at coordinate 95,648 of NZ_QTQI01000006.1, read as the reverse complement.
GCCTTGAACACGTGCAGGAACTGCGCGGCGGCGATCTGCGACAGGCCGATCGTGCTGACGTAGCACGTATCGCGGCCGAACACCTTGTTCATCTCTTCGTACACGCGCTGCGGCTTGACCGGCACGTTGTCGAAGTGGGTCTTGCGCTGCAGCGTGCGCTTGCGTGCCTGGCAGTCGGCGACCCACGCGCTGCGGTCCTTCAGCTTGCCGGCGGCCTTCCATTCCTGCGCGACCGCGACGAACAGCTCGAGTGCGGCCTTCGCGTCGGACACGATGCCGAGATCCGGGCCGAACACGCGGCCGATCTGCGTCGGCTCGATGTCGACGTGCACGAACTTGCGGCCCTTCGTGTAGACCTCGACGCTGCCCGTGTGGCGGTTCGCCCAGCGGTTGCCGATGCCGAGCACGAAGTCCGATGCCAGCAGCGTGGCGTTGCCGTAGCGATGCGACGTCTGCAGGCCGACCATGCCGGCCATCAGCGGGTGATCGTCGGCAATCGCGCCCCACGACATCAGCGTCGGGATCACCGGCACGCCGATCGTTTCGGCGAACTCCACGAGCAGGTCTTCGGCCGCTGCGTTGAGCACGCCGCCGCCCGACACGATCAGCGGCTTGTCCGCGTCGTTGAGCATCGCGAGCGCCTTCTCGACCTGCGCGCGGGTGGCCGCGGGCTTGTAGACCGGCAGCGGTTCATACGTGTCGATGTCGAATTCGATTTCGGCGAGCTGCACGTCGATCGGCAGGTCGACCAGCACCGGGCCCGGACGGCCCGAGCGCATCAGGTGGAAGGCCTGCTGGAACACGCGCGGCACGAGCGCCGGTTCGCGCACGGTGACGGCCCACTTCGTGACGGGCTTCGCGATCGACTCGATGTCGACGGCCTGGAAGTCTTCCTTGTACAGGCGGGCGCGCGGTGCCTGGCCCGTGATCGCGAGGATGGGGATCGAGTCGGCGGAAGCGGAGTAGAGACCGGTGATCATGTCGGTGCCGGCGGGGCCCGACGTGCCGATGCACACGCCGATGTTGCCGGGCGCGGCACGCGTGAAGCCTTCGGCCATGTGCGATGCACCTTCGACGTGGCGCGCCAGCACGTGGCTGATGCCGCCCGACTTGCGCATGGCCGAGTAGAACGGGTTGATCGCCGCGCCCGGCACGCCGAACGCGGTCTGGATGCCTTCTTTCTCGAGCACGAGCACTGCTGCGTCGACGGCTCTCATCTTGGCCATGAATGTCTCCTTGAATGTGGCGGATCTTGCGATCGGGTCTGTTGGGGACACTTTAGGGATGCAGGAAAGGTTTGATAAGATCAGCCGGAGTCGCTTATTTCGAAACTAAAAGTATGGAATGACGGCCGGGCGGGGCTTCCCGCCGGGGCTGGAACAGAGACGGAGACAGGAGATGGATCGCTTCAAGCAGATCGAGACGTTCGTGCGGGTGGCCGACGCCGGCAGCCTCGCGGCGGCGGCGCTCGAGGAGGGCGTGTCGCCGGTGGTGCTCGGGCGGCGCATCGACGCGCTGGAGAAGCGCCTCGGCGTGAAGCTGATGTACCGCTCGACGCGGCGGCTGGTGGTCAGCGAGGAGGGCGCCGCGTTCCTCGAGCGCTGCCGCGGGCTGCTGTCCGAATGGGACCAGGCCGAGAACGAGCTGGCCGCCGGGCGGCGCGCGGTCAGCGGGCACCTGATCGTTTCGGCGCCGGCCGCGTTCGGGCGCAAGCACGTCGCGCCGCACGCGCCCGGCTTTCTGGCCGACAAGCCGGAGATGCAGCTGTCGTTCAACCTGACCGACCGCGTCGTCGACCTCGTGCGCGAAGGCTACGACCTGTCGATCCGGATCGGCGGCGCCGTCGACCCGAACTTCGTCGCGGTGAAGCTCGCGTCGAACCGGCGCGTCGTGTGCGGCACGCCCGGGTATTTCCGCCGGCACGGCCGGCCGAAGTCGCTCGACGACCTGCTGAAGCACAACTGCCTCGCATTCAACCTGCAGGGCGGGCAGAACCGCGGCTGGTATTTCCAGCGCCACGGCAAGATCGCGACGATGCGCGTGGCCGGCAACCTCGACTGCAACGACGGCGAGCTGCTGCACCGCTGGGTGGCCGAAGGGCTCGGGCTCGGCTGGCGTTCGACCTGGGAAATCGCCGCGCAGCTGGAGACGGGCGAGCTCGAGACCGTCCTCGACGAATACGCGCTGCCCGACTACGACATCCTCGCGGTGTATCCGCAGCAGCGCTACGTGCCGGCGCGCGTGCGCTATTTCATCGACTACCTGCGCGACGCCTATGCGCGCCCCGGCTACTGGAGCACCACGCCGTAACGGGAGGCAGGCGCTCCGGCGATTTTTTTACGCATCGAGCGCCCGGCGCGGGAATAAACTCGACGCAGCAACGGTATGGTCGTCGAGCGTGCACGTTGCCGGTCTGTCCGGGCGCCGTGCGCGGAACGGGCGCGGCATCGGCCGCCGGGACCAGGGAGGCCATGTGGGGCAAGCCGGACAGGCGGTCGATGAACGGGGGGCAGACGACGCGGTCGCGCGCGGCGAGCGGTTTCGCGTGCTCGTGCTGCCGCATCTCGACGCCGCGTACAATCTCGCGCGCTGGCTGAGCGGCAATGCCGGCGACGCGGACGACGTCGTCCAGGACGCGTGCATGCGCGCGCTGCGCTTCGTCGATTCGTGTCGCGGCGACAACGCGCGGCCGTGGCTGCTGACGATCGTGCGCCATACCTGGTACACCGAGTGGCGGCGCCGCACGCATGCGCACGAGGTCGCGCTGCCCGACACGCTCGACGACACCGACGTGCCCGACGATTGGCAGCCGGCGACGGAAGATCCGCTGGCGCACCTGCTGCGCGGCGAGAACGTGCGGCTCGTGAACGCGGCGCTCGCGAAGCTGCCGCCCGAATACCGCGAGGTGCTCGTGCTGCGCGAGATGGAGGACCTGAGTTACCGCGAGATCGCGGCGATCGCGGACGTGCCGGTCGGCACCGTGATGTCGCGGCTCGCGCGCGGCCGGCGCAAGCTCGCCGCGCTGCTGGGCGGCGCGCCGGCACCGGCGCCCGAAGGCAGGCCGGGCCGTACGCCGGCCGGCGGAACCGCATCGGAGGCTATCGATGGACTGTAACGAAGCGCGAGCGTTGCTGGACGCGGACGTCGACCGCGAGCTGTCGGCGCCCGATGCGTTGCGGGTCCAGCAGCATGTCGAAGAGTGCGGCGTGTGCCGCCGCGAACGCGCGCGGATCGTCACGCTGGTGCAGGCCGTGCGGCAGGCCGATTATCACCGTGCGCCCGATGCGTTGCGGGCAAGCATCCTGGCCGGCCTGCCGGCCGCGGCCGATGCGCCCGTTCGCGAGCCGGCGCCGGCCGAGTCGCGGCCCGAGCCGCGCTCGCAGCCGAAGTCGCCGCCGCGTCCGCGCGGTCGTGGCTGGTTTCCCTGGCTGCCGGGGCGTGGCGGGTCGGCACGCCCGGCCACGGCCGGCACCGGGCCGGGCGTCGCCGCATGGCCGGGGCTCGGCTGGGGCGTCGCGCTGCTGGTGGCGCTCGCGGCGGCGGGCGGGATGACGTTGTCCGCGCGCCACGCCGACACCGACCGCACCGTCGACGAACTCGTGTCGAGCCACGTGCGGGCCGACCTGTCGGCGCGCGACATCGACGTGATCTCGACCGACCGCCACACGGTCAAGCCGTGGTTCAACGGCCGGCTCGACTATGCGCCGCCGGTCGAGGATCTCGCGGCGAACGGCTTCGCGCTGGTCGGCGGCCGGCTCGACTACGTCGGGCGCCGCCGCGTGGCGGTGCTCGTCTACCGGTACCGGCAGCACGTGATCGACGTCTACGTACGGCCGGCCGGGGAAGGGCCCGCGGCCCCGTACTCGACCGTGTCGCAGGGCTATGCGCTCGACCGCTGGGACGCGGCGGGGATGACGTGGTGGGCCGTGACCGACGCCGAGCCGTCGGCGCTCGCGGCGTTCAAGGCCGCGCTCGACACGCGGCTCTCCGGCACGCGCAGCGAGTGACGGCGCGGCGCCCGTTGCACGCCGCCGCGTGTCCGGCTTGCCTTCGGACCCCGATAAAAAAGAGCCGACGGGCGGGCGCGGGTATCGGCCCGCCGTTCAAGTCTTTGAAAACATGGCCGAATCCGCGCGCCGATCGTTGATTGGCCTTGCATGCGCCCCGTAATCGGGTTAGAATCTTCGGCTTCTCACTTGCCACACCGGTTCAGACGCCCGGGTGGCTTTAATCCACAAGGAGTGTGTAATGCGTCATTACGAAATCGTCTTCATCGTGCACCCGGATCAAAGCGAGCAAGTGCCCGCGATGATCGAGCGCTACAAGTCCACGATCACGTCGCACGGCGGTCAGGTCCACCGTGTCGAAGACTGGGGCCGTCGCCAACTGGCCTACATGATCGAGAAACTCGCGAAGGCTCACTACGTCTGCATGAACATCGAGTGCGACCAGACGACGCTCGACGAACTCGAACACGCGTTCAAGTTCAACGACGCCGTGCTGCGTCACCTCATCGTCAAGATGAAGAAGGCCGAAACCGGCCCGTCGCCGATGATGAAGGAAGTTCAGCGCGAAGAAGCCAAGAAGGCGGCTGCAGCTCAGCCGACCGAAGCGCAGGCTTAAGTTCGTCATTCATTAAGCCATCAAGGAGCGCGCCACTCTCGTGAACAGGTTGCAATTGACGGCGAGCGTCGTCGAACGCGCACCGGTGCGATATACGCCGGCAGGTGTTCCGATCGCTAGCGCCACATTGCAGCACCGCACGGAAGTCGTCGAAGCAGGCATTCCCCGTCAGGTCGAAATGACGATCGAGGCGGTGGCGGCCGGTGAGGCGAGCGGCAGGCTGGAAAGTCGTGAAATGGGCGTCGAAACGCTGTTCACGGGCTTCCTGGCCAAGAAAAGCCGCAACGCGAGAACCTTGGTGTTTCACATCACAGCATTGCAGGACATTGGAAAGGACTGAAATCATGCCCCGCCCGACTGGTAAGAAATTCGACAAGCGTCGTCAGCAACAAAACCCGCTCTTCAAGCGCAAGAAGTTCTGCCGTTTCACGGCTGCCGGCGTCGAGCAGATCGACTACAAGGACACGGAAACGCTGAAGGACTTCATCGGCGAAAACGGCAAGATCACGCCGGCTCGCCTGACGGGTACGAAGGCGCACTATCAGCGTCAGCTGGATACGGCCATCAAGCGTGCGCGTTTCCTCGCGCTGCTGCCGTACACCGATCAGCACAAGGCGTAATCAGGCGACGCAATAAGGAGAATTCGAATGCAAATCATTCTGTTGGAAAAAGTCGCCAATCTGGGCAACCTCGGCGACATCGTCAAGGTCAAGGACGGTTACGCTCGCAACTTCCTGATCCCGAACCGCAAGGCTCGCCGTGCAACGAAGGAAGCGATCGCCGAATTCGAAGTTCGCCGCGCTGAACTCGAAAAGATCGCCGCTGAAAAGCTGGCAGCATCGCAGGCAGTCGGCGAGAAGCTGAACGGCCAGTCGTTCGAAATCACGCAGAAGTCGGGCGTTGACGGCCGTCTGTTCGGCTCGGTCACGAACGGCGACGTCGCTGAACTGCTGAAGAAGGCAGGTTTCGAAGTCGAGAAGCTGCAAGTTCGCATGCCGGAAGGCCCGCTGAAGATGATCGGCGAGCACAACGTCCAGGTCGCGCTGCACACGGACGTCGTCGTCGACGTCACGATCAACGTGATCGGCGACCACGCGTAAGCGTATGCAAGCTTTCCGGGCGGCTTCCGCCGTCCGGACAAGGGCAGGCGCCCGGGCAACCGGGGCCTGCCTTTTTTATTGCCCGATCGCCTGAGCGGTAGCGCTGCAGCGATCAATTCGCGATAATCCCAACCCATGAACGCGCCGCAAGATCCCCAAATCGAATCGCTGAAAGTCCCGCCGCATTCGGTCGAAGCCGAACAGTCGGTGCTCGGCGGCCTGTTGCTCGACAACGCGGCATGGGACCGGATTGCCGATTTCCTGTCGCAGGGCGATTTCTACCGCTACGACCACCGGATCATCTACGAGCACATCGGCCGCCTGATCGCGTCGACGCGCCCGGCCGACGTCGTGACCGTGTACGAAGCGCTGACCACGTCCGGCAAGGCCGATGACGTCGGCGGGCTCGCGTACCTGAACGCGCTCGCGCAGAACACGCCGAGCGCCGCGAACATCCGTCGCTACGCGGAAATCGTGCGCGACCGCGCGGTGTTGCGCCGGCTCGTGTCGGTCGCCGACGAAATCTCGGCCGACGCATTCAATCCGCAGGGCAAGGAAGTTCGCCAGCTGCTCGACGAAGCCGAATCGAAGGTGTTCTCGATCGCGGAAGAAGGCGCGCGCGGCAACCAGGGCTTCCTCGAGATCGGGCCGCTGCTCACGCAGGTGGTCGAGCGCATCGACACGCTGTACCACACCGCGAACCCGAGCGACGTCACGGGCACGCCGACGGGCTTCGTCGACCTCGACCGGATGACGTCCGGGATGCACGGCGGCGAACTGATCATCGTTGCAGGACGCCCGTCGATGGGTAAGACCGCGTTCTCGATGAACATCGGCGAATACGTCGCGGTCGAGTACGGGCTGCCGGTCGCGGTGTTCTCGATGGAAATGCCGGGTACCCAGCTCGTGATGCGTATGCTCGGCTCGATCGGCCGGCTCGACCAGCACCGGATGCGCACGGGCCGCCTGACGGACGAGGACTGGCCGAAGCTGACGCATGCGGTGCAGAAGATGAGCGAGGCACAGCTCTTCATCGACGAGACGGGCGGCCTGAACCCGATGGAATTGCGTTCTCGCGCGCGGCGTCTGGCGCGGCAATGCGGCAAGCTCGGCCTGATCATCGTCGACTACCTGCAGCTGATGTCGGGTTCGTCTCAGGGCGAGAACCGCGCAACCGAAATCTCGGAAATCTCGCGATCGCTGAAGAGCCTCGCGAAGGAGCTCGACGTGCCGGTGATCGCGCTGTCGCAGCTGAACCGCGGCCTCGAACAGCGCCCGAACAAGCGCCCGGTGATGTCGGATTTGCGCGAATCAGGCGCAATCGAACAGGATGCGGACGTGATCCTGTTCATTTACCGTGACGAAGTCTACAATCCGGACAGCCCCGACAAGGGCACGGCCGAAATCATCATCGGCAAGCAGCGTAATGGCCCGATCGGCCCCGTTCGGCTCACGTTCCTGGGTCAATACACGAAGTTCGATAACTTTGCGGGGGCGCAGACGTTCTACGGCGAGTAACGCCGCTTGTAAAGCCCTAAATCGCCAAACGTTGTATCCAATCCCGGCGCGCGCATGTGCGCGCGTCGCGTCGCGACCGAAAACGGTACAATGTCGCCCGTTTTCGTGACAGTAGTTTGACAATCTCTCAGGAATCCCATGTTCGGTCGATTCATGCCCACCGAGGGCAAGTTCTTTGAACTCTTCAACGCGCACGCGAAGCACATCGTTTCCGGTGGCCGCGAGCTCGAACTGCTGATCGACAATCTCGCCGACGCCGAGATTCACAAGCAAAACGTGCAAACCGCCGAGAAGGCCGCCGACAAGCTCACGCACGAGGCGATCGATCTGTTGCACAAGACTTTCATCACGCCGCTCGATCGCGACGAGATCCACAAGCTGATCACGACGATGGACGACATCCTCGACCTGATGGAAGACGTCGCGACGGCCGTGTCGCTGTACGACGTGCGTTCGGTCACGTCCGAGGCGAGCCAGCTCGCGCACATCGTCACGCAGTCGGCGCAGCACGTGCAGCAGGCGGTCGGGTTGCTGTCCGACATGAAGCAGTCGGCACAAATCCTCAAGCAGTGCGAGGAGATCGACCGCTGGGAGTCGGAGGCCGATCGCGTGCTGCGTGCGGCGATGTCGAAGCTGTTCCGCGAGGAAGACGACGTGAAGACGCTCATCAAGCTGAAGGCGATCTACGAGCTGCTCGAAGAGATCACCGACAAGTGCGAGGACGTCGCGAACATCATCGAAGGCATCGTGCTGGAAAACGCCTGAGCGGATCACGATGCATTCGATACAACTCGCCCTATGGATGGTCGCGGCACTCGTGCTCGTCGCGCTCGTATTCGACTTCATGAACGGCTTTCACGACGCGGCGAACTCGATCGCCACCGTCGTGTCGACCGGGGTGCTGAAGCCCCAGCAGGCCGTCGTGTTCGCGGCCGCGTTCAACGTGATCGCGTACTTCATCTTCCACCTGAAAGTCGCCCAGACCGTCGGTAAAGGCACGATCGACCCCGAGATCGTCGACCACTACGTCATCTTCGGCGCGCTGGTCGGCGCGATCGGCTGGAACGTGATCACGTGGTACTACGGGATTCCGTCGAGCTCGTCGCACGCGCTGATCGGCGGCCTCGTCGGCGCGGCGCTCGCGAAGTCGGGCTGGAGCTCGCTGAACATCGACGGGCTGCTGAAGACGATCGCGTTCATCTTCATTTCGCCGCTGCTCGGCTTCATCCTCGGTTCGCTGTTCATGCTCGGCGTGTCGTGGCTGTACTTCCGTACCGCGCCCAGCAAGGTCGACCGGCGCTTCCGGCGGCTGCAGCTGCTGTCGGCCGGCCTGTACAGCCTCGGCCACGGCGGCAACGACGCGCAGAAGACGATCGGCATCATCTGGATGCTGCTGATCGCGAGCGGCTACGCGTCGGCCACCGCCGATGCGCCGCCCGCGTGGGTGATCGGCGCATGCTACCTGTCGATGGGCCTCGGCACGCTGTTCGGCGGCTGGCGCATCGTGCGCACGATGGGCCAGAAGATCACGAAGCTCAAGCCGGTCGGCGGGTTCTGTGCGGAAACCGGTGGCGCGATGACGCTGTTCCTCGCGTCGTTCCTCGGCATCCCGGTGTCGACCACGCATACGATCACCGGCGCGATCGTCGGCGTCGGCGCGACGCAGAAGCTGTCGGCCGTGCGCTGGGGCGTCGCCGGCAACATCGTGTGGGCGTGGGTGCTGACACTGCCGGCAGCCGCGCTGTTCGCGGCCGGCGGATGGTGGCTCGGCCACCAGATCTTCTGATCGTCGACGCAGCAGGTTCGATATCCGATGCGCCGCAAGCCGAAAGGCTGCGGCGCATTTTCTTTTGGAGCAGGGGCGTTTCAGGCGGAGCAGGCAGGCGCGGCGGCAGATGCCGGCGGCGATACCGGCCGTCGGGGTTCGGGCGACCGGTCAGTAACTGCCGTTCGCAAATCGCGCGATCGGATCGTCTGCGGTGCCGGTACGCGGGCTGACGGGCGCGGATTGCGTCGACGCGCGCAATACCTGCACGGGGCCAGGCTCGATACTGCGTGGAGCAGCGGATGCAGCGGCGGGCGGCGGTTCGGCATCGAAGGCGGCAGCCTGGGCGGCCGTCAGCGCCGTCGTCGGAATCTGCGTGCCGGATTCCGCCGCGGTGATGGGCACTGAATTGGCCGTCATTGCGGTCGTGCCGTCATTCACCGACGTCGCCTGTTGCTGCGCGGCCTGCATACGCGGCGGCGGCGGTTCGTACGGATCGGCGGCCGGGGCCGCAGGTGCGGCTGCGGCGGTCGTCACGATCGGTGCGGCCGGGACCGCCGGAGCGGGCGCCGGCGCCTGCGTTGCTCTCGCTTGCGACGAAGCATACGCGGGCGGCCGCGACGCAGCGGCAGTCACGACCACTGGGGCGGGTGCTGCTGCCGGCGCGTTGCGCGGCTCGTCGCGCTTCGCCTCGTAGGTCGGCGCATCGAACGGCGTCGGCGCCGTGCGCGGCGGCGCGACGCGGCGAATGCCGTCGAAACGCTTGGCCCAGTACGGGTTCGTCAGGTAGTCGAGCCGCACGGTGCCGCCCGTCGACGGTGCGTTGACGAAGCGCAGCTTGCCGACATAGATGCCGACGTGCGAATGCGGCCGCCCGGTCGTATTGAAGAAAATCAGGTCGCCCGGCGCGATTTCCTCGGGTTCGACCGACACGCCGCGGCCGCTCATGTCGGCGGTCGTGCGCGGCAGGTTCACGTCGGCCGCGCGGCCGATCACGTAGCGCACGAGCCCGCTGCAGTCGAAGCCGCTCGTCGGCGTGTTGCCGCCCCAGCGATACGGGATGCCGACGAGGCTCATCGCCTGGATCGAGATTTCTTCCTGGCCGACGCTGTGATCGACGAATTTCGGGAAATTGGCGGGAGCGGGGAACGCGCGCGGCGTCGTGATCTTCATGCCCGACGCGGGACGCGATGCCGACTGCTGCGGCACGCTGGAGCAGGCCGCAAGCAGGGAAACGACGGCAACGGGAACCCAGATTCGAAGCATGGCGAGGCGGGCGAGCGCGGCGCGCTCGCGAATCGTATGACAACAGACAGACCCGATGGTAGACGCTCCGACGGGGCTTAAGCAACCATTCCTGAGAATTTACTTGAAGTTTCGCGCGTAAACTGCGTTGTTGCGTGACGAAGCATTACTTTTGTCTTCGACCCCAAATAAAAACGGCGCTCCGTTTCCAGAGCGCCGCGAGGCGTCGACAGCCGGCCGACCGGCCGGCTTGCGGTGTTACAGGATGTCCGACGCGTAGTCGGCAAGCCGCGAACGTTCGCCGCGGGCGAGCGTCACGTGGCCGCCGTGGCCCCAGCCCTTGAAGCGGTCGACGACGTAGGTCAGGCCCGAGCTGCCTTCGGTCAGGTAAGGCGTGTCGATCTGCGCGATGTTGCCGAGGCACACGATCTTCGTGCCGGGGCCCGCGCGCGTGACGAGCGTCTTCATCTGCTTCGGCGTCAGGTTCTGCGCCTCGTCGATAATCAGGTACTTGTCGACGAACGTGCGGCCGCGCATGAAGTTCATGCTCTTCACCTTCAGGCGCGAACGGATCAGCTCCTGCGTCGCGGCACGGCCCCATTCGCCGGCCGCGTCGTCGGTCTTCTGCAGCACTTCGAGGTTGTCGTCGAATGCACCCATCCACGGCTGCATCTTCTCTTCCTCGGTACCGGGCAGGAAACCGATGTCCTCGCCGACGGGCACGGTTGCGCGCGTCACGATGATCTCGTTGTAGCGCTTGTCGTCGAGCACCTGCGCGAGGCCGGCCGCGAGCGCGACGAGCGTCTTGCCGGTGCCGGCCTGGCCGAGCAGCGTGACGAAGTCGATCTCGGGGTTCATCAGCAGGTTCAGCGCGAAGTTCTGCTCGCGGTTGCGTGCGGTGATGCCCCACACGTTGTTCTTGTGGTGGCTGTAGTCGCGCAGCGTCTGCAGCAGCGCCGTCTTGCCGTTCAGTTCGCGGACGATCGCATGGAACGTCGGCTCGCCGTTCTGCGGCTCGAAATAGACGAACTCGTTGACGAGCATCGACGCGACGAGCGGGCCCGTCACGCGGTAGTACGTGGTGCCCGTCTTCGTGTCCTGCCAGCTCTCCATGCCCTTCGCGTGCTTGGTCCAGAAGTCCTGCGGCAGTTCGCGCACGCCGGAGTAGAGGAGATCCTTGTCCTCGAGCACCTGGTCGTTGAAGTAGTCTTCCGCGGGCAGGCCGAGCGCATGCGCCTTGATCCGCATGTTGATGTCTTTCGACACCAGCACGACCTGGCGGTCGGGCCGGTCGCGCTGCAGCGCGCGCACGACGCCGAGGATCTGGTTGTCGGCCTTGCCTTCGGGCAAGCCTTCGATCGGCGCGATGTCGGCGAGCTTCGTCTGGAAGTACAGGCGGCCGAGCGCCTCGCGGCTGCCGAGGCGCGACAGCGGGATGCCGTCCGAGATCGGGCCGCCATCGGCGACGAGCGCGTCGAGCGTGCGGCTGACCTGGCGTGCGTTGCGCGCGACTTCGGACATCCCCTTCTTGTGGTTGTCGAGTTCCTCGAGCGTCATCATCGGCAGATAGACGTCGTGTTCCTCGAAGCGGAAGAGGCTGCTCGGGTCGTGCATCAGCACGTTGGTGTCGAGCACGAACAGTTTCTGCAGTTCGGCTTCGGCGGGCTTGCGGCTGCGCGACTTCGTCGCGGCACCGGCGTCGCGCACGGGTGCGGCGGCCGGTTTGCCGGCGGCCGGCTTGTCGTTGCGTGCGACGACCGGCGCCGCGGGTTCGGCGGGGGCCGGCATCGGCTGCAACAGCGCGGCCGTCTGCTTGGTCTTGCGGCCGCGTGCGGGTGCGCTCGCGGCATCAGGCGCCGAAGACGCGACGGCACGCAGCGGCGCGGCCGTGTTCGCGGCTTCGATCATCGGTTGGGCCACGCTGGCCGGACCATAGTCACCGGCTGTGGATGCGTCCCCTTCGGCGGATTTCTTCGCGGCTTTCGCGGGCCGCGCTTTCGCCTTGTATTCGTCGGGCGGCAGCAGGCTGCCGAGCTTGCTGGGGGGGGTAGGCAAAGGCATGGTGTCCCTCGGGAGGAATCGTGTCGCATGGCGTGCGCCGCTGATCGCATCCTGCGTGACGTAGACGCATGCAGTTTGCGCGCGGTGGCGCACAGGAAGTTCGTCTAGCCGGTTCGCCTAAGTGTCGATCAGCTCCTCGATGCGGTTAGGGCCGGACCGGGAGGGCCGGCGCGCAATCCATAAAAAAAGCCGCTGCCCCGTCGACAGGGGCATGCGGCTCGGCTGATATCGTCGTGATGCGCGTCAGGTGCCGGGAAGCATCGCATCGAGCACCGGCGCAGCTACGAGAAATATGGGGCGAACTGGCATTCATTGCGGCCCAATATAACGCGCCTCAAAGCGCTTGTACAGCCTTTAGCACGTCGTCCACGTGACCCGGCACCTTGATGCCGCGCCATGCCTGGCGGAGCACGCCGTCGGCGTCGATCAGGAACGTCGAGCGCTCGATTCCGCGCACTTCCTTGCCATACATTTTCTTCATCTTGATGACATCGAACAGCGCGCACAGCGCTTCGTCGGCATCGGAGATGAGCGGGAACGGCAGTTCGAGCTTTGCCTTGAAATTGTCATGCGAGCGCAGGCTGTCGCGCGACACGCCGATGACTTCCGCACCGGCTTTCTTGAACTTCGGATAGAGATCGCGGAACTGCAGCCCCTCGGTCGTGCAGCCCGGCGTGTTGTCCTTCGGATAGAAGTACAGCACGAGCTTCTTGCCTTTCAGGTCGGACAGCGAAATGTCGCCGCCCGTGGCCGGTGCGGTGAAATCGGGAACTTGACGGTCAACTTCGACAGACACGTGTTTCTCCTGTTGTTATGGAAAGGCGCCGCTGCGACGGCGCTGTGCGGCGGGGCGCCGCCGCAGCACGGCCAAGCGCGCTGCGGGCGACGCCGGCTCGCGCGCGAACTCAGTCGGGCTGGACGATCAGTTCGCCGGAGCGGCCGGGGATTTCGCCCCACGTGACAGGGTACGATGGCAGCGAGTCGCGGTCCAGCGTCGCGTGGTAGTCGCCCATCGTCGCAAACGTGTGGCCCTGCGCGCGCCAGCCGGCGAGCAGTTGCTCGAACACGGGCGCGAGCTTCTGGCCTTCCAGTTCCGCATGCAGCGTGAAGACCTGGTCGTGCGGATTGGTTTCGGTGAACTTGAGGATGTGCGCGGCGACGTTGTGCGTGTCGACGCCGTCGATGCCGAGCACTTCGTCGAGCGTCGGCAGCGTGGTCGGCATCTGCACGTGCGACAGCGTGCGGCCGCCGACGACGGGCAGGTACGGCGAGTGGCCGCGCCCGTCCGATGCGTAGCGCATCCCCCACGCATCGATCTGCTCGAACGCCGAATCGTTCATCTGCCAGCCGGCCGCGCCGTGCGTGACGGGCGGTGCGCCGAAAATCTCGATGAAGCGCGCGTGAGACTTCTGCATTTCACGCGCGGTCCAGTCGCGATCGCGCGCGCGGACGTTGTCCTGCCAGTACACGTGATCCCACGTGTGGATCCCGCATTCGAAACCGGCCTCGTGGATCGCGCGCATGTCGGCGATCGCACGGCGGCCGATGTCGGGGCCCGGCAGCAGCACGCCGTACATCAGCTGCTTCACGCCGTAGTGTTCGACCACCGACGTGCGCGACACCTTCTTCAGGAAGCCCGGGCGAAACACGCGCCGCAGCGCCCAGCCCGTGTGATCGGGCCCGAGGCTGAAGAGGAAGGTCGCGCGCGCACTGAAGCGGTCGAAGATGCGCGCGAGATTGGGCACGCCTTCGCGCGTGCCGCGCAGCGTGTCGACGTCGATCTTGAGGACGATACGAGCCAAGCGAGCGTCCCGGTCAGCCTTGCTGTTCGACGAGCGCGCGCGCGTCGGCGACGTGGCCGCGATACGCTTCGAAGATGTTGCGCAGCGCGTCGTCGAACGTCGCCTGCGGCGCCCAGCCGAGCTCCTGCATCGTGTTGTCGATCTTCGGCACGCGGTTCTGCACGTCCTGGTAGCCGTTGCCGTAGTAGGCGCCGGACGTCGTTTCGACGAGCTTCACCTGCTTGGCCGAATCGGCGTACTCGGGGTATTCCGCGGCCAGTTCGAGCATCTTGTGCGCGAGTTCGCGAACCGAGAAGTTGTTCTTCGGATTCCCGATGTTGTAGATCTTGCCCGACGCGACGCCGTCCTTGTTCTCGATGATCTTCATCAGCGCGCTGATGCCGTCGCCGATGTCGGTGAACGCGCGCTTCTGCGAGCCGCCGTCGACGAGGCTGATGTTCTCGCCGCGCACGATGTGGCCGAGGAACTGCGTGACCACGCGCGAGCTGCCTTCCTTCGGCGTGTAGATCGAGTCGAGGCCCGGGCCGATCCAGTTGAACGGGCGGAACAGCGTGAAGTTCAGGCCTTCCATCCCGTAGCCCCAGATCACGCGGTCCATCAGCTGCTTCGAGCACGCGTAGATCCAGCGCGGCTTGTTGATCGGGCCGTAGGTGAGGGCCGATGCGTCCGGATCGAACTGCTCGTCCGAGCACATGCCGTAGACCTCGGAGGTCGACGGGAACACGAGGTGCTTGCCGTACTTGACGGCCGAACGCACGATCGGCAGGTTCGCCTCGAAGTCGAGTTCGAACACGCGCAGCGGCTGCTGGACGTAGGTGGCGGGCGTCGCGATCGCGACGAGCGGCAGGATCACGTCGCACTTCTTCACGTGATACTCGACCCACTCCTTGTTGATCGTGATGTCGCCTTCGAAGAAATGCATCCGCTCGTGGTTGACGAGGTCGCCCAGCCGATCGGTCTGCATGTCCATGCCGAACACTTCCCAATCGGTGGTTTCAAGAATGCGCTTCGACAGGTGATGGCCGATGAAGCCGTTCACACCCAGGATCAGGACTTTTTTTGCTTTCATGAATGACGGGAAGAATGAATGAACTGCGCGAATTCCGCGGGCGTCACGACGGTTTCGCTGCCGTCGCGCTGCTGCCACAGCTCGAGAATGGATAGGGCGCGGCTGTCGCCGCAGACGCCGAATAGCGCATTATCGCTTACGTGCAGGCCGGGCGGCAAATCTGCCGCGGCGGCCGCTGCCGCGCTGCCGGGCGCCGCGAGGCGCGCGCGCGCGATCACGAAACGCGTGCCGGCGACGTCCGTGAACGCGCCCGGATACGGGGGCGCGACCGCGCGCACCAGGTTGTAGACCTGTGCGGCCGGTTTCGACCAGTCGACGCGGCCGTCCTCGGGCTTGCGCCCGCCGTAGTAGCTGCCGGTCGACAGGTCGTTCGGCAGGTGCGCGGCCTCGCCTGCGAGCAGCGCGGGCAGCACGCGCCAGAGCGTCTGCTCGGCGGCCACCGTGACCTTGTCGAATACCTGCGTGGCCGTGTCGTCCGGCAGGATCGGCACCGCGGTCTGGCCGATGATCGCGCCCGCGTCGGGCTTCGCGGCCATCTCGTGCAGCGTCGCGCCGGTCTCGGTCTCGCCGTTCAGCACGGCCCAGTTGGTCGGTACCCGACCCCGGTATTTCGGCAGCAGCGAACCGTGCATGTTGTACGCACCGCGCGGCGCGATCGCGAGCAGGTCCACCGGCAGCATGTGCCGGTAATAGAACGAGAAGATGAAATCGGGCCGGGCATCCGACACCGCGCGGCGCAGGGCCGGATCGGCGGGATCGGCCGGCGTGACGACCGGAATGCCGTGCTCGGCCGCCACGGACGCGACGCTGCCGAACCAGATGTTCTCGTTCGGGTTGTCCTCGTGCGTGACGACGAGCGCGACGTCGACGCCGCGCGCGAGCAGTACCTGCAGGCAGCGCACGCCGACGTTGTGATACGCGAAGACGACCGCGCGCGGCTTCATTGCGGCGCTCCCGTGCGGTTCGTGCCGGCCGGCACCGGCGGCATGCCGTCGTGCTGCTCGAGCACGGCCTGGATCAGGTAGCGGGGACGCGCGCGCACCTGCTGGTAGATGCGGCCGACATACTCGCCGAGTAGGCCGAGCGCGAAGATGATCACGCCGAGCAGGAAGAACGTGATCGCGAACAGCGTGAACACGCCTTGCACTTCCGCGCCGACGATGAAGCGGCGCACCAGCAGCAGCACGAACAGCGCGGCGGAGCCGAGCGACAGGATCACGCCGATGAACGACAGCCACTGCAGCGGCACGACCGAGAAGCCGGTCACGAGGTCGAAGTTCAGCCGGATCAGGCTGTACAGCGAATACTTCGATTCGCCCGCGAAGCGTTCCTCGTGCGCGACCTCGATTTCGGTCGGCTTCTGCGCGAACGTGTACGCGAGCGCGGGAATGAATGTGTTGACTTCGCCGCACACGTTGATCGTGTCGATGATGCGGCGGCTGTACGCGCGCAGCATGCAGCCCTGGTCGGTCATCTTGATGCGCGTGATGCGCTCGCGCAGCCGGTTCATCATCTGCGACGCCTTGCGCCGCCACAGGCTGTCCTGGCGCTGCTTGCGGATCGAGCCGACGTAGTCGTAGCCCTCGCGCATCTTCGCGATCAGCTTGCCGATTTCCTCGGGCGGATTCTGCAGGTCGGCGTCGAGCGTGATGACGATCTCGCCGCGCGACTGCGCGAAGCCCGCGAGGATGGCCATGTGCTGGCCGTAGTTGCCGTTGAGCAGCACGACACGCGTCGTGTCGGGCCGTACGTGGAACTGATCGGCGAGCATCGCGGCCGAGCGGTCGCGGCTGCCGTCGTTGATCAGGATCACTTCGTACGACGTGTCGAGTGCGTCGAGCGCCGGATACAGCCGCGCGAACAGCGCGGCGAGGCCGTCTTCCTCGTTGTACACGGGGATGATGACCGATACTTCGGGCCGGCCTGCGTCCTGGTGCCCGGCGACCGGATGTCCGGCGCGTGCTTCAAGATGACTCATGTACGCTTATTTTCCGTATTGTTCGCAAATCTGGTTGATGGCGTCGACCACGCGACGCACGTCGTCTTCCGTCATCTGCGTGAACAGCGGCAGCGTGACGGTCGACGCGCCGTACCGTTCGGCGTGGGGGAACATGCCCTCCTTGAAGCCGCGTGCACGGTACAGCGTGAAAAGATGGATCGCCGGGTAGTGGATGCCCGTGCCGATGCCGCGTTCCTTCAGCTGCGCCATGAACTCGGCGCGCGTGATCGTCAGCCGCTCGAGCGGCAGCGTGATGAGGAACATGTGCCAGTTGCTGTTCGCGAAGTCGGCGACCGGCAGGCCGACGCCGAGCTTCGCGGCCGCGCTGCCGTCGAACGCGGCGAAATACGCACGGGCGAGCGCGCGGCGCTGCGCGGTGAAGCGGTCGATGTGCGGCAACTGGCCGAGGCCGACGCGGGCGGCGACGTCGGTCAGGTTGTACTTGCCGCCGAGCACGTCGCAATCCATCCCGTCGAAGCCGGTGCGCGTGATGCCCTGCAGCCGGTACTTCTGCGCGAGCGTCGCTTCGTCCTCGTTGTTCAGCACGAGTGCGCCGCCTTCGATCGTCGTCAGGTTCTTGTTCGCGTGGAAGCTGAACGACACGAGGTCGCCGATCGCGCCGATGCGCTTGCCGTTCCAGGTCGAGCCGAACGCCTGTGCGGCGTCTTCGATCACGCGCAGCTTGTGCGCGCGCGCGATCGAGTACAGGCGGTCCATGTCGACCGGCAGGCCGGACAGGAACACCGGGATGATCGCCTTCGTGCGCGGCGTGATCGCCTGCTCGAGCTTGTCGAGATCGATGTTGCGCGTGACGGGATCGATGTCGGCGAACACGGGCGTCGCGCCCGTTTCGATGATCACGTTGCTGGTCGAGACCCACGACGCCGGCGTCGTGATCACTTCGTCGCCGGCACCGACGCCCGCGATGCGCAGGCCGATCTCGAGCGTGCAGGTGCCCGAATTGAACACGCGGACCGGACGGCCGCCGCAGTACTCGGACAGCGCTGCCTCGAACTTCTGGCTCTGCGGGCCGGTGGTGATCCAGCCCGAGCGCAGCACGTCGACGACGCCCTGGATGGTTTCCTCGTCGATTTCCGGGCGGGTGAACGGCAGAAACGGAGCGGTAGTCTGGCTCATGAACGCGTTGGCCTGTAATGGCGTGTAATAAAAGGGTCGGGCGATCCCGCCCGAAACCGGCATTAAACACCGGTTGGCGGATTCGCACCGTGATTTTTTGTAGGCGGGCGCTTAACGCCGCGGGGCATGCTCAGCTGCGCGCGAGCACGAGCACCCCGACCAGGATGATGCCGATCCCGATGAGCCGCTGGACGGACAGCACTTCGCCGAACAGGTACCACGCCGCGAACGCATTCACGACGTAGCCGAGCGACAGCATCGGGTACGCGATCGACACGTCGACCCGCGACAGCCCGAGAATCCAGACCACGACGCTCAGCACGTAGCAGCCGAGGCCGCCGATGATCGGCAGCTGGGTCGCGATCTTCAGGCCGACAGGGATAATGTTCGCACGGCTGAATTCGAAGTGCCCGACGGCGTTGACGCCGGCCTTGAGCAGCAGCTGCGCAACGGCGTTGAGCATCACGCCGGTGACGATGCACACAAGTGAAACGGGATTCATGCGATGGGCGTCCTTACGATTGCGGTTTCTCGACGATCACGCGGCGGTTGTCGCGCGCGACCACGCGCATCGGCACGCCCTGCTTGACCAGCGTGTCGTACTGGCCGGGCGGCATGATCGCGAGTGCATGGGTTTCCTGCTTCCAGCGCGTGACCCATTCGTCGACCGTCGGAATCCATTTGTTCGGCTCCATCGAGATCCCGAACGCGAGCTCGTCCTGGCGCTGGACCATGATCGTCGTGTGGCCCATGTAGAACGGGAACGTGTGGTCGAGCATCTCGACCGAATAGAACGGCGTGTCGGGCGGCAGTTTCGCCAGTTCGGCGCGCACGGCGGGCGCGAGCAGCGCGCCCGAGCTGTAGCGGCCGAATTCGTCGTGCCCGGTGCCGCCGATCGTGCCGAACGCGAGCCAGGCGGCGCCGAACGCGGCGATCGCGGCCGCGACGCCCGTGCGGCGGTTCAGCCACGCGGCCGCGAGCGTCAGCGCGGCCGAGACCGCGAGGCCCGCGTACAGCCACATCTGGAACGCGCGGTACAGCGCGTTCGGCGTACGGGCATCGCCCAGGTACGCGAGGAAGATGATCCCGAACGCCGCGGCGACGAAGAACACGAGGTAGCCGAGCAGGTGGCGGCGGAACCGGTCGGCCGTCATCAGCGGCAGGTACGCGCCGATGATCAGCGCGAGCGCCGGCGCGACCGGCAGCACGTACGAGATCAGCTTCGAGTGCGACGTGCTGAAGAACAGGAAGATGAAGGCGCTCCAGATCAGCAGCACCAGCATCGGCGAGAAGCCGTTCGGCTGGCGCGGCATCCGCAGCGCATGGCGGATGCTCTGCCACGCGACCGACAGCCACGGCAGGAAGCCGACCAGCAGCACCGGTACGAAGTAGTACACCGGGCCCGGGCGGTTCTGTTCCGGGGTCAGGTACCGGCGGAACTGCTGGACGATGAAGAAGAAGTTGAAGAATTCGGGGTTGCGCTGCTGGACGAGCACGAACCACGGCGTGACGATCGCGAAGAAGATCACGAGGCCGCTGACGAGGTACAGGCGCTTCCACAGTGCCCAGTCGCGCGCGATCAGCGTATAGAGCACGAGCACGGCGCCGGGCAGGATCAGCCCGACGAGGCCCTTGGACAGCACCGCGAACGCCATCGCGGCCCAGCATGCCCACATCCAGCCGCGCACGGCGGCCGGGCGCAGCCCGGGCTGTTGCGCGAGCAGCAGCGAGCAGAGCGACAGCGCCATCCAGAACGCGAGCCCCATGTCGAGCGCGTTGAAGTGGCCCATCAGGTTCCAGTACGGCGAGCTCGCGAGCACGACGGCCGCGAGGAAGCCCGACAGCGGGTTGAACAGGCGCGCGCCGGTGTAGCCGACGAGCAGGATGCCGGCGAAGCTCGCGACGGCCGTGTAGAGGCGCGCCTGCCATTCGCCGATGCCGAACCACGCGAACGTGAGCGCATTCAGCCAGGTCTGCAGCGGCGGCTTCTCGAAGTACTTGTAGCCGTTGTAGCGCGGCGTGATCCAGTCGCCGGTGACGAACATCTCGCGCGCCATCTCCGCGTAGCGGCCTTCGTCGCTCGGGATCAGGTGGCGCAGCCCGAGCGGCGCGAACCAGACGATCGCGAGCGCGACGAGCAGGAGGACGAGCGTGATGCGATTGAGCGGTAGCCTCGACGGCGTATCGTTCATGGATTTTCAGCCTGTTGGTTGTTGTGACGGGCCGCCGGCGGGTTGCGCCGGGGCGGGCGGCCTGGCCGGGCCGATCGAAGGGATCGACCCGTTGCGCCGGCCCGAGTTTTACCGCATCCGGGATTAACGTTCAATTAAGAGCGCGGCGGCGACTTTGCGGCCCTCGGCCATCAGGATGTTGTAGGTGCGGCAGGCCGCCTGGAAATCCATCGTCTCGACGCCGATCCGCTTGGCCGTGAGCGCCGCGACGAGGCGCGGGTGCGGGAAGCGCAGCCGCGCGCCGCTGCCGAAGATCACGAGCTCGGGCGTCGGATCGAGCAGCATCGCGAAATGCTCCGGCGCGAGCGCGTCGAACGACGCCACGGGCCATGCCCGGACCGGCGCGCCGGGCAGCACGATGACGCTCGTTTCATGGCGTTCGAGATTGACGTCGACGTAATCGGGGCCGTAGCCGGTGACGGTGTTGAGCGCGCCGCTCGTGTCCTGGTGCAGTTTCAAATCGGTATTCCGCGGTTCCGAGGGGAATGGTTCGCAGGGCCGAAGCGGCCCGGATGGCCGGTTTCACGCGCCTGGCCGCGCGGGGACGCCTGACGGCGCGGGCCCGGCGCGGCTATGGTGCATTGCGAAAGTCGGCCAAAATCCGCTAAATTATAACTTTTTGGTCGCCCCCGGGCGCCACTTGCGTCGTGCGTCGCCACAAGCCGCGTCCGACCGCCCGCTTTTTCCCAGTCTAGACAGCGCGCACAGACCGGCCGCTTTCCAGTTTTGATCCCGTCCCCCCGGCCGCAAGGCCAACCCAGGAACCGTGTCGTCGTGAAACCGATTCAGAAGTCGAACAAGCTGCTCAACGTCTGCTACGACATCCGTGGCCCGGTGCTCGAGCACGCGAAGCGCCTCGAGGAAGAAGGCCACCGCATCATCAAGCTGAACATCGGCAACCTCGCGCCGTTCGGTTTCGACGCGCCGGACGAGATCATCCAGGACATGATCCGCAACCTGCCGGCGTCGTCCGGCTATTCGGATTCGAAGGGCGTGTTCTCGGCGCGCAAGGCCGTGATGCACTACACGCAGGAAAAGGGCGTCGTGGGCGTCGGCCTCGACGACATCTACATCGGCAACGGCGCGTCCGAGCTGATCGTGATGGCGACCCAGGCGCTGCTGAACGACGGCGACGAAGTGCTGCTGCCCGCGCCCGATTACCCGCTGTGGACGGCGGCCGTGAGCCTGTCGGGCGGCACGCCCGTGCACTACGTGTGCGACGAGCAGAATGCGTGGATGCCCGATCTCGACGACATCCGCAGCAAGATCACGCCGAACACGAAGGCGATCGTCGTGATCAACCCGAACAACCCGACGGGCGCGCTTTATTCCGACGAATTGCTGCTCGAGCTGATCGACATCGCGCGCCAGCACGGGCTGATCGTGTTTGCCGACGAGGTCTACGACAAGATCGTCTACGACGGCCTCGAGCACACGGCGATGGGGGCGCTGTCGGAAGACGTGATCACCGTCACGTTCAACAGCCTGTCGAAGAGCTATCGCTCGTGCGGCTACCGCGCGGGCTGGATGGCCGTGTCGGGCCTCGGCGGCGACAACCGCCGGCGCGCGAAGGATTACCTCGAGGGGCTCGGCATCCTGTCGTCGATGCGCCTGTGCGCGAACGTGCCCGGCCAGTTCGCGATCCAGACGGCGCTCGGCGGCTACCAGAGCATCAACGAGCTGATCGTGCCGAGCGGGCGCCTGTACAAGCAGCGCGAGCTCGCGTACGACATGCTGACGTCGATCCCGGGCGTGACCTGCGTGAAGCCGCAGGCCGCGCTGTACATGTTCCCGCGCCTCGACCCGAAGCTCTACCCGATCCAGAACGACCAGCAATTCATTCTCGACCTGTTGCTCGAAGAGCGCGTGCTGCTGGTGCAGGGCACGGGTTTCAACTGGGCGACGCCGGACCACTTCCGCGTGGTCTTCCTGCCGAACCTCGACGACCTGACCGATTCGATCAACCGGATCGCACGCTTCCTCGACGGCTACCGCAAGCGCCATTCGGTCTGAGCGGGCAGCGTCACACGGAATTCACTACTACTTACTCATCGATCACACGCAGCATGGAACCGATCAAAGTTGGCCTGTTGGGCTTCGGCACGGTGGGCAGCGGCACCTTCACGGTGCTGCGCCGCAACCAGGAAGAAATCAAGCGACGCGCGGGGCGCGGCATCGAGGTGGCGCGCATTGCCGTGCGCAACCCGGCCAAGGCGCAGGCTGCGCTCGGCGGTGACGCCGCCGCCGCACAGATCACCGACGACTTCAATGCAGTCGTCGACGATCCGTCGATCGCGATCATCGCCGAGATGATCGGCGGCACGGGCATCGCGCGCGAGCTCGTGCTGCGCGCGATCGCGAACGGCAAGCACGTCGTGACGGCGAACAAGGCGCTGCTCGCGGTGCACGGCACCGAGATCTTCGAAGCCGCGCGCGAGAAGGGCGTGATGGTCGCGTTCGAAGCGGCCGTCGCCGGCGGCATCCCGATCATCAAGGCGCTGCGCGAAGGCCTGACCGCGAACCGCATCCAGTACATCGCGGGCATCATCAACGGCACGACCAACTACATCCTGTCGGAAATGCGCGACCGCGGGCTCGACTTCGCGACCGCGCTGAAGGCCGCGCAGGAACTCGGCTACGCGGAAGCCGATCCGACCTTCGACATCGAAGGCGTCGACGCCGCGCACAAGGCGACGATCATGAGCGCGATCGCGTTCGGCGTGCCGGTGCAGTTCGACCGTGCCTACGTCGAAGGCATCAGCAAGCTCGACGCGACCGACATCCGCTACGCGGAAGAGCTCGGCTACCGGATCAAGCTGCTCGGCATCACGCGCCGCGCCGAAAACGGCATCGAGCTGCGCGTGCACCCGACGCTGATCCCCGAGAAGCGCCTGCTCGCGAACGTCGAGGGGGCGATGAACGCGGTCGTCGTGCACGGCGACGCGGTCGGCACGACGCTGTACTACGGCAAGGGCGCGGGCGCGGAGCCGACCGCATCGGCCGTGGTCGCGGATCTCGTCGACGTCACGCGCCTGCATACGGCCGACCCGGAGCATCGCGTGCCGCATCTCGCGTTCCAGCCGGACAGCCTGTCGAACACGCCGATCTTGCCGATCGAGGAAGTGACGAGCGGCTATTACCTGCGCCTGCGCGTGGCCGACCAGACCGGCGTGCTCGCCGCCATCACGCGCATCCTCGCCGAATCGGGCATCTCGATCGACGCGCTGCTGCAGAAGGAGTCGGAGCAGGTCGACGGTGCGAACGGCGAAACCGACATCATCCTGATCACGCACGAAACGGTCGAGAAGAACGTCAATGCGGCGATCGCGCAAATCGAGAGCCTCGCGACGGTCGTGTCGAAGGTGACGAAGCTGCGCATGGAAGCGCTGAACTGAGGACGGAAGGCGACATGAACTACATCTCCACGCGCGGCGCCGGCATCGGCGAGCGCCATACGTTCTCCGACATCCTGCTCGGCGGCCTCGCAAAGGACGGCGGGCTCTACCTGCCGGCCGAGTATCCGAAGGTGTCCGCCGACGAGCTCGCGCGCTGGCGCACGCTGTCGTACGCGGATCTCGCGTTCGAGATCCTGTCGAAGTTCTGCGACGACGTGCCGGCCGACGACCTGCGCGCGATCACGCGCCGCACGTACACGGCCGCCGTGTACAGCAACACGCGCCACGGCGAGAACGCGTCCGACATCACGCCGCTGAAGACGCTCGGCACCGAGAACGGCGCGGCGCTGTCGCTGCTCGAACTGTCGAACGGCCCGACGCTCGCGTTCAAGGACATGGCGATGCAGCTGCTCGGCAACCTGTTCGAGTACACGCTCGCGAAGCACGGCGAAGCGCTGAACATCCTCGGCGCGACGTCCGGCGACACGGGCAGCGCGGCCGAGTACGCAATGCGCGGCAAGGCCGGCGTGCGCGTGTTCATGCTGTCGCCGCACAAGAAGATGAGCGCGTTCCAGACGGCGCAGATGTTCAGCCTGCAGGATCCGAACATCTTCAACCTCGCGGTCGAAGGCGTGTTCGACGACTGCCAGGACATCGTGAAGGCCGTGTCGAACGATCACGCGTTCAAGGCACAGCAGAAGATCGGCACGGTCAATTCGATCAACTGGGCGCGCGTCGTTGCGCAGGTCGTGTACTACTTCAAGGGCTACTTTGCGGCGACGCAGTCCAACGACGAGCGCGTGTCGTTCACGGTGCCGTCGGGCAACTTCGGCAACGTCTGCGCGGGCCACATCGCGCGGATGATGGGGCTGCCGATCGCGAAGCTCGTGGTCGCGACCAACGAGAACGACGTGCTCGACGAGTTCTTCCGCACCGGTGCGTATCGCGTGCGCAGCGCCGAGAACACGTATCACACCAGCAGCCCGAGCATGGACATCTCGAAGGCGTCGAACTTCGAGCGCTTCGTGTTCGACCTGCTCGGCCGCGATCCGGCGCGCGTGATGCAGCTGTTCCGCGACGTCGAGGAAAAGGGCGGCTTCGATCTCGCGGCGAGCGGCGATTTCGCGCGCGTCGCCGAGTTCGGCTTCGTATCGGGCCGCAGCAGCCACACCGACCGCATCGCGACGATCCGCGACGTGTTCTCGCGCTACGACACGATGATCGACACGCACACGGCCGACGGCGTGAAGGTCGCACGCGAGCACCTGGATGCCGGCGTGCCGATGGTCGTGCTCGAGACGGCTCAGCCGATCAAGTTCGGCGAGACGATCCGCGAGGCGCTCGATCGCGAAGCCGAGCGGCCGGCCGCGTTCGACGGGCTCGAGTCGCTGCCGCAGCGCTTCGAGGTCGTGAAGGCCGATGCCCAGCAGGTGAAGGACTTCATCGTCGCTCACACGGGCGCGTGACGCACGGCCGGGCCAGCAGGCCCGGCTGCGCAGGACGGCCGGAATGCCGATTCGTCGAACGGATCGGGGTTCCGGCCGTTTCAATTGGCGCGCGGGCATCGCCTGTCGCGCGAAACAAGTGCCAGACCCGCGCGTTCGCGCCGATCACAGTTTTCGCATGTCCGCCATATTGCGCGCCCGTGCGACGGCGTCGCTACAATGACGTATTGACTTCAACGATCCCCGATTCCATCGATGTCGAACCCGAATCCCGCGGCGCCGCGCGCGCCGATGCTGTCGACCGCCGAGGCGCTCGCCGCGCTGCTCGATGCCGCGAAGCCGCTGCCCGGCGCCGAAACCGTCGCCACGCTCGATGCGCTCGGCCGCGTGCTGGCCGCCGACGTGAGTTCGCCGCTCGACGTGCCGCCGATGCATACGAGCGCGATGGACGGCTATGCGGTGCGCGTCGCCGACCTGCTGCACGGCGATCGGCGGTTGCCGGTGTCGCAGCGCATTCCGGCCGGCCATCCGGCTCAACCGCTCGCGGCCGGCACGGCTGCGCGGATCTTCACCGGAGCCTCGGTGCCGGCCGGCGCCGATGCGGTCGTGATGCAGGAGCAGGCATCGGCCGACGGCGACGCCGTCGAGATCCTGCACACGCCGAAGGCCGGCGAGTGGATCACCGCGCAGGGCGCGGACATCCGCCAGGGTTCGGTGATCCTGCCGGCCGGCACGCGGCTCACGCCGCAGGCGCTCGGCCTCGCCGCATCGGTCGGCTGCGCGCAGCTGTCGGTGGCTCGGCGGATCCGCGTCGCGGTGTTCTTCACCGGCGACGAACTGACGATGCCCGGCGAGCCGCTGAAGCCTGGCGCGATCTACAACTCGAACCGCTTCACGGTGCGCGGGCTGCTGGAGCGGCTCGGCTGCCACGTGACCGACTACGGGATCGTGCCCGACTCGCTCGCCGCGACGCGCGACACACTGCGCGAGGCCGCGCGCAATCACGACGTGATCCTGACGAGCGGCGGCGTATCGGTCGGCGACGAGGATCACGTGAAGCCGGCCGTCGAGGCCGAAGGGCGGCTCGCGCTGTGGCAGATCGCGATGAAGCCGGGCAAGCCGCTCGCGTATGGCGCGGTGCGTCGCGGCGACGAGCGCGCCGATGCGCACTTCATCGGGCTGCCCGGCAATCCCGTATCGAGCTTCGTCACGTTCCTGCTGTTCGTGCGGCCGTTCCTGCTGCGTCTGTCCGGCGTGCGTGACGTCGCGCCGCGCGCGCTGTCGCTGCGGGCGGACTTTTCGCAAAGCAAGGGCGACCGGCGCAACGAATTCCTGCGTGCGCGCGTGAACGCGGCCGGCGGCCTCGACCTGTTCCCGAACCAGAGCTCGGCGGTGCTGACGTCGACGGTCTGGGGCGACGGCCTGATCGACAATCCGCCGCAGCACGCGATCAGCGCCGGCGAGACCGTGCGTTTCATTCCGTTTTCCGAACTGCTGTCGTAACGCGACGGCTTCCCGAACCATGAAGATTCAGCTGAAATTTTTTGCAAGCGTGCGCGAGGCACTGGGCGTCGCCGATGAAGAGGCAAACGTGCCGGACAGCGTGACGACCGTCGGCGACGTGCGCGCGTGGCTGCGCGTGCGCGGCGGCGCGTGGGCCGAGACGCTCGCCGAAGGGCGCGCGCTGCGCATGGCGTGCAACCACGAGATGACCGATCCCGACACGCGGCTCACCGAAGGCTGCGAGGTCGCGTTCTTTCCGCCGGTGACGGGCGGTTGAGAGGGCGTGCGATGGCAACGGTACGAGTCCAGGCAGACGATTTCGATCTGAATGCGGAAGTCGCGGCATTGCGCGCGCGCAACCCGAAGATCGGCGCGCTCGCGTGCTTCGTCGGCACGGTGCGCGACCTGAACGAAGGCGACTCGATCGCCGCGCTGGAGCTCGAGCACTATCCGGGGATGACCGAGAAGGCGCTCGAGAAGATCGCCGCGGAGGCCTCCCGGCGCTGGCCGGGCATCGACGTCGCGATCGTGCATCGCGTCGGCAGGCTGCTGCCGCTCGACCAGATCGTGATGGTCGCGACGGTCGCGTCGCATCGCGGCGATGCGTTCGCGTCGTGCGAGTTCGTGATGGACTATCTGAAGACCGAGGCGCCGTTCTGGAAGAAGGAAACGACGCCGGACGGCGAGCGCTGGGTCGATGCGCGCAGCACCGACGATGCCGCGCTCGCGCGCTGGGGTGTCGAGTCGGGCAATACGCCGCGCTGAACACGGCATCGGGACGGACGGTGCGGCCATGTGCCGCAGGCGGCACGCGTGCCTGGCGCCACGGGCCGCGCGTTACGCGTCCGGATCGACGCTGCGCCCGATGATCTTCGTCGGAAACGGCTCGCCGCGGGTACGCGACAGCGACGCGTGCGGAGCGTCGTTCGCGTCGCGGCGGCGCGGCGCGATCGCGTCGAGCAGTGCCTGCTGCTCGGGCGGAATCCGGTAGTCCCAGCCGAACCGGCTCAACTGCAGGCTCTGCGCGATCCGCAGCGCGGGCTCCATGAAGCGGATCGCCGCGGGCGGCGCGTAGCGCGCCTCGACGGTCTTCAGGAACAGCGACAGCCAGCGGCTGAAATGGGCCGGCTCGATCCCGTCGAGCGGCTGGTGCGCCTGCTGCACGTTGCCGCGATAGCCCTTGGTGCCGAGCACTAGGCTCGACCAGAACGTGACCATCTTCGGCAGGTGGTCGTCCCAGCGGCCGGCCAGCTTCGCGTCGAACACGGGCCCGAGCAGCGGATCGGCGCGCACGCGGTCGTAGAACGCGTAGACGAGATCGCGGATGTTGTCTTCGGTCGGCTCGGTGTCGCGAGGGCGGGCCGGTGCGGTGTCGGGCGAGGCGGGCAGGGCAGTCATGGCAAAAAGGGGCCGGTAGATCGGGGGCGCCGACGGGCGTGGCGTGGGTGTCAGGCAGGACGCCGGTCGGATTTTGACGCAAAATAGCGTCCAATACCCGCTGAAAACGTGTAACTGTCACGCATCTTATTGCGCGCACGCGATCCCGGCAACCCGGGGCGCGGAACGGGACCGTCGGCCGGTCCCGCGGGCACCGCGATCGGCCCGCCTCACGTCATCGGAACACGTTCGCTCACTTCCGTATTCGCTCATGAGACTCACCGACTACACCGACTATTCGCTGCGCGTGATGCTGTACCTTGCGGTACGCGGAGAGGGGCTCGCGACGATCCAGGAGATCTCGGATGCCTACGGCATCTCGAAGAACCATCTGATGAAAGTCGTGCAGCAGCTCGGCGAGCTGGGATGGGTCGACACGGTTCGCGGCCGCAATGGCGGGCTGCGGCTCTTCCCGCAATCGCTGCAGCTGACGGTCGGCCAGGTCGTGCGCGCGACCGAGAGCGACTTCGCGCTGGTCGGTTGCTTTTTGACCGACAGCGGCGAATCGCGCGGCTGCGTGATCGAGCCGCAGTGCCGCCTGAAGGGGGTGCTGGCGGCCGCGCGCGACGCGTTCTTCGCCGAACTCGACCGTCACCGGCTCAGTGAACTCGTCGAGCCCGCGTCGCCGATCGCGGCGCTGCTCGGTATCCGTCCGGTTGCGCTCGTGCGTGCCGAAGCGCCGCCGGACGACGCGCCGGCGACCGTCGAGCCGCCGTCGGCGGCCGGCTGACACGCAGGCGCCGCGCCCCGCGATCCGCGCGCGGCCCGTCCAGGAGCCGCTTCCAGTCAATCCAGCAATTTTTGCGCTGAATCAACCCGAATTTCGCTTGAAAGCCGCATAACCATCCTCATCTTGGTGTTAATCGAAAATTGGAGGTCTCGACTAAATGAGAATCGACAAGCTCACCACCAAGTTCCAGGAAGCACTCGCGGACGCGCAAAGCCTCGCGGCAGGCCGCGACAATCAATACATCGAACCCGTTCACGTCCTCGCGGCGCTGGTCGCGCAGCAGGACGGTTCCGCGCGCTCGCTGATGTCGCGCGCGGGCGTTCACATTCAGGCGCTGCAAGGCGCGCTGAACGAAGCCATCTCGCGCCTGCCGCAAGTGACGGGCACGGGCGGCGACATCCAGATCGGCCGTGAACTGGCCGGGCTGCTGAACCAGGCCGACAAGGAAGCGCAGAAGCTCAACGACACGTTCATCGCGAGCGAAATGTTCCTGCTCGCCGTGTCCGACGACAAGGGCGAAGCCGGCAAGCTCGCGCGTCAGCACGGCCTCACGCGCAAGGCGCTCGAAGCCGCGATCGCCGCGGTGCGCGGCGGCTCGCAGGTGCATAGCCAGGACGCGGAAAGCCAGCGCGAGGCGCTGAAGAAATACACGGTCGACCTGACCGAGCGCGCGCGTGCGGGCAAGCTCGACCCGGTGATCGGCCGCGACGACGAAATCCGCCGCTCGATCCAGATCCTGCAGCGCCGCACGAAGAACAACCCGGTGCTGATCGGCGAGCCGGGTGTCGGCAAGACCGCGATCGTCGAAGGGCTCGCGCAACGGATCGTCAACGGCGAGGTGCCGGAGACGCTGAAGGGCAAGCGCGTGCTGTCGCTCGACATGGCCGCGCTGCTCGCCGGTGCGAAGTACCGCGGCGAATTCGAGGAGCGCCTGAAGGCCGTGCTGAACGACATCGCGAAGGACGAAGGCCAGACGATCGTCTTCATCGACGAAATCCACACGATGGTCGGCGCGGGCAAGGCCGAAGGCGCGATGGACGCGGGCAACATGCTGAAGCCGGCGCTGTCGCGCGGCGAGCTGCACTGCATCGGCGCGACCACGCTCGACGAATACCGCAAGTACATCGAGAAGGACGCCGCGCTCGAGCGCCGCTTCCAGAAGGTGCTCGTCGACGAGCCGAGCGTCGAGGCGACGATCGCGATCCTGCGCGGGCTGCAGGAGAAGTACGAACTGCATCACGGCGTCGACATCACCGACCCGGCGATCGTCGCCGCGGCCGAGCTGTCGCACCGCTACATCACCGACCGCTTCCTGCCCGACAAGGCCATCGACCTGATCGACGAAGCCGCTTCGAAGATCAAGATGGAAATCGATTCGAAGCCCGAAGAGATGGACAAGCTCGACCGCCGGCTGATCCAGCTGAAGATCGAGCGCGAAGCCGTGAAGAAGGAGCAGGACGAAGCGTCGCAGAAGCGCCTGCAGCTGATCGAGGAAGAGATCGACCGCCTCGGCCGCGAGTACGCGGACCTGGAAGAGATCTGGACCGCCGAGAAGGCCGCGGTGCAGGGCAGCGCACAGCTCAAGGAAGAAATCGAGAAGGTGCGGGCGGACATCGCGCGGCTGCAGCGTGACGGCAAGCTGGAGAAGGTCGCCGAGCTGCAGTACGGCAAGCTGCCGCAGCTCGAGGCGCAGCTGAAGCAGGTCACGCAGGCCGAAGAGCAGGAGCAGCACAGCCCGACGCGTCCGCGCCTGTTGCGCACGCAGGTCGGTGCCGAGGAAATCGCTGAAGTCGTGTCGCGTTCGACGGGGATTCCCGTGTCGCGGATGATGCAGGGCGAACGCGAGAAGCTGCTGCACATCGAGGAAAAGCTGCACGAGCGCGTGGTCGGCCAGCATGAGGCGATCGGCGCGGTGGCCGACGCGATCCGCCGTTCGCGTGCGGGTCTCGCCGATCCGAACCGTCCGTACGGCTCGTTCCTGTTCCTCGGCCCGACGGGTGTCGGCAAGACCGAGCTGTGCAAGGCGCTGGCGTCGTTCCTGTTCGACTCGGAAGAGCACCTGATCCGCATCGACATGAGCGAGTTCATGGAGAAGCACAGCGTCGCGCGGCTGATCGGCGCGCCGCCGGGCTATGTCGGCTACGAGGAAGGCGGCTACCTGACGGAAGCCGTGCGCCGCAAGCCGTACAGCGTGATCCTGCTCGACGAGATCGAGAAGGCGCACCCGGACGTGTTCAACGTGCTGCTGCAGGTGCTCGACGACGGTCGCATGACGGACGGGCAGGGGCGTACGGTCGACTTCAAGAACACGGTGATCGTGATGACGTCGAACCTCGGCTCGCAGGTGATCCAGGCGATGACGGGCGCGCCGCAGGAAGAGATCAAGGACGCGGTGTGGCTCGAGGTGAAGCAGCATTTCCGCCCCGAGTTCCTGAACCGGATCGACGACGTCGTCGTGTTCCATGCGCTCGACCGCAGCAACATCGAGTCGATCGCGAAGATCCAGCTGGCGCGCCTGCACGACCGGCTCGCGAAGCTCGACATGGCGCTCGACGTGTCGGACGCGGCGCTCGAGCAGATCGGGAAGGTCGGCTACGATCCGCTGTTCGGTGCACGGCCGCTGAAGCGCGCGATCCAGCAGGAGATCGAGAACCCGGTCGCGAAGCTGATCCTCGCCGGCCGCTTCGGTCCGAAGGACGTGATTCCGGTCGACGTCCACGACGGCAAGTTCGTGTTCGACCGCGTCGTGCACTGATCGCCTGCCATCGGTCGCCCGCCCGGCTCACGCCGGGCGCGCAAAAACGAACACCCCGCCTGAAGCGGGGTGTTTGCTTATGGAGCGGCACAACGGGCTGCCGCGCCGGCTGGAATGCTTAGCCCTGCTTGTTGCCGCCGAACATGCCGGCAAGCTGCGTGAGCGTGCCGAGCACGTTCGACGTGTCGACCTGGCCGCCGGCCGGCACTTCGCCGTTCGGCGTCGCGCCGTTGACGACGTGCGGCAGCACCTGCGCGAGAATCGACGAGGCTTGCGACGGATCGATACCGACCTTGCTCGCGAGCGAGCCGACCACGTCCGAGCCAAGCACGTTCTGCAGCGTCTCGCCCGAGATCGGCTGGTTTTCGCCGTTGCCGACCCACGAGCCGATGATGTCGCCGGCGCCGCCTGCCTTGAACTTCTCGATCAGGCCGTTCAGGCCGCCCGGCTGGTTGTTGATGAATTCGAGCGCGGTCGTGATGAGCGCGCTTTGCGAGTTGCCGCCGGCCTGGCCGCCGATCAGACCGCCGACGATGTCGAGGAGACCCATGGTTCTTCACCTTCACTGAAAAGGGCGCCGTGACGACGGCGCCCGTTGAACGAATACCGCGCGCACGCCGTCGCGCGCGCGGCGCACATCAGGCGCCCGACGCCGCGGCGGCGGAGGCTGCCTTGTCCTTCTTGCTCTTCTTCTTCGAACCCTTCGTCGCCTTCGCGGACGACGCGGCGGCCGGTGCGCTCGCACCCGCGTCGGCGGATGCCGCCGCTGCGGCCGCTGCCTTTTCCTTCTTCGACGCGCGCTTCGCCTTCGCCGGTTTCGCCGCCGCATCCGGTGCGCTTGCCGCCGGGGCCGGCGCTGCAGTCGTCGTGCCGGCCGTCGCGGTCGTGGACGTCGATGCGGTGCCGGCAGTCGTCGTGGCCGGTGCGGTTGCGGCCGGCTTCGACAGTTTCACGCCCTTCGGCGGCGTCGACGAGCCGCCGATCGTCAGGCCGTTTTCCTCCAGGTGCCCGACCGATTTCGTGCCGAGGCCCTTCACGCGGTTCGCGAGATCGTCGGCATCCTTGAACGGGCCGTTCTTGGTGCGTTCGTCGATGATCGCCTTCGACTTCACGGGGCCGAGACCCTTCACGGATTCGAGCGCGGCCTGGTCAGCCGAGTTGACTTCGACAGCCGCGGCAAGGCCGGCGGCGAGCGACAGCGACAGCGCGACGAACAGCATCAGCAGCTTTTTCAGCATGGCAAAGGCTCCCTGGTTCTGACGGATGAATGGCTGTTGCAACGGACGGCGGCGCGAGATCGGGCCGGCCGTCGCCGTTAAGCATAGGACAAATGCGTGCCCTTTTTAAGACAGGCTGACCGAATCTTGCTGAAGGCTTGCGGTGCTGTAAAGGCCGAAACCCGTGCCGGGTGCCGGTTTTGACCATTCTTTACGGTGTCGCAGGGCGTGCACGGATCGTCGTTGCGCTGGCCGTTCGATAACGCTTGACTTAGAGTGAACTCTAACTCCTAACCTTGTTCCTGCCATGTCGAAAACCGCATCCCAACCCTCCGCCGCCGGTCCGCTGACGATCGGGCAAGTCGCCGAATTGACGGGCGTGTCCACGCACACGCTGCGGTACTACGAGCAGGCCGGCCTGCTGCGCGCGATTTCGCGCACGGCAGCCGGGCACCGGCTCTATGCACCGGCCGACCTTGCCGGGCTGGCCTTCGTGATGCGCCTGAAGGCGACCGGCATGCCGATCGCGCAGATCCAGGCGTTCGCGGTGCTGCGCGAGCAAGGCGAGTCGACGTTCGGCGCGCGGCGCGACTTGCTGGTCGCGCATCGCGACGCGGTGCGCGCGCATCTCGCGGAGCTGCAGGCGAGCCTCGACGCGATCGGCGACAAGATCGCGTACTACGAGGCGCAGGAACGGGAAACGGAGCGACGGGCGAAACCTTCTCACGCTTTATCGGAACAGGACGGACACCATGGAACGACTCGTTGAGGATCGCTACACGCGCGGCTGGAACAAACTGAAGGAAATCGACGGCGAAGTGGGCGAACGCGTGATCGCGGCGCTCGCGCCGATCGCACCGGACTTCGGGCGGCTCCTGGTCGAGTTCAGCTTCGGCGACATCTACAGCCGGCCGCAGCTCGACCTGAAGGCGCGCGAAATCGCGACGATCGCGGCGCTGGCCGCGCTCGGCAACGCGCAGCCGCAACTGAAGGTGCATATCGAGGCCGCGCTGAACGTCGGTTGCACGCGCGACGAGATCGTCGAGGTGTTCATGCAGATGGCCGTGTATGCGGGGATGCCGGCCGCGCTCAACGCGCTGTTCGCCGCGCACGAAGTGTTCACGCGGCGCGACGAAGCGGCCGGCGTGGCAGGCAACGCGAACGAAGCGGCCGGGCAGGCCGCATGACCGCAGTCGTGCCCGTGCGTCACGCGCGGTGCGGTGCGACGATCCGGTGCTTCGCGATGCGCCGGTACAGCGTCGCACGCGACATGCCGAGCGCCTTGGCGGCCGCGTCGGGCCGCCAGCGGTGCGCGGTGAGCGCCGCGACGATGCGGCCGCGCTCGTCGTCGGGCAGTGCGCCGGCCGCATCGGCGCCGAGTTGCGCGACGAGGTCGGCCGGCAGGTCGTGCCGCGTCACGCGCGCGGCGTCGCACACCGCGCACGCATAGCGCAGCACGTTGCGAAGTTGCCGCACGTTGCCGGGCCACGCGTATGCGGCGAGCTGCTCGGCGAGCGTCGGATCGAGCGTGAGCACGTGGCCGGTCGCCTGCGCTTCCTCGGCGAACACGGCGGCAATCACGTCGCGCACGTCCGAGCGTTCACGCAGCGGCGGCAGTTCGAACGTCGCGCCGCTCAGCCGGTAGTACAGATCTTCGCGGAACGTCCCGTCGGCCACCATCCGCGCGAGATCGCGGTGGGTCGCGCAGATCACGTCGAGATCGACGCGCACGGGCGTATCGCTGCCGAGCGGCACGACCTCGCCGTCGGCGAGCACGCGCAGCAGGCGCGTCTGCAGCGCGAGCGGCATGTCGCCGATTTCATCGAGAAACAGCGTGCCGCCGTCGGCGAGCGCGATCTTGCCGCGTGCACCGTGCTTGCGCGCGCCGGTGAACGCGCCGGCCGCATAGCCGAACAGTTCGCTCTCGATCAGCGCATCCGGCAGCGCGCCGCAGTTGACGGCGACGAACGGTCGCGCGCGCCGCGCACCGGCATCGTGGATCGCGCGCGCGAACACTTCCTTGCCCGCGCCGGTTTCGCCGAGCACGAGAATCGGCAGCCGCTTGCTCGCGACGCGCAGCGCGAGCTCGGCTTGCTGCGCGATATGCGCGTCGCTGCTGTGCAGGAACGGCGTCAGCGCGCCGACGTGGCGTGGCGCGGTGCCCGCGCGGCGCGATACCGTGCCGGGCTCGCGGCCGGCGCGCCGTAGCGGCGCCCGCAATCGCGCATAGAGCGGCGCGCCGGTCGCGCGCAGCCGCAGCGCGACGATCGTATCGAGCCGCGCGGCATCGCGCAGCGGCATCTCGGTCGCATCGAAGATCTCGTCGATATGGCGCGGCTCGCGCAGCGCCGGCAGCGCGTCGCGCGCCTGCCGGTTCGCGGCGACGATATTGCCGCATTCGTCAAACGCGATCAGCCATTCGGGTTGTGCTTCGACGTAGTGACGGTTCGGATGCCCGAACAGGATCCAGTATTGCGCGGTGCTGTGGACGAAGTAGCCGTCCTCGATCAGCGCCGCGCTTTGCCGCACAAGCTGGTAGACGAGCCGCTGGCTGTCGCGGCTGTCGGGCGAATGCACGGCCGACGCGTCGAGCACGCCGATCAGTTCGCCGCCCGGCGAGAAGATCGGCGCCGCGCTGCAGGTGAGTGTCGTGAACGCCGCGCGAAAGTGATCGGTCTTGTGCACGGTGATCGGTGCGAGATCGGTCAGCACGCTCGCGACGCCGCACGTTCCTTCCTCGCTTTCCGACCAGCACGAGCCGATGTGCAGCCCTGCATGACGGAAATCGTTGCGGCGCTCGCGGTCGATCCGGTAGTCGATCGTCACGCCGTGCGCGTCGGTCAGCATCACGCAGTAGTCGGCGACGCGGATCATGTCGTGCAGCCGCGTCAGGCACTGGCCCGACGCGCGCAGGAAGGCCTCTTCCTTGTCGCGCACTTCGCGCAGCTCGGCCGCGGTCAGCACACGCGGGCCGATCGACGAAGCAGGGTCGAGACAGTAGCGCTCCAGCGAGCGTTGCCACGACGACACGAGGCGCTCGGAGTCGGCCGGCGCAGGCAGGCGCCCGGCGAGCGCGCCGAGTACACGGTCGGCGTGCTGGGCCTGGGGGACGGCATAGGGCATGGTCGGCTCCGGTTCCGTACGGCGGGGATATCGATGTCCTTGTAGCACATCCGGTTCGGCGGATCA
Organism: Burkholderia sp. Bp8992; assembly: GCF_003853705.1. GTDB lineage: Bacteria > Pseudomonadota > Gammaproteobacteria > Burkholderiales > Burkholderiaceae > Burkholderia. Next base: position 59,427 of record NZ_QTQI01000006.1, on the reverse strand, counting down.
CATTGCATCGCAGCACGCGGCGGGCGTGAGACGTTCGTCTCACCGGGATCTCGCCGCGTCTCGCGCGATTGAGACATCCGCATGCGTGGCGCGCGGCGGTTGTCCGGCCGGCCGGCGCAGGCGCCGAACCGCACGTGTGCGGGGTTTGCAGGCACGGCGGCGCGCACACGCGGATGCCGGGACGATCGGTTCGTCGCATCGACTTCGTGAGACGCCCGCGCCGGTTCGCGACGCGCGACGCCGTCACGGTCGCGAATCCGGAACGTGCGCCTGTCCGCCGCGCCAGCGTGCACGCGGGTTCCACGGTTATTGCAGTGACGATGGCACGCCGCTTGCAGAGATCAAGGGCAAGCCGATGCGGTCGCGTCGGCGACGACGATCCGCTGCCCGTCGATGGCAGCGGACGAAACAGGCAGGGCCGGCATGCCGGCCCACTGGATGGAGACGAACCCGTGACGACGCCCGTTACCGTCGGCGTGATCGCGAACCCCGCATCGGGGCGCGACATTCGCCGCCTCACGACGCATGCATCCGTGTTTCCGACGGCCGAGAAGGCGAACATGATCGTGCGCCTGCTGGCCGGCCTCGGTGCGATGGGCGTCGAGCGCGTGCTGACGCTGCGCGACCGCACGGGCATCGCGACGCTGCTGCTGCGCGCGATCGACACGCATCGCGCGGTCGCGCCGCACGAACGCTGGCCCGAGGTCGAATTCGTCGACCTGCCGATCACCGACAGCGTCGCCGACACGCAAGCCGGCGCCGCCTACCTGCACCGGATGGAAGTCGCGCTGATCGTCGTGCTTGGCGGCGACGGCACCCATCGCGCGGTGGCCGCGCATTGCGGCGCGACGCCGCTCGTCGCGCTGTCCACCGGCACCAACAACGCGTTTCCCGAACATCGCGAGGCGACTGTCGCCGGCGTCGCGGCAGCGCTCGCGGCGACCGGCGCCGTGCCGCCCGAAGTCGCGTTCGTGCACAACAAGCGGCTCGTCGTGCGCTGCGTGGCGGGCGCGCAGCCGGGGCGCGAGGAAATCGCGCTCGTCGACGTGTGCGCCGCGCGGCAGCGTTTCATCGGCGCGCGTGCGATCTCCGCTTCCGACGACATCGATTCGCTCTACCTGACGTTCGCGGAGCCGGACGGCATCGGCCTGTCGGCGCTCGGCGGCGCGTGGGCGCCGCTCGAACGCAGCGCGCCGCACGGGCTCGCGATGCGCTTCGCGGAGGCCGGCAAGACGGGGGGCACGCCGCTCGCCGCACCGATCGCACCGGGGCGCATCGACCGCGTCGTGATGCGCAGTTGCGAGCGGCTCGAACCGGACACGTGGCAGGTGATTCCATTCGAGCGCGGCACGCTTGCGTTCGACGGCGAGCGCGAGATCGAGGTCGCGCGCGGCGATCGCTACGAGATCTCGCTCGACTGGCGCGGGCCGCTGACGGTCGACGTCGGCCGCACGCTGCGCTACGCGTCTTCGCGGCAGCTGCTGCGCGACGCCGGCGCGCGGCATGACTGAGCGCCGGTTTCACGCGGCACATTTCGATATCCATAACGATCATCAAGGAGACATCGCCATGACAGCCCCAGTCGAGGGATCGGTTGCCATCGTCACGGGCCACGCCGTGAACGTCGACGGCGGCTTCACGTTCCACTGACGGCCGCAGGCCGTGCAATCCGTCGCCACGGCAGCGCCGCGGCGGCATTCGCAGTCAGACCAGACCTACCCAGGAGACACACATGACCGCTTCGACACAGCTCAGCAGGGACACGCTGCTGGACGCCTACCGGCTGATGCGCACGATCCGCGAATTCGAGGAGCGCCTGCACGTCGAATTCGCGACCGGCGAGATCCCCGGCTTCGTTCACCTGTACGCGGGCGAGGAGGCGTCCGCGGTCGGCACGATGCTGCACCTCGGTCTCGCCGATTACGTCGCGACCACGCACCGCGGCCACGGCCATTGCATCGCGAAGGGCGTCGACGTGCACGGGATGATGGCCGAGATCTACGGCAAGAAGACGGGCGTCTGCCACGGCAAGGGCGGCTCGATGCACATCGCCGACCTGTCGATGGGGATGCTCGGCGCGAACGGGATCGTCGGCGCGGGCGGCCCGCTCGTATGCGGCGCGGCGCTCGCGGCGAAGCACCGGAAGACGGGCGGCGTCGGCGTGTGCTTCTTCGGCGACGGCGCGTCGAACCAGGGCGTGATCTTCGAATCGATGAACCTTGCGTCGGTGTGGCGGCTGCCCGCGATCTTCGTCGCCGAAAACAACGGCTATGCGGAAGCGACGTCGTCGAGCTGGTCGGTCGCGACCGACAACATCGCGGATCGCGCGAACGGCTTCGGGATGCCGGGCGTGATCGTCGACGGCTTCGACTTCTTCGCGGTGCACGAAGCGCTCGGCGAAGCCGTGGAGCGCGCACGCAACGGCGGCGGCCCGACGCTCGTCGAGGTGAAGTTCACGCGCTATTTCGGTCACTTCGAAGGCGATGCGCAAACCTACCGCGCGCCGGGCGAGGTGCAGAAGCTGCGCGACGAGAAGGACTGCCTGAAGCATTTCGAAACGCGCGTCGTGCGCGCCGAGGCGCTGACGACGGCCGACCTGCGCGCGGTCGACGCGCAGGTGAAGGCGCTGATCGACGACGCGGTCGCGCAGGCGAAGGCCGCGCCGGTGCCGGATGCCGCCGACCTGCTGACCGACGTCTACGTGTCGTATCCGTGAGCGCGGCCTGACACCGCAACCGGCACGGCGAACCGAACATTCCAGGAGACAGACATGGCAAGGAAGATCACTTATTCGCAGGCGATCAACGAAGCGCTCGCGCAGGAAATGGCGCGCGACGACAGCGTGATCGTGATGGGCGAGGACAACGCGGGCGGCGCGGGTGCGCCGGGCGAGGACGACGCATGGGGCGGCGTGCTCGGCGTGACGAAAGGGCTGTTCCACAAGTTTCCGGGCCGCGTGCTCGATACGCCGCTGTCCGAGGGCGGCTACATCGGCGCGGCGGTAGGAGCTGCCGCATGCGGGATGCGGCCCGTCGCGGAGCTGATGTTCATCGATTTCATGGGCGTGTGCTTCGACCAGATCTTCAACCAGGCCGCGAAATTCCGCTACATGTTCGGCGGCAAGGCCGTGACGCCGGTCGTGATCCGCGCGATGTACGGCGCTGGCTTGCGCGCGGCCGCACAGCACTCGCAGATGCTCACGTCGCTGTTCACGCACATTCCGGGGCTGAAGGTCGTGTGCCCGGCGACGCCGTACGACGCAAAGGGGCTGCTGATCCAGGCGATCCGCGACAACGATCCCGTGATCTTCCTCGAGCACAAGCTGCTCTATACGCGTGAAGGCGACGTGCCGGAGGAATCCTATGCCATTCCGTTCGGCGAGGCGAACGTCGTGCGCGACGGTGACGACGTGACGATCGTCACGTACGGCCGGATGGTGCATCTCGCGACGGACGCGGCCGCGAAGCTCGCGAAGGACGGCATCCAGTGCGACGTGATCGACCTGCGCACGACGTCGCCGCTCGACGAGGAAACGATTCTCGAAAGCGCGGAGCGCACCGGGCGCGTGGTGGTCGTCGACGAAGCGAACCCGCGCTGCTCGATCGCGACCGACATCGCCGCGCTCGTCGCGCAGCGCGCGTTCCGGTCGCTCAAGGCGCCGATCGAGCTCGTCACCGCGCCGCATACGCCCACGCCGTTCGCGAGCGTGCTGGAAGACCTGTACATCCCGACCGCCGATGCGATTGCGCAGGCGGCCCTGAAGACGAGGAGCTGACACGATGTCGATTCACATGATCACGATGCCCAAGTGGGGGCTGTCGATGGAGCAGGGGCAGGTCAATGGCTGGCTGAAGGCGATCGGCGAACGCGTGACGAAGGGTGACGAAGTGCTCGACGTCGAGACCGACAAGATTTCGTCGGGCGTCGAATGCGCGTTCGACGGCACGCTGCGCCGACAGGTCGCGCAGGAGGGCGAGACGCTGCCGGTCGGCGCGCTGCTCGGCGTCGTCGCGGCAGCCGAGGCGAGCGAGGCCGACATCGATGCGGCAATCGCCGATTTCCAGCGCGATTTCGTACCTGCCGCGGCGTCCGAAGAAGCGGCGGGCCCGCAGCCCGAGAAGGCGCAGATCGGCGGCCGCACGATGCGCTTCCTGAAGCTCGGCGACGGCACGGGCACACCGGCCGTGCTGATCCACGGCTTCGGCGGCGACCTGAACAACTGGCTGTTCAATCACGCGGACCTCGCCGCGCACCGGCCGGTGTGGGCGCTCGACCTGCCTGGGCACGGCGAATCGGGCAAGGCGGTCGATACGGGCAGCCTCGACGAACTCGCCGATGCGGTGCTCGCGTTGCTCGACGCGCAGCACATCGAGCGCGCGCACCTGATCGGCCATTCGATGGGCGGCGCGGTTGCGATGGCCGCAGCCGAGCGCGCACCGCAACGCGTCGCGTCGCTGACGCTGATCGCGAGCGCGGGGCTCGGCACCGACATCAACCGTGCGTACATCGACGGTTTCGTCGCCGGCAACAGCCGCAACACGCTGAAGCCGCACCTCGGCGCGCTGTTCGCGGACAACGCGCTGGTGACGCGGCAGCTCGTCGAGGATCTCGTCAAGTACAAGCGGCTCGAGGGCGTGCAGGCCGCGCTGGAGAAGATCGCGAACGCCGCGTTCGACGGGGCGGCACAGCGGCGCGTGTTCCGCGACCGGCTCGCGACGCTCGCGCCGCGCACGCTCGTGATCTGGGGCGAGCACGACCAGGTGATCCCCGCGCAGCATGCGCAGGGCTTGCCCGACGGCGTGCGGGCCGAGGTGATCGCCGGCAGCGGGCACATGGTGCAGATGGAAGCGGCCGCCGACGTGAACCGCCTGATCGTCGCGTTTCTCGGAGACTGACGATGGCCGCCGCGCTCGAACGACCCAGCCTCACGGCGCTCGGCCAGCCGGGCGCGCGCAGCCGCGACAAGCTCGCGCGCATTCCGGTGCGCGTCGAGCCCGCGGCCGGCGCGGCGCTGCCGAAGCCGCCGTGGCTGCGCGCGCGGCCGATGATGAGCGCGGCGGTGGCCGACATGGCCGCCGTGCTGCGCGAGCATCGGCTGCATTCCGTCTGCGAGGAGGCGATGTGTCCGAACATCGGCGAATGCTTCGCGCAGCGCACCGCGACCTTCATGATCATGGGCGGCCTGTGCACGCGGCGCTGCCCGTTCTGCGATGTCGCGCACGGCCGCCCCGATCCGCTCGATCCCGACGAGCCCGCGCGGCTGGCCGGCGCGGCCGCGGCGCTCGGGCTGCGCTACGTCGTGATCACGTCGGTCGACCGCGACGACCTGCGCGACGGCGGCGCCGCGCATTTCGCCGCGTGCATCGCGGCGGTGCGCGCGAGCGTGCCCGGCATCGGCGTCGAAGTCCTGACGCCGGACTTCCGCGGTCGCGTGACGCGTGCGCTCGATGCGCTGTCTGCGGCCTGGCCGGACGTGTTCAACCACAACATCGAGACGGTGCCGTCGCTGTATCGCGCGGCGCGGCCGGGCGCCGACTATCGCGGTTCGCTTGAATTGCTCGCGCAGGCGAAGCAGGCACGGCCGGGGCTGGTGACGAAATCGGGGTTGATGCTCGGGCTCGGCGAGCGCGACGACGAACTGCGCGACACGTTGCGCGACCTGCGCGCGCACGACGTCGACGTGCTGACGCTCGGCCAGTACCTCGCGCCGTCGGCGCACCATTTGCCGGTGCGACGCTACGTGAGCCCGGAGGCGTTCGCCGCGTGGCGCGACGAGGCACTCGAACTCGGCTTCAGGGAAGTCGTCGCCGGCCCGCTCGTGCGGTCGTCGTATCACGCGGCCGACGTGCTGGAGGACGCGTAGCGGGCCGTGCGTCAGGCGGTGGCGGAGGTGGCGGAGGCGTGCGCGCGGCTCACGCGACGCAGGTACAGCACGAGCCCTGCGCCCGCGAGCATCAGGCTGACCGTGTTCGCGAACCAGAAGCCGCGCGCGCCCGTCAGCCACGCGGGGGCGATGCCGCCGACGTCGAAGCCGAGCACGTAGCCGCCGCTGAGGCCGACGCCCCACAGCGCGACGGCATAGATCACGGTCGGCACGACGGCCACCTTGTACGCACGCAGCACGAACGCCGACGTGACCTGCAGCGCATCGAAGCAGTGGTAGCACGCGACGATCGCGACGAGCGGCATCGCGGCCGCGGCGACGTCCGGGTTCGGCGTATAGCCGCCGATGATCAGTGGGCGCAGCGCGAACACGAGCACGCCGTAGGCGGCGGCCACGCCGCACGCGAACATCACGCTGTGCCGGCCGAGCAGCCGCGCTTCTTCCGGACGTCCGGCGCCGAGCGCGCGCGCGACCAGCGTCGATGCCGCCACGCCGATCGACAGCGGCGTCATGTACAGCACTGCGCCGATGTTGCCGGCGATCTGGTGACCGGCGAGCGACGTCGTGCCGAACTGCGCGATGAACAGCGCCATGCACGTGTACGACGTCACCTCGATCAGGTACGACAGGCCCATCGGCACGCCGAGTTTCAGGATCGCCTTCTGGCGTTCCCAGACGGGCCAGCAGAAGCGCGAGAAGATCGCGAGCGGCGCGAACACGTCGAGCTTCGCGAGCAGCGTGTAGCCGATCAGCGCGAGCGCCCAGTTGATCAGCGTGCTGGCGAGCCCGCAGCCCGGGCCGCCGAGGGCCGGTACGCCGAACCCGCCGAAGATGAACCACACGTTGAGCGGAAACTTGAGCAGCAGCGCGCCGATCTGCAGGATCATCGCGAGCCGCGGCTTGCCGGCTGCGTTGGTCAGTGCGTTGTAGATGCGGAAGACGAGGCTCGCGGGCAGCCCGTACGACAGGATGCGCAGGTAGTCGACGGTGCGGTCGTGCAGCGCGGCGGGCGCGTGCGCGACGCGCAGCAGCGGCTCGGGAAAGTGCAGCAGCAGGAAGCCGGGAATCGCGAGCAGCAGCGCGAGCCACAGCGCCTGGCGGACTTCCTCGCCGATTTCGGCATAGCGCCGCGCGCCGTACAGCTGCCCGGTGATCGGCTGCAGCGCGGACAGGATGCCCGTCAGGCCGATATAGATCGACACGTAGATCGACGAGCCGAGCCCGAGCGCGGCGAGATCGACGGCCGAGTAGCGGCCGACCATCGCGGTGTCGATCACGCCGAATGCGATGATCGCGAGCTGGCCGACGAGCACCGGCCACGCGAGACCGACGATCCGGCGGATGTCGCCGAACATCGTCAATCGGCCGCCTGGCGGCGCGGCGGGCGCTTCTTGACGGGCGTCTTCGGCCGTTCGATGCGCTCGTACAGGCGGAAGCGTTCGTCACGGTCGGCGACGCGGCGGCCTTCCCACACGAGACGCCACACGTATTGCGACATCGCGCTCGGCTCGCCGAAGTCGGCGCGGTCCTGGCGCAGGATCACGTCGCAGTCGCCGGAGAAATCGAAATGCATGTTGCCGAAGTACGCGAAGGTCGCGATCTGCGCATCGCCGAGCCGCACGGGCGAGATGCATTCGTAGTCGGACGGCAGGTGTACGGCGATCTGTTGCGCGACATCGCGATAGGTCCGGCCGTAGTTGACGATCGGCAGCCACAGCGTCATCAGCAGCACCCACATCAGCGTGGTGCCGGCGCCGGACAGCACGACGCTGCGCCACAACACCTTCGGCTGTCGCGAGATGCGCCAGCGCACGAGAAAGCACCAGCACACCGTGACGATCACCGCGCAGATGAACGACAGGATCTTGAAATGCGGCTCGTAGCCGGGCACGAGGCGCGCGAGGTTGCGTGCGAGCGGATGCGGGAAGCCGGTGAGCGACGCGAGCCAGACGAGCCACACGAAGGTGCCGAGGATCGTGAAACTCAGCACCGCGAACCAGTCGATCGCGTTGATCGCGCCGCGCTTGAGGGTCGGCAGCGCGAACGTCGCGAGCACCGCGAGCGGCGGCATCAGCAGCATGTACATGCGGTTCGACTGCTGGCTCTGCAGGATCACGAGTGCGACGAGCGGCACCGCAACCGACAGCGGAATCGCGATGTGCGCGCGGCGGCGCATGCCGGCCCAGCTCCACCAGGCCCAGATCGCGAGCGGCCACGCGGGCCACGTGAACAGCGGCAGGTTCTTCGCTGCATAGCCGAGCACGGCCGTCGGCGGGCCCGAAAAGCGCATCAGGCTGCCGTGGATCCACTGGTTGAAGAACCAGGCGGCGTCGTCGGGTGCCGCGACGAAGGCGGCGATCGGCCACAGTGCGAAGATCGCGGCCGCGAGCGGCACGCCGATCAGCGGCAGGCGCAGGTTGCGCATCTCGGGTGTGACGAGCCACAGCGCGGCCGTGCCGGCGAGCAGCGCGACGACCAGCACGGGATTGCCGGACAGCCCGACGAGGCCGATCGCGAGGCCCCACCACAGCGCGCCCTGCAGCGGCTTGTCGATGCCGCGCACGATCCCGTATACGAGCATCGCGATCCACGCGAACTGCGCGAGCTGCGGCGTCGTTTCATGGCCGCGTTCCGCGAGGCCGAAGCACGCGACCAGCACCAGCAGCGCGCCGTCGGCGAGCGTGCGGCCGTAGTCGCGCGGCTCCGGTTCGCCGCCGAATGCGTATTTGAACGGCTGGACCTCGGCGCGCCGGCCGAGCAGGTAGGCCGCGTACCAGACGAATGCGCACGCGACGCAGAACAGCACGCCCGTATCGACACGCGACGCGTTGCTGGCATCGACCCACGGGCCGAGGCCGCGGATCGACAGTGCGCCGAGCCAGTAGCCGAGCGGCCCGTCGGTCGTGATGAACTTGCCGACCAGGTTCGGCAGCAGCCAGTCGTGCCAGCCGCCCTTGGCCATCGTCCACATCACGCCGAAGCCCGCCGCGTCCTCGTTCTTCCACGGGTCGCGGCCGAACAGGCCGAACGCCGCGTAGACGAGGCAGAGCGTGAGCAGCAGCCAGCGCGGTAGCGCACGCGTGGCGGAGGCGGTGAGACGGACGACAGGCTTCATGCAGATGAGCGTTTTGTTATGGGCGGGCGTCCGGCGCGGTCGCGCGCGGACGAGCCGGTTTCGAGCATCCGGCATTGTAGACGCGCCGGCGCTGGCGCGTCAGGTCGATGCCCGGACGCCGGCCGGCCGTTTCCGGGCGAGCAGAGACAAAAAAGGGCAGCCTGGGCTGCCCTTTTGTGCGATACCGGTGCGTTGCAGCCACCGGATGCGGTGCGAAGCTTACTTCGCCTTGCCGTTGGCGCGGACGCCGAACTTGTTCTTGAACTTCTCGACACGGCCGGCCGTGTCCATGATCTTTTGCTGACCCGTGTAGAACGAGTGCGATTCCGACGACACTTCGATCTTGGCGAGCGGGTAGGTCTTGCCGTCGAGTTCGATGTTTTCGCGCGTCTGGATCGTCGAGCGCGTGATGAACTTGAAGCCGTTCGACATGTCTTGGAAGACGACTTCGCGGTAGTTCGGGTGGATGCCTTCTTTCATGGTCTTTCCTTGGTGAGAGCGGTAGCCAACCCGCCGCTTGCCGTACCGGTTGGCGCACATTGCGCAATACCGGAGGACGCCAAGCCCGGCGCGAGCCACTTGCCTAAGGTCGAAAAACGGCGATTATGCCAGAAAATCAGATGGTTGACGAATAATTTTCATGGTGCGTCGAGCGCGCCGGTACCGGCCGGATCCTGCCGGTAATAGCGCGCGAGCAGCCGGTACAGCTCCGGAAATTCGGACTCGAACGCTTTCGGCCGGACGAACAGCGCCTCGCTGCATACCGCGAAGAATTCCGACGGGTGGTCGGCCGCATACGGATCGATCAGCGAATCCCGCTCGAAGCGCGCCCACGCACGGTCCGGCACCGCGTCGACGCGTGCGCAGAACTGGTCGTACGCATGTTCGAACACGTCGGCCCACGCCTGCGCGTCGAGGTGCGGCGCGTGCCAGCGGCGAAACAGGGGCGGATAGCCGTCGGCGGCGCCGTTGACCATGTCGATCTTGTGCGCGAATTCGTGGATCACGACGTTGTACGCGTCCCGGCCGTCCGTCATCTGCGCGTCTTCCCACGACAGGATCACCGGGCCGCCTTCCCAGGCCTCGCCGCTCGCGTCCTGCTCGACCTCGTGGACGACGCCGTCCTCGTCCTGCACGGTCTTGCGGATCACGAATTCGCCCGGATACACGACGACGCCGACCCAGCCGTCGTACAGCGACAGGTCGAGATTCAGCACGGGGAGGCAGGCCTGCGCGGCGATCGCGACGATCATCTCGTCGGTCAGTTCGAGCCCGTGCGCGGTCGAGAACGACTTCTTCGCGACGAACAGGCTCGTCAGGTTGCGCAGCCGGCCGAGCGCGTCGGGCGCGAGCGCCGCGAGGAACGGCAGGCGCTCGACGGTGTCCTGCCACAGCGCGTCGGAGATCGGGTGGCTGCGCAGCGCGCGGTCGCGGCGACGGTCGTCGAGCCAGCGGGTGAGTTTCGAGAGCATGGAGACGGCGGACGATGATCCAAAGCCTGTCTTTTAACTCAATCGATCTCTTTTTGCCATGCTGCGAAGACGCCGCCGACGAGCGCGACGCCCGCCAGGAAGTAAAAGCCGTCGAGCGACGCGAGGAACGACGCCTGTTGTGCGACCATCCGCGCGATCGACGCGATCGCCAGGGCGTGCGCGTCGTTCAGCGCGTGACCGGCCGCGGCGTAGCTGCGCGTCAGCAGGTCGACGGTCTGCTGGAACAGCGGGTCGAACGCGTTCGCGCGCTCGACGAGCCGCGTCTGGTGCACGGCCACGCGATGCTGCTCGACGATGATCACCGACGACGTGGCGAACGAGATCGTCAGTTGCCGCACGATGTTCTTCAGCCGGTAGCCGTGCGTGTATTCGTCGATCGCGAAGATCCGGAACGTCAGGTTGGCGACCGGCAGCACGATGAAGAGTAGCAGCAGCCCGCGCAGCAGCAGCGGGACGATCAGCGCGGCTTCGCCGACCTGCGGCGTCATGCGCGTCATCCACAGCGCCGCCGTGACGGCAATCGCGAAGCCCGGCGCGACGAACCACTTCTTGTGCGTGACGAACTTCGCATAACGCAGGTATGCGAACAGCGCGGTGGCCGAAATCAGCGACATCGTGCCTACCAGGCGCCCGGCGTTCTCGACCGGGTAGCCGAGCCCGCTTTCGAGAAACCGCGACGTCAGGTAGCTGAAACCCGTCGACTCGTAGTAATAGAACATGTAGAGCAGCAGCCCGACCTGGAAGGTCCGCTCGCGAAACGCATGCAGCCGCACGAGCGGCGTCGGGTGGTGCCACTGGTGATAGGCGAACCCTGCGAGCGCGCCGATCCCCGCGATCGTCAGCAGGATCAGCATCGGCGAGCCGCTGTAGAGCTGGTAATGCACCTGTTGCAGCACGATCTGCAGCGCGCCTTGCGCGAGCGCGAACACGACATACGGCCAGAAGTGCCCGGAGCCGCGAGCATCGTCGGGCGTGCGGCCCGAGTCGGGCAGCGTGAGCAGCGCGAGGATCGCGAATGCGATGCCGGCCGGCGCCGTGCACGCAAACAGTGCGCGCCATGTCGAATGCGCGACGAGCAGCCCGCCGACGATCGGCGCGAGCGCGCTGCCGAGCAGGATCATGACCAGGAACGCGCGCGTCGCGGGCGGTCGTTCCTGCGGCTTGAAGCTGATCTGGATCAGGATCCGGCACGCACCCATCATCGGCCCGATGAAGTACCCCTGGAAGCCGCGCGCGAACGCGAGTTGCAGCGACGTATCGGCGAGCGCGGCCGCGATCGCGCCGAATGAGAACATCAGCATGCAGCTGGCGACGTAGCGGCGATGGCCGAGCCGGTCGACCCACCATTGCTGCTGCAGGATGCCGAGCACGGCCGTGATCGCATATGCGCTCGACGACCAGACGAGCTCGTCGGGCGACGCGTTGATGCCGCCCGCGATATAGCTGGCGAAGAACGAGAAGACCGCGTTGTCGAAGTAGTCGACGCCGGTGACGAGTGCGAGTGCCCACGGGAACAGGTCGGTGCGCAGGTTCGCACGGCTCCACAGCGGCGGGCGACCGGGCACCGCGTTCATTCGCGATCCTTGCGCGCGCGTCGCGCGCCGGCTTCGGCCTGTCGCTGCGCGATGAGCGTATCGGCGTTTTCGCCGGCAAGCCGCCGTTCGACGTAGTCGATGTCGTGCTGCAGCTCCTTGCGCAGCGCGACGGCTTCCTTCAGTTCGCGCTGGACGGCCGCGATCCGCCGGTCGAGCGTGTCGATCTGTTCGGCGAGCCCGGTGCGGATGTCGCGCAGCGACGCGTCCGAATAGCGGCGCCGGCCGTCGCCCGTTTCTTCCAGCGGGCGCTTCAGCATTTCGGTGATGCCGTGCAGCGAGAAGCCGAGCGCGCGTAGCCGCAGGATGCGCGCGAAGCGCTCGAGGTCGGCTTCGTCGTAGAGGCGGTAGCGGCCCTCGCTGCGCGACGGCGTGACGAGCCCGCGCTCTTCGTAATACTTCAGCGTGCGCGGCGTGACGCCGAGCCGCGACGCGGCGTCGCTCACGGTCAGCCGGGCGGTGGAGGCGTCGTTCGGCATCGGGAGGATGGCTCGGTCGGGGCGATGACGCGATTATAGATCAACCTGTACGTTCACGTTCAGGTTGGGGCCGAAAAACGGCCGCCGGGCAAGCTGCGCGGGCGGCCGTCTTGCGGGGCGGAGGCGATCAGCCGCCGCGGCGCATCAGGTCGAAGAACTCGGAATTGCTCTTCGTCTGGCGGATCTTGTCGAGCAGGAATTCCATGGCCTCGACTTCGTCCATGTCGTGGATGAACTTGCGCAGCACCCAGATCTTCTGAAGGATCTCGGGCTTGATCAGCATTTCTTCGCGACGCGTGCCCGACTTGTTCAGGTTGATCGACGGGTAGACGCGCTTTTCCGCGAGACGTCGCTCCAGGTGCACTTCCATGTTGCCGGTGCCCTTGAACTCTTCGTAGATCACGTCGTCCATGCGGCTGCCGGTCTCGATCAGCGCGGTGCCGATGATCGTCAGCGAACCGCCTTCCTCGATGTTGCGCGCCGCGCCGAAGAAGCGCTTCGGACGCTGCAGTGCGTTCGCGTCGACACCGCCCGTCAGCACCTTGCCCGACGCCGGGATCACGGTGTTGTACGCACGCGCGAGACGCGTGATCGAGTCGAGCAGGATCACGACGTCGTGCTTCATTTCGACGAGGCGCTTGGCCTTTTCGATCACCATTTCGGCGACCTGGACGTGGCGCGTGGCCGGTTCGTCGAACGTCGAGGCGATCACTTCGCCGGCGACCGAGCGCTGCATTTCGGTCACTTCTTCAGGGCGTTCGTCGATCAGCAGCACGAACAGGATGACATCCGGGTGGTTCTGCTTGATCGCGTGTGCGATGTGCTGGAGCATCACGGTCTTGCCCGACTTCGGCGACGCGACGAGCAGGCCGCGCTGGCCTTTGCCGATCGGCGCGATCATGTCGATAATGCGGCCCGTGACGTTCTCTTCGCCGCGCATTTCGCGTTCGAGCGACAGCGGCTTGTTCGGGTGCAGCGGCGTGAGGTTCTCGAACATGATCTTGTGTTTCGAGGCCTCGGGCGGCTGCCCGTTGACTTTGTCGACCTTCACCAGCGCGAAGTAGCGCTCGCCGTCCTTCGGCGTGCGGACTTCACCTTCGATGGTGTCGCCGGTGTGCAGGTTGAAGCGGCGGATCTGCGACGGGCTGATGTAGATGTCGTCGGTGCTCGCGAGGTACGACATTTCCGGCGAGCGCAGGAAACCGAAGCCGTCCGGCAGCACTTCGAGCGTGCCGTCGCCGAAGATCGTCTCTCCCGTCTTGGCGCGCTTTTTGAGGATGGCAAACATCAACTCCTGCTTGCGCAGGCGGTTCGCGTTTTCGATCTCCAGGCCATTGGCCATTTCGATCAGTTCGGAGACGTGCAGAGACTTGAGCTCGGATAAATGCATACGGAGAACCCGCCAGGGAGGAGAAGCGACGAAAGAAAATAAGGGAGGAGGGCGAGCGGAAGCGCTCAGAGACTTAAATGCGTCTTGTCGACGTTTTTTAATTCTAGCATAGGCCGATTCGCGCTTGAGCGAGCGATCGGCGGCTCGACGACGGACGTGTTGCCGGCTGACAACACGTCCGTGGAACTGCCGGTATTACAGGTGGCTGTCCAGGAATGCGGTGAGCTGCGACTTCGACAGCGCGCCGACCTTTTGCGCGGCGGCCGCGCCGTTCTTGAACAGGATCAGCGTCGGGATGCCGCGCACGCCGAACTTCGCGGGCGTGGCCTGGTTGTCATCGACGTTGATTTTCGCGATCTGCAGCTTGTCGCCGTAATCCTTCGCGACTTCGTCGAGGATCGGGGCGATCATCTTGCACGGGCCGCACCATTCGGCCCAGAAATCGACGAGCACGGGCTTGTCGGATTTGACGACGTCCTGTTCGAACGATGCGTCGCTGATGTGTTTGATCTGTTCGCTCATTGGGTCAATACCTCTTACGGTTCGGGGACTGCCTGCTTGCGCGTTGCAGCGTACCGGCCGCCGTAGGCTGCCGGCCGCTGCGGCAGGTCACTCCGCTCCGGAAAGGAGGGGCGTAAGCGCTGCGTGCCGCGGCTCGCGGGTCGTTCGGGCGTCATATTAGCCTAAATTGCTATCTGCTGCGGGCGGCGATAGTAGCCGCTACGCGAGTAGGGGTACGACGCGACGTTCGACCGTTGTGCCATGCAGGTGGAGGCCGGCCTGCAAATTACAAGGGGCGGGCACGCATGCGCGTCGCGCGAACGGGCGGCGCGCCGGTTTGTCCGGTGATATGCGCATTGATGCGAACAAACGGTCGCATTCGTCCGGAAGCGGTGATAGAATATGCCGTGACGGGCCTCCTCGCATGGTGGGGCGGTGAACCTGGTCAGGTCGGGAACGAAGCAGCCACAATCGTTTTCCGCCAGTGCCGAGGGTTGGGCTCGTCACCTTCCTTCTCGCCCCGTTCGTAGGGCGTTTTTTATTTCTGCATCACACTCCGCTCGACCCGCACCTTGCCCGTTCTCCGCACCGTTTCGCGTGTCGGCGCGACGCAGCGTTACTGATACAATTTCCCGATGACCTATCAAGTTCTCGCACGCAAGTGGCGTCCGAAGGATTTCGCTTCGCTCGTCGGCCAGGAGCACGTCGTCAGGGCGCTCACGCACGCGCTCGACGGCGGGCGTCTCCATCACGCCTATCTGTTTACCGGAACCCGCGGTGTCGGCAAGACGACGCTGTCGCGGATCTTCGCCAAGGCACTCAACTGTGAAACCGGCGTCACGTCGCAGCCGTGCGGCGTGTGTCGCGCCTGTCGCGAGATCGACGAGGGCCGTTTCGTCGATTACGTCGAGATGGATGCCGCGAGCAACCGCGGCGTCGACGAGATGGCCGCGCTGCTCGAGCGCGCGGTGTACGCGCCCGTCGATGCGCGCTTCAAGGTCTACATGATCGACGAAGTGCACATGCTGACGAACCACGCGTTCAACGCGATGCTGAAGACGCTCGAAGAGCCGCCGCCGCACGTCAAGTTCATCCTCGCGACGACCGATCCGCAGAAGATTCCTGTCACCGTGCTGTCGCGCTGCCTGCAGTTCAACCTGAAGCAGATGCCGGCCGGGCACATCGTGTCGCATCTCGAGCGGATCCTCGGCGAAGAGCGGATCACGTTCGAGCCGCAGGCGCTGCGGCTGCTCGCGCGCGCGGCGCAGGGCAGCATGCGCGATGCGCTGTCGCTCACCGACCAGGCGATCGCCTATTCGGCGAACGAAGTGACCGAGTCGGCCGTGTCGGGCATGCTCGGCGCGCTCGACCAGACTTACATGGTGCGCCTGCTCGACGCGCTCGCGGCCGGCAGCGGCCCCGAAATCCTCGCGATCGCCGACGAAATGTCGCTGCGCAGCCTGTCGTTCTCGACCGCGCTGCAGGATCTCGCGAGCCTGCTGCACCGGATCGCGTGGGCGCAGTTCGCCCCGGGATCGGTACTCGACGAGTGGCCGGAAGCAGCCGACCTGCGCCGCTTTGCGGAGACGCTGAGCCCCGAACAGGTGCAACTGTTCTATCAGATCGCGACGGTCGGCCGCGCGGAACTCGGTCTCGCGCCGGACGAGTACGCCGGTTTCACGATGACGCTGCTGCGGATGCTCGCGTTCGAGCCGGCCGTTGCCGCCGGCAGTGCGCCGGGCGGTCAGCCGTCCGTGCCGCGTGCCGTGCCGGCGCCGCGCGCTGCCGCGGCATCGGCCGCCGCGGCGAAGCCGGTAGCGGCTGCGCCCGTCGAGGCGGCGCGTCCGCAGGCGGCCGCACCGATCGCACCTGCCGTGCGTTCGGCGCCTGCCCGGCCCGACGACGAAGCCAGCCCGCCGGCCGCGAAGCCGGCTGCCGTTCAGGCGCCTGAGCCGGTGCCGGCTGACGCAACCGTCATTGAAACGACGCGGCCGGCAACGGATGGCGCGCAGCAAGCGGTGCCGACCGGCGATACGCCGGCTCCTGCCCGCAACGAACCCGAGCCGCCCGCGGCGGCTGCTGCGGTTGCGCCGCGAATCGAAGAACCTGCGGCACCGGCCGCACCGGTGCCGCGCGTTGCGCCGCCGGAGCCGGCTGCACGTCCGGCCGCGCGCGCCGGCGGCGCCGCTGCCGCGCTCGACGTGCTGCGCAATGCCGGGATGCGCGTGTCGTCCGATCGCGGGCGCGCAGGCGCGGCGCCGAAACCGGCGGCCCAGCCGGTCGCCGAGAAGCCGGCCGCACTGCGTCCCGCCGTGCAGGTGCCGGCGCCGCGTGCTGCGGCCCGTGCGCCGCAGGCTGCCGATTCGCGCCAGGCCTCGCCGCCGTGGGAAGACATTCCGCCCGACGACTACGTGCCGCTCAGCGCCGACGAAATGTTCGGCGGCTCCGACGACGGCTTCGTGCCGGTGTTCGACAGCGGTCCCGACGATGTGCGCGTGACGCCGAAGCCGGTGGAAGCGCGTGCGTCCGCACCGGTCGACTCGCGCCCATTGCCGCCCGCGATCGCGCTGGATCCGGTCGGTTTCGACGGCGAATGGCCGGCGCTGGCCGCGCGGTTGCCGCTGAAGGGCGTCGCGTACCAGCTCGCATTCAACAGCGAACTGACGGCCGTCGATGCGACCACGCTGAAGCTGTCGGTGCCAGTGCCGCAGTATGCGGACGCCGCGCAGGTGGCGAAGCTGAAGGCGGCGCTGGCCGACGCGCTCGGCAAGCCGGTCGAGGTGGCCGTCGAGGTCGGGCCTGCACGGCGCACCGCGGCGGCGCTCGATGCGGCCGCGCGCGCGGCGCGCCAGCGCGAGGCCGAGCAGGAGATTCACGGCGATCCGTTCGTCCAGCAGCTCGTGCGCGACTTCGGTGCGCGCATCGTCGAGGGTTCGGTCCGTCCGCTCGCCGATTCGGCGCCGGACGGCGTGCCGCCGACGCTGCATTGAACTGACCGCCCCGCGACAGGCACAATCACGCCCCGCACACTTTGGCCGGCACGCGCCGCGAGCCGGTTTTCACACGATCAAGAAGGAGTATTCCCATGTTGAAAGGCAACCTCGCCGGACTGATGAAGCAAGCGCAGCAAATGCAGGAAAACATGAAGAAGATGCAGGAGCAGCTTGCGCTGATCGAAGTCGAAGGGCAGTCGGGCGCCGGCCTCGTCAAGGTGACGATGACGTGCCGCAACGAAGTGCGCCGCGTCGCGATCGACCCGAGCCTGCTCGCGGACGACAAGGACATGCTCGAGGATCTCGTCGCCGCAGCGTTCAACGACGCCGTGCGCAAGGCCGAGGCGACGTCGCAGGAAAAGATGAGCGGCATGACCTCGGGCCTGCCGCTGCCCCCGGGCTTCAAGCTGCCGTTCTGAGCGCAGCGTCCTTGCCACTGTTTGCCGCCGTATGAAACAGCCGTCCGCCCTGTCCGCTCTCGTCGAAGCGTTGCGCGTGCTGCCCGGCGTCGGGCCGAAATCCGCGCAGCGCATGGCGGTCCACCTGATGCAGCACGACCGCGAGGGCGCGGAGCGGCTTGGCCGGTCGCTGCTGTTCGCGACCGAGCACCTGCAGCATTGCGAAAAGTGCAACACGTTCACCGAAGCGCAGATCTGCGAGGTCTGCAGCGACGAGGAGCGTGATCCGACGCTGCTGTGCGTCGTCGAGACGCCTGCCGACCAGATCATGCTCGAACAGACGATGACGTACCGCGGGCTGTATTTCGTGTTGATGGGGCGATTGAGCCCGCTCGACGGGATCGGCCCGAAGGAAATCCATTTCGACCGGCTCGTGCGGCGCGCGTCCGACGGTGTCGTCAAGGAGGTCGTGCTCGCGACCAACTTCACGAACGAGGGCGAAGCCACCGCGCATTACCTCGGCCAGACGCTGAAGGCGCGCGGCCTGGCGGTCACGCGCCTTGCGCGCGGCGTGCCGGTGGGCGGCGAACTCGAATACGTCGACGCGGGCACCATCGCCCGCGCGATGCTCGACCGCCGCACGATGTAAGCCGGGCGCCGCCGCTCGGCGGCGCCGTTCCTCATGCAAGGGAGACACATGAGCACCAGCCAGGGCCCGCTCGCGGGCGTCAAAGTGCTCGAATTCGGAACGCTGATCGCGGGGCCGTTCGCGTCGCGGCTGTTCGCCGAATTCGGCGCGGAAGTGATCAAGATCGAGGATCCGAACGGCGGCGACCCGCTGCGCAAGTGGCGCAAGCTCCACCCGGAGCAGGGCGGCACGTCGCTGTGGTGGTCCGTCCAGGCGCGCAACAAGAAATCGGTCACGCTGAACCTGAAAGCCGACGCCGGCAAGGCGATCGCGCGGCAGCTCGCGAGCGAGGCCGACATCGTGATCGAGAACTTCCGTCCCGGCCTGCTCGAGAAGCTCGGGCTCGGCTACGACGTGCTGTCGGCCGACAACCCGGGTCTCGTGATGGTGCGCCTGTCCGGCTACGGTCAGACGGGCCCGTATCGCGACCGGCCCGGCTTCGGCGCGATCGCCGAATCGATGGGCGGGCTGCGCCACATCACCGGCTATCCCGATCTGCCGCCGCCGCGCATCGGCATCTCGATCGGCGACTCGATCGCCGCGCTGCACGGCGTGATCGGCGCGCTGATGGCGCTGCATCACCGCAAGGTCAACGGCGGCGCAGGGCAGGTGGTCGACGTTGCACTGTATGAAGCCGTCTTCAACATGATGGAAAGCGTGGTGCCCGAATACGGCGTGTACGGGATGGTGCGCGAGCGCACCGGCGCGTCGCTGCCGGGTATCGTGCCGTCGAATACCTATGCGTGCCGCGACGGCAGCATCGTGATCGGCGGCAACAGCGACCCGATCTTCAAGCGGCTGATGAAGGCGATCGAGCGCGACGACCTCGCCGACGATCCCGCGCTCGCACAAAACGACGGGCGCGTGCCGCGCACGCAGGAGATCGACGACGCGATCGCCGCATGGCTCGCGCCGCGCACGATCGACGAGGCGCTGGTCGTGCTCAATGCGGCCGACGTGCCGGCCGGGCGCATCTACAGCGCCGCCGACATGTTCACCGATCCGCAGTTTGTCGCCCGGCAGATGATCCAGCGTTTCAAGCTGGCCGACGGTACCGACATTCCGCTGCCGAACATCACGCCGAAGCTGTCGGACACGCCGGGCGAAACGCGCTGGCTCGGGCCCGAACTCGGCGAGCATACGGACGAGGTGCTGCGCGGCCTCGGCTACGACGCGCAGGCGATTGCCGCGCTGCGCGAAGCGGGCGCCATCTGAGGGCAGCGCTCGCGGACCCGTCGCTTCGCGCCAGGTCCGCGACGCAGGCATCCGCCGACGGGGCCGCTTTCGACGCGGGAAGCCCGGCGCGGCATGGCGTTTTCCCGAGTGTGCAGAAGGCCGCCGCGCCATGCGGCGGCGCACCGTGCGCACCTGCGCGCACGCGTGCGTCCGCGCCCGCCGGACTGTCGCTCTCGCGCCATCTTTCCTCGGTTACAATCGCCGGATGCGAATCCTACTCAGCAACGACGACGGCTACCTCGCCCCCGGTCTCGCCGCGCTCAGCGAAGCGCTGCAGCCGCTGGGCGAGCTCACGGTGATCGCGCCCGAGCAGAACTGCAGCGGCGCGTCGAATTCCCTCACGCTGTCGCGGCCGCTGTCGGTGCAGCGTGCGGCGGGTACGGGTTTCTTCTACGTGAACGGCACGCCGACCGATTCGGTGCACGTCGCGTTGACGGGGATGACCGATGCGAAGCCGGATCTCGTCGTTTCCGGGATCAACAACGGCCAGAACATGGGCGAAGACACGCTCTATTCAGGGACAGTTGCGGCCGCCACCGAAGGCATCATGTTCGGCGTTCCGGCCATCGCATTCTCGCTGGCCGACAAGGGCTGGGCCCATCTGGCGGACGCCGCGCGCGTCGCCGCGGAGATCGCCGAGCACTACCTCGCGCATCCGCTGCCGGGCAACCCGCTGCTGAACGTCAATATTCCGAACCTGCCGTACGACGAGCTGAAGGGCTGGAAGGTCACGCGGCTCGGCAAGCGTCATCCGTCGCAGCCGGTGATTCGCCAGACCGACCCGCGCGGCGAGCCGATCTACTGGATCGGCGCGACGGGCGCGGCGCTCGATGCGAGCGACGGCACCGATTTCCACGCCGTCGCAAACGGTTTCGTGTCGATCACGCCGCTGCAGCTCGATCTCACGCATACGCAGATGCTGCCCGCGACGCGCGAATGGGCGCGCGCCGGAGGGCGGGCTTCATGAGCGGCGAGCGCGCGAAGCGGTTCCCGCTCGCGCTCGAAGATCTCAAGCGAGCGCCACGCAAATCGGAAGGTCGGGCCGGTGAACGCCATGCGGCGGTCGCGGTGTCGAAGGCTGCCGACAAGCCCGCTGCCGTGCTGAAACCGGTTGCGGTGAAGCCGGCCGTCGTGCGTGCGCCGCTACCCGGCAGCGTCGCCGCGAAGCCTGCAACTGCGCCGAAGCCGACGGCGCTTAAGCCCGCGATGCCGAAACCGGCTGCGCCGAGCGTCGCGCCGGCCGGCGCGTTCGCGCTCACGTCGGAACGCGTGCGCGAGCGGATGGTCGAACGACTGCGCGCGAACGGCGTGACCGACGCGCGCGTGCTGGACGCAATGGCCGCGGTGCCGCGCCACCTGTTCGTGGATCCGGGGCTCGCGACGCAGGCCTACGAGGATTCGGCGCTGCCGATCGGCCACCAGCAAACCATTTCCAAGCCGTCGGTTGTCGCGCGCATGATCGAGCTCGCGATGGCCGGCCGCACACTCGAGCGCGTCCTCGAGATCGGCACGGGTTGCGGCTATCAGGCCGCCGTGCTGAGCCACGTGGCACGCGACGTGTATTCGATTGAACGCATCAAGCCGCTCTATGAGCGCGCGAAGCTGAACCTGCGGCCGCTACGCGTGCCGAACATCCGTCTGCACTACGGCGACGGGCGTATCGGCCTGCCGTCCGCGGCCCCGTTCGACGCGATCGTGATCGCGGCGGCGGGGCTCGACGTGCCGCAGGCGCTGCTCGAGCAGCTCGCGATCGGCGGGCGGCTCGTCGCGCCGGTCGGCGCGCAGAGCGGGCAGCACCAGGTGCTCACGCTCGTCGAGCGCGTCGCGCACGCGCAATGGCGAGAGTCACGGCTTGATCGCGTTTTCTTTGTCCCTTTAAAATCCGGAGTGATTTGAAACCGATGAGTATGTTGCGCGCGATGCAAAACAACCGATCCAGGGAACCGCTCACGCTCGCCCAGCGCGCGATCTGTGTGGCTGCGTTCTCCACGCTACTGGCCGCCTGTGCGACGCGGCTCGACAACGCGCCTGTCGTCGATCGCTCCGGCTCGCTCGGCACGACCGGTACCGCGCAGCCCGCGGCGCCGCTGCCGCCGGCGCCGCCGGGTTACTACCGGGTGAAGCCGGGCGACACGCTGTACCGGATCGCACTCGAGAACGGGCAGAACTATCGCGACATCGCGGCGTGGAACAATCTGGCGAACCCGAATCAGATCGAAGTCGACCAGCTGCTGCGCGTTTCGCCGCAGGCCGGTGCCGCCGTCGCGGGTACGCAGGCCGCCGCGCCGATCGCGGGCGCCGCCGTAGCGACCGCGCCGCTGAGCAGCGGCCCTGCAACGCCGGCTGCCGGTACGTCGTCGTCGAGCGCGACGCCGCCTGCCGCGGCAGCCGCATCGAGCGATACGGCTGCCGCGCCGGGCGGCCCCGTGACGTTCGCCTGGCCTGCGCGCGGCCCTGTGCTGAACGGGTTCGACGACGCGAAGAACAAGGGTGTCAACATCGGCGGCACGGCCGGCGAAACCGTGAAGGCGGCGGCCGACGGTCGCGTCGTCTACTCCGGTAACGGCCTGCGCGGCTACGGCAACCTCATTATCATCAAACACGATGCAACTTACCTCACGGCGTATGCACACAATCGCGCTTTGATGGTAAAAGAGGGGGACGCGGTAACGAAGGGGCAGAAGATCGCCGAGATGGGTAACAGCGATGCCGACCGCGTGATGCTGCATTTCGAGGTTCGCCGGCAGGGTAAGCCTGTCGATCCGCTGAAGTATTTGCCGCCTCAATAACCGAGACGACCATGCCGAAATCGAAGCGCCACGAGCCGCAAGCCGAATCTGAGAAGATCAGTCGTGCCACGCAAGCATCGGTGGGGCGAACGGGTGCTTCGACGGACGACGAGGACGATATCGCGGACAACGAACGCGATATCGAGGCACGCGACTCGGAGGCCGACGGCGGCGACGACGAGCGCGAAGGCCGCTCGGAAGCGGTGCCCGACGTCGACGATTTCCGCACGATACTGCAGGCCGAGCTCACGGCCGACACGATCCAGCATTACCTGAACCGAATCAGCGTGAAGCCGTTGCTGACCGTCGAGGAGGAGCAGCGCTATTCCCGCCTGGCGAAGGCTGGCGAATTCGAGGCGCGGCAGGTGATGATCGAGCGCAACCTGCGTCTCGTCGTCAGTATCGCGAAGGGGTATCTGAACCGCGGCGTGCCGCTGCTCGACCTGATCGAGGAAGGCAACCTCGGCCTGATGCACGCGATCGAGAAGTTCGACCCGACGCGCGGGTTCCGTTTCTCGACCTATGCGACATGGTGGATCCGGCAGAGCATCGAGCGGGCGATCATGAACCAGGCCCGCACGGTGCGCTTGCCCGTGCACGTGATCCGCGAACTGAACCAGGTGTTGCGCGCGAAGCGCCACCTCGAAAAGAATTCGATGTCGACGGGCGAGGCGGCCGAGCGCCGCGAAGCCAGCATCGACGACATCGCCTATCTCACCGGCAAGACCGCCGAGGAAGTCACCGACATCCTCGCGCTCAACGAGCACACGGCGTCGCTCGACGCGCCGCTCGACCTCGATCCCGCGAGCAGCCTGCTCGACCTGCTGCCCGACGACCAGAGCCAGTCGCCCGACGCCGAGGTGCAGCACCGCGAGCTCGAAACGCTGACGCGCGCGTGGCTGTCGCGGCTGTCCGACAAGCATCGGCACGTGATCGAGCGCCGCTTCGGCCTGAATCACATCGAACCGGCGACGCTCGAGGAGCTCGCCGACGAGATGGGGCTCACGCGCGAGCGCGTGCGGCAGATCCAGCAGGAAGCGCTGGTGCGCCTCAAGCGGTTCTTTGCCTCCAACGGCGTGCGCAAGGACGCCGTTCTGTAACTGATGACACCGATTCTCGTTTTTGACATCGAGACGATTCCCGATGTCGACGGCATTCGCCGTCTGGAAGACCTGCCCGCGACGCTCGACGATGCCGCGGTGGCCGAACATGCGTTCGCCGCGCGCCGCGAGAAGACCGGCAGCGATTTCCTGCCGCATCACCTGCAGCAGATCGCGGCGATCTCGTGCGTGTTCCGCGACAACGCCGGTTTTCGCGTGCGTTCGCTCGGCACGCCGCAGGACAACGAAGCGACGCTGATCCAGTCGTTCTATCGCGTGATCGAGAAATACACGCCGCAGCTCGTGTCGTGGAACGGCGGCGGCTTCGATCTGCCGGTGCTGCACTACCGCGCGCTCGTGCACGGCATCCCCGCGACCCGTTACTGGGATCTCGGCGAGGACGACCGCGAATTCAAGTGGAACAACTACATCTCGCGCTATCACTCGCGGCATACCGACCTGATGGACGTGCTCGCGATGTACCAGGCGCGTGCGAACGCGCCGCTCGACGCGCTGGCGAAGCTGTGCGGCTTCCCGGGCAAGCTCGGGATGGACGGCAGCCAGGTGTGGCCGGCGTTCCGGGATGGCCGGATCGACGAAATCCGCAACTATTGCGAAACCGACGTCGTCAACACCTACCTGCTGTACTGCCGGTTCCAGTTGATGCGCGGCGGTCTGACGCCGAGCGAGTACGCGGACGAGATCCTGATCGTGAAGAACGCGCTCGCGCTGGAGCCGGCGCCGCACTGGGCCGAATACCTGGCCGGCTTCGACGTGTAACACGGGCAGCCCGCGCCGCAACCGGCGCGATCATGCCAGTTCGAGCAGCACCGGCTGGTGATCGGATGCGCGCACGTCGCTGTCGATCTCGCAATGCATGACGCGCGGCAGCAGCGTCTCGGTCACGAACACGAAGTCGCACGCGAGCGGCCCTTCCGACCATTGCGCCGTATCGTAGACGCCGGCTGTCGGTGGTGGCATGCGGCCCGGGTGTTGTGCGACCCACGTGTCGGCGAAGC
The DNA here is from genome assembly GCF_003853705.1 of Burkholderia sp. Bp8992. Lineage (GTDB taxonomy): Bacteria > Pseudomonadota > Gammaproteobacteria > Burkholderiales > Burkholderiaceae > Burkholderia. The sequence goes on along the minus strand of NZ_QTQI01000006.1, from coordinate 34,750 downwards.
GCGGCGCGTCCGCGATCGGGGCCAGGAAGCGCCGGTATGCGTCGCTGTCGAACGCACTGTTGAAGTCGCCGCAGACGATCGCATCGCGCGGCTGGCCGGTCGCGCTGAACGGTCCCTCGGTCGTCTCGGCGGGCGCCGGGCGTTCCGCGTGCGCGCAGGCCTCGCGATGGCGGTCGCGCAGTGCATCGACCTGCGCGAGCCGCTGGCGCGCCGAATAATATTCCAGATGGGTGGTCGCGACGCGCAGCGGGCCGAAGGGTGCCAGCAGTTCGACGTCGAGCGCGACGCGCGGCATCGACGGCGCACCGGCGTCGGCCGGCCACGGCAGCAGCTGGCGCAGTACGCGTCCGACCGGCAGCCGCGTCGCGATCGCATTGCCGAACTGGCGGCGCGGTGCGCCCCGTTCGATCGCCGGCAGGTCGGCGCCGATCGCTTCGACGATCGTGTGGCCGGGCAGCAGCGCCGCGAGTTCGGCGAACTGGTCGGGGCCGGGGCGGCCGGGCAGCGCGCCGAAGCCGCGCGTGACCTCCTGCAGGCACAGCACGTCGAATTCGCCGAGCCGCTGGATCGTCGAGACGGTACGGGACAGGTCGACGATGCCGTCCGCGTCCCGACCCCATTGAATATTCCAGTCGATCAGTCGCATGGTTGAATCTCCTGACGGATGGATGTCGGGCTTCAGGCTGGCGCCGACGCGTTCCGCGGCCTGGCGAGGCAGTCGGCCCCGTGAGCGGGCTGCGCAGCCGTTTCGACTCCACGCGGGGCCGTCCATCATCAAGTATCGGCGGTTGCGCCATCCAAAGCAGGCGATACGGGCCTGCGTCGTCTACAATCTCGCCTTCTTCAACGTTTGTCAGGAAAAGCTGGTGTCCGAAGCCGTCCCCACTTCTGCGCGCAAATCGAAAAATGCGCCCGTCGCGCCCGGGCCCGCCCCGGTTCTCGAGATCGAATCGCTCGACATGGAAGCGCGCGGTGTCGGCCGCACGATCACCGAGGACGGCGAGCCGGGCAAGGTCATCTTCGTCGAAGGCGCGCTGCCGGGCGAACGCGTGACCTATTCGAGCTACCGCCGCAAGCCGAGCTACGAGCAGGCGACGGTTGTCGACATCCTGCGCCCGAGCGTGATGCGCACGGAGCCGAAATGCAAGTTCTTCGGGACCTGCGGCGGCTGCTCGATGCAGCACCTCGACATGCGCGCGCAGGTGGCCGTCAAGCAGCGCGTGCTCGAGGACAACCTGTGGCACCTGGCGAAGCTGCGCGCGGAAACGATGTTCGCGCCGATCCACGGCCCGTCGTGGGGCTATCGCTATCGTGCGCGCCTGACCGTGCGCAACGTGGCGAAAAAGGGCGGCGTTCTGGTCGGCTTCCACGAGAAGAAGAGCAGCTATGTTGCCGACATGACGAGCTGCGAAGTGCTGCCGCCGCACGTGTCGGCGATGCTCGTGCCGCTGCGCCGGCTCGTTGAAGGGCTGTCGATCCGTGACCGGATGCCGCAGATCGAGCTGGCGGTCGGCTCGGAAGTCACCGCGCTCGTGCTGCGCGTGCTGGAGCCGATCAACGCGGACGACGAAGCGCTGCTGCGCGCGTTCGCCGACGAGCACAAGGTGCAGTTCTGGCTGCAGCCGAAGGGCCCGGACACGGTGACGCCGTTCTATCCGCTCGACGTGTCGCTCGACTACACGCTGCCGGAATTCGGCATCCGCATGCCGTTCAAGCCGACCGACTTCACGCAGGTCAACCACCAGATCAACCGCGTGCTGGTGGGGCGCGCGCTGCGCCTGCTCGCGCCGTCGCGCGACGACCGCGTGCTCGACCTGTTCTGCGGGATCGGCAACTTCACGCTGCCGCTCGCGCGGCTGTCGCGCGAAGTGATGGGCATCGAGGGCAGCGACACGCTGACGACGCGCGCGCTGGCGAATGCGCGCGAAAACGGTGTCGACGGCCACACGACGTTCGCGTGCCGGAACCTGTTCGAGGTGACGGGCGACGACCTCCGCGCGCTTGGCGCCTTCGACAAGTTCCTGATCGACCCGCCGCGCGAAGGCGCGCTCGCGGTGTCGAAGGCGCTGGCGGAGATCGCGCAGAGCGGCGAAGGCCCGCTGCCGAAGCGGATCGTCTACGTGTCGTGCAACCCGTCGACGCTCGCACGCGACGCGGGCCTGCTCGTGCACGAGGCCGGCTACCGGCTGAAGGGCGCCGGTGTCGTCAACATGTTCCCGAATACGTCGCACGTCGAATCGATCGCGCTGTTCGAGCGCGACTGAGCCGGGCCGCGGGCGTAAAAAAACCGGCCCGCGGGCCGGTTTTTTCATGATGCGCCGTGAACGTCAGTTGCGGTTGCCGCCGAAGATGCCGAGCAGGGCAAGCAGGTTCGTGAACACGTTGTACAGGTCGAGGTAGATCGCGAGCGTGGCCGAGATGTAGTTCGTCTCGCCGCCGTTCACGACGCGCTGGACGTCGAACAGCATGTAGGCCGAGAAGATCGCGATCGCGAGTACCGACACGGTGAGCATCAGCGCCGGCAGCTGCAGGAAGATGTTCGCGACCGACGCGAGCAGGATCACGATCACGCCCATGAACAGCCACTTGCCGAGACCCGAGAAATCGCGCTTGCTGACGGTGGCGATCGTCGCCATCGTGGCGAAGATGATGCCGGTGCCGCCGAACGCGAGCATGATCAGCGACGGGCCGTTGGAGAAGCCGAGGATGAAGCTCAGCAGCCGCGACAGCATCAGGCCCATGAAGAACGTGAAGCCGAGCAGCACGAACACGCCGGCCGCGCTGTTTTTCGTCCGCTCGATCGCGAACATGAAGCCGAACGCGATCGCGAAGAACGCGAGCAGGCTCATCATCGGGCTCGTGGCCGCGAACAGCGAGAAGCCCGTCGCGACGCCGACCCAGGCACCCAGCACGGTCGGCACCATCGACAGCGCGAGCAGCCAGTACGTGTTCCGCAGCACGCGGTTGCGAACCTCGGCGGTGCTGACGGAACCGCCGCGGCCGAAATTGTACGGATAGTCGTTCATGGTTTCTCCTAACATTGAACGCGTGAGCGTCCGGGGCCGGTTCGGCACACGCGGTGTGCGGCGCAGCAAACCGGAGCAGCTATGGCTAAGATACGTTCCGTGCCCGGAGGTTTCAATGGCCGGGCGGCACAAAACATAGGGATTCTGAACCTTTCACATGTGTAAGGGTTCAATCGCAATGATACACGGGATCGTGCTACAATAGCGGATTCATTTGAACCTGTAACTTCTTAATTTTTTGGAGTTTTTATGGCAATCGAGCGCACCCTGTCGATCATCAAGCCGGATGCGGTGGCAAAGAACGTGATCGGCCAGATCTACAGCCGTTTCGAAGGCGCCGGCCTGAAGATCGTCGCATCGCGCATGGCGCACCTGTCGCGTGCCGACGCAGAGAAGTTCTACGCGGTTCACGCAGCACGTCCGTTCTTCAAGGACCTCGTCGATTTCATGATCTCGGGCCCGGTGATGATCCAGGTTCTGGAAGGTGAAGGCGCGATCCTGAAGAACCGCGACCTGATGGGCGCAACGGATCCGAAGAAGGCAGAAAAGGGCACGATCCGCGCCGATTTCGCCGACAGCATCGACGCGAACGCGGTGCACGGCTCGGACGCTGCAGAAACGGCAGCGGTCGAAGTCGCGTTCTTCTTCCCGGAAATGAACGTTTACTCGCGTTAAGCCCTGGCTGACAGCAAGTAGGCAGGATTCAGCGCACGCGGCAAGGCAGCACATCATGACGAGCGAAACTTCCGTCAATCTTCTCGACTTCGATGCCGAGGGTCTTGTCGCGTACTGCGGCAGCCTCGGCGAGAAGCCGTTCCGCGCCAAGCAGTTGCAGCGCTGGATCCACCAGTACAACGCCGGCGATTTCGACGGCATGACCGATCTCGCGAAGTCCCTGAGAGAAAAGCTCAAGGGCCGTGCGTCGATCGTGATGCCCGATATCGCCAGCGATCACGTTTCCACCGACGGCACGCGCAAGTGGCTGATCGACGTCGGAAACGGCAATGCGGTCGAAACCGTGTTCATCCCGGAAGAGACGCGCGGCACGCTGTGCGTGTCGTCGCAGGCCGGATGTGCGGTCAACTGCCGCTTCTGCTCGACGGGCAAGCAGGGTTTTTCCCGCAACCTGTCGACAGCCGAAATCATCGGCCAGCTCCGCATGGCCGAATTTGCGTTGCGAGCGTCGCTGGGCCGCGCGCCCGGCCCGAACGGCAAGGCCGAACGGGTCGTCACCAACGTGGTGATGATGGGCATGGGCGAGCCGCTCCTGAATTACAGTGCGGTCGTACCCGCGATGCGGCTGATGCTCGACGACAACGCGTACGGCCTGTCGCGCCGTCGCGTCACGCTGTCCACGTCCGGCGTGGTGCCGATGATGGACCGCCTCGGTGCCGAGTTGCCGGTCGCGCTGGCCGTTTCGCTGCACGCGCCGAACGACGCGCTGCGCGACGAGCTGGTGCCGCTCAACAAGAAGTATCCGCTTCGCGAGCTGATGGCTGCATGCCAGCGCTATCTGAAAGTCGCGCCGCGCGACTTCATTACTTTCGAATACTGCATGCTGGACGGCGTCAACGACACCGAAGCGCATGCACGCGAACTGCTCGCCGTCACGCGCGACGTGCCGTGCAAGTTCAATCTGATCCCGTTCAATCCGTTTCCGGAATCGGGCCTCATCCGCTCGAAGCCCGAGCAGATCAAGCGCTTCGCCCAGGTCCTCATCGACGCGGGTGTCGTCACGACCGTGCGCAAGACGCGCGGCGACGACATCGATGCCGCGTGCGGCCAGCTGGCCGGCGCGGTGAAGGACCGCACGCGCCTGGCGGAACGAACGGGCGCAGCAGGAAAAATCATCGAAGTTCGGGCAGTTTGACGGGGGCACCTGGCCGGGGACGCCCGAACCCTTTGGCGGTGCAGCACGCGAATAGCGATCGGTCGCGGCGCCTCGGCGCCGCGCATGGTATGGACAGTTGCGGGTGCCGGCCGGCGGGAGCCGGAGGCGCTCGCCAGTGAAGAAGAATCGACGCGAGGACAAGGATGAGTGAGCCGCAGCCGACAAACGGCGCAGAGACGAATGCCGCGAAACCGGCACCGGCGGGACTGGAATCGCTGGCTGCGGTCGGCAGCCGGCTGGCGCAGCTTCGGGAGACGAAAGGCTGGTCGGTCGACGACGTGTCGGCGCGACTCAAGGTCGCACCGCAGAAGCTCCGGGCGCTCGAGGCCGGCGACATCAGCCATTTGCCCGGTGTGACGTTCGCGCTCGGTGTCGTGCGCAGCTACGCGAAGATGCTCGGCGTCGATCCGGAACCGTTCGCGCAGGCATTGCGCCGCGAGCGCGGGGTGCCGGAAGTCGACCTGTCGATGCCCGCGTCGTCGGGCACGGATCTGCCGCGCGGCCGCGTGTCGATTCCGCTGGGCGGCTCGTCGCGCCATCATCCTTGGCTGTGGGGAACGGCAATCGTCGTCGTCGCGGTGGTCGCCGTACTGATGTGGCACACTGGCGGCGATTCGTCGAGCCTGCTCGCGCGCTTCAAGGGCAACGACGCGGAGCACGCGTCGGCGGCGAGCGCGCCGGCTGCGTCGGCGGCGTCTGTCGAGGAAGCGGCCGCGAGCGGCGCGTCGACCGTCACCGCCAATGAGGTTCCGGCCCCCGCGGCGGCATCGGCGGCCCCGCCGCAGGCGATTGCATCCGCTGTCCCGGCGCCCGTGGCGCCGGTCGCGACGGCCGCTGCATCGCAGCCGGTCGCGGCCACGACGGCAGCAAGCGCCGCCGCGCCGGCCCAGCCGGCGAGCGTCGTGGTGGCGGCAGGCCAGTCGATGGTCGAACTGAAGGTCAAGCAGGATTGCTGGTTCAGCGTGCGCGACAAGAATGGCAAGGAGCTGTTCTCGGCGCTGGTGCGGGCCGGCGAGACGAAGCAGGTCGCCGGCGACGGGCCGTTCAAGGTCACGATCGGCAACAAGGCAGGCCTCGACGCAGTCGCGTTCGACGGAAAACCTGTCGATCCGGCAAAATATTCGGCAGCGCGGGGTAATGTGGCACGGTTCACGTTGCCCTGACGTCAAGCGCCGTGACGAAGGCCTGTCGTCGCTATCGGCAGGCCGTGAGGGCACGGCGCTTTTTCAATTCGTGCGCCGCGCCGCGGCGCATTCCGCGTAAATGGATCTATCGATGCAATCCGAAGCTCAATCCCCACGCAGCAGTCAGATTTGTTCAACCGAGCCGGTGTTCGGCGGGCATCAGCCGCGCCGCGTATCGCATGCGGTGGATGTCCGCTGGGGCGGGCAACTCGTGACGATCGGCGGCGACGCGCCGGTGCGCGTGCAGTCGATGACGAATACCGACACGGCCGACGCGATCGGCACGGCGATCCAGATCAAGGAACTCGCGAACGCGGGCTCCGAACTGGTGCGCATCACGGTCAACACGCCCGAGGCCGCGGCCGCCGTGCCGGCGATCCGCGAGCAGCTCGACCGGATGGGCGTGACCGTGCCGCTCGTCGGCGATTTCCATTACAACGGCCACTTGCTGCTGCGCGATTACCCGGGCTGCGCGGAGGCGCTGTCGAAATACCGGATCAACCCCGGCAACGTCGGCCAGGGCGCGAAGCGCGACACGCAGTTCGCACTGATGATCGAGGCCGCGGCCAAGTACGACAAGGCCGTGCGAATCGGCGTGAACTGGGGCAGTCTCGACCAGGACCTGCTCGCGCGCATGATGGACGAGAACGGTGCGCGTTCGCAGCCGTGGGGCGCGCAAAGCGTGATGTACGAGGCACTGATCCAGTCGGCGATCGGCTCGGCCGAACGTGCGGTCGAACTCGGTCTCGGCCGCGACCGCATCGTGCTGTCGTGCAAGGTCAGCGGCGTGCAGGACCTGATCGCCGTGTACCGCGAGCTCGGCCGCCGCTGCGGCTTCGCGCTGCACCTCGGGCTGACCGAGGCCGGCATGGGCTCGAAGGGCATCGTCGCGTCGACGGCCGCGCTCGGCGTGCTGCTGCAGGAAGGGATCGGCGACACGATCCGCATCTCGCTGACGCCGGAACCGGGCGCGCCGCGCACCGGCGAAGTGATCGTCGGCCAGGAAATCCTGCAGACGATGGGCCTGCGCTCGTTCGCGCCGATGGTGATCGCGTGCCCGGGCTGCGGCCGCACGACGAGCACGCTGTTCCAGGAACTCGCGATGCAGATCCAGACCTACCTGCGCGAGCAGATGCCGGTCTGGCGCAAGGAATATCCGGGCGTCGAGAAGATGAACGTCGCGGTGATGGGCTGCATCGTCAACGGCCCGGGCGAATCGAAGCACGCGAACATTGGCATCAGCCTGCCGGGTTCGGGCGAGAACCCGGCCGCGCCCGTCTTCATCGACGGCGAGAAGGTCAAGACGCTGCGCGGCGAGCGGATCGCCGAGGAATTCCAGCAGATCGTCAGCGACTACGTCGCACGCAATTACGGCCGCACCGAGGCCCTGAACTAATTCGTCCATACACAGAACGATGACTGAACAGAAACGCAAGATCGAGAAGCTCACGGGCGTCAAAGGCATGAACGACATCCTTCCGCAGGATGCCGGCCTGTGGGAATTCTTCGAAGCTACCGTGAAATCGCTGCTGCGCGCGTACGGCTACCAGAACATCCGCACGCCGATCGTCGAACACACGCAGCTTTTCACGCGCGGCATCGGTGAAGTCACCGACATCGTCGAGAAGGAGATGTACAGCTTCACCGACGCGCTGAACGGCGAAAACCTGACGATGCGCCCGGAAAACACCGCGGCCGTCGTGCGCGCATCGATCGAGCACAACATGCTGTACGACGGCCCGAAGCGCCTGTGGTACATCGGCCCGATGTTCCGTCACGAGCGTCCGCAGCGCGGCCGCTATCGCCAGTTCCACCAGGTCGGCGTCGAGGCGCTCGGCTTTGCCGGCCCCGATGCGGATGCCGAGATCATCATGATGTGCCAGCGCCTGTGGGACGACCTCGGCCTGACCGGCATCAAGCTCGAGATCAACTCGCTCGGCCTCGCTGAAGAACGCGCCGCGCACCGCGTCGAGCTGATCAAGTATCTCGAACAGTTCGCCGACGTGCTCGACGAGGACGCCAAGCGCCGCCTGTATACGAACCCGCTGCGCGTGCTCGACACGAAGAATCCGGCGCTGCAGGAGATCGCGCAGAACGCGCCGAAGCTGATCGACTTCCTCGGCGACGAGTCGCGCGCGCACTTCGAAGGGCTGCAGCGCCTGCTGCTCGCGAACAACATCCCGTTCAAGATCAACCCGCGTCTCGTGCGCGGCCTCGATTACTACAACCTGACCGTGTTCGAGTGGGTGACCGACAAGCTCGGCGCGCAGGGCACGGTTGCAGCCGGCGGCCGCTACGATCCGCTGATCGAGCAGCTCGGCGGCAAGCCGACCGCCGCGTGCGGCTGGGCGATGGGCATCGAGCGCATCCTCGAGCTGCTGAAGGAGGAGGATCTCGCGCCCGAGCAGGAAGGCGTCGACGTGTACGTCGTGCACCAGGGCGAGACCGCGCGCGAACAGGCGTTCATCGCGGCCGAGCGCCTGCGCGATACGGGCCTCGACGTGATCTTCCACTGCAGCGCCGACGGCGCGACGGCAAGCTTCAAGTCGCAGATGAAGCGGGCCGACGCGAGCGGCGCCGCGTTTGCGGTGATCTTCGGCGAAGAAGAGGTCGCGAACGGCACGGTGGGCGTGAAAGCGCTGCGCGGTGCGGGCGCGGACGGGGAAAAGAACGTTCAGCAGACCGTACCGGTCGAAAGCTTGACCGAATTCCTAATCAATGCGATGGTTGCATCCGCCGAAGACGGCGACGACTGATCGCGCTGGCATTCGCTCGACAAGAAAGGCTTGAACAGGAAGGAATCGCTCGCCGATGAGTTATCACGACGAACAAGAATCGATTGAAAGTCTCAAGGCGTGGTGGGCCCGCTGGGGCAACCTCACCACGTGGATCGTGCTCGCGGCGCTCGTCGTCGCGGCCGGTTTCAACGGCTGGAACTACTGGCAGCGCCGTCAGGCTGCCGAGGCGTCCGGGCTGTACGAGCAGGTCCAGAAGGCCGCCGCCGCGAACGACAAGGCGACGATGGCCCGTGCGGCCGCCGACATGGAAGACAAGTTCGGCAGCACGCCGTATGCGCAGATGACGGCGCTCGCGGCCGCGAAGACGCTGTACGCGGCCGGCGATGCGGCAGGCGCGAAGGCGCAGCTGCAATGGGCCGTCGATCACGCCAAGGACGACGAGTACAAGCAGATCGCGAAGCTGCGTCTCGCGTCGCTGCTGCTCGACGAAAAGGCGTACGACGCGGGCCTCACGCTGCTGTCGGGTACGCCGGTCGATGCATTCAAGGGCCTCGTGGCCGATCGCCGCGGCGATCTGCTGGCCGCGCAAGGCAAGACCGACGATGCGCGCGCCGCATACAAGCTCGCGCTCGACGGCCTGTCGAAGGACGACCAGTCTGCGCGCCAGCTCGTGCAGTTCAAGCTGGACGCGCTCGGCGGCTGAACCGCGGTCCCCTCAACCTCTTAACTTCTGCTTCGCTAACCGATGAATTTGCTGAAACGTTACGCTGTGCCCGTTGCCTGCGCGGCGGCTGTCCTCGCATTGGCGGCTTGCTCGTCGTCGAAGGACGCGCGTCGCGTGCCGACGCCGCTGACCGAGTTCAAGCCCGTCATGGACGTGCAACAGGTCTGGAAGGCGAGCGTCGGCAAGGGCGGACGCTACCTGTTCTCGCCGGTGGCCGTGGGCGACGCCGTCTATGCGGCGGGCGAAAACGGTTCGGTCGAGAAGATCGACGCGAAGACGGGCCAGACGCTTTGGCGTTCGAAGGTCGGTTCGGACCTGTCGGCCGGTGTCGGCAGCGACGGCAACCTGACTGCGGTCGGTGCGCTGAAGGGCGGCGTGTTCGTGCTGGGCCCGGACGGCAAGCAGCTGTGGAAGACCAGCGTGCAGGGCGAGATCTTCTCGCCGCCGCTCGTCGGCAACGGCCTCGTGATCGTCCGCACGATCGACGGCCAGGTGATCGCGTTCAACGCACAGACGGGCGAGCAGAAGTGGAACTACCGCAACCGCGCCGTGCCGCTGAACCTGCGCGTGTCGGCCGGCATGACGTTCGCGGGTGACGCGGCGGTGCTGGCGGGCTTCCCCGGCGGCGGTCTCGTCGCGATCAACCTGCAGACGGGCGAGCCGTTCTGGCAGACTCCGGTGTCGTTCCCGAAGGGCGTGACCGAGGTCGAGCGCATCAACGACGTCAGCGGTCCGCCGACGCTCGTGGGCGCGGAAGCGTGCGCGGTGACGTTCCAGGGTCAGCTCGGCTGTTTCGATGCGAACTCGGGCCGCCCGCTGTGGGAAAAGGCGTTCTCGAGCCGCAGCGGTCTTGCGCAGGACGATTCGGTGGTCGCCGGCGGCGACGACTGGTCGGTCGTGACGGCGTACGACGCGGCATCGGGCAACCAGCTGTGGCGCAACGACAAGCTGAAGAGCCGTGACGTCGGCGTGCCGTACCTGCTCGGGCATGCGGTCGTGATGGGCGATTACAAGGGCTTCGTGCACTTCCTGTCGCGCGAAGACGGCAGCTTCATCGCACGGATGAAGACCGACGGCAGCGCGATTACGGCGGCGCCGGTCCTCGCGGGCAATACGCTCGTCGTGCAGACGAAGGACGGTGGCCTGTACGGGTTCCGTCCGCGCTGACACGCAGAAATACGTGCGGCTGCGGTGCGGCGGGCTTGTCCCGCGCCCTGGCCGCGCAGCAAGAAGGCGGCCGGTGCTCCCGGCCGCTCGGTATTTGAAAGGCAGTTCGAGACGAAAGACGACGGCGCGCAACGCGCGCCGGGCGCGCGCATCCGGCGCGGCGCGAATTCGTGATATTTTCATTCAGCGCAGCCGCCCGCAGCAGCGGGCCTCCCGCTGCTGCGCTTCACCGTAGAAAACACAGATGAAACCGGTCATTGCCCTCGTTGGGCGCCCCAATGTGGGGAAATCCACGCTGTTCAACCGGCTCACGCGCTCGCGCGATGCGCTGGTCGCCGACCTGCCGGGCCTGACGCGCGATCGCCATTACGGCGAAGGGCGCGTCGGCGAACGGCCGTACCTGGTCGTCGATACGGGCGGCTTCGAACCCGTCGCGAAGGACGGCATCCTGCACGAGATGGCACGCCAGACGCGGCAGGCCGTCGAGGAAGCCGACATCGTCGTGTTCATCGTCGACGGCCGCAACGGGCTCGCGCCGCAGGACAAGTCGATCGCCGACTACCTGCGCAAGACCGGCCGGCCGATCTTCCTCGTCGTCAACAAGGCCGAGGGGATGAAGTACACGTCGGTCGCGGCCGACTTCTACGAACTCGGGCTCGGCGACCCGCGCGCGATCTCGGCCGCGCACGGCGACGGCGTGACCGACATGATCAACGAGGCGCTCGAGGTTGCGTACGCCGACCGTCCGGAGGAAGAGGACGAGAACGATCCGTCGCGCGGCATCAAGATCGCGATCGTCGGCCGTCCGAACGTCGGCAAGTCGACGCTCGTGAACGCGCTGATCGGCGAAGATCGCGTGATCGCGTTCGACATGCCGGGCACGACGCGCGATTCGATCTACGTCGACTTCGAGCGTAACGGCAAGAAATACACGCTGATCGACACGGCCGGCCTGCGCCGCCGCGGCAAGGTATTCGAGGCGATCGAGAAGTTCTCGGTCGTGAAGACGCTGCAGTCGATCTCCGATGCGAACGTCGTCATTCTTCTGCTGGATGCGCAGCAGGACATTTCCGACCAGGACGCGCACATCGCCGGCTTCGTCGTCGAGCAGGGCCGTGCGCTCGTGATCGGCGTCAACAAGTGGGATGGCCTCGACGAACACGCGCGCGACCGCGCGAAAGCGGATTTGACCCGCAAGCTGAAGTTCCTCGATTTCGCGAAGTCGCACTTCATTTCGGCCGCGAAGAAGACGGGCATCGGCGCGCTGATGCGCTCGGTCGACGACGCGTACGCGGCGGCGATGGCGAAGCTGCCGACGCCGAAGCTCACGCGCGCGCTGATCGAGGCCGTCGAATTCCAGCAGCCGCGCCGTCGCGGCCCGGTGCGCCCGAAGCTGCGCTACGCGCACCAGGGCGGCCAGAATCCGCCGCTGATCGTCATCCACGGCAACGCGCTCGACGCGGTCACGGAAACCTACAAGCGCTACCTCGAAAACCGGTTCCGCGAAACTTTCTCGCTGACCGGGACTCCATTGCGCATAGAGTTCCGTTCGTCGAACAATCCGTACGCGGACAAGGGCTGAAGCACGCCCCGCAAGGGATAGGCCGCAAGGCCTATGCCCCGGGCGGGGCAGGCAAAATCAGCTATAGTGTAGCGATTGGCGCCGGATCTCTTTTTCTTCCTCGCCAATCCAGATCAACCTGCAAAAAAAGATGGAGTACGCCATGAGCAACAAAGGGCAATTGTTACAAGACCCGTTTTTGAACGCACTGCGCAAAGAGCACGTTCCCGTTTCGATCTACCTCGTCAACGGCATCAAGCTCCAAGGGAACATTGAATCGTTCGACCAGTACGTCGTGTTGCTCCGTAATACGGTGACCCAGATGGTCTACAAGCACGCCATCTCGACGGTCGTGCCGGCGCGCCCGGTGAATTTCCACCCGGACGCGGAAGCCTCGTCCTAACCTATCGCAGCGGCCGGCATCCGGTCGCCGCGAGCGACCGATGCCAGCCGCCTTATCTTGACACCCGATAATTTGATCAACGCAGCGCTCGTCGGCATCGATTTCGGCAAGACCGATTTCGAAGCCAGCCTCGAAGAACTCAGTCTTCTCGCCTCCAGTGCGGGGGCCCGTCCCGCCGTCACCCTCACAGGTCGTCGCTCCAGTCCCGATGCCAAGATGTTCATCGGCAGCGGCAAAGCCGAAGAACTGCGGCTTGCGTGCGACGCGCACAACGTCGAAATCGTCATCTTCAACCACGCGCTCGCGCCGGCCCAGCAACGCAATCTGGAGCAGGCACTTAACAGGCGTGTGGTCGACCGCACGAGCCTCATCCTCGACATCTTCGCGCAGCGCGCCCGCAGCCACGAAGGCAAGCTGCAGGTCGAACTCGCGCAGCTGCAATACCTGTCGACGCGGCTCATTCGTGCGTGGACCCACCTTGAACGGCAGAAGGGCGGTATCGGCCTGCGCGGCCCCGGCGAAACGCAGCTCGAAACCGACCGCCGGCTGATCGGCGAGCGCATCAAGATGCTGAAGTCGCGGCTCGACCGGTTGCGCCGGCAGCACAGCACGCAGCGCCGGCAGCGCGCGCGCAGCGGCACGATGTCGGTGTCGCTCGTCGGCTATACGAACGCGGGCAAGTCGACGCTGTTCAATGCGCTGACGAAAGCGCAGGCCTACGCGGCCGACCAGCTGTTCGCCACGCTCGATACGACGTCGCGGCGCGTGTACCTCGGCGACGAGGTCGGCCAGATCGTCGTGTCGGATACGGTCGGGTTCATCCGCGAGCTGCCTCACCAGCTCGTCGCGGCATTTCGCGCGACGCTCGAGGAAACGATCCACGCGGATCTGCTGCTGCACGTGGTCGATGCGTCGAGCGCGGTCAGGCTCGAACAGATCGAGCAGGTCAACGGCGTGCTGCACGAGATTGGCGCGGACACGATCCGGCAGGTGCTGGTGTTCAACAAGATCGACGCCGTGCCCGAGCTGGCGGCCCGCGGCGACGCGGTCGAGCGGGACGAATATGGTAATATTTCGCGCGTCTTTTTGAGCGCGCGCACTGGTCAGGGTCTTGATACGTTGCGTGCCGCCATCGCCGAAATCGCCTCCGCGGAACACCTCTCCAGCGCGACGTTACCCAGCGACGCGCTCGACGGCGCACCCGCTGAACCACACGAAGACCACACGATTTCCGAACACGGGCGCTAACCGGTCCCGGCCGGTTCGCCGGCGTCTTATCTGGTGAACAAACTCTGGTGAACGAATACAACGAGCGGAGTACCTGGCGGCGGATGCGCGCCTTGCTGTCGATCAACGATCCCCGCTGGGGACGCGGCGAGGGCAATGGCAAAGACGGATCCCGTCCGCGAGCGAACGAATCGAAGCGTCCGCAAGGCGGCGACGGCGATGGTCCGCCCGATCTCGACGAGATGTGGCGCAACTTCAACCGGCGCCTGAGCGGCCTGTTCGGCGGCAAGGGCGGCAACGGCTTCCGGCCTGACAACGGCCGGGCCGCACGGGTCGGCGTCGGCATCGTGATCGGCGTGCTGGTCGCGGTCTACGCGGGCAGCGGGCTGTTCGTCGTGCAGGACGGCCAGACGGGCGTCGTGCTGCAGCTCGGCAAGCTGTCGGGCACGGTCGGCCAGGGCGTGCACTGGCGCGCGCCGTATCCGTTCGCGTCGCACGAGATCGTCGATACGTCGCAGGTCCGCTCGATCGAGATCGGCCGCAACAACGTCGTGCGTCTCGCGAATGTGAAGGAAGCCGCGATGCTGACGCGCGATGCCGACATCGTCGACGTGCGTTTCATCGTCCAGTACCGGATCCGTTCCGCCACCGATTACCTGTTCCGCAGCGTCGATCCCGAGCGCAGCGTCTCGCAGGCCGCGCAGGCGGCGGTGCGTGCGATCGTCGGCACGCGCAGCGCGGCCGACATGCTGAACCAGGACCGTGACGCGCTGCGCGAGCAGCTGTCCAGCGCGATCCAGCGCGATCTCGACCGTTACCAGTCGGGGCTCGAAGTGACGGCCGTCACGATGCAGAACGTCGCGGCGCCCGAGCAGACGCAGGCCGCCTACGCGGAAGTCGCGAAGGCACGCGACGAGCGCGAGGCCGCGAAGCGCGCCGCGCAGGCCTATGCAAGCGACCTGCTGCCGAAGGCGCAGGGCGATGCCGCGAAGCTCGTCGACGAAGCGAAGGCGTATGCCGATCGCGTGGTCACGCAAGCCGAGGGCGATGCCGACCGCTTCAAGCAGGTCTACGCGCAGTACTCGAAGGCGCCCGCGGTGATCCGCGAGCGGATGTACCTCGAGACGATGCAGGAAATCTATTCGAACGCGACGAAGGTATTCGTCGGCAACAAGGGCGGCAACAGCGTCGTGTATCTGCCGCTCGACAAGCTCGTCGAACAGGGGCGGCAAAATGCCGCGGCGTCCACCGGCGCGTCCGTGCCCGATGCGGCGTCGGCACCGGCCGCCGTCGCGCCGGCCGCCGCTGCAGCCGTGCCCGCAAGCGCGGCGCCAGCCGCCGCGGCGTCGGGCGTCGACGTGCTGCGATCGCGCGAAGCGTTTCGCAGCCGGTCGCGCGAAGACGATACGAAGTAACGGGGAGCGCAGAACATGAACCGAATCATTGCGCTCGTCGTCGCAATCGTGATCGTTGCCTTCGCGGCATCCTCGACGGTCCTGACCGTCGATCCGCGCCACGCGGCCGTGCTGTCGGGCCGCGACGGCGCACAGCCCGAACTCGCGGGCCCCGGCATCCACTTCAAGCTGCCGCCGCCGCTGCAGACGGCGACGCTGATCGACACGCGCCTGCAATCGCTCGAGTCGTCCGATCCGCTGCAGCTGGCAACCCAGGACAAGCACGACCTGCTCGTCGCGTATGCGGTGAAGTACCGGATCAGCGATCCGATGCAGTATTTCACGGCAACGGGCGGCGACCCGGCGGCGGCCGCCGAACGCCTGGGCGGCGTGCTGAAGAGCGCGCTCGGCGATGCGTTCGGCCAGCGCGCGCTTGACGACGCCCTGGGCGGCCAGCGCGCGATCGCCGATGCGGCACGCGATGCGGCCAGGGCAAAGGCGTCCGGCTTCGGCGTCGACGTGGTCGACGTCCAGCTGACGCGTGTCGACCTGCCGGCCGCCCAGACGGACGCCGTCTATCAACGGATGATCGGCGCGCTGCGCGATCAGGCAGCGCAGGTGCGTGCGCAAGGTGCGGCGGACGTCGAGCAGATCAAGGCCGACGCCGAACGCGAACAGCAGGCCGTGCTCGCGAATGCCTACAAGTCCGCGCAGACGATCAAGGGCGAAGGCGACGCCAAGGCCGCGACGATCGCCGCCGATGCGTTCGGCCGCGATCCGCAGTTCTATCAGTTCTACGCGAGCCTGCAGGCCTACCGGAATACGTTCAAGCGCAACGACATCATCGTCGTCGACCCCGACAGCGAGTTCTTCCGCTTCATGCGCAGCCCGACGGGCGGTGCCGCACCGGCGGCACCTGCTCCCCGCAAACATTGACCTTGGGGCGCCGCGTCGAGCGGCGCCGTCGCTCGCATGGACCTGGCTGGCTCGTTGTTGCTCGCAGTAGCGCTGATGTTGATCATCGAGGGGGCGTTCCCCTTCGTGTTTCCCGTCGCCTGGCGCGACACGTTTCGTAGAATAGCCGAGCGGCCGCCGCATCATATCCGGATCGGCGGGCTGATCGTGATGGTGCTCGGGCTCGTGCTGCTGCTGCTCGCGACCTGACCGGGGACCTGATCCGGACGGCGCATCCGCCGTTCGTCCCGCCCGATTCCGAAGTTCCGATTCAACTCGCGGCGCGCGTGGCGCGCGCCGTTTCCCGTCGTAGGACCGTACCGATGTCGACCTGGTTACTTCCCGAGAATATCGCCGACGTGCTGCCGTCGGAAGCGCGCAAGATCGAGGAGCTGCGCCGCAGGCTGCTCGACCGCTTCCGTTCGTACGGCTATGAAATGGTGATGCCGCCGCTGCTCGAGTATCTCGAGTCGCTGCTGACGAGCGGCGGCACCGACCTGCGCCTGCGCACCTTCAAGCTGGTCGACCAGCTGTCGGGCCGTACGCTCGGCCTGCGTGCCGACATCACGCCGCAGGTGGCACGGATCGACGCGCACCTGTTGAACCGTCAGGGCGTGACGCGCCTCTGCTACGCGGGCCACGTGATGCATACGCGTCCGCGCGGGCTGCACGCGACGCGCGAGCAGATCCAGATCGGCGCCGAAATTTACGGTCATGCCGGGCTGGAAGCCGATCTCGAGATCCAGCAGCTGATGCTCGACGCGCTGCACCTCGCGGGCCTGTCGCGCATCCGTCTCGACCTCGGCCACGCGGGCGTGCTCGCGGCGCTGCTGGCGCGCGACGCGCAGGCCGCCGAGCGCGGCGAGTCGCTGTACGACGCGCTGTCGGGCAAGGACGTGCCGCTGCTGAACGAACTCACCGACGATCTCGGCGCCGATACGCGCGCCGCGCTGCGCGCGCTGCCGAGCCTTTACGGCGATGCGAGCGTGCTCGCCGAGGCGCGTGCGCGCCTGCCGGTGCTGCCCGAAATCACGCAGGCGCTCGACGATCTGGCGCAGCTCGCGGCGCAGGCGAAGGGCGCGGAAGTGGCGATCGACCTCGCCGACCTGCGCGGTTATGCGTACCACAGCGGCGCGATGTTCAGCGCGTACATCGACGGCGTGCCGAACGCGATCGCGCGCGGCGGCCGTTACGACCACGTCGGGCAGGCGTACGGCCGTGCGCGGCCGGCCACGGGCTTCTCGCTCGACCTGCGCGAACTCGCGCGGATCTCGCCGGTCGAGGCGCGCGGCACCGCGATTCTCGCACCGTGGGCGCAGGACGACGCGCTGGGCGCGGCCGTCGCCGCGCTGCGCGATGCGGGCGAAGTCGTGATCCAGGCGCTGCCGGGCCACGACCACGTGCTCGACGAGTTCGCATGCGACCGTTCGCTCGTCGAGCGCAACGGCGCATGGGTGGTCGAACCCCGATAAAGAGGCGTTCGCGGGCCGTGCTTCGGCGTGCATATCGTTGAAGCGAAACGGAAAAATTCGGAATCGCCCGCGAACATAGGTAGAATACGTTTTTAACCAGCTAACGAATCAACATGTCTGCCAGCGCAGTGAACGTGACTCCCGGGCGCAATGTCGTCGTCGTGGGAACGCAATGGGGTGATGAAGGCAAGGGCAAGATCGTCGACTGGCTGACGGACCACGCTCAGGGCGTCGTGCGTTTCCAGGGCGGTCACAACGCCGGCCACACCCTCATCATCGGCGGCAAGAAAACGATCTTGCGCCTCATTCCGTCGGGCATCATGCGTGAAGGCGTCGCCTGCTACATCGGCAACGGCGTCGTCCTGTCCCCCGAAGCACTGTTCAAGGAAATCGGCGAGCTCGAAGAAGCCGGCGTGAACGTGCGCGACCGTCTGTTCATCTCCGAAGCCACGACGCTGATCCTGCCGTACCACATCGCGATCGACCAGGCGCGCGAAGCGCGCAAGGGCGCGGGCAAGATCGGCACGACGGGCCGCGGCATCGGCCCTGCGTACGAAGACAAGGTCGGCCGCCGCGCGCTGCGCGTGCAGGACCTGTTCGACGCGAAGACCTTCGCCGACCGCCTGCGCGAAAACCTCGATTTCCACAATTTCGTGCTGACCCAGTACCTGGGCGGCGCAGCCGTCGATTTCCAGGCCACGCTCGACACGATGCTCGGCTATGCCGACCGCCTGAAGCCGATGGTGGCCGACGTGTCGCGCCGTCTGTACGACGCGAACAACGCGGGCCAGAACCTGCTGTTCGAAGGCGCGCAAGGCACGCTGCTCGACATCGATCACGGCACCTATCCGTTCGTCACGTCGAGCAACTGCGTCGCGGGTGCGGCGTCGGCCGGCGCGGGCGTCGGTCCGCAGAAGCTCAACTACATCCTCGGCATCACGAAGGCGTATTGCACGCGCGTCGGTTCGGGTCCGTTCCCGAGCGAACTGTACGATGCGGACAATCCGCAGCGTCAGGACCAGGTCGGCGTCACGCTGGCGAACGTCGGCAAGGAATTCGGTTCGGTCACCGGCCGTCCGCGCCGCACGGGCTGGCTCGACGCAGCCGCGCTGCGCCGCTCGATCCAGATCAACGGCGTGTCGGGCCTGTGCATGACGAAGCTCGACGTGCTCGACGGTCTCGACGAAGTCAAGCTGTGCGTCGGCTACAAGATCGACGGCAAGGATGTGGACATCCTGCCGCGCGGCGCGGCCGACGTAGCCCGTTGCGAGCCCGTTTACGAAACGTTCCCCGGCTGGAAGGAAAGCACGGTCGGCATCAAGACGTGGGATGCGCTGCCGGCGAACGCGCAGGCATACCTGTCCCGCGTCCAGGACGTGGCTGGCGTGCCGGTCGACATGGTGTCGACGGGTCCGGACCGCGACGAAACGATCCTGCTCCGCCATCCGTTCAAGGTGTAATTCCAGATGACGCAGCAAATCACGATGACGGCGGCAGACTTGATGACCGATCCGCGCAACGACGACAAGAACCTGTGGGTAGGCTGGGACGAGTATCACCGTCTGATCGAGCTGCTCGCGCTCCAGGTGCACGCGTCGGGCTGGAAGTTCGACCAGATCCTGTGCCTCGCGCGCGGCGGCCTGCGCGTCGGCGACCAGCTGTCGCGCATCTACGACGTGCCGCTCGCGATCCTCGCGACGAGTTCGTACCGCGAAGCGGCCGGCACCGAGCAGGGTGAGCTCGACATCGCACAGTACATCACGATGACGCGCGGCAACCTCGCGGGCAACGTGCTGCTGGTCGACGATCTCGTCGATTCGGGCGTCACGCTCGCGCGCGTGCAGGAGCACCTGAAGGAGCGTTACCCGTCCGTGACGGCCGTGCGCTCGGCCGTGCTCTGGTACAAGGGTTGCTCGAAGGTCAAGCCCGACTATCACACGCAGTTCCTGCCGACGAATCCGTGGATTCATCAGCCGTTCGAGGAGTGGGACACGGTTCGTCCGCACAACCTCGAGGCATGGATCAAGCGCGGTCGCGCGCAGCGCGACGGTTCGGGCGCGTAAGCGCCTGGCCGATCGAAGGAAAGCCTTGTACGGCGCCGCTCGCGGCGCCGTTTTCCATTGGCGCGCCGGGTGCGCCGGGCGGTGCGTCCGGAGGATCGGGTAGGCAGACGGCGCGGCCCCGGCTATGATGGCAGCCCTGCCACAGCTCGCGCAGGATTGCATGCGCAGCGTGGATCACGTGGTTCCACGGCAACAGAGCAGGACGGCGTTTCACGGGGGCGCGAGTAGAATAGCGCTCGTTTTGTCCGACCCGGACCCGATTATTACGCTTCATATGAACGACACGATCCACGCGACCGACGCCGCACACGCGCCGCATTCGACGCAACAACACTCGATGCGGGCGCTAGCGATAGCAGCCATCGGCGTCGTGTTCGGCGACATCGGCACCAGCCCGCTGTATTCGCTGAAGGAGGCGTTCAGCCCCGCACACGGCATTCCACTCACCGAAGGGTCGATTCTCGGCGTGATCTCGCTGCTGTTCTGGGCAATCATCCTGGTGGTCGGCATCAAGTACCTGCTGTTCGTGATGCGGGCCGACAACAACGGCGAAGGCGGCGTGCTCGCGCTGATGGCGCTGTCGCTGCGGCCGCTCGACTCGAAGACCCGCGTCGCGGGTGCGCTGATGGCGCTCGGGATCTTCGGCGCGTGCATGTTCTACGGCGATGCGGTGATCACGCCGGCGATCTCGGTGATGTCGGCGGTCGAAGGTCTCGAAATCGCGACGCCGCACCTGTCCCATCTCGTGCTGCCGATCACGATCGTGATCCTGATCGCGCTGTTCTGGATCCAGCGCCACGGCACCGCACTGGTCGGCAAGCTGTTCGGCCCGATCATGGTGCTGTGGTTCGTCGTGATCGCGGCGCTCGGCGTGTACCACATCGTTCGCGTGCCGGGCATCATCGCGGCCATCAATCCGTATTACGCGGCGTCGTTCATGGCCGATCACCTGCTGCAGGCCTACGTCGTGCTCGGCTCGGTCGTGCTGGTGCTGACCGGTGCGGAAGCGCTCTACGCGGACATGGGCCACTTTGGTGCGAAGCCGATCCGGATCGCCGCGTACGGGCTCGTGATGCCGTCGCTCGTGCTGAACTACTTCGGCCAGGGCGCGCTGCTGATCCAGAACCCGAAAGCGATCGAAAACCCGTTCTTCCTGCTGGCGCCCGAATGGGGGCTGCTGCCGCTCGTCGTGCTGTCGACGGTCGCGACCGTGATCGCGTCGCAGGCCGTGATCTCGGGCGCCTATTCGCTGACGTCGCAGGCGATCCAGCTCGGCTACGTGCCGCGCATGAAGGTGCTGCACACGTCCGAACTCGCGATCGGCCAGATCTACGTGCCGGTCGTGAACTGGCTGCTGCTGGCCGTGATCCTCTGCATCGTGATTGGCTTCAAGAGCTCCGACAACCTCGCGGCCGCGTACGGCATCGCGGTGACGGCGACGATGGTGATCACGACCGTGCTCGCGTGCGTCGTGATGGTGAAGGTGTGGAACTGGAACCGGCTGCTGGTCGGCGCGATCATCGCGGTGTTCCTCGCGGTCGACCTCGGCTTCTTCGGCGCGAACCTGCTGAAGGTCGCGCAGGGCGGCTGGCTGCCGCTCGGCATCGGCGCGCTGCTGTTCTTCCTGCTGATGACCTGGTACAAGGGGCGCCACATCGTCAAGGAGCGCACGGCGGCCGACGGTATTCCGCTCGAGCCGTTCCTGCAGGGGCTGCTCGCGCATCCGCCGCATCGCGTGTCGGGCACCGCGATCTACCTGACCGGCAACGACAGGCTCGTGCCCGTCAGCCTGCTGCACAACCTGAAGCACAACAAGGTGCTGCACGAGCGGACCATTTTCCTGACGTTCGTCACGCGCGACATTCCCTACGTGCGCGACGACCGGCGCCAGACCGCGCGCGATGCGGGCGGCGGGCTGTACATCGTCAAGGCCGAGTACGGCTTCAACGAGACGCCGGACGTGAAGGCCGTGCTCGAGGAATTCGGCCGGACGCACGACATGACGTTCGAGCTGATGGACACGTCGTTCTTCCTCGCGCGCGAAACCGTCGTACCGACGCATCTGCCCGGGATGTCGATCTGGCGCGAGCGCGTGTTCGCGTGGATGCACCAGAACGCCGCGAAGCCGACCGACTTCTTCTCGATTCCGGCGAACCGCGTCGTCGAGCTCGGCACGAAGATCGAGATCTGACCGGGCGCGGCGCGCAGGCTGTTCAGCCGCGCGCCGCGTTCTCCGACAGCGCGATCAGGCTGCGATCGTTCGCATCGCCCGCCGCGAACGCAGCCGCATAGCGCTGCGTATCCCGCGCCACCCAATCCAGATAGCCGCGTATCCAGTACCGGTAGCCGTCGACGAGTCCGCGCACGCGCGTGTCGGCATGCTGCACGAGCGCATCGGCGCACTGGACGAACTCGCCGATCTCGGCGCGCACGCGGGCGGCCGTATAGTCGATGCCGGCCTGCAGCGAATGACCGCGCGACGCGTGAACCATCACCATGTTCCGGAACTGGCCAGGCTGGCGTGCTTCGATCCCGATACTCTGGATGTCGTTGCTCCAGGACACGATATGGTTTGCGTGGCGGCCCAGCGCCTGGATCTCCGGCCGGTGAAACGTATCGGGCGGGACTGCGCCGGAATTGGCCACGTCCGCCAGTGCCAGGCACGGATTCATGCCGCTCGTGTGGCGCCGGATCGTTTCGTACTGCGGCACGGCGGCCGGTTCGGCCTTCTGGTGGCCGATGATCTGCAATCCGGCCGTGGTGGCCCACAGGCGCATGCCTTGCGCGAAGCGTGCGAAATGCTCGGCCGACAGGCGCGCGCGCAGCCGTTGGCATACATCGAGCCACGCGCGTTCGCCGTACACCGGTTCGGGGCCCGTACATCCGTAGTCGAGGACGTCGATCATCGCGGTCAGGTTGCGCAGCGTATCGGCGCCGACCGGCTCCACGCGATCGACGAACAGGTCGTCGGCGAGAAAGAACCACACGAAATAATCGGCAAGCGCCTGCAGCAGAGGCGGATCGGCGTTCGGGTAACAGCGTGAGGCGAGCCAGCCGTAACGGGTGCGTACGACGCGCTCCCGATGGGCGTCGGACACGAGCAGGCCGTATGCGTCGGCCCATTCGAGCATGCGCGATTCGATTCGCTCGACGTGTGGCGAACAGGCGCCGGCCCACGGCACCTCGAAAACGGGAATGCGCAATGCGGCCAGTTCGATTTCCAGATCATCTGCTTTCATGATTCCCCGATCCATTTTGGCGAATATGCGCCGGCTTACCGGCCGGCGCATATTCCGGATGTCATGTCTCGCAAATCGACTTCAGAGCGTGGCAATCAAAGACGGGAGGCTTGAAACGCGCGGCGCGTGTGATCGTCGCGGGGAATCCTGTTGTCGGGCGGAAAATTCGCTTCGGTTATCGAAGACGTTGCAATACCGTACTCGAATTTATTTTATGTGCGGGATTCAAGGCGTCAAGAAAATGCATGCTGCAGTGCAAATTGTTTAATTCGCCGACTGGAAGCAGGGTAATGGTGACGAAAACGCACCTATCCGGGTTGCATCGCGATTTTCGGAACCGCGCGTCGATGCAATAAGAAAAGCCCGCCTTTCAGCGGGCTTTTCTCTCTGTCGACGGTTGTCGCGTGCTCAGCGCTTCAGCTTCGCGAACGCCGCGGCCATGGCGCCGGCCGGTTCCGGCTCGCGCGAGCGCTGCGGGCGGGCCGCGCCGCGTCCTCCATTGCCGCGATCCTGGCTGCCGCGCGACGACATGCCGGGCGCTGCCGCGTCGTCGTCGAGGCGCATCGTCAGCGCAATGCGCTGGCGCTTCACGTCGACGTCGAGCACCTTCACCTTGACGACCTGGCCGGCCTTCACGACTTCGTGCGGGTCCTTGATGAATTTCGTCGACATCGCGGACACGTGGACGAGGCCGTCCTGGTGAACGCCGATATCCACGAACGCACCGAACGCGGCGACGTTCGTCACGACGCCTTCGAGCGTCATGCCCGGCACGAGATCCGACACCTTCTCGACGCCTTCGCGGAACGTCGCGGTCTTGAATTCCGGACGCGGATCGCGGCCCGGTTTCTCCAGTTCGGACAGGATGTCGCGCACGGTCGGCAGGCCGAAACGTTCGTCAACAAATTCCGTCGGGGACAGGCCCGCCAGCGCTTCGCGGTTGCCGAGCACGTCGTCGATGCGCTTGTTGATCTTCGCGAGCATCCGTTCGACGACCGGATAGGCTTCCGGGTGCACCGACGAGCGGTCGAGCGGGTTCTCGCCGCCGTTGATGCGCAGGAAGCCGGCGGCCTGTTCGAAGGTCTTGTCGCCGAGGCGCGGCACCTTGCGCAGATGCTCGCGCGACGGGAACGGGCCGTTCGCGTCGCGGTAGTCGACGATATTGCGCGCGAGCGTCGCGTTCAAGCCCGACACGCGCGCCAGCAGCGGGGCCGATGCCGTGTTCGCGTCGACACCGACCGCGTTCACGCAATCCTCGACGACCGCGTCGAGCGAGCGCGCGAGTTCGCGCTGGTTCACGTCGTGCTGGTACTGGCCGACGCCGATCGCCTTCGGCTCGATCTTCACGAGCTCGGCGAGCGGGTCCTGCAGGCGGCGTGCGATCGACACGGCGCCGCGCAGCGATACGTCGAGCTCGGGGAATTCCTTCGCCGCGAGCTCGGATGCCGAGTAGACCGACGCGCCGGCTTCCGACACGACGATCTTCTGCAGGCGCAGTTCGGGGTGCTTCGCGATCAGTTCGCTCGCGAGCTTGTCGGTTTCGCGCGACGCGGTGCCGTTGCCGATGCTGATGAGTTCGGCCTGCGTCTGCGCGGCGATGCGTGCGAGCTTCGCGATCGAGCCGTCCCAGTCGCGGCGCGGCTCGTGCGGGTAGATCGTGTCGGTGGCGAGCACCTTGCCGGT
This sequence comes from Burkholderia sp. Bp8992, assembly GCF_003853705.1. GTDB lineage: Bacteria > Pseudomonadota > Gammaproteobacteria > Burkholderiales > Burkholderiaceae > Burkholderia. The sequence continues at coordinate 10,024 of NZ_QTQI01000006.1, read as the reverse complement.
GCGGTCGACGACCGCGACCTTCACGCCCGTGCGCAGGCCGGGGTCGAGACCGATCACGGCCTTCGGGCCGGCCGGCGCAGCCAGCAGCAGGTCGTTCAGGTTGCGCGCGAACACGCGGATCGCTTCGGTTTCGGCCGTTTCGCGCAGCTGCGTGAGCAGTTCGTTCTCGATATGCGGCTGCACCTTCACGCGCCAGCACCAGCGGCAGACGTCGGACAGCCATTTGTCGGCCGGGCGGTTCTGGTTCGCAATGCCGAAATGGCGCGCGATCATCGCCTCGCCGGGGTGCGGCACCTGCGCGTCGAGCTCTTCGCCGAGGCCGAGCTTGACCGTCAGCACGCCGGCGTTACGGCCGCGGAACAGCGCGAGCGCGCGGTGCGACGGCACGGTCTTGATCGTTTCCGCGTAGTCGTAATAGTCGCGGAATTTCTCGCCTTCCTCGCTTTCCTTGCCCTCGACGACGGCCGACGACACGACGCCCTGATTGTGCAGGTAGTCGCGCAGCTTGCCGAGCAGCTCGGCCGTCTCGCCGAACTGTTCGGACAGGATGTCGCGCGCGCCGTCGAGCGCGGCCTTCACGTCGGCGACGCCCTTGTCGGCGTCGACGTACGCGGCCGCCTCGGCCTGCGGATCGAGCAGCGGGTTCGCAAGCAGCGCCTGCGCGAGCGGCTCGAGGCCGGCCTCGCGGGCGATCTGCGCGCGCGTGCGGCGCTTCGGCTTGTAAGGCAGATAAAGGTCTTCGAGCACCTGCTTGCTGTCGGCCGCATCGATCGCGGCACGCAGCTCGTCCGTCAGCTTGCCTTGTTCGTCGATGCTCGACAGGATTGCCGCGCGGCGATCCTCGAGCTCGCGCAGATACAGGAGGCGTTCCTCGAGGTTGCGCAGCTGCGTGTCGTCCAGGTTGCCGGTCACTTCCTTGCGGTACCGGGCAATGAACGGAACGGTCGAGCCTTCGTCGAGGAGTTGCACGGCCGCCGCGACCTGGCGCGGCTGGACGGACAGTTCGGTGGCGATGCGCTGTACGATCTTGAGTGCTACGGTTTCCGTCATGTCGTGGATGATCTGCCTGCTGAAATCGCGGCGCGGGCCGGCAGGCCCGAAGCGGCGGGCTGCATGGCGGGCCCGACGGGCCAGATGCCGCGGGTGAGTGAAGCGGGGCATTTTGCCATAAATGGCGGAGCGTCCAGCCGGGGGTGATAGAATTTGACACATGTCCCGCAGCTTTCCTACGACGTTGCCAACTTCCCGAATTTCTCTCGTCGCGCTCGGCGCAGCGCTCGCCGCGGCTTTGTCTGCCGGGCCTTCCGGCGCGTTCGCGCAGGCCCCGGCCACCGCGCCGGACGCCGTCGCGGCCGCGCCCGTCGCAGCCTCTGCCGCACCGGATTTCGACGCCCGTCAAAAAGTGCTCAATCAACGCACCGCGGAAAACGATTATCGTTATGCGGTGGCCGAGCACGATTGCTACAGCAAATTCTTCGTCAATCACTGTCTCGGCAAGGCGCGCGACCTGATGCGCGACGAGCGCGCGAGCATCCGTCAGGAGCAACTCGCGCTCAACGACGAGCAGCGTGCGGTGCGCGCGCAGCAGCGCGACCAGCAGCAGGCGCTGAAGCAGGCGCAGAACGCGGCGGAGGCGCCGCAGCGCGCGGCGAACGACGCGGCGAACGCCGCTGCGTTCCGCGACAAGCAGGAGCAGAATGCACTGAAGCAGGCGCAGCGCGGCGCGGAAGGGCCGCAACGCGCGGCGAGCAAGCAGGCATACGACCAGAAGCAGGCCGACTTCCAGCACAAGCTCGACCAGGCGCACCAGCAGGCGGCGCAGAAGGCGCAAGAGCGGGCGGACAACGCCACGCGCTACGAGCAGAAGCAGAAGGAAGCCGCGCAGCACAAGGCCGATGTCGAGCGGCGTCAGCAGGAAGCGGCCGAGAAGGCCAGGCAGCAACAGCAACAGCAGGGGCAGTAACGTGTTGGATTGATCGGGATCAGTCTCGGGCGCGTCGGCACGCCAGCCGCCGCGCTGCTTCGATGAGGAGGCAACTATGCAAAACCGTCACACGGAACAGCAGCAGGAATTGCACAACCGTTTGGCTGCATTGCAGGAGCAGCACCAGCAGCTCGCTCGGGAGATCGAGCTGAAGGAAGGACACTCCGACATCGACGACATCACGCTGCACCGGCTGAAGAAGGAAAAGCTGGCAGCCAAGGACAAAATCATTCTGCTGCAATCGCAGCTCGAACCGGATAAGCGCGCCTGAGCGCGGCCTGGCAAGCGCCGGCGCCGCCCGGGCGCTGGACACAGGAACGCTTGCCTTGAATTCACCGCTTGAAGCCACCCCCGATGCCCGGCGTGACGCGACGTCCGCCGGGCGCGCTCGTGCGCCCGAAGGCACCTTCGAGCTGAGCCGCAAGCGCGTCGACGAACTCGACACGATCTTCGGTGAAGGCGGGTTGCTGGCGCGCGCGCTCGACGGCTACCGGCCGCGTACCTCGCAGATCGAGATGGCGCGCGCGGTCGCGTCCGCGATGGAAGCGTCCGCGCGCCGGATGCCCGAACCCGAGATCTTCGAAACCCGCAAGCGTCCGGCGCGCCGCCTCGGCGACGCCGACAAGGCGGCCGAGCCGGGTGCCGACGGCGCCACGCCAGCCGAATCCGACAACGACGCGGCCGACAACACGCTGATCGTCGAAGCAGGCACGGGTACCGGCAAGACCTATGCGTATCTGGTGCCCGCGATGCTGTGGGGCGGCAAGGTGATCGTGTCGACCGGCACGAAACACCTGCAGGACCAGCTGTTCCAGCGCGACATCCCGACCGTGCGCAACGCGCTCGCGGTGCCGGTGTCGGTGGCGATGCTCAAGGGGCGCGCCAACTACCTGTGCCATTACTACCTGCAACGCACGGCCGACAACGGCCGCCTGCCATCGCGGCAGGACACCGCGTATCTGCAGGAGATCGTCCGCTTCGCGAAGATCACGAAGAGCGGCGACAAGGCCGAGCTCGCGAGCGTGCCGGAAACGGCACCCGTGTGGTCGATGGTCACGTCGACGCGCGACAACTGCCTCGGCCAGGAATGCCCGCATTACAAGGAATGCTTCGTGATGCAGGCGCGGCGCGAGGCGCAGCAGGCCGACGTCGTCGTCGTCAACCATCACCTGTTCTTCGCGGACATCATGCTGCGCGACACCGGGATGGCCGAACTGCTGCCGAACGCGAACACGGTCATCTTCGACGAAGCGCACCAGCTGCCGGAGACGGCGACGCTGTTCTTCGGCGAGACGCTGTCGACCACGCAGATCCTCGAACTCGCACGCGACACGGTCGCCGAAGGCCTGGGCCATGCGCGCGATGCGGTCGAGTGGGTGAAGCTCGGCGGCGATCTCGAACGGGCGGCGCGCGACTTGCGCCTCGCGTTCGCGAACGACCAGATCGTCCGCATGTCGCTCGCGCAGCTCGGCGACGATCACCCGATGTTCGGCGCGCTCGACGCGCTCGACGTGGCGCTCGACGCGCTCGCGTCGGCGCTCGCGAGCCAGGCGGAACGCGCGGAATCGCTCGGTGCGTGCCTGCGGCGCGCCCGCGAGCTGCAGGACCTGCTGGCCGGCTGGGTCGCACCCGGCGCGGCGGAGGCGGCCGCGAAGGCCGACGCGGCAGCGGCCGGCGACAAGGCGACTGCCGACGGCGATCCGAATGAGAAGGTGCGCTGGGTCGAGGTGTTCGCGCATACCGTGCAGCTGCATGAAACGCCGCTGTCGGTCGCGCCGATCTTTGCGAAGCAGCGCGCGGGCGTCCCGCGTGCCTGGGTGTTCACGTCGGCCACGCTGTCGGTGCGCGGCGATTTCACGCACTACGCGGCGCAGATGGGCCTCAGCTCGCGTCGCTCGATGACGCTCGCGAGCCCGTTCGACTACCAGTCGCAAGGGCTGCTGTACGTACCGCGCAACCTACCGCAACCGTCGTCGCCGGCGTTTACCGATGCCGTCTTCGATGCCGCGCTGCCGGCGATCGAGGCGTCCGGCGGCGGCGTGTTCATGCTGTGCACGACGCTGCGCGCGGTCGACCGGATCGCGTCGAAGTTGCGCGATGTCATCGAATCGCGCGGCTGGAACACGCCGCTGCTCGTGCAGGGTGATGCGAGCCGCACCGAGCTGCTCGACCGTTTCCGCGCGTACGGCAATGCGATCCTTGTCGGCAGCCAGAGTTTCTGGGAAGGCGTCGACGTACGCGGCGACGCGCTGTCGCTCGTCGTGATCGACAAGCTGCCGTTCGCCCCGCCGGACGATCCGGTGCTGGCCGCGCGTCTCGACGCGCTGACGAAGAAGGGCCTGAGCCCGTTCGCCGTCCACCAGCTGCCGCAGGCCGTGATCACGCTGAAGCAGGGCGCGGGCCGGCTGATTCGCGCGGAGACGGATCGCGGCGTGCTGATGATCTGCGATACGCGGCTCGTCGACAAGCCCTACGGGCGCCGGATCTGGCAGAGCCTGCCGCCGTTCAAGCGCACGCGCGAGATCGCGGTCGTGCAGGACTTCTTCGACGAGCATCGCTCGGAAAAGCGCGTGTGACGATACGCGCGGCTTCAGCCGCGCGAGCACCGGCGGCGCCTGATGGCGGCGCCAATGAAAAACCCGGCTCGATGGCCGGGTTTTTTGTGTGCGCAAAGGGCGTTGCGTCGCGTGCTCGTCAGGTCAGAACTGCCACCACGACTTCTTCGCGCCGGGGCGCGAATGGCCCGTGACGTACGGGCTGTCGGGGAACGTGCCCGCGAGCACGCGCTTCGTGTCTTCGGCGAGTTCCGGCTGGTTCAGCTTGTTGTACGACAGGATCATGATGTGCAGCGCGTCTTCGATCGCCGGCGCACCCTTGTAATCCTTGATCGCGAGCTGCGCGCGGTTGATCGCCGCCACGTAGGCGCCGCGACGGTAGTAGTAGTCGGCCGCGTGCACTTCGTGCGATGCCAGCGCGTTGACGATGTAGCGCATCCGCGCTGCCGCGTCGGGCGCGTACTTGCTCTTCGGGAAGCGGTCGACGACGACCTTGAACGCATCGTACGACTCGCGCAGCGCCTGCGGATCGCGTTCGCTCATGTCCTGGCCGGAGAAGCGCCCGAACAGGCCGAGATCGTCGTTGAAGTGGATCATCCCCTTCAGGTAGTACGCGTACGGGATATCCGGATGATCGGGGTGGAGCTGGATGAAGCGATCGACGGCCTGGTCGGCGGCGGCCGCTTCGTTGTCCTTCCAGTTGCAGTATGCAACGTTGATCTGTGCCTGCTGCGCGAAATGACCGAACGGATCGCGGCCTTGCAGCGATTCGAAATATTTCGCGCACTTGCCCCAGTCGCCGCCGGACAGTGCGTCCTGGGCCTCTGAGTATAATTTGTTATTCGACCAGGTAGCCGTCTCGTCCTGCTTCTGCGGCAAGCCGTGGCAGCCGGCGATGAGGGCCGCGGCCGCTACCGCCGCAGCTCGGGCGGCGACGGTTCTGGCCGTGCGTTTGGTCGAATTCATCATGCTCGCATGTCCTAGCTTCAAGTCTCGGTGACCCAGTCTAAATGACCCGTTCAAGTTCGCAGAATGCCCAGCCGGGCACACCAAATCGCGAAGATTATAGCCCAAGCGATCGGCCCGCCGACGCTGCGTCGGGGGATTCCCTCGATGACGATCTGACCGGCGACGCCATGCAGCCGCCCGTCGTGCCGTCCGCGGCGCTCGACGAGGCGCCGCGCGTCGTCGAAGTGCCGCTGTCGCTCGCGGGGGAACGCCTCGACAAGGCGCTTGCCCAGCTGTTCCCCGAATTCTCCCGCAGCCGCCTGCAGAGCTGGATCGAGGCGCAGCGCGTGCTGGTCGACGGCGCGCCGGCGAAGATCCGCCAGCCGGTGCCGCTCGGCGCGAGGATCGAGCTCGTGCCCGACCTGCTGCCCGAGCAGCTCGCGTTCACGCCGGAGCCCGTGCCGCTCGACGTGATCTACGAGGACGACGCGCTCGTCGTGATCAACAAGCCGGCCGGCCTCGTCGTGCATCCGGCCGCCGGCAACTGGAGCGGCACGATCCTCAACGGGCTGCTGCATCGCTACGGCGACGCGGCGGCCGGCCTGCCGCGCGCGGGCATCGTCCACCGGCTCGACAAGGAAACGTCCGGCCTGATGGTGGTGGCCCGCACGCTGGCCGCGCAGACGGACCTCGTGCGCCAGCTGCAGGCCCGCACGGTGAAGCGCCGCTACTTCGCGCTCGTGTGGGGCACGATGCCCGAGGAAGGCACGATCGACGCGCCGATCGGCCGCGATCCGCGCGAGCGCACGCGCATGGCCGTCGTCACGGGCGCGTCGGGCAAGCCCGCGCGCACGCATTTCCGCACGGTTGACACATGTCTGTGGCAACGTCAGCCGGTTTCGGCAATCCAGTGCGATCTCGAAACCGGCCGCACGCACCAGATCCGCGTGCACTGCGCGCACGCCGGGCACCCGCTGCTCGGCGATCCCGTCTACGGGCGGGCGCGCGGCAAGCGCTCGGTCACGCCGCTGCCGGACGGGTTCGCACGACAGGCGCTGCATGCATGGCGGCTCGGCCTCGTGCATCCGGTCACGGGCAAGGCGATGCAATGGCGCTGCCCGCTGCCGGACGACATGAACGCGCTCGTCGCGGCGCTCGGCTTCGGGCAGGGCGACGAGGAATTCGACGATGACGACGGTGTCTACGACGATGACGATTTCGGCGGCGAGTATCACGATGAAGAGCCGTACCTGGACGACGATGAGGAGGAGTGAGTGCCGATGACGAACCTGGCGCCGTTGACGTGGCAGGACTGCGTGCAGCCCGACTGGCAGGTGTCGCCGCGCGTGCGTGCGCTGATCACGACGCGCGACGGCGGCGTGAGCGAAGGCCCGTACGGGCGCTGGCAGGACGGGGACGCGTTGCCGGGCGGGATGAATCTCGGCCTGCATACCGGTGACGAGCCGGCCCATGTCGCCGCGAATCGCACGCGTTTGCTCGCCCTCGCCGGCCAGTCGAGCGCCGCCTGGCTCGAGCAGGTTCACGGCGCGGAAATCGTCCGCGCGGACGAGGTGATCGCGGCGGCACCCGCGGCCGCGGCGCCGGTGCAGGCCGACGCGAGCGTCACGGACCGGGCCGGTGCAGTGTGCGTCGTGATGGTCGCGGATTGCCTGCCTGTGCTGCTGTGCGACGCGCAGGGCCGTGCGGTCGGCGCCGCGCATGCGGGCTGGCGCGGGCTCGCGGCCGGTATCGTCGAACGGACCGCGGCACGCGTCGCGGCGCTGGCCGGCGGCGCGACGGACACGCTGCGTGCGTACCTCGGGCCGGCGATCGGCCCGCAGGCGTTCGAGGTCGGCGCGGATGTGCGCGACGCGTTTCTCGACACGGCTCCGCAGTCGGAGCATGATGAAACCCGGCTCGCGTTCGTCGCGATCGACGGCGCGCACGGCAAGTTTCTCGCCGATCTCTACGTGCTTGCGCGCCTGCGTCTCGCGCGTGCGGGCGTGGCGCACGTGAGCGGCGGGACGGCCTGTACGGTCACCGAACGTGCACGCTTCTATTCGTACCGCCGCGATCGCGTTACGGGCCGCATGGCGGCGGCGATCTGGCTGGCCGATTGACGGCATGTGCATGCCCGTGGGCTTTGCTGCATCTTGAAATCGGGTTATCTCGATATTTAGACGGCAATGCGGCGCGGCATGCGCAACTGAATGAAAAATCCCGGAGTCAAGCCAAACAAAATGTTTTATGTTTCGTCGGAAGCCTTGTCCCGCCTGTTGCGCGCGGATTATCTCCGTGCGGAAATGTTCAGTGGTTTGACTTGGCGCTTCACATGGGGAAAACGATAATGATAAAAATACCGCACTGCGGCAGAATCTGGAGACGCCTCTCCAGAGCATGACGGCCCGGCTCGCAGCCGGCACGCCGCGCGCGAGCAGGATTTCACGATTGACGCTCACGAATCACCGGTAAGGCAGGTAATGACAGCATCGAAAAATTCGTCGACGTCCGCTCAGGCGGGCACTTCCTCGGGCAGCACCGGTTTCGATCCGGCCGCCCAGCCGATGCAGCAGATGTTCGAGTCGTGGCTGAACGCGTGGCGCGGTTTTGCAGATCCGGCGCGCGCCGCGACTGCGTCGGCCACCGTCAATCCGTTCGCGACATTCCAGTTCCCGGCTTCGTTCCCATTCCAGATGCCGTCGATGCCCGATCTCGGTGGCCTCGCGGGTCTTGGCGGCATGGCGTCGCCGTTCGCGGGGCTGAAGCTGCCGGTTGCCGCGATTCCGCCCGAACGGCTCCAGGCGCTGCAGGCCGACTACGCGCGCGATTGCATGACGCTGATGCAGCAGGCCGCTGCCGCGAAGCTCGAATCCCCCGAACTGAAGGACCGCCGCTTCAGCGGCGATGCGTGGAAATCGTCGCCCGCGCATGCGTTCGCGGCTGCGTGGTATCTGCTCAACGCGCGCTATCTGCAGGAACTGGCCGATTCGCTGCAGACCGATCCGAAGACGCGCGAGCGCATCCGCTTCACGGTCCAGCAATGGACGGCGGCCGCCGCGCCGAGCAACTTCCTCGCACTCAATCCCGACGCGCAGAAATCGATTCTCGAAACGCAGGGCGAAAGCCTGCGGCAGGGGATGATGAACCTGCTCGGCGACCTGCAGCGCGGCAAGATTTCGCAGACCGACGAATCGCAGTTCGTGGTCGGCAAGAACCTCGGGTGTACTGAAGGTGCGGTCGTCTACGAGAACGACCTGATCCAGCTGATCCAGTACGCGCCGAAGACGGACAAGGTGTTCGAGCGGCCGCTGCTGATCGTCCCGCCGTGCATCAACAAGTTCTACATCCTCGACCTGCAGCCCGAGAATTCGCTCGTCGCGCATGCACTGTCGAACGGTCATCAGGTGTTCCTCGTGTCGTGGCGCAATGCGGACGCTTCGGTCGCGCACAAGACGTGGGACGACTACATGAACGAAGGGCTGCTCGCGGCGATCGACGCCGTGCAGCAGGTGAGCGGCCGCGAGCAGATCAATACGCTCGGCTTCTGCGTCGGCGGCACGATGCTCGCGACCGCGCTCGCGGTGCTCGCCGCACGCGGCGAACATCCGGCCGCGTCGATGACGCTGCTTACCGCGATGCTCGACTTCAGCGATACCGGCATCCTCGACGTGTTCGTCGACGAGGCGCACGTGCAGATGCGCGAGCAGACCATCGGCGGCAAGAACGGCACGCAACCGGGGCTGATGCGCGGCGTCGAGTTCGCGAACACGTTCTCGTTCCTGCGTCCGAACGACCTCGTGTGGAACTACGTCGTCGACAACTACCTGAAGGGCCGCACGCCCGCGCCGTTCGACCTGCTGTACTGGAACAGCGATTCGACGAGCCTGCCGGGCCCGATGTACGCGTGGTACCTGCGCAATACCTATCTCGAGAACAAGCTGCGCGAACCGGGCGCGCTGACCGTGTGCGGCGACGCCGTCGACCTGTCGCTGATCGACGTACCGACCTTCATCTACGGTTCGCGCGAGGATCACATCGTGCCGTGGCAGACGGCCTACGCATCGACGTCGATCCTGTCGGGCCCGCTGAAATTCGTGCTCGGCGCGTCGGGGCACATCGCGGGCGTGATTAATCCGCCGGCGAAGAAGAAACGCAGCTACTGGATCAACGACGACCTGCCCGAATCCGCGGACGACTGGTTCGCCGGTGCCACCGAGCAGCCGGGCAGCTGGTGGACGACGTGGGTCGAATGGCTCGACCAGTACGGTGGCCGCAAGGTGGCGCCGCCCGCCGAGGCCGGTTCCGCGCAGTTCCCGGTGATCGAGCCGGCGCCGGGACGCTACGTGTTGCAGCGCGATTGACGAAAGCCGGACAGCGGCGCACGCTGTCCGGTGCACCGCAGTTTTTTTAACAGGGCCGGTAACGATGCGCCGTGTCGTGCGGGCCTGGAGGAAAGGGAAATGACGGACGTAGTGATCGTATCGGCCGCGCGAACCGCGGTCGGCAAATTCGGTGGCTCGCTTGCGAAGGTCGCGGC